>JAZQME010000014.1:0-8992 GCA_045543195.1 Lachnospira sp.
GCCTCTGCCAGTGTGGCATACTCTGTTGTGGCACCTGCTACGCCGGCTGTAGTCACCGATGCCTCATTGCCGGTTTCTGCCTTTACCGCAAAGATTCCTGTCAATCCCGACATAGGGATGCAGGTAAGTATCATAAGCATAGCCATTACGATACTCATAATTCGCTTTTTAAGCTTTCTTTTTCTTGACATATCAGTCTCATCCTCCTGATTTTATTATTGTAGTTTTAATTTATAAACTTATAAGTTGTGATTTTATAAACTAACCTTCCATATTTTAACACATTTCTTTAATTTTGTGGTACTTTGCGTATAATTTGCACCTTTTTGCGTATAATTTGTTACATTTGGGGACAATAAGGGGTTGCAATAGCACCAAAGATGTGTTATGCAACCCCGAATTCACTAATTACATTTTAAATAATCTCTTTACTTTATCTTAGCTTCATTCACCTTGTCGCCCTCTACATAAGACAACTTAATCTCATCTCCCACTGCATACATAATCACACTTGGGTTATCTACGGCGTTAACGTCGTAAATTACTGATGAGCCCTCAAGCACCACATAATAATGGCTGTTACCACCTATTACCATCGGTACTATCTTAGCGACTTTTCCTGATACTTCCTTCTCTTCTTTCACAGGCTCTGTTGTAATTCCACTGTCATTTAGCATCTGCAGGTAATTGCGCTCACACTCGCCCACCGTATCACCGATGGCAACAGTCTGATACTTTTCAATATTAAGCATAGCATAACTCTTAACAAGACCTGCACCATCTTTAAGGGCCATAAAGTACGTTGGTTCACCACCTACATTTAATACAAGTGGAAATGTAGCATTGTATCCAAGATGCTGAACCTTACCCTCTGCCGAACTCATAGCAGAGTACTCTTCCGCACCGGCAACCTCGTAGTAACGTGTTTCCATAGTTCTCTGATTCATAAGAACGAATCCTACATTGGACTCATCCTGACCTACGGATGTTACACCTGTGTATACCCACACATCATCCTCTAAGGCTATATAATTGTAGCCGTCTGTTGTCTGAAGACAATCCTTCTGTCCAAGCACACTGTTCCAGTAACCGTGCTTCAATGTTCCATGATAATCATAAAGCTGTATAAGCATTTCTGCCGAAAATGCTCTGTCAACCCAAGTTGGAACTTCAGATATATCGTAATCTTTACATTCACCTGTAACAGCATTACATATAACAACTCTGCCTATGGTAACACCGCCAAACAAACCTACATTGTACTTCTTAACCGGACATATCCAACAAGGTGTACCCTCTTCATCAATCTCAAAGTTAATGTTGTCAAACATATATGTCGGATAGTTAAATCTAAGATGTCTGTATATATTTCTGTTAAAATGGTCCCCCTCTGTGTACTTCATACCTTCTTCAAGTCGTACACATTCAGCCTCCTGTGTTGCCATATCAATCCTGATATAAGCAGGAATACCATTTGACTGATTAGTAAACCACTTAATAACACTGCCGTAAGTAAGAGGTGAAACTCTCACAGGCTTACCGCCATAGTTAATCTGTGTATAGAGATTCGTAACCTCGAACTGAGATACCATATCAACCATACTACCCATAACACGGTTTCCTACATTAGTTGCAGATTCTTTATCAAGAATAGGTATCTTATCATAAGAAACTTCCTTGATATCTTCTTCAAACTTTCTTGTTTCTACTGTCATAAGCTGCTGATACTTAGATGCATTAACAATCTCCGAAGAAAGAAGTGAGCCTATCAGAAATACAGCAATCAACACCAGCGTCAAACCAATCATACCATAAAATGCATACTGACCGCCTGTTGACTTATATGCAATCTCTACACTCTGCGTAGTTCCATGTCCTTTTTTCTTATCCTTGTAAACTGTTCTTGTTCCCTTAATAGCAGCACATGCCACTGCTACAGTTGCCACAACTGCAATACATATCACAAAGCCCCAGAAACCCGGTGCATGTATGTTAATCGGCGGCAGTACAATGTAATAATAAAGTCCGGCAAACACCAGTACAACAGCAGTTGCAATAGCTATAAGCTTAGCTTTCATAAATTATCTCCTCTCCAATATGCAATCAAATATTACCTTTGCTACATCATTCTTGCTCATTATCTCAAGTTCCTTAACCTCATCCTTCGTAATAACAGTCACCACATTGGTATCCGTGCCAAATCCTGCACCATCAACCTTAACATTGTTAGCAACTATCATATCAAGGTTCTTTCTTACCAGCTTACCCTTAGAGTTCTCCAGCATATTCTCAGTCTCCATAGAAAAACCGCACAGGAACTGTCCCGGCTTCTTCTCCGCCCCTAGAGTACCCAGTATATCCTTTGTTCTCTCCAAAGCGATGGACATATCGCCATCCTTTTTCTTTATCTTGTTGTCCGCCACAACTGATGGTCTGTAATCTGCAACTGCTGCCGCCTTCACCACTATATCAGCGTCCTTTGCCGCCTCCATAACTGCCTCGTACATATCATTAGCTGAAACTATCTTTACCATCTTAACAAATGGCACATCCTCCAAAGCAGTTTGACCTGCCACAAGGGTTACATCAGCTCCACGAAGCATAGCATTTTCTGCAACTGCATATCCCATCTTTCCTGTGGAATGATTAGTTATATATCTAACAGGGTCAATAGCCTCTCGTGTGGGTCCGGCAGAAACAACCACCTTAAGCCCTGTCATATCCTTCTCATAAGCTACTTCCCTAAGAATATAAGATAGCAGCACTTCCGGCTCAGGCATCTTGCCTTCGCCTATATCTCCGCAAGCCAGATAACCGCTTGCAGGCTTTATAACTTCAACCCCAAACTGCTCCAGACGCTTCATATTATCTTGAACAATCGGGTTTGTATACATATTAGTATTCATAGCAGGTGCGATTATTTTCTTGCACTTGCACGCCATAAATGTGGTTGTAAGCATATCATCAGCTATACCACACGCCGCCTTACCTATAAAGTTAGCAGATGCTGGTGCTACAAGCACCACATCAGCCTTCTTCGCCAACGAAACATGCTCCACATTAAACTCAAAGTTTCTGTCAAATGTATCAACTATACATTTATTTCCCGTCAAAGTCTCAAATGTTATTGGATTAATAAAATTAGTAGCGTTCTTTGTCATAATCACATCCACATTGCAATTAAGCTTTTTTAACGCACTGGCAAGGGATGCTATCTTATAGGCTGCAATACTGCCTGTCACCCCAAGCAAAACATTTTTACCTTTAAGCATATATGCTCCTTTCCAAGAATGTATATGACATAACACTATTCCACATTCTTATCATAGATAATCTTAAGTCCTTTAAGTAATAATTCTTCGTCTATAACTATATGATGCTTGCACTCAGGCACTATAACCTTTGCAAGACCACCTGTGGCAATTACATGAATATCACTAAGCTTCTCTCCCATCTCAACAGACAATCTCTCCAAAAGACCGTCCACGCAGGATGCATAGCCATACACAAGACCACTCTGCATACAATCAACTGTATTCTTTCCTATCACTTTTGCAGGTGCTTCCAAACTGATTCTTGGAAGCTGTGAAGTTCTTGATACCAGCGAATCAAGTGCCACCTGTACTCCCGGCAGAATCTGTCCGCCTATATAATTGCCATTCTTATCAATAACCGACATAGTCGTAGCTGTCCCAATATCTATGACAATAGCCGGAGCGCCATATTCATTAATGGCTGCCACCGCATCTACAACCAAGTCACTTCCCACTCTTCTTGGTTCATCCATAAGCAGATTGAGTCCCGTCTTAATTCCCGGTCCTACTATCATCGGCGACACGCCAACCAACTTCTCCACTGCCTCTTTAATAATATTAACGAGAGGCGGTACAACTGATGATATAATAGCCCCCTTGATACTTTCCGGCTCAATTCCGTACAGTTCAAGAACTGTCTTAAATATAACAACATACTCAAGTTCAGTTTTAGAACGGTCTGTTGAAAGTCTCTCCTCAAACAACACCTTATTATCATCAACACAACCTATTACTATATTAGTATTACCCATATCAATAGCAAGTATCATACCCTTTTCATTAGCTCTAAGTTCTGTACTGCCTCTCTTTTTCATACTAAATCTCCATTCTGACTTTTATTGAAAGTCTAACTCTTTGTTACGTAACTTCTCTATTACCCAGCCTTTTATTGCCTAGCTTCTCTTCATAACAACAAATAAAGCCTTGCACACAAGTGTAACAATTATACCTGCAACAATAGCCTCCGGAACACCATTAGTTCCTACAACACCAAGAATTACACCATACAATGCATTTAAAGCAAGCCCCTTTGCTGCCGCATAGCTCTCTCCAAAGAAAAGCGCAATACTACCCATTACAAGGATTGTATTAGTAAGAGAACCTGCAACACCCGCCACTGCACATGCAGGGATGTTAGCATGCTTCATATTCTTAAACAGCTTCATAATGCCCTTGTAAACATAGTACGCTACAACGCCTATCATAATTCTTGGCACCATACAAACAATTATACTCATAAAATTGCCGCTTGCACCGCCGTCTGCACTGTAAAATGGTGAGAAAACAAATGATGTAAGGTTCGGATTGATAGTATTGTTAATCATACTTGTCAAACCAAACACGCCGCCAAGAAATGCACCTTTCTTAGGGCCTAAGATGATTGCTCCGATGATGACCGGTATATGTATTATAGTTGCATTCATGAAGCCTAATGGAATATAACCCATATAAGGCACAAATGCCATCACAATAATGATCGCCGTAAACATCGCCGTCATTACCATATCCCTGGTCTTTTTTGATTGTTCTTTCATATTAACCTCTTTCCGTGCCGCTAGTCATAACCGCCCGTATAGCTAAGCCTACGCCCCTTCCACGGGCAATTCATGCTCAGCACTATAAATGTTATCGCTCCCTTGGGGATGCAATACACCTTGATTATAATACCCTTTACCAACATTTGCAAGATATTAGGCATAAAAGTTAGATTGACAAGTTGATTAGCTATGCTCTGTTCAAAAACTGCTCAACAACCTGAATCCAGTTTTGAGGTTCATAAATTGCCTTATAACAATGAGTATCTCCTTTAAAACATATTACCTCTGTATCAGAATAATATTTTTTCATACGTGCAGCTGCTTTTTTCGATAGTATTTCATTACCCTTTGTTCCATGTATAAACAATATTCTGCTCTTATTATACCCCGCATCAAACTTATCCCCCTTAAACGCTGAATGCACAATATTTTTTATGGAATCATCTGTCATATAGTCTGCTATCTTCAAATAGCTTTCCAGATATTTGTCTGGCAAAAAATCTCTCTTGAAACTTTCTATAACCTTTTCATCTCTCAACTTTGACTTATGAATTATATTTTTATACATATTAGTCATAACGTTAATTGCAAACTTAGGACAAGATACCAAAGGCGCCCCATCTAAGATTAAATTACGCACATTAAGTCTGCCATTCTTCCATATCCTATAAGCTATCTTCCCCCCAAGCGATATACCACACAAAGCAGCTACAGTACCGATATTCTTGTCATCAAAGTACTGCTCAATCTTTTCAACCTCTTCCTCTATAGACACAAATTCACTGGCATATTCCTCCGTATGAGCATCAAGTGCAATTGCATATATATTATATTGTTCTTTAAATGCTTCAATCTGCGGCATCCAGATTTGCCATGGTGTCAAAACTCCATGTACTAACACCATAACCGGTTTATTACCTTCAACAAATTCATGTACTAACATAATTTAATTCTCCAATCCCAATAAGTAGTATAATGTAACCTCTAAAGTCTTTAGCTGTGTCTTTGGTACATACCACTCCATTAGTGGCAACTTCTTGTAGCAGTGATTGATTATGCAACTCATTTCTATACCATTATATGTAGTAGCAAGATACGTCAAAATCTCTTCTATACTTATCTTTGGAACCGCTTTTCCACTGGCAATCTGCTGTGTAATATACTGCGATATTCTCATAAAAAGGTATTCAAAATTACCCGTTCCCTCTATCTGTCCTAATATCTTCTCCACGCGCATAGGTGCATTCATAGAAAGCACTGATAATTCAAAATTAATCTTTACAATCCCCATCAATTCTTGTGTCATAAAGTTTGTCACAAGCTCAAACACCTTATGCAATGTGGCTTTTATATCAGCGTTTTCTGCTTCATCAAAAATCTCATCCAACTGAGGCTTAATAGTAACCTTCTGTCTGTTATACACAAGCATATCTCTGAATATCTCATCTATATCCTTGTAAAATCTATAAATCCCACCCTGACTAAACCCCGTTGCATCAATAATATCCTGCATGGTAACAGTACTGACTGTTTTCTTTAAGCATAAATCATATGCGACTTGTACAATCTTACTTTTCTTGTTCTGTATGTATTCTTCCGTTACTTTAGGCATATTCTTCCTCCTAAACACAAAAATGAAACCACATTCATTTTAATCGTGACATCTGTTAATGTCAAGCAAAAAAATGAATGCAGTTTCATTTTATTCCAAATTCATATACTCTTCAGACGGATTAATTATATCTCACATACTCAACTGTAACATAGCCTGCTTCGCTCTTTATATTATTGTTATGTATGCAGAACACACCGCTCTTCACACCAACCCAGCGTCCGGCTTTTGAAGCAATAGATATAGGATTGCCATAATTAACTCCATCAAGGCTGAATTCCAGTGTAATCTCCTCTGTTGGTGCCTTTACACCAATCCCCATCTCTTTTCGCTCCTCAAAACCGGTGCGTTTTACCGTATATCTGAAATACACACTTCTTTCATCATCCTTGAAATCTTCATCGTCCAAAGTCATAACATCTAAGACATGTTCTTTCGTGTATGCCTGATCGCAGTCAAAGTTCTGTTCGCCTCTGATGTGCTTAACTCTATACTTGCCATCCTCACAAGCTACAGCAATACTTGAATACAACATACCCAGTGATATAAAGCCTGCTGTATCACCTTCCTGCAATCCGGCAAGATTCATCTTTGTCTCACACACAAACTCCGGTGCAGGCCACTTCTGAATAAGAAGATTACGAACATCTCCCAATGGTCTAAGCGGTGTGGTTGCCACTGCATTCAGGCGAAGGCTTCCATTCTCCAAAGAATACCACTCAGACTCATAATTAGCGTTCCACTGCCACTGTAGTCCTAAACTGTCACCGTCAAACTCATCCGTACAGTCAGGACAACAAACAGGATATTTAGCAGCATCTGCAAGCTCTTCTGCGCTCTTTCCAATATTAGGCTTTTTATATTCCATAACCGGCTCACCATAATCATTACCCGGTTTATTAACACCGATAACCGGCCACTCATTCTCCCAGTGCATAGGCTGAAGATGACATATTCTTCCTGCTGCATACACATCCTGAAAATGGATAAACCAGTCTTCTCCAGTCTGTGTATCTACCCATGCACCTTGATGCGGCCCATTTACCGGTGTATCCTTTTGATACATAACATTACGCGCCTCGTATGGTCCCCATATATTCTTGCTACGAAGAACAGTCTGCCATCCTTGCTTTACACCACCTGATGGCGCAAAAATATAGTAATAACCATTTCTCTTGTACATCTTTGGACCTTCAATGGTTTCTTGATTCTCTACATTTCCATCAAAAATATGTTTTCCTTCATCTATCATCTGTAAGCAATCAGGGGTAATCTCGCACAGATTCAAGATACTCTTAAAACCGATTCTACTCTTAGCAAAAGCAGATACCATATATGCTTTCCCATCATCATCCCAGAATGGACATGGGTCAATCCAGCCCTTTCCAGAGAATAAACAAGTCGGTTCCTCCCACTTGCCCCATGGGTCTTTGGTCTTTACTACATAAATTCCTTCATCTGGCATTGGGAAAAAGATAATAAACTCACCATCATGATAGCGAATCGCAGGTGCCCACACACCACATCCATGACGTGGCTGTTCAAACTGTTCACCTGGTACTTTATCAATTGCATAACTAATCACCTTCCAATTTACTAAATCCTTAGAATGTAATACCGGAAGTCCTGGTGCATTACAAAAGCTTGATGCCACCATAAAATAATCATCACCTACTCTGCATACATCGGGGTCTGAGTAGTCTGTGTACAGAATAGGATTGGCATAAGTTCCATCACCACAATCTGCATTCCATATCTTGTTTTCTTTCATCATAATTTATCCTCCAAATTAGTTCGTTCATATTAAAACATATTGTAACAGAGCAAGTCATGTATTTCTAGTCACTTACTTAGTATTTTGTGCCAAAAATTGTACTCCCCCTTTACAAATTAGTATTTCTTCTTTATGATAAGTGCAAGATAACTAATTATTGTCACCCTAGGTATCAACCATTGGCATTTTCCTATTGTGACAGAATTTTGCAAGATAAGTAAAAGGAGAAAATCCATGAATTTTTTCTATCAATCTCGAGTAGAATCATTTAGTAGTTTTATATCAAACGATAACACATACCCAGCTCACTTACATCGTCAAGTAGAAATGATGTTTGTTATATCAGGTAATCTGGATATTATGATTGAAGACCAAACCTATTCCTTACAACAAGGTGATATCTCTGTCACGTTTCCTGATAAAATTCACTCTTTACATACGCCTAAGACAAGTCGTGTCTTGCTCTTAGTTTTTGATATTGAATTTCTACAGGATTTTAGAACGGCATTTTCAGAATACATTCCAATCAAACCAATTATTCACATGAACGATTTAACAGAGCATGGCAAAAATGCATTATCTTGGCTTTTTTCTCTTTCCAAAAATATGCCTGCGACAGCAGATATGCCTGATATTGAAGGTCTGCCTAATCATCCAATTGTATCCGATACTACAAAGATTGTTGATGAACAGAACGACATTTCACCAAACTTACTATATACCAAGTCGGATCGTAGCCATGTCGTTCTGTGAG
>JAZQME010000015.1:0-275064 GCA_045543195.1 Lachnospira sp.
CCTACGAATGATGCTTCACCATAACCGTTAGTTCCAAGTCCTTCGATAACCGGGTCACACATACTTCCTACTAATTTAAGAAGACCTGCGGCAGCTATGCCACCAAGAATCTGGAATGCTACATAACCGATAAAATCCTTAGTACTCATTTTCTTGCTTACAAGCATTGCAAGAGAAACTGCCGGGTTAATATGACAACCCGAAATGTTGCCGATTGAGTAAGCCATTGCAACGATTGATAATCCGAATACTGCTGCAATTCCAAGTACTCCCAACACGCCTCCGATTCCACCGGAAATTGCCGCTGCACCACAGCTGACAAAGGTGAGAACGAAGGTTCCAATAAATTCTGCAAAATATTTTTTCATCGAATACCTCCTGGTAATTTTTGATATATTAATTATACAAATCACGACAAAAAAAGTAAAGAAAAATTAAATTAAAAAGGTGTGAAGTCTTGATATTTAATAAAAGACTTTACACCTTGGTTTATAGATTGCATATTTAATTACTATTCTTTAATTATATCCAACTCCGTTAGGTTGGTTCCCGATGCAGTTAATATAACCTTTAACTCTGTATACCTTACCTTCATCGCTTTGTATACTGCTGAATCTTTATCTGCAAGTGTCATATAACTCTGAATTCTTGAAAATTCCTCAATATTTTTTTGCAATAATTCCTTATCGCTCATTCCTTCAGTCTCCATCCTTTCCACCACCCTTTCAAACAAATATCTACTATTATTATAGGTGGATTTTGCTAAGATGTAAAGCCCTTTATTAAATTGTCAAGGTTCACACATGCAATATTCAATTAGATTAATTGGAAAAATGTAACCGAAATGGTTTAGAAAACATAAAAGACTTATAAAATCATCACTGTCCAGTTCCTTCTTTTATATCCTATTTCTTAGAATAACATCTTGTGGCAATCGTTCGTTCATATAATAATTACAAGCCTCTTCTTTCTTTTAATATAATTACTATATCACATCGCCTTATCACATTCAAGTGTTAGTTTATTTTTTTTACTCAAAAAAGGGACTGTTTTTAACAGCCCCCATAACTATAAAATATTATCATCCTTTTTCTATATCAAGTAACTGTTAGCAATCAACACCGTTAACTTCTTCTAATCATTCAACAAGAAGTAACAATTAAAATATATATCTACTCCCCCATACGTTCCAACTTTCGTACTCTGACAATTTGTAAACTTTTGATAATTCTTGTCATTTACCATTTCATTGAACAGGTTCGTAGCTTCTTTTGAATACTTGGTATTTGTTGTGTCATTATCATAACTATAGTATCCCAACGTTACTTCAGTAGTATCGCATCTATATCTTCCTTCCGTCCATTGATACATCGGGTATGGATTAGGTTTTGTACCATCACCATAATTAGGGTCTACATAGTCTGCCGCTTTTCTCCAGTTTGGACCTTTTATCATGACAATAGAATTACCCTCTATAACCACTTCAACTTCACTATCAGCTGGAAACTTAGCTATGTGAAACCTATCCATCAAACTGACAGTTGGCTTAGTTGTTGGTGCCACTGTTGGATTTTGAGTTGGGGCTTGTGTTGGTGTCTGTGTTGGAAGCGATGCCTTTGTGGTAGTTTCTTCCTTCTTTGCAGTTTCCACCGGTGTAGTAGTCATCTCTGTAGTAACTTCCTCTTTGGTAGTTATCTCTACCCCTGGAGCCGTTGTAGGTTCTTCTGCTGTAGTTAGCTCTTCACTTGCCACTTTATCAATAGTAAATGTCTCTGCAACATTTGTAGCCTCCTCGCCTGTATCCTTGTTACCACATGCAACAAGGGCAGATGTTGCAATAAGCATGAATGCTAAAAACATAGCTTTAAATACTTTCTTCTTCATTATAATTGCCCCCTTCTTTTGTCATCTTCTTATACTTTTTATTTCAATTAATTCCATTAACTTCTGATGTAATCAAATAAGCCTTGTGCAATTTACTACATTTTATTATCCTAACCTAACTTAGTTCAACAAACTAAGCACAGCCTGTGTGGACTGATTAGCCTGCGTAAGCATAGCTTGTCCTGCCTGCATCATTATACTATACTTAGAATACTCCGACATCTCTTCTGCTATATCAGTATCACGCAATCTCGATTCTGCTACTTGAGTATTTTCCGACGTTATATTATCAATTGACATAGCATGTTCCAATCGATTCTGCTGTGCACCAAATGTGCTTCTATACTCACTCACCTTCTCTATCGCTTCATCAATAGTAGCAATGGCCGTACCTGCACTAACATGTGACATAACACTTAGATTAGTTAAACCTATTCCTGCTGCAGTTGCATCAACCAATGCAAGTTTCATTCCCTGCCCTTGTTTTGCTCCCATCTGAATCCATATCTGCTTTTCACTTTCCTGAACGGAGGGCGCCATCAAATATTCATATGCATCTCCTTTATTCTTATTATATGCATATGACACATCTTGAGACGCTTTATCTCGAGTTATATACATATTACATAAAAACTGCTTACTTTCGTAATAAATATAACCCTCATCATCCGTCTTCAAATCAGAGAGTCTTAAATCATACGAATTATCATATACCACAGAATGGTCCATAGCCCCATTTGCCCCAGGAATGACTGAACTATGTGAATACCACATATCACCTATATTAACAACACCATATTTTTCATTCATAAGTAACGAAGTTGTTTGTACATATGTTCCATGCGCCCAATTCTGCCCATTAAATGTCCTATCTAATCCATCTTGTGCATTATTAAGAATTCTAAATGTAACTTCACGGGCATTCACGCTCGCTAACGTAAATCCTGATCTTTCTACAGTGGTTTTCGTTGTTGCAGTCAATGGATAAATATCACTATTAAAATTAGTAGTGGTTGCTATTCGGTCCACTTCCTTAGTTAATTGATCTATTTCGCTCTGTATGGCTGTTCGGTCAGTGGACGTATTAGTATCATTGGCTGCCTGCACCGCAAGCTCTCGCATACGATGCAGAAGTGCATGAGTTTCATTCAATGCACCATCCGCCACCTGAATAAGCGATATACCGTCTTGTATATTGTCTGACGCACGCTCAAGACCCCTGATTTGCCAACGCATTTTCTCCGATATTGATAATCCTGCTGCATCATCTGCAGCACGGTTAATCTTATATCCTGAAGCTAACTTTTCGGATGACTTTGATACTTTATCTGTACTTAAATTCAATTGACGATTTGTAAATATTGCTGACAAGTTATGTGAAACTACCATAATATGTAACTCCTGTTCTACTTGTTATTATATATATCTTCTATATGTTAATCTGCAATATATATCGACAAAACTTCACAAAACATTAGGAAAATAGAAATGCCGCGAACAATTTCTTGTTCGCGGCTATCTCCTGCCAAGCGGAGAATGAGGGATTTGAACCCTCGCGCCGGTTGCCCGACCTACACCCTTAGCAGGGGCGCCTCTTCAGCCTCTTGAGTAATTCTCCATAAACATATCTAATTGCGTCTGCATCAATGCTTTGACATAAACGCAAATGTGATTATAGCAGAGGAAATTAGCTTTGTCAATGCCTAATTTGAATATTCCTTAATAGCTGTCTCGTAAAGGTTATTTCCTTCGCTGTCAATAACAACTATAACAGGGAAATTCTCCACCTCAAGCTTTCTAATAGCCTCTGTTCCTAAATCATCATATGCAACAACTTCTGAAGATATGATTCTTTTTGAAAGCAATGCACCTGCACCTCCCACAGCTGCAAAGTACACTGCACCATTGCGAACAACAGCGTCGAGCACTGCCTGTGAGCGCTTACCCTTTCCTATCATACCCTTAAGTCCCAAGTCAAGCAAATCCGGTGCGTACTTGTCCATACGACTTGCTGTTGTAGGCCCCGCCGAACCTATAGGTCTTCCTTCTCTTGCCGGTGACGGTCCCATATAATATATGATATTATTCTCCATGCTGACAGGAAGCTCCTGACCTGCTGCCAATGCCTCTGCCATACGCTTGTGCGCCGCATCTCTGGCTGTATATATAGTACCAGTTATGTACACATAATCACCGGAACGAAGAGACTTTGCATCTTCTGCACTAATCGGTGCTTTAATATATCTATCCATACTGTTTGCGTGGTCTTATGAAAACCGCGCACTCCTTTCTATATTTATATCACCCTGTACGCATGTCTGTTAACATGACAACAGATATTGATTGCCACCGGAAGTCCTGCAATATGTGTCGGATAAGTCTCCACATTTACTGCAAGCGCGGTTTTAGTACCACCAAGTCCTCCCGGTCCTATGCCAAGCTTATTTATCTTTTCAAGCATCTCAGCCTCCAGCTCTCTCACATATGGGATTGGTGACTCAACTGCAAGATTTCTTGTAAGAGCCTTCTTCGCAAGAAGGGCACACTGTTCAAATGTTCCGCCAACTCCCACGCCCACAACCATTGGAGGACAGGCATTTGGCCCCGCATCTTTAACTGCCGTAAGTATAGCTTCCTTCACACCTTCTATGCCATCTGCCGGCTTTAGCATAAACACACGGCTCATATTCTCACTACCAAAGCCCTTCGGTGCAACCGTAATCTCCACCAAATCCCCCGGAACGATACCATAATGAATAACCGCCGGAGTATTGTCCTTAGTATTCTCTCTTATAATAGGATCACTGACAACCGACTTTCTCAAGTAGCCCTCAACATATCCCTGTCTCACGCCCTCATTGATAGCCTCAGTAATATCGCCGCCTACAAAATGTACGTCCTGCCCTACATTGATAAATACCACCGCCATACCTGTATCCTGACATATAGGAATCATATCTGTAGCCGCTATATCAAGATTCTCATTAAGCTGGTCAAGTACCTGCTTACCAAGTGGCGACTTCTCGCTCTCCACTGCTTCCTGAAAAACCTTATTCATATCAGGCGAAAGAAAATGATTCGCCTCAATACACATTTCTTTTATATTAGCAGTTATTTCACTAACATTAACTTCTCTCATACTCTGCCTTCCTTCTTCACAAGCCCAACATAATCCAAAAATTTAATAAGCTCAATATCCCAGAACTTCCATTCATGTCCCAGCTCATCAATCTCATCATAAGTATATACAAAATATTCCTTATGTTCAAGGAAATAATCCCTGACAATATGGTTCATCCAAAGCCATGGGTCCTTGCCGCCACAGGCATGATATATATTCGGAGCTACGACATTTTCACTATTAATGTTCTCTATCAGTCTGTCTGCCATATATGTAAGACCGTACTTATTCTGATGTAAATCACCATCGCCAAAGGTCCATATTCTGCGAAGCGACTTTGGACTGCCATCGTTTTCAAAGACAGCATCTGCCTTGTCTCCTGCTGAAAATGCACCAACCCATGAAAACATATGTGGGTACCTTAGCGCCACATGAAGACAGCCATATCCTCCATTGGAAAATCCCACAACATAATTGTCCTCGCGCTTATCCGATATACAACGAAACATGGTGTGTATCAGATTCGGCAATTCTCTTCCTACATAAGTTCCGTACTTACAACCAATATGCATATCTACAAAACAAGACTCATGAACATTAGGAATTACGGCTGCTATACGTCTCTCATTCACATAATCCACAAGATTCGTATGATAAAGCCACTCCGTATGGTCGCCGCTGCCTCCGTGATAAAGCCACACGCATGGAAGTTTGTCATCGACGCCACAACCTGCATCGCCAGCTGCCCCAGAACTACCGACGCCGCAACCTCCATTGCCGGCCCCTGTGAACACGTCATCCGGCAGTACCACTGTAACATCCATATTCTGCTTTACATACACGGAAAAAACATTCATCGTTATTACTGCCATGCTACTATCCTTTCCACAGTCTTTTTAACCTGTAAATCCCAATACTCAGAATCATGTCCACCCGTTGACTCCTCATAGGTTACATCATATCCTGCCTGCTTCATATAATCATAAAAATCCCTATTGTACGGAAGCAATGCGTCCTCTAATCCACAAGATATATAATACTTTGTGGATTTATCCACATCCGAAGCTTCGTCAATGTTAATAAATTTCTTTAAATCATAATCCCCTGCATCCAGCTGCTGCCTTGTTCCAAATACTGTAAACATATCTTTCTTTGAAAGTCTCTCATACATAGCACCGATATCTAAACAGCCCGAATAAGAGAATGCCCCCGCATACTGTCCCGGACACTTAAGTGCTGCATAAAATGCACCGTAACCGCCCATTGACATACCTGCAATAAACCTGTCCTTTGCCTCACAGCTTATATTAAGTACCTGCTCACACATAGCAGGGAGTTCCTCAGTTGTAAATGTAAAGTAATCCTTGCCATGTTCATTATTAACGTAAAATCGGTTGTTGCCTGAAGGCATAACCACCGCAATATCCGTCTTCTCCATATATTCTGCAATCTTTGACTTATATAACCATGTAGTATGGTCGCCTCCCGCTCCATGCAAAAGATAAAGCACTTTATAATTACCCTTGCGCTGTGGCATCAGCACATCCAGCATAATAGGCATTCCCAGCACCTTAGAGCGACAATTAATTGACAAATGTGCCATCACAAACCTCCCATAACCATTATCTCTTTGTATCCACATTATACACTCTTTTAACAGACTTTTCCACATAATAAAAAAGCTCCGCCGCACCGTATTTTGCGACAAAGCTTTTTTAGATTTCAATCCCTTTATATAATATTAATTATCTGTTATACTTGATTTAGTAAATCTGATTAAACAGACTGTTTTTAGGAGGTGTCACCCTATGCCATATCCGTTGAAACCCGGATACAATTTCGATTACAATCGCACCATTCGTCCACCATACTATGAGATGTCAACATCCGAAGCTTACACTGACTTCTATGGCATATCTTATATGGTAAGTGGCGAGCGCCTAATATATTCTCCTAACTTTACTACCATTGTGCAAGCCGGAGAATTAACATTTATACCTAAAAATGTGTATCGCAGAACTACATACATATCTAACAATCCCTACGAGAGAATTTTAATCAAGTTTACTGACAAAATGGTACAGGGAGTTATCAACACTATCGGAAGAAAGGCATACGACGAATTGTGCACAGAGCATGTTATAAGATTTAGTGATGCTACCAGGGACAAAGTACTTGCCATTCTTGATGAAATGGAACAGGAATGGAACTCCTACAATGAATATTCTGAACTTCTTCTTACAGGGCTTCTTAATAAGCTCATTATTACTTGTCACACTGAACGTCTTGTAGGTGGAACTAATATGATGAATATTGAAAAGAAAAATGTATACTTAGGTCAGGCAATAAAGTATATTAAAGCCCACTTAAGCACCAATCCTTCCCTTGAAGATACAGCCGATGCTATTAATATCTCAGCTTCGTATCTTTCAAAGATATTTATTAACCACCTGCATACGCCATACTCAACATTTGTACTAAATGAGAGAATGACGTACGCAAGAAAGTTGATTCTTAATTCAGAACTAAGTATGACCGACATAGCCGCCGAATGTGGCTTTTCAAGTAGTGCTTACTTTAGTGATGCCTTTAAAAAGGCTATGGGTGTATCACCACTTCAGTTTAGAAAACAGAAAGGTTAGAATGGATAATAATTCTCATTAATCATCTTGACATCTGTTTTCATAGTGCCATCAGCTGTAAAGCGGTAGTAGTAGACAAGTGTAATTCCTGTAAAATCACTGCCGCTTTGAACCATATTTTTCACAGCAATAACTGTATCTGAACCGACTTCATAACAATCTGTCTCAACAGTTGTAGTAAAGCTTATGGGAATATTATATGATGTGTTAGCAAGCTTACCGTTATCATAATACACCATATAAGAGTTCAGCATAGAATGTGCAAATCTGTTCTCCATAACGTATTCTTGATTAACATTGCATTCCTTACTTACAACCTGCATCTTGTAATCGTCAAGTGCCACCGCACTTATTTCCGGAAGTTTCTTTGGCAACTCAATTTCCTTGTAAGTATCTCCGTCCGATACCACAACCATTATGTCATAATAACGATATCCATCCCACTCTATTATAATATCTCTTTTGCCGTCTTTATTAAGGTCACGGAGCCATATATTAGGTCCCCCGCTCTCCTGCTTCAATGATGTCTTAATTGACTTACCGTTAATATTTAACTCTTTTGGCTCTCCGTTCTCATACTTCAGGGCAACGTTCGTATCTCCGTCTGCATAGTAAAAGTACTTCTTTGTTCTGTCGGTTGCCGCAAGTGCTGCATCATAACTCATAGGAGTAGCGGTAATAACCTTTCCATCCTTTGGTGTAATATCAAACCTCTCCTGACCTCGCTCATCAAACACATGCACATTGGATTGCTTCACAGTTTCTATGGTAACATCCGTTATTGTTCTTGTCTCTCTTTCTTTTTCAGACTCCTTCTCGGATTCCTTTTGAATGTCATAATTGACGTCCTTAACTGACTGCGTCTCGCTATTAACACCGCTTCTGCCACCACAACCACTGCATATAACCATGCTTGCTAACAGTGTCCATGCAACATATTTTTTTATGCTATATTTTTTCATGCTCAAGCCTCACTTTTATATCTAATTGTTATTATTTCTTCATTAGATGTATTCTATCATATAACCCATTTAAAATTACATACGTAAAATCTTTTAATTTGGTTGAAGCTTTTTGTTATTTTTTTATATTTTTTAAATATTCTAAAAAATTTATCTTCAATTCTAATATTGATAATTCTTATTCAAATTATCTATTGTATTTTTGCACATTTTCTCTTATAATTTACGCATGAATATTCAATTAGGTACTTGCAATTTGCAGTACCGGAGGGAGGATAATATGAGTTTTTTAAAAGGTAAAACTGTATTGATTACAGGTGCAGGTAGAGCAGTTCTTTCTGACGGCAAGGCTGGTTCTATCGGTTATGGTATCGCAACTGCTTACGCTAAGGAAGGTGCTAACATCGTTATTACCGGACGTAATGTTAAGAAGTTGGAGGATGCTAAGGAAGAGTTAGAGAGACTTTACGGCGTTAAGGTTCTTTTTGTTCAGGCTGATATCTCAGCTGGTTCTGACAACGCTGCTATTGCTAAGAGCGTAGTAGAGAAGGCTGTTGAGGAGTTTGGCGGAATTGATGTACTTATCAACAATGCACAGGCTTCAGCTTCAGGTGTATCTATCGTTGACCACACAACAGAGCAGTTTGACTTAGCTCTTTACTCAGGACTTTACGCTGCATTCTATTATATGCAGGCATGCCATCCATATCTTGCAAAGAGCAAGGGTTCAGTTATTAACTTTGCATCAGGTGCCGGTCTTTTCGGTAACTATGGTCAGTGTGCTTATGCTGCTGCAAAGGAAGGTATCCGTGGTCTTACACGTGTTGCTGCAACTGAGTGGAGCAAGGATGGAATCAATGTTAATGTAATCTGCCCACTTGCATGGACAGCACAGTTAGAGCAGTTCAAGAATGCTTATCCAGAAGCATTTGAGAAGAATGTTCACACACCACCTATGGGCTTCTTCGGTGATCCGGAAGAGCATATCGGACGTGTTTGCGTTCAGCTTGCACACCCAGACTTCAAGTATATGACAGGTGAGACACTCACACTTGAGGGTGGTTTAGGACTTCGTCCATAAGACGAATAAATCTCCGCTGGCGGAGAATTTCTCAAAGAAAATAGGAATGCTACTTCCTATTATATAAAAAGCAACCGACTTTCAAGGTTTTGCATCAACTGCTTACCTTAAAAGTCGGTTTTTATTATCCCATAACTTCTCTGTCATAAAAGTTATATTTTCTAAAATTATTATACGCTGTTTTTACTGGTGTACCATAAAAACGTCCTATATGAAAGACTTCTCCAGTTACCATAACTATCTTATTTCACTTTTACTTATAACTCACCAACGTGACATTGCCAACAGACTTAGCTGCCTCATTGCACTCCTTTGTGAATCCTGCCTTTGAGAATATATAATAATACTTATTTCTTTGCTTAAATACTCTGCTCTTTTCTATCAAGGCATCTAATACATCCACATCAACTTTCTTATCAATCCACTTGCACTCACCAAAGAACAACGTATTACTGTCAGTTGATACTATTATATCTATCTGCTCTTTTTTTCTTGTGACAGGATTTATGCCCCACCATCTGCCTATATCACTGTAACTGATAGACTTGCCACTTTTACATAAGACTTCCCACAGAAACTGCTTGCATATATCCCTAAATACCTGACTCATATAATCAGACATCTGTGATTTAATTATATTATATACCTGATCCGTTCTTCCTCTTGATATAAGAGACATATTATCCGGTATAAATCTGTACCAGAAACGAAGCTCGTTATCCTGTATTTCATAAACTGTTTTTCGTGTTGATGAATCGCCAAATGGTGTCTCTTTTCTCACAATACCTAGTGTTAAAAGATTCTTTATATATGTGGCACACACACTTGTATCTTCACCCATCTTCTCTGCTATCTCAGAAAGCTTAGAAGCACCAGTTGCTATGGAATTGATTATAGTATTGTATACTGCCGGCTCTCTCACTTCCTGTTTCAATATATTCTGCAATTCATCATGCATCAATGACGAAGAATTAAGATATATATTCTTTATATTAGCTTCTATGGACAGGTCATCATCTATCTGATTAAGATATTGAGGTATTCCACCCATAATTCCATATATTACAGCCTTATCTACCATTCCATAATTATCAAAGTATTCACTTGCTTCCACAAAACTAAGTGGTTGTATCTTATATTGTGCTGTTATGTAATCACGTAAAGTTGCTTTTTCTGACAACACACTGTTTTCAATATATGACATTGAAGAAGCGCAAAGTATAATCAACAGTTTAGAATTATCTTTGTACTGTTCTATTAATAGCTGTAATGTTTCCATAAAATTCTTTGAAGATCTTGCAACACACGAATAATCATCTATAACAAGAACTATTCTTTTCTTAAGAGATTCTACGAATACGTGCTTCAACGCTGCCTTAAAAGATACAAATGCTGTATCAGTATCATCTTCTCCTTCATACTCTAGGATACATCGCTGAAAATTCGCCAAGTTATGCTTTTCATTAGTCTCTACACCGGAAAAATATATAGCATCCTTATCTTTTATAAATTCACTTATAATAGCTGTTTTACCAACTCTGCGTCTGCCATATATAACTGCTAATTCGAACTTATTAGAGTTGTACAAACTATTAAGCTGTGCTAACTCCATCTCTCTGCCTATAAACATATAAATCCCCCATAATTATACTTTTGTTCACGATTTACTAAATGTCATTTTACTTAATTATACAGATTATGGAAATCATAGTCAAGGACAAAGAAAATAGGGGTTGCTTTCGCAACCCCTAGCCAAAATATGCTTATTCTTCATCCTTATCGTTTTCAGCTGCTTCAAGCAATCTGTCGATACTGTCATCTGCTAATGCTTGTCCTGAACTTGTTTCATTACTTGCATCAACTTCATCTAATTCATCATAGCCTTCTGCATCCTGTCCGTCTTCACCGGCTGGTTTTCTTCTAACCTTTGCCACTGTGGCAACTGTGATGCCTTCATCAAGGTTAATAAGCTTAACACCTGATGTAATTCTGCCAAGATTAGATATATCAGAACACTTAAGCTGAATGATTACGCCTTCTGTTGTAATAAGCATAATCTCTCTTGTATCGTCAACTGCCTTAACACCAATAACGTAGCCTGTACGCTCGTTAATCTTGTAGCACTTGATACCCTTACCGCCTCTATGCTGAACTGTGAATTCTTCCATGTCTGTCTTCTTACCAAGACCATTTTCTGACACAATAAGAAGTTCACTACCCTGCATATTAAGCTGCATACCAACTACTTCATCCTCATCTATGAGGTTCATACCGATAACACCCATAGCACTTCTACCTGTTGGACGTACATCAGATTCCTTGAATCTTATACACTGACCAAACTTTGTAACAAGGAAGATTTCACACTTCTCGTCTACAAGCTTAACTTCAATAAGCTCATCATCCTCACGAAGTGTTATAGCCTGAATACCTGTTTTTCTTATATTGGCAAATTCATTGATAAATGTCTTCTTAACAATACCCTTCTTAGTTGCCATAAACAAACAGTCTTCATCCTTAATTAGCTTAGTATCAATAGGAATTACGGCTGTTATCTGCTCTCCAGGCTGAAGCTGAAGAAGATTAATAATAGCAGTTCCTCTTGAAGTACGACTTGCTTCCGGTATCTCATAAGCCTTAAGCTTGTAAGCACGACCTGTATTAGTGAAGAATGTAAGATAATGATGAGATGTTGTCATAAACAGATCCTTTATGTAATCATCTTCAATAGTCTGCATTCCCTTAATACCCTTGCCGCCTCTGTGCTGGCTCTTAAAGTTATCAGGAGTCATTCTCTTAATATAACCTAAGTTAGTACGTGCGATAACAACCGGCTCATCTGGAATCAAATCTTCCATAGAAAGATCATATTCATCGAATCCGATAGAAGTTCTTCTGTCATCACCATACTTATCCATAATAACTGTAATTTCTTCTTTGATTACTCCCAAAAGAAGCTTATTATCTGCAAGTATTGCCTTATACTCAGCAATCTTAGCAAGAAGTTCATTGAGTTCTGCTTCCAACTTAGCTCTTTCCAAACCTGTTAAAGCTCTAAGTCTCATATCTACGATAGCCTGTGCCTGTACATCTGTTAAAGCAAATTCAGCCATCAAGCTTTCTTTAGCTATAGCAACATTTTCTGAACCTCTGATTATAGCAATTACTCTGTCAATGTTATCAAGAGCAATCATTAAACCTTCTAAGATATGCGCTCTTTCCTCAGCCTTATTAAGATCATACTTAGTTCTTCTTGTAACAACTTCTTCCTGATGTGCAAGATAATAGTTAAGCATATCAAGAAGATTAAGAACCTTTGGCTCATTGTTAACAAGTGCAAGCATAATTACGCCAAATGTATCCTGCAACTGCGTGTGCTTATAAAGCTGATTAAGTATGATATTAGGATTAACATCTCTTCTAAGCTCAATACATACACGCATACCTGTTCTGTCTGACTCGTCTCGAAGGTCTGTAATACCATCAATCTTCTTATCTCTTACAAGCTCTGCCATTTTTTCAATAAGACGCGCTTTATTAACCATGTATGGAAGCTCTGTAACTACGATTCTGTTCTTGCCATTGGCCATAGGCTCAATATCAGTAACCGCACGTACTTTAAGCTTACCACGACCTGTTCTGTATGCTTCCTCAATACCCATCTTACCGATAATAGTAGCACCAGTAGGAAAATCAGGTCCCTTAATAATCTCAAGTATTTCTTCCATACTTGTAGCTCTGTCTTCATTAACTCTGTTATCAATAATCTTAACAACAGCGCTAATTACCTCACGAAGATTGTGAGGTGGAATATTAGTTGCCATACCTACAGCGATACCTGATGTACCATTAACCAAAAGGTTAGGATATCTTGAAGGAAGTACTGTTGGCTCCTTCTCTGTCTCATCGAAGTTAGGTATGAAATCTACTGTATTCTTGTTAATATCAGCTACCATCTCAGCAGATATCTTAGAAAGTCTTGCTTCTGTATATCGCATGGCAGCCGCACCATCACCGTCCACAGAACCGAAGTTACCGTGACCGTCAATAAGTGGATATCTTGTATTAAAATCCTGTGCTAACTTAACCAAAGCTTCATAGATAGATGAGTCACCGTGTGGATGATACTTACCCATAGTATCACCGACAATACGGGCACATTTTCTGTGTGGCTTGTCGTAATCATTATGCAACTCCACCATAGAGTGAAGAATTCTACGCTGAACCGGTTTCAAACCGTCTCTTACATCAGGAAGTGCTCTGGCTGCAATAACACTCATGGCATAGTCAATATAATAACTTTCCATAGTCTTTTGCATATCTACTTCTTGAATTTGATCAAAAATATGTTCGTCCATATTTATTCTCCCTTATTCTGCTGCCAAAACAGCACTTTAATATGCTTAAATATCAAGGTTGCGAACATATTTCGCATTAGCCTCAATAAATTCTCTTCTAGGTTCAACTTTATCACCCATAAGTGTAGAGAATGTTACATCAATCTCCGACTCTAATTCTTCATCATAAAGAACTCTCTTAAGAATTCTCTTCTCAGGGTCCATAGTTGTTTCCCAAAGCTGTTCTGCATCCATCTCTCCAAGACCTTTGTAACGCTGAATCTTGTTATTCTGGTCACGACCTACTTCCGAGATAATCTTATTAAGCTCTTCATCACTGTATGCATACCATACCTTCTTATTCTTCTCTAACTTGTAGAGAGGTGGTGTAGCTAAGTATACATGTCCCTGCTTAATAAGCTCAGGCATAAATCTATAGAAAAATGTTAATAACAATGTAGCAATATGTGAACCATCAACATCGGCATCAGTCATAATAATAATCTTATGATATCTCAACTTACTGATATCAAAATCCTCATGTATACCTGTACCAAATGCAGTAATCATAGCCTTAATCTCAGCATTACCTAAGATTCTGTCAAGTCTTGCTTTTTCTACATTGAGAATCTTACCTCTAAGTGGGAGAATAGCCTGTGTTGCACGACTTCTTGCAGTCTTAGCTGAACCACCGGCAGAATCACCCTCTACGATGTAGATTTCACAGTTCTTAGGGTCCTTATCTGAACAGTCAGCAAGCTTTCCAGGAAGTGCAGAATTCTCTAAAGCAGTCTTTCTTCTTGTAAGATCTCTAGCTTTTCTTGCAGCCTCTCTTGCTCTTTGAGCTAAGATTGACTTCTCGCAGATAGACTTAGCAACTGTAGGATTCTGCTCTAAGAAGTAAGTAAGCTGCTCACTTACTATACTGTCTACAGCACCTCTTGCAACAGTGTTACCAAGCTTTTGCTTAGTCTGACCTTCAAACTGAGGATTCTCAATCTTAACGCTAACAATAGCTGTAAGACCTTCTCTTATATCTTCACCTGAAAGACTCGGATCACTATCTTTTACAAGTTTATTAGACTTGGCATAATCATTGAATGTCTTAGTCAAAGCATTTCTGAAACCTGTAAGATGCATACCGCCTTCCGGAGTCTTAATATTGTTAACAAATGAGTCTACAACCTCATTAAATCCGTCATTATGCTGGAAAGCAACTTCTACGTGAACTCCATCCTTTAAACCTTCACAGTAAACAATATCACTGTAAAGTGGCTCTTTACTATTGTTAAGATACTGAACGAACTCTTTAATACCACCTTCATAGTGGAAAGTTCTCTCCTGCTCCATACCTTCTCTTACGTCTTTAAGAATAATCTTAATTCCCTTTGTAAGGAATGCCATTTCACGCAATCTATGCTTTAAAACATCAAACTCATACTCTAATGTTTCCTCAAATATAAGTCCATCCGGCTTAAATGTTACAGTAGTTCCTGTGTCTGTTGGATCACAATCACCAACTATCTTTAAGTCATAGCATACTTTTCCGCGCTCATAACGCTGATTATAAATATGGCCGTCTCTCTTAACATTTACTTCAAGCCACTCTGAAAGAGCATTAACAACAGAGGCACCAACACCGTGAAGACCACCTGATACCTTGTATCCGCCACCGCCAAACTTACCACCGGCATGAAGCACTGTATAAACAACTTCAACAGCAGGTCTGCCTGTTTTGTGATTGATATCTACAGGTACACCTCTACCGTTATCCACAACTGTTATGGAATTATCCCCATTAATTGTAACCTCAATAGTATTACAAAATCCGGCTAATGCCTCATCTACAGCATTATCTACGATTTCGTATACAAGATGATGAAGTCCTCTTGATGAAGTAGTACCTATATACATACCAGGTCTTTTTCTAACCGCTTCAAGTCCTTCAAGAATCTGTATTTGGTCACCACCGTACTTCTGTTCTGACACTTCTTACTCCTCCAATCTAATCTTTAAAAATAACTAACCTTCGTAATCGCTAACTTCTCCATTAACTACATTAAATATCTTGTTAATGGCTATTCTATTGTTGATAAATTCATCTAAACCTGTGCATGTAACAATAGTCTGAATATCTCCTATACTATTAAGCAGGAAGTTTTGTCTATTACTGTCAAGTTCCGATAAAACATCATCTAATAACAAAACTGGTGTATCATGAATAATCTTTTTTACCAATTCTATCTCTGCAAGTTTAAGTGAAAGTGCTGCTGTTCTTTGTTGACCTTGTGAACCATACTTTCTTACATCATTGCCATTGATATAGAATATAAGATCATCCTTATGAGGACCAAAGCTTGTAGACTTTAACTTAATATCCTTATCCCTGCTAGCTAACACTTCTTTAGCAAAATTATTAATATCTACGCAAGGTACATATTCAATCTTAAGTTCTTCCTTTTCACCGGACAATCTACTATGTATGTCCCCTATAATTCCATTAATCTTTTCAACAAAATCAATTCTTGCTTTTATGATTTCGCTACCATACTTAACAAGCTGCATATCCCACACATCGAGAGTATCAAGATACTCTTTTCTCATAGAAAATGATAACTCTTTAAGTAACTTATTTCGTTGAACCACAACCTTATTGTAATTAACAAGATTGCTTAAATATATTTTATCCAGCTGGCTAAGCTCCATATCAATAAATCTTCTTCTTTCTGAAGGACCATCTTTTATTATATTCAAGTCCTCCGGTGAGAAAAATACTATGTTTATAATTCCAAAGAGCTCAACCGCCTTCTTTATAGGTATTCCATTTACTGCTATACCTTTAGCTTTATTCTTTTTAAGATGCATGTCTATTCGATAATTAATATCATTCTTCTTTACTTGCACCTTTATATGAGCTTCTTCGTCTCCAAACTGAATAATTTCTTTATCTTTATTACCTCTGTGAGACTTTGAAGTTGCGCATACATACAAAGCTTCAAGTATATTAGTCTTACCTTGTGCGTTATCGCCATATATGATATTAGTTTTTTCATCAAATACCATATTCAGGTACTTATAATTCCTATAATTCTTTAAATCAACTGATTCAATAACCACTTTAGCACCTGCTATTTTTCAATCTTTACTTCTTCTCCATCAAAGGAAATAATCTCGCCACCTACAAGCTTCTTGCCTCTCTGTGTCTCAACTTCTCCATTAACCATTACCTGACCATCTTGAATAACTATCTTAGCTTCAACGCCTGATTCAACAAGTCCTGCTGCTTTAATAGCCTGTCCAAGCTTAATAAAATCATCCTCAGGTCTTATTTTAATAACTTGCATAATGTACATAAACTCCTTCCGTTTTACAACTTTTAATTTTAAGCAGAGAAATTAACCGGAAGAATTAAGTAAGTATATGTCTCATCCTTATCCTTAATAAAGCATGGAGCCTTTGGATTAACAAGATAAATATTAACTGACTCATCATCTATAACTCTTAATGCATCAATAAGGAACTTAGGATTGAAACCTATCATAATATCCTTACCTTCCTTACTTATATCAATATCTTCATTTAAAGAACCAATAGCTGACTTAACATTAACTTCTAATGATCCATCTGTGATATTAATGATAATTGGCTTTTTATCTCCTTCTTTAATAAGAAGATTAGCTCTGTCTATAGAGTCAAGAAACTCCTTTTTATTAATAACTACTTTAGTCTCATAATCATTAGAGAGCATCTGATTAATCTTAAAATAATCACCTTCAATAAGTCTTGAAACAACCATTGTATCATCAAACTCAAAGAGAATATGATTGTTAGTGAAATATATATTAACCATAGACTCTGCATCTGAAGAAAGAATCTTACTAATCTCAACCAAAGTCTTTCCCGGTACTACAACCTTAACATCATCAGCCTTACCTTCAAGAGAAACATTGCGAATAGCAATTCTATGTCCATCAAGACCTACAACCTTAAGCTTTCCATCTGATACTTCAAAAAGCTCACCTGTCATCATCTTATTATTATCATTCATAGCGATAGAGAATATAGTCTGATTAATAGTCTCTTTTAAAGTAAACTGTGAAAGACTTATAGACTTATCTTTTATTACTACAGGAAGATAAGAGAAATCTTCACCTGACTTACCAGCTATATTAAAGTTACTCTTTTCACATGTTATATATGAAGTATTGTTGTTATCTGTTTCAATAGTAATATCATTGTCAGGAAGTTTTCTAACAATCTCAGAGAATATCTTTGCATCAATAGCAACTTTACCTTTCTCTATGATTTCTCCTTCTACTATAGTCTCAATTCCAAGCTCCATATCATTAGCTGTGAACTTTATAACGTTAGTAGTCGCATCAATAAGGATACATTCCAATATAGCCATGGTAGTTCTGGTAGGAACCGCCTTCATAACTATATTAACTGCTTTTGATAAATTACTCTTTGTAAAAACTAATTTCATGATGTGTAAAACTCCTTTCAATAATATCTCCAAGGGAGAAATGCATAAATAATATAATATTAATTCAGTAGTAGTAGTAGTAGGGGCTGTTAATAAGTTGAAAAGTGTTTTCAGCCCTTGCTATAAGAGGATTAGAGGTACATAAAAACTTTGTTAAAATGACCTCTAAATTATGTTGATGCAATATGGATAACTTAGCTAAGTCGAGATTTAACTCAAGTACATAAAAAGTTATACCTTTTAATCAACAATAATTAACATAGTAATCCGTAAGTTATCCATAAAAAATGTTAATAACTTTTATGAAGGATTAATCTTCTTAATAAGAACATCAATTGTATTCTTAGTTTTATTATCCGTAAGAACCATTTTGCTTATCTTATCACTACCATACATAATGGTCGTGTGATCACGATTACCAAATGATTTACCTAAGGCTTGTACAGTTTGTGTTGTCATCTGTCTGCAAAGATACATAGCAATCTGTCTTGGATAAACTAATTCTGCATTACGCTTACTTGAAAGAATATCTTCCGATTTAATATTAAAGTGTTCAGCTACAATATCAATAATAAGTTCAGGAGTTATTTCTCTTCGTGAGTCAGGAGAAATAAGATCCTTAAGAATATCTTCTGCAAATTCCACTGTAATAGGAGCATGCGAAAGATTAGAATAGGCTGCTAATTTTGTAAGAGCACCCTCAAGCTCTCTGATACTTGACTTAATGTGTGTAGCTACATAGTCCTGTACATCATCCGGAATATTAAAACCACCAAGCTCTGCCTTTTTCTTTAGAATGGCCATCTTCGTTTCATATGTAGGAATCTGAATATCTACAGGTAATCCCATCTGGAATCTTGTACGAAGTCTTTCATTAAGTGTTTCTATTTCCTTAGGTGGTCGGTCAGAAGAAATAACCAACTGCTTTCCGGCCTGATAAAGGGCATTAAATGTGTGGAAAAACTCTTCCTGAGTTGTTTCCTTTCCTATTATAAACTGAATATCATCAATAAGCAGAACATCAATATTACGGTACTTTTCTCTAAATTCAGAGTTTTTCTGATTCTTAACTGAATCGATAAGCTCATTAGTAAATGTCTCTGAAGTAACATAAAGTACTTTAAGGCTAGGATTAGTATCCATAATAAAATGTGCAATAGCTTGCATAAGGTGGGTCTTACCAAGTCCAACTCCTCCATATATAAATAGAGGATTGTAAATCTTGGCTGGTGTTTCTGCAACAGCAAGTGAAGCAGCATGAGCCAGATTATTATTAGTTCCTATGACAAATGTATCAAATCTGTAATTAGGATTAAGATTTGATAAAGTAGGCACTTTATTATTAGTAAGAACCTCTTTCTTCTTATTATTAAGTCTTTCTATATCTTCTAATTCTTTGACAGAAAGAATCTCAACTTCATATTCTTTTCCCATAACTTCAGATATGATAACTGTAAGGAATGTCTGATACTTAGTACGAATATACTTAATACCATCATCTCCCTGTTCAGGTGAAACTATAGTTACCTTATTATCATTTAAAGAATGAAGTTTAAGAGGTAATAACCAAGTCTTAAAAGATATATCATGCACATCAAATTCTGTCTTTAGTGTCTGTAGGATTAAGTCCCATTTGTTTTTTAATTCTTCCATAATTATATATACCTTTCATACCTATAGAAAATAGGTAAACATATTCCTTTATATAATATAACAAAATCATATTTTTTTCAAGGAATATAAAATAGGATAAAAAATATTATTGTGGATAAATTATCAACAAAATATGTGTCGAAAAATGGAGATTTTTAATATATATTGTGTTTTTTACCCAAATTTTTACCACTTTATCCACAATTTATTAACAAAATGTTGATAAGTTTTAAAACAATCTTATTAGGATAGCTTAAAAAAATTTTGCTAAAATGTGCGATTTTGCTTGACTTTAAACTAGTTTACGAATATAATAAAAACGATGTTTTAAATTTTAACTTAAAAAATTATTCCTGCCATATAAATAAATGGTATAATAAAGGAGGTGCGTATAATATGAAGATGACATTTCAGCCTAAGACAAGACAGAGATCAAAGGTTCACGGTTTCAGATCAAGAATGAGTACTGCCGGTGGAAGAAAAGTTTTGGCAGCAAGAAGAGCTAAGGGTAGAAAGAGACTTTCAGCTTAATCTTAATGTAAATCAAGGCAGATAAGTGCGAAGGCATTTGTCTGCCTTAAATTAGTTTTAGTAAACATAAGTAATTAATAAATAGTAACTAATAATTTGGAATTAATATATAGCAGGATAATAATTATGAAGTTTAAAGATTTTGAGACATTAAGTAAAAATAGTGATTTTAAGAAAGTATATAATAGAAAGAAGTCATTTGCTAACAGACTTCTTGTTATGTATGTATTAGAGAACGGAACGGATACGATTAGACTTGGTGTATCTGTGAGTAAGAAGGTCGGGAATAGTATTGTCCGACACAGACTGGCGAGACTTATCAGAGAAGCTTTTAGACTTAACAGTCATAAAGTTAAAAGAGGTCTTGATATAGTAGTTATAGCAAGAGACAGTCTGAAAGATAAAGGTTATAAAGAAACTGAAAGTGCAGTGCTACATTTATTAGGTTTGCATAAGGTTATAGAGAATAATGATGAAGAATCTAATGCTTAAGCTTATAATGTTTTATAAAAAATATATTTCTCCTTATAAAGGAAGAGGTTATTGTAATTTTGTGCCAACATGTTCTGAATATGCCAGAGAGGCTATCGAAAGGTATGGAGCATTGCGAGGCGGATTTATGGCATTTAAACGAATATTAAGATGTAACCCGTTTATGAAAGGTGGTTACGATCCGGTACCTATAAAAAAATCACATAAATAATATGTATTTAATACATTTGGAGGTAATAATTTGGATTTTATTATTAAACCAATAGCTGCATTACTCGGTAAGATTATGGACTGGTTATTTATTGGTCTTGATGCTATCGGTATTGGTAATATAGCTATTGCAATTGTTTTATTTACTCTTCTTGTAAAGCTTTTGATGCTTCCTATGAGTATGAAGCAGACAAAGATGACAAAGTTGAATAGTATTATTGCTCCAGAAGTAAAGGCTATTCAGGAAAAGTATAAAAATAAGCGCGATGACCAGATGGCCATGGCAAAGATGCAGGATGAAATAAAAGGTGTTTACGAGAAGTATGGTACATCTCAGTTTGGTGGATGTACACAGCTTTTAATCCAGATGCCAATTCTTTTTGCACTTTATAGAGTGTTCCAGTATATACCTTTATATATTGGTAACTTAAAGGATAAGTTTATTGCAGTATTAGGTGATTCAGCTAAGGGAATCAACGGTATTATGCAGACAGAAGGATATGAGCAGATTATGTCTGACAATTTTGGCTCAGCTAATGTGTCAAGTTGGACAAACACAGACCAGGTAATCACAGCTATGAATTCATTTACAGCTGACCAGTGGACAAAGCTTAGTGAATTATTCCCTGATTTTGCATCAACTATTACACAGAATTATGAAACTATAACTGAGATGAATACATTCTTAGGAGTTAATGTATCTCAGACACCTGTATTAGGACTTAATATTACAGTACTTATTCCTATATTGGCAGGTTTATCACAGTTTATAAGTGTTAAGCTTACTCAGGCAAAGAACGATGCAATGAATGATGAAGATAATCCGGCTGCAGCATCAATGAAGATGATGACTTTATTTATGCCTGTTATGTCTGTATTCCTTGCATTTTCATGTCCTGCCGGTCTTGGTCTTTACTGGACTGCTACGGCTGTAATTCAGACAATTATTCATCTTATTATTGATAAGTATTATAATAAGATTGGTACAGATGAGATTGTTAGAAGAAATATTGAGAAGCGTAATAAAAAGCGTGCAAAGCAAGGTCTTCCACCAGAGAAGATTGCAAAGAATGCTACTGCAAGTACAAAGAAGGTTGATTCTTTAGAGAAGAGCAAGCAAAGAATTGCTGACCTTGAAGCTAAAAAAGCTGAAAACGATAAGAAGATGAAAGAAATTATGAATTCTACAAATTATTATAAGTCAGCAAAGCCTGGCAGTCTTGCGGAAAAAGCTGGAATGGTTGCTAAGTACAATGAGAAAAATTCTAAAAAAGGAGATAAATAATGGAGTATATTCAGGTATCAGGAAAAACAGTAGATGAAGCTCTTACAAATGCACTTGTTCAGTTAGAAACAACAAGTGATAATGTAGAATATGAAGTTATTGAAAAAGGTAGTAATGGTATCTTAGGTATTGGTAGAAAACCTGCTGTTATTAAGATTAGAAAGAAGTCTGAAACTGAATCAATAGATATTATGAGTGCTGTTGATGATGTTAAGATTAATTCTAATAACAATTCTAAGAAGGATTCTAGAAAGAACGATAAAAAGTTCGATAAGAAGCCTGAAAAGAAGGAAAATGTTAAGAACACAGAGTCTGTAAAGAATGTGGAAAAGTCTGTTGAAAAGACTACTGATAATGATGCAAAAGCTCATAAATCAGAGGATTCAGCCGTTGTGGAAAAGTCTGAGGAAAAGTCTAGTAAGTACACAACAGTAATGCCTAACGAAGAGATTGAAAAGAGAGTTAAGACATTTTTAGCAGATATGTTTAAGGCTATGGGAATGGAAGTAGAAGTAACTCTTAACTTCGATGATCCTGAATGTGTTAATGTAAATCTTTCAGGTGACAATATGGGTGCTCTTATTGGTAAGAGAGGACAGACACTTGACTCAATTCAGTATCTTACAAGCCTTGTTGTTAACAAGGGTAAGGATAAGTATGTAAGAATCAAGTTAGATACAGAGGATTACAGAAAGAGAAGAAAAGAAACATTGGAGTCACTTGCTAGAAATATAGCTTATAAGGTAAAGAGAAGCAGACGTTCTGTTTCTTTGGAGCCAATGAATCCATATGAGAGAAGAATTATCCATTCAGCTTTGCAGAATGATAAGTTTGTATCAACAAGAAGTGAAGGCGAAGAGCCATTTAGACATGTTGTTGTATATCTTGACAGAGCAAAGAATAATGTGGAGAGATAAGTATTAATATAAGTGCCAGGAGTAAATCTGATGTGGACACGTTTGCACTCTTTGGATGACGTAGCGGTACTAAGCTTAGTCAAATCTTAACAGATTTAACTTCGCTAAGTACCGACGCCATCCAAACGGTCCCACATCAGACTTATCCTGGCATATGTATTATGTACTTATCTTAGAGATAATGGATTAAGTTTGATGTATAAACAGTACCGGCATTATTTATGTAGTGATTAATATAAAATAATTTGAATGAATAACTCCTACAGTTTGTTTGATATTATGGTATTTTATAGTGTTCGATAGTTGTGTATAGAGCTAGCCATATATCTTACAGACTGTGAAAAAACGTCAGCACTTATATGAGCATAAGTTAAACGAAGTTTAACTTTGCGAATTTAGTACTGCTACGTTTTTTGACAAACGGGAGTGGGTCTGTAAGATATATGTGCGTAGCTCTATTATGGAAATATTTACTTATAGATACCATAATAAAAACAAAATGGAGGACGTTATGAATAATTTCATTGATGACACAATTGCAGCTATTTCTACCAGCACTATGACTAGTGGTGGTATTAGTGTTATACGTGTAAGTGGTAACAAAGCCATTGATATAGCTGATAAAGTTTTTAAGTCAAAAAAGAATATTAAACTTTCAGATGTTGCAAGTCATACGGTGCATTATGGAAACATATGTGACAGTGAAACCGGTGAAATTATTGATGAGGTTCTCTGTATAGTTATGAAGGCTCCTAATACTTATACCCGCGAGGATGTTGTAGAAATAGATTGTCATGGGGGAATTCTTGTCACAAGAAAAGTTCTTGAGTCTATATTAAAAGCAGGAGCCAGACCTGCTGAACCTGGTGAATTTACAAAGAGAGCATTTTTAAATGGAAGAATTGACCTTTCTCAAGCAGAGGCGGTAATTGATGTTATTAATTCAAAAAATGAATATGCACTTAAGTCATCGGTATCTCAATTAGATGGTAAATTGTCAGAAAAAATAAAAGAAATAAGAGGAATTTTATTAAATCATGTTGCATATATAGAAGCTGCACTTGATGATCCGGAACATATTTCCTTGGAAAATTATGTTGATAACGTTCAATATGATGTGGATAAATGTGTGGATATTGTTGATAAATTGTTGAAAACAGCTGACAATGGCCGTATAATGCGTGATGGCATTCGTACTGTTATTTTGGGGAAAACTAATGCAGGTAAATCAAGTCTTCTTAATGCACTTGCTAAAGAAGAAAGAGCAATCGTAACTGATATAGAAGGTACTACAAGAGATGTTTTGGAAGAGCAGATTAATCTCTCAGGAATTGTTCTTAATCTTATAGATACTGCAGGTATTAGAGAAACAGATGATTATGTTGAGAGTATTGGTGTTGAAAAAGCTAAGAAATATGCGGAAGACGCAGATTTAATTATATTTGTTGTAGATAGTTCAAGACCTCTTGATGACAATGATGAAGAAATTATATCACTTATAAAGGATAAAAAGGTATTGGTGCTTCTTAATAAGTCAGATATTGATGCAGTTGTCACTAAAGAAGATATACTAGCTAAAATGAATTGTGAAGCAGTTTCCATATCTGCTAAAAACCATGATGGACTTGATGAATTAGAGGAAACAGTTAAGCAGATGTTCTTCACAGGAAAGATATCATTTAACGAAGAAATATATATTACCAATGCAAGACACAAAAATCTCTTGAATGAAGCACTGATTAGTCTTAAACTTGTAAGGGAAGGAATTGACTCAGGAATGAGTGAAGATTTCTTGACTATAGACATAATGACAGCTTATGAAAAGCTGGGACTTATTATAGGTGAAGAAGTCGAAGACGATTTAGCCGATAAAATATTTAAAGAGTTTTGTATGGGAAAATAAGTTCACTGCATCGTGTAAACACTCGCATTGAACTTGCAGAGTTTACTGCGTAAACTCCAGAATAAGAATTTAGAGAGGTGAAAAGTATGCCTAATATATGTGAATATTATGACGTGGTAGTTGTTGGTGCCGGACATGCAGGATGTGAAGCAGCTCTTGCAGCAGCCAGACTTGGTCTTAATACTATATGTTTTACAGTAAGTTGTGAAAGTATTGCACTTATGCCTTGTAATCCTAATATCGGTGGTAGTTCAAAAGGTCATCTTGTAAGGGAAGTAGATGCTTTGGGCGGTGAGATGGGTAAAAATATCGATGCCACATTTATACAGTCAAAGATGCTTAATAAGTCTAAGGGTCCTGCGGTTCATTCACTCAGAGCTCAGGCGGATAAGCAGGAATATACAAAACGTATGCGTATGGTTATGGAGAATACTCCTAATCTTCTTGTAAGACAGGCAGAGGTCACAGAAATTATCGTTGAAGATAATGTTATAAAGGGTGTAAAAACTCTTTCCGGAGCCGTATACAACGCTAAGGCGGTTATTCTTTGTACAGGTGTTTATCTTAAGGCAAAATGTATTCACGGTGAAGTAAGTTATGAGACAGGTCCTAATGGTCTTCAGGCAGCTAATCATCTTACGCAGTCGCTTCTTGACAATGGCATAGAGATACAGAGATTTAAAACAGGAACTCCAGCCCGAGTAGACAAGCGTTCTATTGATTTTAGTAAAATGTCTGAGCAGTTCGGTGATGAAAGAGTTGTACCATTTTCATTTACAACTGATCCGGACAGCATTCAGAAAGAGCAAGTTTCTTGTTGGCTTACATACACTAATGAGGAAACACACAAGATTATTACAGATAATATTGACCGTTCGCCACTTTATGCAGGTGTTATTCAGGGAACCGGTCCAAGATATTGTCCCTCTATAGAAGACAAAGTTATGCGTTTTGCAGATAAGGACAGACATCAGGTATTTGTTGAACCGGAAGGTCTATACACTAATGAAATGTACTTAGGAGGTATGTCAAGTTCGCTTCCTGAGGATGTTCAGTATGCTATGTACAGAACTGTTCCGGGCCTTGAAAATGTTAAGATTGTCCGTAATGCTTATGCCATTGAATACGATTGTATCAGTGCCGTACAGTTAAAGTCATCCCTTGAATTTAAGAATATTGCGGGTCTTTTTGCAGCCGGTCAGTTTAACGGAAGTTCAGGTTATGAGGAAGCTGCAGCTCAGGGAATTATTGCCGGTATTAATGCAGCTCAGTTTGTAAAGGGTGAAGAGCCTCTTGTACTTGACCGTTCAGAGAGTTATATAGGTGTTCTCATAGATGATCTTGTTACTAAAGAGTCAACAGAGCCTTATCGTATGATGACTTCAAGAGCTGAATACAGACTTATCCTTCGTCAGGATAATGCGGACCTGCGACTTACAAAGTATGGCTATAAGGTAGGTCTTATTGATGAAGAGCGTATGCAGGGAGTCATAGAAAAAGAAAGACTTATAGAGGAAGAAGTAGAGAGAGTAAAGCATGTTAATATAGGAACTACAGGTATTATCCAAGATATTATCAGAGAGCATGGCAGTACAGAATTAACCAATGGTGCTACCCTTGCAGAGCTTATTAAGCGTCCGGAGCTTTCTTATGATTGTCTTGCACCTGTGGATAAGCATAGACCTGAACTTCGTGTGGATGTTGCAGAGCAGGTTAATATCAATCTTAAGTATGAAGGTTATATTGAAAGACAGCTTCGTCAAGTTGAACATTTTAAGAAGCTTGAGAGTAAGATTATACCTGATTCCATTGATTATCTTGCTATAAGCGGACTTAGAAAAGAAGCTATGCAGAAGCTCGATAAGTTCAGACCGCGTTCAATAGGTCAGGCTTCAAGAATATCAGGTGTTTCACCAGCTGATATATCAGTACTTTTAGTGTATATGGAACAGTTTAGAAGGAAAGATAAGGAGAGTAACTAATGGATAATGAAACATTTGTACAACTTCTTAATAAAGTAAATGTTACAGCAGACGACACAATAGTTTCGCAATTTAAGCAGTATTACGAAATTCTTGTAGAGTGGAACAGTTTCATGAATCTTACGGGTATAACAGAGTATGATGAGGTTCTTGTGAAACATTTTGTGGATAGCGTTGCTGTAAACAAGGCAATTGTGGATATCTCAACTAACGACAACGAAATAGGTGAATTACTCAATCTTGAAACTAAAGTATCAATTATTGATGTAGGAACCGGAGCAGGATTTCCGGGACTTCCGTTAAAGATAGCATTTCCTGCTACAGAGGTATATCTTCTTGATTCGCTTAATAAAAGAGTTAAGTTCCTTAATGAAGTGATACAAAATCTTAATCTGTCAGGTGTTGTGTCTGCACATGGAAGAGCTGAGGATTCTGCAAGACAGGCAGACTTAAGAGAACATTTTACAATGGGTGTATCCCGCGCAGTTGCTAATCTTGCTACACTATCAGAGTATGTATTGCCTTTTGTAAAAGTTGGTGGATATTTTGTGGCTTATAAGTCCGGTGATATTGATGCGGAGGTAGAAGATGCAAAAAAAGCAATCCAAGTTCTTGGAGGAGAGGTAAAGCATGTGTATAAGTTTGCTTTACCTGACACCGATATAGAGCGTTCCTTCGTCTTTATAAAGAAGGTAGGAAGCACTCCTAAGAAATATCCAAGAAAATCAGGATTGCCTGGCAAAGAGCCAATTAAATAATTAGTTGTGATAATTATTCATATTATTAAATTGATTATTGTTGAAATTGTTATAGTTATTATAATTCATACTTTGTTGTGCATAGATTCTATTTAATGTAGTAGTAACGTCAACAAAGTGTTTGTGATTCTTTTTAGGGTCAACATAAATATCAACATGTGAACCAAGCGGTAATGGGAACGATGGATTAATCGTTACAGGACCGCTTTTTGCATACTGCGTAGCTCCTGATTTATCAGTGTATGAACAATGTACTATATATGTCTGGAATCCATTCGGATTGTATGATACGAATTGAAGCTGTTGTACCTGTCCGGTGTATTTAATACCATATTCACGTACAGGTCGTACAACATTTGCCACAATTAAACCAACAACAAGTAAAATAATTCCTATTACACATAAAAGGCCGCCAACAGCACAAAAAGCAATTACAAGGATTTGGTTGCCTTCTATATACATAATGTCTTCATCAGCAGGATTAAAGTAAACTTCAATCTCCTGTCCTTCATACATAGATGAAGAGCTGTAGTTAAGATTAACCATTGAATAAGTTTTACCGTTATATTCAAATGTTACATAAACATCTGTTTCATCATCATAATAATCTACTTCAATATCTGTAATCTCAGCCTTGATAGGCACGCCATTTTCTAAAAAGTCCTTTTCCATTGCATTACAGACAAGTCCTATGGTAAGAAATAGACCTCCCATAAATATGAAGGATAAGCATCCAAGTATAGCAAGTGCTTTAATGACTCTACTCATAAGTTAATCTCCTTAATATATTATATAAATATCTTTGCTGTCTTAATGAATGTCTTAGGGTCTTCAAGTTGTGGCAAATGTCGTGTCTGTGGCACAGACATAGTTTCAATAGCCGGATTTAACAAAATGTACTCATCTGTAACATCCAAAGAATCCTGTTTTTCAGCACCTGTAATAATATAAATACAGTTATCAAGTTCTTTAAGAGCACGTGCTATAGATGCAGTTGTGTAGTGACACACACAGCTGGTGTACAAATACTTTGCGGAAGACCCATACAGATGTGAGTTTTCACAGTATGCATCAATAAGCTCCGGTTTTATATTGTTAGGATTGTACATAAGCTTCTTTAAGAAATTCTTCAATGTGTTAGAGCGACTCATGCAGATATTGTAAATCATAGTACCCAGAATAGGCGAGTTAAGAAGAGCCCTTCTGATATTACTCTTACTGTCTGGATTAACCATAGCGTTACCAACACTCTGTGGGTTAACAAGCATAATCTTGTTGAATATATCAGAATTGTTGTATGCTGACATAATAGTCATAGGTGAAGCATCACCTGTAGCAATAACATCTGTTTTCTTTCCGATAACCTGCACTACAAAGTCATTAATTAACTGGGTATACATATAGGTGGTATAAGTAATATTAGGCTTATCTGAATAGCCACAACCAAGGAGGTCAATGGCATATACAGTGTGATCTTTTGCAAATGCAGAGATAACATTCTTCCATTCATAAGAAGAGCTGGTTGACTGCAAGTCATGAATAAGTAAAAGAGGACTTCCCTCACCATTTACAGTGTAGGAAATATTACCAAACTTCCAGTTAAATGTAAGTCTCTTGTCAATATCTGTAACTTTTTTAGCAGTTGCATTAGAAAATATAACTTTGTTTATCATATGTGCAGTTGCTATGGTTGCAGCACCTGCTCCTACAGCTATACCAATCTTAGTCCATTTATTCATAATATACCTCCGTTCCGAGGACATAGTCCGAGGATAATTAGCAAACATATTTCTAATTATATTATAATCTAAAATTATTTATCTAGCAATCTATAAAAATTACTTTAATTTTTTTTGTTAATAATGTAAAATGATATCAAACGTATTTAGATGACGACATATTTATAAAATATCATAATAATATTATTATGATATTAAAGTGTACAATTTAGTTGCTGTATGGAGAAGTATATGGATGAAATAAGAATGTTTTTATCAGAAGAATTGAATATTGCTATTGATAACAACCTTCGATTGAAAGGTGAGATTAGAGCAATCGAGCTTGATATTGAATTTGTTGACAAAGCCTGCAATCGAATTATGAGTGATAAAGATTCAACTGGTGATATATTTTTGTCTGCCAGCAACACATATGTGTTTGATGATGATGAAATACTCAAACTCAAGTCACATAAGGATGATTTAATTGGCATACTTGCACAGAAGAAGATTGAGTATGAAGAGGCACAAGAAAGATGTGACAGAATAAAGAAGTTATGGTCATCTGTGAATAACTACGAGGTTAGTGAAGAAGATGAATTGATGATAAGTCATGGAAATGTTGATATTCCGCAAGGATATGGCTATGAGATTATGAGTATGCAGGATATTGATAGACGAAGAATTGCTATGGGCATCCATGATACTGTTATACAGAATTTGACTGCACTTATTCTGAAGAATGATTTTGTTGTTAAGTTGCTTAACACAGATGTACAAAGAGCTAAGCTTGAGTTGTCAGGAATCAATAATGTTCTTAAAGATAGTATTAGAGAGCTTAGAGATATTATATATGATTTAAGGCCAATGAGTCTTGAAGATTTAGGGTTTGAGGATGCATTTAATAATCTTATTAATAAGCTTTCTGCTAAGACTGATATGCAATTTGCTGCGAAGTATGAAGCAGATATTAACGAAGTGGATTCTGTTATATTAAGCAATCTGTTACGTATTATTAGGGAACTATGCACCAATTCTATTAAACATTCCAAAGGTACAATTATAAGTGTAGCTGTTAAATCTGATTCGAGTAATATTACTCTTGTGGTTGAAGATAATGGAGTGGGGTTTGACTTTGATGCAACTTCTACAGTTAATAAAACCACAAGCTTTGGACTATCTATGATAATTGACAGAATTAAGTATCTAAATGGTTCAATTGTGGCTAAGAGATTGAATAAGGGAATGAAGTTTAAGGTTATCATACCTAGGGTTATTGTTAAGGAGGTTTCGACTAATGATTAATGTTGTTATTGCCGATGATCATAAAATGGTTAGAGAAGGTTTAAAACAACTTCTTGAGTTGGATGATAGTTTCTGTGTTGTGGGCGAGGCTAGTGATGGTTTTGAATGTCTGAATATTGTTAATAAAAAGAATCCTGATGTTATTCTGTTAGATATTAATATGCCTAATCTTGATGGACTTCAGACTTTAAAGATTATGAGACAGCAGAATATGAATAACAAGGTTATTATGTTAACTATTAATGATGATGTTGATTATCTTATCAAAGCAATTGATTATAATTGTAATGGATATGTATTAAAGGGTTCTGAATTTGAAATATTGAAGAATGCAATACATACAGTACACAATGGAGAAACTTATATTGAGTCAAGTATGACAACTGTACTTAATTCAAGTCTTGCTAAACGTGATGTTGAAATTGAAAAGTTGGAGGAGTTAACTCCAAGAGAGATAGAAGTTCTGAAAATGATTACAAAAGGTAATCTCAATAAAGAGATTGCAATTAGTCTTAATATTAGTGAAAGAACAGTTAAGAATCACGTTTCTAATATATTTAAAAAGATTGATGTTTCAGATAGAACACAAGCTGCGGTATTTGCTATAAAGAATAATTTGGTTGATATTAATTAGAAGTAAAGTGTGGTGCAATGTGCATCACACTTTTTTGTGTTTCACGTGGAACAATGGTTGAAGAATAGACTAAAGTTTTTACGTAAAGTATTTGGGGTGATTGTGTGTTGCGTTTCACGTGGAACATTGTGGTGGAATTTAGGTGTTATGTTTCACGTGAAACCTGCAGTATAATTTTAAAATGTGCCGATTTACAGAGGGTGTTTTAATAATGCAAAGTTATTGGGTTTGTATAACAAGATGGTGGTGAATAATGATTTTGTTTCACGTGAAACAAAACTATGATGTATAGTTGGTGCAACTGGGTTGAATTGAAGATTAAAAGTTCATGTATATATGATAATGTTCCATGTGAAACAAGTGTGTGAAAGAACCTATATAATGTTCTATGTAAAATGAACTAAATAATATATAACGTTTCACGTGAAACTAAATAAAATGGGGAACGTTTCACGTGAAACGACATCTCAAAACCAGAGATATAAAAATACCATATCACCTCAACCCAGTGGCACAAATGTTCCACGTGAAACAAAATTATGAAAAGTTTTATAAAAATATGGAATTAATTCACATATGGTGTTATAATCGTAGTCAGGAAGTTTAAGACTATAATGGAGGATGAAAGATGGGAAGAATAATAGCCATTGCCAACCAAAAAGGTGGAGTTGGCAAGACAACAACAGCCATTAATCTCTCGGCTTGTTTAGCAGAAGCCGGACAAAGAGTTCTTGTTATAGATATAGATCCCCAGGGTAACACAACAAGTGGACTTGGGGTTGTCAAAGATGAAGTAGAACAAACAGTATATGAAGTTCTTATTCAGGAATCGGATATATCAGATGCTATAATAAAGAATATATATGATAATCTTGATATTATACCATCCAATGTCAATCTTGCAGGTGCAGAGATAGATTTAATTGATGTAGAGGATAGGGAATATATATTAAAGAGTGCTATAGAGGAAGTAAGGGATAATTATGATTTTGTCATATTGGACTGTCCTCCTTCACTTAGTATGCTGACAGTTAATGCGATGACAGCAGCTAACACAGTATTAGTACCTATTCAGTGTGAGTATTATGCATTGGAGGGGTTAACACAGCTTATACATACAATCAATCTTGTAAAGAAGAAATTAAATCCTTCATTGGAATTAGAAGGTGTTGTGTTTACAATGTATGATTCAAGAACTAATCTTTCGCTGCAGGTGGTTGAGAATGTAAAAGATAACTTGAAGCAGAATATATATAAAACAATAATACCAAGAAATATCAGATTAGCAGAAGCACCGAGCCATGGTCTTCCTATTAATGTGTATGATAGCAAGTCTACAGGTGCTGAAAGTTATCGTTTGTTAGCAGAAGAAGTAATTAATAGAGAAGTATAATGCAAGAGGAGAGGAAATATGGCGACAAGTAAGAAAGAAACAACAAAGAAGTCAAAGTCAAGCTTAGGCAAAGGGTTAGGCAAAGGTCTTGGAAAAGGAATTAACAATCTGATTGCGCAGGAGCCGGAGACAGAGGAGAAGGTTGTTGTTAAAGAAGTTGTAAAGGAAGTAGTTGTAAAAGAACCAGCTGAAACGATGGTAAGATTGTCATTGATTGAACCTAACAGAGAGCAGCCAAGAAAGATGTTTGATGAAGATGCTCTTATTGAGTTATCAGAATCTATAAAGTTATATGGTGTTCTTCAGCCATTGCTTGTTCAGAAAAAGGGTAATTATTACGAGATAATTGCAGGTGAAAGAAGATGGAGAGCTTCTAAGCTGGCTGGACTTAAAGAGGTGCCGGTACTGATTAAAGACTATTCAGATCAGGAAGTTATGGAGATTGCTCTTATAGAAAATATACAGAGAGAGGATCTCAATCCAATTGAAGAGGCGCAGGCATACCAGAGACTTATTAAGGATTATAGACTCAAACAGGACGAGGTTGCTGAGAAAGTATCTAAGTCAAGGGTTGCTATTACTAACTCATTAAGATTACTTAAGCTTGATAAGAGAGTTCAAGAGATGGTTATTGAGGGTAAGTTAAGCAATGGTCAGGCAAGAGCGATTATTGGCATCGAAGATGGTGATAAGCAGTATGCGATTGCTATGAAGATATTCGATGAGAAGTTGAATGTACGAGAAGTTGAAAAACTTATGCGTGATATTGACAGACCATCTAAGCCTGTAAAATCTGTCCCTGAAAATGACTTTATATATAGAGACCTTGAAGATAAGTTCTCTAAGATTATGAAGACACAAGTTGTTATTAAGAATAAAAACAATAATAAAGGTAAGATTGAAATAGAATACTATTCTCAGGCTGAATTGGAAAGAATATATGATATGCTTTCTCAATTAGACTAAAGAATTTGATTGTATATAGAGCATACAATTAAAGGGAATAATATGGTTGGTGTAAATAATATATGGTTAATATAAATAATACAACTTTTTTGGAGGATAGATACATGCCAATTAATTTTTACGGTTTGTTTACAGTAGATATTGTGTATGTAATAACTGCATTGGCAGGAGTTACATTGTTATCTATGATAATTGCTATTGTGGCTGTTGTTAAGGCTTCGACTATGAAGAAGAAGTATAATGCATTTATGCAGGGTGAAGATGGCAAGACCATAGAAAAACTGGTCAAGGATAATCTTGACAGCATTAGGGAATTAAAAGAGGTAAGTAGCAATAATTCTAGTAATATTAAGGATATTTACAACAAAATGCAGTACACATTTCAGAAGATGGGTCTTATTAAGTACGATGCATTTCACGAAATGGGTGGAAAGTTAAGTTTTGCATTATGTATGTTAGACAAGAGGGATTGCGGTTATATTATTAATGTAATGCACAGTAACAATGGTTGCTTTGCTTATGCCAAGGAAATTGTTAATGGTAAGTCCTATATAGAACTTGGTGCAGAAGAACAGAAAGCATTGGACCAGGCGTTGGCAGGAATCAATGGAGATGCGCAGCTTGGAAAGAACATTAATAAGATGCTTGAAGATTAGTTAAAAATAGTGCATAATTGCATAAGAATGTGAAAAAGAAAGGATAAAAAGTTATGTTAGATTTAAAGTTTTTAAGAGAGAACCCGGAAGTAGTAAAGCAGAATATTAAGAATAAGTTTCAGGACAGAAAGCTTCCATTAGTAGATGAAGTTATAGAGTTGGATGCACAGGCACGTGCAACACAGACAGAAGCTGATGAGATACGAGCTAACAGAAATAAGTTTTCAAAGCAGATTGGTGCATTGATGGCACAGGGAAAGAAGGAAGAGGCAGAGGCTGTTAAGGCACAGGTTAATGCAGATGCGGACAGACTTAAGGAACTTGAGGCTAAGGAGGCAGAGCTTAGTGCAAAGGTTACACAGATTATGATGACAATTCCTAATATCATTGATCCAAGTGTACCTATTGGTAAGGATGACAGTGAAAATGTAGAAGTGCAGAAGTACGGTGAGCCGGCAGTTCCTGCATTTGATATACCATATCATACTGATATTATGGCAAGATTTGATGGTATTGACCTTGAAGCAGCAGGAAAGGTTGCAGGTAATGGTTTTTACTATCTTATGGGTGATATAGCAAGACTTCACTCAGCAGTTATTTCTTACGCAAGAGATTTCATGATTGATAGAGGATTTACTTACTGTATTCCTCCATTTATGATTAGAAGCAATGTTGTTACAGGCGTTATGAGTTTTGATGAGATGGATGCCATGATGTATAAGATTGAGGGAGAAGATCTTTACTTAATCGGTACAAGTGAGCATTCTATGATTGGTAAGTTTATTGATACAATCACACCGGAAGCACAGCTTCCAAAGACACTTACAAGCTACTCACCTTGCTTTAGAAAGGAGAAGGGTGCACACGGAATTGAGGAGAGAGGTGTGTACAGAATTCATCAGTTTGAGAAGCAGGAAATGATCGTTGTTTGTAAGCCTGAAGACAGTATGATGTGGTTTGACAAGTTGTGGCAGAATACAGTTGACTTATTTAGAAGTCTTGATATTCCAGTAAGAACTCTTGAGTGCTGTTCAGGAGATTTGGCTGATCTTAAGGTTAAGTCTATTGATGTTGAGGCTTGGTCACCTCGTCAGAAGAAGTATTTTGAGGTTGGCTCATGCTCTAACTTAGGCGATGCACAGGCTAGAAGACTTAAGATTAGAGTTCAGGATGAGAACAAGAATAAGTATTTTGCGCATACACTTAATAATACAGTTGTTGCTCCTCCTAGAATGCTCATCGCATTTTTGGAGAATAACCTTATGGAGAACGGCAATGTTAGAATTCCAGAGGCATTAAGACCATATATGGGTGGCAAGGAAGAGATTGTTACAAAGAACTAATATTTATAGTTATTAAGAGGTTTAACATATGAGAGAGGTATTAGTTAGTAAATTAAGAGGTGACGAAGAACTGGCGATTCCGGTTATTGCACATAATGGCTCGGTACTTATCCATGCAGACACTGTTATGAAGGAAGAGTACATTGAGAGATTAAGGGAATACGGCATTGATATGGTCTTCGTTAAGGATGTGATTAAGGAGACCTACAGTGTCGAGGAATCTTATGTAGAATCTAAGGCTATTCTGGAAAATGTGCTTAAAAGACACATTTATAAGCATAACGATGAGCTTAAGAAAATCGGTGAAGAGGCAGAAAAGATTGTTGACAATGTATTGTCTGAGCCAGAGGTAATCGGCAGACTTACAGAGGTGCGTAATATAAGTACAGATATGTACTCACATTGTATCAATGTGTGTTCCCTTTCAACTATTATGGCGCTTAAGCTCAAGATGACTGAGCAGCAGGTTCGTAACGTTGCTATGGGTGCCATTATGCACGATATAGGTTTGCAGTACATCAGTGTGCCATATATCAATGTGGCACCTGAGGAGATGGATACACTTGATTTAGCAGAATATAAGAAGCATACGGTGTATGGATTTAGTTCTATGCAGGAGGAAGAGTGGCTTTCAGATGTATCTAAGGAGATTATTCTTCTGCACCATGAAAGGATGGATGGAAAAGGTTTTCCGTTCCAGCAGCGCGGCAACAAGTTAAAGCAGGAAGTTAAGCTTGTATCTTTGTGCGATGACTTTGATAGTCTGATAAGTGGTATTGGTAACAAGAAGCTTAAGATGTATGAGGCTATAGAGTATATTCGTGACAATGTAGGCTATATATATGATTCTGCCATATCGGGAAAGTTTCTTGAGAGTGTGGCGGTTTATCCGGTTGGTATGGAAGTTGTGCTGAATGACGGTGGTGTAGGTATGGTTATTGCGCAGAACAATGATGCTACAGATCGTCCGGTTATTAAGATGATAAGACATGAAGATGGCACTGAATATGAAGAAGAGGTTATAAAGGACCTTATGAAGTGTCTCACATTATTTATTGTAGACACATTGTAATTCAACCCTTTGGAGAGATGTAATGAATTTATTTATGCGAGCACTGGGATTTCCCGATATGAATTCCAAAGAAGAAAAACGATTCATACAGGCAGGAATTAAAGAGTGTCTTGAGACTGGATTTGTATTAAAGCAGGACGTATTTAAACGTGGTGTTGTTATAATGCGAATAAGCCAGTCAACAGGAATATACATATATGGCAGATATGAAGGTAAAAGATTTATATACGAGTATCATTTTCCTTTTGTTGTAGGTTCGAAGGTTACAGAAAATGACGAGATAACTTTGGAAAGACATGTAGATAAGGAGTCCTATGCTGTAATATGCGACGAGATAAAAACAGGTGTAACGCTTATATTTTACTTGCAAAATGTATGTGACTATCTGGATTTTGTGGCGGAAAGTAAGGACTTTAAGCTGGAGAAATTTAACCCGGATAAGAAAAATGCCTTGTCAAAAGAGCCGATTAAGAACAAGAAAGCTATTCTTACAGCCTTATCTCTTGGAGGAATGATTCTTTTACCTATTGCAAAGAATGAGAAGCATGGCAGTATAAAGAAGGATGCAGAAGATAAGAGAAGAAGATTGATTGCAGCAGCTAAAAAGGGCGACGAAGACGCTATTGAAAGTTTAACATTAAAGGATATTGATACATATACTTCCATATCTCAAAGAATTATGTTTGAGGATGTGTTCTCTATAGTAGATTCTACATTTATGCCTTGTGGTGTTGAATGTGATCAGTATTCTGTTATGGGAGAGATTCTTGACCTTGAAGAGGAAGTAAACAGATTTACCGGAGAGAAGCTTTATATTATGTCTTTGGATTGCAATGACATAATATTTACGATGGCGATTGCAGCAAAGGATTTGCTTGGTGAACCGGCATTGGGAAGACGCTTTAAGGGACAAGTATGGTTACAGGGCAATGTTAAGTTTAAGGACTGATAAAAGTTCAATAATTAGAAGTTGACCAAAGCATAGTATTTGCAAAGTCAGCTTATATATGTTACAATGTGTAACGTTGATGTTTGTGTGAAGCATATATGTTTCACGCAGACACATTTTGTTCTCATAGTTAAGTGGATATAACGGGGACCTCCTAAGTCTCAATCCCCAGTTCGACTCTGGGTGGGAACATTTTTACTGCTATTGGAATTGCGTGAGATAAAGTAGATATAGATAACGATAACGGAGTTTGTTATGAATTATATAGTTATGGATTTAGAGTGGAACCAAAGTCCTGACGGAAAGTTTCACGCGTATTCAGATGTACCATTTGAGGTGATTCAGATAGGCGCAGTCAAATTGGACGAGCAGTTTCGTGTTATTTCAGAATTTAATAGATATATAAGTCCAAGATTATATCCAAGACTTCACAGAAAGGTGGAGGAGATTATTGGAATTACTACAGAGGAACTCAAGGCCGCAGGTGACGACTTTGAGTTTGTTGTTGCGGATTTTTTGGAGTGGTGTGGAGATAACTACACATTTTGCACATGGGGCGGAACGGATTTAATCGAGCTTCAGAGAAATCTTGCGCACTACAAGGTGGAGGCAAATTTTCCAAAGCCATTTCTTTTCTATGATTTGCAGAAGTTGTACAGTCTTTGTTTTTCTGATGGAAAGACAAGGTGTACTTTGCAGGCGGCGGTGGAAGAATTAGGTATCAGTACGTCGGGACATTATCATAGTGCAGATGATGATGCCAAGTATACTGCTAAGGTTATGCAGAGATTGGATTTCGAGAAGGTTAAGGGATTTTATAGTGTAGATACATTTAGGATTCCGGCTAACAAGAAGGAAGAAATCTATCTTAACTTCGGGACATATGGCAAGTATATTTCAAGAGGATTTGGAAGCAGAGAAGGTGCGGCTATGGATAGAGAAGTTCGTGGCTGCAGGTGTTATATATGTAATAAACCAATGAAAAGGCTGGTTAAGTGGTTTGCTACTAATGCAAAGAGTTATTATGGACTTTTTTCATGTGAAGAGCATGGTCTTATAAAGGGACGTTTTAAGATAAAGAATACAGATGGTGGCCGTTATTATGCTATGAGGATTCTGAAAAGAACTGACGAGGCAGGTGCCGCTCTCATAAGAGACAGAAAAGCAAGGGAGCAGGAGCATAGAAGAATGGCAAGACTTCGAGCGAAGGAAGCGGCGAAGTCGGAATAAAAGTATTATAAAAATAAAAAAGCAACCGAGTCGGTTGCTTTTTTGCTTCTATTCGCTTATACACATTCATACCCTTTATACCAACGAGAATATCACAGCCATACAGATTACAACCTGAATGATTGTGAATCTGAAAACTACCTGTGAGTCAGACCATTCCTTGTTCTTTCGCATATGGTCGTGAATTGGTGTGCGAAGGTTCTTCAAAGGATTAACCTTAAATACTCTCATAAATGCTACCTTGAAAAGTCCAAGTCCACCGTCAAGTATAAGCATAAGTGCCATTGGAATGTATAACAATGGGTGGTGTAGCTTCAAGAAAGTAAATGCAATAAAAAGTCCGATCGCACGTGAACCTGCGTCGCCCATAAGGAGCTTGCTAGGTGAAGCATTAAACCACAAGTATCCTAAGATACATACTACCATTAACAATATGGCATGTCTAAAGAATGGTTCGATACCAAACATTTTAAACAGTGCAAATGCTGAAATAAGTGTAATAACTGACAATGTTCCGCAAAGACCGTCAACGCCGTCAGAACAGTTAGTAACATTGATGCTTGCCCACACTAAGATTACAATAAGGATACCATAAACAACAGGTGGAAGTGTCACTGTTACATCAAAAAATGCTAATTCAAATGTGTTCGGATTATACTGAAGGTAAGTAATGGCGGACATGATTGCGATAGCTAAATCAATAAGTCCCTTCTTTAGTTCGCCCCAAGGTGATGATGAACTGTCATCCAGATAGCCGCTTAACATAGCAGCCAAAGTGAGTATGAAATATATCATTAATTCAGAATTAAGTGGTATAAACAGTACACACGTCAGGGTGAATGTCAAAATAAATATGATACCTGCGCCACGAGGCTTGCCAACAGATTTAGCGCCGTTAATGGCAAATGCACGTCCTGCATCTCTTGGAAGTGTATTCTTTCCAAGTGTGATGGCAGCACATGTAAGTACAAATGCGAATATAACGCTTAAAAATGTGATGACTCTCAGATTATCATAGCCAATAAGATAATAAATCATAAAAAAATCTCCATTCTTTTATATTCTATAGCAGTATAACACAGATTATTAACAAAAGGTACTAAAATTTATTAGTATTTTACAACATAATATGATATACTACCATTAGATTAATGATTTGTGAATACAAAAAGAAAGGGTTGGTCTATTATGAGAGATACCACAGAGATTTTTTTGACGGATGTAGATGCATATTTGTTCGGGCAGGGAACTCATTATGAGATATATAATAAGATGGGTGCGCATCCGGCAGTGAAGGACGGAGAAGAAGGCGTTTATTTTGCAGTTTGGGCGCCAACTGCGAAGGAAGTATATGTTGTAGGCGATTTCAATGATTGGAAAGCTTACGGATATGATATGAAGCGTGTATCTGATGGTGGCGTTTATGATTTGTTTGTGGCAGGAGCAAAGGAAGGACAGTGTTATAAGTACCTTATTATAACAAGAGAGGGCAAGGCTATTTATAAGTCAGACCCATATGCCAATGCGGCTCAGATGCGTCCGGAGACTGCTTCTGTGGTTGCTAATCTTGAAGGTTTTGAATGGACAGACAGTAAGTGGGTTGAAGACAAGAAGAAGGAAGACCATTTAAATTCGCCTATGTCTATATATGAGTGTCACATTGGTTCTTGGAAGAAGCAGGAGGATGGCACGGAAGACGGATATATGAATTACCGTGATATTGCGGTGGAGCTTGCAGAGTATGTGGCTGATATGGGATATACACATGTTGAGCTTATGGGTATTGCTGAATATCCGTTTGATGGTTCATGGGGATATCAGGTTACAGGATATTATGCACCTACATCAAGATACGGCACCCCTAAGGATTTTATGTATTTTGTGGATTATATGCACAGTAAGAATATTGGTGTTATTCTTGACTGGGTTCCGGCACATTTTCCTAAGGATGCACATGGACTTGCTAAGTTTGACGGAAGCTGTGTATATGAGTATGCAGATACCAGAAAGGGCGAGCATCCTGATTGGGGTACATTAGTATTTGATTATGAGAAGAATGAGGTTTCTAACTTCCTTATTGCTAATGGTATGTACTGGGTTGATAAGTTCCATGTGGATGGTCTTAGAGTGGATGCAGTTGCGTCTATGCTCTATCTTGATTATGGTAGAACAGAGGGTAACTGGGTACCGAATAAGTACGGCGACAATGGCAATCTTGAGGCTATGAATTTCTTAAAGCATTTTAACAGTATGATGCGGAAGCGCTTTCCACAGGCTATTACTATTGCCGAAGAGTCTACAGCATGGCCTAATGTCAGTGGTGATCCTGACAGCGGTGAGAGCCTTGGATTTACATTTAAGTGGAATATGGGTTGGATGCATGACTTCACAGAGTATATGAAGCTTGATCCTTATTTTAGAAAGTTTAATCACGGCAAGTTAACATTTGGTATGATGTATGCATATAGCGAGAACTTTATTCTTGTGCTTTCACACGATGAGGTGGTTCACCTTAAGTGTTCTATGCTTGGCAAGATGCCGGGAGACAGAGCTGATAAGTTCAACAATTTAAAGGTTGGTTATGCGTATATGTTTGGTCATCCGGGTAAGAAGCTTCTGTTTATGGGACAGGAGTTTGCACAGTGGAATGAATGGAGTGAGAAGAGAGCACTTGACTGGTATTTACTTGAGGATGAGTCACATCAGGATATGAAGGATTTTGTAAAGAAGTGCTTACATATGTATAAGGAGTATCCATGTCTTGCTAATACAGACTATAGTTCTGATGGCTTCCGTTGGATTAATGCTAACGACAAGGACAATAGTGTGTACTCATTTGTGAGAGTAAGTCCGGATGGTAAGAAGCATTTGCTTTATGTACTTAACTTTACACCGGTAGAGCGTAACTCTTTCAGAGTTGGTGTTCCGGCTAAAGGTAAGTTTAAGTTAGTTCTTGGAAGTGATGAGGCTAATCAGAAGAAGTCCCTTACAGCGGTAAAGGGTGAGTGTGACGGTTACGATAATTCATTACTTGTGGACCTTCCAAAGTATGGTGTGGCGGTATATGAGTTTAGCGCTGCAAAGCTTGATGAGAAAAGACCATACTAATTTGGGGCTAAATTAATTGTGAATTGATGTCGATAATATCTGTACAGGTGTAAAGTGCAGATGTTATCGACATTTTTGCATGATCTATAATCAGAAAAGTGAGTATCGCAGATAAAAGGTACTTGCATTGACGGAGGATAATTTATGAATAGCATATATGCAGCAGGATTAAATAATACAGAACGTGTAGGTGAGGGTACTTCTATTAATATTAAGAATAACAAGGCTGATGGTAATAAGTTGAATGGTGTCAGCTTTGAAGGTGTGCTTATATCAGGTATGGGTGTAGATGCTAAAAAGCTTGATAGAAATACTTACGAGTCATTGCTTAAGGAGACAGACAATGTTAAGGAGCAGATTATGCAGAGTGCAACTAACGCTAAGGCTAATCTTAAAGCTCTTTTCAATCGCCTTTCAGGTGCGGAGGCAGTAAGAATAGATGAAGATGGTTTTAATCTTAATGATTTGTCGCAGGAGGAAGCAGTCAGCATTCTTGATAAGATTAAGATTGAACTTGCAACTTATTGTGAGGACTATCAGATAACAGGAAGCAGTGTCAGCACAGAAAAGATTAAGGCGGTTGTTGGAAGTGCAGGTCTTGCAGAATCTATTGCAAATAAGATGGAGTCATCAGGCGTGCCGGCAACAGACGAGAATATTAATGAAATAACGGATGCACTTTCTTTGCTTGATGGCAAGGAAACTCTCTCAGAGGCAGCAAAGAATCATCTTGTTGCTAACGGTATGGAACCGACTATTGAGAATATACATATGGCAGAGGCCACAGCAGTACGTATGGCAGGTAAGAACGTAAATACGGATGTGGTCAGCGCTCAGCAGTGGCAGCAGTTGAAGCCACAGGTAGATAAGCTTCTTAATGAGGCAGGAATTGTACCACAGGAAAGTGACTACAATAATGCCAAGACATTTATAGCTATGGGAGTTCCGGTAACTCAGGATACACTTTCTTATAAGAATAAGCTTGATGGTCTTAAGCTTGATAAGGAGCAGATTGCAGAGAATATTATTAATAATATGGCAGCAGGCGGCAGTGCTAAATCAGCCATTGTTATAGGTGATAACAATATGGTTAAAGAAGTAGCCGATGCCTTAAATGTCCTTGAAAATGTTGAGTATGAACATGTAGAATACGCTGAAAATAAGCAGAAGGAAGCGGGAAAAGCACTCACTTTAAGAAGTATTGAGGAAGCCATAGATGTGCTGGGTAAGCATGGTAAAAGTTCTTCAGCTACAACAGCAGGTGCAGCAGGAGCGATTACAGTAGGCAATACAGCAAGTGCACAGGCAAGTTATAAGATGGTGCTGGAGGTGCGTATTATGCTTACAGCGAAGTCCGGTATGTTCCTTGAAAGACAAGGCGTTTCGCTTATGGCGTCCTCAATAGCGATGCTTCATAAGCAGTTGTCAGCCCTTGACAGAGACAATATGATGGAGCAGATTGCTGATTCTTTGTCTGAAGATATTAACAGCCCTGCAGTTTCCGATGCATATGAGCTTGTTAACGAAACAAGACAGGCATTGCAGGATATAAAGACTATGCCGGATGTTACTATAGGTGCTATGGTAGGTGATGTTCAGGTAGGCTCGGTAGTTTCTATTGGTGCATTTGCAGATAAGGGAAGAGATTTCAAGGGTAGATTCAGTCGTGCCAGTCAGACATATCAGGCAGTTGGAACAAGCAAACGAGCAGATATGGGAGATTCAATAGACAAGGCAGTTAATGCAAGCACACAGAGTCTGTTAAAGGATCTTGGACTTGAGAATAATCAGGCCAATGCAGATGCTGTGCGTATTCTTGGATATAACGAGATGGAGATTACAAGGGAGTCTATTGACCAGGTTAAGGAATTATATGCAACACTTAACAGTCTTATTAAGCATATGACACCGGAAGCATGTATTAAGATGATAAGAGATGGTATTAATCCTATGAACGAGGATATTCATACCATTGATAAGTACCTTAAATCAGGTAAGATTCGTTCACTTTCTAATTCTAAAGAGGATGATGCTTCAAAGTTCAGCACATTTTTATATAAAATGGATAAGACTGGTGGAATTAGTCCTGAAGAGAGAAAGCAGTTTATCGGAATTTACAAGATGATGAATATGTTCATTAAGGATGCCGGTGTGGCTATTGGTGCATTGTGCAAGCAGAATGCAGATATTACCATGGAGAATCTTTGCATGGCATACAACAGTAGGAAGCACGCAGGAATGGATGTTTCAGTAAATGATGAATCAGATGTGCAGACTTCTACTCAAGAAGCATATTATATGAATCTTTTTGAGAGTAGTGCAAGCAAGGTTACACCGTTGACACTTAAGAATGTTCAGGAAGAAAAGCCTATTAATGACAGAAGTGTTGAGGATTTCTGTGAAGCATTAGCAGAAAAGTATGATGCGTCGGAGGAAGCTAAGTACTACGAAGAATATCTTGATATGATTAGAAAGGTTGCACAGGCAGACAAAGCTGTTCTTAATGATATTCAGCAGGCGGGACAGGATATTACGGTCAATAATATTGAAACCTTTAAGATGCTTATGGAATCCGGAGCTGTGGCAAAGCTTTTTGGTAAGAACGGTCACAAGGCTGAAAGTATTGTAGAGAAGCTTGATTCAAGAGAAGAACTCGAGGCCGAATATGAGTCTATGAAGAATGATTCAGATGAAGAACTTGCGAAGTTTATAGATGATGATGGTGCCGCAGAAGGAACAGAATCAGTGCAGACAGCAGGCGATGGAACAGAGGAAGCAGGTGGTATTACATACGATATTCTTCACAGCCGAATTCTTGAAAATAAGCAAATTAACGTTATTGCAGCTCTTGCAAGAAAGCATGATTACAATGTCCCTGTTATGACAGAGGATGGTGTCAGCATGATGAAACTCACCCTTGTGTCAGATAGTGATGATAAGGGTAGAATCTCTATTAGCTTTGAAAGCAGTACTTGGGGTAAGACTTCTGTTGAGGTTAAAGTCAGTGCAGACACTGTAGGAGTGCATGGCATGTGTACAAAGGATGATGCATCTTTACAGTCGAGACTTGTAGAGATTGCGCAGGAGATTAAAGTAGAGTATTCATTTGCGCAGGCAAGCGTTTACTGTACCCGCAATGATCTTGTAAACAGAATTACATATGATGAGGCAGCAGATAAGGTTGCAACTGAAAGACTTTACAGGATGTCAAAGTCAATTATTTCAAAATTGGTATAATGAAAATAGGAATGGAGTCCGATAATTATTACAGAGATTATGTACAGCATATAAGGAGGGCAACATGAGAATTAATACTAATGTTACAGCGATTATGTCAAACAATTCGCTCCAGAAAGCACAGTCAAACCTTTCAAAGTCAATACAGAGACTTTCTTCAGGATATAAGATTAACAGTTCAGCAGATGATCCGGCAGGATGCGCTATTTCAGAGCGTATGAGAGTTCAGATTAGAGGTCTTGATCAGGCTGAAAACAACACAGCTGATGGTATATCAGTACTTAATACTGCAGAAGGTGGTCTTATTGAGGTACAGTCAATGCTTACACGTATGAAGGAACTGGCTGTTCAGGCGGCTAACGATGTCAACTCTGATGAGGAGCGCGCAGCTATTCAGGCGGAGATAGACCATATTAATAAGGAGATTGACAGAATATCAGCAGATACTGAATTTAACACGCAGTCACTTCTTGATGGCAATCTTACAAGAAGAGTATATTCTAACTATACAGGTGTTTATCAGCTGGAGTGTTCAGATGGTTTTGTTGCCGGTAATTATGGTATTACCGTTACTCAGGATGCAAGACCTGCTGTTGCAGTAGGACAGTCTGGTATCGCAATGCAACCGGGAACGGTGCTTCCTGCGCATCAGACAGGTTCTATTATGCTTAATGGATATAAAGTTAATATTGATCCGGGCACTACTATTGATACGATTATGGGTAAGATAGTTGATGCAGCAGATAAGATAGGTGGTTCAGCATTTGTTATACCAGTGGGTGCAACTAATGATACAGCGACTAATGGACTTCAGTATGCAGGATATGAGCCAAGTACTACTTACACAGGCAGTCAGCTTGTTATTATGACTAATGAGTTTGGTAGCAAACAAAAGATAGAGATTACATGTGATAACGAAGACCTTGCTAATATACTCGGTATACCGGAGGCGTATGTGGATCCTAATGATGAAAACGATAAGCCTTGGGTGGTTCAGGGAAGCGATGTTAAGGCAGAATTTACAACAGAGACTGTAGATGGTAAAACTACTAGAGTAGGATTTGAAGATAGTGCGGTTTTATCAACAGAAGGTACTCAGATTACTGTAAAGGATGTTAATAACAAGACCTTTACATTCGATGTTCCGGGTAATATCGCAGGTACACAGTTTGATGATACAAAGGATATTTCAGAAGCAACAGGTGGCGGTAAAACAGATATTGTACAGGAAGTTACAGACGTTGGAACTATGAGTGTACATATAGGTGCTAATCAGGATCAGGTAATTCTTGTTGATATTCCGGCGGTTACATCATACACACTTGGAGTTGATACAGTTAATGTTATGACAGGCTACACAGCATCCTTGTCAATAGATAAGATTGATAAAGCAGTATCAAGAGCTAATGAAGTTCGTTCTAAGATTGGTGCATACCAGAACAGATTTGAGCATACAACTAATAACCTGCAGGTATCTAATGAGAATATAACATCCGCTATGTCAACAATGACAGATACAGATATGGCAGAGGAGATGACAGAGTACACATCTCTTAATGTTCTTACACAGGCTGCGACATCTATTCTTTCGCAGGCTAATGAAAGACCATCTACAGCACTTCAGTTGTTGCAGAATTAATCATAACTGAAAGGGAGGTGCCATATGAAGAGTGAATCAATAAAGACTTATTCATACAGAATATCACAAGCATCTCCGACGGAACTTGTAGTGATTATGTATGATATGGCAGTGGAATATCTTAGTGATGCTAAGGCTGTTATTGATAGTGATGAAGTTGCATATAAACATCATTTAAAATGTGCAAAGAGAGTTGTGGACAGACTTTCGGTTACACTGGATATGCAGTATGATATATCAAAAGAACTGCTGACACTTTACACAATTATGTCGCGATATATCATAAAGGCATCTTCTACAATGGAAGGAAAGCTTATTGACACAGTTATCAATATGCTTACTAAGCTAAGAGGCTCATTCTATGAGATAAGTAAGCAGGATGTTTCAGGACCAATGATGAAGAATACGCAACAGGTATATGCAGGTCTTACATATTCCAATGCAGGTGATTCTAATGAATATTCCAACGATCCGGTAAGTAATAGAGGATATATAGTATAAAATATGGGCGGATATATAGTTTATGATAACTATATATTCGCCCTATTGTATCATGTAAAACATATACAAACGCCTGCGGTTATGGACGTTTTATTTCTTAGTGACGACGTCCAAAGTTAATGACTGATCTGTGCCTTGTAGTTCTTCGCACATGTTTGTGTTTACGTCGTCTTTGTATTTCAGAGTAAGTATATAATGCCAGTAGTATGAGCACACCTGCAATAACTAACCACCATACATTAATAGTAAGTCTTTGCTTCGGCTTGGCAACATCGGTAGTATCAGCTGGTTTATAAGGAAGTTTGCTATTGGACACAAAGCTGTCATCAGAAGCAATAGTAAGGTTTGCAATGCCTACGGTGTAATCTTTGTACTTGTAACTAATATCGGTTGAAAATACACCATCTGATGACATTATAGTAGCTGAAGGCGGTACACCTAAAGTAATATCGCCAACAGATACGCCATCAGGAATGGTAAGAGTGGATGTACTAATGTTAAAACGATAATTATAACTGTTATAAACTCTCGAATTGTAAATATTATTGCTTGAGAAAATGGAACTTATGTCGCTGGATGAGGCTGTCATCTTGTCAAAGTTCTCGAAACCCCAGTCAAATAGTGTGCGAGTATCAGTAAATCTTGAATCTATACCTGCGTTAAAACATACGCAGACAAGTCGCATACCGTCTTTTTCTGCAAATGTTACAAGAGTATATCCCGCATCGCTTGTAAATCCTGTTTTTCCACCTTTGCAATATTCATAGTAAAATTTACGACCTTTCAACATTTCGTGACGATGTCTGAAATAGCGTGTTGAATTTAACTTGTTGGTTGGCGGAATAGAGTAGGTTGTGTAAGTTGAATCAATATTAACAAATGTTGTATTGTTGTAGCATTCACGAGCAATCATCGCCATATCATAAGGGGTTGTATAATGATTATCGTCATGTAAACCACTAGCGTTGGCAAAGTTAGTGTTAAGCGCACCAACTTCTTTTGCACGAGCATTCATAATATCCACAAATCCGTCAACACTTCCGCTCACATGCTCTGCAAGACCATAAGCAATTTCGTTAGCGGAGTGCAACAGCAGTCCATAAAGAGCTTGTTCTACTGTATATTGTTCACCTTTCCTTGTTCCTAAGCTGGCTTCATCATATGCAACGGATTCAGCAGCATTTTTAGAAAATGTAACAATGTCCGACATATTGCAATTCTCGATGACTAAAAGTCCGGTAAGAATCTTGGTTGTACTGGCAGGATAACTTTTTTCGTGAGCATTTTTCTCATAGAGAATAGCTCCGGTATCAGCGTCAATAAGTATGGCACTTCCGGCTTCTATTTCCGGGGATTCAGGCCAGGAGCTTTCTGAAGAAGATGTAGCGGCATCAACCGATATGATTGTGTCAGTGTACAAGTATCCTAAAGATGCCGCAGTTAATGTTACTATGGCAATGCGCGCAAGAAATGTACGCAACTTATATGTTAAATTGTTATATATCATAAAATCCTCATTTCAATTGATTAAAGCGTTAAATAGTTTGTAGATTAATTGTAACCTAATAAAAATGTTGTGTAAAGTGAATTTGTTAAATACCCTTGCCAGTTTTACCATAATTTATTATAATCGAGACGTTGTGATTAAGCTATATTGCAAAGATAGGAGCTATTAAAATATGAGACTTAGAAATGTTCCCGGAGCAAGGGAAGTTATGGTAGAAAATGAATACGTGTTCACAGAGCCGGAAGGTATGAAAGGAACATGGAAAGAAGTATTTGGCAATGACAATCCAATACATATAGAGATTGGTATGGGGAAGGGTAGATTCATATCGACACTTGCAAGTATGAATCCTGATATTAATTATGTTGGTATTGAGAAGTATTCAAGTGTACTTCTTAGAGCAGTTGAAAAGCAGGATGAATTACAACTTTCCAATCTTAGGTTTATAAGAATGGATGCTGAAAATATATGCGAGGTGTTTGGAAATGAAGAGGTAGATAGAATATATCTTAATTTTTCAGACCCTTGGCCAAAGGACAGACATGCAAAGAGAAGACTTACATCCAGACAGTTCTTTGCAAGATACAATGAAATCTTAAAAAGAGATGGACGAGTAGAATTTAAAACTGATAATGTAGGTTTGTTTGATTTCTCAGAGGAAGAGGTAAAAGAAGCGGGCTGGAATCTGTGCGCGTCTACAAGGGATCTTCACAACAATGAAGATATGGTTGTAGGCAATGTTATGACAGAGTATGAAGAGAAGTTCTCGTCTATGGGCAACCCAATATGTAAACTTATTGCCACCAGAAACATATAATATACTAAGAATGTGCAATTGTATGTCAGGACGGTGATTATGAGAAAAATGGGTTTTTTGTACAGACTCTCTATGGAACTGTACAGACGAAAAAAATTCAATTGCCGTATTCTAAGGTTCAAATTGTCTTGGGATGAGATATGCAGATGTTTCAGTGATGACAGAGGAAGATGTAAAAAATGAGAAGAATAAGGGATTTCTGAGTTTTAAAAGTGCAGGAATCCCACTGTAATACAGGCATGTAGGATTGTACTTAAATAAAAACAAAAAAAGTTAAAAAAGTGCTTGCATTTTTTTATAGCTTGCCATATAATAACCATTGTGTTCAGCAGAGCACAACAACAAATAAGCGCGACTAGCTCAGTTGGTAGAGCACCTGACTCTTAATCAGGGTGTCCAGGGTTCGAACCCCTGGTCGCGCACTTGAAGGTCTTATGATTAGCGGATTCGGCTGGTTGTAAGGCTTTTATTTTTGTGTATAGAAAATGACACCCCGGGAAATCAGGGTGTCTAGGGATATTATTTCTTCAAAATGTCTTTTATATGTTTCTCACTGTAACACCTGGGAACATTGCCCATCTTAATATTGCCGATAATATCCTTTTGGCAATACAAATCTAACCAACACATCTTTTCATCACTGGGGCCAGTATCATCTACGTAATCCCAATAATGGCAGCCAATACAATCATCAGTTCTCATCTTGTGCCTCCTCCATATCTACAACATGACACTTACCATACAACGTTAAATCATAAAAACCATATTCCATTAAATTATGACATATCATAGAACAAACAATAGGCTTCACATTATCAATTTGGTAAGTATAACCCATAGTATCAAAGCCATGCATCACCAAACGCCCTTCTTTATCACCTTCACTCTTAACATAAAATGCTTTTTCTATCTCCAACACCATAACATCATATGAATCATTACTTTCATAATTCACAAAATCAACTAATACACGCATATTCATCACCTCTTCATTGCTGCAATTCCTGAAATTGCTAGCACTATTATCATAACTATAACCAAAACAACAACTTCTTCTGCAGAAGCTTCGTGAAACAATAACTCTTTACACATCATCTTTCAATTCCTCCTAAAATAAATATCATCAATCTTGTATATATCACTCTGTATTAACTGCTCCTGGGTTGCTAAGTGCAAATATGTACGAGTGATATTATAATCTGCATGACCTAACAGCAGCCTTAACATTTCCATGTTACCGCCATGATACAGGTAGCTTGTAGCAAATGTATGGCGGAGTAGGTGCGGATGCAGCCTTTTAATTCCGGTTGCCTTCCGGAGCGTGTCAAACATTTTCCGGAATGTGTTTTCTGTAATCTGCAGCCTAGAATGTCTATCAAGAAAGACATATGCACGCTCATCAGCGCCGACATAATTCTTGATTGATTGCTCCAGGAACTCCGGCACTAATACAATCCGGCTTTTGTTATATTTGCTATTGCAAATACAAAGTGTGTTATTGCCGGATATGTTATTAGATGCCAGGTTAATCACCTCACTTCTACGAAGTCCGCAATCTAACATCAGGTGAAATATACAATAATCACGTAATGCATTCTCTTTCCTGGTTAAAAATAAGCTATCGCAGGTTGATACTTCCAATTGTGTCAATGGAACAATCAAATCAGAATCATTCCGGGGAAGCTTAACACGCTTTGTGTAATCTTCCGGAAGATAACCATAATCATGCAGCCATTTCATAAATACCTTAACTGCGCGATAATATGTACATACTGATGTGTTCTTAACGCCTGACATTCTCAAGTTTAAGACATACTCATGTAAAACATCATCATCGAGCTGCTGCAGCTCATGTATATCATGCTGCTTTAACCATTTGTTGAACTTCTCCAGGTTCTCAATGTAGTATCTGATTGTCCTGGAACTGCAATATGATCGCCTATCATCTATGAACTTAAGTATGTAATCAGCTACCATCAAATAACACCTCTCCTGTATCAGCATCTATAACCTGTAATTTCCGACCTGCCTGCATCTCGATTCCTGCAAACTCTTCCCGGTTAGCTTTCTGATTATTTTTATACTTACGATTCCGGAGCTTATGCATATCATTGTCATTCATAAACATCAATGGAAGCAGAAGATCATCTTCTACATCATCATCGTTAATTCCCTTTTCATAAAGGCTGTAGGATATAATTCCGTTATACATCCTAGTTTTTACAAGTTCCTTATTCATGTTCCTGGAATAATCACGTACAAGCTTTAGTCTGTATTTCTTATTCTTCACATCCACCATTTTGGTATTCCTTAAGGTTTCCCAAAAATCTGAATACTTTGCCCGACTTTTATTGGTATCTGTAGAAGGAAGTACCAGGCGTAGCTGTGAATGTGTGAGATAATCGGTTATCAACTTATGATTAGCCAGGAAGTCATATATACGTTTTGCAACTCCATACTTTTCATTATCCTTTAGCGGTACAAGCTGATATGACTTTGTTGCTTTTCGCATTACCTGATACTCAACATTTATAATCTTAGTAAGCTTAGGTGTCAGGAAGTTAGCAAGTTTAGAAATCTCTTTGTAATTTAAATTCTTAGCTTCAATCAATGCCTTGCATTGACTTTTATATGTTTCATCTGTGCCATGCTCCATGTACCACTTTAACCGATTAATATCTACCTTTTGCCAGCAAGTACGTTCTCCCATTAAGAACGTTTTATTCAAAATGTCATAATCGTACCGAGAGATCATGTTGTTGAACAACCAAAACTTAAAGAAAAATGGTTTATATCCTCGTTCACATACTTCTTTAGTCTTCAGGTAGATTCTTATGAAGCATTTGCCTTTACGTTTACCTAATGCAATATAATCTGATTCAATCTCTGAATCATGCTTTATCTGATAGTTAAACTGTACTCTGTCATAGTGTGATACCTGCATAAGTGCGAATCTATCCGGACGAAAATATGTTTCCGGGTTCTGAATATAATTCGTATGCCAGCAGTAATCTATTCTATTTTCTTTGACTTCACCTATCTGAAGATGAAACATCTTACATATAGCCTGTACTGCTTCAAATGAATTTTCAAAGGCCTTATGTACTCCATGAAACCAAAGCATATGCGAACGTATCTGTACAAGTATCTGACTTGTTTCGTCATTTCTTGTTGTATCTGCTATGAATATGTCGTATTCTTCAGGACATTCTATATGATATACATATTGTCCGGCATAGCTGCCATTAATAACATTCAATACATCATTGCATCCTTGAACTGTCAACGGATACAATAAATCCTTGCTATCGGCATATATGCCATTGAAGAATCTTCTAAGATACTTAACATGATCATCTTCTGTATCTTTTCCAAAATCATTGTAAAGCTCCACAGAATAATAGAATGTATCAACGTTATGCATAAACTTCTGTTTCTTTAAATAAAACCAATATTCACGCATATCAGGGTTTAATTCTGTTTCAATTAGTGCCATGTCATACCCTTTCCAAATTTTCCGTTTAAAGGGGTGTTTTGACGGAAAATTTTTGGTGCTTTCAAGCCTGTATTTATCGGCTTTTCTGCTTAAATTTGTATGTATTTCGAGACCACGTATTACAATGCGGTGGTCAAGGGCGAAATAGCCCATTTTTGCAAAAAAAATTAATAGCCTGGGCGAAGCGGCGGCCGCGCTGAAGCTTGACGGCCGAACCGCTTTCGCTGGCTGTTAGTCCTCGGAAGGGGGTTCCGGTTCTAACTGTTCCAACTTTCTTACAGTCAAACCTTTTCCGAGTTTGCCGGGAATTAGATTATTAATAATCTTCCCCGGTTTAAATGATGAAGAAGGGGGAGTCTCGTCTGGCTTGCTGGGGGTATATACGACTGTATATATTGCCTTTGTCAGTTCAATCATCCTGGCAACATAATTATCTGCTTCATGCTTGAAGGCAAATGCAGCAACAAGTACTGCATCATTATCATCCGCCAGGAACACTTTATAATTGAGTTCCTTAGAAGCTTGTGATATAGCTTTAATTCGTTTCTTCTTTTCGGGTAATATAGTAAATTTCATAAAATCCTCCTTATTGGCTACCATGTTAATTATTATCTGTATTTACACAGTAGGTTGGTAATTAGGGTGCGAATTTAATCTGTACAGCTCTCCACCTTATTCATCATTAATTAATCAATATACGTTAATGAACGCACAAACGCGCGAATGTAAGCATTGTTAGTTATAATGTATATCCGCACAGGCGCACACTTGGCACCGATACACAGGCGCATAGTTATGGGCGCAGGGCCCATGTAGCGACCTATAAAATACTAGTTCGTAATCTACGTTGATTCTTCCGGTAGGCTTTTGAGTTCTTAACAACTGCATCAGGATCTGCAGGAAGGTTATTTTGAAGAGCCAGGATTTCTTCCTCTGATAATCTGTCACCGGATTCAACTGACTTTTGTAAGTCTTCAGTAAGTTGGTAAGTGTCATACATGGCAAAGTTCTTATTCTTTATAAACCAGGCTTTCTTCTTGTAAGGTTGAACAAGAGCCGGGTTCTGTGCCATTTCGATTTCATAACCATCATAGAAATAGAGTACTTCAAATCTCCATACTTTCTTGCAGGCTATAACAACATTGGTAATCTGTCGCATAAGTGCATCAATCATTGATTGTCTTTGACTTGTCAAAATGATACTAGCGCGAAAGTGTCTGCTTGTTAGCAGCGTCTTTATAAATAATGCATCGAAATTACTCTTGAACTGTCTACTATTAAACTGGGAACCGGCTTCATCAATTAACAGATATGTTACTGTTAAAGTATCATGGAGCTTATCCTGTTCATAAAATGCATTGACTCTATCAACGAATTGTTGAAGGCTTATCAATGGATCATAAGGAACTTTTTTCAAAGTTACATTTGATAATATGTATATACGCTGTGTTACAAACTTCTTACGCTCTGAACACCACACTTTCTTATTGTTATAGCGATTATAAAGAGCAGTAGCTACTCGAACAGCTGATAAGGTCTTACCGCAGCCAAATGAAACAGATGATTGAGCTACATAGCTTCTAACATCACCAAAAGGCGCGTTATTACGCTTTTTACGTGTGATATATAATATTGGATCTATTAGTGCGTAACTAATCGTTGCGAACGGATGAAAGACTATGCAGCGGAATATTGGTGAAACGATAAAGAAAAATATAAAGCCTATAAATAAAAGTAATCCCATCTAATCACCTCTTTACTTAACATTGGTGAAAGCAGCTGCCAACTCGAAAAATGAAAAGATGATCATTAACATGACCAATTCAATTAAGAAGTCACTGCCAAACTCTGTTGAACCGAATATAGTTCTTGCTAAATCTAATAAACTCATTTGTTCCTCCTATGATCAACAAATCTATGTATGCGTTGATGAACGATTCCAAGTATGTACTTGACTACGTCCCACATAAAATACATAAGTACCAGATTGTACAACATGACAATAGGTTCTTGTCCTGGGTAAGCTGCCGGATCTAAATATTCAAATGTCATGATATCCTCCTAGTTCTTCAAATTTGCCCAGAACGTACCAACAGCAGTTAATATTGAACCTACTATAAATACCTGAAACAAACTAATTTCATAACCTAACACATTAAAGTCGTGATTCAAAAATTTAAAAATGCTATAAATAATTGTCTGTAATATCTCCATAACTAGCACCTCTAAATAAAGAATTTCACAATAATAACTATGGCTCCTATACCAAACACACAAGCCATAATTGATAATATAGGACTTGGAATAAATGAAAACACATCACCTAACATAGCAATTAAACCACTTTCACCTAGTAAGCCGAAACCTGATTTAATAAATCCAATTATGTCATCATTATCTTGAAGCTTAGTACTGTTGACATCAATATAATTACTGTCAACAATATCTGTATCATCAACAATATCTGTTGTTAAATCTTTATCACCATTAACAATATCAACACTTCCTGAAGCAACCTGGCCAATTGAAAATGGGTATTTTCCAGAAACTTCCGTTGTTGTTAATCCGTCAGTATTAATTGATAATTTTGTATAATTACCTCTTTGAATTCCATTATCCAAACAAATAACAAATGTTACTTTATCAACTAACAACACAGTACCTTCAAATACACTTGCTTTTTCTTTCAAAGTAACACAGTTTACATCTGATCGTAGTGTTTCCATTGCATTCTCTTTAAAATCATAAGCTATCTCAGACGTTGTATAATCATAAGCTCGTTGCCCCATCAATACACTATTTATTGGAAGCTTCTCAGTTATTACACTATTAAAAATATTATGTTTAATAGTCACTCCAACTAGAAATTGTAAAGCTCCTCCAGTTACATTATTTGTAATTAGCATGTTGGCAAAATTCCCTTCAGGAATACAATAAACATATGCTTTATATGTAGTATCTTCGAGTTCTGGCATCTTAAAATGTAATGTAGCATTAAATACCGATGCTTCTAATCCGCTATATTCATCCATTGTTGACGCATCTACATAATCATATTCAATATATGCATCTGTAACATATGGAGCATCTGCAGAATATTCAGATTTAACTGTACTAACATCAATAAAATTCCTGCACACATATTCCTCTCCGGCTAAATAAGCAGTAACATCATCTTTAGATGCCAATATCGGGACATTTGAATAAATAGTACATTTATCTAGCTTATAGCTTGAACTGCTTTCTGTTATATTCGCAATACTATCTGTACCACTTATACTGCAATACATATTTCCATTATTTTCAGCGAGTCCATTTACACTTACATCATAATATTTTTCTAATGATTGGCTGTTACCCCATTGAAAATTAAAATATTGATGCGTATCATCGCTATGTCCATAGAAATAGTAAGATTTCCAAGTGCTTTCTTGAATTTCAAGAAACATCCAATATTTAGCGTTTAAACCAGCTTCATTTATTAATCCTAATGCAGCTTGATATGTTAATGGACATGTACCGTCAATTCGACCTGAACTATAAGCCGCTTCAACCTTCTTTGCTGGCATTACCGGAACCATACACAAGACCAGGCATATAACAGCTATTATTGCAATAATCTTTCGTTTCATCTTAAACCTCCCATCTTAAAAAAAATAAGGCTAGGTACAGAAATTCCATACCTAACCTCAAAAAAAACATAGCTGATCAGGCTATATTTTATTAACCTTGTACTGAACCCTTTGCATTTCTGAAAAGTGCAAAGCCTGCTGGAACGATTGTTCCGCCTACGAAGAGAATCGCAAGAACCGGATTCTCCAAAGCATAATCTACAAGTGTAGTAGCTACTGACATAAGTGTCTCAAGTGCTGAAGTAATCATGTCAGTCATTGTTGAAACTGCTGTTTCTGTACCGTCCATTTTAAAATACCTCTCATTTCTGAATATTTATATAAAGCCGGAGGGCTTTATTTCCTAGATATCAAGTCCTACAACTTTAAGAACCGGCTGCCCCTTCTCTTCAGCCATATCCATCACCGCATGTGCAACTCCAGGTACACCAAGTGATTTAAGCTTTTCATAAAATGACTTGTCCAATGAAGTTTTGCAAGGTGTATAACCCATATCACCCTTTGCTTTTATAATTGGCTTGAGTTCGTCAGTCATAATGTACCAAACGGTAACACCTTCACGCTCAACTGCGCCTGTCTGCTTGTCCTTGATTGCCCAAGGAGCCGAACAGCTTAAAATAATAATATCCTGTTCCATAATTAACCTTTCTTCCCTATTTCTTTCATCTCTCCATCCGGGAACATGGAGCATTTACTAAAATATTAAAATGTGTTATAATCGAAAGTTACAAAGGCACTGTTCACACCAGAAATACAATGCCTCTGTAATTTTCGAAAAACTACACTTGAATTATACTTCACAAATTGGAAGTTGTCAACAATAAAATTCCATTTTGGGAAGAGAAAGGATGAAATGACTATTAATAGCAGATTATTCGATTTGTTGACACAAAAAGGCTTAAAACAAGCCGATTTAGCTAAACATTTAAATGTTAGTCAAAACGTTGTTACTAATTGGAAACAAAGGGGAAACAATCCGCCTGCAGAATATATAATTCCAATTTGTGATTTTTTGGGGATTTCTGTACATGTTTTACTTGGAACATCTTCAAATGATTTTGATTCTAAAATATTAGCTGCTTATCATGCAGCAGAACCAGGAACACAGAAAAGTGTTCTTAAACTTCTTGATGTTGAGCTGGATGCAGAACCATCATCAAACTTATATACTTCAAAGATTGGTTAAGAAAGAGAGGAAAATGTTAATGGACATAAATGATTTCCTAGATCTAATTACAAGCCCGTATTTTATGATTATGATTGCTATTGTTCTTATTTGCATTTACTTCTCTGATAATAAAAGCAAAAGAAAACGCAGGAACAACAACTTTAATAATATAAATTTTAACCAGGTTCCGCCACCTAACCAATTTCAACAACAGCAACCTTATGTTGATTTTAACTTATACAAGTCCAAGATGCTTTTAACTAAGACAGAATATAAATTCTTTCTAACTATTAGACCTATTTGCCAGCAACACAATATCATTATATGTCCTAAAGTGCGTATGGAAGATTTTATTGATACAACTGCATACGGCAAAGAATACAATCGATATAGAAACATGATTAAATCACGTCATGTTGATTTTCTCTTGACTGATATCAATTTGCGTATTGTTGCAGCTATCGAATTAGATGACTATACTCATAATTACGCTCGTTCTCGTGAAGCTGATGCATTTAAGAATAACGTGTATCAAGCGATTAGAATTCCACTCTTTAGAATTGGCGTTAATGAGAATTATCAAGATGCTATCATTAAAATAATCAGCTTTTACGAAGAAATGAAAGCTCCTAATAATGGATCAGCTTACGTTTAATCTCCACCCGGTTCGGTTCCGGCTCCAGGCGCAGCAGGTTATATTTTTGCGGGAGAGAAACTGAAGACTCTCTCCCCGTCAAGCCAATTTGATTGTCTTGCCTTCCTCTCTCGAACGGGGACACCCCGTAACGCCCCGGTGTTGCTATATTCACTTTATCGGCTACCAGGTTCGGTTCCGGCTTCAGGCGCAGCAGGTTATATTTTTGCGGGAGAGAAACTGGAGACTCTCTCCCCGTCAAGCCATTTCATTGTCTTGCCTTCCTCTCTCGAACGGGGACACCCCGTAACGCCCCGGTGTTATATTTACTTCATTGGCTACGAGGTTAATTATTATCTGTTGTTACACAGTTGGTTGGTAATTAGGGTGCGTATTTAATTTGTGCAGCTCTCCACTTTATTCATCATTAATTATTAAATATAGGTTATTGAACGCACAAACGCGCGAATTTAGGTATTATCAATATAAATGTAGTGCCGCACAGGCGCACACTTGACTTTTGGGCGCATGGTTATGGGTGCAAGACCCATGTTACAACCGGAACGGCCTGAAATGAGTAATATACCTCTTAATCAGGGTGTCCAGGGTTCGAACCCCTGGTCGCGCACTTGAAGGTCTTATGATTAGCGGATTCGGCTGGTTGTAAGGCTTTTTTTTTGTGAAAAAATGACACCCTGATTAAGAGGTATATTAACCAGGGATAACCGGCGCTGAACATATTTGAAACCCTAGTATTTAAGCGGTTTTTCGCATTTCATTCTTGTAATTATTGTCAAATATGTTAATGTATATTTGGGTGATACCATAACGGTAGGCGGTTTAGCTTCAACTTTTGTAACTCTTCTTGATGGTTTGTTAAAGGAGGTTGAAGCTTATGGTTACATATGAAGGATTATTTGTTTGACAACACTTCCTTATAATGCAATAATATATACAATGAATATTGTGCGACTGATAAATATTTTTCTTGTGTTCGCATTTGCAAACATAAGGTGTGCTATAATGTATATATGGGAGGCGTATATGCAGGATAATGGATTGATTGGAATATATATACTTGAAATATTAGAAAAGTATGCAAGTAGTAAAAAAAGATTGTTTCAAAAGGACATAGCAAGTTATTTGGATGTCAACTACAATGTTACAATCGGACGAACAGCACTGAGCGGTTATATCTGTTTGTTGCGTGAAAGGGGATATATTGCTGGTGACAGAGGCGTTTATAAGGTTTCTACATTTGATGATAATGAACTGAGGTTATTGATAGATGGGGTACTATTCGGACAACATATTCCTAAAAAAGACGCCGAAAGGTTAATTGGTAAGCTTAAAGGTCTGTCATATAAAAGTATGAGTAATAGGGTTAAACATATATGTTACCTTGAGGGAACCAATCACACGCCTAATGGAGATTTGTACAATATTATAGATACAATAGATGAGGCGATAGAGTCTGATTATCAAATAGAATTTACATATTGTAGTTATGGTATTGATGGTAAGTTGCGTACTGGAGAGAAAAGGGTGGTACATCCGTATTATATGGTTACAGAGAAGTCTAGATATTACCTTTTGTGTTATGCAGAGAGAGGGGATGATTTGGAACCTAGACGTATAGATAGGATGTCTAATGTATGTGTTATAAAGAAGAAAAGAGTTCCGATTACCGATATTGCAAAGTATCGTAATGGGTTTGATTTAGGGAAATATATGCGAGAGCATATATATATGTTTTCAGGAGAATCATCAGATGTTACTATAAAGCTTAAATCTGACAAAATTAGTGATTTTATTGACTGGTATGGCAGGGAATATCGGATAATAAAAAAGAATGATGAGTATATGATTGTTAGGATTAGAGCTAATGAAAATGCTACATATTATTGGGCGTTACAATATGGCGGTATTGCGGAAGTATTAGAGCCGATATCTTTGAGAAATCGTATAAGAGACGGGCTTACAGATATGTTAAAAAAATATGAGATAACAAAGTAAAAGTACTAGGAGGGAAAGTTATGGGGTTACATTTTGGATTAGACATTGGAATTGCATCAGTTGGTTGGGCTGTTGTTGATGATGATTATAATGTATTGGAAAGTGGAAGTAACATATTTCCAGCAGCAGAAGCGGAAGAGAATGTTGCGAGAAGAGGTTTTCGACAGGGAAAGAGACTTCTCAGAAGACGACGTAACAGACTTAATGATTTTAAGAAGTTATGGAAGGCTCAAGGGTTAGATATGCCAACGGACTTGTGCAATACACAGCTACAACTTAGAGTTAAAGGTATTAAGGAGAAAATATCACAGGATGAAATCTATTATGTGTTGATTAATATGCTTACACATAGAGGAATCTCGTATATGGAAGATGCTATTGATGATGGCAGTAATGGAAAGAGTGATTATGAGAGGGGTATAAAGCTAAATCAAAAAGAAATGTTGCATAAATTACCATGTGAAATCCAGAGTGAACGTCTTGAAAAGTATGGTAAGTATCGCGGTAATGCAGTTGTTAATGACGAAGATGGTGAGCAAATTGTATTAAGTAACATATTTACAACAAGTGCATATGTGCGCGAGTTAGAAGCCTTTTTTGAAGAACAGATGTGTTATCATACTTTTTTGACAGACGACTTTAAAGAGGAGTATTTAGAAATATTCACTAGAAAAAGGGAGTATTACGAGGGACCTGGAAATGAGCAGTCAAGAACGGACTATGGAAGATACACTACAAGAATTAATCCTGACACTGGAGAATATGTAACAGAAGATAATATATTTGAAAAGTTAATTGGAAAGTGTAGTGTTTATTCAGATCAAAGACGCGCAGCAGGTGCATCATATACAGCACAAGAGTTTAATGTTCTCAATGATCTTAACAATATTTCAGTTAATAGTAGAAAGCTTGAAAAAGAGGAAAAGCAACAGATAGTGGAATCACTTATTAATGCAACTGGAAAAGTTGATATGCGAAAACTCATAAAAAAAGCTATTGGTGAAGATATAGAGGTTTTATCTGGAGCTAGAATTGATAAGGATGAAAAGGAAATATTCCATACATTTGAGGCATATCGAAAGATGAAGAAGTTCCTAGTTGAAAAGGAACTGTCAGTAGATGCTTTTTCGATTGAACAGTTAGATAAGATTGGTGAAATACTGACAATCAATACGGATAAGAAGAGTATAGTGGATGCATTTTCAAAGGAAACATTACTAGATGGCATTGCTAGTGATTATTCCGAGGCATTTGTAGAATTCCGAAAGAAGAATGGGCAACTATTTAGCAAATGGCACTCATTTTCACTTAAAATTATGCAAGAACTTATTCCAGACATGTATGAGCAACCAAAGAATCAGATGGAGCTTCTTACAGAGATGAATGTCTTTAAGGTGAAGGGAGAATTGTATAAGGAGTGTAATTCAATTCCTAAAGAACTTGTTACAGAAGAAATATACAATCCTGTTGTCAGGCGTTCAATTAGAATAGCGGTTGACATAGTAAATGCATTGGTTAAGAAGTATGGCTACCCTAAAGAAATAGTTATTGAGATGCCAAGAGATAATAATACTGAGGAACAGCAAAAACGGTTAAAAGATTTTCAGAAGAATAACGAAAAAGAATTGGATGATATTATTCGCAAGATTAAGAATGAGTATGGAAGAACTATTACAGGAGCAGATTTTAGAGACCACAAAAAGTTAGCATTGAAGCTTAAGTTGTGGAATGAACAGCAGGGAGTTTGTCTGTACTCGGGGAGGACAATCAGCATAGATGATTTACTTGATAATAAGAATTTGTTTGAAGTGGATCATATAATTCCAAGATCAATTTCGTTTGACGACAGTAGAAATAATAAGGTACTTGTGTATCAGACAGAGAATCAGAAAAAAGGCAATATGACGCCATATATGTATCTTACAGCAGTGGATAGAGAGTATGATTTTCATGAGTTTATGAGCAAGGTGCTTGAGCTTAAATCAGCTAAGTTAATTTCATCTAAAAAAGTGAATAACTTGCTTTATATGGAGGATATAACGAAAGTTCAGGTGTTGAAAGGATTTATTGCAAGAAATATTAATGACACCAGATACGCATCAAGAACTGTATTGAATGTTATGCAGGCATATTTTAAGGAGAAGAAACCTGACACTAAGATTAAGGTTGTAAGAGGTAGCTTTACTCATCAGATGAGAAGCAATCTTAATCTTGATAAAGACAGAGAAAAATCATATGCACATCATGCTGTGGATGCCATGCTTATATGCTATTCACAGATGGGTTACGAGGCATATCATAAGTTGCAGAGTGAGTTTATTGATTTTGAAGGTGAAACTGTCACAGATAAAGATTCATGGAACCATCAGATGTCAGAAGAAATATATGAAGACGTTTTGTACCAGAATAAGTGGAAACAGATTAAGGATAATATTCTTGTGGCAGAGAAGAAGGTAAAGTATTGGCATAAGGTTGATAAAAAGGCTAATAGGGGTCTTTGTAATCAGACAATTCGTGGTACTAGAGATGTTGAAGGTGTAACATATAAGATTAACAAGCTTAATATACGTACAAGAGAAGGAATTAAAACTTTCAAAAATATGCTTGAGAAAGGTAAGGAGGAAGACTTCTTAATGTATGAAAATGATCCTAAGACATTTGAAAATCTTATGATCATTTATAATCAGTACAGAGATGCTGACAATCCATTCGTGGCGTATGAAAAAGATACCGGAGACTTTGTGAAAAAGTATTCTAAGAAGAATAATGGTCCGAAGATAGAGTGTATTAAGTACAAAGATGGTGTAGTTAACAGTTGTATTGATATTTCTCATAAGTATGGATTTGAAAAAGGAAGCAAGAAGGTTATTCTTGAGAGTCTTAAGCCTTATAGAACAGATGTGTATTACAATAAAGAGAAAAAGGAATATTACCTTATTGGCGTAAAGTATTCGGATTGCAAATTTGAGGATGGTGGTTATGTTATAAGTCAAAAAGCTTATAATGAAACGCTTGTAGCTGAAAAGATAATTACATCAACTCAATCGATGGATGATTTACAGGTGTTAGGATGGGAGTATCAGTTTTCGCTGTATGAGAATGACTTGATAGAATATGAAAAGGGGGGAGAAGTGTTTAGAGAGAGATTTTTATCAAGAACAATGCCAAAGCAGAGAAATTATATTGAAACAAAACCGATTGATGCAGCGAAGTTTGAAAAACGGCTTCCCGTCGGCTTAGCTAAAACAAAATCCATTAAGAAATTTTATATGGATATTCTAGGTAATTGGTATTATTGTAATGGTGAAAAATTTAAATTAAATATTGACAATGTGTGATGGAATTGATATAATCCAATTGTAGATTTACGATAACTCAATTTTTTCAGATCTACTAAAACAAGGCTTTATGCCGAACTCAAGGACATCGCAAGATGTCCTTTTTTCTTTTTAAAGGAGAGTTGAATGGGATTTAGAGTTGTTTTAATAGAAAACGAAGTGAATTTAAGCACTAAACTTAATAGTTTAATAGTTCATAAAGGCGAAGATGAGATATGGATTCCATTGGACGATATATCTATGGTGGTTATTGATAATCTAAAGATTAATATAACGACGAGAATGCTTTGCCTTTTAGCAGATTATAATATAGGAGTTATATTCTGCAATCAAGAACATTTGCCGATAGGTTTTTATTCATCTTATGATAACCATAGCAGAATATCTAAGAGTATTGGATTTCAGATAGGAAAAAATGGTGAGTTCTATGGTGAATTATGGAAAGACATAGTAAAAGCAAAGCTAGAGAATCAGGCACAAGTATTGCGGAAGTTGGGCAAACGTGAAGAGGTTGTTGATGCTATTAGAGCATTTAAAGAGGAAGTGTTACCATCAGATTCAACTAATCGGGAGGCACATGGAGCAAAGGTATATTTTAATGAATTAATGGGTACAACATTTTCAAGAGGTAATGAAGACCTACTTATCAATTCAGGTCTTAATTATGGTTATACTATTGTAAGGTCATTTTTGGCGAGAGTTTGTGTAGGATATGGTCTAAATAGTCAGCTGGGGATTCATCATAGAAACGAATATAATCGATTTAATCTTGTAGATGATTTAATAGAGCCTATTCGTCCGATTGTTGATGTTTATGTTTATAAGCTTCTTGATAAAGAGGAGTATTTCAAACCGGAGCATAGACGTAAGATAATAGATATACTTAATCATAAGATAAAGTATAATAATAAAGAAATGTATTTATGTAATATGATTGAGGAATATGTATCAACGATTGCTGCATATTATGCCGGTAAGGATGTACAGGTTGAATATCCAGTGTTAGATAACTATATGGGGAAAGAAGATGAAGTATAAGGTAATGAGATTGTTATGTATGTTTGATTTACCGGTGGAAACTGATAAGGGAAAAAGGGCATATAGAGAATTTCGGAAAAATCTTATAAAAGAAGGTTTTATAATGATTCAATACTCAGTGTATGTCCGTACTTGTCCTAGCAGAGAATATGGAAATCGCCTGGAAAAAAGAATACAAAAGTTTATTCCGAAGAAGGGTAATATAAGACTTTTGGTTATTACAGAGAAGCAATACGAAGATATGAAGTTGCTTGTAGGAAGTAAGCGAGAAACAGAGAGAGTAGTAGGAACGGAGAGGATGATTGTTATTTGAGATTACAGGTGAAGGCGACGCAAGAGAATTATGAAATTGAGTTGCAACCGATTACGCAACTGGTTGGCATTGATTTTAAGAAGAAGAGTTATATTGTTAATTCGTTAGTTAAATATTTTTCTGCATCAAAGTATATGGAGTATGAAAGTGAGATGGTTGATAACATTTTACTTGATATGCAACAAGTTGGGAGAAAGTATTTTGATGTAATACATATACGTTGTAGGGATGATATGTTAAATTATCTCAAACTTACAAAGACGAGTATGTTGTTAAAATGTATTCAAAATATGCTTAACAATTATGATATGCAGATAGAGCTAGATGTTATAGAGAGTGCACTCGCCAAAATTTATGAACAATTAAATCTCGGGATACATGATAACATAAGTAATATATCATTGTCCTATGATACAGAAAAAATATTTGATATTGTTCAGCAATCGAAGGTTAAAAGTGATGAGGGAATTGAGTTGGAGTTGTTGGATAGTCTTATACTGTTAAAGAATTTGATGGGGTTAATTGAAGAGTTACAAGAACAAAATCCTCAAAAGCAAATGGTGTTGATTGAAAATATTGATCATATGTTGGGTTATAGCGAATATAAATTTTTCTATGAAATAGCACAGGAACTTACACAAAAGAGAGATGTATGGTTTGTATTTACTACGAGTTTAGATGGTTTTGTAATTATTGAAGAAGAAAATGTATGCGGTATTAACGTAATCAATGATATCATTTACAATATTCCCCCAATAGAGCGAATTGTAGAATTTATAAGGCAACAGTATCCATATTATATTGATAAAGAAGATCAGGAGTTAATGGAGTGGGTACGGTTTGTTATTCAAAAGATAGGTACTTCTATCATTGTAAGCGATATGCGTTCCAATGTTGTTCTCAAGATGATTAATAAGTCTTTGTGTATGAGTTACGAGGAAAAATGTTCTCTTAATAGTATGGAAAGTAGTTTTCTATTAAACTAAATTTTGATATAATATGCATGAGTTATCGTAATCGGAGAAAGGAGGAATTAATATGCAGGAAAAAATGGGAATCTGGCATATAAATTTATGCAGAGGTCAGATTTGATATTTTAGTACCTGAAGAAATTGAGTTATCGTAAAACTAATCTTACCTTGTCCGTGTGGAAAGTACTATTTTAGTACCTGAAGAAGTTGAGTTATCGTAAAACAATCGTCGAAACTGGATGAAACACTATGCAATTTTAGTATCTCAACAAATTGACTTATTGCAAAATTCACTAGTTTTATCCTTTTTTTGGTATTGTAAAAATCAATAAACTATATTAAAATACATAGGGGTGATGCCTAGCGGTAGCGGTTCAGTCTCGACTTTTATAACTCTCCTTAATGGTTTGTTATAAGGAGGTTGAGGCTTATGGTGACATATGAAGAATTGTTTCAATTTGTGATTATGTTATGTACAGTTATTACATTAGTTTTAACTTTTTACAAACCCAAAAAATAACCGCCCTAGCCTGATATGTACCCAGAATTCTGGACACATTAATTTAAACTAGGCACAACACATGGATGCTTCTCTGTATTTTGCAGGAGGCATCCATTTTGTTTTAGCCTGTATTCTCTCGTTATTATAATAATCTATATATTCCTTTATGGCTTCATCAAATTCATCAAATGTCTCAAATTCTTTTTCATGTCCATAGTACATCTCATTTTTTAGTCTACCAAAGAATGTTTCCATAATACAATTATCATAGCAATTCCCTTTTCTAGACATTGATTGAATAATTCCATGCTCTTTTAGTGTATTCCTAAAGTAATCATGCTGATATTGCCATCCTTGATCTGAATGAAGTATCAACCCATTGACAGACGGAAATTTTTCGAAAGCGTTGTTGAGCATACGTTGAATTTGCACCATATTAGGACTTAGTGATAAGTCGTATGAAATAATCTCATTTGTGTTCATATCTAAAATTGGAGAAATGTAGCATTTTCCCCATGGAAAATTAAATTGCGATACATCAGTAGTCCATTTCTGCAATGGCGCAGTTGTACGAAAGTCTCTATTTATGATATTATCTGCAACTTTTCCTACTTCACCTTTATAAGAATGATATTTTGCCTTTGGACGTTTTCCACTCAGTTTCATATCATGCATAAGGCGTTGAACGCGCTTATGATTTATTTCATAACCACGATTCACAAGTTCTTTGTAGACTCTTCTAACCCCGTATCTTCCTTTGTTTTGTTCAAATATACTCTGGATTTCAACCATTAGTTCTTTGTTTCTTAATTTCACTACGTCTACTTTATTTATTTCATAATAGTACGTAGACTTAGCCATTCTCATGGCTTTTAAAAGATGTTTTAGCTGATATCCTTTCTCGCGGAGTTCTTTGATGATTGCTGCTTTTTCGCCTTGAGTTGCGCAGCCTGCTTTTCTTGCCTCAAGGCGATCCGTTTTTTTATTATTTCATTCTCTGCCTTAATATACTCATTTTCTGCTCGAAGGCGGATAAGTTCTTCTCTTTCAGATTCAGTAAGTGGTGTAGTATTAGTTTTCTTTTTCATTTGAGGCTCCTTTGGTGGTCGACCTTTTTTCATGTTTACTAAACCATTATACCCCTTTATTTTATATTTTTGTACCCATTGTCTTAAAACACCAGATTCCAATCCATTGGAAATAGCAACTTCAAGATATGATTTACCCGCTAGAACCTGCGATACCAGTGATAATTTTTCTTCTGGTGTCCAAGGCCTTATAAAATTTTTGTGCTTTAATCCATCAGGACCAAACATGTTTTCTATACGATTCCATTGTCTGACTTTACTACGAAAACTGTCTTGAGAGATACCTTCCGGTGTTTCAGGGTATACACCGGTGCGATATGTATCAACACATTTCATTTTATACTCATATGAGTAGCGCATAAAAATACCCTCCTTACTGTTTTGTCCAGTAAAGAGGGTACATATCACTTTTTGGACGAGGGGCGGTTGTTTTGATTTTTATGGTTGTTTCCAAGTTCTAAGCCGAGCTTGAAAACAGCAACTAAAAGACTTAATATTCCTATCAACTCTAGTAATTCCATATTATCAACCCCTCCTTTCAAAGATTTCTGCAAAAGCAGATATTCTATGTAAACAGAGGGTCACAGTCCCTCTGGGGAAGGACTAACCGCCTACCGTTATGGTAGCACCTATGTGAATTATACAATATATTTAAAGAATATTCAAGAAGAAAGAATGAAAAATATACTATCTGTACTTTTCTTTATCCTCTTCGGTAATCGGTCGAAGGACTTTACAAGGATTGCCAACCGCGACTACATTAGCCGGGATGTCTTTAGTGACAACGCTACCGGCACCTATTACAGTATTGTCACCGATGGTTACGCCGGGGAGTACGGTAACTGACGCGCCGAGCCATACATTGTTTCCAATGGTAATAGGATGTGCGTATTCAAGACCGCTTACTCGCTGTGCTACATCCAAAGGATGTCCTGCGGCTGATATACAACAGTTTGGTCCAAGAAGCACATTGTCACCGATAGTTACCTTAGTGCAGTCAAGAATTACGCAGTTGTGGTTAGTGTAGAAGTTTTCGCCTACAGATATATTGTAGCCGTAATCACACCAGAATGGAGCGGTGATATTAACATTGGCACCAGCAGAGCCGAGTATATGATAGATAAGCTGTTGGCGGGCTTTTGTATCTGATGGAGGACAGTTGTTGTATACATAGCACATATCTTTGCAATGTGTGCGTGCGTCCAGCAATTCCTTAGAGTTGCAGTCGTAGAGCAGTCCTAAGTCGGCCTTTTCCTGTTCGGTCATACCCGGTTTAAAAGTGTCCATTACATAATCCATAATTTCTTCCAAATCCTTGCCAAGAACCACGTTAGGCAAAGCGTTGAATTCTTCCTGCGTAGTAGTTCCTGTAAGCACGGCGGCAAAGTCAACACCTGCTGAACAAGCAGTTTTGGCGTCAACAATGCTGTCGCCCACATACAATACATGCCCTTTAGGGATGTTCAGCTTATGGATAGCAGAAAGCAGACCTTCAGGGTGGGGCTTAGCCGCGGAAACATCTTCACCACCAATAACTGCGTCAACCAGCTTGGTTGCACTGAACTTAGTAAGAATGGCATCTATGCGATAGTGAAACTTAGTTGTTACTATGGCTGTTTTGATACCTGCTTCCTTAAGTCTGGTTAGAAAGTCAAGAGTGTGCGGGTAGAGAGTTGTATTGTCTACCATAACACTGTCGGCTTTTTCTTTAAAGAAAGAAGCAAATTCGGCAGCGGTATCAGGACTTTGTATTCCGGTTAGTGTCTTGAAAGTTTCTGCAAGAGAAAGTCCAATGGTTTTCTTGATATTGTCAGTGCTTTCTGGTGCATATCCAAGTGTTTCAAGAGCATAGTTTACGCTTTCTACGATGCCCATGCTGGAATCTCCCAATGTATAATCAAAGTCAAATATTATAGCTTTATACATAACTGCTCCTTCATAACATAACTTTATAATTCGTTGTCTTACATTCAATAATAAACCAATCCTTAAATATATACAACAGTTGAAAATTTACATTGAATAAGTTAATATGTTTTTAGTGTTAAGTTTAGGTGATTATGGGGTTCTTTGGAGCATATAGCCCATATCAAAGAAAGGGAGCAAATATGATACAGGTGGATTTTTTTGGAGAAGATATTACGAGTATGCTTGTACCTATTCATTCTACTAAACCGGATAAGGTGTACTTTTTGATAGATACCAGTCGTCATACAGAGCATGATTCACGACTGATATTTAACACTATTATGACTTGGAAGACGGTTAAATCAGTGGAATTTGTTAATGTGGATTCATATGATATATCCAGTATTAAGGAGAGTCTTAATAAGATTATTGAGAAGCATCAGGAAGATGTGTATATTGACCTGACAGGCGGTTATGAACTTATGATAGCCTGCGGATACAGTGTGTGTGAAAAAGCACATGTGACACCTATATATGCAGATATCAGCAAGGGCGTTATCTACAATGTAGCTGATAAGAGCGTACTGTGTCAGGTGGAACATATCGGGCTTGAGGATTATCTCAATGCAGTGGGAGCAAAGCGACTTAAAGGTTCCCATACCACTCCTGATGACAGTAAGGGGCAGGCTGTTCTTAGTATGGGAAGAATGTTGTTTGCTGACCTTGATACATGGCATGCATTACACGCATATCTTACTGCCAATGTAAGACCGGGGTATGATACCGTTAAGATTCCCGGACAGATAATGTATCGTTCAAGGAGATATGATATCTCTAAGCTGGTAGAAGCATTTTGCAAAAATAATTTCATAAGAAGCTGTGGCAAGAATATGTATGAATTTACAGACTGTGCTTCAAGGGAATACATGATAACTTATGGCATATGGCTTGAGATGTTTGTGTATTTTAAGGTTAAGGAGTACTATGATGAAACCTGTCTTGGTGCCATAATCGACTGGGATGAGTCTGATTATGTGGACACAGAAGATAACGAAATAGATGTGTTGGCAATAAAGGATTCGGTTCCTGTATTTATATCCTGCAAGATGAAGAAGGTTGTTGCAAGTGAAATGTATGAAGTTGGTTTCCTTGCGGACCGGCTTGGTGGCAGAAATGCAAAGGCGATGATTGCCACAACGTACCCTGTACGCTCGGAAGGGGCAGGTGTGAAGGGAATACATCAGAGATTTAAGAAAATGCGTGTGGGATTCGTGGAGGTTCTTGACCTTGATAAAAGAGGCGTAGAAGCGGTGATGGATGCGGCGCTTAAGCTGGCAGAGTAGAAAGGGAGGCGTAGAGAGAAGAATAATAATAAGGTTTAATGTAAAGTTTAACATAAAGTATAATATAGAGGTTTACAGGAGGTTTTTATGAAGTCAAAGGTTTATTTTACAAGAACAATTACACCGGAGAAGGTGCTTGAATTGTACAAGTTGTTAGAAAAGGAATTGCCGGGTAAGGTTGCAGTTAAGGTTCATTCAGGAGAGGTAGGTAATCAAAATTTCTTAAAGCCCGATTTCTGGAAGCCGGTGATTGATGAAGTTAAAGGTACAGTAGTTGAGTGTAACACTGCGTATGAAGGTCAGCGAAATACAACTGATAAGCATATGAAGACCATGGAGGTTCACGGCTGGGGTAAGTACTTTGATTTTGAGATACTTGATGCAGAGGGACCGGACAAAGAGCTTTCAATTCCTAATGGCAAGGTTATCAAGAAAAACTATGTAGGAAAGTCAATTGATAAGTACGACTCAATGCTTGTTCTTTCACATTTTAAGGGACATCCTATGGGTGGCTACGGCGGAGCTATAAAGCAGCTTTCAATAGGCGTGGCATCATCTTATGGCAAGGCATACATTCACGGAGCAGGTGAGCCGGAGAAGATATGGACAGCAGACCATGACTTGTTCCTTAAGTCAATGGCAGACGCAGCAGCATCTGTAGTAGACTACTTCAAGGGCAATATTGCTTATGTAAATGTTATGAAAAATATGTCAGTAGACTGTGACTGTTGTGCAGTTGCAGAAGATCCATGTATGAAGGATATAGGTGTACTTGTATCGCTGGACCCTATTGCTATAGATCAGGCTTGTCTTGACCTTGTGTATGCATCAGATGACCCGGGAAGAGACCACCTTATCGAGCGTATCGAATCAAGAAATGGCGTGCTCACAGTGGAAGCGGCAGCAGAACTGGGGTATGGTTCGAGAGAGTATGAGTTGGTGGAAGTGTAAAAAATAAATTAAAAAATAAAAATAGAAAATCCTACAACTTTTTTCGACTTATTTACGTATATAAGTACAGAAGCTATTCATCATGATATGTAATAGCTTGGTCGGATATTATATATGTAATGCTTGAGGAGGAGTTTTTATGAACAAGAAAAGATTAGTGGTTATAGTTTCAATGTTAGTTATTATCATAGGTCTAATCGTAGGAATATGTCATATGCTAACACCTGTAGAAAAAGAAGTAACTGAGGAAGAGTACAATGCACATCCAAAGTATATGCTAGCGGATGCCTTAGTTTCAGAGGGAAAACACTTTGAACTTCCTAAGGTGAAGAAAGTGTGGAGGTATGACTGTGGTAGAAAAGAGTGTTATGTGAGAGGTATCGTGGAACTGAGTAAAAGTAATTACAATAAAGTCATAAGTCAACTTGAAAATGAATTGAAGATACCACGAGTAGAGAATAGTGAATTTAAAGATGATTATGAGCGTATAAGTTGTAGTACATCATATGCTGTAGATGATACGGTATATGAGGGTAAGGCTGTATCGGAAATTGTGACTGGAGAAATAGTGCAAATTCACGAGGATGTAGACATAACATATGTGATTAAAAGCGAAGACTGCAAATATCAGACAGCAAGAAAAGGTCAAATGCTCCTGGCTATTTTTATGGTCGAGAAGGATGGCAGATATTATATGGCTATCAGAAGAACAACAGATTATGACATGTTCTATCCAGAGAGGAATGATTAACAGGAAAATGTTAACAAATGCGTAGGAGATGCGTTAGATGAAAAGAATAATATCGGTTTTTATGGTGTTTGTAATGGTGTTAGGTATGGTGGCATGTGCGAAGAAACCAGCCAAAGATGTAACGATTCTGGCACCGGATGCATTAGATAAGGATGTGCCTGTAAAAGAGTTGGATAATGGTGAGAAGCTGTATGATGGATATATGTGTAAGTATATACAAGGGAAGTATTGGTATTACCCATATGTAGCAGATAAGATGGATGGGGTTATCTATGTTGACGAGTCGGAATATGCTAACGAAGAAGAGTTTAAGTATTTGCAGGACAAGATTACGGTATGTGCAGAATACAATAAGCCGACAGGATGCGATATAGCATCAAGTAAATATGCGTGGGGTTTTGGTACGGGTGAAGTTGGTACGCCGGAGTTTGCTATTAAAGATAAAGAGTACGATAAAGAGGCGGAGAAGTGGGATAAGTTACTTATACATAGAAATTATATTAGTTTTGATGGAAGCTATGGGGAGAACAATGATGATAAGTTTGATTCTACAGCAAAGTTGAGAGATATAGATGTGCAGGCAGTTTCTTTTGCCATTTATGAAGACTTTTATGAAGAAATTCCGCAGCTTACTGTAGAGATTTATGCAGTTACTAAAGAGTTTGCTAAGAAAAAGCTTGGAGATACGTATAAGCTTGGGACAGCAAAAGATATTATAGATGTGTATAGTAAGGATTATTCGGACTTTGAGTTGGTATCATCCAAGAAGATAGATAAAACGGGAGTTTATTACATAGATTGGAAGTCAATAGATTCTAATGATGATTACCTTTTTTACATAATTAGTCTTGATTGGGAGTATGTTTCTGAGTGCTCGTGTTATATGTCGGGAGAAAGTATGTACAACATAACTGATAAAAAGGCATACGCAGAATGGAAGGAAACTAATAAGGACAAGTTCCTTGCAAGATAAGAATGCGTGGAGTGTAGTGAATATGAGATGGTACAACAAGTTAAAGATTATATATAGGATATACTCGCAAAGAATCTTTGTTACATTGTTGGTGTTTGTTATGTGCCTGGTATCGTTTTATATGATAGATAAAGTACTCACTGATTATATAAGCTCAAGATACGCTATATGGCAGGCCGAAAATCAGATGGGATGTGAACCGGATAATGGATTTTATGTTCAGATATACGAGGGCGGAGACCAATCCCAAGGATACAGAATGATTAAAGATTATCTCAATAAACAAGAAGTGGTGGAGGGAGCAGGATTTGTACGCTACACAGCACTTTTTAGAAAGCAGCTGGGAGAAAGCTTTACAGTTCCAACGGATGAATATGCCGGATTTATGTTTGTTATTGTTGAAAAGGATGTTTTGTCATTAGGGAACCATAAGCTAAGTGAAAAGCAGCAGGAGATAGTAGACAATCATAGTGGAGATTATGCACCGATATTTTTAGGAAGTTCATATAAGGGAAAAGTAAAAGAGGGGACATTGCTAGGATTTGATCCCCACATGGAAACGGCAGAATTTTATGTTGCCGGATTTCTGGAAAAAGATGCGGCGTGGCCACATGACCAAGGGTTATTTGGGCATTCTTTTGGGGAGTTGGATGGTTATAATCTGAATGAAGGTGCGTTGCTTGTGACGGATGATTTGACACCATACTGTAGTTTGGGCGGATATATGGTTTACTGCGTAACAAAAGAGGGTTGTTATGAGCAGGCTAAAACGGGCGTGATGAGATTTGCTATGGAGAACAATCTGAATATTAAAGTGTCTAATTATGGTGAGGAGATTGCACAAGAAAAAGCAAAAAGTAATATAATGGATGATGACACTCTTGTGGCAGCAGTGACATTGACGATTCTTGCTGTTATATCTATATCCGCATCGTCAATTATTTATTGTCTGGTTAATAAGGTACAGTATGGAATTATGCTTGCTAACGGACTTACAAGGGGCAATATCATATGGATAATAACTATGCAGAATGCCATAACTATAATAGTTGCAGGTGTAGCTGCATGGTTTATAAGACAGCATGAGATATTCGGAGTTGGTAATGCTGGCATGAGTAAGGAAGAACTTGTGAATGGTGTAGAGACAATATATAGGCAATTATATGTGGCACATGACTTGTATATGCCTGTAATACTGTTTGTAGCAGGAGCGGTTATGCTTTTTACAGCAAGTGTTATGCCTGTGCATATAATCAGAAAGACGCCTCTGCCGGAGATGATTTCGCAGCGTAGTTAAAGGGGAATGTATATGAAAGATAGAATTGCGTCGGTGTTTAGATATCTTTTCAGGTACAAGCTGATATCAATATTTTTCATCGTAAGCCAGTTAGTGGTGTATTCGGCTGTATTTGGAGCCCTTGCTATCTATAACAAGGCTTATGATAAAGAATTGGATAAGCTGGATGGGATATATAAAAATAGAATATCTATGGATGTTACAACCATAAGTGACAGAGATATACTTACATATGCAGGTATGGATATGGAGCAGGGAAACCTGATTATAGCAGGAAAGCTTTCGTTAGCATTTCTTGAGCAAGGAGCTAATAATCGTTCGGAAGTTATTATAAAGAATAATGAGGAAATGCCATACCCTATGGTCAGCGGAAGGTTGCCTGGAGGAGAGAATGGTGATGTTGGAAAAAGGCTGGTTGCTGTAGGCAGAGGAAAGCTTCAGTATGCTTATGAGGAGAATGGTCGGAAGTACATAACTATTGAGTCGGAAAGCTATGAAATTGTAGGGGTTATAGGTAGCGAACGTTCGGATTATTGGGACTATAAGCTGGTGTTTAATATGTCCTGCATTGGTGAAAATGTGTATGAAACACTGGTACGTACAGGTTCATATACTTTGGAGCTGGCAAGTAACAAGGAGGATTTGGAGCAGGCATATACAGAGGTGTATAACAACATAAAAAGTGTCGATGGAAGTGCCTTAATAGAGTCGAAAAAGATGAACTCGCTAGGTGACAATTATGTTGCAAAGTCTTTAGAAACTGAAAGTATGAAGACTAATGTGCTGGTGTACATTTTCTGCATATTCAATTGTATGCTTATGTCAGAATTCTGGATAATTCAGAGACGTAAGGAGATTGCTGTACGTAAGGTGTGCGGTATGTCAGACAAGCAGATTCTTCTTGAGATGGCAGGTAATATGCTGAGTTTGTGTGCAGTGGCATTGGTATTGTTCTTGGTAGGTTCCGTGTGTATTAATCTTTTGACAGGCACGGAGATTATAATTATAATGAGACCAATAACGGTGCTAGGTGTTGCATTGGCTATGATTCTTATAATATCTCTTTCCATGGGATATCCGATTTATAAGATAATGCGTATGGAACCGGTGCGGGTGTTGGGAAATGGAGATTAGGAAATAGAATATGATTAGAGTTGCGATATGTGATGATGATAGAGAATTTGCAGATGCATTTTCGGGTGTTATAAAGAAGGAGTGTGAAAAACGACTGCCTGATGAGGTGAGTGTTGTTTACTATGGGACAGCACAAGAATGTTTATCTAAACAGGCAGAAGATAACATAGATGTTTATTTTATAGATATTGAGTATGGCGATGTGATGGGGCATGATGTGGCTAGGGCATTAGAAAAAGCTAAATTGAATACAGGGCTTGTATATATTACAAACCACGAACAATATGTGTATAGTTCGTATGTATGCAGACCGCTTGGTTTCATCAGAAAGCATTGTATCAAAAGTGATATTGATATGGCTATGGACTCAGTGTGCGATTATCTAGAGATAGAAAAAAAGCTATTTATGTTTATGGATGGACGTAAAGAAGTGCCTATAAATGGGTGCAATATCCGTAGTATAACGGTAAAAGATCATTACATAAAAATTGATATGTTAGAAAAGTTTGTTGAGCTTCGAGACAAGCTTGGCCGGATGGAAAATAAATTGTGTAGCAATGGTTTTGTAAAGATTAGCAGGTCATGTATTGTGAATATGAAATATATTGCTACAATTAAAGACACGGATGTTGTTATGGATAATGGAGATAAACTTCATATAAGCGAAGATAGAAAAGTTGCTGTGTTTTATGAGTGGAAGATGTATAAGATGAAATGCTGAATTGCTTTATTATGCTTTTTCAATTGTGTTTATGGGATGAAAACGTATGATGGAAGGTGCAGATAGTTATGACAACTGCTGTGTTTGTAGATTTTATTATTAATTTAGTCGTAAATATTTTTCGAGGGTTTATAACTACATATTATTTAGTAAATACATTAGGGCATAAAAGCCAATATGACAGGCGGTTTGTATGTGTAATTGAGACGGTAGCCCTATTTTTGTGTATGGAAATATTGACATTGCTGAATATTTTTGAAGTGCTTGAAGTTATGATTTTATTTATAGCAGTGTTAGCAATAAGTGTCATCTTATCAGACCAGGCTATTAAACATCAATTAGTACATTGTACTATGGTAGTACTAATTATAATATTAGTGGAAATATTTGTAAGCAATGTGGTTACATTGATAATTGGTACGATTTTTATAGAGAATACTAAATATACACATATCTCGAAATATATTGGAACGATACTTAGCCAGATGACGTTATTCTGGGCTATAAAATATGAAATTAATTATACTAAATATAACGAAAAAAAGAGTAATCAGATGTACTCAATAATAGCAATAGTTTTAGCATCAATCAGCGTATTTATAGTGTCTATGTTACAGAAATCAATTGTGGATATGGGCAATGATTTGCTGTATGGAGGGGCTATTTTTATTGGTGTTATATTGCTAGTAATGATTAGCTTAATTGTGTATTGTATTGGCGAAAAGAACTATGAGGAAAAACTGAGGAGAGAACTGGAGATTGCTGTTTATAAAAGGCAGGAATATGATATAAACGAGCTGAATAATACAGTATATCAAATAGAAAAAGTGCGGCATGAGTTTAATAAGGTTTGCGTAACTGCACAGGAATTGTTAGCAGATGGAAAGTGTCAGGAGACCGAGGAATTCATACGACAATTCTATGATAGGGAAGTTCGAAGATTACGCAAGGTAAATTACACTAACAATGTTATAATGAATTATATACTTAACCAAAAGATTGAAAAGTGTAGAGAGTTAGGAATTGATGTTAAGTATGTTATAAATGGTCCTATCAGTGGAATTGATGATGTGGATTTACATTGTCTTATAACTAATCTATGGGATAATGCCATAGAGGCTACAGGGAGACTTAAAGATAAAGAGATAACATTTTATGTCTTTGAAGATGAAGACTGTATGAACATAGAGATAAGTAATACAGTAAGTGCAGATATGTCTGAAGTTGATTTGAATACCAAGACAACAAAGGAAGATAGCAGGGGACACGGCTATGGAATGGTGAACATAAAAAATGTGGTGGAAAAGTATGGCGGCGTATGTGAATATAAAAATGACAAAAAGAAAAGAGTGACTTGCAAAATACTTTTAATTAAAGATTTCGCGACAAAAAATCGGGATTCACGACATGACAATTGAAAAGCAAAAAATAGAACAGCTATACTATAATTAGCAGATAATCGCATGAAGCTAATTATGGTGTAGCTGTTTTTATGCATCTATGAGAATTGTAACAAACATAAAAAGGAGAGTTTAGTGTATGGGGAATCGTAAGATAGGTATAGTTATTGTAATTCTTATCATCTGCCTTGTTTCAGGTTGTGGTAAGAATGGGAGTGAGACTGATAAGGTTAATGTTAATATTGGCAATGGAACATATTTTATGTTTAATAATCTATTGCATTATTATGATGCAGATAGTAAGAAGGCTGTACCATTATGTTTTGATGCTACGTGTGATCATTCAGCTGAAAAAGCAGATACTTGTGGAGCATATAAGGATACAGAATTCTATTTTACTAGTCTGGAAGATGAGCAACAGTCAAGAGATATTCTTGAATGTGCCGACGGGAATATATGGTATAAAGACGGTTATATCTATATGATAGAAGCTAAAAACTATTTGGATTGGGATGAGGCTACATTAGTAAGGTATGATAAGTTTGGCAACAATAAGGAAAAAATTATCTCGCTTAATTCAGAATACGAAATGGTTGGATTATGGGGAGATACGGATATAGGTGTAAAAGTCATCGGAGATTATATGTATTATGTTAAGAGTGTCAAAGCCGGAAAACTAGGCAAGGAGTATATATGCCCGGAATATACAGACTCCATGGCGAATCTGTTTGCAGGTAATTATGATGATTTTGTTTCGCATACACAAAGGCGTCAATGTTATGTATCACTGTACAAAGTTCCGTTGGACGGTCACAAACAACCGGAAAAATTAAGTGATGACATATTCTTCTTTGGTTGGGGAAATGATATTTTAGAATTTATATCAAAAGGTGTCATTATAGGTGGTAACGAAACAGATGGTATTACTATGGTTATAAGTGATTTGGGTGGTACTCCTAATATGGATGGCAGTTATTTTTTTGAGCCTAAATGTCAAGTGTATAAATATATGCCAGGAGATACACAGGCTTCTAAGGTGTGTGAGTTTGGATTTGAAAGTGACATGTTTGCAGGAAAGGTTCATTGGCAGCGTTCATCACCATATGTAGATAATAGTGGACGTTTATTATTTGCTACGACGGAAATGGTCAGTACAGAGCAGGAAAATTATAGGATGTATGCCTATTCACCTAAAACTAATTCCTGTGAAGTATTTTATGAAAAACTTGGTGTAAAGTCTATACAAGATGATGGATGGATTAATTGTACCCATGTCACAAGAGCGGATGATGATTATATATACGTATATGAATCTACAGATGAGTATTTTTATATTAATGTTTTTGACAAGGAATTAAAACAGGTTGATACATTTAATATGACTTCCACATCGGCAGGTAGCCTTAGAGCAAGACAGTTGGGGAATATAGCTTATACGGACCAATATCTTATTGTGGCAGTAAGTGATGCCGGCACAGTAATCAAGACAGAGGATACAGAGATATCTATGGACGCTAAAGTTATTAATCTGTTTGAAGGAACTGGAAAAGAAGGTAATAAATGGGCAATTAATGACAATTATGGTTATGGTTATGCCTATGCCTGTGTTATAGATAAATCCTGTATAGGAACAGGAAAGTTAAAAGTAACCAAACTTATGGAATATCCATATGCCGGATATAAATATTAATGGAATGGTTACATACGGGAGTGATTAGCTGAAGGAGGTGTCGGATGGAGCTTAAGCGAGTGTATAGCAGGAATACATGTCTTGCATTAATGGCTATAGTGATGCTTAGTATGCTTTTCTACTATCTGGAATTTAGAACCGGTATGAAGCAGGAAGAATATTATGTTGGCATGATTAAGCATTATGAACAATATAAAGCAAGTTCGGACCCTGTGCTTAATACTATTAAAGCATTCTATGGGGAGAATTCAGAGGATATTAAGAATAACAAGGAGGCATATACTCTTGCAAGAATGCAGCTTGAGAATCGCATAGATTATACAGACAGGTATAATGCTGACATAGGTGGTAAGATAGATTATGCCAGAACAATGCTTACGCTAAATCTGTTCTCGGATATAAGTGTATATGAGAAGCGTAATCTTAACAAAAATATAAGTGACTTAGGTAAGCTTATGGAGGTTGAGGTTAAGGTTGACAGCAGTCGTGCCTTTGATGCCCTGTTTGAGTATGACTTAGCACAGTATATGTTGGTGCTTATGGTGCTTGTGACAGTCTACAGATTTATGAAAGAAAAGAAAAATGGTGTGACTGAGCTTATATATGCCACGCCTCACGGGCGTTTTAGGCTAAATGCGGTGAGAGCTTTGACGCTGTTGGTTTCATCCGTAGTGTATTCAGTGGTGTTGTATGGAGCTACATTTTGCGTGGGAGCGGTAATGTTTGGCGACATTGGGGGTTTAAGTAATCCTTTGCAGTGTAGTAGTGATTTTGCAGTGTTAAACTTCGTTGGTTCCAGAATGGAATTCTTAGTGTATTTCATAGTTGTGTCAGGGTTTATGGCATTTGTTGTGGGGATGATCTTTTGGGCGATAATTAATATGTTTGTTTCATACCAAATAGGTATAACAGCATTTTTTATGGGAATGTCGGTACAGGCAGTTATATATTATGCGGTGCCTGCGAATTCTATTGTGAGGTTCCTGCATTATATTAATGTGTTTCAGTTGGTTAATGGCCGCGATGTGTTTTGTAGGTACGGAAATTGGGGCTATAGTGGTTTTATACTGTCTGTAAGAGACACTACCTGCATAATAGCGGCTGTTATACTGGTGTTGGCGGCAGTTGTAGTTGTTGTGTATTGTACTAAGGTTCGCCCGGTGAGAAGTGCTTCTAAGGTGGAAATGCTAATTGAGAAGGTGGCGGTATTGAAGCGCAAGGTTGTGGGAGAGTTGCCACATTTCATGAAGGAATTGTACAAGTCGCTTGTTCTGCAAAAGGGACTGGTATTCCTGGTGGTTGTGGTACTTTTGGTGTTTAATAACAGGCTGGAAAGGTACAGTGCTAACAGTGTATATGACACCGTGGGGGAGTTTTATGACTTGGCAGAGGATATGACATTGGGGCAGGAACTGGATGAACTCATAGAAAACTATGAGGTTATGTATGATAAGGCAGTGGCAAGCCAGTACGGTGCGTCTTACGAGAAAGTATACAAAGAGCTGATTAATGAAGCTAATATGCAAAAGGAGTACCTGACCAGATTGGAGAAAAGGGGTATAGAGGGGCGTATTATACGACAGGAGCCTTATGAAGCAATGTTTGGTTATCAATTGCAGAGCAATCAGCAACTATACGCACTATTGGCTATGTTGGCAGTAGTAATGATGTGCTTTGGTATAGAATCCTATGAAAAGTACTGCGGTATGAACGCTTTAATCACAGCATCGCCAGGGCGTGAAAGTAATAAGTGGTGTAAGATGGGCGTAGTTCTTTTATATGCGGTCATAATAGGTGTGACAGTATATGGTCTTAACTGGTATGATATCCTGCATATGTACGAGCCGGGAAGTTTGGATGCACCAATACAAAGCGTACATATTATGGAAAACTGTGCGTTAAATGTATCTATAGCTCAGTACTGTGCTATAGTGGGAGCTTTTAGAATAATGGTACTGATGCTATTAGCATTGGTTGTGTACTATATATCAAAGAAGTTCAGTTATTACGGTAGTTTAGGAGTATCTATAGTTCTGTTGGTTCCGCAGATTATGGTGTTGTGTGGTGTGGACATAGTTAAGTATGTGTCAGTGGGAACATTGTTGGCTAAGACAGTATTTATGTGAGGAAAATAGTGGGAGATGAGTTGCCAGAAGAGGCTGTTAAGGTGGATGATAACGTGGATCTGGAGGATGTGTATTTGTATTACTTTGAGTAGTGTTTGTGGCATTGACTTTAAGTTGGGTAGAAAGGGTATTGAGGTATAGGACTATTAGAAGAACAGCAGATTATCAGATGTTCTATCCAAAGAGAAATGATTAACAGGAAAATAATGATTTAAAGGCATTTGTTTCATAGGTAAAACTATGGGGCAAATGCCTTTGTTTTATGAGTTGTAAAGGCAAATTACACTAGGAAAAATAGGAAGAATATGGTATAATAATAGCAACTATGAATGTGTATTACTTGCGATGAATTGTATAGGCGGTGAAATATGATTAGAGTTGCGATATGTGATGACGAAAAGATATATGTTGATATGATAAGAACTGAGGTGGAAAAGATATGTGATTCGTCTCAGATAGAATATGAAATAGACGAGTTTAATAGCGGTGAAGCTATGCTGGATGGGTTGAAGTGTACTAAGTACGATCTGGTATTGTTGGATATATTGATGCCTAATGTGGGTGGGTTTGACGTGGCTGAAGAGATTCATAAGGTTACAGGCGGAGATAATCTGTTGTTTGTAAGCAACGAGGAACGATTGGTATATCAGACATTTTCTTTCAGACCACTTGGATTTGTAAGAAAGATGTATCTTGAAGAGGAATTGAAGAGAGAGTTCCATAAGTGGTATGACAGGTATGGAAAGAAACTAGTTATATCGTTCACATATGGAAAGGACAAAGAAGAAATGCACCTCAGAGCAGAAGATATTCATTATATAGAGGCTAGGGGACACTATGTTGAATTTCATACGAAGGATAATGTGTATGATGAGAAAGCACCAATATCGAAGTATGATTATTTGTTGGATGCGATGGAGTTTGTTAAGTGTAATCGGTCAGTCATATGCAATCTTAAGTACGTTGTATCAAAGAAAAGTGAGAGTTTGACATTGGTTGGTGGGCAGAGAATCTCAATAGGACGTACTCATAAAGAGGAAGCGTGGAAGAAGTATAATGACTACATAAGATATGAGTGTATAGGAGATTAGAATATGGGCTATGTGATTGTTGAGTATGGAATAAGCATAATAGATACTGCTATTCACATGTTTTTCCTTGAAACAATGTTAGGATTGCGAGAAAGGAAAAAGAAAAATAGATATATATTCGCAGTGATATATTTCTTGATAGCACAGTATCTCATGGCATATCTTATTCCACAGATGGTATGTATAATATTGGTTGAAGTTTTGTTTTGTGTATTGTCTTTAAAGGGAGAGAGGTATGAACATATTATATGGCCAATTTTTCTTAATGTAACATATTGTGCTATCAGCAGTATTGTTCTTCCGGTACTTTCCATAACTACAGGGAAAATTGCTCTAGAATTAGCGACTGCAGGAAGCGTGGAAAGAATTTGGGCAATGCTAATTCAGAAATTTTTTATATGTGCAATTTTGTGGATTATTCTGTCTTATAAAGGAAAGTGGTTGAATCTAGCACCGATAGAAAAAACAGTTGTTATTGTTATGATAATAGCTAATCTTTTCATAGTGTATGGATTCTATGTAATTAGTGTAAGCACTTCTATGGAGGTGAAAGCACAGAATGAGTTGTTTGTCATAAGCGTATTGATTGTAATTGTTTTGATTACGTGTGCTGTCCTTGTAGTTAAGATTAGTTCTAAGAATAAACAGGTGTTAGAGACTCATATGCTGAAATTTCAGCTAGAAAGTCAAGTTGATATGATTGAGAGTATGCGAAAGAACAACGAAGAGGTTAGAGTATTAAGGCATGATCTTAAGCACTATGCAGTTATTGTACGAGATATGGTAGAGGTGGATAATAAGGAGGGAGCACTGACACAGTTAGAAAAGTATATTGAAAAGACAGTGCAAGCAGAACAGAAGACTGATTACATAAAAGGAAATCCATCTATTAATGCTGTAATTTATAATTGTGTATCTCAATGTGATGATAGGAATATTAGATGTAATACAAAGATTAGCACAAGTTATTCAGAGCATATGGAACAGGATATTGCGATTGTGTTTGCTAATCTGCTTGATAATGCTATCAGAGCGGAAGAGTGTGTGAATGAGGATAAGAGAAGTATAGATATAAAGGTGCGTAAGGAAGGTGATATAATAAAGGCAGTCGTCAATAATTATATCGAAAAATCAGTTCTTGATGAGAATCCCGAATTAGAAACAAGTAAGGAGGATAAAAATATCCATGGATGGGGAATGAAAAGTGTTAGAAATATCATAGAAAAGTATAATGGGGGTATTGAGATATCTGATGATAACAATATATTTAGTATAATTTTTAAGATTCCAACGATATAGAATAGTGATAAAAAGAATAAAAACCTGTCGTTCGTGCACGGAAAATGTCGTTCGTGCTCAAAATGACACAAAAGCATAAAAAGGATGTATTATTATGTCAAATAATGTCGGAGAGAGAAATCTATGACACATAAATTGGCTTATAATATATCCTTATTTTTATGTCGTAAGGATACTATTGATGAAGAAGATATTGACATATACACATATGGTTTTGAAGTATTAATGGATTCAGTTTTGGAAACTTTGTTACTTCTTGTATCGGGCTTATTACTAGGATGCATAGTGGAAACATTAGTGTTTGTAGGTGCATTTGCAGTGCTTAGGAGTTTCACGGGAGGATATCATGCTTCAACCAAGATAGTGTGTACGGTTATGACTTTGTCAACGTGTGTAATAAACATTCTGATTTCCAGCATTATGAGTAAATACACAGGTTTAATAATGGTATTGGGGATAATTGGAACAACGGTTATATGGATATGTGCTCCGAAAGCACATGCGAATAAACCGCTTAGTGACCAACAAAGAGCGAGAAATCGGACAATATCAAGAGTGCTGAGTGTGATTTGCATAATTGGAATACTGATGTTGAGAGAGTGGGCGACATCCATATGTAATGTGTTGTCAATAACACTTCTTCAGGTATCAGTGTTACTACTGGGAAAGGAGGACAAGTTATATGAAGAAGGTACTTAATGTGGTTAAGGCTGTAGGTTATAAGGCGGCAAGGGGAACAGTAAACAGTTCATCGTTTTGTTATTTAAATCAGCCAAAAGAGCCAAAGAACTTGGCAGAGAGACTTGCGAAGATGAGCAAGTAAGGAGTAATGAGGTGGGCTCACGAAAGTGGGCCCGGAAAAAAATAATTAAATAAAATTGTAAGGAGATATTACGGTATGAAGAAAGATCGTATGTTCAAAAAAATAGTAAAGAGAATAGGTGCACTTGTACTGGCTTGTTCTGTTATGGTAGGTATGACGCTTCCTGTATATGCGGAGGAGACATATGAGAGAGAGACAAAGAGCAAGTATGTTTATATGGACCCAGGTGATGGAAGAATGGTTATAAGTATTACAGCTGGAGAAACATTAGCACAGGGCAGTATATCTACTAATGTGGTAAGTGACATGTATATAAAAGGTTACTGTAAATATGTTGATATATATGGAAATGTAGGTCAGCCTTCAATGGAGAGTGCAAGAGAGCAGGTCTATTCCAGCGGTGCCTTTGTAAGCAGAAGCAAAACATATTTTTATTATGTTCAATTGCAGTATGAGGCATATGATAATGATGGTGGTAGTGGAAAAGATACGATGAGTATTAATTTGTATTCCTAAGATTAATTGCGTTACATAAGTAATTAGAATATCCGGTTATATTTTTGGACAATATATCCGGATATTTCGATTTACATGAAGGGAGATTATTATGGCAGATATATCATACATAAAGAAAAAATGTGCACTGTTTGCTGTGATGGTTGTCGTGTTGGTCAATGTTTTGTTGGTAGGGTGCAAAGTAAAGGTCTCTACAAATGATATAACTATAGATGGTGCAGATTTGGATTCGAGTCAGTCGTATTTTGCTACAAGACAGGTAGCGAAGGGGGAAGGAGGATATTACTATTTTGATGATTATGGAGAATACATAATTTATTATGATGTATCTACTAGGGAGGCAACGCCGTTGTGTAGCAAGGCGGAGTGTAGTCATGAAAACAACAATTGTATGGCGTATGTGGATGCAAGTAAAAATTGTCGTCAAATATTCTATTATGGCAAGAAGTTATATTGGATAGAAAACGATAATAATGTGATAAATCTTATGAGCTGTGAACCAGATGGGAATGCAAGGATGTTGGTTAGCAGACTAGGAGTTGTGGGTAAAGAAGCAAGTGACGTAGCGGTTTTTTGTGACGAACACATTTATTTTACAAGAGGTGAAGATGAAACAATTACAGATGGTGAAATGACTATAGGATTAAGTAGAATGTCATTAAAAGATAAAAAGATAGAGCACGTATTTGATTATAAAGGTGGAGCATCTCGGATAATGTATCTAAAGAGCTACGGTGATGAAGTGTACTTTGTAATAACGACAGTCGAAGAGAAAGCAAACGGAACCTTTAATAAGGAAGGTAAGGGATTGTATGCGTCTAATGTAAAGAGTGGTGAAACAAGACAAATAGTAGATGCTAGTATTAATGATTATTGCATAGATACTAAAGCAGGGGCTCTGTATTACTATGTATACAATGAAGGATTATATAGAGAGAATGGAGGCAAAAGGGAACTGGTATATAAGGCAGGCAAGGAAAGTGGTTTTTGTAACCTATCATATGATGGGAGATATGTATATATGGACAATAGTGTTTGGCGAATATACAGCGATCATTTTATGAAACTTGACTATGATATGAGGATGACCATATGGATATATGATGATGGTAAATTAAAAAGTACGATAGATATGCAAGATGAGCACATTCTAAGTATAGATAATGGTGATTCGGAGTATTTCTTTGTAGATAGATATACGACGGACAAAGAATCAACTGTAGTGAGGAAGATGAACGGAAAGGAATGCTTTTCAAAAAAGGAATTCTTTGAAACCGGAAAGATTAATTGGTTGGAAGGAGATGTGGAATGACATTAAGGCTAAAGGGGATAAGTGGTGCGATGGCATTGTTATTATGTGTTATAGTGCTTTGTTGTACAGGTTGTGATGTTGTACAATCATTAAATGAAAGTCAGATACCAAATGAAACTCAGACACAGGAGAATATTACAAAAGCAGTGGAAAAAATAAGGAACAGTGTTGATGAAACTTATAATAACGGTTTGGAAAAGACAGAGATGTCGCATAAATTCACTGGGGGAAGAGGTTCGTCGTCTACATACAGACATGATTGCTATACATATGGAGTAAAGACTGTGTATGTAGGAGATTTAATTACAGGCGATAAGATTAAATCAATAGAGTACAGTCTGAGTAACTGTGTGGGTTCTTTTATGGATGACTATTTGCAGGAGCAAAGTATATCTATAAAGGAAAGTGTGGTTGCAACGAACAGTGTGACTTATATGTGGGAAGATAAAGATGAGGAAGAAGTTTTCTTTTCGGTCTACTATTATTGTAGAAATGACTCGGGAATTAATGAAAAGAAGCGAGAAGAGCAGGAGTGTATAAAATATCTTAGAATAACTGCTGATATAACATATGAGGACGGCACTAAAGAAACAAGAATGTATGGAATTGATTATAAATATGACACAAGTGTTGATGTGAGTAATATACTAATTTACCAATTGAGTTAGGAGAATGGCATGGGAGAACTGAAGAGATTATTGAATAGAAGATTTGCGGTGCTCCTGATTGTAGTGGCGGTAGCCAATATGTGTTTGTTTGCTTACCAGCAGTTAGAAGGCAAGAGCTTTGTCGAACTTATGGAAGAGAATGCATATAGACGTGAATGCCTTGAAAAGTATTCAAAGTATGGACCAGATAAAGCAATGGAACTTCTGACGGATGATAATAATGGTTTATCAGAGGGGGATAAGGACAAGTACAGATTAGTAACCAAAGAAATGCGTATAAAGTTTGCATATCTTAGTGGATTTGATAAAGAACTGGCACAGGTACAGGCGAATGCAGAGCATATGAAGAAGTTTTCGATATTTACTAAAAAGGAGTCCTTTAGTTATAACAATATCATAAAGACTGCCAAAGATTTTAAGAGGCTTGAGGGGGTTAAACTTACTATAACCAATGATAAGGCGGTTAGTGAATTTACGGTGTACTATTACACATTTTATATAGCGATGGGACTTATGCTTTTAGTGATTTATAACCTATTTATGGAACGTGAAAATAATATGTGGACGATTGTGCATAGTAGTGCATATGGCAGGGCAAAAATAGGTGTAACGAGAGGGTTGGTTCTGCTTATAATATCGTTGATTGTGACGGGGGGGTTGTATTTTACAACATTTTTAACGGCTTTATGTATGTATGGAGGAGCCGATGATTTGTTTGCACCTATTCAGACATTGAGCGAGTACGGTCATTTTACATATGCACTGAACAAGTTAGAGTATGTAATGTTAAATTTCATATTTTCGTGGTTCGCGATTTATGCCTTAAGTATGTTTTTATGGATGCTTTTTACCATGTTCAGGAAGAGAAATCAAGCGCTTGTAATATCAGGAATACTTTTTGGTATTGAGTCACTTCTGTATTACAGAATTTCATATCAAAGTGTATATGCCTTGTTTAAGCAGATAAATGTTGTGAGATTACTTAATATCAATGCAATTTTGGGGAATTATGAGAATCGTGGCTGGGGTACTCTGGTGGTATCAGTGTCTACCATAACGGTTATTGTGCTTGTGGCTACAGTGGTGATGGCATATGTAGCATCAATTACAGCTACTGTAATGATGCGTCCAGAGCAGAAGAAGACACTACTTGCAAAGATGACAGATTATATATGGATGTGGTATCAGAAGGTGTTTGCCCCTTTACCGGTTATGTTAAAGGAGTTTCACAAACTACTTGTAACGGCTAAAGGGCTTGCAGTTATGGTTGCAATGGTTGTAGTTGCTATGTATTTCGCTGCAAATGGAAAAACAGAGTTTTCGGAGTCCATGGAAAAACGAGATGAGATATATCTTAGTAAAGGTGGAAGTAATTATTCTGAGATAGAGAAAATAGTGGATACCGCCCTTGCAGACTATAATGTGGCACAAGCGTACGCACAGGAGATGACAAAGAAGTATTATAATGGAGAGATAAGCTTTGAAGAATTGTATGGAGCAAGTAGTAATCTTGAATACTATCAGTTAAAACTTAAAAATGTTGAAGAATTCATAGCGAAGATGGAGTATCTTGACAGAATTGAAGCGGAACGTGGGGTAAAAGGATACCTTATCTCGGACAGAGGATATGAATCAATATTCGGTAAATACGGACAGATGAGGGAGTTGATACTGCTTATTGTTATTGTGTCTGCCATAATGATAATTATATCGGAGGTTAGCTTGCTTGAAAGCCGCACGGGGATGGAGAGCATACTTTGTTCGGCAGTTAAAGGTCGCAGATGGCTCACAGTGCGTAAGGTTGTGGCCGGAATTGTTATGGCAACAATGCTGTTTGGTATTGTTTATGTTATTGATTATGCATGGATGTTCAGTTATTACGGAATGCCATATATTTCAGCACCGGTGATTAGTCTTACATTTATGGAAGCTTGTCCGTTTAATGTAACCATTGCGGAGTGGATGCTGTTGAGATTGCTGGTGCGCTATCTTGTTGTGCTTGGCACAACTGCGATTGCACTTGTATCATCAAAGCTTATTGGAAAAAAAGGAAACCGTGCGGTTACTATTATACTTTTAGTTGTGGTAATTGCGTTGGTAGTTGTGATTGAAAGGTCAGGAGTATTGCTGTAGAAGTGATAAACTACGGTATATTTAAGAAGGTTGTAAATAAAACAGTGTGTAGTACGGAGGAATAATATGATTGCAGGAGTTTGGTTAAGACATTATAAGAATTATGAAAATGTGAATTTTTTACCCATATGTGATGATGTTGAGAACAAATATACAGTTTATGTTGGGAATAACGGAGTTGGTAAAAGCGGAATTTTGGAGGCGTTAGATGTTGCATTAAATAATCGAGAATGGAATGTTACAGCTAATGCGAAAAAGAGTGAAGCATATATATGTCCGGTGTTTTTAGTTGAGAAAACTGTTATTAAAAAATATGCAGACGCATTTCAATATATGAGTGATTATTTCTGGGATTATGATGAGAGTTCTTCATCGAATCAGACTCTCATACCGTTCTACAAATTTAGGGGACAAATTAAAGATAAGTATAAGGATAACTATTATTTAGTGCTATTAGGAGTTCAATTAGAAGATAAAAAGCATGCATGCCTTCCAAGTGGTTTTCATAAAGAGTTTATTAAAGATTTTTCAGAACATTTTCAATTGTCTGAAGATGCAACACAATCTAGATTAGATGAGATGAGGAGCGAGGTGTATTCGGGATATAATTACCTCTATATTCCGGTAGAACAGTCATTAAATGAGTTATTAAGGCTCGAAAATACAGAAATGCAGATGTTGTTGAATAAAAATCTTCTGAGTGAGATAGAAAAAATTTTAACTAAGTCACAAGATGGAGAGGTGCCAATAGTAAATCGCATTAATAATTATTTGGATCAATTCATTAAGCAAGTAAATAGTGCTATTTCAAATGTTGATAATAGTTATTGTTTTGATTCAGAGGTGCGAAAGAAAAGCTTAACTGCCAGGGATATTAGAGAAAAAATACTAGAAGCATATTTTCCTTTAAGAGTACTAAAGCGTAATGGTAGAAAAATTAGCCAGTTGAGTTCCGGTGAACAAAGGAAAGCGTTGATAGATGTTGCATATTCAGTACTAGTAGCAAACGGAGATAATGATACAGAAAGGGAAATTGTATTAGCAATTGATGAACCCGAAACGTCGATGCATATATCTAATTGCTTTAACCAATTTATAATGTTAGAAAATTTATCTAAGAAGTTTAACAAGCAAATCATATTAACAACGCATTGGTATGGCTTCTTGCCGATAACGCAATGTGGAAGTATGCACCAAATATCAAGAAAAGGCGATAGTAAAGGAGTTGATGTTGCTTCGTTCGATTTTAATACATGTTTGGAAGAGCGAAGAAGATATCCGGATGTTATAGAGTTAAAGAGTTTGTTCGATTTAGCTACAAGTATTCTTACTTATATGCGTAATAATTCTGATACGAAATGGATTATTTGCGAAGGCCGTGTTGATAAGTTATACCTTGAAACTATGTTGGAAGGAAGAGAGGATATAAAAATATTGTCAGTAGGAGGCTGTGGAAATGTAGTTAAGTTATATCAATTATTATATACACCTATGTCTGAAAAGAATGAAACGGATGCTAGAGAAGGTAAAATGTTGTTCCTTATTGATACTGATGAGAAATATAAGGAGATAGGTATACCTTTAACATTAAGTTCTGCTAAACCGATAGGGTTACATATTAAGAGGTTGCAGATTGTTGATGAAGAAATAAAATTAATTGAAGCAACTACTACTAATGGTAATGTCTATGAAAAGACTGAAATAGAAGACTGTCTGATACCACAAATATATTATGACAGCATAGTGGATGTTATTCGTTCGGAATCAGATGGTGAAGAGCTGGATGTAATAAGCAAGTTTGTATTTGACAATACAGCAAAAACTTCACGATTGAGAGGTGATAAAAGTTGTATACAGCCTACGGATATAAATTACATTGGTAAAAAACAGACTATAATTCAGTTTGCGGAAAATGATTCTAATAAATATAAAATTGCTCAAAAGTATGTTGATATATACCAAAACAATGAATATGGACAAGAACATCAGCTAAAAGTAGCATTATTGGATTATTTCGATAATTGATTCATATTGAAAATTAAGTTGTTATTCTGTTATATGTGATGGAAATACATAAGTAGGGGGACTGAAATGCTATTGATAGTATAAAAACGGAGGATTGTATGGAATTAGTTCTTGAAAACTTATCAAAAACATACGGTACAGTGCAGGCTTTAAAGGGCGTGAATTACACATTTAAGCCAGGCGTATACGGTATACTTGGTGCCAATGGTGCAGGAAAGAGTACTATGATTAACTTAATCACGGACAACGTAAGTCGTGACAGAGGAAGTGAAGGCGGCAAGGTTTTATACGGTGGCGAAGACATACTGAAGCTTGGCAAGAAGTTCAGAGCGTTGGTGGGTTATATGCCACAGCAGCAGGGCTTCTATGATGACTTTTCGCCAAAAGCATTTCTTAAGTATATGGCGGAGATTAAGGGCGTTAAAGGAAAGAACGAGAAGGGGCAGACTGTGAATCAGCAGATTGACGAGCTTCTTGAGATAGTGAACCTAACCCATGTGGCGTATAAGAAGATTGGTGGTTTCTCAGGCGGTATGAAGCAGAGAGTGCTTCTTGCACAGGCACTTCTTGGAAACCCTAAGATACTTATATTGGACGAGCCCACAGCAGGCCTTGACCCGAAGGAGCGAATTAGCATCCGTAACTACATAGCAGAGCTTAGCAAGGACAAGATTATTCTCTTTGCAACTCACGTGGTAAGTGATATTGAATGTATTGCGGACCAGGTATTGCTTCTTAAGAAAGGTGAGATAATCGCAAGTGGCACACCTGTCGAGCTTATCGAGCAGATGCAGGGCAAGGTTGCTGAGATTACCTGTACACTTGATGAGGTTGGGAAACTTCAGGAGAAGTACAAGGTAGGTAATATCAGACAGCGAAAGAATGGACTGGCACTTAGAATTGTGGGGGACGAGTTGCCAGAAGAGGCTGTTAAGGTGGATGATAACGTGGATCTGGAGGATGTGTATTTGTATTATTTTGAGTAGGGGGATAAGGAGATATTAAGTGAAGCGGTAAAAGATAATAATATAAAAATAAGTTAAAAAATGATAAGACGATTTGTTGCCAAGATAAGGTGAGTATAATAATGTAATTTAGGAGGTATATTATGCGACAGTTAAATATTGAGTTGGAAAATTGTTATGGTATTCAAAAGATGAAACACACAATAGACTTTAATGAAAAGAATATAGCTATTATATATGCTCCGAATGGGACAATGAAATCATCTCTCGCAAATACTTTTAGGGCAAGAAAAGCCAACGCAGATCCAGAAGAACGCATATATGGAGAAAAAAGCCGCTATAAAATAACGGATGAAAATGGAAATGATGTGTTTGGAGAAAGAATTATGGTTCTTAATCCGATAGAAGAAGTTACAGATGATGCGACACAGGGATTGTTAATGGCCAATGAGGAGTTAAGAAAGAAGTATATACTCATTTATAAAAGGATTGAGGAATTAAAAGCTATATTGTATCAACAGTTAAAGGCTAATATGGGATATACAACAAGGAGTTCTTTTGATGTAGAGAACACATTGTTACAAGATTGGGGTTATGACAAAAACAAATTGTTTCAATGTATGGAAGATATATATAAAGTTCTATATTCAAGCGATATGGCATGCAGTTTGTCTGCGGATGCAATTAATTATAAAATGATGTTTAATGAAAATGTATACAAGGTGTTTGCTTCTGGTGGAACATATGAGTTAATAAATTCTTATGAACAGAAGTATAATGAGTTGGTTGAAAAATCTTTGTATATGCAAAAGGGAATTATTGATCATAATAATTATGATAATATAGGTGATTCGTTAAATAGTAATAGATTCTTTGGAGCAAAGAATGAGGTTATACTTAATGCCAAAGACGGAAGTGGCTTTAAGAAAATTGCATCTTATGAAGAATACAAGAGAATTATTAAACAGGAGAAAGATAAAATTTTAAACACTCAGGCGTTAAGAGATATCTTTAATCAAATTAATGATGTGTTTAAGAAAAATAAGGAAACTAGGGATTTTAATAGTTTTCTCCAAAAAAATCCAGATGTAATTGTTGAACTTAATGATTTTGATAAGTTTAAAAAGAAGATATGGATAAAGGCTTTTTTGAAAGCGGAAACAGCGTTTAAGGGACTGCTTGATAGTTATAGAAAAGCACAGTCAGAGTTAAAGATATTGAGAGAAACAGCACAAAAAGAACGTACAGATTGGGAGAAGGCATTGGAGATATTTAAGAATAGATTCGTTGTGCCATTTAAGATAGAACTGGGAAATCAAGAGGATGTTATTCTTAGCAAGGATATGCCAAGTTTTAAATATGTGTTTGGAAATGATAAAGAAGGGAAAGTAGTAACTAAAGACAATTTGTTGGCTGTATTAAGCACAGGAGAAAGACGCGCCTATTACATACTGAATATGTTGTTTAGCGTATTGGTGGCTGAAAAAGATGGGAAAGAGAAACTTGTAATCATGGATGATGTTTCAGAGTCATTTGATTACAAGAACAAACACGCCATAATAGAGTATATAAGCGATATGTCAAAATGTAAGGGTGTGAATGGACAGAAGATATTTAAGGTGATACTGCTGACACATAATTTTGACTTCTATAGGACTGTAGCTTCGCGGTTAGGTATCAGGAAGAATTCGTATATTGCATATAATGATAATAAAGAGATAAAGTTTGAGGAATGTAAATATACCAAAACGCTTTTTGGATATTTTAAGGAGCGCATAACTAAAGGCGAAGAAAAGTATATTATTGCGGCGATACCTTTCGTTAGAAATCTTATAGAGTATACAGAAGGAAATCAAGATGTGGATTACTTGAAATTGACCAATATATTGCATTATAAGGAAGATACTAAGACTTTAACACTGATGGATGTACAAGGTGTCTTTAATAAATATTGGTTCAAATCAGGAGGGGCTACGTTTGCTGTAGGCAGAGAATCAGATTTGATATATGATTTTATTATAAGACAGGCGAATAGTATTGAGTGTGTTGAGAAGTTGGAGATAGAGAATAAGCTTATATTGTCTATGGCTATAAGGTTGCTGGCGGAAGAGATAATGATTAAGCGCATTAGAGAAAATGTTCTTAATGGACAGCAAATTATCAGTGATATCTTATCTGATAATAGTCAAACAGGTGCTTTGATTAGTGCGTATAAGGAGAGTATAAGTGATGGTTTTGTTCCTATATTGGAACAGGTATCAATGTTCACACCAGAGAATATTCACTTGAATTCATTTATGTTTGAGCCGATTTTGGATATGTCATTGGTTCATTTACATAAGCTATATGAGAAAGTGAGAGATGTATACGCAACTGAATTTGGTGTGTCAGTCTGAAAAGAGAGGATGTGAGTTTATGCAGAAATACAAGGATCTAGATGGTGTTTCAGGTGTTGAAGAGTATTCTATAGGCGAGGATTTTATAGATGTTAAATTCAAAAGTACGAAAATATATAGATACTCGTATAAAAGTGCTGGAGTTGACAAGGTTGAACATATGAAAGTACTTGCTATGGAAGGAAGAGGTTTAAATGCCTACATTAATCGCTATGCCAAGGATGATTTTGAAAGATAAACAATATTAGGTTTGCAGGGGTTCGCATAAGTGAGCCACGATAATTAACATTTAGTAGTATATTTTAGTTCTGAATAAGTTTACGAGTTTTTTGTGTTTTAAAGAGCGTAGTTGTTAGTTACATTAAAAACATAAAATGATTGTTGTTTCTGCTAATGTTGTGTAAAATAGACACATATAGTATTAGCATATGAGTGGGATTATGTAAAGGAAATTAATTAAAGCAATCCTGGCTGCACTTGTATTAGCTCATTTGGTGATCATAACGAGGATATTTTATGATAATAATTTGATAAGAGGGATGCTTTACAATGAACCTGAGTTATATTATGATGACGATTAAAAAAAAGGGGGGGTTATGTCATAACACAGTTAAGGGTTTAGGATAATAGAAGATTATCCGTTAATTTTTTGAATGAATTATATCTTCTATTTATGTTTAAAAACGCAATTAGAGATAATTTATGAAATGGAGTGTTGATTTATGAAAAAACATGAAAAATCTCTTTTATACTTTTCGATGGTTATATTATTGCTTATGACATTTATCAGTGGGAGTTCCCAAGAAGGTAATTGGATCATTAAAGTTTCTGCAGTTGTTGTAGTTTTAATTCCAGCAATATATTCAGCAATTCCACTTTGGGACGAATATAGACTAAGAAAAAATCGAAGTATCAATCGCTTAAGCGAAAATACTTTTACTGATCGCGAAGAGGATGTTGATAATATACTTGGTAAATTGTCAATTAAAGAACACATAATTGAAATTAGTGGAGATGATAAACATTGCGGAAAAACGTGGATTGCGAAAAAAATAGTTGACCGTATAAATTTTCCAAACGATTTCAATTTTAAAAAAATAAGTTTACCGTACAAAACAGCTTATTATTTAGATCTTGATGTGTATAATAGCCAAGAAATAGAAGACTTTTTTAACAATAATATAATTGATTCTAGAGTAGTACTTATTTTTGATAATGTTGAAAATTTGAACTATTTGTTATCTAAGCAGTCATTGTATCACTTTCAGTTAATTTATATATTAAAGAGAATTGAAGATAATAATTATTTCAAGCATACGGTTTCAAAATTCCATGAATGTAATATTAAAGAGCTACATGAAAAGATACAACATAACTATCCAGGAATACAAAGTATTTCCGAGGATGAAATAAAAATTCTTTATCGAATCACTAATGGAAATATTGGGAAAATTTCTTCTATATTGAGTAAGCAAACTAGTGTAAAATGGATAAAAGATATTTCTTTATTGCATCGAACAGAATATGATGATGTTCTTGATTCTATTAATTTATTTCTCTTCACAGGAGAATACGAGCGTGCCGAAACTGAGTTGAATAAATTTGAAAAACAGCATAAAGAGTACTTTCAGGAAAATAATGATTTGTACTATAAATATATAATAATAAAAGCTGATTGTGAACATCTCTTGAATCGTTATGAAAATGCTATTGCACTACTGTCAATAGTTGAAAATGCTCCATATAATGCTTATAACAAAAATAATGAGATTGAATTACATAAAGCGCATTATTTGAAACATCTTTGGAAGGTTGATGAGTCATTAATGATTCTTTATAAAATCAGAAATAAATCGTTCACAGCAAAAGTTGATTCATTAGGAATACTTTTGGCAAAGCATTTTATCGGTGATGAACATGTTCCGTATAGTCAAAAAACTTCTTTAGAAGAGTTTTTTAATACTTATGTTTATGCAGCAAGTGATAATATTAGTAACCAAGATACGGCTAATAAACTAAAACTTCAGAGATATGCTGCTGTTTATCAATTTTACAATGACAAGCCAGACAATCCAGAAGAATTAATAAAATCTATTTCAACAGTTATTGATATATACAAATCACAGAATAATAGATTACAGGCAAATGCATATTTTATACGTGCTGAAATATATAGAATATACAAAAGATATGAAGATGCTATGCACAACTATAAATTATGTTTATCTGTGGCTGATGATAATAATATTGTTCTACAGACTAATTTGATGGTATACTATCTTGCTAAATGTAAAATGGAAGACGTAGATTTTGATATTTTGCCTCTTGATAGAATGCTTGAATTATGCAAGCACAATAACTATGGTCGTAGGATTTATCATAGAATTAATTCAATCTTGCTAGAGGATTCTGGCTCTGAATGTATAATTCAATGTTTTGACACAAGTATTATGCCTATACTATAGAAATATCTTCGTACTCAAATTGAGGGATTTTCTTTGAAATCAAAGATGCTCTTAATTTGAGTATCATTTCTGTATTTTTTTCTGCATTTTTCAGAAGAAATAACAATTGAGCTAATTGTGAAATCTCATTATTCCCCCAATTATACCTTGAAATTTGCTGTGTGCCAATTCTAATACCATCATAATGGAACAATTTTTTATGTTTTTTGTTTAATGTAATGTTAAACTTTTGAGCATCAATATAATACTTTTCTGCCTCATGCTCATCCATTAATATAAATAATTGATGGGTATATGTATATGTATTATGATTTATTTTAGCTAATTTAAAATTTAATTTTTCAAGTTCTGAACCTAATAAATTAGCTGTATTAATAGTCTTATTTTGATACATTCTACCAAAATGTTCTTGTTCAATTAAACTTAATAATAATGCAGCAATATGATTAGGCTGTGTGTTTCTTAAATAATTAGGGGTAATATTTTTTTTAAGTTTATCAGCAAAATGCATAGTATTCGTCATTATAAGTCCACACGATGGGGCGGGTAATGTCTTATGAGCTCCACCTATTAATATTACATTATTATAATTTAGAGGATTATCTAATGCTTTCCCAGCAATAAGACCGAGAGTTTGTGTTCCGTCATATATTATCCCCATATCTTTATTAATGTATATTTTTGATATATCAGGAGGATTAATAACATCAGATTGGCAAAAAATAATAAACTTATATTTATGACTGCTACATAACTTATTTAGTTTGCAATAGTTTATTTGATATTTATCATAATCAAATGGGATTTCATCGTAAATTACACCCAATGAGTCTAAAATGAGAGGTATGGAAGGGTGTCCACCTTGTTGTGGTAAAGTTACTAAGACATTGTCATTTCTACAAAGCAACGACATTGCACAAACCGAAAAGCAATTAATTCCAGTTAGACTGTCAGCATTGGCATAATTAGCGTTAAAAATAGCTTTGCATTCTTTATGTAAAAGTTCATTTAATCGAAATACATATTCACCACCAATAAAAGAGTCGTTGCCTTTTTCGTCGACGAAGGAATATTTTCCTTCAAACTCAGAATTTAAAGCCTGCTTGCAAAACGATGAAATGTGTGTCTCTGCTGCACATAGGGGGATTTTATTTTTTTCATTTAAAATAAGCTCATTATACAACTCAATATATTGTTCAAGCATATTGTTCATATTAATCTCACTTTCCCTTCTTATTCAAAAAATTAACGGATAATCTTCTATTATCTAGTGAAAAGTACTCTCCCTTCACACCCTAAACCCACCCCTCGGATGCTTCGTAGCCAATATATCCCCCTGCTTTGCCAGAGCCACGTGGGTGTATATCTCGGTAATATTAATTGAGCTATGCCCTAGCATTTCCTGGATGTAGCGGATGTCCACGTCGGCTTCAAGGAGGCTTGTTGCAAATGTGTGACGGAACATATGGGGAGTGATGTGCAGGTCTATTCCGGCTAAGGAAGAGTATTTTTTAATCATTCTGCGGACTGCTTGGTCGGACAGTGCTTGTCCGGTCTGATTCGCAAAGAAGTGGTTACAGCGCGTGATTTCGGTAAAGAAGTCTTCGCGGTATTCTTCAAGTATGCGGAGAACGTCATTGTTTCCTATCTGTATTCGTCTTTCTTTGGCGCCTTTTCCATATATGAGTATCGTTTTATCGTATAGATTTACATCGCTCGGCTTCAAAGTGCAAAGTTCCGAGATTCGCATGCCAGTGGCAAAAAGTAGTTCGGCAACGGCGGCGTCCCTTAGTGCGTTTCGTTTTTGATATAAGGTTTTGGCACAGTTGCGTTGTTTGTATATGGTTGATAAAAATGTTTCAACTGTATGTAGGGGAATTGTCTTGGGCAAAATAACCGGTTCACGGAATTTGATATGCATTTTGTTAAAGGGATTTCGGTCAATTATTTCCTTGTAGTCAAGATAATGGAACAGTGCCTTGATAGAAGCGATTTTTCGTTTTACTGTTTTGGGTTTATATGCTTGGTGTAACTTTGCGATATAGGCTTCCAGTAAATCAGTCGTAAAACAGGTAATATCCTCAACGGACGTTAAGTCAGAGAATTGCTTTAAGTCAATTCGGTAGGCTTTTAGTGTTTTGTCATCGAGTCTTTTTTGAAATTGACAGTAGTTAAGATAGTTTTTGATGTGGTTTTGTAAGTTTTTCATAAAAAATCTCCTTTTTGTTTGCGTATTTGATAAAATATATCATATCGAATGGGCAGGGGTTAAGATTTTACATTACGCGCACATTACGATCACGCATGCACGAATTTAAAATTTCACATTACAGCCCCCATCCCCCTTCTACAGAATTCTTCCCTAATCCCTCTAAATTGAACAAGAAATCTGTACTTGAAAAGTGGTATAATTACATATATATAGAAGTGATGCGGCTGCCGTAGGCAGTCGCTTAGCCTTTTTGCGGGGCGGAAGTTTGCGCATGAACTATCCCCTCCGGCTTTGCGCCTGAAGAAAGGTTATAGACACTTTTAATTTATCCGTAATTAGGAGATTTACCATGAAAAAATATAAAAATATCGTCAAAAAGTACTTATATTGCTTTATCCTCGGGCCTTTCTTTATGATTCTGGAGGCTTGCGGAGAGTTTATTTTGCCATTTGTGAATGCCAACATTATTGATGTGGGGGCGGCTAATGGTGATACGGATTATATTCTTCTTAATGGATTTTATATGTTTCTTCTTGCGGTGGGGATGCTGATTGCCGGAGTGCTGGGAGCGTACTTTGCCATAAAGGGTGCGGCCAGTCTGGCGGCGGACGTGAGAAAGCAGACATTTGTGAAGATTCAGCAGTTCTCATTTTCTAATATTGACGATTTCTCTACGGGTTCGCTTATTACCCGTATAACCAATGATATTACCCAGATTCAGACATTTTGCCAGTCCCTGCTTAGAGGCGTGTTTAGAAGCCCGGTTATGTTGGTGGGCGCTATTGTTATGTCTTTTATACTTAATCCGAAGCTGGCGATGATTATCTGCATAGTGGTGCCGATTCTTGCCCTTGCTATAGCTATTGTTATCAGGGTGGCGTCGCCGAGATACACGATTATGCAGAACCGCCTTGATAAGCTTAACAATAGCATCAATGAAACTATCACTAATGAGTATGTTATTAAGTCATTTGTCAGAGAGGAGTACGAAAAGGAGAAGTTCGCTGTGGTTAATGGCGAGCTTATGACTAAGAGTATGTCCGCTCTTAAGATGATGATTTTGCTCCAGCCTTTGTCAACATTTGCTATTAACTTCACTACTTTGGCGGTAGTGCTTGTTTCGGGAAAGCAGATTATGGTTGGAGATATGGAGCTTGGAACTCTCACAGCATTTATTACATATCTTACTCAGATTCTTACTGCTCTTGACTTCCTTGCAAATATTTTCTTGCAGGGTACAAGAGCTGCTGCTTCTAACAGACGTATTACGGAGGTTTTGGAGGCTGACATCGATATCACTGATGACAAGGCTAAGCATGGGGATAAGGAGATTACTGAGGGCAGCATTACATTTGAGGGTGTGTCCTTTAAGTACTTTAAGAATAACCACGAGAAGGTTCTCGATGATGTGAGCCTGTCTATTAATGGTGGTGAGCTTGTGGGTGTTATCGGTTCCACAGGAAGCGGTAAGACTACGCTTATTTCTATGATTTCGCGGCTTTATGACGTGGACGAGGGAAGAGTGCTGGTTGATGGAGTTGATGTAAAGGATTATTCGCTTAAGAATCTTCGTGATGGCGTGTCGGTGGTGCTTCAGAAGAATACTCTTTTCTCAGGAACTATTGCAGAGAATTTGCGTTGGGGCAATGAGGATGCCACTGACGAGGAACTTGTATGGGCGTGCAATGTGTCTCAGGCTAATGGATTTGTCAGCGGTTTTCCGGACGGATATGAAACTGAGCTTGAGCAGGGTGGCGTGAACCTATCAGGCGGTCAGAAGCAGAGACTTTGTATAGCAAGAGCACTTCTTAAGAAACCTAAGATTCTTATTCTTGACGACTCTACAAGTGCCGTGGATACTGCAACGGATGCCTGCATCAGAGAGGCGTTCCGCAAGGAGCTTACAGGGGTTACTAAGATAGTTATTGCCCAGCGTATCAGCTCTGTACTTGATGCGGATAAGATAATTGTTATGGATGGCGGCAAGGTTGTAGGTTGCGGAACTCATGAGGAGCTGATTGTATCTTGCGTTCCTTATCAGGAAATTTATTATTCTCAGAAAGATAAGGAGGCATAACTATGGACGCACAAAGAATTGAACGTATTAAGAAGAAGTATAGTACATATAAGGCTGACAATGCCAAGAAGGAAATGAACATCGGCAGAATGGCGGGCAGAGGTATGGCTATGTCTGCTAAAGGAAAGCCTAAAGCTATGGGTAAGACTATCGCAAGGCTTGCCAGATATCTGGTGTACGAGCGTAAGCTGCTCATAGTGGCTATCGTGTTTGCGGTTATTTACACGGTGGCATCCCTTGCTGTGTCTTATATGTTAAGACCTATTATTAACGAATTTATATATTATGACCCAAACGACTTGAATGTGGCACCACGTATGCAAAGTCTTATAGCTGCGCTTACGGTTCTTGCTGCGGTGTATGTGATAGAGGTTGCATCCCAGTGGCTTCAGCATCGTATTATGCTGACGGTTTCCCAGAGGGCGTTAAAGCGTATGAGACAGGAGCTTTTTGATAAGCTGCAGACATTGCCTATTAAGTACTTTGACAACAATTCAACCGGTGATATTATGAGTCGCTTCACCAACGATGTTGATACTATAGGTGAAATGTTGAATACAACCCTGATTAAGATTGTGTCAGGAGCTATTACGATTGTGGGTACAGTGATACTTATGCTCTACACAAACCTTATCCTGGGAGGAATTACGGTTGTTATGGCGCCCATACTTACTATTGTCAGCAAGACTATTATTAATAAAGGTCGTGGTGCATACGCAAAGCAACAGAAGAATCTTGGTATGATTAATGGCTTTGCCCAGGAGACTATCACCGGACAGAAGGTTGTCAAGGTGTTCAACCATGAAGATATTGCTATTGATGAGTTTGATTATCTTAACGAGGAACTTAGAAAGTCGCAGATTACTGCACAGTTCAGAGCAGGTATTATGGGACCTGTCACACATCAGCTTTGTAATATGATATATGCCCTTACTGCCTGTGTGGGTGGTCTGTTGGTTGTTTACAGAGGTTTTGATGTGGGTGGCCTTGCGGTTTCCCTTAACTACACAAGAAGATTTAACCGACCAATCAACGAGATTTCTCAGCAGATTAACACTGTATTTGCGGCGTTAGCAGGAGCGGAGCGAGTATTTGAGGTTATGGATCAGGCTCCGGAAAATGCAGATGATATCCACAATGAATTGACAGATGTTAAGACATTTAAGGGGTATATTAAGGTTGAGCATGTTAACTTTGGTTACACACCGGATGTTACAGTGCTTCACGACATTTCTCTTTATGCTAAGCCGGGGCAGAAGATTGCATTTGTAGGTTCTACGGGTGCAGGAAAGACTACGGTTACTAACCTGCTTAACAGGTTTTATGATATTCAGGAGGGAACTATCACTATTGATGATATCCCTATTGAAAAGATTGACAGGCGCGTGCTTCGCAGCAACATCGCTATGGTGCTTCAGGATACTCATCTTTTTACAGGCACTGTTCGTGAAAATATCCGCTACGGACGCTTGGATGCTACAGATGCGGAGGTTGAGGAGGCGGCAAAGATTGCGTCAGCACACTCATTTATTATGCATCTTGAAAATGGTTATGACACTCTGTTAGAGCATGATGGTGCTAATCTGTCTCAGGGACAGCGTCAGCTTCTTAATATTGCCCGTGCTGCTATATCTAAGGCTCCAATTCTTATTCTTGACGAGGCTACAAGCTCAGTAGATACAAGAACAGAGAAGCATATTGAGGCTGGTATGGACGCTATTATGAAGGACAGAACTACATTTGTTATTGCCCACAGACTATCGACTGTTCGTAAGGCCAACGCCATTATGGTTCTTGAGAAGGGCAGAATCATAGAGCGGGGCGACCACGACGAGCTGCTTGCATTAGGTGGAAGATATGCTGACCTCTATAATGAGATAGTGGAACTGGACTAGATATATAATGACAGGGCGGGGCATTGAAGTGCCTCGCCCTTTGGTGTATAATGACTGTGTATGGAAACGGACGACAAGTATGTAATATGTGAATGTAATGTGTGAGGTGATTAAATGATTTCATTGGAAAGTGATTATATAGCAGGGGCGCACCCAAAGGTGCTGGAACGATTATTAGAAACTAATATGGAGCCTTTATCGGGATACGGAAGTGATCCTTATACTGAGTCAGCCAAGGAAAAGATTAAGGAAGCCTGTGGGTGTCCGGAAGCAGAGATATATTTTCTTGTGGGTGGAACTCAGACTAATGCTGTGGTTATTTCAGCACTTCTTAAGTCTTATGAAGGTGTTATTGCGGCGGATACAGGGCATATTAGTACCCATGAAGCAGGGGCTATTGAACACACGGGACATAAGGTGTTAACGGTCTGTGCAAAAACTGATGGAAAGATTTGTGCGGATGAACTTTCTGCATATCTTGAGAGTTTTTATGCCGATGCCAATCATGAGCATATGGTATTTCCGGGGATGGTGTACATATCGCATCCTACAGAGTATGGAACTTTGTATAGCAAGGCGGAGCTGGAGGAGATTTCGAAGGTTTGCAAGACCTATAATTTGCCGCTTTACTTAGATGGTGCAAGACTTGGCTATGGCTTAATGAGCCGTGAAACAGATGTGACTATGGCTGATATTGCCAGACTATGTGATGTGTTTTATATAGGTGGAACGAAGGTGGGAGCACTGTGCGGAGAGGCAGTGGTATTTACTAAGAATAATGCACCAAAGCATATGATGACTATTATTAAGCAGCATGGTGCACTCCTTGCGAAGGGAAGACTTCTTGGAGTGCAGTTTGATACTCTTTTTACGGATAACTTGTACTTTGATATAAGTAAGTATGCAATTGATATGGCGGAAAAGTTGAAGGCGCTGCTTAGGGAGAAGGGGTACACATTTTACTTGGAATCACCTACTAATCAGCAGTTTGTAGTGCTTGAAGACGAAAAGTACGAACTGCTTAAAGGACAGGTGGCGGTAAGTTTCTGGGAGAAGCCGGATGCGGCTCATACTGTGGTGAGATTGGCTACGAGCTGGTCAACGAGAGAAGAGGATATTGAGGAGTTAAGAGAATTATTATAGGATTAAGCTATTACAATGGAGGATGTGTAAAAGCGGAAGGCGTTAGGTGACTATATGTACATGAAAAATCGTGACGAGGAAGTCGCATTTTTAAAGAAATTGTGGAGAGAAGAGCCTGTGACATGTCCGAAATGCGGACAGGCAACTCTTGAGTTTTTGCATAAGAAAGCTAAGAAAAGCAACTGTGACTGGAAATGTCCGGCATGTGGTGAGATTTATAGGACGATTGGGATGTTAAAGGACTTGCCGAATGAGTGAAACATGACCCCGGTCATATAGCATTTTATTCTGCTTTGTGTTATACATAAATTGGTGATGTTTATGTACAAGATGATAGAGTTTATTAAATCAGAAGTGTTCGTAATAGTTTTGACAATAGTTTCATTGACTTGCACTACACAGCCTATGTGGCTGGTGTTGGTGGCAAGTCTTCTTGTGGTGCTTTTTTGCGTGAGAAGTCTGTCGGATGGGGATGAAATGGTTTGTGCGAAGCATCCTTATGAGCCGGATTATGAGTGGTGTGATTCTTGTGGGTATACAATTATGTGGTGGGTTCAGGTTGCGTTATCTCTTATTTTTTGTCTGGTGGCTGGAAATGCATATGCGTATCTTATATTCTGTGAGCTTAATTCTAAGAAGTTTAAGTGGGATAATGTGTTTTCGCCAATGGCAGTGTACGTGGCAGTGACATGGGTAAGTGGAAAAGAGTGGAATGCCATATATGTGTTTAATGCACTGGTACTGCTTTTTGTGGCAGTGGCATTGTGCTGGATACAGTGGTGTGTGGAAAAGTATATGATTGCCAGAGGCAAGGTTGATGATATGGTGAAGATGACGGCGGTTAGAGAACTTTATGAGAGGAAGCTAAACCGTGAGCTGATGGTAAAGAATTATCTGGCAGATAAGAATGCGAGACTTGAGGAACGTGAAAATATTAGCCGCAATATTCACAATAGCGTAGGACACTCTATAACTGCTGCTATTATGACGCTGGATGCGGCAGATATGATATATGATGCTAATCCTGAACTTGCCCGTGAGAGAATGCATGTGGCTAAGGATAGAATAAAGGGCAGTCTGGAATCTATAAGACATGCAGTGAGGGTACTGGATAAAGAAACAGAGAGTGTCAATGTGGCCGACTTCGAAAAAATGCTTGTGGCTGTGGCAGATGAATTTGCCATGGATACAAGTATAAAGATACGCACTACATTTACAAAAATATCGGAGAGTGTACAGATTCCACATGAACATTCGGAATTCTTAACGGGAGCGTTACAGGAGCTTCTGACTAATGGTGTAAAGCACGGAGGTGCGGATGTATTCGATGTGCAGGTGCTCAGTGACAGCGGACATATAAGAATGTCTGTTAAAGATAATGGAAATAGTGGTCTTTCGGATGGCAACAAGGATGTGAAGATAGAGAATGGATACGGTCTTAGGAAGATTGACTCATATATTAAACGATGTGGCGGAGAAACTATGGTGTCTGTGGGTGATGGCTTTAGGTATGAGATGACATTGCCAATCATAGATAGTACGGAAACAGAAGGAGGCAAAGGATGAGTAGCGTTAATGTGTTGTTAGTGGATGATGAGCCATTGCTCCTTGAGAGTCTTGAAATCATTCTTTCTATGAAGAATATGAATATTGTGGGGAAAGCACAGGATGGCAATGAAGCGTTGGCGATACTGGCAAAATCTAATGCCAATGCAGGTGAAGGAGCAAAGTGCAACCTTGCACTTGTAGACTTGAATATGAAGGGTATGGGTGGAATTGAGCTTATACCGCATATCAAGGCTAAGTATCCGGATGTTAAGATACTGGTGCTCACAACATTTTATGATGATAATAATATAACTGCTGCCATATCAGGCGGTGCGGATGGATACATTCTTAAAGATAGTGGTGCGGTGGCGATACTTGGTGCTATAGAACAGATTATGAATGGCCAAAATGTTATCGACAATAAGGTTATGCAGCGTCTTGCAGCCATTATGGCACAGAATGTAGCCGTAGGTGAAGTGAAGGAGGAAGTTCTTAAGCTTCCAGCGGATATAACGGAAAGGGAGAGTGAAGTATGTTCGCTTCTGGCCAAGGGTTACACTAACAGGCAGATTGCTGATACGCTCTATATATCAGAAGGCACAGTGAAGAATTACATATCTTCCATATATGATAAGACAGGAATCCACGACAGGGCAAAGCTTATCGTGGCGATTAGAGATTAGAGATTAGAGATAGGATAGGGCTATGAATATGTGACCGTGGTCATATTACAATATGACTGCGGTTACTGTTGTATTAGGCTGTAAAAGGCTACAATGATATTACAAAATATATGAATATGAATGGAGGTGCGGTTATGCCGCAGAAGTTATCTGCATTAAAGTACATATTGAATAATAAAAGAAGAGTGTCAGTGCTTTTATTCAGTCTGGCAATGTGTGCTGTATTGTTTTATGTGGCGGACTTTTTGCTTAATGTTTCTACGGAGACTTATAGAGTAATACTGATTGATGGCAGGCAGAAGGTTCAGCAAATTCAGCTTTCCAGCGATACTCTTGATGTTGACACAGAGGTAGAATATCAGGAATGGCTTAAACTTTATGAGAAAGCGAATCTTGAACTTGTGGAGGAGCTTAAAGGTGTAGAGGGTGTAGAGGATGTCTTCTTTTCTATGAGACGAACAACATCGATTTCAGCGGTGGTGGGAGTTTATTCACTTGATATGCCTATGCTTGACAGGGATGAAGTGCCTGTGTATATGGAACATATGGGGGCAAAGCTCATAGATGGACGTATGCCGGAGAATGATAATGAACTGATTTTTGATGAAAAGGTAATGAAGAATCGTGGTTTCACATTGGGACAAGAGTTAAATAATTACAAGATTGTGGGTGTGGTAGCATGTGAATATTACTTTTGTTGTGGTGTGAATGAGCATGATATGGATAACAGTGCAGTGATTACAATTCTCACAGACGGTAGTATAGAAGATATGGAAGCCTTGTTTAAGGACTTGGGATATGATGTGGATAGAAGGCATGAAACGATTTATGACTTGGTAGAAGGCAGGGAGAGTCTGCAGAAGGACATAATTGATGCTATAGAGACTTCTACGAATATGGTGTACTTTGCTATAGTTGTCATACTTAGCATTGCTATTATAGTGGTGTATGTTACATATCTTCGTGACAGATACAATGAGTGGTGCTTATACTGCTCTATTGGTTTTTCAAGAAAAGAGATATACTGGTCGGTAATGAGAGAGCTTTTCATAACATTTGGAACAGCCGTTGTGCTGGGAGCGGTGGTGTCTTTTGTCACCATGGTGGTGCTTGATTGTACTTTAGTGACATCCTTGGGGCTTAGGTGCAATTATTGGTATCCGGGAACGATTTTTGAGATACTCTGCGTGTATGTAGCTATTCTTGCGTTGTTACAGATACCTATAAGAGTGGCTTTGTATAAGATTAGAACTATAGATGCTATGGATGATGATTTGTTGTAACACAATTAATATGGAGGTTTGTATGTTTGATATTCAGGATATAACTATGATATATGATATGGAAAAAGCTGAGAAGGTTTATGCTTTGGCAGGATTTGACCTTAAACTGCCGGACAAGGGGCTTGTGGGAATTATTGGTCCATCAGGTTCGGGAAAGTCAACGCTTATGTATTGTCTTTCTACTCTTAAGAAACCGACGGACGGAAGTATCAAGTATAATGATGTGGAGCTTACTAAGCTGACTGACTCTAAGAGAGAGAGTCTTAGAAGACAGGAGTTTGGTTTCGTGTTTCAAAGACATTTTCTTGTACCATACATGAGCGCTGTTGACAATGTAATAGTAGCGGCCACGGAGGATAAGAAGTCGGCAACTGCTCATGCAGAGGAGTTGCTAAGAAAACTCGGGCTTACAGAGAAGGAGTTTGGAAAGAAGCCGGCAAAGCTGTCAGGAGGTCAAAGACAGAGGGTTGCCATAGCAAGAGCTATGATTAACAGTCCCAAGGTGCTCTTTGCAGATGAGCCAACAGCGGCGCTGGATCATGGTAATGCATACGCAGTGATGGATATCTTAAAGGAGTATTCTAGGGATAATCTGGTGCTGGTAATCACTCATGACCATTCAATTCTTAAGGGGGCTGACCGCGTAATCGAGATATGGGACGGTAATATCAGCGAGGGGAAGTCTGATAAGAATCATATCGGTGAGACGAAAGGCAGGGAGAATGTATGAAACCTATCTCAGCGTGGTATTTTATAAAGGAAAATCGAGTGCGTTGTGGCTTGTTGGCGTTTATGTTCGTGCTTACATATATGGCGTATATTGGTGGGGTGTATGCTACTAATATTCAGACTGCATTTGATTATCACAAAGAAGCTATGAAAGATTATGCTACAATCTCGCCAAGTGCGTCAGACAGTGATTTTTCACAATTTAAATCTGCAATAGAAGAGATTCAAAAGAATCCGGACATAAAGCTTATTAAGCAGGGAGTTATCAGCAGTATATACATAAAATCTGTTATGGGATTTCAGAATTTGTATGACCAGTGGGCATTTAACAGCGTTGAGGATTTCAAAACATTTTGCGAGTACAGAGGTGTAAAATGTGATTTTGACAGCCTGAGTACAGGACATGTTGTTATGAGTCAGATGGCGGCTAACAATCGTGGCTTGGAGATTGGGGACAAGCTTGTTGGACGGGGAGATGATGTGATTCTTCACAGTTATACACTGGGTGCAATTACAGATGAAGAAGGGTACTGGATATACTACATAAATGAAGAAGAAAATCTTAACTATATTATGTTGCGTGGCGATATGACGGAGGAAGAGTTTGCCAAGTATACCAGTGAGCTGGATGAAAAGTATAACATCAATGTTTTTGACAGAAAAGACATGGTGGAAAGTATTGATATCCAGCTTGGAGGATTTAACGTCATCTACGCATTTATAGTTGTTTTGGTGGCGATTATTATGGCTGTTACAGTAAATGCAGCATTTGTGGGAATGTACCAGCACAGAAAGCCGGAGTTTGCCATATATCGTGCTATGGGTATAACTAAGGGGCAGATAGTAAGAAAGATTGCGGGAGAGCTGTTGCTTATTGATGTTGTAGGTATGGCAGCAGGCGGTGCATTGATGATGTTAATTCTGTATCTTCTCAATGAACTTGTGCTTTTCGAACAGGGCTTGTGGCTTAATTATTATCATCCATTTGCGCTTATAGGACTTTTGGTGTGTAATCTGGCGGTGCTTGTGCCGATGATGCTAACAAGAAGCAGGCAGTTGCTGAAGGCGGATATATGTGAATATTAAAAAAACTTGGACATCCCGCGACTTTGTTGTATAATGTGATTTAATGACAATATACTGCAAAGGAGAAGGGGTTGCTTATGAACAAGAAGAAGGTAGTAGTTAGGGGTGTTATTGCTATTGTAGTGATTGCGTTGGCGGTCGGTGCGGGCATACTGATAAAGAGGCATCTTGATGGCAGAACCAGAACTATGGATGAAGTTGTAACATTTGATGTGAGCAAGATTAAGAGTATGACTATTATGGATGGAAGTAACGGTGAGGTTGCAGAGGTTTCCAGCGAGCATTATCAGACGGTTGTTGATATGCTTAATGAAGTTGTTATGCCGGGAGTGTATCAGAATAAGGAAAATGTTGCATATCCTATGAGCTACAAAGTTACTATTACGGATGACAAAGGGGAAAAGGTTATAACATTCTATAATCTGGTATGTGACGTTGATGGGAAAGAGTATAATCTTAAGCCGGATTTTGATATAGAAAATGTGCTTGAGGATGTATATAAGAAGTCTGGCGGAGTGCGGTAGGTATGGGACAGAAAGTTGTTAAGTTTATAAAAGATGAGATAGTTCTGTGCATAGCAGGGGCACTGGCTATAGTGTCTATGCTAGTGGTTCCGCCATCTGCACAGTATGTAGAATATATTGATTTCAGAGTGCTGGCGTTACTGTTTTGTCTTATGCTTGTGGTGGCAGGGTTTACTAATGCCGGCGTGTTTCAGTGGCTTATGAATGTTTTGATAGGAATTGTTCATAACACAAGGCAGTTAACCATAGTGTTAGTTATGACGTGCTTTTTGCTTAGTATGTGGATAACCAATGATGTTGCGCTTATTACCCTTGTACCATTTGCCATAATGGTGCTTCGCACGGTATATACTGCGCCGACAGAGACGGAGCGAACTGATAAGGTTTCTGATAAGGCATCTGGTAAGGTGCCTGATAAGAAGCTTCTGGGAGTTACTGCATATGTGGTTGTGCTACAGACGGTTGCGGCCAATCTTGGCAGTATGTGCACACCTATCGGTAATCCGCAGAACCTGTATCTGTACACTACGTCGGGTATGCCTATAGGAGAGTTCCTTATCTTAATGTTGCCATATACGGTGGTATCGCTAGTGCTTATAGTGGTGGCTTGCTTCTTTGTGAAGCCGGAACCCATAAGGGGAGCCACATCTGTGACTGTGCTTCGCAAAAAAGCGGAGGATAAACCGCAAAAAGGTTTGGGAGTGTTGCGACAGAATGCAACATTTAGGGTTGTAGTGTATGCAGTGCTTTTTCTTGTAAGTATACTTACGGTGCTTGATGTGGTGCATTATCTTGTGATGCTGGCAGTGGTTGTGTTCGCAGTTGTGATTGTGGAGCCTAAGCTTTTGAAAAATGCTGATTATATGTTGTTGTTAACATTTGTAGCATTCTTCGTGTTTGTGGGTAATATAAAGAATATAGAGTTTTTCAATAATTTATTTGGCGGCTGTGTAGTAGGCAATGAAGTGTGGGTTTCTGTTATAGCCAGTCAGGTTATCAGCAATGTACCGGCGGCGGTGCTTTTGTCAGGTTTTACTTCAGACTATGCTGCACTTATGGTAGGAACCAATATTGGAGGACTTGGAACTATTATAGCCTCTATGGCAAGTTTGATTTCGTATAAGTTTTATGCTAAGATAGATGGAAGCAGTAAGGGCAGGTACATGGGCTTGTTTACCCTTGTTAACGTAGTGTTCCTTGCAGTGCTTATGTTGCTTGTATTAGTTATGTGATGTTCTAGTGGCAACAGATTGATGACAATTAGATAAATATATAAAAGAACGCAGGTAGGATGTTTAACGTACAAACGATACTAAATTTACAGCGAGAGTCAGAGGTGTTTGTTATGTATACATTTTGTCACTATGCGTTCTTTTTCTTTGCCTATTCGGTAATAGGCTGGGTTGGCGAGGAGATATATGCATTTTTTAAGTATGGAAGGTTTGTAAACAGAGGTTTGCTTAATGGTCCGGTGTGTCCGCAGTACGGTATGGCTATGGTGCTTATACTGGCGGATGTAAGTGATTTGTCGGCGTATCCTATGTATCAGATGGTAATATGCGTTGGACTTATGGCGGTATTTCAGTGTGTTGCAGGGGTGCTTATTCATAGGTTTACAGGTAGAAAGCCATGGGATCATTCGCAGGAAAAGTTCAATATAGGCGGTTATGTCAGCGCAAGGAGTGTGCTGTTTCTTGGCTTAGGTGCGGCGTTGTGTGTATGGATGGTAAATCCTATATTGTATATTGTGTATAGTTTTGTGCCTACGGCGGTTATGAAAGTTGTGCTGGTGATTCTGACAGTGGTTTTCCTCATTGATTTGTTTGTGACATGGACGGTTTCGGCACACTGGAAATTGCAGGGGAATATATATGGCAGGGTTGCCAAGGGGCTGGATGGAACGAAGAAACGTCTTGGCAGTAGGCTGTTTGAGGTTATAAGAAATAGAATGTATAAGGCATTTCCAGAGTTTGAAGGGCAGGAGCCGGATGAAGGTGATGGATTTGGAAGACCGGAAAACAGAGTATTTGCAGCGGGTCTCAGTGTGGAGAAGCTTATATGGGTATTCTTGATAAGTGCTTTGCTGGGAGATATTATAGAAACAGTGTTTCTGTGGGTTGTGGACGGCCAGATTATGAGCCGTAGCAGTGTGTTGTATGGCCCCTTCAGTGTTGTATGGGGACTTGGTGGTGTGCTTATATCCGTTGTGCTATGCCCTATGAAGAAGCGGGGGAATTTTGCCATATTTGTGATTGGAACGGTTCTTGGCGGTGTTTATGAATATAGTTGTTCCGTGTTTACGGAGATGGTGTGGGGAACAGTTTACTGGGATTACAGTCATATTCCTTACAATATTAATGGCAGGGTTAATCTTCTGTACTGCTTTTTCTGGGGTTTTGCGGCGGTAGCGTGGGTGAGGCTTGTATATCCGTCGGTCAGCAGACTGGTGGAAAAGATTCCACCAGTGGCAGGAAAGGTTATTACTGTTATAGTGGCGATGGCTATGGTTCTTAATATGGGGATTTCGTCCCTTGCGGTTGCAAGGTATGTTGAGAGGGGCGACGAAGTCGCCCCAACTTCGGCAGTGGATGTGTTTATGGATACTATGTATCCGGATGAATTTATAGATAAAGTGTACCCTAATATGTGGGTGAAGTGAAAGTTCGTCAGAAAAAAGTGTAGTGTGAGGGCGAAAGTTCGTCAGAAAAAGTGTATAGCGGGATAAAGATTATAATTTTACGGAATTGAATTCCGGATTATTATGAAAAAACTTGCAAAATATATTAAGATGAGGTATTATAATTTTACGGAATTGTATTCCGTAAAATTATGGAGGTGGTGTCGATGTATATAAAAAGGGCAATTGAGGATAGGCTAGAATATTTGTCAAAGCATTTTCCAGTCGTCATGGTTTGCGGAGCAAGACAGGTTGGAAAGACCACGTTGTTGAAAGAACTGAATAAGAAAAATAACAATGAAATCAACTATATAACATTAGATTATCCTAATGTGAGAGCATTGGCGAAAAGTGATCCCGAATTGTTTTTGCAGCAATATGGTGCACCGCTTATTATTGATGAGATACAGTATGCACCGGAATTGTTACCATATATTAAGATTAGAGTAGATAATGCAGATATGGCCGGACAGTATTATCTTACCGGGTCGCAGATGTTTCATATGATGAAGAATGTAAGTGAGACATTGGCTGGAAGAGTTGGAATATTATCAATGTATTCATTGAGTCGGGCAGAAATAGAAGGCAGGGAAAGCAAAGCATATGTACCGGGAAGCATAGATGTTAATGCAAAGATGGAGACAAGCTCGGAAATATTTGAAAAGATATATCGTGGAAGTATGCCTAAGATGGTATCTGATAGAGAGCTTATGCCGGAGGATTTCTATGGAGCGTATTTGCAAACGTATATTGAGCGAGATATCAGGGATTTGATTGCGGTAAAGGATGAGATGAAGTTTTTGAAGTTTATCTCATGTATAGCAGCAAGAACAAGTCAGGAAGTAAATCTTGCTGATATTGGTAAGGATGTTGGAATTGATGGTAAAACAGCTGACAGCTGGCTGTCGGTGATGGTGTCATCAGGTCTTGTGTATCTGTTACAACCATATTCAGGCAATACGATTAAAAAGATTGTTAAGAGACCGAAACTCTATTTTATGGATACGGGGCTTGCGTGCTATCTAAGCCTTTGGAACAACCCCAGAACATTGGAATTGTCAGCTATGGCCGGTGCGATGTTTGAGAATTATGTGATATCTGAAGTGATTAAGTCATATACCAACCAGGGGGTTGACGTGCGTAGTAGACTGTTCTTTTATAGAGATAACAATGGAAAAGAAATTGATTTGTTGATATTGGATAATGGAATTTTATATCCGGTGGAGATAAAAAAGGCCGCAGATCCAGGAAAGGATGCATTAAAGAACTTTGGGGTTGTGAGCGATTTAGGATATGAAGTTGGCAAGGGGGCAGTTGTGTGTATGACTCCGATGATTGTGCCACTGGATAAGGATAATGCATTGGTTCCTATGGGTGTTATTTAAAAATGTTATGAATATATTGAAAGAATTGACGCATTATGCCGTTGATAAAGAAGATAGGCGAGGATATACAAAAACAGCTGGCTCACATAGGGCCAGCTGTTTTATATAATTACAGGTTAAGTAATTCAGAGCTTTTTATAATTGATGCTATATCATTATCTGCTCCATCTTCCTGATGCGCCACAAGGAAGTACCAGCCCGTTAGATGATACAGGAAGTCCCACTTCCTGAGAATCTACGGTTCCGTTAAACTTCTTTAGCTCTGTGCTTAACATATAGCTAAGTACCGCAGGCTGTAAGCCTGTTGTGTATGAGTTAATAAGGAAGAATAATGGCTCTTCTGAAAGAAGTTCGGCACAAAGTTGAACGAGAGGATAAATGGCCTCCTCAATCTTCCAGATTTCGCCCTTTGGACCACGACCGTAAGATGGCGGATCCATAATGATTGCGTCGTAGTGGTTGCCACGACGGATTTCACGCTGAACGAACTTTACACAGTCGTCAACTATCCAGCGGATAGGTGCGTCGATGAGTCCGGAAGAAGTAGCATTTTCTTTAGCCCAGCCAACCATACCTTTAGAAGCATCCACATGTGTAACGTTGGCTCCGGCAGCTGCAGCAGCCAGTGTTGCACCGCCTGTGTAAGCGAAAAGGTTTAACACTTTTATCTGGCGGTCAGGATTCTCTTTCTTGGCGTCAGATATTTTCTTGCCGAACCAGTCCCAGTTAGCAGCCTGCTCAGGGAACAATCCGGTGTGCTTGAAGCTGAATGGCTTTAAGTTAAATGTAAGCTCCTGTTCAAAGGACGGACTCTTGTAATTAATCTGCCACTGCTGTGGGAGATTAAAGAACTCCCATTCTCCGCCGCCTTTGCTTGAGCGGTGGTAATGACCGTTCATCTTGGTCCAGCCCTTCAATGTCTTAGGTGTGTCCCAGATAACCTGTGGGTCGGGACGAACCAATATATAATCACCCCACCTTTCAAGCTTCTCGCCTGCGGAGGTGTCAATAACTTCGTAATCTTTCCAATTGTTAGCAATAAACATAGTTTTGTCTCCATTCTAAGGGGCTTACCCCAAGCATAATCAATATGTAACTAAATGATTCTTCCTTATTATATATTAAATTCACAAGGTTAGCAACAAGGTGTTGTGGAAGTATTTATTTACTTGAAGTTAAAAATGTGGTAAAGTTTTGGTTGTATTTTGATAATTAGAAAAGTGATGTGAGTGTATGAACATATTAAATATAGAAAAGATTAGTAAAAGTTTTGGAGAAAAGGTTCTTTTTGATAAGGTGTCTCTTGGTATTAATAAGGGCGATAAGATAGGTGTTGTTGGTGTCAACGGAACGGGAAAGTCAACATTTTTAAAGATAACGGCTGGAATAGAGGAAGCTGATGAAGGTCAGGTGGTTAAGGGCAATAAGGTAAATGCTACTTATCTGCCCCAGACACCGGAGTTCCTTGAAAATGATACTATCATCGGTTATGTGCTCAGAAACAAGAGTAATACCAGTGAGGCGGAGGCTAAGAGAATTCTTACAAAGCTTGGTATAGTGGATTTTGAGGCTTCCATAAGTACGCTTTCAGGAGGACAGAAGAAGCGTATTGCACTGGCCAGAACGCTTGTGGAGCCTGCGGAGGTGCTGATACTGGATGAGCCTACGAACCACCTTGATAATGAGATGGTTATCTGGCTTGAACAGTATATTAAGAATTTTAAGGGCGAGCTTTTGATGGTGACCCACGACAGGTATTTCCTTGATAATGTTACTAACAAGATAGTGGAGCTGGATGGCGGAAGACTGTTTGAGTATGATAGTAACTACACGGGATTTCTTGAGAAGAAGGTTCAGCGAGAGGAAATGGAGCGTGCCACTGAGATTAAGAGGCAGAATACTCTTCGCAGGGAGCTGGAGTGGATTCGCCGTGGCTGTCAGGCACGTTCAACGAAGCAGCAGGCAAGAATTGACCGTTATGAGGATATGAAGGAAGCTTCCCGTCAGGCGCGTATGAACTTTGATAAACAGCCCCTTGAGATGAGCTCAGTTAGCACACGACTTGGCAAAAAGACTATTGAGGTTAATGGTGTCAGCAAGTCTTATGGAGAAAAGAGACTCATTAACGAATATACATACATTTTTCTTAGGGATGACCGCATAGGTATAATAGGAAGCAATGGTTGCGGTAAGTCTACACTTATGAAGATTATTACTAAGCAGCTTGAACCAGACAAGGGAAGTGTGGAACATGGTGACACGGTTCGCATTGGGTACTTTATGCAGGAGAATGAACCGTTGGATGGAAAGAAGACAGTGCTTGAGTTTGTAAGAGACTTTGGCGAGTATGTTACTACGGTGAATGGTAAGATTACGGCCTCGCAGATGTGCGATAAGTTCCTGTTTCCGCCAAAGATGCAGTGGACTCCTATATCAAAGCTTTCCGGCGGTGAGAAGAGAAGACTGTACTTGCTGAGTGTCCTTATGGGCGCGCCAAATGTATTGATACTTGATGAGCCTACCAATGACCTTGATATAGAAACTCTTGAAATTCTGGAAGAGTATCTGGATAGTTTTGCGGGAATTGTTATTGTAGTTTCTCATGACAGATACTTTCTTGATAGAACTGTGGATAGGATATTTGCATTTGAGGAAGGCGGCAATGTGCGTCAGTACGAAGGCGGCTTCAGTGACTACTATGAGAAGGTAAGCGACTTGGCAGGAGCTTCTAAGTCGGGCGGTAGCGAAAGTGGCTCGGGCAAAGCCGGTACTTCAGGCGGTGCAGCGGAGTCAGAGAAGCCTAAGTATGTGAAAGACAGAAGTAACGAGATTAAGTTTACTTATATGGAGCAGAAGGAGTATGCCACTATTGATGAGGATATTGCGAAGCTGGAATCACAGATTGAAGAGCTGGATAAGGAGATAGCAGCTTCGGCAACGCAGTATGGTAAGCTTAATGAACTGATGGCGAAGAAAGCGGAAGTGGAGCAGACCTTGGAAGAGAAGATGGAACGCTGGATGTACTTAAATGAGTTGGCTGAGAAGATTGAAGCGCGCAAGTCGGGAAACTAACTTATAATTAATTGGAAAAAAATTATTTTTGCTATTGTCATAAAGTGACAAAATGTGATATGATGACGTGGAATATGTAGTTATACATATATTTTTAAAATGAGTATGGAGGAAAGATATGTTTTGTCCTAATTGCGGAACACAGAATGAAGACGGCGTAGTTTTTTGCGCTAACTGCGGAACATCTATGGCAGAGCAGGCAGCTCCGACAGTTGAGCCGGTTATGCCTATGGGTTCAGTAGAGCCAGTAACACCAGTTACACCAGTAGAGCCAGTAGCTCCAGTGACACCGGTAGAGCCAGTTGTTACCCCGGTAACACCAGTAGAACCAGTTTCTACACCAGTAACACCAGTTACACCAGTTCAGCCTGTAAATAATTTTCAGCCACAGGGTCAGCCTGCTAACAATGGTTTCCAGCCACAGAGCCAGCCAGTGAATAATTTCCAGGCTAATAACAATGCATCAGCACCAAAGAAGGGAATTCCTGGAATCGTTAAGATTCTTATTCCTGTTGCAGCAGTTCTTGTTGCACTTATTATCGGTATTATTGTATTTGTTAATATCGGTAAGAGTGGTTCTGATTATAAGAAGACAGCAGAGAAGTATGTTGAGTCTTTGACAAGCGGTGATTATGATAAGGCATTCAACGCACTTACACTTCCTGCAAGTGAGTTCCTTACAGTTGATACATTTAGAGCAGCTAATGCTGATACAGGTATTGGCGAGATTACAACTATGACAGTTACAGATGGTTATTCAATGTATGTAACACCTAATTCAAAGGCAGTTAACATAAGCTATGTGCTTAATGTTGGTAAGGTTGGTAACCTTAATCTTACACTTGATAAGACATCTGAGAAGCATATGTTGTTCTTTGATAAGTATAAGGTTAACGCATCTAACTTCTACAAGACAGATGTTATCGTTGTAGCTCCTAAGAATATGACAGTTAAGGTTAACGGCGTAGCTGTTGATTCTAAGTATATCTTAGAGGAGACACAGGCTCAGGAGTATTATTACAATACTTCTAAGGCTAATGTTTACGAGATTCCATATGTATTCTATGGTAATGCAAAGTTTACACTTGAGTCAGATTTCACAGAGACACTTGAGTCAGCAATCGTACTTAAGGAGTCAAAGGATGATGATGATACAGATATCTCTGTAAACTTTATGTCTATGACAAGTGACATCAAGTATAAGGAAGACCTTGCAACAACATTGCAGAAGCAGGCTGAGAGCGATCTTGCAACTATTGTTAAGGCAGCGGTTGATGGTAAGGAGTTCTCAACAATCACAGGTATGGTATCATCATATGAAAGCTGGAAGGATGATGTTGAGTACGATTATGAGTACTATAACCTTAACAGAATGCACAGCAGTTCTAAGGATTTCTCAGAGATGAAGATTACAGATGTTAAGACAAAGGCTTCATTTGGTTCATATTCAACATATTCAAATGGACAGATGAAGTTGAAGGTTACAGTATCTTACTCAAGTGCCGGTAAGTATGTATATCATAGTTCTTTCTATGGTGATCAGACATACGTACAGGATGCAAGAACTTATTCTTCATCATACATTTACTACACATATGAGGATGGTAAGTGGGTAATCGCTAGTATGTATCTTCCACTTAACACATACACAGGAGATCTTGTAGAGGATAACAAGGAGCCAGAGACTACAACTCCTTCAGAGTCAGAGACTTCATCTTCAGCAGCTTCAGAGGCTGAGTCTTCATCAGCAGCTAACTAATAGTTAGGTGAATGAGTTTCTTCTATATATAATAGGAAGAAAGACTGTATAGATAAATTATGTGTTCAAGAGTGCGTCGCGAAAGCGGCGCACTTTTTGAAATGTATTAAAAAAAAAACAAAATTAATTGTTGCAATTCCATAAACTGTGATGTATACTATCACTTGCTGTGACATTGATAGCGTTGAAGCGTGAGGTTGCTGCCGCAAAGGCAGGTTTTCCGTGGAGCGAATGTCAAGTCGGCTACTTATGCGGGCCGGCGAGAAAAATGGCGACAAGTCACTGTACCAATAATCATCTGCAAGAAGCAGAAATGACGCGCGTTTGTCTGGATGAGACATTATGATACGCGTGGGAGTGTGTACAGTCACCGCTTGTCGTACTTATTACAATAAAGTGCGAAGGAGGCGACTTTTTTTATGGCAAATCAGGTAATCAGAATTACATTGAAGGCCTATGATCATCAGTTGATCGATCAGTCAGCTAAGAAGATCATCGAGACTGTTAAGAAGACAGGAGCACAGGTAAGTGGTCCGGTACCTCTTCCAACAAAGAAGGAAGTTGTTACTATTCTTAGAGCTGTTCACAAGTACAAGGATTCTAGAGAGCAGTTCGAGCAGAGAACTCATAAGAGACTCATCGATGTATTGACACCATCTCAGAAGACTGTAGATGCATTATCTAAGTTAGAGATGCCAGCTGGTGTATTCATCAACCTTAAGGTTATGAACTAATTCTTATTATAATAAGGTTAGGACGTGCCTAAAAAACATTTTTCATTATTAAGCAATAATCCTAAGGGTTTAATATAGAAGCAACTTTGACACGCCGCAGAAGCGGGAAGTGCTTTTAGCGGCACAGTGGTGCAGGTTCCACTTATATTAGCTGTTCTAGGATGACAGGATGCGCTGCGGGATACGCATCATCTTGTCCGCTGTAGATTAAACAGGAGGAAAATCAATGAAGAAGGCAATTTTAGCTACAAAAGTCGGAATGACTCAAATCTTCAATGAAGACGGTGTTTTAACACCTGTAACTGTATTGCAGGCTGGTCCTTGTGTTGTAACACAAGTAAAGACTGTAGAGAATGACGGTTACGAAGCAGTTCAGGTAGGTTTCGCTGACATTAAGGAAAAGTTAGTTAGCAAGCCTGTAAAGGGACATTTTGATAAGGCAGAGGTTCCTTACAAGAGATTTGTAAGAGAGTTCAAGTTTGAGAACGCTTCAGAGTATTCAGTTAAGGATGAAATCAAGGCTGATATCTTTGCAGTAGGTGACAAGGTTGACGCAACTGCTATTTCAAAGGGTAAAGGTTTCCAGGGCGCAATCAAGAGATTGGGTCAGTCAAGAGGACCTATGGCTCACGGTTCTAAGTTCCACAGACATCAGGGTTCAAACGGATCAGCAACAACACCTGGTAGAGTATTCAAGGGAAAAGGAATGCCTGGACATATGGGTTCTAAGAGAATCACAGTTCAGAATCTTGAAGTAGTAAGAGTTGATGTTGAAAACAACGTAATCTTAGTTAAGGGTGCAGTACCTGGACCTAAGAAATCATTAGTAACACTGAAAGAAACAGTTAAGAACAAGTAAGTTCTTGCTAAGGAAGGAGGACCACACAGATGGCAAACGTATCTGTTTACAATATGGAAGGCAAGGAAGTTGGTTCAATCGAATTAAATGATGCTGTATTTGGTGTAGAGATTAATGAGCATCTCGTACACATGGCAGTAGTAAGCCAGCTTGCAAATAATCGTCAGGGAACACAGAGCGCAAAGACACGTTCAGAAGTTTCTGGTGGCGGAAGAAAACCTTGGAGACAGAAGGGAACTGGTCATGCAAGACAGGGTTCTACAAGAGCTCCACAGTGGACTGGTGGCGGTATCGTATTCGCACCAAAGCCAAGAGATTATTCATTCAAGATGAACAAGAAGGAGAAGAAGCTCGCTCTTCTTTCTGCTTTAACATCAAAGGTAGTTGACAACAAGATCGTTGTTCTTGATGAGTTCAAGATGGATGAGATTAAGACAAAGAAGTTCGCAGAAGTAATGAGCAACTTAAATGTATCTAAGGCATTAGTTGTTCTTGAAGGCGAGAACAAGAATGTTCTTCTTTCAGGAAGAAACATTCCTACAGTTAAGGTTTCTGCTACAAACGAGATCAACACATACGATATCTTAAAGTATGATTCACTCGTTGTAACAAAGGCTGCTGTTGAAAAGTTAGAGGAGGTGTATGCATAATGGCAAACGTACAGTATTTTGACGTAATCTTAAAGCCGGTTATCACAGAGAAGTCTATGACAGACATGGCTACAAAGAAGTATACATTTTTGGTACATCCAGAAGCTAACAAGACTATGATTAAGGAAGCTGTTGAGAAGATGTTCGCTGGCACAAAGGTAGCAAGCGTTAACACAATGAACTGCGAGGGCAAGACAAAGAGAAGAGGCAGAACTTTTGGTAAGACTGCTAAGACTAAGAAGGCTATCGTTCAGTTAACAGCAGACAGCAAGGATATCGAGATCTTCGAGGGTCTCTAAGATATAGAGTGTAGAGAACAATATTACACAACTCGAAAGGAGAGAAAAAATGGGAATTAGAACTTATAACCCATATACACCTTCTAGAAGAAATATGACAGGTTCTGACTTTTCAGAGGTTACAAAGTCAACACCAGAGAAGTCATTGCTCGCTTCTAAGAAGAAGACTGCTGGTCGTAACAATCAGGGTAAGATCACAGTAAGACACCATGGTGGTGGAAACAGACAGAAGTACAGACTTATCGATTTCAAGCGTAATAAGGAAGGCGTTCCAGCTACAGTAATCGGTATCGAGTACGATCCAAACAGAACAGCTAACATCGCTCTTATCTGCTACGCAGATGGCGAGAAGGCATATATACTTGCTCCACAGGGCTTGACAGATGGCATGACAGTTATGAACGGTGCCGGTGCAGAAATCAGAGTTGGTAACTGCTTACCACTTACAGATATCCCTGTTGGTACACAGGTACACAACATTGAATTATATCCAGGCAAGGGCGGACAGCTTGTTCGTTCAGCAGGTAACTCAGCTCAGTTAATGGCTAAGGAAGGTAAGTATGCAACACTTCGTTTACCTTCAGGAGAGATGAGAATGGTTCCTATCGTTTGCCGCGCTACAATCGGTGTAGTTGGTAACGGTGACCACAACCTTATTAATCTTGGTAAGGCCGGACGTAAGAGACATATGGGTATCAGACCTACAGTTCGTGGTTCTGTAATGAACCCTAACGACCATCCACACGGTGGTGGTGAAGGTAGATCACCTATCGGTCGTCCAAGTCCAATGACTCCTTGGGGCAAGCCAGCTATGGGTCTTAAGACTCGTAAGAAGAAGAAGGCTTCTAACAAGTTGATCATTAGAAGAAGAGACGGTAAGGCTATTAAGTAATTAATTAACTAAGAATCAAGATTATAAGAGGAGGTTACAACCTATGGCTCGATCACTTAAGAAAGGCCCATTCGCAGACGAGAGCTTATTGAAGAAGATTGATGCGTTGAACGCTTCAAACGATAAGCAGGTAGTTAAGACATGGTCACGTCGTTCAACAATATTTCCATCATTTGTTGGACACACAATCGCAGTTCATGACGGAAGAAAGCATGTTCCTGTATATGTAACAGAGGACATGGTTGGCCATAAGCTCGGTGAGTTCGTTGCAACAAGAACTTACAGAGGACATGGTAAGGACGAGAAGAAGAGTAGATAATCCATTAATTGAAAGGAGGTTTTAATCCATGGCACACGGACATAGATCCCAGATAAAGAGAGAGAGAAACGCCGTTAAGGATACAAGACCAAGCGCAAAGTTATCATACGCTAGAGTATCAGTGCAGAAGGCATGTTTCGTATTGGATGCTATCAGAGGTAAGAGTGTTGATGAGGCACTTGCAATCGTTATGTACAATCCAAGATATGCTTCAACACTTATAGAGAAGTTATTAAAGTCAGCAATCGCTAATGCTGAGAATAACAATGGTATGGACCCAAGTAAGTTATACGTAGAAGAGTGCTACGCTAACAAGGGACCTACAATGAAGAGAATTAAGCCAAGAGCACAGGGTAGAGCTTACAGAATCGAAAAGAGAATGAGCCATATCACTGTAATACTCAATGAAAGATAATTCGGAATGTGCCCGCTAAGGACACAGCAGGGTCTGTTGTCAGACGCGGCGCATTGCCGTAAGGCTTTCAAGAATAAAACATTTTCCTAGAGATCAGAAAGGAGATTACAATGGGACAGAAAGTTAATCCTCATGGTTTGAGAGTTGGCGTTATCAAGGACTGGGACTCAAAGTGGTATGCAGAAGAAACGTTTGCAGATAACCTTGTAGAAGATTATAACATTAGAAAATTCCTCAAGGAAAAGCTTTACGCTGCAGGAATTTCAAAGATTGAAACAGAGAGAGCTTCAGACAGATTGAAGGTTATCATCCACACAGCTAAGCCGGGCGTAGTTATCGGTAAGGGTGGTGCTGAGATCGAGAACTTGAAGAAGGAAGTTGAGAAGCTTACTTCAGCTAAGAAGTTAGCTATCGACATCAAGGAGATTAAGAGACCGGATAAGGATGCTCAGCTTGTTGCAGAGAATATTGCACAGCAGTTAGAGAACCGTATCTCATTCAGAAGAGCTATGAAGTCATGCATGGGTAGAACTATGAAGCAGGGCGCTAAGGGTATCAAGTGTGCTTGTTCAGGTCGTCTCGGCGGTGCAGATATGGCTCGTACAGAGTTCTACAGCGAAGGTACAATTCCACTTCAGACACTTAGAGCTGACATTGACTATGGATTTGCTGAGGCAGATACAACATATGGTAAGGTTGGTGTTAAGGTTTGGATTTATGCTGGAGAGGTACTTCCAACTAAGGCTAAGGCCAATGCTAATAAGGAAGGGAGCGAGCAATAATGTTACTACCTAAGAGAGTAAAATATCGTAGACAGTTCCGTGGTTCTATGGCTGGTAAGGCAACAAGAGGCAACAAGATTACTCATGGTGAGTTCGGTATCGTTGCAACAGAACCATGCTGGATCAAATCAAATCAGATAGAGGCTGCCCGTATTGCGATGACACGTTACATCAAGCGTGGCGGTAAAGTTTATATTAAGATTTTCCCAGATAAGCCTGTAACAGGTAAGCCAATCGGCGTACGTATGGGTAAAGGTAAAGGTAACTTGGAGTGCTGGGTAGCAGTAGTTAAGCCAGGACGTGTAATGTTTGAGATCGCAGGTGTTGCTGAGGAGGTAGCTAGAGAGGCTTTACGTCTTGCTACACACAAGCTTCCTTGCAAGTGCAAGATCGTTTCACGTGCGGAGTTAGAAGGCGGTGATAACAGTGAAAATTAATAAGTATGTAGAAGATTTAAAGGCAAAGTCGGCTGCAGAATTGAATGACGAATTAGTAGCTGCTAAGAAGGAACTTTTCAACTTAAGATTCCAGAACGCAACAAATCAGTTAGATAACACTGGTAGAATCAAGGAAGTTCGTAAGAACATTGCCAGAATTCAGACTGTAATTGCGCAGAAGAATGCTTAATTTGGTTGATTTAAACTTTTATTCCTAGGAAAGGAGAACGAACTGTGGAAGAGAGAAATTTGAGAAAAACTCGTACAGGCAGAGTCGTAAGCAATAAGATGGATAAGACAATCGTTGTTGCAGTAGAGGACAATGTTAAGCATCCACTTTACAATAAGATTGTCAAGAGAACATATAAGTTAAAGGCACACGATGAGAACAATGAATGTTTAATCGGTGATACAGTTAAGGTAATGGAAACTAGACCACTCTCTAAGGATAAGAGATGGAGATTAGTTGAGATTATCGAGAGAGCAAAGTAATTAGTATTAACGTTTTGATATTACTGAAAGGGGTAGTATTATGGTACAACAGGAAACCAGACTTAAGGTTGCTGATAACACAGGTGCTAAAGAGATTCTTTGCATCAGAGTTATGGGCGGATCTACAAGAAGATATGCAAATATCGGTGATGTAATTGTCGCTTCTGTTAAAGAGGCAACACCAGGCGGCGTTGTTAAGAAGGGCGATGTTGTTAAGGCCGTAGTCGTACGTTCAGTTAAGGGCGCACGTCGTAAGGACGGTTCATATATTAAATTTGATGAAAATGCTGCTGTTATCATCAAGGATGATCAGACACCAAGAGGTACTCGTATCTTTGGACCAGTAGCAAGAGAGTTAAGAGAAAAGAAGTTCATGAAGATCGTTTCTCTTGCTCCAGAAGTATTATAAGGAGGATGCCACATGTCAGCTGTAAGAATTAAGAAGGGCGATACAGTTAGAGTAATCGCAGGTAAAGACAAGGGCAAAGAGGGCAAGGTAATTGCTATCAATGCTAAGAACCATACAGCAGTTGTTGAGGGCGTTAACATGGTAACAAAGCATGCTAAGCCAAGCGCAGCTAACCAGCAGGGTGGAATTCTCCACCAGGAAGCTCCTATCGACATTTCAAACATCATGTATGTTGTTGATGGAAAGACAACTAAGATTGGTTACGAATTCAAGGACGGTAAGAAGGTTCGTGTTGCTAAGGCAACAGGCAAGGTTATCGCCGATAAGAAAGGAGGTAACTAAAATTGAGTAGACTTAGAGAGTTTTATGATAACGAAGTCACAAAGAAGATGACAGAGAAGTTCGGTTACAAGAATCCAATGCAGGTTCCAAAGATCGACAAGATCGTTGTTAATATGGGTGTTGGTGAGGCTAAGGATAATTCAAAGCTTCTCGACTCAGCAGTTAAGGACCTTGAGATTATCACAGGTCAGAAGGCTGTTCTTACAAGAGCTAAGAACTCAATCGCTAACTTCAAGTTAAGAGAAGGTCAGGCTATCGGATGTAAGGTTACACTCCGTGGCGAGAAGATGTATGAGTTCCTTGACAGACTTGTTAATCTTGCATTACCTCGTGTACGTGACTTCAGAGGCGTAAGCGCTGATTCATTCGATGGAAGAGGAAACTATGCTATGGGTATTAAGGAGCAGTTTATCTTCCCAGAGATCGAGTACGATAAGATTGATAAGGTTAGAGGTATGGACGTAATCATCACAACAACAGCAAAGACAGACGAGGAAGCTCGTGAGTTGTTGAGATTGTTCAACATGCCATTCAAGAAGTAATTATAGGAGGGAAATTCAATGGCTAAGACTTCAATGAAGATTAAGCAGGCTAGACCTCAGAAGTTCTCAACAAGAGAGTATTCTCGTTGTAGAATTTGTGGACGTCCACATGCTTATTTAAGAAAATACGGAATCTGTAGAATTTGCTTCCGTGAATTAGCTTACAAGGGCCAGATTCCAGGTGTTAAGAAAGCATCTTGGTAATAAGGTATATAGGTGCTACAGCATCGGTGGTTTAGCGGCAAGCTAACCCCGATGAAGCAAGTACCGGTGGGATTGCCCCAGGAGGCAGTTTCAAGTAGTTTAAACGTAGTCCCATGAGGGAAACCAGTTTATTAGTTAAGGAGGAACATTTAGAATGACAGATCCAATAGCAGATATGCTCACAAGAATCCGTAATGCGAACACAGCAAAGCATGACACTGTTGATGTACCATCATCAAAGATGAAGCTTTCTATCGCAAAGATCCTTTTGGATGAGGGTTACATCAAGGCTTATGACCTTGTTGATAACGGCAACTTCAAGGATATCCGTATCACACTTAAGTACGGTAAGGATAAGAACGAGAAGATCATTTCAGGTCTTCAGAGAATTTCTAAGCCAGGTCTTAGAGTTTATGCTAACAAGGAAGAGCTTCCAAGAGTTCTTGGTGGTCTCGGTATCGCTATTATCTCAACAAACCAGGGTGTTGTTACAGATAAGGAAGCTAGAAAGCTCGGCGTTGGCGGCGAAGTACTTGCTTATATCTGGTAAGAATTCGTTACATTTATATTAAGAAACCAATTAAACAGAGGATTACTAAGTAATCTTCGGAGTTAACCGAAAGAGGTTGGCTCTTAACTATAATTAGGAGGTGCACGGCATGTCACGTATAGGAAGAATGCCTATCGCTGTACCAGCAGGTGTTACTGTTGATATAGCAGAAAATAATAAAGTGACTGTAAAGGGTCCAAAGGGTACACTCGAGAGAGTTTTACCAGCAGAGATGGACATTAAGATGGAAGGCTCTGAGGTCGTTGTTACAAGACCAAACGATCTTAAGAAGATGAAGTCTTTACACGGTTTAACAAGAACACTCATTAACAACATGGTAGTTGGTGTTAGCGAGGGTTATGTAAAGAAGCTCGAGATTAACGGTGTTGGTTACAGAGCTAATAAGCAGGGTAATACACTTGTATTATCACTTGGATATTCTCACCCGGTTGAGATGGTAGATCCAGAGGGCATCACAACAGAGCTCGAAGGTCAGAACATCATCTTCGTTAAGGGTATTGACAAAGAAAAAGTTGGCCAGCACGCAGCTGAAATCAGAGCTAAGAGAGGACCAGAGCCATATAAGGGCAAGGGTATCAAGTATTCTGATGAAGTTATTAGACGTAAAGTTGGTAAGACTGGTAAGAAATAATTAAAGGAGTGAACAAGAATGGTTAGTAAGAAGTCAAGAACAGTAGTTCGCGAGAATAAGCATAAAAGATTACGTAATCGTTTCAGCGGTACAGCTGAGAGACCACGTTTAGCTGTTTTCAGAAGCAATAATCATATGTACGCTCAGATTATTGATGATACAGTTGGTAAGACACTTGTTTCAGCTTCAACACTCGATAAGGATGTTAAGGCTGAATGCGAAAAGACTAATAACGTTGAGGCTGCTACAGTAGTTGGTAAGGTAGTTGCTAAGAAGGCATTAGAGAAGGGTATCACAACTGTTGTCTATGATAGAGGCGGGTTTATATATGAAGGTAAAGTAAAAGCATTGGCAGAGGCAGCTAGAGAAGCTGGCCTTGAGTTCTAAGCGGAAGGGAGATTACAGTATGAAACGTACAATAATTGATGCTAGTCAGTTAGAATTACAGGATAATGTAGTATCAATCAAGCGTGTAACTAAGGTTGTAAAGGGTGGACGTAACTTCAGATTTGCAGCATTAGTAGTTGTTGGTGATGGCAACGGACACGTTGGTGCTGGTGTTGGTAAGGCAGCTGAAATTCCTGAAGCTATCCGCAAGGGAAAGGAAGATGCTATTAAGCACTTAGTAGAAGTTCCAATTGATGAGAACGGTTCAGTTCCTCATGATTTTCTTGGTAAGTTCGGAGGCTCAACAGTTCTCCTTAAGAGAGCTCCAGAAGGTACAGGTATCATCGCTGGTGGTCCTGCTCGTTCAGTTCTCGATCTTGCCGGAATCAAGAACATCCGTACAAAGTCACTTGGCTCAAATAACAAGCAGAACGTTGTACTTGCAACAATCACAGGTCTTCAGGCTATGAAGACTCCAGAGGAAGTAGCAAGACTTCGTGGTAAGTCAGTAGACGAGATTCTCGGCTAATTGACAGGTATGGAATGGAGGATATTAAAATGGCAGATAAGAAGTTAAAGATAACTTTGGTAAAGTCTCCAATCAGTGCTGTTCCTAAGCATAGAAGAACTGTTGAGGCTATGGGCTTAACAAAGCTTAACAAGACAGTTGAACTTCCTGATAATGCAGCAACAAGAGGACAGATACAGCAGATTGGTTATATGTTAAAGGTAGAAGAAATCTAATCTGATTTAGATTAAAGGAGGTGCAAAAATGGATTTATCTAATTTAAGACCTGCTGAAGGTTCGGTAAAGAGCGATAATTTCAGAAGAGGCCGTGGACATGGTTCAGGAAATGGTAAGACAGCTGGTAAGGGTCACAAGGGTCAGAAGGCACGTTCAGGTGCTCCAAGACCAGGCTTTGAAGGTGGTCAGATGCCATTATATAGAAGAATTCCAAAGAGAGGTTTCACAAACAGAAACAGCTTGGAAATCATTGGAATCAACGTTAGTGCATTAGAGAGATTTGACAATGGTGCAGAGGTTACTGTTGATACATTAATCGAGTCAGGCATTGTTAAGAATCCTAAGGATGGCGTTAAGATTCTTGGAAATGGAGAACTCACAAAGAAGCTTACAGTTAAGGCTAACGCATTCAGTGCAGGAGCTCAGGCTAAGATTGAAGCTGCTGGCGGAACATGTGAGGTGATCTAATGTTTAAAACACTTGTCAACGCATTTAAGAATAAAGATATACGCAAGAAGTTACTTTATACACTTTTGATGCTTGTTGTAGTTAGAATAGGAAGCTTGCTTCCTATTCCAGGTGTTGACACAGAGTATTTCAGTTCCCTTTTGAAGGGCATTGAGGGCGGCGATTTAAGTTATCTTAGTGCATTCACAGGAGGATCATTTGAGAAAATGTCCCTCTTCGCACTGAGTATAACTCCATACATTACTTCTTCTATCATCATACAGCTTCTTACAATTGCGATTCCTAAGTTAGAGGAAATGCAAAAAGAAGGTGAAGATGGTAGAAAGAAGATTGCTAAAATAACAAGATTTGTAACTGTAGGTCTTGCTCTCTTAGAGAGTATTGCCATGTCAGTAGGCTTTGGTAGACAGGGTCTTATTATTGGCTACAAGGATTACAGTACATTGCATTACACAGCTTGTGTAATTGTTGTTATAGCAGCACTTACAGCTGGTTCAGCAGTTCTTATGTGGATCGGCGAGAGAATCACTGAAAAGGGTGTTGGTAGCGGTATTTCAATTATACTTATGATTAACATCATTTCAGGTATGCCGAACGACTTTGTAACACTCTACAGCACATTTGTTGCTGGTAAGAAGATTGCTTATGCTATACTTGCAGCTGCAATTATTCTTGCGATTATTTTAGTAGTAGTAGTACTTGTATGTGTATTACAGAGTGCAGAGAGAAGAATTCCTGTACAGTACTCAGGTAAGGTATCAGGTAGAAGAACAGTTGGCGGTCAGTCAACATTTATTCCATTGAAGATTAATATTGCGGGTGTTATGCCAATTATTTTCGCATCATCACTTATGCAGTTCCCTTCAATCATCATTCAGTTGTTCTCTGGTAAGTCATATGAGTGGACTAATTACTTAAACTCTAATTACTGGTGCAGACCGGAGATGCCTAAGTATTCACTTGGACTTCTTCTTTATATCGTACTTGTAATTGTGTTCGCATATTTCTATACATCGATTTCATTTAATCCGATTCAGATTGCGGACAATATGAAGAAAGCTGGTGGTGTTGTTCCGGGTATTACACCTGGTCGTTCAACCAGTGATTATTTGAACAGAATATTGAATTATGTCGTATTTATTGGTGTAGTTGGTTTGATGATAGTGGCACTTATCCCTATCGTATGCTCAGGTGTATTTAATGCCAGCGTATCATTTGGTGGTACATCAATCATCATTATCGTAGGAGTTATCCTCGAGACAATGAAGCAGATTGAGTCACAGATGGTAAACCGCTACTATAAGGGATTCCTTAGTGAATAATGATATGTAAATAGCAGGACTTGCCCGGTAAAATTCCGGGCGAGTCATTTGCGTATAGTGGATAAACGGGTATAAGTAACATTTTAAGAAGTGTTAGAATGGAGTATTTATGAAGATTATTATGTTGGGTGCGCCTGGTGCAGGTAAGGGTACACAGGCTAAAAGAATAGCAGCACAGTATACAATTCCACATATCTCAACAGGAGATATTTTTAGAGCTAATATTAAGAATAATACAGAACTTGGACAGAAGGCTAAGACATATATGGATAAGGGTGAGCTTGTTCCGGATGAACTTGTTGTAGACCTTATCATGGATAGATTTAAGCAGGCAGACTGCGCTAACGGTTATGTGCTTGATGGTTTCCCAAGAACTATCCCACAGGCTGAGGCCCTTGATGCTGCACTTAATGCACAGGGTGAGAGCGTAGATTATGCTATCAATGTTGAAGTTCCTGATGAAAATATTATAAACAGAATGTCAGGTAGAAGAGCTTGCGTAGGTTGCGGTGCTACATACCACATCAAGTACAATCCTACTAAGGTAGAGGATGTATGTGATGCTTGTGGCGAGAAGCTCATACTTAGAGATGATGATAAGCCGGAGACAGTAAAGAACAGACTTTCAGTTTATCATGATCAGACACAGCCTCTTATTGATTACTACTCTAAGAAGGGTGTATTAGCAGAGGTTGATGGTACACAGGATATGGAAGAAGTATTCAATGGAATCGTTTCAATCTTAGGAAAGTAAGTGTAAGAGTATGGCAGTATCTATCAAATCTCAAAGAGAAATTGAATTAATGAGGGAAGCCGGCAAGATTCTTGGTAAGGTTCATAACGAGCTTGCTAAGGAGATTAAGCCAGGTATGACAACCTTAAAGATAGATCAGATCGGTGAAGAGATGATTAGAAGTTATGGTTGTATTCCTTCATTCAAAGGATATGGCGGTTATCCTGCGTCAATCTGTGTATCGGTGAATGAGGAAGTGGTTCACGGTATACCATCTAAGAAGAGAGTTATAAAAGAGGGCGATATCGTAAGTCTGGATGCCGGTGTAATTTATAAAGGTTATCACTCGGATGCAGCAAGAACCATACCGGTAGGAGAGATAAGCAGAGAGGCACGTCAGCTAATTGAGGTGACTAAGCAAAGTTTCTTCGAAGGAATAAAATTTGCAAAAGAGGGATGTCATCTGCACGATATATCCAATGCAATAGCAGCATATAACGAGAGCTTCGGTTACGGAGTTGTTCGTGATCTTGTAGGTCACGGAATAGGTACTTCGCTTCATGAAGATCCACAGATACCGAATTTTGCACAGCCAAGAAGAGGTATTAAGTTATATGAGGGTATGACCCTTGCCATTGAACCAATGGTTGCGGCAGGTGGTTGGGCAGTTAAGTTTCTTGATGATGACTGGACAGTTGTAACAGCTGACAAGTCATTAGCAGCACATTACGAGAATACAGTTCTTGTAACGAAGAACGGTCCGGAGATATTATCACTTGTTGAAGAGTAATGTTTGTGAAAACGGAGGATTTCAATGCATAAAGAAATAACAGGCTGTTTCGCATATTCTATAGCAGGACATGATAAAGGTCAGACATATGTGATAATCAATTCCGATGATGAGTATGTTTATGTGTGCGATGGCAAGAATAGACTTGTGGATGCGCCTAAGAAAAAGAAACGTAAACATATTCAGATTACCAAGCGTAAGGATGCTGGTATAGAATCCAAGTTAATGAGTGGCACACCGCTTATTAATGAAGATATAAAGAGAGCAATCAAATTAATCAAAGCAGAGAATAGTATTAAGGAGGAGACTTAATGTCAAAGTCAGATGTAATCGAAATCGAAGGAACTGTAGTTGAGAAGCTCCCTAACGCAATGTTTAAGGTAGAGCTTGAGAATGGTCACCAGGTACTTGCTCATATCAGTGGTAAGTTAAGAACAAACTTTATTCGTATCTTACCAGGTGATAAGGTAACACTTGAGCTTTCTCCATACGATTTGACAAAGGGAAGAATCATCTGGAGAGATAAGTAAGATTCGGCGTAGGCCACATTTTTTACGATATAAACTGCGAATTAACAATGTGAGAGAAGAATTTTGGAATATTATTGAAAAATATACAAAAATTTTTCTTGCATTGTTTATTGTAGTTTGATATAATAGCTAACGAACTTGTCTGAAAGGAGGCTTTTGCAGTGAAGGTTAGATCATCAGTAAAACCAATTTGTGAAAAATGCAAAGTCATTAAGAGAAAGGGTAGCATCAGAATTATCTGTGAGAACCCAAAGCACAAGCAGAGACAGGGTTAATTCCTTAGGGAGAGAAGTAGAGATACTTCTCGTGTTTGTGTGTTAAGAATACATACTATCGGCTGTAGTATGGATTCAGTTTGATTCACCGATATGCTCACTACGTATTTGGTGGATAGTAGTTTTGCGGCTGCAGTGATGAACCACCCGGCCAAGTTGTTCGGTGGGAATCACTATTTTATAAATGCTGATTAGATGGCAACGCACACATTTCAGGCGTCAGCGATGACGAGCTGCGTATGTATTTATGAAGCAAAGTTTCTATTAATATTTATATTTGATTAACGGAGGTTAAAGAACACATGGCTCGTATTTCAGGTGTAGACTTACCAAGAGAAAAGCGTATCGAGATCGGTCTTACTTATGTATATGGTATCGGTCGAGTTAGAGCATCAAAGATCCTTGCTGAGGCAGAGGTTAATCCAGATACTCGTGTAAAGGATTTGACAGACGAAGAAGTAGCAAGAATTGCTAAGGTTATTGATGCTGATACAGAGCATTTAGTAGAGGGTGACTTAAGAAGAGAAGTTGCCATGAATATCAAGAGATTAAGAGAAATCGGATGCTACAGAGGAATCCGTCATAGAAAGGGTCTTCCATGCAGAGGTCAGAAGACAAAGACTAATGCAAGAACTTGTAAGGGTCCAAAGAAGACTGTTGCTAACAAGAAGAAGTAATTTAGGTAGACACTTTTAATTAGGAGGTTATTTTATAATGGCACAAAAAGTTACAAAAAAAGTGACAAAGAAGCGTGTTAAGAAAAACGTAGAGAGAGGACAGGCACATATTCAGTCTTCTTTTAACAATACAATCGTTACATTAACTGATGCAGAAGGCAATGCTTTATCATGGGCAAGTGCTGGTGGACTTGGTTTCAGAGGTTCTAAGAAGTCAACTCCTTACGCTGCACAGATGGCAGCAGAGACTGCTACAAAGGCTGCTTTAGTTCACGGATTAAAGTCTGTAGACGTTATGGTTAAGGGACCTGGTTCAGGTAGAGAAGCTGCTATTCGTGCGCTCTCAGCTTGCGGTCTTGAAGTTACAAGTATCAAGGATGTTACTCCGGTACCACACAACGGATGCCGTCCACCAAAGCGTAGAAGAGTTTAATTAGGAGGTAGAATTACAATGGCAGTTAATAGAACACCTGTGCTCAAGAGATGTAGATCTCTTGATTTGGATCCTTTATTTTTAGGAATAGATAAGAAGTCAAAGAGAAAGGCTAAGAACGCTGGTAGAAAGATTAGCGAGTATGGTCTCCAGTTGAGAGAGAAGCAGAAGGCTAAGTTCATCTATGGTGTATTAGAGAAGCCTTTCAGAAATTATTACAAGAAGGCTGAGAAGATGAAGGGTATGACTGGTGAGAACCTCATGGTTATGCTCGAGCTCAGACTTGATAACGTAATCTTCAGATTAGGTTTTGCAAGAACAAGAAAGGAAGCAAGACAGATCGTAGATCACAAGCATGTATTAGTAAACGGCAAGTGCATCAACATTCCTTCATACCTTGTTAAGGCTGGCGACGTAATCGAGATTAGAGAGAAGTCAAAGTCATGTGCAAGATATAAGGAAGTACTTGAGGCTACTAACGGAAGACTTGTTCCAGAGTGGCTTGAGTCAGACGCTGATGCTCTTAAGGGTAAGGTTGTTTCTGTACCTACAAGAGAAATCATCGACGTTCCAGTTAACGAGATGCTTATCGTCGAGTTGTATTCAAAGTAATCTGAATAAAGCTTAATTAACCTATAAAGGTTTAAAACCCAATAATAAGGAGGGGCTATACATGGTTGATGCAGATTTTAATTTTAAGATGCCAAAGATAGAGATGGTTGAACAGTCATCTGATGGCAAGTTTGGAAGATTTGTAGTAGAACCACTTGAAAGAGGTTACGGTTTAACACTTGGTAATTCACTTAGAAGAATTATGCTTTCATCATTGGTTGGTACTGCGGTAAGCAGTGTTAAGATTGAGGGCGTTCTTCATGAGTTCAGTTCAATCCCGGGTGTTAAGGAAGATGTTACTGAGATTATCATGAACATCAAGCAACTTGCGATTAAGAATAACGGAAGCTCAGCTGACGTAGTTGTGGCACACATCGACGCATCAGGTGAGGGTGTAGTAACAGCAGCAGATATTCAGGTTGATTCAGATATTGAAATCATTAACCAGGACCTTGTAATCGCTCACTTAAATGGTGGCGATGACTGCAAGCTCGCTATGGAGCTTACAATCAGAAACGGTAGAGGTTATATCAGTTCTGAGAAGAACAAGACTGACAACATGGTTGTTGGTGAAATCGCTGTAGACTCTATTTACACACCGGTAGAGCGTGTAAATATGTCTGTTGTTAATACTCGTGTTGGTCAGGATACAGATTTTGATAAGCTTACACTTGATATATTTACAAACGGAACAATAGCTCCAGAAGAGGCATTAAGCCTCGCTGCTAAGGTTCTTAGTGAGCATTTGAAGGTATTTATCAACCTTTCAGAGAGTGCTTCAAAGGTTGAGGTTATGAGTGAACCATTAGAGGATGAGTCAACAAAGGTAATGTCAATGAATATTGAAGACCTTGAGTTGTCAGTTCGTTCATTCAATTGTCTTAAGAGAGCTGGAATACATACAGTTGAACAGCTTTGCAACAAGACACCGGATGATATGATGAAGGTTCGTAACCTCGGTAAGAAGTCTCTTGATGAAGTGCTTGCAAAGCTCAAAGAGTTAGGTTTGAGCTTAAGTCCAAACGAGGACTAATAACTAATTAGTAATATTTGTAGATTAAGACACGCATACAGTAAGTCCGTATGAGCATGTATGCGCGTTACAAATGGAGGATATATAAAATGGCAAAGTATAGAAAGCTCGGTAGAAATTCAAGCCAGAGAAAGGCATTACTCAGAAGCCAGGTTACAGCATTGTTTGAGAACGGCAAGATCGTTACAACAGAGGCTAGAGCTAAGGAAGTAAAGAAGATAGCTGAGAAGCTCATCACACTTGCAGTTAAGGAGATGGATAACTACGAGACAGTTACTGTTTCTGCAAAGGTAGCTAAGAAGGATGCTTCTGGCAAGAGAGTTAAGGAAGTTGTAGATGGTAAGAAGGTTACTGTTTACGATACAGTTGAGAAGGAAATCAAGAAGGATATGCCTTCAAGACTTCATGCTAGAAAGCAGATGGATAAGGTTCTCTACAAGGTAACAGAGGTTCCTACAGAGAACGCTGGTAAGAAGAGAAACACAAAGGTTGTTGACCTTACAAACAAGTTATTTGATGAAATCGCTCCAAAGTATGCTGGCCGTCAGGGTGGTTATACAAGAATCGTAAAGATCGGTTTGAGAAAAGGCGATGCTGCAATGGAAGTACTTCTTGAGTTAGTTTAATTATAGTACTTTATGGCGTGGATATTAGGAGAATCTTAATATCCACGCTTTTTTGTTAGAGTGTAAGAGTTGGGGCGTGGCACACAGATATAACCATGCACCATGCCCCCTCGAAACACTTTAAAAAAAGCGAGGATATTGATGAAGCGCAGTGTGGGGGCGGAGTGTGTTGCTCTGCGACTACGGAGAATATTAGATTTTCTTAGTGCTTTGTTAAGATAGGCAGTGATTCGCCAACAGGAGGTTGGCGAAAGGCTTAGTCGCGACAAGGATGTCGCGTGTAAGCCGGTCACGGGAATAATCAATAATTATATAAAGCACTTAGAAAATCTTATATTCGTAGGATGGAGCAGAAAACACACTCCGCCTACACACGTCCAGTGCTTTAACAACGGAGATTTTTATGGGAATTGTAAAGACAGAGAATCTTACATTTGAATATATAAGACGTGATGAGGATGACAATGTTGAAGGTATCACTACGGCTGTTGATAATGTCAGCATAGACCTTGTAGAAGGACAGTTTGTAGCCATACTTGGGCACAATGGTTCCGGTAAGTCAACATTGGCAAAGCATATTAATGCATTGGTTATGCCTACAGAGGGAACTGTGTGGGTTGACGGTATGGACACTAAGGATGATGACAAGCTTCTGGATATAAGGCAGACAGCAGGTATGGTGTTCCAGAATCCGGATAACCAGATTATATGTACATTAGTAGAGGAAGAAGTGGGCTTTGGCCCTGAAAATATAGGTGTTCCAACAGAAGAGATATGGGAGCGCGTAGCTAAAAGTCTTGAAGCAGTTGGAATGACAAAGTTTAGAAAAGCATCACCTAACAAGCTTTCCGGCGGTCAGAAGCAGAGGGTGGCAATAGCCGGTATCGTAGCTATGAAGCCGAAGTGTATCATACTTGATGAGCCAACCGCTATGCTTGACCCTTCAGGCAGGAAGGAAGTTATTAAGGTGCTTCATGAGCTTAATGAGAAGGAACACGTAACAGTAGTGCTTATTACGCACTATATGGAAGAAGTAATTGACGCGGACAGAGTGTTTGTAATGGATGCGGGTAAGCTTGTTATGGAGGGCACTCCAAGACAGATATTCACAGAGGTTGAGAAGTTAAAGAGTTTGCGTCTGGATGTTCCTCAGGTAACGGAATTAGCTTACGAGCTTAGCAAGGCGGGATTGAACATTCCGGCAGGAATTCTTACAAAAGAAGAGCTGACGGCAAGCCTGTTAAAGTTAGTTTAGGATGATGTGTCACTGAACCGCATTACACAACTAGGATATACGTCACTGAGGTGTATTGCATCACACAATTAGGCTGCACAGCAACATATTGCAGGCGGCACTACATTAAAAAAGAGGTTATAATGTCTATTATAGTTGATAAGATTAATTACACATATGAGATAGGTACAGGGTTTGAGCGTCATGCTCTTAAAAATGTGAGCTTTGCCATAGAGGATGGTGAATTTGTTGGACTTATCGGACACACAGGTTCGGGAAAGTCTACTCTTATTCAGCATCTTAACGGTCTTGCCAAGGCAACATCCGGTACTATATATTACAACGGTCAGGATATTTATGATAAAGACTATGATATGAAGAAGCTAAGAAGCAAGGTCGGATTGGTGTTTCAGTACCCTGAGCATCAGCTGTTTGAGACGGACATATTTAAGGATGTGTGTTTCGGACCGAAGAATCTGGGGCTTTCAAAGCTGGATGTGGAGCTTAGGGCATTTGAGGCCTTAAGAATGGTAGGAATACCGGAGGAGCTTTACTATCAGTCGCCATTTGACTTGTCGGGAGGTCAGAAAAGAAGAGTCGCCATTGCAGGTGTACTTGCTATGAAGCCAGAAGTACTTATACTTGACGAGCCAACAGCGGGCTTGGACCCTAGAGGCAGGGACGAGATATTAGACTGCGTAAAGAAGCTACATGACGAGATGGGGATTACGGTTATTCTTGTGTCCCACAGTATGGAGGACGTGGCGAACTACGTAGACCGCATAATGGTTATGAATGATGGTGTTCTTACATATGACGATACACCAAAGAATATATTCACTCATTACAAGGAACTGGAGGCTATTGGTCTTGCGGCTCCACAGGTGACATATATAATGAATGACTTGAAGCAGGCAGGTCTGGACGTTGATATCACTGCTATAACAGTGGAGGAAGCGAAAGAATCTGTGCTAAAGGCACTTAAGCGCAAGTGATGTGTGCCATATGCGACCGACCGGCAGGCGGTCAGCAACATTTTGTAAAGAGGGAAATCGATAATGATTAGAGATATTACCATAGGACAATATTATCAGACAAAGTCAGTGATTCACGAGCTTGACCCACGCGTAAAGCTTATGGGAACCCTTGTGTTTATAGTGTCTTTGTTTCTTGGAAAAAATGTGTGGATATACCTGGGAGCCACTGCATTTTTAGCAATGGTTATAGGAATGTCCAAAGTACCGTTGAAGTTTATCGTAAAGGGACTTAAGGCGGTTGTTATACTTATAATGTTTAGTACTGTGTTTAACTTGTTTTTGACAGAAGGCGAAGTTGTATTTACCATATGGAAGCTTAGCATAACCAAAGAAGGTATATACACCGCAGCCTTTATGGTGGTGAGACTTATGTATTTAATCGTGGGCTCATCTATTATGACACTGACTACAACGCCTAACAATCTTACAGATGGTCTTGAAAAGGGACTGGGTTTTCTTAAGGTTATTAAGGTGCCGGTGCATGAAATAGCCATGATGATGTCTATAGCCTTGCGTTTCATTCCTATCCTTATAGAAGAGACAGACAAGATTATGAAGGCACAGATGGCAAGAGGTGCGGACTTCGACAATGGCGGCCTTATTAAGAAAGCAAAAGCAATGGTGCCCATACTGGTGCCACTTATAATATCTGCATTTAGAAGAGCTAATGAGCTTGCCATGGCTATGGAAGCAAGATGTTATCACGGCTCTGAAGGCAGAACCAAGATGAAGCCGCTTAAGTATAAGAAGAATGACTACATCGCATACCTTGTGATGTTTGCATATCTTGGCGGAATGATTGCTATAAGAATCTTTAGAGCAGGGATTATTTAAAATGTGTTGGTGCAGTGGTGCCGCTTAGATTTAGCTATATACCGGCGTGTGCCGTGTACTATACGACGGAGGGACATAGGTGAAACGAATCAAACTGACAGTTGCATACGATGGAACGAATTATAGCGGCTGGCAGATTCAGCCGAATGCTCCTACTATTGAAAATGTTTTGGATGAAGCTATATATAAGACTACCGGAGAGAAAGTACATGTTACAGGGGCTAGTAGAACTGATGCAGGGGTGCATGCTTTTGGCAATGTGGCAGTATTCGATACTGAAAGCACCATACCCGGTGACAAGTGGGTATTTGCCATTAACCGTAATCTGCCTGATGACGTATCTGTTATTGAGTCAAGAGAAGTAAAGCCAGACTTTCATCCAAGACACTGTAACACTGTTAAAACCTATGAATATACTATGCTTTGCGGAGTTCATCCACTTCCACAGCTTCGCAACACAAGCTGGCATGTGGGAAATGACTTGGATGTGGAAGCTATGAGAGTGGCTGCACAGGAGCTTATTGGTGAGCATGATTTTAAGAGCTTTTGCTGTGTAAGAACACAGGTGGAAAGCACTGTGCGTACAGTCTACTCCATAGAGTTTGTTGAGAAGCCTTATGGTTGGAATGGCAGTCACAAGCTTATAACCATGCGAATCAGAGGTAATGGCTTCCTCTACAATATGGTTCGTATCATAGCAGGAACATTGGCACAGGTTGGTAAAGGTAAGCTTGCTAAAGCGGACGTACAGGCCATGCTTGAGGCGAAAGACCGTTGCGAAGCAGGACAGACAGCGCCACCACAGGGACTTGCCCTTATGAACATTGATTATGTGGATGGGGACGATGTGGTATATGAGCCGTAAGATGTACAAGAATAGACTATGTGCATGTGATAACGAATAGAGTATATAATTGCCAGCGGTGGATAAGTTGCAGGTGAGGTAATCACGCTGTGGAAAACTTCACCAAATTTTTTAAAAAATGCTAAATTAATCGTTGACACACGTGGACTGGTGTTATATAATCTATGAATGTGGCGTGGAAAAAGTGCGCCCATAATGGTTAATGTGATTGTAAGTGCTTAGCCAATGCCCCGGAGAAGCATTTATTATATAATTAACATAATAACAAGTGAAAGTAATTATTCAGGAGGATGAACCATGAAAACTTATATGGCTACTGCATCAAGCATCGAGAGAAAATGGTATGTTGTTGATGCCGCAGATTATACATTAGGTCGTTTAGCATCACAGGTTGCTGCTGTATTGAGAGGTAAGAACAAGCCTACATTTACACCATCAATGGACTGTGGTGACAATGTTATCGTTATCAACGCTGAGAAGGTTCAGTTGACAGGTAAGAAGTTAGACCAGAAGATTTACTACCATCATTCAGACTACGTTGGTGGTATGAAGGAGACAACTCTTAGAGAGATGTTGGCTAACAAGCCAGAGAGAGTTATTGAACTCGCTGTTAAGGGAATGCTTCCAAAGGGACCTTTGGGAAGACAGATGTATACAAAGCTTCACGTTTATGCTGGTCCTGACCACGAGCAGGCAGCTCAGAAGCCAGAAGTATTAAAGTTTTAATTAACAGGATTTAAAGGAGGAAATAACAGTGGCTAAGAAGGCAAGCGGAAAGTTCTACGGAACAGGTAGAAGAAAAAGCAGTATCGCTAGAGTATATTTGGTACCAGGTAACGGTACAATCACAATAAACAAGAGATCACTTGATGAGTATTTCGGTCTTGAGACATTAAAGGTTGTTGTTAAGCAGCCATTAGTTCTCACAGAGACAGCTGACAAGTACGATGTAATCGTTAACGTACACGGTGGTGGTACAACAGGTCAGGCTGGTGCTATCAGACACGGTATCTCAAGAGCTCTTCTTCAGGTTGATTCAGACGAGTATCGTCCATCACTCAAGAAGGCAGGTTTCTTAACAAGAGATCCAAGAATGAAGGAAAGAAAGAAGTACGGTCTCAAGGCTGCGAGACGTGCTCCACAGTTCAGCAAGAGATAAGGATTACTTGCGAATCGAAAGCGTATACAAAGCTCTTGGAGTGTTTACACTCCAAGGGCTTTTTTGTATGCTTTCGGTTCATTAGAATGCAAGAATGGACGAGGAAATCCGTAAGGATTTTCGAGTACAGGCTTGTATTGGCAAGTAAGCCTATAAAATGTTAGGAGTATATTTGTATGCGGTGAGTTGCTTTTTGGTATACATGTGATATAATAAATAAAATGTGTGTCGTATTTTGAAGTGAGTTAAGTTTAAGAAATATATAAGCAAGAGGTATTGGTATGTCACAGAAAGATGATGTAATATTGGCGATGAAGAAAAATGGTGGGTATGCTACATTTCAGCAGTTAAATGGAATAGTGGATGTATCAAACTGGAAGACTAAAACACCAGCGGCAAGTATTAGACAGATAGTTCAGATACATGATGAATTTTTTAGAATTAGACCAGGTTTGTGGGCATTAACCCAATATAAAGATGAAGTGTTGAAGAAACTGAGTATAGAACCTAATGATAAAAAATCTGATGAGATGTTTACTCATGCGTATTATCAAGGGATAATTGTTGAGATTGGAAATAAAAAGCATTTCAACACATATGTACCATCACAGGATAAGAACAAAAAGTTCTTAGAAACGAAACTGTGTGATTTGACTACAATGGATGCTATTCCTCCATTTACATATGATAATCTTATAAGAAGAGCAAAGACTGTGGATGTAATATGGTTTAATGAAAGAAGGATGCCATGTGGTTTTTATGAGGTTGAACACACAACTGATATGAAAAATTCACTGAGCAAATTTTATGAATTGCAAGATTTTAGAGCGAAGTTTTCAATAATAGCAGACGAGTGTAGACGCGAACAGTTTAATGATATAATATCTGCGTCTATGTATAATCCTATTAGAGATTATGTAAAGTTTATTTCATATGATAATTTAATAAAGCAGTATGCGAAGGAGCAAATTATATTAGAAAATGAGTTATAGGTTTAGGAGTATGTGTATGGATAGAATTTTGGCAGAGTTAGGGTGTGACATTTTTCCATATAAGGAGAATGGAGAGTTAACCGATGAGGGTGCTATAGCATATGATAAATTGATTAATATTATCTACGAGTTAAATAGGATAGGTGTAATAAAAGAAGATATTGACCACTGTGAGAGGTTATTTGATGAAATAATTAGCGTAGGATATTGAGAAAGATATTAAATTATCAATCAAGAAGAGTTAAAAGGTACAAAATGAGTAACATAGTGAAACATTTCAAAGAGAAGACAGACAAGCTGTTTTCCAAAATCGATGGATATTCAGCAAGAGAGTTGGAACAGATGATACGTGAACGAATTCAAGATATGGTAGAAGAGTACAGCTTAGATGTAATAATAGATGAAGTTGTATTATCTGGGAGCCGTAGCAGAGGTCTAGAGAATAAAGATTCCGACTTAGATTTTGTTGTGCTTTTTTCGGGACTGGTACGTGAGGATGTTTTGTTTGATATACTAAATGCCCAACACTACACCATTGGAGGAGTTGAGGTAGATATTAATCCTATCAAGGAAAATAAGTCTGGTTCGCTGGAAGATTATTTGATTAATGTAGAGAAATATTTTGCGAATCAAAAAGAAGAAAGTAAAAAGAACAATATCAACAACAATCGACATTGTTCCGAAAAAGTTTGATATTGTTCCGAATAATTTTGATAAACTTCCGAATCTTATGTATAAATCAGGACCACTAGCTTAGCTGGTGGTCCTGATTGCATATGAAATGTCCTGGATGTACATAATATCTATGAGTGAATTGCGTATAATAGTATAAATTACATGTCATCCACTTGCGCATAAAAAATAGAGTGCAATGTGCGTATAATCTGGAGGTGCTTATGGTGGAAATGAAATATAATACTAAAGAGTTTCCCTATACTTCCCCAATCCCCTTTTTCACTTCCCTCCGATATTCAGTAGGGGCTACCCCATACTTTTTCTTGAATAAAGTGCACAGGTAGTTGCCGTTGGAAAGGCCCAGCTTAGTGGCGATTTCGCTTATGGAAAGGGATGTTGTTGCAAGCAGTATCTGAGCGTGCTGCAGGCGCACATCTGTTAAGTAGTCTGTATAAGATGAGCCGGTCACAGCTTTAAACAGTCTTGAAAAATGTGATGGCGACAGAGACACAGAGGCAGCAACCTCCTCAATAGGCGAACCATACTCGAGGTTGTTTTCAATATAAATCAAAGCGTCGTGAATTCGTTCATCAAACATTTTGACATAAAGTGTATTCTTGTCTAACTCAGATGGTATGTGGTTTTCGTACATATAGAAAAAGAGCTTGTATACCATACCTTGCAGAATAAGCTGTGAATAAGGCGAGTTCTTTGTGTATTGATCTAAAATCTCATCATACATAGAGCGTATTACTGCTTGTGAGTCCTTAGTGAAACGCAGGTAGTTCATACAAATCCTATTCAACTCATTTTCTCCTATAATATCTATTATAGGTTGAAAGGCTTCCGTTCTAACCTTTAGCACATAGCGTTCGTATGGTGTGTCGGACATTGAGCAGTTTCTGTGATACACGTGAGGCGGTGTTATTCCACAGTCACCACCATGGCAGGTACGGATGGTTTCCGTAGAAATCCAGCGTCTGTCACCGGTTACAACGTATCCCAGTGTATAATGGTCAGGCGCAGCCTGCATAGTAGGCATAGAGTAGCTGCCTTCTAATATCTTATGGTCGATATATATATTTTCTTCGGGTTTTAGTGGTAATGGCATATCTTAGACCTCCTTTCCTGATAACTTTCTAATGTTTTTTATCAGAATTCTTTTAAGTAATGGCTTAATCTCAACAGCATTATTTTATAGATAACGATAAAAAGATGCACGTATTTTTGATGAAATCACTTTTTTGACATTATATACTAGTAAAAAAATGTTTGCAAGGATGTTTGCAAGATAAAAGGAGATTCCAATGAAGAAAAAGCAAAAGATTTATTACATAGCATTGAAATACAGTTATTTATTTGTGGCGGCAACATTCTTTGCGCTGGTTTTGTCTCAGCTGGTGGTTTCAGCGGCCGAGCTGATTTCCCAGTCTATTAATTCGTTAACAATAGGTCAGAGGGTAGATACCAAAGAACTGCTAATAAGAGCCGGAATCATAACTGCAGTAAGTATGGTTGTAGCATTTTTTAAAAGCATTAGTGGAGAATTGTTTAGTATAAATGTTCAAAAAGAATGTAAAAGCATAACGGTTAGATGTTTTGAAAAGATACAATATCGCTTTTTTGAAAATAACTCAGGAGCAATTATTAATAAGCTTACCTCGGATATAAGTGATGTTGGTAAGCTTATGTCGGAGTCTTTGCAGGAAATTGTGCAGCATACCGTGACTATTATAGTTATGAGTATAGCGCTGATTAGAATTAATAGATACATTTTCTTGGGAATTATCATAGTTTTTCCTATAGCTGTGTTTTTGAGTAATATTATTGCCAGAAAGATAAATGAGCTGGCTAAAAAGAGAAAAGGAAAGTACGACGAACTGTCTGATATTGCATTAGACAATATAGGGGGAATTGAGGTTGCAAGGTCTTATGGCTTGGAAAGCATATTAGGAAAACGTGTAACCGTCAAGTCAAAAGAAATCCTAAGTAACGAATACTCAAGAAACAGGTATCAGGCACTGGCAAACGGACTGACCTCGTTAATTAGATGGGTTCCCACTATTATATGTGCATTAATAGCGCTAATTCTTACTATTAATCATGTGATAACCGTGGGTGACCTTATGGCATTTCTGGTTATCTTTGGAAAAATATCATCACCTATGAGTGAATTATCATTTATAGTAATTGAGGCAAGGGAAATGATGATTTCAGTTAAGCGTATAGAAGAGCTGATAAATCTTCCAAAAGAAAGCAGTGGCAGTTATAGCATTCAGGATATATCAAACATAAAAGACATAATTACATTGGATAACATCAGCTTCGCCTATGACGGTGATTCTGATAATGCAGATGAAGTTTGCGTGTTAGATGATATTTCCATGACTGTTAATAAAGGAGATGTAGTGGCTATCGTTGGAAGTTCAGGCTCCGGTAAATCTACGCTTATGAAGATTTTGTGTGGGTTTGAAAGATGCCGGAATGGAGCATATTATCTGTGCGGACATAACATTGATGAGTGGAATATTGATTCTGCAAGAAGTTTGATTTCATATGTTCCGCAGGATTCATATCTGTTTCCGGGTACCATTGCAGAAAATGTTGCCATAGGTGTTGAGAATATTGATGAAGCACGAGTTAAAGAAGTATGCCGTAAAGCAGGTATATCAGATATGATTGATGAGCTGCCGGATAAGTATAACGCTGAGGTTGGAGAAAGAGGTGTTAAGCTTTCAGGTGGAGAACGTCAGAGATTGGCAATTGCAAGAGCACTTTATAAAAATGCTCCTATAATTTTATTAGATGAACCTACATCCGCATTAGATGAGGGAACAGAAAAGATAATAAGTAAAACGATTTATGAGGACCCGGAAAAGACGGTGATTGTTATAGCCCACAGGCTTTCAACCATACAGGATGCAGATAGAATTTATTGTATGAAAGATGGCAGGATTGTCGAAACAGGTACACATAAAGAGCTGATTGCTATGGATGGTGTGTATGCTGGGTTATATGGCAGGGAGGTGCAGAATTCATGAGTACATTTAAAAGCTTAATAAAAAGTTTAAAACTGTTAGGACGAAGACTTCCGTTGTATATAACTGCGATATTTATGATGACTGCCATGAGTGCACTGTTTGAAGTTGCAGGCTCGTTATTTATAGAAATAGTCGTGGATGCGGCTGAAAAAGGTGATGCCCATGCCTATGTACATAATATGGCAGGTGCCATTATTCTGGGAATAGTGTCTACTGTTTTGGCAGCAGTTTTTATGTGTATATACAATAATGAAGCTAAAAGAATGACACTCAAGTTAAAGATAATGGTGTTTGAAAAAGCAATGAAGTTTCCCTATGCTTACTATGAGGAACATCACAGTGGCGAGATTATGTCTAAGATGATATATGATTCGGATAAGGTCTCCAATATATTTTCAGCCAGACTTAGAAGAGTATTAGCGCCTATCATTTCCGTGGCTGTATTTGCGGTAGCCATGATTATGATTAATCCGATTATGACATTGGTGCTTATAGTGTTTAATATAATATTGCTGATTATAAACACATTGATATCTAACCCGGTAAAAAAGGTGGGCAAAAAGCTGTCCCAGAAAAACTCAGAAATGACTGTAGTTATATCCAATATTATTGCGGGTGCAGGTGTAAGCAAAATATATGACGTAAGCCATATAAGTTCCTTAAAATATGATAAATTAAATAAAGAATATGCTCAAACACAAAAACAGAAAATGAGTTTATCGGCTTTGTTAGAGATGCTTAATACGGGGTTCGACCTGTTATGTTCTGTAATGTTTATTGTTATCGGCATTATTATGATGCAAAAGAATCTGGCTACTATGGGTGAAGTGGCTGCCATATATTCTTTGTACACTATTCTGAGTTTTCGCTTTTTGCAACTGGGTAAAAATATGCCGGAACTGATAAACTGTATCTCCTATGCGGAGAGAGTTTTTGAGTTTTTGAATTTGCCGGAAGAAACATTATGTGAAACATCTACAGAAGCTCCAGTGTCAGCATCAGCTCCGGTGTCAGTTCCAGCATCAACTCCAGTGTCAGCTACAGCATCAGCTTTAGACCATAATTTGCAGGAGGTTAATGCCATAGAATATAAGAACATCGTATTTGGATATAGTGACAAGGACAATATATTTAATGGAAACTCCTATTCATTTGAGCGCAACAAGATAACAGCTATAGTGGGACAGTCAGGATGCGGAAAAAGTACGCTGGCAAAGCTGTTGTTGGGCTTTTATCGATTGCAGGAGGGTGACATATATGTGTTCGGACAATCAGTTAGAAATACAAGTATAACAAAGATACGGGACCTGATTGCTTATGTACCGCAACAGCCATATCTGTACAATATGAGTATTAAAGATAATATAAGACTTGCCCGTGAATCAGCAACTGACAAAGAGATTTATCAAGCAGCCAAGTTGGCTAATGCTCATGAGTTTATTGAGTGTTTAGAGAACGGATATGAGACAATAATGCACAATAGAGGCAGTAACTTATCAGGAGGCCAGCGTCAGCGAATAGCTATTGCCAGAGCAATACTAAAAAATGCCCCTATAATTCTTATGGACGAGGCCACATCGGCTCTTGATAACGAATCCGAGCAGATGATAGCAGATGCAATCAGCCAATTAAGAAATCAAAAAACTGTCATTATGATTGCACATAGGGCTGCGACAATACAATTGGCAGACAATGTGGTAGAATGTTAGTAAGCAAAAGGAGAGGTTGCTAAATGATACTAGAAGAATTTGATTTAAGTGATGAGGCAATTATTAATCCATCTGACTTGGTTGAAAAAGTCGAAGGTATGCCAAAGGTAGCTGTTACCTGTTTTTGGGGACAAGCTTTTCATAAATTAGTTGAACAGCTTGGCGGAGAGCAAATAGCCACAATAGGAAATTCTAATGGAGATCGTCCTGTATACAAAGTGAAATATAAGGATGTAGAGATTGCTTTCTATATGTCCGATATGGGTTCTGTTGGTGCAGGCTGTGACTTGGAAGATATATATGCAATGGGTGTACAAAAGGTAATCGCATATGGTTCTTGTGGTGTTTTAGATAAGGAAATAGAAGATTGTGCGATTATCATTCCCAATAGTGCAGTGCGTGACGAGGGAATGAGTTATCATTATGCACCTCCGGCAGATGAAATAGCAGTAAATCAAAAGTATACATCAAAATTTATACATTTATTAGAGACATTGGGAAGCACATACACGATTGGTAAAGTATGGACAACGGACGCTTTTTATCGTGAGACGAAAGCGAAGATGGAAAGACGAAAAGCAGCCGGTTGTATATGTGTCGATATGGAATGTTCCGCTATGGCAGCCGTTGCACAATTTAGAAAGAAAGATATTTTTCATTTCTTTTATGCAGAGGATAACTTGGATGGAGAGGTTTGGGATAAGCGCAGTCTTGGAACAGATATTAGATTTACGGATAAGGATAAAATAGCACTTTTAGCATTTGAATTTGCAGTTTGTATAAGTAAAGATGTTAATGTCTAATGTGGAATGATAAAATATATGTAGTATTTACGTATGAGTAAGATAGCAAACAATCGCTAGAAAGGAGCCGTCATGCTTAATCACAAGGGAACTAAAGAACTTCAGACCCCAAGATTACTTTTAAGAAAATATCGTCCAACAGACGATTTGGAGATGTTTAAGAACTATGCCGCAGATGAAAGGGTGACAAAGTATCTGTCGTGGAAAGCATATGAAAAAGCTGAAGATATTAAACTGTTTTTGGATATGTCTATTAAGGAGTATGAGAGTGACAGCACATATCACTGGGCTATAGAGTATGAAGGGGCGATGATAGGTAGTATCTCAGTTATGTCCATAGATAATCTGCGGAATAATTGTGAAATAGGATATTGTATAGGGTTCAATTACTGGAATAAGGGCATTACCAGCGAGGCACTGGGAGCTGTTATTAAGTATTTATTCGAGGAAGTTGGTATGCATAGAATTATGGCAAAGCATGATGTTGAGAATCCGGCATCTGGTGAAGTTATGAGAAAATGTGGTATGACATACGAAGGACGATTGAAAGAATATTATCTTCGACATGATGGAACATATTCAGATTCACTTGTGTATGGTATAGTGAATGAGTAGTAAAGCTATTCCGAAAAAGTGGTCAAATGGTCAATTTTGCGGAATGGATATATGTATATTTAACAATTTTACACGGAGGTCCACAAATGAAGATTAAGATTCAAACCCCAAATGATACCCTATCCATAAGAGATGGAAAAGTAGTTGCATTTGCAGCAGGGCAAGAGTACGTATTTGAGCTGGAGCAGATAGAAGAAGTGGTTGTTATAACTACTGATATGGGGCCCTTCTATGATGATATGTGCCTTGCTATAAGGATAGATAGTGAAACGGCAATCTTTATTATGTCGGAGCATAATATGTACAAAACATTTTTATTCGACCAGCTGGGACAAGCTATAGAGCTGGATTATCAGCAGATAATAGATGCAGCTATGTGCAAGGATAACCACGTGTTTGTTATATATAGGAGAGTGACGTCAGTTTAGATGGTATATTAATTATTATATAAGGGTGTGGCCTAAGGCCGCACCCTTACTGTGTTTGTTGAGGAAAAACAATGCAGATGCAAAAAAATGTTAAATAAACACCATAAAACAGTTGACAACAGTTCTTGACTGTTATATACTGTTTACAACAGGAGGAATTAACATATGAATCTAATTATTAATAATTCGTCTATGACACCTATCTACGAGCAGATAGTGATGCAGATGAAAGAAAAAATCATATCAGGACAGCTGAAAGCAGACTCTGTATTACCTTCGGTGCGAATACTGGCCAAAGACTTAAGAATTAGTGCATTAACAGTTAAGAAGGCTTATGATGCACTGGAGCAGGAAGGTTATATAGTAACAGTTCATGGAAAAGGAAGCTTTGTTGCTAATATTAATTCCAACATTGCTATGGAAGAGCAGCAAAAGGAAGTTGAGAAACTCTTTGAGCAGGGAATTAGGAAGGCAAGGGCATGTGGTATGTCTGTAAGTGACACGCAGGAATTGTTTCAGGTCATACTAAGCGATTACGAGTAAACAGCTAATATCAATTATGGAGGTTTGATTATGTTATTGAAGATGGAAAATGTAAAAAAGAATTATGGATCATTTACACTGGATTGTTCTATTGAGGTTAAGAAGGGGCAGGTAACCGGCCTGGTTGGAAGCAATGGAGCAGGAAAGAGCACAACATTTAAGTCGCTCTTAGGATTAATATTTCCGGATAGTGGGGATATAGAGATGTTCGGAAAGAAACTTGACAATATTACTGCGGCTGATAAGGAGCAGTTGGGGGTAGTTCTAACAGAGGCTAATATATGCGAATTGCTTAAGCCGAAGGATCTGGTATCGATTATGAAGGGGATGTATAAGTCTTTCTCTGCTGATACATATCTGGCGCAGTGTAAGCGCTACAATATACCGCTTGATAAGCCTATTAAGGAATTTTCAACAGGTATGAAAGCGAAACTTAAGGTTATACTGGCGCTTTCTCACGATGCAAAGCTCCTCATTCTGGATGAGCCAACTGCAGGTTTGGATGTAATTATGCGAAATGAACTTTTGGATATGCTTAGGGAATATATGTCAGATGATGAGAGAGGAATACTTATCAGTTCACATATAGCAACAGACCTTGAAGGTATTTGTGATGATCTTTATATGATAGCTGACGGTAAGATTGTTCTTCATGAGGAGACAGATGTGCTGCTTTCAGAGTATGGTGTGTTAAAGGTTACAAAGGAACAGTACGAGACTTTGGATAAGCAATATATCGTAGCCGTTAAGGAAGAGAAGTTTGGATGTGCATGTTTAACTAATCAAAAGGATTTTTATCAGGAGAATTATCCTCACATAGTTATTGAAAAGGGTAGTATTGATGATTTGATAATAATAATGGTCAAAGGAGGTAAGAGATAATATGAAAGGATTGCTTATTAAAGATTTAAAGTATATATTAAGCCAGAAGAATTTCTTTATAATAGCTATAGCCATGGCGGGAGTATTTACATGGACTACAGATGATGTAACATTTGGAGCAACTTATATTATCTTACTGTTATCGATGCTTACGCTTACAACTATCAGCTATGACAATTGGAACGGCGGAATGTTATTTATACTTTCGCTACCGGTGGACAGGAAGATGTATGTGAGGGAGAAGTATGTATTTGCTTTGGCTAATCTAGTATTTTCTGCACTTGTTTCAATAGCAGTTTGTTTCGGAATGGCAACTGTCAAAGGTGTTACAGTAGAGTTTACTGATTTGCTTGCAAGTATTACAGGAATCACAGCAGCTATGTCGTTAATGCTTGGTATTACAATCCCTCTTGAAATAAAGTTCGGTGTTGAAAAAGGTCGTGTAGCTATGATTGTAGCAGCAGTTTCCATTGCATTAGTGGGTTATGGCGGTTACAAGCTTTTAACAGAGGTATTTCATATTGATGTAAATGCTGTGATTACAGATATAATCACACATTTGCCGGAACCGGGAGCAGGCCTTGAGTTCCTTGTAGTAGGAGTGTTATTGGCTGTAGTGGTTCTTATACTGTCAGTTTCGTATGTGGTTTCATATAGAATTATGAAAAAGAAAGAGTTTTAATTAAAAGAGATAATATAAGGAGGCTTTGCAGATGTAAAGCCTCCTTGTTTTATATATGTGTTTTCCACTATGGTACTTTCATTATATTGACCCATGCTACATTTTAGGGTAGAATAAAAGTAAATTAACGTGCGTGACAATGGAGGGATTAAATATTAAAGAATATATCACTGGTTATCCTAAAGGAACTATGATATAATTATATAAGATATTAATCGTGAACAAATGTGGCACAATTTAACAAGGAGGCTATGTTTATGAGTAGAACTTACAATAACCCTGTTCACAGAGGCTTTTTACCGGACCCGTCTGTTATAAGAGTAGGAGAGGATTATTACAAGGTTAATTCTTCATTTCAGTATTTTCCGGCGATACCTATATCTCATTCTAAGGATTTGGTGAATTGGGAGATAGTGGGACATGCTATAACCAACAGTGAATATTTAGATTTGTCAGAGACGCTGGATTCAAGAGGAATCTGGGCACCGGATATATTCTATACTAATGGGAAGTACTACATATTTGCACCTTTAAGGCACAATTACGATACTAAAGAGACACATCCTATGAGGACCCAGCTGGTGATGTGGGCTGACAGACCGGAAGGACCATATAGTAAGCCGGAAGTGGTTTATGTGGATGATATTGATCCATCACATTTTCAGGATGATGACGGAAAGCATTATATGATAATTGCACCGGGAGTAACAGTAGTTCCTCTTGACGATACATTGACAAAGGTTGTAGGCGAGATTAAGCAGGTATGGCCGGGAACCGGAGAGAGATGCTCAGAAGGCCCTCATGTGTTTAAAAAGGATGGCTGGTATTATGCCATAGTTGCAGAAGGCGGAACCGGTCCGGGGCATGGAATCAATGTTGCAAGAAGCAAGTCACTTTATGGTGAGTATGAGCATTGTCCGTACAATCCGGTTATGAGACAGTTAGACCCTGAGGCGGATATTCAGCGTGCAGGTCATGGCAAGCTTGTGCAGACTCAGAACGGTGAATGGTGGTGTATGTATCTGTGTGGAAGAAGAAATGGAGGCAATTACACAACCATAGGCAGAGAGACGGCGCTTGATAAGGTGACTTGGACAGAGGATGGCTGGTTTAAGATAAATGAAGGCCATGGTCCGAGTGTAGAGGCGGTTGCACCTGATTTACCATGGACGGAATATGAGAAGTTTACTCATGATGATTTTGATGAAGATACGTTAAATGTTAACTGGCAGTGGGTTAGAAATCCGGAGCCATCTGCATACAGTCTCACTGAAAATAAGGGACATATGAGATTATATACTCTTGATGGACAGTTGTTTGAGGTTAGAGCAAAGAATACACTGGTTAGAAGAGAGCAGGAATTAAAGTATACTGCCAAGACTAAGATGACATTTGTTCCGGCTGAGAAGGAACAGGCTGGTATTACATGCTATTACTCTACTAAAACCTATGCCAGCTTTTCGCTTAGAATGTTGGATGGAAAGACTTGTCTTGTGCTGGCTATCAACAGGAATTGTGGCGAAGAGATAGTTAATGTGGTTAATGACGTTACACCAGGGGATGTATATCTTAAGGTGGAGGTTGATAAACTGACCCGTCGATTCTACTATAGCTACGATGGGGCAGAATGGCTTGATGCAGGTGTGTTAGAAAACTGTATATATCTGTGTGATGAGGGTGTTCCGGAAGACAGAAAGCGTCATACGGGTACACTTGTTGGTATATACGCCAACAATGGTGGAACCGGTAGCAGGAATTACGCGGATTTTGACTGTTTTACATACGAAGATTAAAGTATGAATGGAAGTACGATTATAAAATATTATTATAAAGGGTGAAGTGAATATGGCATTACAAGACGATTTAAGAGCACAGCTTATCAAGCAGTTTGCGGCAGACGCAATGGTTATTACTGATGAAAACGGAGCAGAAAGTTATGTCTGTCCGACCTGTAAAAGACAGATTGCTAAGAGTAACGATAAGTGTCCGGCCTGCGACCAGGTTCTAAAGTGGGACAGTGTAAAAAGAGTAGAGACAGAGGTGGTTGGAGAGAAAACAGCTACCATAACATTTAAGGTTCCGGGTGATTTTGTAAAGGGAGACTGTAGAAAGTGTCCGATTTCCTACATAGGAAGACGTGACAGTGAAAATGTATATGACTGCCCGCTAAATAAGCGCAATGAGTGTCCGCTGACAATAGAATAAAGCGTGTATATAAGGCGAAGTGTCAGGTCACTTCGCCTTGTGTTATACTAATTGAATCAATCAAATTAACATACGAAGAGGTGTTTTATGCTTAACAACAAAAAGAAAGATATGACGCCCTTTGATATGAAGCGTCCGCCAATGAAGCAGAAGTGGTATCTTATGCCGTTGATGTGGGGCGGCTCGTGGATTATGACGAGGCAGTTTAAGTTAAAGATCACAAAGAAGAATATGGAGGGGCTTAAGCCTCCATTTCTTGTGGTAGCAACCCATCAGGGCTTTGCCGATTATTATATTGCACCACTTGCACTTTATCCACACAGAGCAAACTATGTGTCTGATATGGAAGGATTTGCGGCATTTGGCGAATGGTTATATAGGGCAATCGGTTGCATAGGGAAAAGGCGTTATGTGTCGGATGGGCTGGTTGTTAAGAATATAAGGCGAGCTTTGGATAATGGACAGTCAGTTGTTGTATATCCGGAATCCAGACATTCTAATGTAGGAACAACAGCCTATATTCCGCCTAATATAGGTAAGCTTGTTAAGATGATGAAGGTGCCTCTTGTGATATTAAGTGCACATGGAAGTTATCTTGCTAATCCATTTTGGGATGAGGAGCATACCAGAAAGGTTCCCATTGAGGCACATTTAGAATGTGTTTACAGTGCAGAGGATGTGGCAAAGCTTTCATCAGAACAGATTCAACAGACCATAAAGGATCGTTTGCAGTATGATGAATACAGGTGGCAGCAGGACAACAATATACTTATTACGGAGCCGAAGCGTGCAGAAGGCCTACATAAGGCTTTGTATCAGTGCCGTAACTGTGGAGCTGAATTTACTATGAAAAGTTTAGGGTCTGCCATATGTTGCCAACAGTGTAACAGTAAGTGGGAACTGACACCTTCCGGATGGCTGGAGTTGCAGGAGGGAGAATCCTCGAATCAACATGGTGCAGACTCGCCACATAAGGGCGAGAATACTGCCCTGTTGTCAGAGCTTCATATCCCGGATTGGTATGAGTGGCAACGAAAGAATGTCATTAAAGACATAGAGTCGGGTGCATATAGTGGGGAATTTAAAGTGCGTGTAGAAGCACTGCCTAATTCAAAGGGCTTTGTAGATTTAGGAGAAGGTACGCTGGTGCATAATAAAGACGGTTTTTGTCTACAACTGAGAGATTATGACGGCAACACTGATAAAAGTCCTCATAGTGATTATTGGACTATGCATTTTGACCACTATTCAAGGGAGTCTGTCCAGACAGAATACGATTACAAGGGCAGAGGTGCCTGTATAGTGCTGTCAACGAAAGATTGCTGTTACTACATATACTCTGAAGATAAGCATTTTAACCCTACAAAGATACAGTTTGCAGGCGAGTATTATCATCAGTGTGCAAGAGGAATGTGACAGAATTCTGGTTTGAGATGAGCAAATTTTAATTGGCGTGTACAACGTAGTCTGTTATAATACACTTATAAAGATTGTTTAATAGGATATATGTAAACAAAGTCAGATATAAACAGTGTTTATGAAGGAGGAAAATGTATGAAGATAAGACGAATTACAGCAGTTATGCTTACAGTTATTATGCTTGTGGGAACACTTGCTATGTGTACAGGCTGTGACAAGAATAATAATGCGTCGAAGGACGGATTAACAGGAACAGAACTTGCAAAGCTCTTGCTTTCAAGAGAGAGATTGGATGCGTCACAGTTGGCTGGCGAGTTGGATTTTTATAATGCCAGTGATTCTTTGACAAGCAGTATAATTATTCCGGGGAAAGATTCTACAGCAACATTTTTAACAGACAGTGATGGTAAATTTAAACTTACTAACACAGGTTCTACAAGTTGCGGAACATTTTCAAAGAGCGGTAATACATATACATGGAGCAATTTCTCTACGTATTGCAATATGAAGTCCTACTTTGACTCATACATTGCTTCTATTGAGGGACAGGCATCGGCGGGTGCACAGATGATTGACCAGGTTAAAAAGGATGTAGGTGTTACTGATAAGTGGATAGGAGATGGAGAAGGTGCGATGCTTCTTCACACAGAAAGTTCAACAGATGCATTGTATGAAAGATTCTCAGATGGTGGTTACAGAATCTGCAAAAGATATATGAATTCCAGTGCCAATGCTATCTATGAGATGTATACTCAGGGAACAGGTAACAAAGAGAGAATGCTTTGCAATCCGGGTGTAAGATATGAGTATGCTTTCGATTCTAATGAAGGCTTTAATAATTATATTGTTGCGGATAAGAGTAAAGGATATTGGGAATTGTTTACAGTGTATACACATGCAGGCGGAGGAGCTAATGTTCAGTATCTTACAGTTACATCAGGCTTAAGTTTTTGTGCATTCTATGATATGGCACCAAATGGTTCGCTTAGTACTCACTACACTGTAATAAGTGGTGATATGGAAGCAGATTTGCTTTCGGTTGGACAGGATGCAATAACAATATTCCCTAATGGTTTTAATGGTATTAAAGCACTTCAGGTGGTTGCGAGTGATAGTGAAGTTGGTGGAGAAGGTAGCAATGCCAAGGTTATAAAGCTTAATTCTGGCGGATATGCTCCTGGAAATGGTGCGACTCTTGTACTTAATAATGGAAAGCAGATAAATATAGGAGACAAAGTGGCCGATGGAAAACTGGAATACAGATGGTCTAGTGTATCTCCTTTGGTAGACGGATATTATCCGGATGTGCTGTTTACTACAGCGAGAACGCCTATGACTGAAAGTGAGACGGTTACATATTCAGCTACGGATATGCTTAAGATGTTTAAGACATTTATGAGTCAGAATGGTATTACTTGCAAGACTAACTTTGATACTATAATAAATGGCATAGGTAATATTGAACTTACAGTAAATAGATTCCTAAGCTATTATACTTGGAATGGTAACAAAGTTGATTCTATAGCTAATATCAATAAGGGTAGAGCTGTTGAGGCCAACAATTATACAACTCTTTCGGCTTTATACGATGCTGTTAAGAACAATCCTGTAATAACATGGGAGCAGAGTGTTGCGGTTGACCCGAGTGCACAGCTTGCGGATATATCAGAGCTTACGCATGGTAATGTATCTCTTACAGGTGGCAAGATTGTAGTGGATGGCTTGAAGGCTAAGATATCAGATTCTAAGCTTTTGGAGAAGGGTACTTCGTATAGAGTAAATGTTGCATTGGTATCAATAGGCACAAGCACTAATGAGGTGGTTACCGATTCAAGTCTTACATACAGTGATGTTCTTGCTCTTGCAATGGAAGGAAGTGCTGCGCAGGCTTGTTCAGACTCTGCTAAACCATTGGAGATAAGCCAGAGTGCACAGTGTAGTATTCCAACAGAGCTTAGTAACGGTTATTATTTGGTTGCTGTATATGTGGCAACAGCAGATGGAATTCCTATTTCAAAGCTTAAGTTGCTTCAGTTTAATGGTACAGTGGATAGTACAGTGCCAGGTGGCAGTGGAGAAGTAGCAGTAACAAAGAATTCTGATAATTCAGTTAAGATAGGATATACCGCAAGTCTTGATATAGAAGGCGAGTTGGCAGAAAAGAAGTCAAGTTATACAGCTTCAGAGATAAGTAGCATGATGACAGATTATGCACTTAAGGTAGGAACACCGGTAAGTAGTTCTGTACAGATTTCTAAGGATAGCGGTAGCACATGGCAGACTATAGGAACTGATAATATTGCCACAGGAACATGGGCGAAGATAAGCTACAATGTACAGGTAGGTAATGAAGTAAAGACAGGAACTATTACAATTAAGTTTTAATTATAAAGGGCTTTTGAAGAGTTGCGCTATAATTGCGGTGGGCGAAGTGTATGCACTTCGCCCTATAAGCAATAAGGCACAACTCCCCAAAAGCCCTTTTATAATTTAAACTAATTCGGGTCCTTTAGATATGGCGAGCTTTAAGAGTACCGGTGTGAGCAGTGCTGATGCGATAACGCTTAGCACGATGGCTGGTAGGATAGCAGGGTCAATCATGCCTGCATTGATACCCTTTTGGGCAACCATAAGTGCCACTTCGCTTCTGGCAACCATACCTATACCAATAACAAGTGCCTGGTGGTTAGTGAACTTACATACTTTAGAACCAAGACCGCAACCGATAATTTTAGACATGACAGCTGCAACGATTAGAAGCAGTGCAAACACAAGTATATCTGAATTCATAGTTCTTAAGTCAGTTTTCATACCTACACTGGCAAAGAATACCGGTGTGAATATCATATATGCGGTTACAGTAAACTTCTTGGCAACGAACTGTCTGCCCTTTGCGATATTGCAAAGAATAAGTCCGGCAAAGAAAGCTCCTGTAATATCAGCTACACCAAATACAGCTTCCGCGGCATATGACATAAGGAAGCAAAATGCTAAAGCCCACACAGCAATTCTTCTGCTGTGACAGTGGTGTTCTGAAATCTTCTTAAACAATATTCTGACTAACCATCCCACAATCAATGTAAATACAAAGAAAAGACCAATCTTAAGAAGTACAATAAGTGGGTTAGAAGTTCCGGAACTGATACCTGTAAGTACTGATAAAACTACAATACCAAGTATGTCATCAATAAGTGCGGCACTTAATAGTACCGTACCTGTTTTGGTCTGCATTTTGCCCATCTCAGTAAGAGTCTCTACAGTAATGGATACTGATGTTGCAGAGAATACTGAACCGACAAAGGCAGCCTTTAACAGATTAACAGTAGTAAATTCCTTAAGGAAAAATGCAAAGTACAGACCGCCACACAGAAAAAGCGGAACAAAAACTCCAAAAGTAGCTATGATAGTGGACTTAAGTCCGGCACTTTTAAGCTCTGACATATCAGTGTCAATACCTGCTGTAAACATAAGCATAATAACGCCGATTTCGGCAGTCTTTACAAGAAAGTCTGATGATTCAAGAATTCCAAGTCCGCTGGGACCAAGTATTACACCTGCTACAAGTGCACCTACAACCTGTGGCATATGTATTTTTTCTGTGGCAAGGCCGAGGAGTTTAGTTGATAAAAGTATAAGTGCCAAAACCAGCAGATAAGTATAAGATTCCATTGTTTAACCTTCTTTCATATAACATTTCTAATAAATATTCAAAAAAGTCCCAAAATAAACCCCTGATTTGTTACAAGATACAGCACATAAGCCAGGCTTGAACAAATCAGGGAAGGTTTATAATGTTTATTAAGTTTTAGCTTTATTTAATTAAGCCGGAATTAAGCTTCTTTTCCAGACTTCTTTACGAAGAATAAGCTTAAGAGCAATGCTACTATGTAAAGTATAACAGTTACATAAAGTACTGTCTGGTAACCTACAGGGTTAACCATATTGCCATTAACTTCAATAGTCTCACCGAAGTTGTTAACGATCCAAGTAGCAAGCTGATTACCTGTCAAACCGGCAAAGCCCCAAGCTGACAATGTAATACCGTGAATTGCACTGATATTGCTCATACCATAATGGTCTGAAAGAAGTGTAGGTACGTTAGAGAAACCTCCGCCGTAACCTGCATTTACAGCCATAATAAGTACAAGAACAAGTACGATGAGGAGTGTGTTTCCTGCACCATTCTTAATACCATTAGTTGCGATTACAAGTGCTGTAAGTGCAATTGACATAATAAAGATAATCTTGTAAATAGTGTTTCTGTCCTTCATCTTATCAGCCCAAGCAGAGAAACCAAGACGTCCGCCTGCATTGAAGACAGCTGATACAGTTGAAAGAATTCCTACAAATCCTGCAAGTCCGATACACTTATATATCATTTTTTCCTGAGAAAGAAGTGCAAGACCACAAGTAATATTTATGTAGAACATAAACCAAATACCTACATAGTTGAGGATTGGCTTTGTCTTAAGTACCTCCCATATCTTAGGAGCTTTTTCTGACTTGTCTGGCTCATGCCATCCGTCAGGCTTCTTAAGCAAGAGATGTCCGATGAACATAAATACGAAATAAATACCTGCAAGGATAAGGAACATCTTGTAGATTCCGCCCTCGCCAAGTCCTGAGAGCATAGCCTGCATAATTGGACTTGCTATAGCCTTAGCAGCACCGAAACCTGCAACTGCAAGTCCTGTGGCAAGACCTTTTCTATCTGCAAACCAGAGCATCAATGTTTTAACAGGTGAAAGATAACCTGTACCAAGACCGATACCCATAATTAAACCGTAGCATACGTAGATACCAATAAGAGCAACTGCGCTTCCTTTGTGCATACCGCCATAGTAGATGAAACCGCCAGTTCCAGCCATACCTACAGCGAAGCAGATAGCTGCGATTAATGATGATTTGTGAATGTCCTTCTCAACTACATTACCTAAAAATGCAGCAGACATTCCGAGGAAAAAGATTGCAAAACTGAATGCCCATTCAGTTGCACCTTTAGAAAATCCGATATAATCGGCAATCTCCTGAGAGAAGATTGACCAGCAATAAACAGTACCGATGCTGCAGTGAAGAAGAAGTGCAGGAATAGCAGCTCTTACCCACTTGTTAGTACGCCATCCGCCGGATTTAGTTTCATTAGTACTCATGTTGTATTCCCTTTCTGGTTTTGTATTACGCAAAATCGAACCTATTATACTACCATTGACTTACAAATTCAAACAAAATTTAACTAAAATTTTATGTTTTATTTAGAAAAAAGCTGCCTGCCAACAATCATAAGAAAAACCACTGTTTGTTGACGTGGCGGAGTATGTGTGCTATCATTTTTTGTCTATGAAGATACATTTTTGGAGGAATTATGGAAATACAATTGTCAGATCATTTTAATTATAAAAGATTATTCAGATTCGTGCTGCCATCAATTGTTATGATGGTATTCACATCTATTTATGGTGTGGTTGATGGTTTCTTTGTGTCAAACTTTGCAGGAAAGACAGAGTTTGCTGCGGTGAATCTAATTATGCCCTTTTTGATGATACTTGGTGCATTGGGATTTATGCTGGGTACAGGTGGAAGTGCAGTGGTTGCTATGACACTTGGAACAGGTAAGAAAGAGAAGGCTAATCAGATTTTTTCCCTTATCGTTTATATTGGATTTGGAATGGGTATAGTGCTTGCAGTTCTTGGTATAGTATTTATGCAGCCGGTAGCAGTATTACTTGGTGCCAAAGCAGATATGGTAAAACATTGCGTAACCTATGGAAGAATAATACTCTTAGCACTTCCTATGTTTATCTTGCAGAATATGTTTCAGAGTTTTCTTGTAACGGCAGAAAAGCCTAAGTTTGGCCTTTTGGTTACTGTAATTACAGGTGTTACCAATATGGTGCTTGATGCATTGTTTTTAGGTGTATTTAGATGGGGTGTTGCCGGTGCAGCCGCCGCAACTGCTATTAGTCAGTTTTTGGGCGGTATCATTCCGATTCTTTATTTTATTAGAAAAGATGCATCGCCACTGCATTTAACAAAGACGTTATGGGATGGTAAAATGCTTTTAAAAGTGTGTACTAATGGCTCGTCGGAATTGGTAACCAATATATCTATGTCGGTGGTATCTATGCTTTATAATTTTCAGCTTATGAAGTATGCTGGTGAAAATGGTGTTGCAGCTTACGGAGTGATTATGTATGTAACATTTATATTCATTGCGATATTCTTGGGATATTCTATAGGAACGGCGCCTATTGTTAGTTACAATTATGGTTCGGGTAACAAAGCCGAGCTAAAAAATGTTTTTAAGAAGAGTATTATATTTATGATGGTAACAGGGGTAGTGCTTACAGTAGCCGGAGTGTTACTTGCGTCTCCTCTTTCAAAGATATTTGTTGGATACGATAAAGAGCTTTGCGACATAACAGTCAGAGCCTTTAGAATATATGTGCTATCGTTCCTAATCTGTGGTTTTTGTATATATGGCTCGTCGTTATTCACAGCCCTTAATAATGGTGTAATATCTGCGGCGATTTCATTTCTTAGAACGCTTGTATTTCAGATTATAGCCATTCTTGTTATGCCGCTTATATGGGGGCTTGACGGTATATGGTGGTCTGTAGTTGTGGCAGAATTATTTGCTATGCTTCTAACGACTATATTTGTTATAATGTATAGAAAGAAGTATGGATACTGGGGAGAAACTTCATGAAGATAGGTTTGAATAATAACCAATTAAAGATAATTGCTCTTATTGCTATGACGCTTGACCATGTAGGTTACATGTTTTTTCCGGAGCAGATAGTGTTTAGAATTCTTGGAAGATTAGCATTTCCTGTATTTGCGTATATGATAGCAGAAGGATGTATATACACTAAGAATATGAAGAAATATTTTGGCATGACGGTAGCAGTTGCACTACTTTGCCAGCTGGCTTATTTTGTGACTATGGGCTCGCTCTATATGTGTGTTATGGTGACATTTTCACTATCCATATTACTTATTGGGATAATTAAAAAAGCACAACAAGCTTGTAGTAAGAAAGCCGCTGTGCTTTGGTGGTGTGTATTTGGTGCTGCTATGACGGTAACATTTTTCCTGTGTTCCATATTACCTAATCTTCCAACAGGAACCGACTATTATATAGATTATGGTTTGATTGGTGTTATGCTACCGGTTATAGTTTATGTTTATAATGGCAAGGCTGCCAAGATTATTGCAACCGCACTGATGCTTGTTTTGTTGGGAATGTATATAGGCGATGTACAGTGGTTTGGCTTGCTTGCAGTCCCGCTTATTGCCATATACAACGGTGAGCGCGGAAAGCTTAAGTTAAAGTACTTGTTCTATGTGTATTATCCCGTACATATGGTTGCTATCTACGGAATAAGTCTGCTAATGTAACCATATGGTAGCATATGGTGATTAACAGAAACAATCATTAAGTATCTGTATCTGTTTTATAGGTTATACGCTCAGCAGGAATGTATCGAAGAAGAAGACGTTCAAGTTGAGCGAAATTAATTGGTTTACCAAGATATTCATCAAAGCCCGCGTTCATAAGTGTTTCGCGGGCTCCTTTTATAGCATCCGCTGTCAGTACTATTATCTTGCAATCGCCACCCATTGCGTAATGAGCATTAATCTGGCGAATATGTTGCATAGCTTCAGTTCCATCCATTTCAGGCATCATCTGATCCATGAATATAAGGTCATAATTCTTCTCTTTACACATAGTGATAGAGTCGGCACCATTATTTGTAGTATCCAGTGCAAGTCCATATTTGGCAAGGATACCTTGCGCCACACGTAAGTTAACAATGTTGTCATCAACAACAAGTGCAGTAATACCATTGAGCTTCATATCAGATATGCTGCTAGAGGTGTTGTTTGAAGTCTTACGTGCATAGTCAGCTGCAATAGGTGTGCTGTCAAGAATCTTCTGTGATAGGGTAATGGTAAATGTTGTACCCTCTCCATAAACACTGTCTACCTTGATGTTACCTCCCATAAGCTTTACATAGCCGTTAGCAATAGAAAGTCCAAGACCTGAACCTTCCACGCCATAATTGAGACGTTGGTCAAGGCGCTCGAAGCTGTTAAAGAGTTTCTGCAAATCTTCCTGTCTTATACCGATACCGGTGTCAGTTACCTTAAACTCTAAAGAAACCTGCTCGTCGGTTTGTTGCAATATACTTATATTGAAAGAGATACTGCCTTCCTTTGTGTACTTAACAGCATTGTTAAGTATGTTAATGAGAACACTTCTAAGTCGAACCTTGTCACCATACAATTCCTTTGGAATATTGGTATCTACCTTCATATTAAAGGCAAGATTTTTCTTGCGGGATTGCTCTGTAATAATAAGTGATATATCGTTTAAAAGTTCTACAGTAAAGTACTGGTCTGGAACAAGCTCCATCTTGCCTGATTCAATCTTTGATATATCAAGAATATCGTTAATGATAGCAAGCAGGTTATGAGAAGACCACTTGATATCTTCCACATGGGAGCGGGCATCTTCGTCTATATCCATCTTAAGCAGAAGTTCAGAAAAGCCCATAATAGCATTCATAGGAGTTCTGATTTCGTGAGACATATTGGCAAGGAATGTGCTCTTTGCCTTGTTTGCATACTCAGCTTCCAGTTTAGCATCTTCCAATTTCTCCATGGCTATCATACGCTCGGAAAGGTCAGTAACTATAATAATATATCCGATTACATCTTTGTAATCATCATATATTTTGTTAATGGACAGTTCGCAGTATAACTTATTGTGACAGCAGATAGCATCCACATTGGTTGTTTTTCCCTCAAATGTAAATATATCCTGAGCTTTAGGTTCAAAAAGACCGTCAATACCTACAGTTCCTAAGCGACTCTTATCAACACCTAAGAAGGAGTAAGCGGTGTTGTTTAAGATTTCCAGCTTGTACTCCGCGTCATATACCAGTACCGGAACCTTAAGTGAGTAATATATGAATTCTGACATATTGCTGATATTGATACGTGAATGACGTATAAATATCATAGAATGATACATTACAGCAAGTCCTAAGAACTGGCTTATGGAACTTCCCGGTATGGCATTCATTCCTATAAGAGGGAAGATTGTATCAAGAACCATTCCGGCACCAATAATAATCTCAGTCCACAGAAGTCTTTTGGCAAGTTCTTTTAAACGCTTTTTCTTTGCAGTCTTTAGCATATATATAATTACGCAAAGCATATTAAGCGCAACTATAACAGAATATGAAGTATACAGGTTATTCCACAGCCCCGGGTTAAAAGAGTAAGTCATACCCATATCTGTCATCGTGTAAGTAACTTTGTCTTTCTGGATTATGAAAAAGTAAATTATAATTCCAAGAAATGCAAAACCGTCAAAAAGATATCTAAACTTCTTAGCAATACCTGAAAGATAGCATATAAGCATCTGTGCGGTAATCATATATCCAAATGTACCAATCATACCGATTCCGCGCCATAGGTATGCATTGTCAGGTACAGTCTGTATAAATACACCTGAAAATCCAAGGCTCCACAATGCACTGGCGATACAGAAGGTTATAAACATTCTGTTCTCCAGATAATGCCAGTCTCTTTTTCTAAGAAAATAGTATACAAAATAAGCTGCCAGCACAAAAAATGCAAACAGAACTACAGAAAATATAAAACTCATAGGAGCACCTCCTATCCTAAATATCTTAAACACGAATTAAGCCTTGTTAATATTATAACACTTTGGATTAGGAATGTATAGCCAATTACGAATAAAATTCGAAGATTTTACATACCCTATACAAAAACGGAGGTATATGCTTATGAGATTAGATATTAAAAAGCTTGCAAAATGTATAGGTATTCCGCTGGTTGTAGGCGGAGCTGCAAGTTTTATTACTATGAATGCCATGGAGACATTTAAAGCGTTGAAGCAGCCGCCGTTGTCTCCACCAGATTGGCTCTTTCCTGTGGCATGGACAACACTTTACACCCTTATGGGAATCTCTTCCTATCTGACATTGACATCGGATGATGACAGAGAGGAAGTAATATCCACAAAGGTCATATACTATGCTCAGTTGATAGTTAATTTCCTTTGGCCAATATTCTTCTTTAACTTTGGCTGGTATTTATTCTCTTTCTTCTGGTTGCTGTTATTATGGGTACTGGTAATAGTTATGATTAAGAGATTCGCAGGAGTTTCTAAAGTTGCTGCGGCACTTAATATACCATATATTATCTGGCTTACATTTGCAGCGTACCTGAATCTTGGTGTTTGGTGGTTAAACAGATAATGAAATGAGGGTTGACATAAGAGGTTTAATGTGTTAAACCAATATTAAGAGGTTGAACACATTAAACCTTGTGTTTTACCCTATGTAATATATTGTAATATATAGATTTAAAGAAGCGTGGATGGAGATAAGCCGTAGAAGGAGGGCAATATGGAAACACCAAAGATATTTGAAAGTGAATATAGATTTTGTGAGGTGTTGTGGGATAATGAGCCTATTAACAGCACTGAATTGGTAAAACTTTGCAAGGAGCGCCTGGATTGGAGCAAAGGAACTACATATACGGTTATAAGGAGACTGGCAGAGCGAGGAGTTGTAAAGAATGAGGACACAATAGTAACTTCCCTTATATCTAAAGAGGAAGCTCAGATAGCAGAGATTGATGAGCTTGTGCAGAAGCGTTTTGAAGGGTCAATGCCCGCCTTTGTAGCTGCATTTTCTAAAAAGCAGAATTTGTCGGAGGACAAGATAGCTGAGATTATGAGAATTATAGAGGGGGAGTGATGGTATGGACAAGGTGTTTTTACATATATTAAATGTCAGCATTAATGCAAGTTGGATAGTGCTGGCAGTTGTGGTGCTAAGACTACTGTTGAAGAAAGCACCCAAGTGGGTTGCCTGCTTGCTGTGGGGTGTTGTTGCATTGCGATTAGTTATACCTGTGAGTTTGGAGAGTCCGATTAGTTTGATTCCCAGAGCGGAGACTGTTCCGGTGTCATTGATGGAGAGTCATAATCAGCAGGATGCACCTGATACAGGCAATGTTGCGTTGGACAAGGTGCTTGATTCACAGTTAAATGAAGAATATGTTATTACGGAAAATGTTATATACACTAAACAGGAATATGAAGAAGTAGTAAAAAGGGAAGATGCAGTAAAAACGGAAGATGTGAGCAGTGTAGACAATGTAACGAAGATTAATGGCCTGGCGTTGATTACCGGAATTGCAGCAATCATTTGGATTGTAGGTATGGGTGTTATGCTTTTGTACTGGAGTATAAGTTACATAAGACTTGCAACAAGGATGAGAACAGCCACGATTCTAAAAAGTAAAGAGTATGAAAAGCTTCGTATAAAGCAGTCGGAATATGTGGTATCACCATTTATACTTGGGATTATCAGACCTACGGTGTATTTGCCATATGGTATGGAAGAGGACCATATTAAGTGTGTTCTTGCGCATGAAAATGCACATATTCAGCGCAAAGATTACATAGTTAAACCAATAGCATTCGCACTTTTGTCGGTGCATTGGTTTAATCCGCTTATGTGGGTGGCGTATGTACTGCTTTGTAGAGATATTGAATATGCCTGCGACGAGAAGGTTGTTAAGGATATGCCTAAAGAAGCAAGACAAAGATATTCTAAGGCAATCCTTGAAAATAGTGTAAGCAGAAGAGCAATTATAGCGTGCCCTGTGGCATTTGGGGAGGTCGGCGTGAAAGAACGAGTGAAAAGTGTGATTAATTATAAGAAGCCTGCATTCTGGGTAATGGTTACAGGTATTATGGTGTGTATAGTTGTTGCCGTGTGCTTTCTTACTAATCCTGTAAGTAAGGCTAACGTAGCGGGTAATAATGGAGCTTCTGATGGAGAAAATGTTGTGCAGAGTGAAACAGTATCACAGGAAGAAACATATGGAGAGACGAAGGGGGAATCGAATACATCATCGCAAGCTACAGAGGTGGAAAAGTATTATGATATTGCAGTGGAAAAGGAGATTGCGAACCAGATAGCCATAGAATTTAATCTTCCCCATGGATGTACATTTCAGCAGGGAAACACAGAAGAATATCTTATTATGCCATATGCATATGATAAGACTGATAGAAGCTGGCCTGAGGACTCGCGAATGTCAACAGGGTCCATAGAAATTATCACTGATGCTAGCAGATTTAGATTTTCGGCTGATGGCAAGTTGTCAGGAGGCCTTCCTCTTTATAATCATGCTTCATATTCGAAGTTAGAGTCGTTAGATGGCTTAGTATGGCCGGCAATGATTTTATATTGGGATTACGATCTGTATACGCTTACGGAGATGTATGAGCTTAAGGAACAGGGAAAAGAAGTGCCGTATACTACAAGTCAGTATTGGACTATATATTTTGCGTCACCTAACCATAACACAGCATTTAGACTATCGCTTGCTGCTAATAAGTTCACGAAGGAGCAGGCTATTGCAGTAGCTAAAACTGTTAAGATTGTGGAATATAATTCTAATACAACATTAGGAAAGGCAAGAGTTAATTATGAAAGAATGCGATATAATGCTACATTTGATCACTTTAATTATGTGTCCTACGGCTCGACTATGATAAACGCCATAAAGTTCTCTACTTATGGTGGTAAACTAAAGAATATAACCAGTAAAACTATGACTCAAAAAGAACTTGAGGACATGGGAATTAAGGAAGGGGCTAAAGTATATACGAAAAGTGATACTTATAGGAATTCTTTTTGCATTCGATTGAGTGAGGAAGAAGATTTATCAATTGAGTTCTTAAGATAGAAAAAGTGGGGTTCGCAAGACCCCACTTTTTCTATCTTCTGCTTGAAGTAAATATGGGGTGGTTATATAATCATTCATATAGTATTAAATGAACTAAGGAGGTCCATTATGTTTACACCAATACTTGAAACAGAAAGGTTAATACTTCGTCCGTTAACAGTGGCTGATGCACAGGACATATATGATCGATGGACGTCCGATGAGCGAGTGGCGAAATATATGCGTTGGAGTACTCATAAGTCAGTTGAAGAGACGAAAGAATGGCTTAAGGAGGAAGAAAAGGGAAATCTTGCCTTGGAGCATTATAACTGGGGCTTCGAGCTTAAACGCACTGGAGTGCTTATAGGTAGTGGAGGCATATTCTACAGTGAGGAGCAAGATGCCTATGAGCTGGGATATAATACTATGTACGATTATTGGTGTCAGGGCTACACAACAGAGGCGGCCAAGAGAATGTTGGAATTTGGCACAAAACAGCTTGGGGTATATGAATTCGTCTGCTGCCATGCTATAGACAATCCTGCGTCAGGTGCAGTTATGAAAAAATGCGGTTTCATATACGAAAAAGAATGTGTAATAGAAAAGTTTGATGGTTCGGAAAAGTTCGAGTCAAAGTTATATCGATTGAAGATGTCAGAAATAAGTCTGCTTTCCACAACACTGAATACTCGTAGCATTTTGGAAGAGAATATGCGATACGTGCGGAGTGATGTGCCTGATACATTAACTGATACAGACATAGAGTGGCTTCTTGATAACAACATTCGCACAATCATTGACTTGCGAGAAGATGCAGAACGTACAAGAAAAATGTGTCCTCTTCAGGATAACAGCGAGTTTAACTACATATGTATGCCTGTTACCGGTGGTAATGGAATCCCTGTCACTCCTAAAGATGTGGCAACATCATATCTTAATATGGTGGATGAACAGATGCAGGCGATTATCACCACTATAGAGAATGCAGATACTAACGTGTTGTACTTCTGCAATGCAGGAAAAGACAGGACAGGAGTTGTATCAGGATTGTTGCTTAAGCGTCTGGGTTACGACAATGAATACATAGTTAATGACTATATGAAATCCAAAAGCAATCTGAAAAGCATGTTGAATGCATTTGCAGAGAGCAACAAGAATGTCGATATTAACGTGATTACGCCTCATAGGGAATATATGAGGGAGTTTTTAGATGGGACGGTTGGTATATTATAAATAGAAAAAAGAAAGTATAGAATATTGATTTAAAATATACTTGTGATATAATAAAGTTGCTGTCGACACTTTCCAGGAGAAGGGAGGTGTGTCCAGTGGAATACATAATCTCATTTCTTATCTCCGTATTGGCACGTGTAGCTGGCTACTACATATGCAAATGGTTGGACGGAGATTTATAGACGGCACCAACCTAAAGGAGTAGTTCACCTTAACGAAATAAGAAGACCCTGGAGCTGGCACTCCAAGGTCTTCAATGTCCAGTGGACATAGCCTCATTTCTTAGCTATATTAATAATAATCTAACATATTAATTATGTCAAGTAAGATTATATGAGGAATTGTATTTGTTAGTGCCTATGATATAATGTATGCAGATTAGATTGGTTATTATAGAATGATATTAACGGAAGCGAGTTGTTGGACAAGATGGATTCTTACGAAGAATGGTTAAAGAGTGTGACTGATAATACTTCTGAAGATACAGTTAATCCTGATTGGGTGGTAACAGACACATTTTTTGCAGTTGATGAACTGGGGGAACAGGCGGATGTTTATAAGATAGGTTTGTCATAATTAATGTGCTTAATATTTATGGAGAAGGAGTTAAATATGAACATAATAGAATATTATGAGTCAGAGACTAAAGAACAGTGGCTTAAGCAGCTTAAAGAGTGCCAGTGGGGTGCTGCCAAGTTTTTGGTGAAGCTTATTGAGGAGAACAATTTTTTTGAAACGCTGGGTGAAGGTGCGAAGCTTTATCTTATGGAGAATTCAGGTGAGCTTGTTGCATTTTGCACATTGGCACCTAAAGACTGTATAGAAGATGACAATTTGAAGCCTTGGATAGGGTTTGTCTATGTTATGAAGCCGCATCGTGGCAACAGACTTAGCGAGAAACTGATGAATTATGCCTGTGACATAGCAAAATGTAATGGCAGCGAAAAGGTATATATAGCGACGGACCATATGGGGCTGTATGAAAAGTATGGTTTCGTCTATATGGAAAATCGAATGGACGTATGGGGTGACGATTGTAGGATTTTGTATAAAGAGGTATTGTAAAAAAGAGGTATTGTATGGAACAAATGATTCTGAGAGATAATATAAGCGCGTATTTGGAGGCGTCAGAGTATATTAACCGGGATGATGAGCGGATTATGTCAAAGGCCGCGGAATTTAAAAGTGTTTCATCAGATGAGCTTGCTTTAGTGAAATCTATATATGAGTATGTACGGGATGAAGTAAAGCACTCTTGGGATGTTCAGGATAAAAGAGTTACCAAATCAGCTACAGAAGTGTTAGAGCAAAAGGTGGGGATATGCTGGGCAAAGGCTAATCTGCTTGCAGCATTACTTCGTGCTTGTGATATTCCAGCCGGTATATGTTATCAAAGGCTGACGTTAGGGGATACACCGGATACGGGATACTGTATACATGCACTAAATGCTGTGTATATGCGTACTTTGGATAAATGGATACGTTTGGATGCAAGAGGTAACAAAGAGGGTGTTAATGCGCAGTTTAGTATAGATGATGAGAAACTGGCATTTGCTGTTAGAAAAGAGATGGGTGAAGTGGACTATAATGGCATATATGCCAAGCCGCTACCATTACTTATGGAAGTGTTGGAGTCACACACAGATGTGCTTTATATGTACCTTCATGCCCTGCCGGATACGATTTATACATATAAAAGAGCGACGCTTAAGGACATTGATGAACTGGTGAGGACGAGGACAATTGTGCTTCGTGATGTATACAAGTTATCTGATGATGTGGATATGTCCGCAGTTGAAGCGGAGTCTTGTGAATATTATAGATATGCGCTGGAAAACGGCGACCATGTGGCTTATCTTGTGTATGACGGCGACACATTTGTTGGAGCAAGCGGCGTAAGCTTTTATCAGGTAATGCCTACTTATACTAACCAAAGTGGGAAGAAAGCTTATATAATGAATATGTATACAGCTCCACAGTACAGAAGGCAGGGAATTGCTTATAAGGCACTGGATTTGGTTGTAAATGAAGCGAAATCCAGAGGAATATCACAGATATCATTGGATGCATCTGTGGTGGGCAGAAAGTTGTATGAAAAGTATGGTTTTGTATCTATGAAGGATGAGATGGAATTAGGTTAGTGGTGATGAGTAATGGAGATAAAATTAATAGAAAAGATTTCAAAAAATGAATTGGCTGAGATTAAAAGAATGATAGGTGAAGCATTTGTTACGAATGAACTTTTTCATGAGTTTGGCGATATAGATTCCAGAAGAGAGCTTGTAATTAAGTACATGGATGTATATACGGATTATGTTCTGGAATCAAAAGCACTTTATGTAACAGAGGATTACAAAGGAGTAATCGGACTTATACATAGCAAGAAAGCACCTTTATTTCCACAATTAAAAATGTTGCTTCGTTTATTGAAGGTTATTCCATACAAGGTGTTAAAAAAGTATATGTTCCACATAAAGCAAATAGCCGATGCTAACAAGCAGTATGATTCTAAGCCACACATTGATACGCTATTTGTTTGCGTTCATAATGAATGCCAGGGTAAAGGATATGCCAGACAGCTTGTGGAGTTTGCAAAAGACTTTGCTAAGGCAGAAAAAGTTCCATTGCTGTTTGATACGGATATGGCTCCATATGCACAGATTTATCAATATTTAGGTTGTGAACTTTATAATCAGACTACTGCCAGCAATGGTGTGACACGCTATAATTTGGTGTGGAATCCAAAGAGGTAGTAGAACTGACAAAAACGAATTGTAAATGACAAGATTTTATTTCTTTTGAAGTGTATCATTTGATTGAACAGAAGAAAGGAAGTGAAAGTATGGAGTGGTTAACTGCTATCAGAAAATCAATTGATTATATAGAGGGCCATTTGACTGAAAACATCAGTGCGCAGGATGTGGCGGAGCAAGTGTATCTGTCCCCTCTGCATTTTCAAAGAGGTTTTCTGGTTATGACAGGCTATTCGCTATCAGAGTATATTCGTAACCGCAGACTATATCTTGCTGCACTTGAATTGAAAAAGACTGACAAAAAAGTGATAGATGTGGCATTTGATTATGGATATGACACACCGGATAGCTTTACAAAAGCATTTACCAGATTTCATGGAGTTTCACCGATGCAGGCAAAGCAGGGCGGTGCTATCAGAACCTTTCTTTCGTTGAATATTAATGTTACAGTTCAAGGAGGAGATAAGATGGACTACAAGATTACAAAAATGTTTGGATTTAAGGTGATTGGATTTGCAAGGGAATTTTCTTTTGATACTGCATATAAGGAGATTCCAAAGTATTGGGATGAAATCTGTGAGAAGTATGCCGCTAATGTATATGCGGGAAATCCACCTGCGAATCCTCAGGAAAAAGCATTAATCGATAATTGTATCGGAGAGTTCGGTGTTTGTATTGATGACGGAAAAGCATCAGGTGATGGCAAATTTACTTATTTGATTGCAGGTAAATATACCGGAGGAGATGTGCCGGAAGGAATGATGTTGTATGAGTTTGAACAGGGTGAATGGGCTGTGTTTGATTGTGTAGGCCCGGTCCCGGAGGCACTTCAATCTCTTAATACAAGAATATTTAAAGAGTGGTTACCGGGTAATCCTAATTATGAGATAAGTGGTAATGCAAATGTGGAATGGTACGACTGTGTAAATGGAGAAAAGACTGATGCAGATTTTCATAGTGCTATATGGATTCCGGTAAAAAGAAAATAATAGCTTTTCCAATACCTTTATGATAAAATATCTTCAATCTTACTATAATTAGAGGTATTTATGAATATTTTAGTGATTGACGGACAAGGTGGGCAGTTGGGTGCACAGTTAGTAAAAGGGATTGTATCGCGTTTTAACGATACACAGATTACTGCGATAGGAACCAATGCGACAGCAACGGCGACGATGTTAAAGGCCGGTGCAAAGCAGGCTGCTACAGGTGAAAATCCGATAATTGTTGCCTGTCGGAAAGCAGATGTGATTATCGGTCCTATCGGTATTGTGATTGCGGATTCTATGTACGGAGAAATTACGCCCAATATAGCAGTTGCTGTGGGACAGGCGGATGCAACACGCATTTTAATTCCGATGAATCGGTGTGAGAATGTGATTGTCGGCATAGAAGACATTACTGTGACGGCAATGGTAGAGGGTGTGTTAAAAAAGCTTGACAGCTTATTTAAAGGTTAATATCAGAGGTCTTGACAGATAAGAGATGGTATGATATAACTAACAAAGTTATTCAGAAGGATAATGCTGAGCAGAAGCTCTTATGGTTTATGATTTAGATTTAGAAAAGTATGTAATGACACTAGGAAGGTGTTATTTTCCCTGTAGGGAAAGTAGCATCTTTTTTTGTGTGAGAAAGGAGGAATAAATGAAAAATAATAATAGCATTTATAAAATGGTATTGGCAGCGATGTTTTTAGCAATGGCTTACGTGCTACCTTTTTTTACAGGCCAGATTCCAGAAATCGGTTCAATGCTCTGTCCGATGCATATTCCGGTAATGCTTTGTGGGTTTATTTGTGGCTGGTCATGGGGATTGGCTGTGGGCTTGATTGCACCGTTGCTTCGTTCTATAATACTCGGTATGCCGCCACTTTTTCCGACGGCTGTTTGTATGGCGTTTGAGTTGGCAACGTATGGTGTAATGACTGGGCTTTTTTATAAGTGGTTACCCAAAAAGAAAGGGTTTATTTATGTGTCCCTTATATCTGCAATGGTAGTAGGACGTCTTGTTTGGGGAATTGCTATGATGGTTTGTATGGGAATTAAGGGAGGAAGTTTCGGTGTTGTCGCTTTTTTGACCGGAGCGGTGACGAATGCAATTCCAGGTATCGTTCTTCAGATTGTGTTAATTCCGATTCTTGTAATGTTATTGGAACGGGTAAAGGGTTCTCAAAAGAAATGTTAGAATTGTAAGGATGAATGTGAATGGAAAAGAGAGAGAAAACGAAGGCAGCATTAATTAGTCATTGTAAACGATATCCAAACTTACAGATTTGGGATTTGTTTAAGTATATATATCAAAGCTCTTTTGGTTGTGAGCATATGATTTCAAGTTTGGAAATGGCGGAAAACTATATCCGAGAGGAAGCAGAAAAATGTTTTTTTACGGTGGAAGAGATGGTAGAACCGTTAGATGGGGATTATTGCAGGGTACATTTGAGTTGTTTGAAGAAGGGACTTTCTGCAGGAACATTGGCAAAACTATTTTTTCTTTCTGCTGTTCATGTGGAGGATGGTAAGGAACGATTAGAGGAAAAAATTTCGGTTTTGTTGGAAATTGTGAAAGAAAAAAATCTGCCTTTTGAACCGGATGAGGTAACGGTTGCACTTTCTGAGTGGCGTGACGCGGGTTATCCGGCATGTCATCACTCGGAAGAATTTTGTAATGAGTATGCTCCGGCTTATCGCGTGATAAAAAAAGAATATGCGATGTTACTTCCGCTCTTTTTACAGATTGAACGAATGCTGACGGATGGGCAGGTTAATTTGGCGATAGAAGGAGGAAGTGCCAGCGGAAAGACGACTCTTGGAAAACTTCTTGAGCAAGTATACGAATGTAATGTGTTTCATATGGATGATTTCTTTTTGCGCCCGGAGCAACGTACAAAGGAACGATTTGCAGAAACAGGAGGAAATGTAGACAGGGAACGTTTTTTAGAAGAAGTACTTGTGCCGCTTTACAAGAACGATCAGATAATCTACAGAAGATTTGACTGTAGTACATTTACATTGTCGAAGCCGAATTTGCTAGAGCCATCTAAACTTAATGTAATAGAGGGGGCTTATAGTATGCATCCGGAGTTGGCGGAGTATTATAATTTCTCAGTATTTTTGGATGTCGTGCCGGAACTGCAGAAAAAACGTATAGAGAAACGGAACACGCCGGAACTTGCAAAACGCTTTTTTGAAGAGTGGATACCGATGGAACAAAAGTATTTTACTGAATTTAAGATAAAAGAGCGATGTGATATGAAATGGAAAGTGGAATAGAAGTCTAGCAACTGTCGCGTAGTGTTACGTGTGTGGTCTTAGTAAAATAACCCCGTAAAGAACAAGTCTTTACGGGGTAAATCTTTAATGTTTTTTAAGTTAAGTTCCATCATAAACAATTACGATATTTCTGCCGGAATTCTTTGCCTGATAGAGTGCCTTGTCGGCATTGTCAATAGATTCCTTATAGTTAACGCCATTATAGGCGGATACACCTATGGATACAGTAACAGAAGTTACTTGTGTTTCTGTGCGCTCAATAGTCTCACGAATAGTGTGTGCCAGGCTAGTGGTACGCTGGGCATCGTAGCCTGGAAGGATTATCACGAATTCTTCACCGCCCCAACGAATCATGTAATCATCACTTGATAATAACTTCTTGGTGGTTTCTGCAATAGTTTTTAAAACTATATCACCATTTACATGTCCGTATGTATCATTAACATTTTTAAAATGGTCTATGTCAAATATTAAGATACCGGTGGTATCAGGGATGGACGATATAAAATGCTGGTTCTCGTCAGTGATGGTCGGAATAATATTACGGTTGTAGGTGCTGGTTAAAGGATCATACATTGATGAGTGCTTTAGCCGCTTCTCTGCATCATAATGTGTAAGATACAATCTTTCCATAAAGAACTGTAATATCCATATACCAATAAGTCCGGGAACCAGTACTGTTAACATGGTTGCTAATTCTTCATAATGATTAAAAGTGTCGGATACCAGAATGTTTACAATAATCAGAATATAAGCAACTGATGTTATGGAAAATGGTGCGCAAAATCCAATAGACATGAATACTAACAGCAATATGGCAAACCCTTCTGTAGTATGAGTTCTATCAGGAAGAAATGAAATTGACCAGATAGTGGTCCACATAATCAGATGACTTACTATGTAACCGGCAGGCACCATAATCTTATATGAAGAAATCTTGCGGGAAAGCAAGATGTAAAAGGTCATAGGTATAAGGATTATAAGTCTTGGGATGATAGTTTCAGCCTGAACGTGTCCGATTATCTGGCAATCAGAGACATAATATGTGATGCTGGCTAAACTTCCGATTACTACAACCCAGAATGCAAGATTCTTATAGAAATCGAATTTAGACTGATAAAAATCTTCTTTGCTAAAGTTGTTACTAAACATTGCAATCCCCCCCCACATAATAATTGACATAATTATACAATACTTTACAAATATTTACAATTAAAACATTAATAAAAAGCAAAGTCCATTGTAATGTTTATAAGATAATGATAAAATAAGTGTAACGTTTTGTGGTGATTATAATGAAATACGAGGTGAAAACATTATGAAAAAATATCGTTTTGTTATAGTGGGTTCTGGTTGGCGTTCTTTATGCTATGTGAGAATTGCAAAGGCTTTGCCGGAGGTGTTTGAGTTGTGTGCTATGCTGTGTAGGACAGAGGAAAAGGCAGAGCGTATGGCGAAGGAGAATGATATATATACCACTACTTCCATAGAGGAATGTAAGGCTATGAATCCGGATTTTGTCGTGGTTGTTGTTAATAAGACGTCCATTGCTGATGTTAGCAAAGAGTGGATGGGTTATGGCTTTACAGTGCTTTGCGAGACTCCGGCGGCATTGGATGTGGATACGCTTAATGAATTATGGACGCTTCATAAAGAAGGAAAGCGTTTAGTGGTGGCGGAGCAGTATATATATCATCCTACATATCAGGCACAGTTGTCAGTTCTTGCAAAAGGACTGATAGGTGAGCGTCAATATATGAATGTTTCTCTGGCTCACGAATATCATGGAGCAAGCCTTATGAGGGCATATCTGGGTGTTGATACTGCCACTGCATTTTCGGTAAGTGCGAAAACTTACGCATTTCCGACAGTGGAGACTATGAGCAGATATGAGAAGTTCACAGACGGAAGAGTGGCTGATAAGAAACGTACTATAGCAACATTTGAATATGCTGATGGTAAAGTGGCAGTGTACGATTTTGATTCAGAGCAGTATCGCTCGCCGATTAGAAATAACTATGTAAAGGTACAAGGTATCAGAGGTGAGATGAAGGATGACACATTTTTTTACCTTGATGATGCTAATGAGCCAAAAAAGGCAGAGTTGGTTTCTAAGGACAGATGGATTACTACAGAAAGCGATAATCCGAACCTTAAGTATGTTTGTGAGTGCCAGGAGATTAGATATGTGCAGGATGGTTTGGATGATGTGATAGTGTATGAGGCACCATTTGGCTTATGCGGTATGTCGAAAGGTGAAACCGCTGTGGCCAAGACTATGATGCAGGCTGCAGAATACGAACCGGAAGAAGCTAAGCGTGAGCTTCGTAATGCGCTGCAGGATGCATATATGGCGATTCTTATGAAACAGGCAGTGGATACAGGAGAGACTGTAAATAGTGAAAAACAGACTTGGCATGAAGCATAGAGGAGGTTATTATGGCAGAGAAGATTAGAGTAGCATTGGTTGGAATAGGTGTTATGGGTTCTAAGTACGCACATATGATAGTGTCCGGTGAAGTGAAGAATATGATTCTTACAGGTGTAGTAGCCAGAAAGCCGGAAGCAAAGGAATGGGCAGCAGGTCTTTTATCTAATGAAGGTGTACGTCCTAATATATACTCAGATGTAGATGAAATGTTTGCTAATGCTGAGGATTATGATGCGGTGATTATTGTAACACCACATAAAACTCATGCTGATATTGCAATCAGAGCATTTGAGTTAGGCAAGCATGTGTTGTGTGACAAGCCGGCAGGGGCTACTATAGCTCAGGCAGAAAGTATGACCGCTGCATCAAAGCAGTACGATAAGGTATATGGTATGATATTTCATCAGCATAAGTATCCAAAGTATATGCACATTAAGCAGGCATTGGAAGCAGGTGAGCTTGGAGAGCTTAAGCGCATGATGGTGGTGAATTCAAGGTATTTTAGAACTCAACATTATCATAAGTCAGGAAGCTGGAGGAGCAGTTGGAATGGCGAAGGTGGTGGCGTTTTAATTAATCAGGGAGCTCATATACTTGATATATGGCAGTGGTTTTTTGGATTGCCAAAGACAATCTATGCCGACATACCATTTGGCAAGTACAACACATTTTTAGTAGATGATGAAGCGACTGTTCATATGAGATACGATAATGGTGCAACAGGTGTGTTTATGATAACCACCGGAGAAGCTGTGTGGCAGGAGCGTCTTGAGATAGTAGGTACCAAGGGCAAAATGTTGTTAGAGGATGATACGCTTCATATTCAAAAATACAGCAAAGATTCTCAGGAATATATTCTTACAGAGGATGTAAACTCTAGAGAGAATCTTACTATTACAGAGGAAGTGATTGATTTTGGTAAAGCCACAGAACCATATGTGGAGATGCTTGAGAATTTTGCCAAGGCAGTGATTACAGGTGACTCGTCTATGCTCATTGCTCCGGGCGAGAATGCGATTAATCAGCTTATGATTACTAATGCGGCATATTATTCTGCGTGGAAAGGTGTGCCTGTAGAATTGCCGCTTGATGCAGCAGCCTATGAAGAAGCATTTGCTAAGCAATGTCAGTTGGAAAAATAATACAAAACTATGGAAATAGCATTGGTGACAGTGGTATACTTGTTGCAATATAACTACAGACAGATATGGGGGATGCAGTGAGATGAAAGATGATAAGATGAAGGATAATAAGACAAAAGATAACAAGATAAAGGATACTAATGATTTTTTCAGTCAGTACAACCTTTCAGGAGACTTTTCGATTAATACTGATGTGGATTACCTGTCTAACGATTTTGGCGTCAGCAACGATGGACTTAAAGTTACATCAGATTTTGGTGAAGGGTCCCAATTGAATTTCGATTATGGTCTCGAAACAACAGAGTATAATCCTGAAACAACTATTTCGGATATGCCTGATATGATGAAGGCACTGGATTCTATTAATATACCTGATATGCCGGAACCTCCAAAGATGCAGACTGCATCTGATATTAAGGCTAAGAAGGAAGCTGAAGCCGCGGCACGTCACGTGAATGATGCCAGAGCCTCGTATAATGCACATGCTCGTGTAAATGGTTCAGCAGGGACTAATGCTAATGTGTATGGGCAGCAGGCGGCTAATAATCAGCAGGGTCAGGGCTGGCAACAGACAGCCAATCACCGGCAGGGTCAGGCTTGGCAGCAGGCAGCTAATGCACAGCAAAGTCAGGCTCAAACTCAGCGACAGCAGACATACTATAACCAGCAGGCATCAAGACAGGCTAAATATGCAAGACAGAATTCACCGGTTCTTAATCAGGAGCAGCAGTACCGATTAAAAGAGTTGTTTACACAGTTTTACATAGTTAACAACAATAAACAGCTTGCACATGATGTTAGTTCATGGCAGGTTCTATTCAATGAGTACGAGGATAAGGCAGATTTTGCTAACATTAGATTCGTTACTGCTGTTGTAGATACTCTGGAGCGTATGGAGGGCGTCCACCTCAATGTATGGAGATTCTTTGAGGTGGAATTGTTCAGATATGCAGATAACAGCCCGCAGTGGACAACTTTAAGAAATCGCTTACAGGCGGCAAGAACTAAAGCTAGCAGAGAAGAACAGACTAGAAGCTATGGCAACGGGCAGGCTAATGCCGCAGGTCCATACCAGAATGTACGTCAGTCATATGAGCAGACTCGTCAGAACTGGAAAAATGTTCAGCAGAACAACACCTCTGCGGCTTACGCAAGACAACAGATGCATATGGCTGCAAGGAGAGCTCAGAAGGAAGAACGTGAAAAAAAGACAAAGGTTACCGTTATACTTTGGGTTATCATAGGAATAGTCGTATTGTTGTGGATAATAGGTTCAGTTGGTGAATCAACAGAGCCGGAGTACGACTACTATGATGATGGATATGGCTATAATATCGACATTGATTATGAGAAGCTAAATGTTGAAATACCTACAGTGGAACTTCCGACTATTGTATGGACAGAGCAGGACTCTGACAGCTATATTGCAAAAAGATACAGAGAATATTATAGCGAATCAAGTCCCTATAGATTGGATATAAACGAAGATAATAGTGAAGATGAAGTTTACTTTGACTCTAAGGTTAATAAGTGGGTAGTGAGATTGTACAGCGAAGCTAAGACTGATTATGAATATTATGGAACTCTTGCGGACTGTAAAAAGGAGTATCCCCAAATCACAAGCAGATATATAATTAGTTGTATGGTAGACCCTAAGGAAAATGAGTCTTCTGCCGGTGACGGTGAGACTGAGAGCACAACATAGATTGTAGTAAGTGCAGAGAAAAGATAATGACATTGCTGTAGAAAGGGCATATTATGTCGAGGATATTACTTGTTGAGGATGACAAAGGTATAGTAGAGAATCTGACGCAGTTTCTTAATGATGAAGGTTTTGATATAGCTAGTGTATCAGGTCAGAAGGATGCATTGAAGCGTTTGGAAAGTGATACATTTGACCTTGTACTGCTTGATATATCATTGTCGGATGGCAATGGGTTTGCGGTGTGTTCAGCTATTAAAGCGGATTATAATATACCGGTTATATTTTTAACTGCATCGGGAGACGAATATAGTACAGTTACCGGGTTCAATCTTGGTGCAGATGATTACATAGCTAAGCCATTCAGGCCAAGAGAATTGATATCCCGCATAAAGAATATACTGCGCCTTACAGGCAATACAGGTTCAGTTGTAAAGCTTGGTGATGTGGTGGTTGATACAGTTAAGGGAACGGCCAATAGAGCAGGGCAGGATTTATATTTGTCGGCGCTTGAGTATAGGCTGTTGTTAGTGTTTATCAATAATAGAGGCGCAGTGCTTTCGAGGACACAGTTGCTTGAGTCCATATGGGATATTGCCGGGGAATTTGTCAATGACAATACTCTTACTGTATATATAAAAAGGCTGCGTGAAAAGATAGAGCAGGACCCACAAAATCCTGTAATAATTAAGACTGTAAGAGGTCTTGGATATAGAGTGGATTAAGGATAATTCGTTATGAAGTTACTTAGAAACAAGGAAGTGTGTAGAACACTTTTGATACATATTATGTTGTCGGTGCTGGCGACAGGTATTGCGTGGAATGCAGATATAGAGTATGGAATATTGATGCTTGGTGTCTGCATTGCATTTATATTAGTATATCTTATAAGTACCATGCTGCGTTATAGAAAGATAGCGCAGCTTTCTAAGGATGTGGACCGCATACTGCATGGGGACAATCATATTGAGTTAGACAGATATTCAGAAGGTGAGCTGGCTATACTTCAAAGCGAGATTTACAAGATGACGGTGAGACTTCGTGAGCAACAGCAGAAGTTGTTGGATGATAAAGTATATCTGGCAGATTCTATAGCAGACATATCTCATCAGATACGTACTCCGCTTACATCAATTAACCTTGTGGTACAGATGCTTTCAAAGGATGATTTGACAGTGGAGCGTCGGCAGCAGTTATTTAGAGAATTGAGAGAACTGCTATCAAGGATAGACCATCTTATAACAGTTTTATTAAAGATTTCTAAGCTTGATGCAGGTACGGTTCAGTTTAATAAGGACAATATACCGATAGCAGAGATGATACGTATGGCAACAGAGCCGTTGCTGATACCTATGGAACTACGCGGGCAGGAACTCAAAGTAGAGGCAGAAGGCGGGTTCTATGGAGATGCGGCATGGACAAGCGAGGCTGTTGGCAACATAGTAAAAAACTGTATGGAGCATACACCGGATGGTGGCTGTATTCATATAAGTGCTATGGATAATGCTTTGTATACAGAAATAGTTATTACTGATGATGGTGGTGGAATTGACAAAGAGGATTTGCCACATATATTTGAGCGGTTTTACAAGGGGAAGAATTCCGGAGATAAAAGCTTTGGCATAGGTCTTGCACTTGCAAGGATGATTATAACAGGTCAGAATGGAACGATTAAGGCGGAAAATGTTTCAGCATCCGAAAGTGGAATCGGACAGGACGCACCGACTGTTTTAGGAGCCAGGTTTACTATCCGTTTTTATAAGGGGATAGTGTGAGTGTAATGGATATTCATATGCAAGTTTGATCGAGGTGTAAAAGGAGAATTTATCATGGATACATATTATTATGAAGTTGTTGGAATTGATGGAGATTATGCTAATCTTAAACGTACGGACGTGGAACTGGATGATATAAAACTGGTGGCAAGGGCATTGCTGCCAGAGAATATTGATATAGGAACAGAGTTGAAGTACGAAATGTTTCAGTATGAAATAGCGTAATAGAGGAGCAGCTTCGGCTGCTTTTTTTACAGCTATATCCAATAACAAGAAAAGTGACATATTTGTAATAATAAAGTCACCTCGCTGTCATTTTGACGAATTACAATAAGCGCATAAACTAAAAAGGAGAATGCGGAAACGCATAAGGAGTAACCAATTATGGAAATCTTAAGAGTTGAAAATCTTTGCAAAACATACGGAAAGGGTGAGAATCAGGTGAAGGCGCTTGATGGTGTCAGCTTTTCTGTTAACAAGGGCGAGTTTATTGCGATTATTGGTCCATCAGGTTCGGGAAAGTCAACGTTACTACACATACTTGGCGGTGTTGACAGACCTACAAGTGGAAAAGTGTTTATGGACGGAAAGGATGTGTATGCTCAGAATGAAGAGCAACTGGCCATATTCAGACGACGTCAGGTAGGACTTATTTATCAGTTCTACAATCTTATTCCGGTGCTTAATGTTACAGAGAATATTACTCTTCCGGTGCTTATGGATGGACAGGATGTAAATCAGGAACGTCTGAGTGAATTACTTTCTGTACTGAAGCTTAATGGAAGAGAAAAGCACCTGCCTAATGAATTATCAGGAGGACAGCAGCAGAGAGTATCTATAGGAAGGGCTCTTATGAATGCTCCGGCTGTGGTGCTTGCAGATGAACCTACAGGCAACTTGGATAGTAAGAATAGTCAGGAAATTGTTGAATTATTAAAAATGTCGAATCAGAAGTATAATCAGACACTTATCGTAATTACACACGATGAGAATATTGCGCTACAGGCGGACAGAATTATCGCTATCGAAGATGGTAGAATTATCAGAGATGAGGTGATTCGCCGATGAATATATTTAATAAGGTAACATTGCAGTCGTTAAAGAAAAACAGGATGAGAACGATTGTTACTATAATAGGTATTATTCTGTCGACAGCGATGATATGTGCGGTCACAACATTTGTATCAAGTATATATAATTATGTTTATGATAATGCTGTGTATATGTACGGTGATTGGCATGGAAGTTTGCTTGGGGCTGACTCGGATATGTATGAGAAGGTAAATGCCTCTAAAGAAGTGAAGAAAACTGTATATGCACAGCAATTAGGATATGCAGTGGCAGAGGGGTGTGCTAATGATTATAAGCCTTACATATATGTGATAGGAGCGGCAGAAGGTTTTAAAGAGTCCATGCCTGTACATATAACGTCGGGAAACTATCCTGCCAACTCAGACGAGATTCTTTTGCCTAATCATCTTGCTGAAAACGGAAAGGTGATATATAAGGTTGGCGACACTCTCAAGCTGGAATTGGGAGACCGTGTATGCGATGGAGAAAAACTTAATCAGAATAATGAATTAATATATGAATTTGTTGAAAATGATGAGTCGGAAGAATCTGATGAGTCAGAGGAAGAGGTAGTTCCGCTTGAAGAAATCAAAATAAATAAAACAAGAACTTACAAAGTTGTAGGCTTTTATGAGCGTCCGGGGTTTGAGCAGATCTCGGCTCCAGGGTATACTGCGATTACGGTTATGGACGAAAAACTTTCAGCAAGTGTGTCATACGATGTTTATTTTAAGATGAAGAACGCCGGGGATTATTATGACTATGTTGAGAATAATGATTTAGAGGCAGTAAAGAACAGAACGGTGTTGCAGTATTCGGGTGCAACAGGTTATGAGAATATTGACGGAATGGTGTATGGATTTATTGCTATTATTGTGGGGCTTATTATGTTTGGCTCAGTGGCGCTTATATACAATGCATTTTCCATATCTGTATCAGAAAGAACGAAGCAGTTTGGACTTTTATCTTCTGTGGGAGCAACCAAGAAACAGCTTAGAAGAATGGTATTTTCAGAAGCTTTGATGGTAAGTGTTATTGGAATTCCGCTGGGTATATTGTCGGGAATTGGCGGAATCGGAGTTACACTTTTAATAATAGGAAGCAGATTTACCTTGTTTTTTGACTATCCTATACCTATGGGTGTACATGTTTCGCCTATGGCAGTTATTATCGCAGTGGTGATTGCACTGGTAACAGTTATGATATCGGCTTGGATTCCGTCTAAAAGAGCAACCAAAGTGTCTGCGGTTGAGGCTATCAGGCAAAATGTTGATATTAATGTAAAGGGTCGTCAGGTAAAAACATCAAAGCTTACTTATAAGTTATTCGGATTGCCTGGAACCCTTGCAAGCAAGTACTACAAACGCAGTCGCAAGAAGTACAGGGCAACTGTTGCAAGTTTGTTTATGAGTATTGTGTTGTTTGTTGCTACATTTTCTTTTACAGATTATATGGTTGAGATGGTGAACATTACCATGAATGTTCATGGGTATGATATAAGTTGTAGTAAGTTTGCTTACACAGAAAAGGGAGTGTGTAAGCTGCCAGAAGATATGAAAAAGGAGACAGCAGAGCTTTTTGATATTATTAATGGGGCTGAAGAAGTAACGGATGTTGTAAGTTTCCAGAAAATCTCGCATATGCTTTTGATTAGTAGCGATGATTTAACAAAAGGCGCTAAGAAGTATTTGGAAAGATATGATTTTACCGGGGAGTATGATGGTTTAACAAAGGATGGTGCAAGTATAGTACCCGGTAATATATATTTTGTACAGGATGACGTATTTGAGACATTTCTTATAGACAATGGTCTGGATAAGGAGAAATTTATGAATCCTGACAAACCGCTAGCAATAGCTTTTGATGGATGTAGTGAATTTAATGCTGAGATAGGTAAGTATGAAACATTTAATTATTTTGAGAATAAAAAATCTGAAATCACCATATCTGTTCAGAAGCCTATGGAAGGATATGTGAGTCAGAGTACATGGATGAACGATAATGGAGAGCATTATTGGATTTATTCAAAAGAAGGCGTACAGATTAGTAGAGAGATGATGGCTACAGCTCTGTCGAAAGAGGGAAGTTTTTCTGATGATATAGTTGGTGTGCCATATGATGAAGGCATGAAAGCAGTAAGTCTCGAAGTGGGAAGTGTACATTATGAACGACCATATTATATAGATAGGAATAGCAAGCCGGTGTTGGTGTATCCTGAGAGTGCTAAGGATAATATATATGGTAACGGAGTATTGAATTGCAATTTCTCTATTCTTTCAGATAATCATTCGGTAAGTTACAAGGATATAGAAAAAGGAATTCAAGAAGGTGGGTGTGAGATAGACCACTTATATGATTATGCACAGATGGTAGAAGAAGATAGAAGCGTAATACTTATTATGCAGGTGTTCTGCTATGGTTTTATAGTTCTTATATCTTTGATTGCAGCTGCCAATGTATTTAATACAATTTCAACTAATGTGAGTCTTAGACAACGGGATTTTGCTATGCTTAAATCAGTTGGTATGACTGCGAAGGGATTTAATAAGATGATGAATTATGAGTGTCTGTTATATGGCACTAAAGCACTGCTTTTTGGAATGCCTGTGGCACTTATTTTAAGTTATCTTATCTGGATGGTGGTATCCGAAGGCTATGGTATGGAATACATGGTTCCGTGGACGGCCATAGGAATTGCTGTACTTAGTGTATTCATAGTGGTATTTGCTACTATGATGTATTCAATGAGTAAGATAAAGAAAGAGAATCCTATTGATGCGTTGAAGAATGAGAATTTATAGAGGATTAGAGGCGGTCTGTCAAGAAGACGGGCCGTCTTTTTGTATACAAAAAAGAACAAGTTTGAATTTACACCTGTCTTGTCAGGTGTAAAGATATGTGTTATACTACGTCACAATAGTAGTTGTATAGATATTGAGTACGGCTGCTTATATAATACGTCGTGCCTGTAGGCATGGGAAAGTCGGTAATATGAGAACAGATATACTGATTGTGGGAACAGGGTGTTCGGGGCTTTATGCGGCACTGCATTTGCCACAGGATAAAAATGTTACATTGATTACAAAAAGTGATGTGGAAAGTAGTGATTCTTACCTTGCGCAGGGCGGTATGTGTGTGTTAAAGGACGAGTCAGACTATGAGGCGTACTTTGAGGACACTATGAAGGCCGGTCACTATGAGAATGATGAAAAGTCCGTGGAGATTATGATTCGTTCATCGCAGGATGTTGTGAAAGACCTTGTGAGCTACGGTGTGGATTTTCAGAAAGAAGAGGATGGAAGTCTTGCTTATACCAAGGAAGGTGCACATTCCCAGAAGAGAATCCTTTTTCACAAGGATATCACAGGACAGGAGATTACTTCTCACTTGTATGAAGAGGCAAAGAAGAGGAGTAATATAACTATATTGGAGTATACATGTCTTACGGATCTTGTATGCGAGAACAATGTGTGTAGAGCCGCCGAGGTTGTCTATTCTGACGGCACAGCAGAAAGAATATACGCAGATTATATAATGCTTGCAACAGGTGGTATTGGTGGAAGATTCAGACATTCTACTAATTACAGACATCTTACGGGAGATGCTATAGCACTTGCTGAAAAGTATGGTATAAAGTGCAAGAACCTTGATTATATTCAGATACATCCAACAACGCTTTACTCAGAGAACACAGGCGAGAGAAGCTTTCTTATCTCTGAGTCTGTTAGAGGCGAGGGAGCACTTCTTTATAACAAGAATATGGAGCGTTTTGTGGACGAGCTTCTTCCAAGAGATTTGCTTACTAAAGCAATCTATGAACAGATGGAAAAGGATGGTACCGACTATGTGTGGGAGGATTTAAGACCTATTCCTGCACAGGAGCTGGAGGAACATTTTCCTAATATTGTAGCTCATTGCTTGAAAATGGGCTATGACGTAGAGAAGGAGTGTATACCTGTCGTTCCGGCACAGCACTACTTTATGGGTGGTATCGAGGTTGACCACGAGAGCAGGACTTCGATGGACAGACTCTATGCTATAGGCGAGACAGCTTGCAACGGAGTTCACGGAAAGAACAGACTTGCCAGCAATTCACTTCTTGAAAGTCTTGTGTTTGCGAAGCGTGCGGCACTTGATATTACTGACAGGTTACAGACAAGGGCAAAGTTGCCATAAACAAGAAACCGGAAGTTAGAGTGAAGTTGCTATTATGAATAAGTGACGGGGAGTTCCCTGATAAAGAATACATTAAAGAAATTAAGAGAAATAAGGAGACGAAATATTATGAATAATCCAATTACTATGACACTTAATGCAGACCCACTTATACTTAGTGCGTTAAGAGAGGATATAACAAGCGAAGATGTATCTACAAACAGCGTGACACCTAAGGCGGTACAGGGTGAAGCAGACCTTATCTGCAAGGAAGATGGTATTATCTGCGGACTTCAGGTGTTCGAGAGAGTGTTTACACTTCTTGAGGCTGGTGCTAAGGTAGAAATGTTTGCAAAGGATGGAGATAAGGTTACTAAGGGACAGCTTCTTGCAAAGGTTAAGGGTGATATCCGCACTATTCTTAGTGGAGAGAGAACTGCGCTTAACTATCTTCAGAGAATGAGTGGTATTGCTACATATACAAGTAAGGTTGCTGCACTTCTTGAGGGAACTTCAATCAAGCTTCTTGATACAAGAAAGACTACACCTAATATGCGTATATTTGAGAAGTATGCTGTAACAGTGGGCGGTGGAAATAATCATCGTTATAATTTGTCAGATGGTGTGCTTTTAAAGGATAACCATATCGGTGCAGCAGGTGGTGTTAAGGAAGCTATACAGATGGCTAAGGAATATGCTCCATTTGTTAGAAAGATAGAAGTTGAAGTTGAGAATCTTGACATGGTTAAAGAGGCTGTTGAAGCAGGCGCACACATTATTATGCTTGACAATATGTCTCATGATGTGATGGCTGAGGCTCTTAAGATTATTGATGGTCGTGCGGAAGTTGAGATTTCAGGTAACGTTACTAAGGAAAATATTGAAAAGATTAAGGACTTGCCTGTTAACTATATCTCTTCAGGTGCATTGACACATTCAGCACCAATACTTGATGTGTCTTTAAAGAATCTTCATCCAACAGAGTAAATGTGTTGAAGGGTTATGCAGGTGAAACCTAGACAAGGAAATAAGTAGAGCAGGTTAAATTATAGAGGGTAATATCCTCAGAATGGAGAAAACAGCATGAATGGTGAAGAACGTCGTGCAAAAATCATAGATATTCTTGGCAAGAGCAAAGAGCCTATTTCCGGTACTAATCTTGCAAAGCTTGTGGGTGTGAGCCGACAGGTGGTTGTGCAGGATATGGCACTTCTTAGGGCTGGTGATAAAAATATCATATCTACTAATCAGGGTTATATGATGGCGGAATCCACAAGTGCCAGCAGGGTGTTTAAGGTCATTCACACTGATGATGAAGTGGAAGAGGAACTTTCGCTTATCGTTGACTGTGGCGGAAGAGTGGAGGATGTTTTTGTATATCACAAGATATATAATGTGGTGCGTGGCACTATGAATATTCGCTCTCGTCTTGATGTGAAGAAGTACATAGAGAATCTGTCGGCAGGAAAGTCCAGTCTTCTTAAAAATGTTACTTCGGGGTATCATTATCACACAGTTACGGCAGACAGTGAAGAAATACTTGATTATATACAGGAGGAGCTTGCAAAGAGAGGATTTCTTGCAAAGCTACAGGACTATGAACCGGTTAACTTCTGGGGTGATGAGGCTTGGGAGTAAAAGGCAGAGTGGCAATAAGTGATGCGATAGTTAAGTTGCATCATAGCTGCGGAAGGGAGATACTATGAGTACAACGAAAGAATTGCAGGAAGCAATTATAAAGCTAAAAAAAGAAAAGGATATATGTATTCTGGCGCATGCTTACCAGACTCATGATATACTTGAGGTTGCAGATTATGTGGGAGATTCATATGGTCTTAGTGAGAAGGCTGCAGCGGCACCACAGAAAACTGTGATTATGTGCGGTGTGAGATTTATGGCAGAGACAGTTAAGGTGCTATCTCCGGATAAGAAGGTTATACTTTCTCACAGTGATGCAGACTGTCTTATGGCAAGACAGTTCGATGCAGAAGCTATAAGAGAGCTTAAGAAAAAGTATCCGGGCTATGCGGTGGTTGCTTACATAAACACAACAACAGAGACAAAGACAGAATGCGATGTATGCGTAACATCTGCATCAGCAGTTAAGATAGTAAAGAACATGCCACAGAAGGACATATTGTTTATACCGGATTGTAATCTTGGAGCATGGGTTAAGGAGCAGGTCCCGGAGAAGAACATCCAGCTTGTTAAGGGTGGTTGTCCGGTTCATGCAGCTATTACAGGAGTAGAGGCGGCAGCAGTTAAGGCAAAGTATCCGAATGCTGAGCTCCTTGTTCATCCGGAGTGTATAGCAGAGGTTGCCAATCAGGCAGATTATATCGGTAGTACAACCGGTATTATGGGATACGTTGCCAAGAGTGACAAGAACGAGTTTATTATCGGAACAGAGAACAGTATTGTTCAGCATCTTCAGTTTGAGTATCCTGACAAGAAGTTTTATGCCATGTCAAAAAATCTTGTCTGTCGTGATATGAAGCTCACAACACTGGTTGATGTTTACAACTGCGTAAGAGGTTGTGGCGGTGAAGAGATAGAGTTGTCAGACTCTGTAAGACTGGCAGCAAAGAAGAGCTTGGATGCCATGCTTGAGTTGGGATAGAAAGTAAAATTAACAAAAGTTAAATTAATAAAGGTATGCAATCAAGCAAGAGGACTCTTTAAATTAGAGTTCACTTACAGGATTGCATACCTTTTGCAAGTGCCACATAAGTGTAGTCGGTATCCAATATACGTTTGGTTACAGGGGCTTTAGGAATAGTTTTTAACTGCCTTGCTCATTGCCTTGATTCTTTCATCGGTGTATTCAAAGTCATAGGAAGCAGATATTACCAGTAATTTGTTTTCATATACTACCAAACGAGTGCCTTTGCCAAAGCCTTTAGCTGCGTCAAGATAAACGGCATTGGCTTGCCAAAGTTTAGCTTCTGATTCTGTAAGGTCAACAAAGTCTTCCGGTTCGCAGGATTTGAAATCCTCGATGTACGAGTCAATTATAAAGTCGTAGTTGCTAATGATTATGTCATATTCAAATCGTCTTATAATATTTCCGCTATCATCATACACATACTCGTCAAAGCTATCGTAACGTCCAAATGGTGAGGCGCAAGGATATACAGAGGTGTCGTTAGTATCAGCCTCCTCAGGAAGTGCATTCAGGCTACCGAGAGAAAATGGTATAGTGTCGTTTTGTACACTATTAATAGTTGTAGAGTGGTTGGTGGCATTGTAATTAAACAGCGTTCTGCTACCAATAATGTTGAACACCTCAAAAAATTGCAGAAAAATCACCAATAATGCAGCAATAGTAGCGATTATCATATTGGCGTTTAAATTAAATGCAATGGCAGTCATACGGCTAAAGCCAGACTTTTTGCTTTTATGGTTACATATCAGGCTAACTATAATTATGGCAACTACAGCAAATGCAACGACCACACATGCTACATAGATACTATCAGCTATTGCAAATGTCAGCCCAATAAGCAAACAGATAGCAACGGCGATACGTACAAAGTGGAATCTAAATGTGCTTCCCGCCGAGTAAAATGTTATGTCAGCTCCTTCTTTGACCTTGCCGCGATTTCTAAAGTAGAATATACAATAGCGAACCATATCAGGGACAAAAATTAAAGGGTAACAAGCGTAAGCGCAAAGTACTGAAAACTCATCTATAAGTGCATTGGCAAGGTTGTGCCAATCAAAGGCACACAGCTGCATAAGTATTAAGAATAACCACATAATCCAGCCGATGCCATCTGTATGCAATGTCTGATTGTTGATTAGCTTCAATCTAAGCTCATTGTCAGTCTGAATTGGTGTAGCATTGTCATCAATCGTGTAGAAGAAAAGCATATTGCCGTCATTGCTTATAAAGTGCCAGCCACACTCTTCGCAGTAAGTGACATATTCATCTTTCATTGTTCCGAGACTGTCGTCAAGTTTTCGTGAATTGTGAAATATGTCCACGAAGAACTTAAGTTTGACAGGTTCGCATCGCTTAAAGCGAAATACTTGATGGTCATGGCTTACGAACATATATCCGTCTGTTGCCATATTTTCTAAAAATGTTTCAACAGTCTTTAAATCATAAGAACTATGCCAAAATATCTTTTTTACAAGCTTTTCCTTGTTATAATTATTCATATAAATCCCCTCCATTATTGTAGGATTCCGCATTGCTTGCGGTCTGTTATAGAAGCCCCGCTCCGTCAGCCACCATCTGCTGCAGTCGTTCGTACTCTTTTAGTAGAAGTTCTCTTCCGTAGTTTGTGATGATGTAACTACGTTTGCGACCTTCACTACGGGTTTCTGTAATAATATTGTTTTTTAGAAACTTGTCGAGCATAGCATAAAGTGTTCCGGGACCAACTTTTACGCGGCCATGTGACAAGTGCTCAACGAGCTTCATAATATCAACACCACAGCATTCGTTGCATAGTGCAAGAAGTACATAATACATAGGCTCGCTAAGTGTTTGAAATGTTTCTCGTGCCATAAGACACCTCCATATTGTAATTGCAATTAACAGTTAAATATCATATTGACGTGGCAGTCTGATTTAGTATCGAGTGTCGATAATGAGCTGTAAAAAAATATCGAGACTCGATATCTCTAGCCTGATATTAACATCGAGTGTCGATATTGTCAATGTGTTTATAATTTGCAAAAAGTAAAATTTCTTCATCAAAATGTAAAATATATATTGCATTTTGCAAAATGATGTGATAGTATGATGATGTAGTAAAGATGAATGTTTTATTCTGATGCATAAGCAGGCCACTTGTGAAGCGGGATACGTTTATCCGGATAATGCACATTTTAATTATGGAGGTATATTATGTTTGGCAAAAAGTCAGAAAGAATACATGATGAAAGAATTGAAAAGGAAAGTAATAAGCCAGCGGCTATGATGTTTTATGTGACAACAGCGTTGTTGGTGATTTGCTTAGGAGTTAAGGTGGTATGTCAGTTGCCTGCGCAGGTGTATGCGCTGGAGATAGCTTGTCTTGTCATAAGTTTGGTATATGCTATTGCAGACAAGGCAAGGAATGGTATATTATGGATGAAGGAAAAAGATGATGCGCTTGTAACGATTAATAATAAGATTCTCGCAAGAGCATATATGATTGATTTCTGGATGCTTGCATTTGGAGAGCTTGTATTTATTGTAGTGCTTAAAGAATACTTCTGGTGGGTTGGTATGTATCTTTTTACACTGCTTGTACCGGCTCTTGTGATTACTGTTTTAACTCTTAAAAAAGGCTGGATCGGATGGGGCAGTAAGAAGCAGGAAAAGACAGGTATCAAAGAGTTTAGAAAGCGTGTGATTATTGGTTCGCTGTTTTTTGGATTGTTTGTCGGATTCCCATACCTGTATTCTGATGGTACATTTCATCCGGAAGGAATTTTGTGGGTGTTAGGATTAGGCGCAGGTTGGGGCGTTATGTTTTATTTCTTGATGCTTGGATTTATTAAGGCTTCAGAGAAGAAGGCAGATGAGATAGCACAGGCAGCGGCTGATGAAGCAGATGCAACAGAAGTTGAGGTGGATGATATTGAAGAATAAAAGAATGAAAATAGCCAGAGTTGAGTGCGATTTATCTCAAGAGCAGCTGGCAGAAAAGATAGGGGTTACAAGGCAGACTATCGGACTTATCGAGTCGGGAAAGTATAATCCTAGTATTAACCTGTGTATAGATATATGTAAGGCTTTAAACAGAACTCTTGATGAGCTGTTCTGGCCGGAGGAGTAAGGTTAAAAATGTTTATGCATTTTTGATATATTAATTTATGTGGAGGATGTTAAAGCTAATCGGATATTGATAGAGGTTGCGTCCCAGGAGAGGAGATTAAAGATGGGCAAGGATTTGTTCAAAAAGCCACGAATGGTGGCAGAGGCTATGAAGGCAAAGAAGGGTTCCAGTTGGATAATGGAGATACTTATATTTATAGTTGTCTTCTATATTGCCAATATGGCTATGTCGTTATTAATGACACCTGTACAGATTGTATTGATGTTTAATAGCGCTGATTTTATGAACGCTGTTAAAGCACAGGACTATGAACTGATGATGACTGCATTGAATGAAATTACAGCAAGTCATGCTAATTTAATTAATATGCTTATATCTGAGATTGGTATGATTGCTGTAGTATGTCTTTTCTGCAAGTGGTTTCAGAAAAGAAAGATGTCAACACTTGGTTTTGTAAAGAAGGGAATGTTTAAGGAGTACATAATTGGTCTTATTGTGGGTTTCGCAATGTTCTCAGCAGCAGTACTTATAGGTGTTGTGACAGGTTCTATTGAGTTTAATGGTATGTCAGCTACATTTTCCATAGGATTATTCCTGCTGTACACAGTTGGATTTATGATTCAGGGTATGGCAGAGGAAGTGGTTTGCAGAGGATATTTTATGGTTTCTTATGCAAGAAAGTACCCTGTGTATGCAGCTATTATTGCTAACTCACTTGTGTTTGCTACGCTTCACTTGGGCAATAGTGGTATTACAGTGCTCTCATTTATCAATCTTGTATTGTTTGGTATATTTGCATCGGTGTACTTTATTCGCAGAGGTAACCTGTGGGGTGTAGGAGCCCTTCACTCAATCTGGAATCTTGTGCAGGGTAACTTCTATGGAATTAAGGTCAGTGGTATGGAGATTACCAATTCCTTCCTTGATGCAACTATGGTTGAAGGCAAAGAGCTTTTCAATGGCGGAGATTTCGGTCTTGAGGGCAGTTTAAGTGTAACTATTATCCTTGTGATTGCGACAGTGATTGTGTACTTTATGAAGGATAAAGATAAGTTTGAATTTGACCCGGCATTATATCAGCCGGAAGAAGAAAAGATTGTGCTTCAGCCGATGTATCAGATGCCACCGATGTATAACCAGCCTATGAATGGTCAGGTTCCACCGATGTATAATCAGCCTATGAACGGTCAGGTTCCACCGATGTATAATCAGCCGATGAATAATCAGGTTCCGCCGGCAGAGCAGCACGATTCCAGCGAGCAAAGCGAATAAAGCTATAATTGCTTTTTGGATGCTTTTCTGAACTTGCTTGGAGTGAGTCCGGTGTTCTTTTTAAACTGAGTCGAGAGATAGTCGCCATTGCAGAAGCCTGTTTCCAGAGCAATATCCATAATAGATTTGTCGGTCTGGGCAAGAAGTATCTTTGCGTGACGGATTCTGACATTGTTAAGGTATTCAGAGTATGGCATGCCAAGTTGTTCTGAAAAAAGGCGTGAAAAATAAGCAGTGGATAGGTGCACTTCACCGGCAACATATTCTAAAGATAGTTTATCATCATAATGGGATTCAATATATGATACCGCATCTACAATAGGTGTTGTAAGAGGTGTCGGATGATATATGATTTTATCTTCAGGAAGACGATTTTCTATAACAGTTGTAAATAAGCGAAACAGCATCCCTTGCAGAATTAAGTTTCTGTAAGGGGTGTTTTTATTATATTCTGCTTCCATATCAGCAAACATCTGCTGAATCATAAGCTGTACATCTGTAGTAAAGCTACATATACGTTGCTCGTACATATCATCAAATACATTTTGTCCCACTACGTCTATGAAGGGCTGAATAAATTCGGAAGTGAATTTAATCAGATAACTTTCGTAAGGAACATCTGATCCGGGTATGGTTTTGTGATACAGATATTTAGGGGTCATTGACACATTGCCTGCGTGGAAACTATAAGTTTCTGTAGGTGTTATAGTGGTTCTGTCGCCTGTTATTGCGTAGCCGATTTCGTAGTGGTCTGTAGCCATTTCCATGGATGGCATAGCCATGTCTGCGTTGAAAAAGCGGTGTTTAATCCATATATGTTCTCCATCATTTAAAGGTGTTGCCATATGTGCCTCCAAGAATGTAATGATTATAAAAATATCATAATTGTAAAGATATAATAATTACATAATGTCATAAAAACTAAGAAATCGCAACCTTAATACTATTATTTTTAATGAAAATCTTTGCTGTTACAGATACAATGAGCTTAAGAAAAATATGGACGGAGGTAATGTATATGGAGATACAGAATGGAACATTAAAAGAGAATGAAAAACAAGCTAATAAAATATCTGCTAAGGTTATGAGAGTTACATTTGTCATATTTACACTGATTTATATATTAAATGTAGTTGGGATATTTGTGGTGGATAATGTGATAATGACGGTTGCCTATATTGGAGGCGGTGTGTTGCTTTTGTTGCCTACATTATTAGTTAATATTTTGAAGCAGGAAGGTGGACATATTAAATATGTTAATGTAGTGTGTGCGTCAGTGTTTGTTATGCTTCTTAGCATCACGCTTACATATCATGTGGTGGCTATATATGTGTATCCTATTGCTATTGCAAGTCTTTACTTTTCTAAGGGGCTTAATATCATAGCTACGGCGCTTACTGTACTGGGTGTTTCTGTAGGACAAGTACTGGCATTTTATATGGACACATTGCAGGATGACAATTTTACAGAGTTTGACGATGTAATTATATTTGGTGTGATACCAAGAGCGCTGGTAGTAATTGCGGTTGCGGCCATATTTACCATGCTTTGTTCAAGAACAGCGTCCCTCCTTTCTAATCTTATGGGTGCAGAGGAACAGGCTGCAATTCTTAATAAGATGACACGTATGAAAGAAAATGCAGCACATACTTCAGAGACATTGATAGGTATGGTAAATCAGTTGTCAGGAATTGCGGGGAATTCTCTTGCGTCTAATCAAAGAATCGCAGAGGAATCAGGGTATCTGTTAGAAAGTACTACGCAAAATACAGCGGCTGTAGATAGTGCGGATACAAGTATTCAGGATATCTCAGAGCAGTTGATAGGGCTTAGCGATATGAATCATAGAACGGCGGTGCTTACGGATCATATCGGTGAGAATACTAAAGAGAATCAGGTGCGAATGAATGATGCTATCACCAGTATGGAACAGATACATAGAAGTACTAATGATTGTAAGGTCATAATTACTAAGTTAGGTGAAGAATCAAAAGAGATTATTGGAATCGTTGAAACTATAACCAATATATCAAGACAGACTAATATTCTTGCACTTAACGCAAGTATAGAGGCATCAAGAGCAGGTGAGTATGGTAAAGGCTTTGCAGTAGTTGCAGAGGAGATTAAAAAACTGGCAGGACAGACCAACAGTGCGGTAGAGGATATAGGAAAGATTGTTTATCAGGTTGTTGGTAACACTGAAAATGCGGTGCAGGCTATGGAGCAGAATGCACATTTTGCACAAAATGGAATGGATAGTATAAGCAAGGCGAACGAGTCAGCTGTTTTAGTCGCAACTTCTAATGAGGAGCTGGCAGAGCAGATTCATGATATTGATAATGCTGCTAAGATTATAAGGGAAAAGAGTGGAGAAATTGCTGAGGGTATGAGGCAGATTAGCGGTAATACCAAGCAGAATTGCAGTGCTGTAGAGAGAGTGAGTGCTGCTGCACAGGAAAATAGTGAAGGTGCTGAAAGCCTTGCGGGCATGGTTGAACAGATACGTAATCTTTCAGACAAGCTCAAGGAGGTTATTGATGGAGTTTAAGTACTTAGATGAAGAATGTGTAGAAGAAAAGAAGCCGCTTATAGGAAAAAAGGGAAAGCGTATTATCTTAGTGGTGGTACTTGGTCTTATCTTAGTAGGGATAGTAAGATTGGCTGTTATGTTTGGACCGCAGGTAATGGCGGCGTCAAGTGTTAAGACCTTAGAGGATGGCTTTTATAGTATGGAGTATAAGGGCGATTATGGCTTTGATGAATTTATTGACAGGGGTGGTGTGTCTAGTGATGATGAATTAATCGCATATATCATTGAGAACTTATATCATAATATGTACGAGGTGGAAGTGGCAGGTGGAAGGTATGGATGTAGTACGCTAAGAGCAACTACGGAAGACGGAACGATGCTGTTTGGCAGAAACTTTGATTACAATAGTCGAAAGTCTATGGTGGTCACTACAACTCCAAAGAATGGTTATAAGTCCATATCTACATGCAATATTGAATTTTTAGGAATGCGCGACAGTTGGGAGCCGAAGGATTTTCTTAATAAGATGATGGCAGTTGCCAGTGTTTATGCTCCTGTGGATGGTATGAATGAGAAGGGTGTCTGCGTAGCAGTTTTGTCCGTGTCGGATGGTACAATGACTAATCAGGATACTGACAAGCCGGATATTACTACAACATCCGCTGTAAGACTTATACTTGATAAGGCTGCAAGCGTGGATGAGGCAGTGGAACTTCTTAGGTCTTATGATATGCATTCTTCTATCAACAGTCAGTTTAAGTTTGCCCTCACAGATTCTACGGGGAAGTCTGTAGCGGTTGAGTATATTAACAATGAAATGAATGTTATTAATGTGGATGCATGCTCTAACTTTTACCAGACTCCGGGGGAATATTATGGAATCGGTCTTGATGGTCCGTGTCCAAGATATGCTAAGCTTATGGAAGGCTATGAGAGTAAAGAAGGCAAAATGACTGAGGATGAGATGATGAATACTATGGCAAGTGCCAGTCAGAAGTACTTCCATCATAATAATACACAGTGGACAGCAGTATTTAATACAAAAGACTTAACAGTTACATACTGTTATTTTGAAGATTTTGAGAAGAAATATTACTTTGATTTGGGGAAATAGCATTATGCTAGGACAAGGAGAGTGAGTCTTATGAAGAAAAGCCATTTAATATGCTGGTTTGTCGCTGCGCTCTTGTTGGCTGTGTTTGCAATCGGATGTAAGAAGGCCACTGATAATGGGAAGTACCTGAATATAACTGACGAAAAAGCTTACAAAGAGATGGCGTGGGACTATACATTAGAAAGTGATGTAGCATACGGTAATGCAAAAGGTGTAAGTGGTTTGCAAGAATTAAAGCTGGATGTATATAAGACCGGAAAAGAAGGTAACAATCCTGCCATCATCCTTTTTCACGGAGGCGGCTTGACAAGTGGTGATAAGGCTAGTGCAGGTCTTATAAAGAGTCTTGCCACAGATTACGCCAGAATGGGATATGTTGTAGTAGTGCCTAATTACAGACTGGGTAGTACTGCTAATGCCACTGCATTAAATAATGCTATGGAAGACGCGAAGGCAGCGTATGAGTGGGTGATTGCCAATGGTGATAAGTACAGCGTCGATACGAAGCGCATAGCTGTTGGAGGATATTCAGCAGGGGCAGATATTGCTATTAATATGTGTTATACAAGTTATTTTAAAGACTTTAACTATGATAATATCTGCTGTGTAATAGATATATGTGGTGGCAGTCTGTATTATAGCCTCTCGGATAAGATAAAGGCAGGCTGTGTTATAGTGCATGGAACGCAAGATACAACTGTACCGTACAGTAAGAGTGAAAAGGTATCTGAACATTTGGCTGGGAAAAATATAAATGTCTTATTGAATCCTATGGAAGGACTTAATCATGATATTACCAGCCGATATGATGATGTTCGCAATGTTATAGCTGAGTATATGTATAAATGTCTCACAGGAAAAGAAGTTGAGATTGATATAACATCTGAAATATCACCGGAATATGAAAAGGTGCTTGATAGAATGAATAATGGCATATCTTACGATGTGGGGCAGATAGATGTTAAGGTGGATGGTTTGCTTGACGAGTGGAAGGAGGCGGATGTTATCAGTCTCGATAAGTTAAAGGACGCAGGTACATCACTTCCTACAAGTGAGGACTTTTCGGGAAGTGTGTCTCTTGCATGGAGCAAAGATAAGCCTACAACACTTTTTATAGCCGCAAGGATAAAGGATGAGGATATTAAAAATACAGTGGCAGCAGATGGTAAATGGTATCAGGATGATTGTCTGGAAATAGTATTTGACGCGTCTGATGGCAATAAAGCACAACAGCTTACTAAGTGGGTTATAGGTGCCGGAGGCAGTGAATTGTCAGTGCTGGCCAATGCTGACAACACTTCGGCGGTTATGACTAAGAGTGATGATGAGTGCATATACGAAATAAGTATTGATATCAGTAAAGTTCCAGTCGGTGTATATCAGGGAGATATCAACCTCTCTTTTTCACAAGAGAGAAGTATAGGCTTTAGTATCTGTTATAATGATGCAGAAGATGGTGACAGACAACATCAAATAGGTTGGACATCAGGCAAATCAAGTGACAGAACTACACTTGGAACATTGAACTTTAAATGATAGTTTTGTGATAAAAACTTATTGATAAAAAATTAACAAAAAACTGTTTCCAAATATTACATAATCTGATATACTAAATAAAAAGGGAACGGAGGTAATTGAATATGGCATTAGTATTTACCAACGATAATTGCGTTGGATGTAATAAGTGTATTAGTTCGTGTAGTTGCATGGGTGCTAATATTCATGAAGAAGTTGGCGGTAAATCTAAGATTGTTGTAGATGGAAATAAGTGTGTTGCTTGTGGAGCCTGTTTTGATGTCTGTAAGCATAATGCTAGAGAATTTAATGATGATACAGAGAGATTCTTTGCAGACCTTGCCAGAGGTGAAAAGATTTCGATTCTTCTTGCACCTGCATTTAAGGCTAATTATCCAAGAGAGTATGAGACAGTGCTTGGAGGCTTAAAGCAGGCCGGAGTTAATCGTATTATCAGCATTTCTTTTGGTGCGGATATTACAACATGGGGATATATTAATTATATAACTAAGTATAATTATCTAGGGGGCATATCGCAGCCCTGTCCTGCAGTGGTTGGTTATATTGAGCGTTATGTGCCGGAGCTGCTTCCGAAGTTATTCCCGGTACATAGCCCTATGATGTGCGGTGCTATATATGCTAAGAAGTATATGGGTATTACAGATAAGCTTGCATTTATCAGTCCGTGTATCGCTAAGAAGATGGAGATTGATGACCCGAACACAGGCGGTTATATATCTTACAATGTAACATTTGATCATCTGATGAAGTATATTAGAAAGCATAATATATCAGGTCCTGCGTATAAGGATGAAATCGAATATGGTCTTGGTTCGTTTTATCCTATGCCGGGTGGCCTTAAAGAGAATGTGTACTGGTTCTGCGGTGAGAGTGCTATGATTCGTCAGGTTGAAGGCGAGAAGCATATGTATCATTATCTGGAGAAGAATAAGAGTAAGATTGCAAGTGGTGCTACACCATACTTGTTTATTGATGCTTTGAATTGCTCAGAGGGATGTTTATATGGTACGGCTACGGAGCCTGAAAAAGGTGACAGTGAAGATGCATTTTACGAGGTCCTTCGTATCAGGGAGGCAAGTAAGAATAATGCTAAGAAGTCGCCGTGGGGTAAGAATCTTGAGCCGGCGGAGAGACTTAAGTGGCTTAATAAGCAGTTTGAGGGGCTTAATCTCAATGATTTCTTAAGAAGTTACACAGACAGGTCAAGAGGAATCGTTAATAAGATTCCTAATAATGCAGAACTTGAACGTATTTACAATGATATGAAGAAGACTACAAAGGAAAAAAGATGCATTGACTGTTCTTGTTGTGGATATGAGAGTTGTCATGATATGGCAGTTGCTATTTTCAATGGATACAATGAGAAAGTTAACTGTATTCACTATATCAAAGATCTTGCGGAAGAAGAACGATTTGAGATTGCTGAACTTATGCAGGAAGTAAGTAAGCAGAAGGATAGCATAGTGGCTACAGTAACGGCTATCAATGAAGATTTTGAGAGCCTTAATAGTTCTGTTCAGCAGATGGAAGCTGGAAATAGTGCCAATGCTGAAGAGAGCACCGGTATCTCCGGTGAGGTCGAGAATGTTAATGAATTCTGTAAGAATTTGGAAAAGTCTCTTACGGAGATTAATCAGTTGCTCACACTTCTTAAGGATAATAATAATCAGGTAGTGGCTATTGCATCTAAGACTAACTTGCTTGCGCTTAATGCTTCTATCGAAGCTGCACGTGCGGGTGAAGCGGGAAGAGGTTTTGCGGTAGTCGCAGGAGAGATTAATAATCTTGCAAGTAGTTCTAGAGACACTGCGGCCAGCAGTAATGAAGGTTCTGTTAAGATTGAGAGTGCTATTAACAGTATTATGGAAGAGGCAAGAACGCTTCTTGCAGTAGTTGAAAAGGTATCTGACAGAACGCAGAATCTAGCGGCAGCTACAGAAGAGATTGCGGCATCTTCGGCTAATATTACAGAGATTAGCAATGATATTAAGTCTAAGATGGACGAGCTTATGGGAGTTATTTAATTGTCTATTGATTAAGTGATTTGTATTAAGGAATTTGCCCGGTGGACAGATGTGTTCACCGGGTTTTCGTATGACATAAATGTGATATAAAATCTTGTCTAATATAGAAAATATTTATGTGTTGAGTGAAAAATAAGTTGTCCTCAGTTAACTGCAAGATGTACAATGGACGTATACTATAAGGATGGTGAGAATGTTATGGCAACAGATACACATATTAAAGATTTTACTAAAGGAAATATAACGAGGCAGCTATTTGTTTTTGCACTTCCTCTATTTATGTCTAATCTTTTACAGATTGTCTACAATATGGTTGACATGGTTATTGTGGGCAATGTTATGGGGAAGGAAGGCTTGTCGGCTGTTGCTGTTGGCGGAGATGTTTCGGCCTTTATGACATTTTTAGCAATAGGGTTTTCAAGTGCAGGACAGGTTATTATTGCACAGTACATAGGTTCTAAGCAAAAGGAGAAAATAGGTAAGTTCGTGAGTACTATGTTTGGTTTTTTGATGCTGTGTGCTGTAGTTATAAGCATAGTATGCATCTTTCTTAGGGAACCAATCCTGGTGGCTATGAATGCACCTGATGAAGCGTTTAGCGAGGCGGTCAATTACTCTACGGTGTGTATGGCGGGTCTTGTGTTTATTTATGGTTATAACATAATCAGTGCTGTGCTTAGAGGTATGGGAGATTCGAAGCATCCGTTTATATTCGTAAGTATAGCGGCAGTGCTTAATCTGGTGCTTGATATTGTGTTTGTAGTATTCATGCATATGGGTGCGGGGGGAGCTGCGCTTGCAACTATCATCAGTCAAGGCGTAAGCTTTGTAAGTTGTGCATGGTTTTTGATTAAGAATAAGGAGCAGTTTGCACTGGAGATACGATTTAGAGACTTCTTTAAGTGGGATAAGTCTATGCTTGTGGACTTGGTAAAGCTAGGAACTCCGATGGCTATTAAGTCAGCATCTATCCAGTTTTCAAAGTTGTTTGTCAACTCGTGGATTAATTCATATGGTGTGGCAGTTTCTGCATTTGCGGGAATTGCTAATAAGTTCAGCAGTGTAAGTAATCTGGTGTCTCAGGCTATGAACACAGCGGGCTCAAGTATGGTAGGTCAGAATATTGCCGCAGGAGAGTACAAGCGTGTAACTCAGATAATTCAGCGTCTGTTAGTGATAACTTTAGTGGTTGCAGGAGTTATATCAGCTGTAATCGTTGTATTCCCAACGCAGGTGTTTAGTATATTTACAAGAGAACAGGAAGTTCTTGTGATTGCGTATGACTACATATTTATCGCAGTGCTTATATTCTTTGGTGCGGCACTTCGTTCAGCTATGAATGCTTTGATTAATGGTAGCGGCAATTATAAGATTAATTTTGTTACAGCCATACTTGATGGAGTAGTATTAAGAATTGGACTTTCGGTACTTTTTGGACTTGTGCTTGATATGAAGCATATTGGTTTCTGGTTGGGTGATGCTATAGCAGGATTTACACCCTTTGTGATAGGTGTGGTGTTTTATTTTACAGGATTGTGGAAGAAAGTGTGTGAATGATGAGGTTTGAGATGAATGTGAATGAGTATATTAAGAGTGTTGAGGGAAGGTTGTATGCTGTGTGCGGGAATGATGGACTCATTACCCATAACAGGAAACTGATTCCGGGCGGAAAGCCGGCTCTTGGGGGTAAGGTGCCTGATGTAAGAAAGCTTGCTAAGGATGTGGCAAGGGAGTGTAGTACGGTAGAAAAGTCAGGGGTAAATGGTGCGAGGTGTGGTGATGAAGCGTCAAGCACTAGAGGAGTGGATTATCAAAGTTTTATGGAGCATTTTCCAGAGGATTATCTTGAAGGAGAATGGTTAAAAGCGTTTGTTATAGGATATGTAAAGGATGATATTGATAATGTCCTTGAATGTGCGGAGAGGTTTGTCCCAAAGATTCACGACTGGTCGGTGTGTGATGCATTTTGTCAGACATTTACTATAGCAAGAAAGTATCGAAAAAGAGTGTTTGAGTGGTTGTGCGGTTACATAGAGAGCGACAAGGAGTTTGAGCAGCGCGTAGTGGCAGTGCTTTTGATGAGTCATTTTCTGGTGGATGAATATTATGAACAAGTTCTTGATATTATGAATCGCTTGAAACACGAGGGCTATTATACTAAAATGGGTGTAGCGTGGTGCGTGGCGACTGCTTATGCCAAGTATCGTGATGCAACTTTGGAATTTCTTAAAGATAATGAACTGGATGACTGGACATTTAACAAGTCTATTCAGAAGATGATTGAGTCTTATAGGGTTCCGGAGGAGGATAAGAGTATGCTTAGGGGGATGAAGCGTGAAACCAATGACTATAGAAGAGGTATATAACTTAAGAAAAAATGATGAAATATCTATAAAAGGAATGTTGTATAAATTGATGGACGATTTTGATAAAGAGAATAAGAGGGTATTAGTTTGCTGTTATAAGGACTATCCGAATGGTGGCTTTTGCGAGGATAGCACATATTTTCTTGACGAGGAGTTCATATGCAAAGGTTTGTGGATTACGAAAGATATGAAAACGATTGAATATTATGTCAAAAAGTTCCAAGAATACGTTGAATCTACAGAAGTGTTTCCGCCGCCTTGTTATGCAGAAAAAATGGATGAGTTATATGAATGCTATTGTCAGCCTTATAAAAATGAAGAAGAGTTTGTGAAGCGTGCAGCAAAGATGTTTCCAGAAATTCCAGAAGCGGATGCAAAAGTTATTGCAGAGTATCTTTCGAATGTAGTGTCGGCGTATATAGTTGGGAAAGTGTGTAGAACATACGTTGCGTTACATAGGGCTGAGTGTACAGACGAGTTTGATGGTGGGGGAGAAGATAAACAACAGGTTGTGCGTATATGTAAGCGTGCATTTCCTTGGATATCTGAAAAGGCTATAATGCGAGATTTGAAGTTTGAGTGTTGCTTTTGGAATTAGGAGCGATATAAAAAGAATCCAAGACGACAAGGAGAATATCATATGAATAATGTAAACAAGACATTGTACATTCCTTTATATGGAAAAGCATATGTCAGTAAGAAAAATATTATTATTAAAGACCAAAAGGCGGAAAAGATATGGAGGCAAGAGGGTTTTAAGCTTAAAGGTAAATCTAAGTCCCGATGGTTGGCTTACTATATGGCTATGCGTGCTGCGATTTATGATGAATGGGTAGGTCAGGAGATTAAGAGTAATCCGAAGGCGGTTGTGTTACATATTGGTTGTGGTATGGATAGCAGAGTCGAAAGAGTATCTGCAAAAAATGTGCAATGGTATGATATAGATTTTCCGGATGTAATAGAGGAAAGACGTAAGTATTATACAGAGTCTACGGATTATCATATGTTACCGATGGATATGAGAAATGCTGAGTGGAAAAGCTGCATAGCGTCCAATCAAGATGCTGTTGTTATTATTGAAGGTGTCAGTATGTATTTTGAACCGGATGAACTGGTTGGGTTGTTATCGGAGCTTGCAGGACATTTTAACTCTGTAAAAGTTTTGATGGATTGTTATACAAGGAAAGCTGCCAAAGTATCTAAGTATAAGAATCCTATTAATGATGTGGGAGTAACGGTTGTATATGGATATGATAATCCACAGGAGCTGGCACAGAAGTCGGGTATCACGTTTAAGAAAGAATACGATATGACACCGCAGAAATATATAGACCAATTGCATGGTATGGAAAGAACGGTGTTTAAGCATTTGTTCGCGGGCAAGATTGCAAAGGCGATGTATCGAATGTATGAATTTAATTAAAGTTTACGGAGAAATAGCTATGAAGCTTAAAAATGTGGAGAACAATTATTATGAAAGTTAAACATCTTACAATTATAAATGTAATCATAACACTGGTCGTATTATTGGGAAATGTGTTTTATCAGGGGTTAGGGTTTAATTATACTCTTAAGATACTATGTAGTAGTGGCTTTGTGCTGATGGGATTTTTCAATGTGGTATATGCCTGTAAAAGGGTAGAAAATAAAAGTGTTATGATTTTTATGGCGCTAGGTTTGGTCTTGGCATTCTTAGGAGATGTAGCGATTAATCTGAATTTTATTATGGGAGCGGCATTTTTTGCACTAGGTCACGTGCTTTTTGTAGTGTCGTATCTTGCGTATAAAAAGATGACAAAATTAGATGTGATATTTAGTGCGGTATTGGGATTGTTTTCGATTATATTTGTTTTGACTTTTCCATACATTATGTTTGAGGTTGCATTTATGCAGTATGTGGTTCTTGCTTACGCAGTGATTATTTCGGTTATGGTGGGCAAGGCGCTTGGTAATGTTGTTAGGGATAAGTCAGCATTTACAGGAATGATTGCTGTGGCGTCGGTGTTGTTCTATATTTCAGATTTAATGCTGTTGTTGGCATATTTTTCAAGTATTACAGGATGGACTTCCAATGCCTGTATGGGCACTTATTATCCGGGCTTGTGTATGTTGGCAGGTTCAATGATTATGTATATAAAGAAAAATGTTAAGGAAGTAGCATAATAAGTAGAAAAGGAGAATGATTAATATGGAGTTGTCGCAGTATTTTAAGAGTATCATAGATGAAGATCATTGTGCAGTTGTTATATGTGATTTGGAACATAAGATTATTTATATGAATCCGGCAGCTTGTGACAGGTATGGTAATAGAGGAGGCAAGGAGCTTGTGGGTCGTAGCTTGCTTGATTGTCATAACAGTCGTTCTAACGAAATGATAAAAAAGGTTGTGAGCTGGTTTGAAGAAAGTAAAGAGAATAACCGAATATACACATTTCACAGCGAGAAAGAGAATATGGACGTATATATGGTTGCATTGCGCAACGAGCAGGGCGAACTGATTGGGTATTATGAAAAGCACGAGTATCGTAACCGTGAGACACAAGAGAAGTATAGGTTTTAGGTTGTAAAGAAAACTATATGCAAAACCACATTTTAATGTTATAATATGGTAAAAGAGAGTGCGTTGTTTTTGTGCGCGAAGAAACGCACATTTGAAACATATATACGAAAGGATGGGGATTTTTATGAAATGTAGAAGAGTTGGGCTGACAGCAGATGTTGTTCAGTATGAAATTGGCAAGGATATGGAAGATGGATTTGCTAATTGGACTGATGTGGTGACACAGGGGTGGATTGTTACAGATTTTCTTGTGAAGATTACAAAAGAGGATGGAACTATTGTGTGTCCTTATATTAAGAATAGACGAGGATATACATTTATCGGTGAGGGTGATTATATCATCACTGATGATGACGGAGCAAAGCATGTATGTGGTGCTGACAAGATATGGAAAAGATACGAGAAGGCGGAGTAAAATGTGAAAAATCCATAAATCTAAGATTTTTCACATATCTATTTGTGCCGAGGACGTCACAAATAGATTGTTGTCCTCAGAATGGAGTAAAATATGAAGCGTTTTTATGAAAGACAGGATAATATGGGTTACACAGAGGTGGTTGACAGTGAAGCGGAGCTTGATGTTATCGGTTTTGATTTGATTAGATTGAATCCTGGAGAAGGGCTTTCTTTAGAGTCCGGAGAGTATGAGTTGGGATTGGTTCTTTTGTCTGGAACTTGTACTGTTAAGGCAGGAGATTTTGTGGCAGATAATATCGGCGGAAGACGCAATGTTTTCGATGGTAAGCCGGCAACTGTGTATGTTCCAAGAGATACAGAGTATAGTGTGACTGCGACAGGCAGTGGTATGCTTGAGATAGGTGTATGTAAGGTAAAGGCTGATAAGAAGTATGAGCCATTCGTGGTACTACCTGAGGATATTATCACAGAGCATAGAGGCAAGCTTAACTGGCAAAGAGATGTTAACGACATTATTACTTCTAAGTACGAGGGCAAGGTTGACAAGATTGTTCTTGGTGAAACATATGGTTGTGCAGGACAGTGGTCGAGTTATCCTTCTCACAAGCACGACACAGACAATATGCCTTACGAGGTTAATATGGAGGAGATTTATCACTTCAAGGTTAATCCTACACAGGGCTTTGGTATTCAGGTTATGTACAATGATGATATGTCGCTTAAGGAAAGCTACATCGTTCGTGATGGCGACAGTATAGCAATCAAGGATGGTTATCATCCTGTGGCGGCAGCTCCGGGCTACAGCGTGTATTATCTTTGGGTAATGGCTGGTAAGAGCGGTAGAAAACTCACTCCTTGTGATGATCCAAAGCATGCTTGGGTTAAGGCAGTGGAGAAGATGGTGTAATATATGAATCTGACATTTGGGTAAAACCGAGTGTCAGATTTTATTTTTTTGATTGATTTTCTAATGCGATTGTCATACAATATCATTACGGATACATACAAATGTAATTATAGTGCATGAAGGAGGGCGTCGTATGGCAGAACAGGTTTTGATACAATTTAGAGCGGATAAAGAGTTGAAAAAAGAAGTTTCAGAAATATATGAAGCTATGGGGATGGATTTGTCCACAGCATTTCGTATGTTTATGTATAGGAGTAAGATGGTTAAAGGGCTTCCATTTGAAGCGGTATTACCGGATAATGTAGTAACTAGAACAGAAGCAAAGAAGGCATTTTATGAGTTGCGCAAACAGGCTTCAGAATATCCCGAATTGTCTGACGATGATATTAATGATGAGATTAGGTTGACCAGAGATTTGGCAAAGAGGTAAGTGCGTATGATATATTATGCAGTTATTGATACTAATGTTATTGTTGCATCATTACTTTCAAGGAATGTGGATTCTGCAACGGTTAAAGTTATGGAAGCAGTTCTTGATGGTGTAATTATTCCGTTATATCACAGAGATATTTTGAGAGAGTATGAAGAGGTTCTTAGTAGGAAAAAATTCAATTTTAACAGCAGATATGTAAAGGTTATCATCGATGTAATAAAGCAATATGGTTTAGAAATAATACCTAAGTCCACAGGAGAAATTCTGGTGGATATGGATGATTTAATATTTTATGAGGTAACTATGGGGAAGAGAGATGATGATTCGTATCTTGTCACTGGTAACCAAAAGCATTATCCAAAGAAGAGCTTTATAGTTACTCCGGCAGAGATGTTAGAGATAATTGAAGGTGGTTTAGCAGGGGGATAACTTCACAGTGTGGCGACAATATAGCTAGACAGATGTGTCTAATTTCTATAAAATGGCATTTCTCACTTTGTGTCGTTTGAAAAAGGGGATAGGAATGATACTCTGAAGGTGAAAGGAGGTTTTGATATGAACCAAGCAAAGATAGGTGCTTTTTTGAAGGGATTACGAAATGAAAAAGGGCTGACACAAGAACAATTAGCAGAACGATTAAATGTTTCTAACCGTTCGGTCTCTCGTTGGGAGACAGGAAGTACATTGCCAGATATAAGTATTCTTATTGAGCTGGCAGAATTCTATGAGGTTGATATTAAGGAAGTCATCGACGGAGAAAGGAAAAGTGAGAGCATGGAAAAAGAATTGGTTGTAACGTTAGAGAAAGTAGGTGAATATATCGGTAACGAAAAGAATCAAATTATTAAGCTCCTGAAGGTTATATTGTCATTTACTTTGGGGAGCTTTACGCTAATATATATGACAATAATATGTGGTGTATCTACGCTCCAAGGTATCTTGAAATATGGAATGCAAGGAATAGCCCTTGTTGGCATGTTGTTTTCATTTTATGGAATCATATACTTGTTTCAATTGCAAGATGCGATGAAGCAAGAAAAGGCAATTAGATATCAAAGATGGGGCTTTTGGATATTTTACATAGTTGTGTTTATTGTTTATGCCATTGTATTAAGTGGCTTGCATAGTGCGGACATAATATAAGTTGTATGAATTAAAGAAGGCTGTTGCATTAACGAAAGTTCGTTAAAAGCGACAGCCTTTGTTGCATTCAGAATGCTACATATCTAATGTTTATATCTTTTACAGCACCTTCGACAAGAAATCCTGCAACCTCGCGGTTTGTGGATTCTCAAAGAATTCCTTTGGTGCGTTTTCTTCCATGATGGTTGTGTCGGCAAAGAACATACAGCGTGTGGCTACTTCCTTTGCGAAGCCCATTTCATGGGTAACGATTATCATGGTCATACCGGTTTGAGCCAGTTCTTTCATAATATTTAGAACTTCGCCAACCATTTCTGGATCAAGAGCTGATGTAGGCTCGTCGAAAAGCATTACATCCGGGTTCATAGCCATGGAACGGGCTATGGCAACTCGTTGCTTCTGACCGCCTGAAAGCATAGCGGGATAAGTGTCTGCTTTGTCGGAGAGTCCAACTCTTTCAAGAAGTTCTAAGGCTTTCTTGTCGGCTTCTTCCTTAGTCATAAGCTTAAGTTTAGTTGGGGCAAGTGTGATGTTTTCCTTAATAGTCATATTAGGGAAAAGGTTGAAGTGTTGGAATACCATACCGATTCTTTCGCGAACCTTGTTTATGTCAACCTTTTTGTCTGTTATATCAGTTCCCTCGAATATTATGTGGCCTTCTGACGGTGTTTCAAGAAGGTTAAGGGAGCGTAAGAATGTTGACTTGCCACAACCTGAAGGTCCGATGATAGCGATAACCTCGCCCTTTCGGATAGTGGTGTTAATATCCTTTAATACCACATTGTCGCCATAAATCTTGCTCAATCCCTTAACTTCAATAATGACGTCGCCGTCCTGAAAAGATTTGCCGCTTGATGCTGAGTGTGGTGCTTTAGTGTTCATATTATTATCGCTCATTAGCTCTCAACCTCCTTTCGAGCTTCTTTACAAGTGATGATAAAACTACCACAATAATGAGGTAGATAATTGCTACACCAATAAGTGGAAGCATAGCGTCGTAAGTGATACTTCTAATAATATCGCCGCCTCGTGTAAGGTCTGTAAGACCGATATAGCCACTGATTGAGGTCTCTTTTAAGAGAACAATAAATTCGTTGGCAAGGGCAGGTAATACATTTTTAAATGCCTGTGGAAGTATAACTGTCATCATAGTCTGACGGTAGTTAAGTCCCAAGCTTCTTGCGGCTTCAAACTGTCCGTTGTCTATTGCCATAATACCTGAACGGAAGATTTCCGCAACATAGGCACCGGAATTGATACCGAAGGCAAGAATGGCAACTAAAAGTTTGCTTATGTTTACTGAGCCGAATATAATATAGTAAATAATCAAAAGCTGCACCATGGCAGGTGTTCCACGAATGATTGTAAGGTAAAGACTGCAGATAGCATTAGGTACTTTTAAGTTACCGGTCTTGTCGTGACTTGAACGCACAACAGCAACAAGGAAGCCGATTACGATACCCATAAGTCCTGAACAAACTGCGATAATAAGGGTATTTACAAGACCTGTGAGGATGTACTGGTAACGATTGTCCTCGATAAAGTCTGTCTTAAACTTCTCTACAAGATTAAAACTTGTAGCAGTTGCGTCGTTGTTTCTTACAACGATTACCTGGTTAGAGGTTGTGTAAGAATCAGTGAAATCAATATTCTTAAGGCGGTCGGCTGTAACAGTCATACCTGAAACACCCATATCAGCCTTTCCTGACTGAACAGCAGTGATGATTGAGTCAAATTCCATATCCTCAATAACAAGCTTCATACCCAGCTTGTCTGCGATGGCATTAGCCATATCAACGTCGATACCAACAATCTTACCATCTTCGTAGTACTCGTATGGCTTGAAGTAAGCGTTGGTTGCCATAGTGAGTGTGCCGTTGCTGCGGTCTACATTATCAGGAGATACATATGGTGAGTTGCCTGTAGCATCACCGATATAGTTGTTTATAATCTTTTCTAATACGCCCTCTGACTTAAGTTCGGCAAGGGCTGCGTTAATACGGTTTGTCAGGTCTTTCTTTTCTTTGGCTACGCAGATAGCATAATCCTCTGTGACAAAAGGTTCTTCAAGTATCATAAGTTCGCCGTTTGCTTTGACAAATGCTTTGGCAGGCTCTATGTCGATAACAACAGCATCAACTTTTCCTAACTTAAGAGACTGAATAGCATCAGAACCTTTAGAGAAACGCTCAACCTTAGTTCCTGAACCGTCCTTTTCATAGTCAGACACAAGAATGTCTCCAGTAGTTCCAAGCTGAACTCCTATAACCTTTCCTGACAAGTCTTCTGTGTTAAATACTTTATTCTCTGCGATTTCCTTGCCACAGCCTGTAAGTGCAAGAAGTGGAAGTATGCAGAGTGTTATGGCGATAATTCCGGCACATACTTTAGTGAATCTGTGGCGGGATGTAACATTTTTAATAAAATCCATAAAACTAATCCTTTCTGTAAAATAAAAGAGTACCCGAGGGTGGTTAATGTGGTAATCACCGTACGGGTAATATATGCTTAATTATACACAATACAGTGATATTTCTCAACGAAAACCTTTGAAAAATGTTGTAATATTACGGAAAAATTGTTAGATTATAAAGTGGGATGAAAGGTCTTTAGGAAAGGAGTTCCGGAGTTGTCTCTTCGGCGGTAAGGAGTATGAAGATTAGAACACCGCATTATTATAAAGATTTTAAATGTATAGCGGGAGCCTGTACAGATACCTGTTGTGCAGGATGGGATGTTGATGTTGACCCTGAAAGTTATAAGTATTATAAGTCCGTAAAGGGCGATTTTGGAAAGAGACTCAAAAGTGTTATGGTGCCCTCAGAGGACGGAGGCTGTACATTTACTCTTAATAATGGTCGCTGCCCTTTTCTTAATGATGAGAATCTGTGTGACTTATATACTGCACTTGGGGAAGACAAGTTATGTGAGACTTGCGACGAGTTTCCACGATTTATTAATGAATATGGCAATGTGAGGGAGATAGGTATTGCTCCTTCTTGTATAACTGCGGGTGAACTTATATTTAATTATAAGGAGAAGCTTACATTTGATATGGAGGATGACGGAAAGCCCGTCACTAATTATAACGATATTGATGGTTATCTTTATATGCAGCTTTTAAGAGCCCGTGAGGTAGCATATCAGATAGTACAAAATGATGCCTTTACTGTGGATGAGTGCTGTTTGCTTCTTTTAGAGTTTGCAGTTCGTATTCAGCGTCACATGGACAAGGAGCGGGATGATTTAATAGAAAATGTGGTCTATGCATTTTTGGAGGAGGACTATCTTAAAGATGTACTTGATAAGCTTAAGGGCAAGTATGATAAAAAGGATGGCGGTTATTCGGTTATAAGCAAGTTTTTTGAAGCATTTGATGGGATGGAGGTTATCAATCCTGACTGGTTTAAGTGTCTGGATGTTCAGAAAGATTTTATGGAGCGTTGTGCAGGGCGGACTGAAGGACATATGTTTGTTGCTGGTGACGGTGATGGAGGTGTCGCTGGTGATGTTGCTGGAGGAAGTGAATATACCGGAATTGGTCCACAAACTATGATGGAGCGTTACATAGAGTTTGATAAGTACTATGCTGACAGACAGTTTGAATACAGACAGCTTATGATGTACTATGTGTTTAGATATTTCTTGGATTCGGTGTATGATTATAACCTGGTGCTTAAAGTAAAAAACGGAATTATTGGTTACATAATACTTAAGCACTTGGATGTGGCTAAGTGGGAGCTAAATGGTGGTGTGTTGAGTAAGGATGAACAGATTGATATGGCACATCTGTATTCAAGGCAGTTTGAACATTCGTATACTAATTTTGAGAAGTACAGTGAAATGTTTATGAGTAGGAGATGCTACAGTGTTTGCTCTCTTAGGAGGTTTTTATTATAGTTTGAAGTATGGGCATAGTAGTAGGCGAAGGGTTTTCATTATAAGGAAGGTGAAGTAAGATGCACCTGCCGGTAAGGTCATTGGGAGGAATGTATGGCAAATTACAAGAAGTTATCGAAGGAATTACAGGAGCGCATTGTAGAGGATAGAGCAAAGCATGTAGTCTTTGAATATGCGTTTAAGGATGAGGATGTTATAAGAAGAGTGCAGGACAGAGATAGGGCGAATCTTTGGAGACCGTCATTTGTAAGAGATACGGAGAAGATTTTGAATGTGCCGTATTATAGCAGATATGCGGACAAGACACAGGTGTTTTCTTTCAGAAAGAATGATGATATCAGCCGACGTTCATATCATGTGCAGCTTGTTTCTAGGATTGCAAGAAATATAGGCAGTGTGCTGGGGCTTAATCTTGACTTGATAGAGGCGATTGCTTTAGGACACGATATAGGTCATACTCCATTTGGTCATGAGGGTGAAAGACAGTTAAGTGAGCTTTATCATAATGAAACCGGGCGATACTTTAATCACAATGTACAGAGTGTCAGGGTGCTTGACAGTATGATGAACTGGAATATTAGCTTGCAGACTCTTGATGGTATCCTTTGTCACAATGGTGAAATGGAACAGCAGGAATACAGACCTGTACATATGGACAGTTTTGAGGTTTTTGATGAAAAGGTGGAAGGCTGTATTGCTGACAAAGCTAATATAGCAAAGCTGATTCCTTGTACCCTTGAAGGTTGTGTTGTGAGAATAAGTGACATTATTGCTTATTTGGGGAAGGACAGACAGGATGCTATTAAGCTTGGTGTTATTTCAGGGGAAGATATATTTTCATCAGTGGATATAGGCAGCAGTAATGCGGAGATTATTAATAATCTTGTGGTTAATATAATAGAGAATAGTTACGGCAAGCCTTATCTTTCTATGGATGAGGATGTTTTTAAGATGCTTAAGCAGGCGAAGAGTGAGAATGGAAAGATTATATATGCTAACTCTGATGCAGGTAATCTTTACGAAAGTGGAGTAAGACCTATGCTTAAAGCGATGTATTACCGATTCCTTGAGGATGTTATGAAGGAAAACAGAGATTCGCTTATATATAAGCATCATATTGAGTTTGTAAAGGGTTATAGTAAGTTTGGTGCACCGCGTATGGATTATGAGCAGACAGAGCCTAATCAGATAGTAGTGGACTATATTGCAAGTATGACTGATGATTATTTTGTGGAAGCTTATGAGCATCTGTTTGATAAGAATCATGGTATACGATATGAAGGATATTTTGACTAATTCGAGAGGAAGAATTTATGGCTAATATAATAGAAGCAAGTAATATCTGCAAGAATTATGGAAGAAAAAAGGTTTTGCAAAATGTGTCTTTTCATGTGGAGCAAGGAGAATGTGTGGGCATAGTTGGTGCAAATGGTTGTGGTAAGTCTACGCTTCTTAGCATATTGTCAGGTATTAATAAGCCCAAAAGTGGCAGTCTTGCATATGCAGGACAGAATCCATTTAAGAATAAGAGATTGTTTTCGGAGATGATTGGATATGTGCCACAGGAGAATCCGTTGATGGAACAGTTGTCTGTATATGATAATCTGAAGTTCTGGTATTGCGACAGCAAACGCGACTTAAATCAGGATTTAACCACGGGAACACCTGCTGCGCTAGGGCTGGGAGAATACCTTTATACCAGAGTAGATAAGCTTTCCGGAGGTATGAAGAAAAGACTTAGTATAGCATGTGCATTGGCTAATAATCCGCCGGTTATTATTATGGATGAGCCGGGGGCGTCTTTGGATATTGTATGCAAGGAAGATATAAAGAGTTATCTTAAGAACTATCTTGGGATAGGAGGTACGGTTATTATAACAAGTCATGAAGAATGTGAATTATCTCTTTGCAACAGAATGTACCTGTTAAAAGATGGCAGTATGCAGGAACTTGAAGGTTGTCCTAAGGGAGATAAATTAATGGAGTATATCAGAGTATGAATAAATTAAATAAGCATTTAACTTTGCTTATCCTGCGAATAAAAGCTGCATTTATAGCGCTTCCGCAAATAATGGCAGGTATGATTGTGTTTTCGGCGCTTATGGTTATTATGGCAATAGCACTGGTTACAGTATCTTCCAATGTGGATGAGGAAATGACACTTATGAAGGTGGGCGTTGTTTATCCGCAGAGTGAGGAAAGCAAAGGAGAAAATCAGTATATTGAGCAGGCATTTGCTATGTTAGGGAAGCTTGATGCGGTAAAGGAAGCCTGCACGTTTGAGAGCTTTTATAGTGAAGAGGAAGCACTGTCTTTAATGAAAGACGGAGAGCTTTCTGCTATTGTAATACTGCCTGAGAAGTTTATAAGCTCCATTATCTATGGTGAGAATAAGCCTGCAAGAATTGTGTTTCCAACAAGTAATGTTAATACTTCTTCAATGATATTTAGAGAAATATTAGCCAGTGCAGCATCAGACTTAAGTAGTGCCCAAGCAGGGATATACGCGGTGGATGATGCGATGGATAAGCTGGAGGGAAGTGAGTCGGATGCTCAAAAAGCGAATACGAATCTGAATCTTAAGTATGTCGCTTATGCGTTAGACAGAGAAGCGTATTATGAGACTGTTGATGTCAGTGGAGGCGCCGGTTCGACTACGGTGCAATTCTATGTGGCAACCGGTATGGTTATGCTTTTTCTGATGGGGGGGATTACTTGCGTGGAGCTTCTAAAGTCAGAATCAAAGGTGCTTGGAGCTTCTTTGAGAAGATTTGGTGTGACACCGGGAGCCAATTATATATACAGGGTATTTAGTGTGACAGTAGTGTTCTGGGTGATTTTTGGTATTGTGTATACATTGTTGTCATTAACTGTGGTTAGATTCCCGGTGATGGCGCAAGGAATTAGCTCAGTTGGTTACATAAAAGAAACAATTATTAATGCCGATGGAACGAAGGAATTGGTTGTTTGCTACAGTGATACAGCTTTTGCTAATGTTTTTGCAGCTGTTATGGCATTATTTGTGCTGTTTATGGCGGTATTTGCTATGGCAGGATTGATATTTAAGATAGCAGGAAAAACGGTTTCCGGCGTTATTTTGTTATTTTTGCTATCGGTAGTTATGATGTTTGCATCGGGATGTTTTCTTCCAGTTTCGATGCTTCCACCGGTTGTAGGGGAGATTGGAGCATATCTTCCTACCAGCTTTTTCTTTGAGCTGTGTATGCAGATAATTACCGGGAGTGTAAGTGTAGTGACTGTAGCTGCCAATATGGTATATGGTGTAGTGTTTCTTAGTATTGCGGCGTTTATGGAGAATAGAGTATGAAAAGATTGTTTTTCTGGTTGTGGCTTCTTGCAAAAAGGCAGTTGAAATCACCGGCTATGCTGGCATTTCTTATAGGAATGCCTTTGGTGTGTTTAACAATATCGTCAATGCCGGCTATGAAAGAAGAAGGAGTTCCTAAGGTTGCACTGTTTGTATCAGATGGCGATGAGGTGGCTGTTGATACTATTAATCATCTGATAAAAGGAAAGTATAGTGTAGAATTTTATCTGGCAAAAAACAGAGAGCAGCTGTCTAAGGATATTGAACAAGGGTATGCAGATCATGGATATTACTTTAAAGATGGACTGACACTGAAACTTAAAGAGACGAATTATGATGGTTGTATAAGTCTTGTTCAGTCTTCATCGTCGAATATATTGACTACTATGACAAAAGAAGTAGTGTTCTCGGAGTTGTTCAGAGTATATGCACTGGAAGTGGCAAAGGATTATGTGAAAACTGCAGGTTTGTTTCAGGGAAGACAGGATGAAGCCATAGAGATAATAGAGACTAATTATGAAAAGTATGGCAACAGTAATGACACATTTAGCATAGATTTTGAGGAATTAGATGATGTGGGGAATACTGTGATTATGGAGGATGCCAAAGTGGTGTTTCCTGTTCGTGGAGTGTTAGCTGTACTTGTATTTGTAGCAGGACTCTATGGCGGAGTGTGGTGGAAGTCAGAGAAGCGGAAGGGTGTTTTTATGGCCATGCCGTCATACTTGTCAAAGTCCAGCAGGTACATATACATATTAGTGCCTACGGTACTGTTTGCGGTATCTGCTGAGTTGTCTATGGCACTTACAGGCACAGCGGAGTATCCTTTTGAATTAGTAAAAATGTTGTGCTACATTGTGGCAATAGTGATATTTGTGGCGATACTTACTATGGTTATTCCTAATGAGAGACTGATGGTTTCGGTTATTCCGGTATTTGCCATAGCATGTCTGGTGCTTTGCCCGGTATTTGTGAGTCTGAGTCCGTTGTCGCCGGTATTTAAGTATTTGAGCAGGCTGCTTTTGCCGTTTTATTACATTGTTTAGTTAAAGAAATAGTTATAGGGTTTAGTTATAAGGTGGTATCATGAGTAAGGTTATACTTGCAATAGCAGACATCAGCTGTCTTTCGCAGGACATATGTTATAACGATGCCTATGAGGCTGTCAGTGATTATAGAAAAGATAAGGCAGACAGGCTTAAGGGTGGAACGGATAAGCAACGATGTGTGGCATCGGGGCTTTTGCTTAATGCTGCTTTACAGCAGTGGAATAAAAGTGATGTATGCTCTGATGATTCGGAAATACACGGAGACGATATATGTCATACAAAGCCTAAGTTGCAGGAAGTTGACATATGTGGGGCTATTATGGGGTATGATAAGCAATATGATTATGACATAACCACATATGCTAACGGCAAGCCTGTGTTTGTAGAGCATAAAGATATACATTTCAATATATCTCATGCGGGAAAATATGTAGTGTGCGTGTTGGCAGACTGTGCTGTTGGTGTGGATATAGAAGGTGACAGGGAAGTCAGGGATAATGTGGCTAAGAGATTCTTTTCAAAAGAAGAGTGTTTGTGGATTGAAGAAAAATGTGAAGAAAAAAAGAGGCGCTTTTTTGAACTGTGGACCTTAAAGGAAGCATATGGAAAGCTTACGGGTGAAGGTATTGCATTGACTATAGGCAGAGTGAGTTTTTCTATGGGTAAAACGCCAAAGCTTATCGTTAGTGAAGGTAGCAAGATGGAGAATGTGGAATTTTACCAATATATCACTAAAGATAATTATTATATTGCTTTGGCTAAATGTAAAATAGTTGGTTAAAATTTATAAATATAATATTAAAATGGTTGTTTTTTGGTTGATTTATAATTGCTCAAAATATATAATAAAATAGTATTTTTTTCGAGGGATATTATTGTCGAAGCAAGGAAAGGAAGAGTATGGATAACGGTAATAATAACATTTTTGACGATGTTAATATGGACAATACAGACAATACCGGTACGGGCGCTGTGAATAATGGTTCCGGGAATTCTAGAAATCATGATTCTAATGGCATGCCGGGAGATGTGCAGAATGGTGTGAATGGTCCGGGTTACGGTGGCTCTAATGGCATGCCGGGCAGTATGAACGGTGGCTATAACGGTCAGAATTATGGCGGTCAGGGCTATGGCGGTCCAGGCTACGGAGGTCCGGGATTCGGCGGACCGGGTTACAGCGGTCAAGGTTATGGCAGACCGGGAGTTGGTGGCCCAGGTTATGGTGGACCTAATGGAATGCCGGGAGGTATGAATAATGGTATGAATGGACCTGGATATGGCGGTCCTGGTGGTATGCCGGGGGGACCGATGAACAGTCAGGGACCTAATGGATATAATAATGGTCCAAGACCTAATGGTAATAATCAGAACAATCGTAATAATCAGAATAATGAAAAAAAGCCAAAGAACTTTACTATGATTATTATTCTTCTTATACTTGGCGTTATCACATGTATAGGAATATTGATGGTTAACGGATATGTCCGCAATGCCACATATAAGCAGATAAGTTATACTGAGTTTATTCAGATGGTGGATGAGGGCAAAGTTTCTGAGGTTCAGTTTGCCTCTGACAGAATTATCATTATACCTGTGAAGGAAGAGGCTGAAAGCGGAGATGCAGTAAGTCAGCTTAAGCAGCTGACACAGGCCACATACACATATTATACAGGTTATGTGGATGATGAACAGATTGTACAGGAGTTGAAGGAAAAGGAAGGAATTAAGATATCGGGATATATTCCTGATTCAAGTTCTTCTATCATCAATTTCCTTCTTGCATATATATTGCCATTGCTTTTGACTGTATGGATGTTTATGTTTGTGTACCGCAAGATTTCTAAGGGCGGCGGTATGATGGGCGTTGGCAAGACTACTGCTAAGGTTTATGTACAGAAAAAGACCGGAGTAACATTTAGGGATGTTGCGGGACAGGATGAGGCGAAGGAGTCTCTTACAGAGATTGTAGACTTCTTGCATGCTCCTGATAAGTATGTGAAGATTGGTGCTAAGTTACCTAAGGGTGCATTGTTAGTAGGTCCTCCGGGAACCGGTAAGACATTGCTTGCAAAAGCGGTAGCAGGTGAGGCCAATGTACCATTTTTCTCCCTTGCGGGTTCAGACTTTGTAGAGATGTTCGTAGGTGTAGGTGCTTCGAGAGTTCGAGACCTTTTCAAAGAAGCTCAGAAGCAGGCGCCATGTATTATATTTATTGATGAGATTGATGCTATCGGTAAGAGCCGTGATTCAAGATATGGCGGTAGCAATGATGAGCGCGAGCAGACACTTAATCAGTTGCTTGCGGAGATGGATGGTTTTGATTCATCAAAGGGTGTGTTTATCTTAGCAGCTACTAATCGTCCGGAGGTACTTGATAAGGCACTTCTCAGACCAGGAAGACTTGACAGAAGAATTATTGTTGATAAGCCTGATCTTAAGGGGCGTGTTGATACTCTTAAAGTACATTCTAAGGATGTTCGTATGGACGAGACTGTTGATCTTGATGAAATCGGTCTTGCAACCAGCGGTGCTGTAGGTTCTGACCTTGCTAATATGATTAATGAGGCTGCTATTGCAGCTGTAAAAGACGGCAGAAAAGCTGTTTCGCAGAAGGATCTTTTTGAGGCTGTTGAAGTGGTTATTGCGGGTAAAGAGAAGAAGGATAGAATTCTTGGTAAGGAAGAGAAGAGAACTGTTGCTTATCATGAAGTTGGACACGCGCTTATTACTGCACTTAAGAAAGATTCAGAGCCGGTTCAGAAGATTACTATTGTACCAAGAACTATGGGTTCTTTGGGCTATGTAATGCAGGTGCCTGAGGAAGAGAAGTACCTTATGACAAAGGATGAGCTTATGACTCGTCTTGTGACACTTCTTGGTGGACGTGCGGCGGAAGAGATTGTATTTGATACAGTTACAACCGGTGCGTCTAATGATATCGAGAAGGCTACTCAGATAGCCCGTTCTATGATTACACAGTATGGTATGTCAGAGCGTTTCGGACTTATGAGCCTTGAGACTGTTGAGAGCAAGTATCTTGATGGTAACACAAGACTTAATTGTTCAGATGAGACTGCTGCTATCATAGACGACGAGGTAAAGAAGCTTCTTAAAGAATGCTTTGAGGAAGCAAAGACACTTCTTGCAGATAACAGAGATGTATTGGATAAGATTGCTGAATATCTTTATGAAGAAGAGACTATTACAGGAAAGCAGTTTATGAAGATATATCGTGAAGTTAAAGGTATCGAGGAACCTGTTGATAAGGAAACAGAAGAACAGAATTAACAAAAGTTTATGGGGTGACTCTGTAACAGGAGGTCACCCTATATGCAATATTGATACTAAATAAGGGAGCTAACGTGTTATGAAAATAGGATTTGATAATGACAAGTATTTGAAAATGCAGTCGGAATATATCAAGGAACGTGTGGAAAAGTTTGGAGACAAGCTGTATCTTGAGTTTGGCGGTAAGCTGTTTGATGATTATCATGCGTCACGAGTGCTTCCGGGATTTGCTCCTGACAGTAAGCTTAAGATGCTAAGAGAGCTTAAGGATCAGGCTGAGATAGTTATTGTTATTGGCGCGGATGCTATTGAGCGCAATAAGAAGAGAGAAGATCTCGGAATAACTTATGATAAGGATGTTTTGAGACTTATTGAGGCGTTCAGAAGCTGTGGATTATATGTAGGCAGTGTAGTTGTAACTATGTATTCAGGACAGCCTGCTGCAAAAGCATTTAAAGAAAAGCTTCAGAAAAAGGGTATTAAGGTATACAGAAATTATACTATAGAAGGATATCCTACTAATGTACCACTTATTGTAAGTGATGAAGGTTTTGGTAAGAATGATTATATTGAGACTACAAGACCATTAGTAGTAGTTACTGCACCTGGACCGGGAAGCGGTAAGATGTCTACATGCCTTTCACAGTTGTATCATGAGAATAAGCGTGGTATTAAGGCTGGATACGCGAAGTTTGAAACATTTCCGATATGGAATATTCCTCTTAAGCATCCGGTTAATCTGGCATATGAGGCAGCAACAGCAGACCTTAATGATGTCAATATGATTGATCCTTTCCACTTGGAAGCATATGGTGTTACTACAGTTAACTACAATCGTGATATTGAAGTGTTCCCTGTTTTAAATGCTGTATTTGAGGGAATCTATGGTGAAAGCCCATACAAGTCGCCGACTGATATGGGTGTTAATATGGCGGGAAACTGTATTGTTGATGATGATATTGTTTCTCAGAGCTCTTGTATGGAGATTATCAGAAGATATTATAAGGCTCTTAAGTCTATGGCAGAGGGTGAAGATGTCTCTAACGAAATCTATAAGATAGAGCTTCTTATGAAGCAGGCTAAGATAACAACAGATGACAGAAAGGTTACTGTTGCAGCTAAGGAAAGAGCAGAATTGCTTGGAGTGCCAACGGCAGCTATTGAGCTTAATGACGGCACTATTATTACATCAAAGACATCAGATCTTTTGGGTGCATCAGCGGCATTGATACTTAATGCGCTTAAGTATCTTGGAGGAGTAGATGATGAGGCACATTTGATTGCGCCTAATGCATTTGAGCCTATTCAGGATTTGAAGACTGCATATCTGGGCAGTAAGAACCCTAGACTTCATTCGGATGAGGTTCTTATTGCGCTTGCGTTGTCTGCTCTTAATGATGACAATGCAAAGATAGCTATGGAGCAACTTCCAAAGCTTAAAGGTTGTCAGGTTCATACATCTGATATGTTGTCGGATGTGGATATTAAGACATTTAAGAAGCTTGGAGTTGACTTGACTAGTGAGCCGGTGTTTACAGGCGGTATGAAGATAAAGTAATTATGGTGACATCAGACAGGATGCGGCTTGTGTGGCTGTTGTTGGTGATGTTTGTATAATATATACGAAATGGGGTGACGTTATGGAATTTACGCATTTGCATGTGCATACAGAGTATTCCTTGCTTGATGGTTCAAGTAAGATTAAAGAAATAACAGCAAGGGCGAAAGAACTTGGTATGGATAGCCTTGCGATTACGGACCATGGCGTTATGTACGGCGTGATTGACTTCTATAAGGCTGCCAAAGAGGTGGGGATTAAGCCTATCTTGGGCTGTGAGATATATGTGTCACCGGGCTCAAGATTCGATAAGCAGCCGGGTGAATCTGATGAGCGTTACCATCATCTTGTTTTGCTTGCGGAGAATGATATTGGATACGGCAATCTCATGAAGATTGTTTCTCGTGGCTTTACAGAGGGCTTTTATTATAAGCCGAGAGTTGATTATGAAGTACTACAAAACTACCATGAGGGTATTATTGCCCTTAGTGCATGTTTGGCAGGTGAAGTGCAAAGATACCTTTCTCGTGGTATGTATGAGATGGCCTGCGAGGCGGCGAAGCGTTATGAGAATATATTTGGCAAGGGTAATTTTTTCCTGGAGCTTCAGGATCACGGAATACCTGACCAGAAATACGTTAATCCGCAGCTTGTAAGGATGTCCAAGGAGCTTGGTATAGACCTTGTGTGCACTAACGATGTGCATTATACATATGCTGATGATGCGGATGCACATGATATTCTTCTTTGCATTCAGACAGGAAAGAAGGTGTCTGACGAGAATCGTATGCGTTATGAGGGCGGACAGTATTATCTTAAGTCACCACAGGAAATGGAAGAGTTGTTTCCTTATGCACCGGAGGCACTTGCTAATACTAAGAAAATCGCTGACCGTTGCAATGTAGAGATTGAGTTTGGTGTGACAAAGCTTCCAAAGTATGAGGTGCCGGAAGGCTTTGATTCGTGGACATATCTTCAGCATTTGTGTCAGGCGGGCTTAAAGAAGCGTTATCCTGATGCGGGGGAAGATTTGAAGGAACGACTTGAGTATGAGCTGGATGTCATTCACACTATGGGATATGTGGATTACTTCCTTATAGTATGGGACTATATTAACTATGCGAAGGTTAATGGTATTGCTGTAGGACCGGGAAGAGGTTCTGCGGCAGGAAGTATTGTATCATATTGCCTAGAGATTACTGATATTGATCCCATTAAGTATAGTTTGATTTTTGAGCGTTTCCTTAACCCGGAACGTGTATCCATGCCCGATATTGACGTTGACTTTTGCTATGAGCGACGTCAGGAAGTTATTGACTATGTTGTCGGTAAGTATGGCAAAGACAGAGTTTCGCAGATTGTAACATTTGGAACTATGGCGGCAAGAGCGGTTATTAAAGACGTTGGCCGAGTGCTTGACCTTCCATATGCTATAGTTGACAATGTGGCAAAGATGGTGCCGCAGGAAATCGGTATTACTATAGATAAGGCACTTAAAAATGTGCCTGATTTTAAAGCGATTTATGAAAGTGACCCGCAGATAAGAGATATGATTGATAAGTGCAAGCGTCTTGAAGGTTTACCAAGACATGCTTCTATGCATGCGGCAGGTGTTCTTATCAGTGAGAAGGAAGTAGATGAGTATGTCCCACTTTCAGCGGGGTCAGATGGTGCGGTTGTTGCACAGTTTGATATGATAACGCTGGAGGAGCTGGGGCTTCTTAAGATGGACTTCTTAGGCCTTAGAACCCTTACTGTTATCAGGGATGCAGTGGCTCTTATTCAAAATGTTAATTCTGGATTTAATATTGATAAAATCGATTATGATGACAAGAAAGTCTATGATTTGATAAGTACCGGTAAGTGTGATGGTATATTCCAGTTGGAAAGTGCCGGAATGAAGTCCTTCATGAAGGAATTGAAGCCCCGTGTGCTTGAGGATATGATAGCGGGTATTTCATTGTATCGTCCGGGCCCTATGGACTTTATACCACAGTATATTGAAGGAAAAACACATGCTGACAAGGTAACATATCTTTGCCCGCAGCTGGAGCCTATCTTGGCACCGACTTATGGATGTATTGTGTATCAGGAGCAGGTTATGCAGATTGTGCGTGACCTGGCAGGATATTCATGGGGACGAAGTGACCTTGTTCGTCGAGCCATGTCTAAGAAAAAAGAGTCTGTAATGCAGAAGGAGCGTCAGAACTTTATATATGGTATAGAGGAAGATGGTGTTGCCGGATGCGTAAAGAATGGTATAAGTGAAGAGGTTGCCAACAAGATATTTGACCAGATGATAGATTTTGCCAAGTATGCATTTAATAAGTCTCACGCAGCCTGCTACGCGGTTGTGGCATATCAGACAGCATATTTAAAGGCTTATTACCCGGTTGAATTCATGGCAGCTCTTATGACATCCGTAGTTGATAATACTAATAAGGTTGCAGGCTATATCTATGCTTGTCGTCAGATGAATATAAGTATATTGCCTCCGGATGTAAATGAATCGCAGATGGGCTTTAGTGTTGAGGATGGCGCTATACGTTTCGGGCTTTCGGCTGTTAAAAGCCTTGGTAGACCGACTATTGATGCTATAATCAAGAATCGTGAAGGTATGGGTAAGTTCTCCAGTATGCAGGACTTTATATCAAGAATGCATGCAGAGCTTAATAAAAGAACTGTTGAGAATCTCATAAAGTCAGGAGCATTTGACACATTTGGCAACAAGAGAAGACAGATGATATTCGTATACGGGCAGATGCTTGATAATGAAACAAAGCAGGCAAAGGATGCCATATCAGGCCAGATGTCGCTGTTTGACTTTGCAGCAGAGGATGACAAAGCTGACTTTGAGATAAAGATGCCAAACGTGGCTGAGTTTACTAAAGAAGAACTTCTCAATTCAGAAAAGGAAGTGCTTGGTGTATATGTCAGCGGACATCCTATGGATGAGTATGCCGGTATGTGGAAAAAGCATATATCGGCGGTGACAACGGACTTTGAGATAGATGAAGAAACAGGGGAGCCTAAGGTTGCTGACGGAAGTAAGCAGACAGTAGGTGGAATGATTATGGGTAAGACCATCAAGATGACAAAGACAGGTCAGCCTATGGCATTCCTTACATTGGAAGACCTTGTTGGAACGGTAGAAGTCATAGTGTTCCCGAGGGATTATGCTAACTACAGAACTATTATTGAGGGTAGCGACAAGTTGTTTATCACAGGTCGTGTCAGTGCCAATGTTGATGAGAACGGAAAGCTGATATGCGAGAAGATTGTAAGCTTCGACAGTGTTCCAAGACGACTTTGGATTCGATTTGAGGATGAAGTTGAATACAGTGAGAAGGAAGATATGATGCTTTCTATGCTTGAATCATCCGATGGTCATGACAATGTAATAGTTTATTGTACCGCAGAGAATAAGCGTATTCCTCTTCCTGCCAGTCGCAATATTAAGATTACTGCAGAGCTTCTAGCTCAGCTTAGAAGTGTCTTTGGTGAAAAAAATGTTGAAACCACATAAAGAATGCGGTAAAATTGACTAAATAAGGAAAGATTATGAGAAAGATCTGCTATGAAAGGATGAGTATATATGAGTAAAGAGATTAAAACAATTGGTGTTCTTACAAGTGGTGGAGATGCACCTGGTATGAACGCAGCTATCAGAGCAGTTGTTAGAACAGCACTTGCAAAGGGGCTTAAAGTAAAGGGTATCCTTAAGGGATACAACGGACTTATCAATGACGAAGTTATTGATATGGACAAGAAGAGCGTTTCTGATATTATCCAAAAGGGTGGTACTGTCCTTTATACAGCCAGATGTTTAGAGTTTATAACAGAGGAAGGTCAGGCAAAGGCGCTTGAGACATGTAAGAAGCATGGTATTGATGGCGTTGTTGTTATCGGTGGTGACGGTTCTTTCAGAGGTGCAAGAGACCTTGTTAAGATTGGTGTTAATGCTATCGGAGTTCCTGGTACTATCGACCTTGATATCGCATGTACAGAGTACACAATCGGTTTTGATACAGCTGTAAACACAGCCATGGAAGCTATTGATAAGATTCGTGATACATCTACATCCCACGAGCGTTGCAGTATTATTGAGGTTATGGGACGTAATGCAGGTTATATCGCACTTTGGTGTGGTATTGCTAACGGTGCGGAGGATATTCTTCTCCCTGAAAGATATGACAACGACGAGCAGACTCTCATTAACCACATCATAGAGGGACGTAAGAGAGGTAAGAAGCATCACCTTATTATCAATGCAGAGGGTATCGGTCACTCTACAGGTATGGCGAGAAGAATCGAGGCTGCTACAGGCATTGAGACAAGAGCAACTATACTTGGTTACATGCAGCGTGGTGGTGCGCCAACATGTAAGGATCGTATGTTTGCTTCAGTTATGGGTTCTTATGCGGTAGATTTGCTCTGCGCAGGTAAGAGCAACCGTGTAGTTGCATACAAGGATGGAAAGTTCATTGATTATGATGTCAATGAAGCACTTGAGATGAAGAAGGATATCAATGAGTATGAGTTTAATGTAAGCTCGTTGCTTTCACAGTAATTAAGTTAAGGAAGCGGTGTCTGCGGGCACCGCTTTGTTTGCATAGGAGGGTTTATGAATAAGAAAAAGGTAATCTTAGCATGTATGATGCTTATTATTGCAGTGCTGTTGGTTGTTAATTTATCTGTCTTTAAAGGCGAAGAAGAGAAAGCATTGCAGGTAAATGATGAGACACAGCATATGTTAAATGATGAAATGGAAACGGAGTCAGAGTCAGTTATAAGTAAAGTCGAGGAGTTAAGCAGTCAGGAACCCGTTGAGAGTGAGTACTTTGGATTTAGTACAGTTGTTTTAACAGAAGAAGAGGCTAGTTCAGCTATGGCGGAATGGGGATCAATGAGTAGCGGGCAGACGGTGATTTTTGTAGCCCCGGGTTATTATGAAGAGTATAAGGAAAAGGTGGGAATGCCATGATAACAAGTACAAGCAGTGCACAGGTTAAGCATGTGTTACATTTGCAGAAAAAAGCTAAAGCAAGACGCGAAAGCCAAGAGTTTGTGGTAGAGGGCGTAAAGATGGTGTCAGAAGCTCCAAAGGAAAGAGTTGTTAAGGTGTATATATCTGAAACTTTTGATGCCAACAACAGTGCCTATAAAGCGGGATTGGAACTTACTGCTGATAAGATAGAGATAGTAAGTGACAGTGTGTTTATGCATATGTCCGACACACAGACTCCGCAAGGTGTTATGGCCATCATAAAGATGCGTATATATAATATAGAAGAAACTCTTACAGAAAAAGCACTTATAATAGGTGTTGAAAATCTCCAGGACCCGGGTAATCTGGGGACTATCGTTCGTATGGGCGAGGGTGCTGGTATCACGGGTGTGGTTATGAGTTCTAATACGGTAGACATATATAACCCCAAGACGATTCGTTCCACTATGGGTTCTATCTACAGAGTTCCTTTTATATATGTAGAAGATTTTGCAAAAACTATGAGGGAGTTACAGGATTCGGGTGTAAATGTGTATGCTGCTCATCTTGACGGCACTATGGAGTATACAGAGCCGGATTATACACAGAAAACAGCATTTTTAATAGGAAATGAAGGTAATGGTCTTACAGATGCAGCGGTAAATGCGGCAAGTAACCTTATAAGGATTCCTATGGAAGGACAGGTTGAGTCTTTAAATGCTGCCATAGCCTGTACAGTGCTTACATACGAGGCAATGAGGCAGAGGAGAGGATAGTAGATAGAGAAGCGTATAAAGGCATAATTGGGAGTTGTGATTTATTTGACAAACAGAAACGCATCGACCTACATCACGACTGTTTTGACAAGGGGATAAAAGAAATGAGAAAAACATTATTGCAAAAAATGCAAGAACAGAAAAAAGGATTCAATATGTATGCATTTATTTTGGGATTAATTCAACATTACAATGATAAGACCTACTGGAAAATGCGACAAGAGGTTGTAAATCCAGCATCAAAAAAAGCACTATTGGTACGACTTTGGTATCTATACAGAATAAAACGTTCAGATGCTTTTAACAATGCCTCAATGGGAACAAACTTAAATAGTGGAGCCCAATTTGCAAAGAAACCGAATTTGCCCCATAATATTAATGGAATTATTATCTCACATTACGCGAAAATTGGTGAAAACTGTACCATTCATCAGCAAGTTACGATTGCACAAGACGAAAATAACAAATCCGCAACAATAGGTGATAACGTGCTTATTGGTGCAGGCGCAAAAATTATTGGAAATGTTACAATAGGAGACAATGTAAAAATAGGAGCAAATGCTGTAGTTGTCAAGGATATTCCCTCAAATTGTACAGCTGTTGGTGTCCCTGCAAGGATAATACCTCACAATCCTGAAAAATAACGTTATGAAATAATGAAATATTACAAGTCAATTCCAATTCATCAAAAAACTTAAAAGCAAACTTCCACAAGATATAAATTATCCTTGGGAGTTAGTTTCATATACTTATTAATCTTAATGTTTAAGAGTTTTTTTAATGACACAACATTAACACAATACAAAGTCCGATAAAGAAAGTCAGTCCGATTATGCAGGTTAGAACTGCGTAAAGGTCGTAGACTTTCTTCTTATTTATATCCAGCATAACACGACAGCTTTTTTCAGTGCTGTACAACTTGTTATCAAGTATGTTTTCAGCAGGGAAGGCGCAAGGATATTCGGTGCCATCGATAAGGTAAATAGCAACTTTTTTCTTTATGTGTTTGTGCATATCAGTTCGTACAAAGCGGGCTGTTTTGCGCTTTGAAAGCATAAGTCTTACAACGCAGTACAGAAAACCTATGCACATAAGGCCTGCAAACATACACAGTAGCACATCAGTAGCCATCAATATGTAACCAAGATTCACATTTAAGATGAAACATATAACCAGTATAATAATTAATACAACTATGATTTGCAAGGCGGTTCCCCCCTTTTAGATAGCAATCTTTGAATGTTTAATGATTACTATCATCCTTTTTGATAATAAATATAAAACCAATTATAGCTACAATTAATGATAAAAATAGCATTGAATCGACTATTACATTTTCTCCAAAGCCGATATTTGATCTCCAATAAAATGCTGCCGACCAAAGAATTAAAAATATCGCCAGTAAGATAAAAGCAATTGCTTTTAATTGGTTTTTCATATGTATGTATCCTCCCAATTTTTTAATATGATGCAACTCAATCATATCACAATAACAAGTTTTGCACAAGGCAACATCACGCTGTGTGTTTTTATATGCGAACATCTGAATGTCTTTGAACTGTGCATTTTGCACAAAAAAGCAGCGGTTGCTTGTGCGATTTGCACAGGCGATTGTATCGAATAAAAAAATTGCAAAGTTTTGTAGAAAAATATGGAAAATGTGGTTGAAGCCAGTATTTATCAGCGTTTGCAAAGGATTTGACAAATAAATGTAACTTTGCTACAATACTTCCGTAACAAATGTAACAATTTTGTAACATTTGTGAAGGCATTAAAATTGCCGGAAAGGGAAAACTTTATGAGACTTAGAAGTAGAAAGTCGGCATTGTACATTGGTATGGCATTGATTATGTTTTTTATGCCAATCGTACCTAATGTAGTTGTCGCACAGCCTACCTATGAGCAACAGCAAAGTAAACAGATTGATAAAGAACAAAAAGAAGCGTCTTACACAGAGAATGTGATAGACACAGTTGCAACAGGCTATGAAAGTAACGAAGAAACAGATATTTATGCTAATGTAGCTATTTCGATTAAGAAAGGTTATGTAAGCGTATATGAGCAGGCGGACGAAGCTTCGGCTGTGACCGGAAGACTTTACGAGAATTCCATTATGAATATTGTAGAGCAGAGCGGTGAGTGGGCGAAAATTAGCTCAAAGAACCTTATAGGTTATGTTCGCACAAGTGCATTGTGTATGAATGATGAGGCGAAGGCTCTCGCAGGTGAAAAGGAAGTTGTAGCAAAAGTTACTGCAGAAACAGTTGATGTCTATGATTCATCACTTGGTAGCACAGTGTTAGCTTCAGTAAAGAGAGATACATCATACGTGGCAACAGGTATGTGTGGAAGCTATGTGGTTGTTAAGTATAACGGCGACATAAAGGGATATATTCAGGCAGATAGCGTATTAGTTGATTATGGATACAACTGGGGATATACAGTAGCTGAAGTTGAGGCAAAGGAGGCAGCAGAGAAGGCAGCAGCAGCGGCAGAAGCAGCCAGAATTGCAAGAGAGAAAGCAGCGGCAGCGGAAGCAGCCAGAATCGCAGCTAACAAGATTACTAATCCGATAACATATAACGCACCTATTACAGCTTCAGAGGAAGAAGTTTATCTTCTTGCATGCTTAATTGATTATGAGGCTGGTTGGGAGCCATATGAAGGAAAGCTTGCTGTAGCTAATGTAGTATTGAACAGACTTCGTAGTCCTTACTATGGAACTACAATTACAGGAGTTATATATGCTAATGGTCAGTTTACGGGTGTATCTGATGGAAAGGGTGGTCCTAGTGTTAGGTTCCAGACTCAGTTCCTTGATAAGGGGCCTAGAACAGCTGAGTGTATGACAGCAGCAAGAGAGGCTCTTGCAGGAAAGAATAATATTGGAACATTCAAGAATTTCCGTTCTTTGAAGAAAGCGCAGTACGGCTCTTATTCAAAGTATCAGGTTATTAAGAATCACTGCTTCTTCTAAGTTAGAGGACAGGTAATTAAGTAATATATACTGCCATATTGGACAAGATTTGTCCGATATGGCAGTTTTTGCTTGTATTTGCCAGCAGTTTGATATAAAATGTGTATATAATGGGACAGTATTTTCACTTAGCTGTCTGTCAATGCAACAATATAATGTTATGAACAAGACAGCATTTTGTCTGAGAATGGAGGAGCAATATGGATTTAAAGGGAAGAGACTTTTTAACATTAAAGGATTACACAGCAGAAGAAATAGAATTTCTTATAGATTTGGCGGCAGAGCTTAAGGACAAGAAGAAAAAGGGAATTGTTGAGCAGCCGCTTATAGGAAAGAATGTTGCACTTATATTCGAGAAGACCAGCACACGTACACGTTGTTCTTTTGAGGTTGCTGCCCATGATTTAGGTATGGGAGTTACATATCTTGATCCTTCAAGTTCGCAGATTGGTAAGAAGGAAAGCATTGCTGATACAGCAAGAGTTCTTTCGCGTATGTTTGAGGGTATTGAATATCGTGGATTTGAGCAGACTATAGTTGAAGATTTAGCTAAGCACTCAGATGTGCCTGTTTGGAATGGTCTTACTAATGAGTATCATCCGACACAGATGCTTGCAGATATGCTTACTATCCGTGAGAAGTTCGGAAGATTAAAGGGTATAAAGTTCGTATATATGGGCGATGCAAGATACAATATGGGTAATTCCCTTATGATAGCTTGTGCAAAGCTTGGTTTGCATTTTACAGCATGTACTGCAAAGGAATATTTCCCGGAGGCAGAGTTAGTGGCACAGTGTGAGGCATGGGCTAAAGAGAGCGGTGGTTCAGTAACACTTTCAGAGGATGTTAAGCTGGCTACTAAGGATGCAGATGTTCTTTACACAGATGTTTGGGTATCTATGGGTGAGCCTGATGAGGTATGGGAAGAGCGTATTAAGGCACTTCTTCCATATCAGATTAACAAGGCTGTTATGAAGAATGCTTCACCTAACGCTATATTTATGCATTGCTTGCCAGCCTTCCATGATTTAAAGACAACTATCGGTAAGGAAATCAGTAAGAAGTTCGGCCTTGACGAAATGGAAGTTACAGATGAGGTGTTCGAATCTGAGCAGTCAGTAGTATTTGATGAGGCGGAGAACAGAATGCATACTATCAAAGCTATTATGGCAGCTACATTGGGTGCCTATAAGTAATAAGTGCCTATAAATAATGCACGTTAACAAATAATAAGTGATTTAAAGGCACAAGTTCAAACTGCCCTACAGGCAGGAGTGGAGGTATAATTAATGTATTATACAAGCAGTGGTGCGTACAGAAAAACTAAAGTATTTATCGACTATGCCAATGTCTTTTTGACATTGTGCATAGTTGTGCTTTTTGTGTGCACGTTAGTGTTTGCTGACTGGAGATATGTATTGTTTCCGTCTATGTTCTTTACAGGGGCAGTGCTTAACCTGTGTTGTGGCATAAAGAAAGCGGTTGATAAGCAAAAAAGCGGTGCAGTAGTGAGATTTATCACTATGCTGGTGTTAATCGGACTGGGAGTTATGTGTCTGCTTTCTGTGCTTTGATTTTGTACTTATGTAGGTGCTTATATCAGGTGCTTTGATTAGGTTGCTGTGTTTAAAGAGGGTTAATATGTACGATGAATGCGTAGGTGGAATAGTCCATAAAGTGATACATTTTGAAGAGACGGATTCTACTAACAATCAGGCTAAATGTTATGGCGAAGGCGGAGAAAAGAGCGGAGTCCTTTTTGTGGCAGACAGACAGACCGGTGGCAGAGGCAGACGTGGTCGGAGCTGGTTGTCTTTGGAGGATGATGGCCTGTGGATGTCGCTTCTTCTAAGACCGGATATTAAGCCTGAGTGTGCTTCTATGCTTACGCTTGTTGCAGCTATGGCAGTTGCGGCAACCATTAAGAAAGTATGCGGACAAGTCGGCCTTATTAAGTGGCCTAATGATATAGTGCTTGATGGAAAGAAACTGTGTGGCATACTTACAGAGATGAGTGCAAAACCGGGATGCGTTCACTATGTTGTTATAGGTATTGGCATCAATGTTAATGCAAAGGTCTTTGATGAGTCTATAAAGAATACGGCAACGTCGCTCTATATGCATACAGGCAAAGAATATTCAAAGGACGAGTTGATTAAAGCATTTTGCCAGTGCTTTACAATGTATTATGAGAAGTTTCTAAAAACTTGCGATATGAGCGAGCTTATGGATGAATATAACGATATGCTGGTCAATGCAGGAAGAACTGTTAGCATTGAATCTTTAGCAGATAAGAGAACTGGAAAGGCCCTGGGAATTGATAAAACGGGTGCTTTGAAGGTTGAGTTCGCAGATGGCGTAGAATGCGTCAATGCAGGAGAAGTTTCGGTGAGAGGAATATACGGCTATGTTTGATGAGAATATTGTTTTATGCGCAGCCAGTGCATATGAGAAGAAGTTTTACCTAAATGAAGCATTCACAAAGCTTCCTGATGAGATTAAGGATGAATTAAAGATTATGTGTGTGCTTTTTACAGAAGAGGTTGGCGGAATTCTTACTTTGGAATTCGATGAGGAAGGTACATTGTTATTTAAGACAGAGTCTGACGAGGGCGATATTTTATATGATGATATTGCCTGCGGCATGCTTATAAAGAAGCTGCAGTATGAAAAGCGCGAGCTTTTAGAGTCGTTAGAAATGTTTTATAAAGTGTTCTTTATAGGGGAGTAGAAAGATAGTCCTCGGGTCATACATAGAATGGAGAATGACATGAGAATAGGTAATGTTAACATAGAAAATAAGGTGTTTTTGGCTCCTATGGCAGGCGTAACAGACCTGCCATTTAGATTGTTGTGTAAGGAAATGGGGTGTGGACTTCTCTACACAGAGATGGTTAGCGCCAAGGCCATACTTTATAACAACAAGAATACTGATGCACTTCTTGAGGTGCGTCCTCAGGAAAATCCCATAGCTGTGCAACTGTTTGGGTCGGACCCTCAGATAATGGCAGATATGGCAAAGCGACTTGAGGAGAGAGCATTTGATATAATAGATGTAAATATGGGTTGTCCTGTACCAAAGGTTGTAAATAATGGCGAAGGTTCCGCACTTATGAAGAATCCTAAGCTGGTGGGCGAGATTGTTGAAGCTATGGCAAAGGCGGTTAAGAAGCCGGTAACAGTAAAGATTCGTGCAGGCTTTAATGAAGAGAGTCTTAATGCTCCTGAGATAGCTCGAATAGTTCAGGAGTCGGGCGGTGCGGCGGTGGCTGTACATGGGCGAACAAGGGAACAGTACTATTCAGGAAAGGCTGACTGGGATATAATTCGTAGGGTTAAGGAAAATGTGTCTATTCCGGTAATCGGCAATGGCGATATAACAACAGGGCAGGATGCTATTGATATGATGGAGCGCACCGGTTGTGACGCAGTTATGATAGGTCGTGGAGCAAGAGGCAATCCATGGCTGTTTAGTCAGATTAATGAGTACTTGGAAAGTGGCAAAGCGATGATGCCTCCAACTATAGATGAAGTGTGCGATATGATTCTCAGACACGGACGTATGCTTATAGATGTGAAGGGAGAGTACACAGGCATCAGGGAGATGCGAAAGCATTTTGCATGGTACACGGCAGGTATGAAGTATGCCGCAGGCCTTAGAAATGAAGTGAATCACGTAGAGTCATATGATGGTCTTGAAGAGCTGGTAGAGCAGATGCGTGGTATGGGACACCGTGGCTAGGTAGATGTGTGTCGGGTATTGACAACAATGCAAATAGTAGTATATAATATTTTGACTGACTTTATCTCAGTTGAAGTATATGATTAAAAGTGAAAGGTGATTAAAACGATGACAGAGAAGCATTATCTTACAAAAAAGGGTTATGAAGAGAGAGTAGCGTTACTTGAGCATCTCAAGGTGGTTAGAAGAAAGGAAGTTGCTCAGAAGCTTAAAGAGGCAAGAGAGCAGGGCGATTTGTCAGAGAACGCAGAGTATGATGCAGCTAAGGACGAACAGCGCGATATCGAAGCACAGATCACTGAACTTGAAGATATATTGAAGAATGCTGAGATTATTCAGGATGATAACAAGAATAAGGGTAAGGTTAAGATGGAAAGTGTTGTTACACTTCACGACATCGAGTATGATGAGGACATCGAGTATGTAATCGTTGGTTCTTCAGAGGCTGACAGTATCCTTAATAAGATATCTAACGAGTCACCACTTGGTGCAGCGCTTATGGGCAAGAAGGTTGGCGATGTAGTTAAGGTTGAGGCACCTGTTGGTGTTATTGAGTATAAGATTAAGAAGATTGTTAACGACTAATTCATAATGGGTTGGTATATTGTGGCAAGCCGATGTGCTTGTAATGAGAGTTGATAATTGTATATGTATATAAGGAGAGAAAACATGGCAGAGAATAATAACGTGCAGAACAATGCGCAGATGCCTGATGTAAACGAGCAGATTAAAGTTCGTATGGATAAGTTAAAGACATTGCAGGAAGCCGGCAATGACCCATTTGAGATAACAAAGTATGATGTGACACATCACACAAAGGATATCAAGGACAACTTTGATGAGTTGGAGGGCAAGGTAGTATCTGTTGCCGGAAGACTTATGGCAAAGAGAGTTATGGGTAAGGCTTCATTTGCTAATGTAGCAGACCTTAAGGGCAATATGCAGATATATGTTGCAAGAGATTCAGTTGGTGAGGAGCCATATGCAGCATTTAAGAAGTTCGATATCGGTGATATCGTAGGTATTAAGGGAGAAGTATTCCGTACACAGAAGGGCGAAATGTCTGTTCATGTATCAGAGATAACACTTCTTACAAAGAGCTTGCAGGTTCTTCCAGAGAAGTACCACGGTCTCAAGGATACAGATCAAAGATACAGACAGCGTTATGTAGATCTCATCGTTAATCCTGAGGTTAGAGATACATTTGTAAAGCGTTCTCAGATTATTAAGGAGATTCGTAACTTCCTTGATGCACAGGGCTTTATGGAAGTTGAGACACCTATGCTTGTGTCAAATGCAGGTGGTGCCGCAGCAAGACCATTTGAGACACATTACAATGCTTTGGATGAGGATGTTAAGCTTCGTATCTCTCTTGAGCTTTACTTAAAGAGACTTATCGTTGGTGGTATGGAGCGTGTTTACGAAATCGGACGAGTTTTCCGTAACGAGGGCGTTGATACAAGACACAATCCTGAGTTCACACTTATGGAGCTTTATCAGGCATACACAGACTACCACGGTATGATGGATTTGGCTGAAAATATGTACAGAACAGTGTGCGAGAAGGTTAACGGTACAGCAGTTATCCAGTATGGTGACGTTGAAATCGACCTTTCTAAGCCATTCGAGAGAATTACTATGCTTGATGCAGTTAAGAAGTATTCAGGCGTTGATTTTACAACAATCAACACTGATGAGGAGGCTAAGGCAGTTGCTAAGGAGCACCACATCGAGTTTGAGGCAAGACATAAGAAGGGAGATATCCTTAACCTCTTCTTCGAGGAGTTCGTTGAGGAGAATTTGGTTCAGCCAACATTTGTTATGGACCACCCTGTAGATATCTCACCTCTTACAAAGAGAAAGCCTGATGCACCAGAGTACACAGAACGTTTCGAGCTCTTTATCACAGGTCGTGAGATGGCAAATGCTTACTCAGAGCTTAACGACCCAATCGATCAGAGGGAGCGTTTCAAGGCTCAGGAAGCAGCTTTGGCAGCAGGCGATGACGAGGCTAACACAACAGACGAGGACTTCTTAAATGCCCTCGCTTACGGTATGCCACCAACAGGCGGTATCGTCTTGGGTATCGACAGAATGGTAATGTTGCTTACTAATTCAGCTGCTATTAGGGATGTATTGTTGTTCCCAACGATGAAGAGTTTAGATAAGTAAAAATATGATAAAATCGGCACTTTCCGTAATTGGAAAGTGCCTTTTTTGATGGTTTTACTGCAAAATTACTGCAAAAAAAAAATCTCTCTTTGTTCAGAAGAGCAAAGAGAGATTTATTCGTCTTTGGTATCGTCTATTGTTTCAAATAAATCTCCGATAGGACAATTTAATATTTGGGATAGCTTATCAAGATTTTCAAATTTAATTGAAGCAGTTTCGTTTTGCACCATGCGATTAAAATTTTGATAGCTTAATTCCATCTGTTTATATAGCCAATATTTAGAACGATTTTGTTCGGCTAATATATCAAGTATTCGTAAACGCACCATATCTTTTTCCTCCGCTCTTTTATTATATCCTAAATCTAATGCTTGCATAATTGATGTGAGCGTTATATAATGTACACATTAGATAGTTGCGTAAGACAGTGCATTATGAAAAATGTAATGAATTTTATAATGTTTTGTCGTATGCGAGGGAATAGGAGGTTGTGCTAATGTCAATTTTGGGTTATTTAATTGCAGGGGCAGTATTTGCAGGAGGTGCATATTTGAAATCAAAAGAAAATATGTCATGCAGTGATTCGGAGTATAAGGAAATGAAAACAAGCGAAAAACTCAGTAGTTTGGCAGAGGGAGCATGTGATTGGCTTTATAATGAATCAGAATCACAAAAGGAAAAGTTTATATCAATAATGCGAAGCAAATCTGATTCTCAAATTTTAAATGCCTTAAGGCAATGTGATAAATTTGATTGGAAATACGGATTGCTATGTGAAGAAGCAGAAAGGAGAGGGATTGATTCGTAAAGCAAATGATATAAAGTAAATTGTGTAATAAAGTTGTGAATAATTACGATGGAAAGGATGATTATATGGGCTATAGAGATACATATTTTAATAAGAATGATGCTTATGATAATAATAATGGATGGTACAAGTGTAAGAAATGTGGAAGAAGTTTTAGAAAAGGAGATATGGATATAGACCATATAATTCCGCAAAAATTTGGAGGAAGTAACTCTGAATATAATTTACAGTGTATATGTAAGCATTGCAATCGTTCTAAACAGGCGAGCATAAAAGATACACCATTGGATTTGTTGGGTTCGTCAAGAAGAATTGTTAAGAGAGAAGTTGGTGAACGAAAGATGATTTGGGATATAGCAAATGATAATGACGATTTTTAATTGTAAAAATAGTATTAGTAAATAATATATTATTGTTATGAGAAGGATACCATTTAAAGATGTTGCATCTTTTAGTGGTATCTTTTATTTTGTGTGGGAGGAGGGATATGATGTCATCATTTGTGAAAATACTTGTGATAGGTGTTGTGAAGCTTATAATTGAATGTATAGAAGAAGAGGTATAAAATCCATTATTCCATCATTTCCACCTATATAAAAACAGATATACATATGCTATAATATGCGTATCATAGTGTAAGATTATATAGGTGGAATAGGTGGAAAGGTGGAATTTTGCATGGGAGACGTAAATGGAGTTGTAAAAGAAATATCAAAGGAATATGCAGAAGACGAATATAGAAAGCAACCTCAACTATATGAAAGGTATGTGAATGAATACGAAGAAGAAATTAGAATTAAGAATAATAATTTATCAAAGGAGCTGGTAAAACAGAGAGCAATTGAAAAGGTTAAAAATGATATAGCAGTTGCCAAGCAAAAACAGATTAATCATAATATTAAAATTAATTTCGGAGTATCAAAAGCATTTAATTTGAATAGATATGATGATGAAGATATAAGGGAATTTTTATCTTTCTATGAAAAGGAAGTGCTACATTCAAAAGAAAATCTATTTAGAGATGATAGAGCAATAGGGGGTGAGACACCCAATATACGAGTTGCTAGTTATAGCAGAAAACATGATTTGCGACACGATTTTGAAAAATATTATGATTATATTATTGATTATAGAAATTCCAAAGCAAACGATAATGAAAAAGTATTAGGTTTTCTTTATAGTAAAAAGGGGATTAATGCGATATGGTTATATATATTAGGTGAGATTAATGGAATAGCAAATACAATAAAATCGCCTGTGGATGTGTGGAAAAAAGGTTTGTTTTGCTTAAAAGGAACTATGGCAGAATTGGAATTGCTTGTTTTAGAGAGATATAGTAGAAAATATTATGAAAACTACTATGAGTATTACTCTGTTTGTAGAATAATTGAAGATTCCTTGTTGGGGCTTATAACTAGAGTTATGCAAGATAGTAATGGAGAGCGAGAACTAATTAACTATATTGGTACGAGTATGCAAACTGTATTAAAATGTATGGATGGGTTGTTAGGTGTAAAGATTATTGAAGAAGATGTAAATGATATATTTCAAGATTATGCCATTGAATTTTACCTTAATGCTACCGAAAGGGAAATTGAAGTAATAGATATAATTTTAAGAAAGTTGTATGAATTAACTCAAGAAAGAAAAGTAAAAGGAAGCAAGCGAATAACGAATGCTCATAGGTTAAAAGCCAAAGAATATGGTAAATGGCTAAGGGAATATATGGGAGTAAATGTTGATATTGAGGATTCTGAACAGCTAGAAGCAATTATAGATGAGATATATTTTTGTGATAGAGAGGTAACGTTAAGTGTCGATGATAAAAACAAAAAATACATGATGCCTAATACTGTTAATAAAATACTAAGTGAAGGCAAGATTAGAGGAGAGGGTACTATTATATTACATCAAAAGATAGTTCGTGCAATTGATTGTAATAAATATGGCAAAGAATATTACCTTAGTAAAAATCAGCTTTATAGAAGTGTATATGAAATAGAAAAGGAGATATTGAGGAAAAGAAATAGCGATGAAAACTATATAAAAAATATGCCGTATTATTGGTGGAAAGTTTTAGATATGCTTTGGAAGATATAGCAGTTTTGAACGAGTGGTTTCTGAACTGCTATTTTTATGCAAAAAAATTGTAATTTTGTTTCCTGTGACAAAGGTTGATAAAAAATGTAAGATACGTTTATCAATAAAAGGAGGATAGAGTAGAGTGGAAAAGCCATTTACGATGCTTAGACCTAATGAGCAGGAAGAAAAACATATAAAGCCATTTATCATTGGTTATGATAAGGCAAATTTGGAGAAACCATTTACAATTAATGAACCGATGGAGACATGTGGTTTAGACGAGAAGACGGTTATTACACAAGTAATAACTACTAGCCCACAAGAGATTAAAAAAGTTGAAAAAGAAAAAATATTAGAGTTTTTGGATTGTGCGAATTACTTAGTAATTCCTACTTTGAGAACAGTGTACATCAACAGAAAAGGAGAAAGAATACAGGAGAAAGAGAAAATACACTGTAGAATAATAATTGCAGGAAAGGAGCATGAGGGATTTGAAATTTTAACTTCTGAAATACATAATATTGTGAGGATTATAGGTAAGCGATATTCGTCTGCTATAGTTGATTATTCTGTAAAGAATGTGGAGAAGGCAATAGAAGCTGTGTTTAGATATAAAACTTCTGAATTAGATACAGTTTTTTGTTATACAGAGCATGGATGGCAGAGTATAGGTGGTAGAATGAAATATGTACATGATGGAGCGTATGCAGGTATATTTGAACGAATAGAAACAGGCGTAAAATTACCAAAATACAAATATACTCAAGAGCAAGTGAAAAAAGTGTTTTTCTCGGCTATGAGCTTATATAAAGATATGAAAAGTATATCAACAATGGTGCTGTTTTCTTTGTTAGGAGTTAGCTATAGATTGTTTGTAGAAGCAGGATATACGCCACATTTTCTTTTGTTTCTTAATGGTAAGACAGGTTCAATGAAAACGACAATCGGTAAAATCTTGTTTATGCAATTATCAGATGATGCACATAGGGATTATCCTAGACGAATTGATACTGACACAGTTGTTTCGTTTGAGCGAGCTATTGTGTCGAAAGGAAGAGATACAATAACTCTTATAGACGATTATTCCCCTGCAAAGACAGCACAGAAAAAGGTTGAAATGCAAAATAAGTTAGAGGCGATAATTCGTATGGTAGGCGATGGTAGTACCAAAAGTAGAAGTAATCAAACGTTGGATGATGTACAAGGCGAAGGTGTGCAAGGAGGTGTAGTACTTACAGGAGAATTGAGAGGTAAGGGTGTGTCATCTAATTTGAGATGCCTATATTGTCAAATGTATAGAGAGCAGGCAAATATAGATGCGGTTACATGGTTTCAAGAAAACCAATATGCATATACTACATTGATTGTACAGTTTACAGAATATTTGGCAGATAATTGGGGGAGTATTAGGCAGTATATAAAAACTCAATTCCCGATAGGGCGAAAATGCATAATAAAAGAATTAAAGGAGCGTAGATTGATAGATAGTGTAGTTACGTTGCACATTATAGCTGATGTATTGTACGGTTTCCTTGTGATGACATGTAATGTAGAAGAACAGGAAACTTTGATGATGATAAATGATATGAAAGCGGGAGTTGTTTTAAATGCAAAGCATAGTGAAAGTGTGTCTGTTGAAGAAAATCCTGCAATAGAGTTTATAAAGACAATAGATAACTTGATGTTTCAAGGTGAAATTTGCTTATGTAGTAAAGGAGAATATATGGGTAAAGGAGAAGCAGATGGTTTTGTCGATGATGAGTTTTATTATCTTGTACCTCAAAAAGTTTATGAGAAAGTCAGAAAGGCATTTAATGCAATAAATAAATATTTTGCGTTAGATTTAGGCGAATTAATATCAAGTCTATACGAGGAAAAGATAATAAAGAGCTATTCTAATGGAACAGGCAAGAGAACGTATTTGGCTAGAGTTTCATTAGGCACAGGTAAAAAACAGAGCTTTATAAAAATCTCTAAAGAGGTTTTTGGGGCTATTGTAGAAGATACTTTTGAAAATGGAGTGATTATGTGATGAATGCAACAACGAAATCAACTGTAGATAATGCAGAAAGAATACTTATAAATACTAAGGAGTTACAAGGTTTACTTGGTTGTGGTAGAGCAAGTGCAGTAGATATAGGTATATCAGCACAAGCTAGAGTACAAAGAGGTAGCAGAGTACTATGGAATAGAAAGAAGATAGTTAGATATATTGATATTATTTCTGAGTAAAAGGTTATACCCCTGCACTTGTGCAGGGGTATGTTGTTGCAAGAAAGGAGTTAATGATGGCAGAAAAGAGAAAAGATAATCGAGGTAGAGTGTTGAAAACAGGGGAAACACAAAGACCAGATGGAAGATATATGTATCAGTATATGGATGACTTGAGAAAAAGAAAGACAATTTATTGCGATGATTTAAACGAATTGAGAAAAAAGGAACAGCAAATACAACGAGATTTGCAGGATGGAATAAAGGCAGGAGATGGAGAAAGAGTTACATTAAATGAGATGTTTCAAACTTATATATCAACAAAAAGGACATTGAAGCAATCAACAAGGACTAATTATATGTATATGTGGAAAACATATGTGCAAAATGATTTGGGGCTAAAGAAACTGTCGAGAATAAAGAAAAGTGATGTGATAAAATTTTACAATTCATTATTAGATAAAGGTTTTAAAGCTAATTCATTAGAAACTATACATACATTAGTGCATCCTACGTTTACTATGGCTGTAGATGATGGATTAGTCCGATTAAATCCTGCTAGTGGTGTAATGAAGTTGATAGATAAGGGGGAGAAAAAAACAAAGATGGCATTGACTGAAAAACAACAAAATGCGTTTGTTACATACACAGCAAATAGTGAAATATATTCGCATTGGTTGCCGTTGTTTACATTTCTATTGGGTACAGGTTGTAGAATTGGTGAAGCAATAGGAATAAGATGGGATGATATTGATTTTAAATCGGGAGTTATCAGTATTAATCATAATTTGATATATAGAATACAGGATGATGGGAAATGTGAGTTTCATATCACAACACCAAAGACAGAAAAAGGAAAAAGAACAATACCGATGCTTGATGATGTAAGGAGAGCATTATTGAAAGAGAAAAAGTTGGAATTTGCCACTGGAAAAAGTTCTGTTGAAATTGATGGTTATACAAATTTCGTGTTTAAGAATCGTTTTGGAAATGTGCATAATCCTATGACAATCAATAGAGCAATTAAACGAATATATACAGCTTATAATGCAGAAGAGATTGAAATAGCAAAAAAACAAAAAAGAGAGGCTATATTAATTCCACATTTTAGTGTTCATAGCCTACGTCATACATTCTGTACAAGGTTTTGTGAAAATGAGAGTAATGTTAAGGCTATCCAAGAAATTATGGGTCACAGTGATATTAGTACTACTATGAATATATACAATCATGCTACGGAAGAAAAGAAACAAGAGGTGATGCAGAATTTGAATGGAAAGATAAAAATATCATAACTGCAATTTACTGCAGAATTACTGCAAATAAAAATAATGTGATGAAAGGGGATGAAACAAAAAAGGGAAATTGAGAGTGGCAAAAGGTTGTGTTTATTGCATTTTGGAATGTGATGAAATAGGATGAAAAAGCTAGAAATTGTGGATTGACTAATCCCAACGATGAAGTCTTTAGACAAATAAATGCAGTAAAATCAAGGGTTTCAGAGTTTGAAGAACAAAACTTACGACCAATTTACGACCAAAATTTAATAAAATAAAAAAGACAGATTAGGATATTCAATAAGAATACTTAATCTGTTTTTTAATGTGTTAATTCATATTGTCTACAAGGTCGCGTATTATTTGGACTTGTTTATCATTAAGGTGGGAAACATCAATTAATATTTTATCTGTTGTTGAGCTTGTTCTACCTAAAATATAATCTGTAGTTGTATGATAAATATCTGCTAATAAGACAAGCTTATCAATGCTTGGTTTTCTTTCACATTTTTCATATGCAGATATTAATGCAGATGTAACATTCAAAATTTTAGCGACATCAGTTTGTGAAAAGTGATTCTTTTCTCGAAGTTGTATTAATCGTTCTGACATGGTGCTCATATGTTAAATCTCCTTTTAACTAAAAGTTTATAATATGTATTTCAATAGTTGGTTGAAATTAAATTAAACTCAAAGTTGAAGAAAGAAAAAACATATGTTAAAATTATCATATTAATATATTTGCCAGAGCAAAGGAGAAAAGATTATGAAGATAAAGAACCCCTTATTAGTTTTTTTAAGTTGTGTATTGATGATTACAACTACAGTAACAGGGGTATTTGCAGCAGAAACACAGCTTACAGCGGAAACAGATGGTGTAGCAAAGCATTATGAAGTAAATGCTTCTAATAAGCAGGGCTCTACTCTTGTAGATGGCTATTATAATGTTAATGCACACAATTTTTGTGATGTAGGTGATACTAGCACAGTAACTATCACAGATTATGAAGATGGTGAATATGCAACAAGTAATTATTTTACTGAGTTCAATGTTAGTAAGATGGATGCATCTCATCCAAGTGTAGATGCATCCATTATTCAGGAATTTGGGCCTCTTTCAGCTCATATAAGTCTTAATTTTGGATTTAAGACAGCGAGTTCAGTAAATGCTGATACAAGATTATCAGAGACATATAGCTATTTATTAAATATAAATGGTACTTCATATGTAATGGATGCTAAGGAGAAAAATTTTGTAGTTTCTAATACACCTAAGGCTATTTATATAAATGATACAAATGGTTTAGTAGGTACTGTTACTATTGGTTTGGATAATTATAATTCTATTTTAGGTACTAATATTATAACTAAGATAACAAGTATGTCTGATACAATCGACTTATCTAATGCTGCATTAAATAAGATTGACTTTGTATTATATAAAAATGGTACAAAAGTTGAAACACTTAATCTAGCTAATGTATATGCAAACAAGATACATGCAGCAGCAGTTTCAACGCATACAATGGCTTATAAGTTAAATACAGATGGCTCAGTATTAGTTACTACTCCTGCAATGGTTGGTAATACTATTTATGCTTATTATTCTCATCAGCCAAATATAGGAACAGATATAAGTAGTAATTCTGGTTATTATAATAATGATGGTACTTATACAGTACCAGCAGATGCTATGTCTGGCATAAATAAGTTAGAAATAGAACTTAGACTTATGAAGAATGGTGTACCTCATATTTATAAAGTTACTATAGATACTACAAATATTGCAGCAATTTTAGAATATTATAAAATATCAAATATTAATCCAGATGATATTCCTGATATAAAGGAACCAGAAGATACAGAAGATGAAAAGCCAAGTGGTGGTTTGATAGTAGAAGTACCAAAGGATAATGAAAGTACTGAAAATAATAACCAAATAACAGATAATAAAGAAAACGATACAACAACAGGCAATAATGAAGAAACAACTACAAAAGATGAAAACACTGATGTATCTACCGAAGTTAAGGATGTTACACTCACTGATGATAACAAAGTTATTTCAAAAGATGATATGTCAACACTCATTACAGAGAATGCTACAAAGGATGTGGTAATTAAAACTCCAGCAGGTATTACACTTACATTTGCAAAGGGCACAATGAAAGTAGTAGATGGCAAAGATACATATGATTTTGGGGTATCTATATCAGATGATTACAGCAAGCAATCTGATATGGGTGCTGTAACAAAGGACAATTTTGTAAGTCTGATTAATTTTGAGTATTCGGGAAATTTACCGGCCGAAGCAACTATTAAAATTCCAGTAGGTGCAGACAGAGCAGGTCAGACACTCTATTACTTGCTTAAAACTGATACAGGCTATACGCTCATCCAGTCAGCAAAAGTAGATGATGAGGGGTATATAACAGTTAAGCAGGACCATTGTTCTACATATGTAGTAGCAACAGAAGATGTTAGTAATGATAATACAGTAGATAATAGTACTTCAATAGATACTGATAAAGATAATTCATCTACCAAGCCAAACGAACAAAATGAACCAAAGGAAACAAAAGATTCTAGCAATTGGTATATATATGCTATTATCGTTGTGGTTATAATAGCAGTTGCAGGCGTAGTAGTGTTTATAGTATATAAAAAGAAGAAAACAGAACCACAGGACAATTAAATAGTGATTAAGTTTAGGAATGCACAGAGTTACATTGGGCTCTGTGTATTTTTTATGCTCAAAATTACAAGATAAATATTATTTAGTACGGTTATTGTCTGTATACATTTTATGTGGGATACTTTTTAGATAGAACTTTTTGTGTGTCTATGGTAAAATAAAAGAAAAGTGTCATTAATAAATTAAGAGGAGTAACATATGAAGAAAATTGCTATTATAGCCGGTGTAATAATTGTTTGTATTATTGCAGGCATATTTTTGATTGAAGGCAAGAAGTTGAATACAGACATAACCAAAGATACAACAAAAGTTGGTTTTCTTTATAATGGAGAAGTCGATGATAAGGGATGGGGGCAGTCTCACTATGAAGGTATTAATGAAAGTGCTAAGTTGCTCAACTTGGAGATAGTTTATGAGGAGAATGTTCCTTTTGATGAAAGTTGTATGGATATTATGAAGCGTATGATTGAGGAGGGATGTGAAGTAATTATCTGTAATTCCTTTGACTATGGAAAGTGGATAGTTCAAGTTGCAGAAAGGTATCCAGATACTGTTTTTTTACACGCCACAGGAACGGAGAAAGGAGATAATATTACTACTTATTTTGGAAGAATGTATCAGATGAGATATTTAAGTGGTGTTGTTGCAGCAATGCAGACAGAAACTGATAATATAGGTTATGTTGCTGCCTTTCCAATATCTGAAGTGAATAGAGGAATAAATGCGTTTACCCTGGGGGTTAAATCTGTCAACAAGGATGCTACTGTTCATGTGATTTGGACAGAGTCTTGGACTGATTATGATACTAATAAACAGGCTGCAGAGAAACTGGTAAATGAAATCGGCGTGGATGTTATAGCTATGCACTGTGACAGTGTGGCACCATTAGATGTAGCTGAGAAAGAAGGTATATGGTCTATAGGATATAATATTGACAACAGTGGTCATTATCCTAATAGTTTTCTTACGGCTCCGGTATGGAGTTGGGAAAAGTTCTATACTCCACAGATAGAGAAGTATTTGCAGGGAAAGTATCATTCGGGAAATTATTGGGAAGGTTCGGATAGTGGTCTTGTACAACTGGCACCGTTGACTTCTAATGTAAAATATGGAATTGCCGAAGTAGTGGAAGAAAAAAAGGAAATGATAGATTCCGGTTCTTATGATGTGTTTTATGGACCGGTTACTGATACAGATGGGAATATAAGGATTCCGGAAGGAGAGAATATGCCGGACGAGGTAATGCTGAATTCCTTTGATTGGTATGTAGAAGGTGTGAAAATATATGAAGAGTAAAAAACTTAGAGTTATATTATTAATAGCAGCCGGTATTATTTTTATGGCAACGGTGTTTGTAATTGTAACATTTAGCGGATGGTTTAAAAAGGAAGCTAGTGACACCATAAAGGTGGGTTTTATTATGTCAGGAAGTGCCAAAGAACAAGGGTGGAATGGACTTCACTATGCTGGAATCCACTCTGCGTGTCAGGAGCTTAATATAGAACTTTTGCTTAAGGAAAATATAAAAGAAAATTCAGAACAATGTAAAACTGCCATACGTGAGCTTGCAACGGAAGATGTAGATATTATAATTTTATCCAGCTATGGGTATGCTTTAGAAGTATTAGATGTTGTGAAGGAATATCCTAATATAACATTTTATTCGGAGTCATTTGATTACTACGGTGATAATTTAAACTGTTATTTTGCAAGAATATATGAGGCAAGATATCTGTCAGGAATTATTGCAGGTATGCAGTCAGAGACGGGATGTGTAGGATATGTGGCAGCTATGCCTAATAGCGAGGTTAATAGAGGAATAAATGCATTTACACTGGGTGTAAAAAGGGTCAATCCGGAAGCTGAGGTTATAGTTGCTTGGAGTAATTCATGGGATGACTCAGATAAGGAGAAGGCGCTGGCTAAAAAACTTATTGATGAGAAGAATGTGGATGTAATAACTTATCATCAAAATATGCCAAATGTTATTGAAGTTGCAGAGGATAGGGGCGTGTATTCCATTGGGTACCATGAAAACTATGAGGGTGCGAGCGAAAAGTTTTTGACAGCGGTAGAGTTTAAGTGGGATGTTACATATAAAGAATTATTATTAGATTATATTCGTGGTAAATCAGATGTAGTAAATACATACTGGTTTGGAATGGAGAAAGGAGCAATTGGTCTTACAGATATGTCGCCTATGATTTCACAGGATGTGTTGAGTGAGGTGGAAGAGGCGAAGCGGGAGATTGTTTCAGGATATGGCATTTTTTCGGGTAAAATATATGATAATAAGGGTGTTCTTCGTTGCGATGATGGGGAAATAATTAGTGATCAGATTCTTATGAAGAGTATGGATTGGTATGTAAAGGGTGTAGAGGTTTATGAAGAGTAGAAAACGGTTTATTAACCTTAGAACAGTGATTAGTGTAACTATACTAATTGGAGTTATGGTTGTAGTGGGAAGCCTGCTAGGTGCTAAGATGAATCGGTTGCTTATAGAGCATATGGAGAATCAGGTGACAGAACAATCAGCGCTTTTGTCAGAGCAGATTGATCAGATTATAACGATTCAGTTTGTGCAGCTTGGCAATATTTCGAATGCATTGGAAAACAACAGTGATAATCCGGAGGAGATATTAAAGACTGTTGAACAGGAGCAAAAAGGTATCACGGTAGGTGTGTTGAAATTAGATGGAAGTGTTTTGATAGGAGCCCCTTTAGATATTAAAGAATATGATGGGATTAAGCGTTCATTTAGGGGGGAGGAGGCTGTTTCTTATGCAAAAGGAAACGGAATGACATTTTCGGTGCCGGTGTATCATGGTGAGAACGTAAAATATGTTTTGTATAAAAAGTACGATGAGTCTATATTATCAAAGTCCTTTGGAAAGGAGTATTATAATGGCGAGGGGCAGGTATTATGGGCAGATACTAATTATGAGGTAGTGATTCCTTTCGTAGATACTAAGTATGATGGGGGGTTTTTAGAGCAAAAAGCGGTAAAAGACGGCTTTGAGATAATAAAGGAAAAGATGAATGTTACCACATCAGCCAGCACTTTTGTAACTTGCAAAGATGGAAGGTTTTTTCTGTTTGTATCAGAGGTTGCAGAGCGTGGAATATATGCAGTGGGAGTGGTTCCGGAAGCAGCCATATCAGAGGGAATAATGTATATTACTACTCTCGTGCTTTGGGTGTTTGGATTGTTGCTTATATTGTTTGCAATTATTACGGTGTATCTGTTCATTACATCAGAGAAAGCTAAGGAGAGTGAAGAATTAAGAGAGGCTAAGGAAGAAGCAGAGAATGCTAACAAGGCTAAAAGTCAGTTTTTGGCTAATATGTCCCATGAGATAAGAACACCTATACATGGAATTATGGGTATGAATGAGATGGTGTTGAGAGAATCTTCAGATAAAAATATAAGTATGTATGCGCAAAATATAAAAAGTGCCAGTGAGAATCTGCTGGAGCTTATTAATGGAATATTGGATTTTTCTAAGATTGAGGCTGGTAAGGTTGAGATAGAAGAAGATACATACACCCTAAGTGGTTTGCTAAAGGATGTAGTCAATATGATAGAACCTATGGCACAAGAAAAGGGTTTGAAATTTGAGCATCACATTAGTACTAATCTGCCTTCGGAACTTTCCGGTGATGTTGGAAAGGTTAGACAGATTATAGTAAATATTCTGAATAATGCTGTTAAATACACTACAGAAGGAAAGATTGTATTTGGACTTGATGGTAATGCAGAAGGTGAAAATATAAATCTTAGAATTAAGATTGAGGACACTGGAATAGGTATTAAGAAAGAGAATATGGATAAGCTTTTCGTAGACTTCGAGAGAGTAGACCTAGATAAGAATCGAAACATCGAAGGTACCGGATTGGGGCTTGCCATAGTTAATAAATATGTAGAGCTTATGGGCGGTAATATAGAGGTGTCCAGTGAATATGGAAAGGGCACAACATTTATTACAGTTTTGCCGCAGAAGATAGTTAATTCACAACCTATCGGTGACTTTGTGACAGGAGAAGATGATTATGGAGGTTGTACTTACACTGAAAGCTTTGAAGCACCTGAAGCGAAAGTATTGGTGGTTGACGACCATCAGATGAATCTTTTGGTTATGGAGAATCTTCTTAAATCAACAAAGGTTCAAGTTACATCTTGTCGTAGTGGGCCAGAATGTATTGACCATATGATAAGAAATACATATGATGTGGTTTTGTTGGATCATATGATGCCGGATATGGATGGTATAGAGACATTGGAGAGGATTATAGAGAAGAATCTTAAGAGAGATACCAGAATTATTGCACTGACTGCTAATGCAATTGTTGGTGTAAGAGAGATGTATATTTCAAAGGGCTTTGATGATTATCTTAGTAAGCCTATAGATACAAGAAAACTAGAACAGATATTGAGGGAGAGTATTCCTGATTCTAAGATAAAGAAGGTTGAATTTGTGACGCATAAAGAAATGCAGGTTGCTGATGAGAAGTCTGGCGAGAGTATATATATTGACCGGGAGGTAGGGTTAAAGTATAGTGGTCAAAACAAGGAGATGTATAAGGCTTTTATAGAAATTTACTGTGAATCTGCAGCTGAAAAGCGTACTCTGATAGAAAGTTGTTTTAATAGTGAGAATTGGAAGGACTATGTAACGTATGTTCATTCTGTTAAATCGACTTCATTGAATATAGGTGGCACGGAACTTTCTGAGCTTGCAATAGATATTGAGAAACATGGTAAGAAGTATTTGGAAGGCGAGTTGTCTGAGTTGGATTACGTTAAGTCAAAGCATAATGAACTAATGAGAATTTATGATGCTACATATAATGAGGCGGTTGAACTTAAAAGTAGCCTAAGTTAAGTGTGATAAAACATAGTTTGTAAGAGGTATGCGTATGAAGAAGATAAGCAAAAGATGGTATTTGTTAATGATATCTTGCACGATTGTGGCACTTTTTTTTATGGTTTTATATAATTTTGTGGTGTTTAGAACTAATGTTAGGCAAAATGTTGAGAATGTTGGTTTGACAAAATTAGAGAATAATAAGGAATTATTGGAAAGCTATCTGGTAAAAAGAATGGAGGTTGTTAGAACTGCCTCAATTTCTGTCGAATATATGATGGAAAAGAATGAGTCTGTTGATGAGATTGAGCAATTACTGATATACGAATCAAAGGGGTATATGATTGATATAGACTCAAACTTTACAGGAATATATGGCGTGTTTGATGGGGTTTATCTGGATGGCTCGGGTTGGGTTCCGGATGATGATTATGATCCTAAAACCAGAGACTGGTATAAAGAAGCTGTTAAGGCGAAAGGTCAGATAGCGTTGGTACCACCATATGTGGATGCACAGACGGGAGATGTAATGATTTCGCTTAGCAAAATGCTTTCTGATGGTAAAAGTGTCATATCTTTAGATATAAAGATGGATTATATACAGGAGCTTACTGAAGGTATATCAATAAATGATATGGGGTACGGATTTGTTGCTGATGAAAATGGATTGATTATAGCACATAAAGAGGCTGCAAAAAAAGGTGAGAATTTTCTTAGCAAAGAATCTTCTATGTATGAGTTAATGACAAAAGCTAAGGATTTGGATAATCAGTGTTTTGAGATTAATGTTGATAAAGAAACATATACTGTTTTTGTTGATACTATTATGGGCATGTGGAAGGTTTTGTTGATAGTAGAGCATGACCAGTTATTTGAGGAATCTAATGATATGTTGTGGCGTAATATACTGGTGTCTTTAGCGGTATCATCACTTATTATTGTATTCTTTTTACTTGCGTATGCCAAAACCAGTAAGTCAATTCGTCTGGAGAAAGAAAGTAATGAAAAGATAGAGAATATGAATCATAAGATTATTTCTGCCTTAGTTAGAACTATTGACGCTAAGGATAGATATACTAATGGGCATTCTCTTCGTGTAGCTGAATATTCTAAGGAAATAGCCAGAAGAATGAATAAAACGCCAAAGGAGCAGGAAACGATTTATTATGCAGGGCTACTTCATGATGTAGGAAAGATTCGAATTCCTGTAGACATAATTAATAAGCCGGGAAAACTTACGGATGAAGAGTATGAGCAGATAAAGATTCATCCTGTTACCAGTTACCATATATTAAAAGATGCCTTTGAGGATGAACAGGTAAAGAATGGTGCCAAATTCCATCATGAGAGGTATGATGGAACAGGTTATCCTAATGGTTTGAAACAGACTAATATTCCCGAAGTGGCTAGAATTATAGGAGTGGCAGACGCCTATGACGCTATGGCTAGTAATAGGAGTTATAGAAAGTATTTGCCACAAGATGTTATCAGAGAGGAAATTGAAAAAGGAAAGGGTACCCAATTTGATCCCGAGATTGCGGATGTTATGTTAAAGATGATAGATGATGATAAGGATTATAGTATGAAAGAATCAAAGTCAATACAGAAAACTATATTAGTAGTAGATGATGAACAAATGAATATCAAAATGGTAGAAATTATTCTTAAGGATACCCCTATGTATAAGGTTATGGGGGCAACCAGTGGAGCAGAAGCGTTGGAAGTGCTGGCTGAGCAAGAGATTGATATTATTCTTTTAGATATTATGATGCCTGGTATGAATGGTTTTGAAACTATTCCATTAATTAGAGAAAAATATGATGTGCCAATTGTGCTTATGACAGGTGACAGAAATATTGAGACTATTGAAAAGGCATCAAAGTATGGAGTAGAGGATTACTTGACGAAGCCATTTTTGCCATTGGCATTGAAGGAAATAATTCACAGTATATTAAGTTAAAATGTATTTTGTTACTGTACAAACAGGCGTTGGGTTTGGAAACTCAGCGCCTATTTATTATGATGATTTAATTACTTATTTGTGCTATTATTAAGAAAATCCCAAACAGGAGGTACCACTATGGAAGATTTAAAAGCAACAATTAAAGAACTTGAAAAGCTGGAGCAGGAATTGCAGTTTGAACATTTTAATTCGGAGGATGCATTAACTATCGGCATGGCATTGATTGAGGAGGCGAAGAGCCGCAACAATAAAATCTGTTTAGATATACAGATTGCGGGAAGAAGGCTGTTTCACTATTCAAGCGATGGCAATGCTGCAAGCAATGACGTAATGATTGAACGTAAGAAGAATACTGCTATGTATACAGGACATAGTTCCTTGTGGGCGCACTATATGTTAAAGAGTATGGGAATGTCTATTGATGAGAAGTGGCATCTTGCCCCTTCGCAGTATGCAGAGGTTGGAGGTGCATTTCCTATTAGGTTAAGAAATTGCCCTACAGCTATAGGCACAATTACAGTGTCTGGCTTCGACCACACTATAGACCACGGAATAATAATTGATGTTTTACGAAGATTATTATAAAACGTTTTGTAGAAGATATTTAAGTTGTGCAAAAGATTGTAAAGACGTTATGTGGAAAGGATGTTGATATATGCAGAATAACGGAAAAATACGAGATTTAGGACAGGGGAGTATTACAAAGCTTCTGGCACAGCTTGCTATTCCTGCGGTGGTTGCACAGATAGTTAATTTGCTTTACAACATTGTGGATCGTATATATATAGGACATATACCAGAGATTGGTGCAGCGGCACTAACCGGAGTTGGGTTGTTTGCTCCGATGCTTATGCTGATTAATGCGTTTGCTATGTTAGCCGGTTCCGGAGGTGCACCAAGAGTAGCCATTCATATGGGAAAGAAGGATAATGATACAGCAGAGAGAATAATGGGTAATTGTTTTTCTTTGTTGATGATATTTGCGGTTGTGCTTACGGTGGTATTTTACATATTTGCACCGAATTTGTTACAACTGTTTGGGGCTAGTGAGACCACGCTTCCTTATGCAATAGAGTACTCGAGAGTTTATATATTGGGAAGTGTTTTTGTGCTTATAGTAATGGGGATGAATCCTTTTGTTACAACGCAGGGATTTGCCAAGATAAGTATGTTAACTACTGTAATAGGTGCGGTTATTAATATTATTCTTGACCCGATATTTATATTTGGTTTGGGGATGGGGGTTAAAGGTGCAGCGTTGGCTACTGTTATCAGTCAGGCTGTAGGTTCTGTGTGGATTCTTAGGTTTCTTACAGGAAAGAAAACAATTTTGCGATTGAAGAGGAATAACTTTAAACTTGAAAAAGTAATAGTGCTTCCATGTATAGCTTTGGGTGTGTCAACATTTGTTATGCTTAGCACAGAAAGCTTGTTATCAGTGAGTTTTACGTCAAGTTTATCGAGATATGGTGGAGATATTGCGGTGGGGGCTATGACGATTATAACAAGTGTCAGTCAGTTGGTACTTATGCCTTTACAAGGAATATGTCAGGGAGGTCAGCCTATTGTGGGTTATAACTTTGGGGCTGGTAACAATGAGAGGGTAAAAAAAGCATTTTATACTCAATTAAAAGTATGTGTGACATATGCTGTGTTGTGCTGGGGGGCAATTATGGCATTTCCGCAGCTCTTTGTGAAGATGTTTACAGGTGATGCAGAATTGGTGCAGTATGCAACATGGGCGATATGTATTTATATGTCTGGAATATTTTCGCTGGGAGTTCAGATATGCTGCCAGCAGAGTTTTATGGCATTGGGACAGGCTAAGATTAGTTTGTTCCTTGCTTGTTTAAGAAAGATTATTCTGTTGATTCCGCTAATATTTATATTGCCAATCTTTCTTGATAATAAGGTGTTTGGGGTCTTTTTGGCAGAACCGGTAAGCGATATAATCGCAGCGGCGATTACCATGACAGCTTTTATGTCGCAGTTTGGTAAGATATTAAAGAATGGTCCAACGAAATAAAATATAATTTATAAATTTTAAAATTTTTTTGAAAATGATGTAGTTTTTCCGAAGTAATTCTTAGTATATAAGTGAAAGGTGGTGGTATAGGTGTTAGATGAAGAAATAATTGAACTGTTTTTTGCACGCTCTGAACAAGCGCTTAAGGAGTTGGAGGCAAAGTACGGCAAGATGTGTTTGCAGACTTCATATAACATTTTGGGAAACCATTCTGATGCAGAAGAATGCGTCAACGACAGCTATTTGGGCGCATGGAATGCCATACCACCAACAAAACCTAACCCACTGCTTACATATGTTTTAAAGATTGTAAGAAATGTATCACTTAACCGTTATCATAAGAATCAGGCTCAGAAACGTAACAGCTCTTATGACCTGGCAGTTGAAGAACTGTCTGAGCTGATTGCTACACCGGAAACGGTAGAAAGTATAATCGAGGCCAATGAGCTTACTGCTGCCATCGAAGTTTTTCTGGAGATGATTAGCGATATAGACAGGGTGATATTTGTGAGAAGATATTGGTTCTATGATGATTACAAGCATATTGCAAAGAGGGTTGGGCTTTCTGAAAAAAATGTATCGGTTAAATTAACCAGATTAAGAAAGCAGTTAAAGGATTATTTATCGGAAAGGGGAAGTTTTCTATGAAACAAAATAAGATGGTGGAGGCTATTGGCGGCATAAGTGATAAGTATCTTAATGAAGCTATAAGCTATAAGCCACAGAAAAGATTCAAGTATGCAGGTTGGATGGGGCTTGTTGCTTTGGCAGCATGCGCAATGATTATTATGGGAATAGGTATGTTTAAGGGGACTAACAAGGCTGATTCAGTTGTAGCTCTTGATATCAACCCAAGTATTGAGCTTATTATAAGTAAGCATGATAAGGTGTTGTCTGTAAAAGCATTAAATGAGGATGCAGAAGTTGTTCTTAAGGATATGGACCTTAAAAATGTAGATTTAGACACAGCGTTAAATGCTATTATTGGTTCGCTTTTAAAGAATGGTTACCTTGATGAGGTTTATAACGCTGTTAATGTATGTGTTGAGAACAATGATGAGGGACGTGCAAACAGTCTTGGTGAAAAGTTCAAGGCAGAGATTGGTAATCTTTTTGATGACAATGATTTGATTGGTGGCGTGAATTATCAGTTCTGTTCAAACAGTGAAGAATCTAAGAAGCTAGCAGAAGAGTATGGGGTTTCGGTAGGTAAACTTAGTTTGGCTCAGACAGTGTCAGCTAATACAGGGATGGCACTTGAGGTAGCTGTAGAGCTCTCAATATCTGAATTGTGGGATCTTTTAGATGCAGGCAATGCCAACATTATAACTAAAGATACGGCATACAAGATCGCAGTGGCAGATGCAAAGGTAGAGGAAGCGGCTGCTAAACTTGTAAGTAATAAGATTCAGGAAACAGGCGGATTGTTTACATACGCTATAAAGTTCACTGTAGGTGAAAATGAGTTATATAAGTATGAGATTGATGCAGTTGAAGGGACTATCTTAGAGCGTGAATATGAGTATGTTTCTAAGGAAGAGACAACTGGTGACAGTAACCAGAATGCATCAACAGAAGTTGAGAAAGAGTCAGCGGCTGAAGATTCTACAGAGATTGAAACAGAATCGGATGGCAGTGATGCTAAGGAAGAAGAGACAAAAACTCCTGTAGAGCCTGCAAAGCAGATTACAAAGAAAGAAGCTTTGGCAATAGCATACAAGGATGCAGGTGTCATAGAGAAGGCTGTTAAGTTAGAAGAATTAAAACATAAGCCGGTAGAAAAAGAGTATCATATTGAATTCTCTGTAGGTTTGGTTGATTATGTGTATGTAATCAATGCAGTGGATGGAAGTATTATAAGTAAGGAATCTGAAGATAAGACAGGTGCTGGTGATACCACCACAGACGTTGATACTAATAAGACCATATCAGCAGATGAAGCACTTAAGATTGCATTAGCGAAGGCCGGGATTGAATTTAAGGATTTAACAACATGTGATATTAAGTATACGGTTAAAAAAGCAAGTGCTGAATATAAAGTTCATTTCCACGTGGGTAAGGAACATTACGAATACACAATTAACGCAGTTACAGGTGAGATAGTAGAGAAAGTTCATCCGACTCCTGTACAGCCTGTACAGCCGGTAAAGCCAGGTGACAAGGAAGAAGCTTCAAAGCCGACGCCACCAACACCATCGGAAACACCAACAACGCCAGAGTTACCAACATTATCAGAGAAGCCAACTGCACCAGAGGCACCTACAGCTCCTGCAGCACCAACATTGCAGGAGGGACATACACATCCCACACCGGCAGGTCCCGGAAAGAAAGAGGACGCTAAGGTAAGCATTTCTTTCGAGAAGTTAGCTAATTAACATAACGATGGTGCCATAAAGCAAAATGATATTAAGAATCTCCTTGCGCATAAATGAGTGAGGAGATTCTTTTTGCTTTTATTAAAATGCAACTAAGAAAACGGTAAAAATTGTTGGAAAAACAAGAATTGTCTTGATTTTGGGGAAAAGATGATATAAGATAAAACACGGTGTTATCTAATACATAAATCTATCTGTAAGGGAGTATATATATGACTTGGTTAACTGATCTACTAACCAATCCGTTTCTTGTTACGCCAATATCTTCATGGTTGATTGCTCAGGTGTTAAAGACAATAATTCATGCAGTTGTAAACAAGAAGCTTGATTTTACAAGAATATTTGGAGATGGTGGAATGCCTAGCGGACATTCTGCTACTGTCACATCGTTGGCAGTAATGACATTGCTTTCTTATGGTCCTGCGTCTTTTGAATTTGCTATAAGTGCGGTTTTTGCTATAGTTGTATGCCATGATGCTATGGGTGTTCGCAGAGAGACAGGTAAGCAGGCTATGGTGATTAATGAGATGATGAAAACTTATGAGATACTTACTAAGAAGGAATTGCCTGATGTAAAGCTTAAGGAATTTGTTGGACATAGTCCGTTCCAGGTAGTTGCAGGCGTGTTGCTTGGTATTCTCAATGCTTTTATTATGTACAATGTATTAGCTGTGTAAGTTGAATAACTGCATATTGTTTAGTTGGATAATCCGGTGCCTGTGTGAGCAGGTGCCGGATTTGTTATGTGGTAAGTAACATCCATTTTTGTACACTTGAATTCCTGCGGATTTAATAGTATAATATATGGTAATAAGGTGTTTGGAAAACCGAATAATTTTAAGGAGGAGTCGATGATGATTACTTGGAGTAATTTAGATACGATTGCATCGTATAAGGAACTTTCTAATGTTGCGCCTGTTAATCTTGTAGAGGTTATGGCTGGAGAGAATGGAGCGGAGCGTGTAAAGAAGTACAGTGTTCCTATGGCAGAGGGGCTTAGTTTTAACTATGCATCAAAGCAGGTTGATGATAATGTGCTTGAGGTGCTTGCTAAACTGGCAGAGGAGACTCAGCTTATTGAAAAGTATGAGGCATTATATAATGGTGAGGTTATTAATACAGGCGAGAAACGTCTTGTTCTTCATCAGTTAACCCGTGGACAGTTAGGTGAGGCTGTTATTGCTGATGGTGTTGATAAGCGCGAGTTTTATGTAGAGCAGCAGAAGAAGATTGCCGAATTTGCTAACAAAGTACATAATGGCGAGATTACTAATGCAGCAGGTGAGAAGTTCACAACAGTTGTTCAGATAGGTATTGGTGGCAGTGACTTAGGTCCACGTGCTATGTATATGGCTCTTGAGAATTGGGCTAAGGTAAATAACACATTTAAGATGGAAGCTAAGTTTATCAGCAATGTTGATCCTGATGATGCGGCAGCAGTGTTGCATGGTCTTGATGTAGAACATTCACTTTTTGTACTTGTTTCTAAGTCAGGTACAACTCTTGAGACATTAACTAATGAATCTTTTGTTAAGGATGCTTTGAAGAATGCAGGTTTAGATGCTTCTAAGCATATGGTTGCTGTTACAAGTGAGACATCACCTTTGGCTAAGAGTGATGATTATTTGGCAGCATTCTTCATGGATGATTATATAGGAGGACGTTTCTCATCAACTTCAGCAGTAGGTGGTGCAGTGTTATCGCTTGCATTTGGACCGGATGTGTTTGCTCAGTTCCTTGAGGGTGCGGCGGCAGAAGATAAGCTTGCAGCTAATAAGGATTTGCTTGCTAACCCGGCTATGTTGGATGCGTTGATTGGTGTGTATGAGCGCAATGTATTAGGATATCAGAATACAGCGGTTCTTCCGTATTCTCAGGCACTTAGCCGTTTCCCTGCACATTTGCAGCAGCTGGATATGGAGTCTAACGGCAAGTCGGTTAATCGTTTTGGTGAGCCTGTTAGTTATAAGACAGGACCTGTTATATTCGGTGAGCCGGGTACAAACGGACAGCATTCATTCTATCAGTTGCTTCATCAGGGAACTGATATTGTGCCACTTCAGTTTGTTGGTTTTAAGAACAACCAGATGGGTAGAGATGTTGTGATACAGGATAGCACAAGCCAGCAGAAGCTCTGTGCCAATGTCGTAGCTCAGATTGTCGCATTTGCCTGCGGTAAGACGGATGATAACCGCAACAAGTATTTTGAGGGTGGACGTCCATCAAGTATTATTACAGGAGACCAGCTTGATCCTAAGGCGCTTGGTGCCCTTCTTTCTCACTTTGAGAACAAGGTTATGTTCCAGGGCTTTGTATGGAATATCAACAGCTTTGACCAGGAAGGCGTGCAACTTGGTAAGGTGTTGGCAAAGAGAGTTCTTGCTCATGATACAGACGGAGCACTTAAGGCTTATAGCGATTTGTTGAATATCTGATACATATAAAATAATGATAATTCAAGGGGCTTTTGTGAAAATGATTTGTTTTTGCAAAAGCCTCATTTAGTATGAAAGTGGTCTAAAGAGGGTTAACATGAAAGAGATGAGCATCAGGATGAAAATGCTGATAAAGAAAGTACTAACAAGGAAAATACTAATAAAGAAATCAGTAATATATGTTGCGTGCATAGTGGCTGTAGCGTTATTTGCTTTTGTGCCACGGGAAGTGCTGGCAGATGTTTTGGTTAAACAGACGGAGGCAGATACAAGGGTTATTCCGGATAAATATAACACAGGCTGTAATGGTGCTTTGACAGAGGTTGTGATTGATGCTACAAGCGGGGTTACTATTAACAATGTGGCTTTTATTCAGCGTCCAGACAGTGCTAGTGTCAGATGTGTGTTGGACTGTTATTACCGGAATAAAGAAGTGACAGGAACCATATGCTTTGAGAATTACGATTTCAGCGCCTATCAGTTTTGGGTTTATAATTCTGATAAGGTAGATAGAAAAATTAAATTTGTATTTAAGAATTGCAAATTTGGGAGTGTGTCAGTTGGACGGGGTGCTACTAACATTACTTATGAATTTGACAACTGCACTATTCGAAGCTTTAACGGAAGCAATACTACATTTAACAGGTGCCAGTTTGGAAACAGTTATAGTGATGGCATCGTTCCGTTTTGCAATATTAAAGTGAATGACTGTTTCTTTACCAATATGACAAGCATACCTACTGACGCAGGCGCTCATATAGATGGAACGCAGATATATGGTTACGCCGATGTTGAAGTATCCAATGTAGCTTACAGTAACTGTCGCTTTGAAGTTCCTCCGTTGAGGGTTGCACCTTTGACCGGAACGGAAAGTAAGGCATACGTAAATGCGTGCATTATGTATCAGTTAGAGTATAACAGCGCTAAAAATGTATCGTTTAAGGATTGTATCGTTAATGGTGGCGGATATAGTATTTACGCCAGAAGTAAGGATGTTAATAAATACACCAGTACCAATGTTACATTTGATGGAATTAAGTTTGGCTGCGCTAATAAGTGGGGAATATTTTATACCAATATGGACAATGCCATAAAGATAACTAATGTGTCACAAACTGATTCGCTATATGTGGGAACAGTTTGGAAAGAAGGCGGTAAGACGCATTTTAGCGTAACCAATGACACTAATATTGAAAGAAAGTTGTTAATATATACGGACAAAGGGACGTTCAACTATACTATTCCGGCGTGCCCAAAGGGGTCTGCTGTAACGGATTCTATGACATACAAGGATATGCCCTTTGATGTAGATATTGAGATTTCGGCAGATTGCAAGTATGCAGTGTGCTTTGACAGTACAACCAGTGGTATGGGCAAACAGCTTCGTTTTATGAATTGGAGCGGTGAACAGGTGAATTTACCAAGCTCTGTTACGGATACTCTTTATTCAGGTGTTAATGATATATTATCCTCTGGAAAATGTGGCAACAACATAACATATACACTGACAAAGTCGGGTATTCTCACATTGTCAGGAACAGGAGCTACATATAATTATCACTCGGCCAAGTTTCCTGAGTGGAATGAATACAAGGATTATATTAGGGAAGTGCGTGTTGGAGAGGGGATAGAAGGACTTGGCTCTATGATATTCAGACAGTGTGCAGGTATTCAAAAGGTAACACTGCCAAGCACACTTAAAACTATCGGACAATATGCTTTTGGCGGTTGCGTAAGTCTTAAAGAATTTACTATACCGGCAGGGGTTACCACTCTTGGTAAAAATGTGTTCTCAGGTTCGCCACTTTACGAGATTCATTATGCAGGAGATAACTGGAGTGCAGTAAGCGTAGAATCAGGTAATGACAATCTGATTGCCAAACTGGTTGTTGATAAAGAGCTAGAGAAGAATCCGGAGAAAAATCCAGAGAAGAATCCGGTGGAGGAAACCAAGTCACAGGATCAGAAGGAAACCCAAGGAGCAACAGAAACTACAGGAAATACAGAGAGCACAGAGAAAGTGCCCACAGGCAGTAATGAAACAGAAGCGCCTGATGATGATTTAAGTGAGACAGAATCAGACAGCACCACTAAAGACAAGGAAGAAGTCGGCGAATCAGAAGGCGATGAAGAACTAAACGAATCAGAAAGCGGTACTTCGGCAGAAGATGAATCGAAAAAAGATGGTATTCCGTGGTGGGGAATAATAATTGCGGTTGTTTTGCTGGTGATTGCTGTTTTTGTTATAAATATTTCAGTTGATCGTAAGAAAAAATGATGTAGGTTAAAATACTTGTAAATTCATATTACTTTGTTATAATAATCATAAATATGTACTAGTGAAAAGCAGGGAGGCACATATGACATTTGCGGAGAAGTTATATTTATTAAGAACACAGAGGGGGTATTCGCAGGAGGTTCTTGCGGAGAAATTAAGTGTAAGCAGACAGGCTATTTCTAAGTGGGAGCTTGGCACAGCACTTCCGGATACTGATAAGATTATAGCCCTTAGTGAGCTTTTTGTGGTTTCTACAGATTCCCTGCTTATAGATTCTATAAGCTTAAATACTCATGATAGTATGGAGCGTGTGGTTCTTAAGTTTCTTAACTCCGCGCAGGAGATGGAGAATATATCTAAGCAGCTTATAGATATAACATGTGACGGTGTGATTGATGAGAACGAAAAGGAACAGGTGTATCAGATTATTGACAGCCTTGATTCAGTAAGCAAAATAATAGAAGAAATAAAGCGCAAGATGGATGTGTATAACTAAAGTTCGCCGTGAGGCGAACTTATAGCAACCTCCAGTTGCGGAAATTGCAAACTCAACTTGGTAGAATACGGATATGTTTTAAGGTATATTCTACTTGTGAGCGGCAGATAACCGCCATAGCAATCGTGGGGTATAAGATTGCTGTTATATATACATCTTACATACGTGGGAAATATGTAAGTATGGGGGTTCAAGATAGAGGGAAAAGATAGGAAAGAAGGAGCAGTGGAACGTGACCACTGCTCTTTCGCTTTGTGTTATAAATGTAGCGTAACCGATTAGGGTGTGATATAATAAATTAAATTTATTATATTTACAGTGGGAGGATATGGTATTGATAGAAAGAGTACTTGAACCTAATTATAAGATAAAAGCACTGGTTGATAATGTTTCAAATATTATTGTGGGCAAGAGGGATGTTATTGAATTAGTGGTTGCTGCTATGCTTGCAGGTGGCCATGTATTAATAGAGGATGTTCCGGGAGTAGGTAAAACACAGCTTGTATCTGCCTTGGCAAGTTCTTGTAGCGGTGTGTTTGGACGAATTCAGATGACGCCGGATATTATGCCTACAGATATTACAGGCTTTACTATGATAGACAGCGCTACTAAGCAAACAGTGTTCAAAAAGGGCGCAACATTTTGTAACTTTTTATTGGCGGATGAGATTAATCGTTCATCGCCAAAGTCACAGTCGGCACTTCTTGAGACTATGGAGGAGAGACAGGTTAGTGTGGATGGTGCAACATTTGCACTGCCAAAGCCATTTATGGTACTTGCCACACAGAATTCAGTGGAGACCTATGGTACATATCATCTGCCGGAAGCTCAGATGGACAGATTTATTATGAAGATAAGCATTGGATATCCAACAAAAGAGGAGGAGCGACATATTCTTATGCGTAATGAGATGAATGTTTCGCCTAAGAATCTTGTTCCGGTTATCTCCTGTGAGGAAATAGTTGGCCTTATTGAGGCTGTTAAGGAAGTGAATTGTTCGGATGCAGTCAGGGATTATATACTCGACCTGACGGAAGCTACAAGACGTGCGGACTATATAAAGCTTGGAGTAAGTCCAAGAGGAAGTATTGCTCTTTATCGATTGGCGAAGGCCTATGCATATGTTAAGGGGAGAGATTTCGTGCTTCCGGATGATATTAAGTTTTTGGCACCTTATGTGTTTGCACATAGGATTATTCTCACACCAAAGGGAAAGTCTATGGTGGTAAATACTGAGGAAGCTGTAAGAAGATTGCTGGATAGTGTTGCAGTTGTGGTTTAACAAATGTATAGAGATGGTGGTGATAAGCCACCATTATATGGAATGATATATGAAAGTAAGTGTAATAGTAAAAGGTATTATTAATTACATATTTGCCATAATATTTGCCATGGTGTTTGGTCTTTTTTTGGATGCCAACGTGGGATGGTTTATATTGCTTACATTGATACTGGCACCATTGATGTCAGTCTTTTTGGCGTGGATTGCAAGTCATTTGCTGTCTGTTACCTGCCATATGGAGGACGCACTTCTATCAAAGGGTGATACTTGCAATATGGCTGTAAGTGTACGTAACAAGTCCATATTTCCTACGCCGCCTGTGTCAGTGTTACTTACTAATGAGGCCGGAGTAAAGAGTAATGATGGTGAATTGATAGTATCAGCTATGTCCAGAACTGCGAAGGACTTTGAAGTAAGCTTTACAGCCAAGATATGTGGTATGTCCACAGTGGGAGTTGAGACGGTGAGAGTTACAGATTATCTGGGGCTCTTCTCATTTAAAGCTAAGCATATAGACTATGATTTGCTTAAAAGCAATGTAGCAGTTATTCCGGATATTGCACAGATAGGTGCAAGGGATGATGCAATAGTAAAGGTTATGCAGACTTCGCATCATATGGATGACAGTGATGATACAGTAGAATCACAAGGATTTCAGTTTGGTGGATTTCCGGGTTATGACAATCGTGAGTATGTTCCCGGTGATCCTATTAAGAGAATTAATTGGAAGCAGTCAGCGAAGAGAGAGAAGTTACTTGTGCGTCTGGATGATGAAATGGCGTCGCAGTCTATTAATGTAGTGCTTGACAGTGTTCTTAGTAAGAATAGCGTCAATCTGTACGAGGTTGCGCCTCTTGTTCAGTACAGAGACTTAGAAATAGATGAGATAATTCCTACAATAGCACAGGAAGCTATAGAAAATGCGTTGGGCATAACGAGAGTTTTAATCAGACATAACTATACAGTGAATTTCTATGCCTATATGAAAGGAAACTTTGTAAGGTATGAGATAGCTGATGAAATGGATTTAGAAAACTTAAGGTTGGAGCTTGCCGGATATGTATATAGTACAAGTGATGATATATGCCGACTTCCGGTTGATGATGCAGAGTTTCGTGAGAAGGTGGGAATATTCTCAACTCCTAGTATGTATGGTGATGCTCAGGCTGTGCTGGATTCAGAGGCAGGAGCGTTGTATACAACTGTATTTTCTGCTGTTGAAGAGGCTAGGAAACAAGGCACAGAGGGTGGTATAGAATTAAAGAAAGAACCGGTTAAGAAAGAGGTAGAAAAGAACCTTAAGCAGAGGATAGTGTTAAAGCTTAGTTCGCTGATGCTGCCGTTCTTTTTGTCGTTGCTTTTAAGTACTGTGGTGTTTTCGGCATATGATGTAGATATGTTATCAGGCTGGACCTTGATTCAGGCTATGGTTTGCGCAGAGATAATGGCATTGTGTGAATATGTTAAGAAACATAAGGTTGTAGGCGGTCTTATATTGGTAGTGCTTATAGTTGTACTGCTTAATATATCAACAACACTTATGTTTGCAGGCGGATATCAGTCATATATGCGCTGGTTTGTGTCAGCAGGGGATTATGTGGAGACTACTTCTACATATCTTATAACGCTTGTTATGATATTTACAGTGTTTTTTGCACTGGTGGTTTATTACTTCACAAAGATTCAGTATAGGACATCATTCTTGCTTCTTGTAAGTATGATTCCGTTAATACTTTATGTTAAGGTTATGAAGCCTATAGATATGACGCAGGTTGTATTTATAACAGTGCTAAATGTTGCTGCATTTTTAATAAATATAAGAACCATTAAAGATAAGGGTAAAAGAATAATAGGATACGTTTCCGGAATTGTATCAGTGGGATTTTATGCAATTCTTTTTATTATGGTAGGTTTGTCAGTGCGGGATGCAGATACTCCATATTATTATATGTTTGAGGATGCTTTCTTAGGTGGCAATGCTACGGAACCAATATCGGAAGGATACTCGGCACTTAGTGAGTATTCAGGTAATGCTGACAATTATCAGCAGTCAGATAATCGTAAATTGTATGTTGTCACAGGTTATGAGTCAATGGGACCGTTGTACCTTAAGAAGCAGGTTTTTGATTATTATGATTTTGATAACGACAGATGGTATGCAGATGACGATTATTCGTGGCCAATGTATGTGAAGGAAGCATGGCAGAAAGCATCTGACAGTAAGCAGCTTGATTATCTTATGGAGGCATTGTATAAGGCTGAAGAGTATGAGCCGGGACTTCTTGCCAAGTATGGAATTAAACAATTGCCATATGATATAGATACTTATAAGAAAAGTGTGTTAGTACAGGCTACTAATTTTGCCAATGGTGCCTATATAACACCTCCTAATACTGCTAGTGTAACTGTTAAGCCTATAGAATCAGGTCAGGGGATATATGTAACCAGACAGGATGTATTCAGACCGGATAAGGGGTTGGTGGATGCCAATATAATGTATCAGGTAGAATATTATGATAATGAAGCTCTTCGTCAGGCATGGATTGATTGTGGCGGAGCCAATATGGATACAGACACATCTCTTGTTATGTTGCAGGACGTAAAGAATGTTTTGTCAGCTAAAGGTGAGACAGAGTTAGAGGACGTGCTAGACCAGTATATAACAGAAGCACAAAGGGCCGGCTACTACGCAGATATTTATGAAGAGAATAATCGGTTGATTCCGGCAAGAGTGAGCGAGCTTGCCAAGGAGATTACTAAAGACTGTACTTATGATTGGGAGAAGGCAGCTGCATTGCAGGCTTACTTTGAGAACAACGATTTTGTGTATGACCTTTCCTATGATGTGCCGGATGACAGTGTAGAATACTTCCTCTTCGAGGGTAAAACAGGAACCTGCTCGGATTATGCTTCGGCATATGTACTTATGGCCCGTTCGGTGGGACTTGTTGTAAGATACGCAGAAGGTTATGTGCCGGATATGGAGCTGAGCGGGGAACTTGTGGTTAGAACAAACAGTGGTCATGCCTATCCGGAGGTCTACATACAGAATGTGGGCTATGTTATATATGAGGCTACGAAGCCGGCAGTTTATAACGAAACAGAGGGAAGAACTAATGGTTTTGCAGGATATTTCGTGTATGCAGGCTTTAGGGCTATGGTTATATTTGGCATTGCTTCCCTTGCGATTATTGTTGTATTATTTATCTATAAGGTGGTTGCACCTTATGTAAGTGAATTACATTTTAAGAGCAGATTACGAAAGGTTACACCGGGTGAAGCTGTGGTTATGTTGTATAAGCGATTGCAGCATAAGTCATCAAGGTATATTGTGAACAGACCGGAGTGCTACACTCCTTATGAATATGCCACGGAATATGAAAGACTTACGGGATATGATATAAGTGAACTTACGCTTATGGTTGAAAATGTTGCCTATGGCAGATATGTAGCCACAGCTTATGATATTGCAAATGCTCGTAAGATATACGGAGGAGTGGCAGCTGTCATAAAGCAGTTTAGGTCGGCCAACAGGCAGCAAAAGGAATCATATAATTGAAATATGACGAATTATGTGATATAATTGTTTAATCTCAATTTGTTGAAAGGAGTATACATGTTAAAAAGAATTTTAAAAATAGCAGGACGCGTGTCAGCAGTTATAATGTTAACTGTGGTTATTTTGGTTGGAACATTGTATGTTATGTTGCAGATGTGTTGCAATGGACCATCAGAAGCGGCAAGATCCCTTTTTATTACAACGATACTTGAGACAGGCCAGATGAAGTTTTTAGCTTCATGGATGTGTTCCGAGGAAGAGATTCAGGCTATTGTAAATCAGAACTCTATGGAAAAAATGGATGAGGAAGTTAATAAAGATTTAATTGTTATGAATCCAATTGAAGATACACAGGAAGAAGGTTTTGATGAGAATGGAATAAAGATTGTCGAAGTTTCGGGTAGAACATTCTTTGGAAAAATGATGATTATTAAAAATCCGGCTCAGGTTGAGCTTGGCACAACATATCCTTGGGGTGAGTATGGCAAGAATCTTGATGTTATTGTGTCCAATGCAGGGGCTATAGCAGGCGTTAATGGCGGTATTTATTTATCGGAAGGTAACAAAGGTGGAAGACCAATGGGAATAGTTGTGTCACAGGGAAAGATTCTTTACAATCGCCCTAGTGATAGTAAGGGTTTGTACTTGGTAGGTATGAATAATGACAATATTCTCGTTATTAAGGATATAGATGGTATGACTCCTAGTCAGTTTGAAGCGTATGTTAAGCAAGAGGGGATTCGTGATGCCATAGCGTTCCCTGAGGAGAAATCAGATGCTAACAATCACTTTGTTCCATTGATTATAAATGGTCAGGCGAGAGAGCTTAATGGTATGGGTAGTGGTGCTAACCCAAGAACTGCAGTAGGTCAGAGAGCAGATGGAGCAATAATGTTCCTTGTTACTGATGGACGCGGTGTAGCAGGACATCTTGGTGCTACAGCGTCGGACCTTATAGGTATCATGCAAGAATATGGTGCTGTTAATGCAGCTAATATTGACGGTGGAAGTTCATCTACAATGGTTTATAATGGACAGTACGAGATGACGAGTGTAACATTTTACTTTTCTAACGCATCTTGGAAGCTTCCAACAGCATTTGTTGTGAAGCCGAAATCTGAACAGTAGGAGGTGCAATTGTGGCAGATAGAGATGAAAAGTTACAAAAGGATATAAAAAATAGTGAGCCTGATATTGAATTAGTTGAGGAAGAACTTGACTTAGAGTTAGAACTAGACAACGATATTGTTTTGGGTGAAAAGAAAAGTGTTATTGAGCCTGTGACTAAAAAAAGGTATATTGCTGATATGGATATGCTTGATCCAAGCGATGCTGGAGTGAAAAGGAAAAAGCTTTCGAAGTTTTGGATGGGCTTTGCTATATATGGAGCTATACTTTTATTGTTGGCAGCAGTATTCCTTATATATACAGATCGTTGCCTTAGGCAATATGAGAATTCACAACCGGGCAATGTTGTTAATGAATACTTGGAAGAATTTGAGAAGAAAATCAATGATAAAACAATAGCTGAAGAGATGACATTGCCTGTAGGAGCAGGGAAATTTGAGTCATCAGATGCGTATTTGGATGCATATTATTCACAGTTTCAGGGTGATGTAAAGTATTCAGCTAAGAAGAATTCAGCTAGTTATGCAACTGAGGAGCCGGTATATGATATATATGCAGGTGATAATGTTGTTGCACATATAACATTGAAGGCAATTGATACTAAGAAAATATTTGCAATTTTGACTATTATGGATTGGGATATTCAGACTATAGAACCGGTTTGTAATAAAGATACACATAATTATACTATCAAGGTACCTGAAAATTATACTGTAAAAGTCAATGATATAGCACTGGGAAGTGAAGAAAAAACTGATACAGTGATAGCTAATCCGGATTTTCAGTATGTGTCGGAGTATGTAAATATGCCTTCTATAGTGGAGTATAAGGTTGAAGGATTTGTTAATGAACCTGTTATAAAGATATACGATGGTGCTAATAACGAAGTGACATATGCGGTTGATGCAAAAGGTAATATTGATGCATCTAAGGCCGTGTCCAATGCTGAGGTGCCAAAAGAATACGGTGATTTTGCATTAGAGGCAGCTAAGATGTGGTCAAATTTCACAACAAGAGATTTGACGGGGGCTAATTATGGTCTTCAGACTATCAGAAAATATTTGATTAGAGATTCGTATTATTGGAATATGGCAACAAAGTATGCATTTGGTATTGATATAACATTAGTTAGTGCACATACACTTAAGGCTAATCCATATTCTAATGTGAAAGTTTCTAATTATGTTTCTTATGGTGAGAATTGTTTCTCTTGCCATGTGTACTTTGATAAAGCTATGTATTTGACGAGGACAGGAGCTACTGTTGTAGAGACTATGGATTCTACATTTTATTTTGTAAAATATGATGATTCCAACGATGGAGTTGATAACCCGCACTGGGCTATTGTTGATATGATAGCAACTACTGAATAGTAAAGATGTGAAGGGAGGTGCTTGTAAATATGAAAAAGTTTCTCAGAGATATGCTTAATGAAGCAGGTAATTTCAGTGAGAAAACATTGGCTATAGCCGGTGTAGCCATGGCCATTATTGCGTTTACTATGACTGTTATTAATTATTTTACAGGTGCCACCCAGGTTATGTATGTTACTGGAGTTGTATTTGTCTGTTTTGCGTTGAGTGTTATCATATTTGTGTTTGGGAAGAATCGTTATCAGTTGCTTATATGCTTTCTTGTCGCCGCATACTTTATGATGATGTACTTTGTCGTAAGTGGTGGCGTAGATGGCTTTAGTATTGTATGGTTATTGATTGTTCCACCGGCAACTATGTTCTGCTTTGGATTGTTCTATGGTACGATATTTAGTTCTTTAATTGAAGTGTCGCTTGTGATATATATGTGGACACCTCTATTTAGATTAGGATATCAGTATTCCAACACATACAGACTTAGATTTCCTATGGTTTACTTTGTGGTTGCTGTTTTGTGTGTGGTTATCCAGTATCGAGTATATGAGTCGAACAAGCAGAAAGAGGCACTTATTGAAAAACTGGAGAATGCTAATCGTACAAAAGGTGATTTCCTTGCTAATATGTCACATGAGATTCGTACACCTATGAACTCTATTATTGGTATGTGCGAACTCATTATGAGAGATGATATTAATGATAGCGTTCGTGAGAACTGTTATAATATACAGAATTCAGGAAGAAATCTTCTTGCTATCATCAACGATATACTTGATTTTTCGAAGATTGAGTCAGGTAAGACTGAGATTATTGAGGATAAGTTTAATATATGTTCCACAGTTAATGATGTTATTAATATGGCAGTAACCCGTGTAGGTGATAAGGATATCGAATTGATTGTGCGGATTGACCCCAAGATTCCTGCGGAGCTTATAGGTGATGAGATTCGTATAAGACAGATTATTATTAATCTTATGACTAATGCGGTAAAGTTTACTAATCAGGGTTGCGTAGTCTTAGAGATGACTTATACAAAGACCGATTCGGGAATTGTTTTAAAGATAGCCATAGAAGATACAGGTATTGGTATTACTGAGGAGAATATCAAGAAGCTGTTTACAAGTTTCCAGCAGGTGGATACTAAAAAGAACCGTTCTGTGGAAGGAACGGGACTTGGACTTGCGATTTCTAAGGGATTGGTCCTTCGTATGGGCGGTACTATAGATGTAGAAAGTGTTTATGGGGAGGGCTCTAAGTTTACGGTTACCATACCGCTTAAGGTTTCTGATGATAAGCCTTTCGCCAGTATTAAGGACAAAGATAATGTTAATGTTGCGGTGTGTCTGGCAGGACGCCGCTATGGTCATCCTAAGATAGGGCCTGAGTATTGTAGACTTGTTGAAGAGCTGGCGGTTGGGCTGGATACAAAGATTAAGAGGTTTGAAACGCTTAAACAGCTTGAAGAAGCGGTTGTAACAGGTGAATATACTCATTGTTTTATACCGCAGTGTATGTATGTGGAGAATAAGGAGTTGTTCACAAGTCTTGATAATAAGACGAAACTGGTGGTGATTCAGGACAGATTCTGTAAGATTGCACTGCCTGACGATATAAAGAGTGTCTATAAACCGTTTTACGTATTGACTTTGACCAATGCTGTTAACAGTGAGAAGTTAATTTCTGCGGCAGCGACCAAGAAGAAAAAGCTACCGGCGTTTACGGCACCAAGTGCTAAAGTGCTTATTGTAGATGATAATATAATTAACCTTAGAGTTGCAGAAGGACTTATGAAACCTTTTGGTATGCAGATAGTAAGCGTGGAGAGTGGAAGAGCTGCTATTAAGGCATTGGAAACTAAGGATTATGATGTTGTATTTATGGATCATATGATGCCGGAGATGGATGGAGTTGAAGCATTTAATATAATAAGGAATATGGATGGTGATTATTACAAGCAGGTTCCTGTTGTTATGCTAACTGCCAATGCCATAGATGGTGTGAGAGAATCGTTTATGGAGGCGGGTTTTAATGATTATATGTCAAAGCCGATAGAGACATCGGTGTTACATAAGATTCTTAGAACGTGGATTCCGGATCAGAAAATTGTTGAGAAAAAGGACTAAAATAATGCGGCGTCTTTCGTTAGGAAAGATGCCGCATTATTCATATGCTCTAATCCAATTAATCATATCTGTACTCCCTGGTAGTAATAAAATTGTAGAAAGGTAAAGCGTTTTTTGTGTATCCGTTAGTGTAGACTGTGATGTTGTTACGCTTTTGACTTTCTTTCGCAGCATCCAAAACCTTGGCAAATGCCTTGCCGTCAGAATGAGTGTGCTGTTGATTAGAATGGTTGCCTTTTCCGTTAGGGTTAACACCTCTAGCGCCGGCGACTACCGAAACCGCTTGAACCTGATAAAGACTTTCATATCCATATACTGCAATAATCCCTCCTTGGACTTATTTCGCTGAGTTACAAAATCTGCAATGGTCTATGGGTTACAATTTATATCTATATATTATGTATCGGAAAAAATACAAAAAAGTTTATAGCATATGTGTTACATTTTTGAATTTTTTCGAGTGTTATATAATAGAGACAGAAAATTTGACATTTTCTTCTTAATAAAACTAAAGAAAGGAAGTGAGGAATTGGTTGACGAGCAAACATTTGTCGATGTGGTAAACCGACGGGGAAGTATGGTTTATAAGTTGGCATTTGTTCATATGAAAAGTGAATATGATGCAGAAGATATATATCAGATTGTATTTGAACGCTACTTAAGATATGAACCGGATTTTAATGATGAAGAGCACGAAAGAGCGTGGTTTATCGTGGCTACTATCAATGCTTGCAAGACGATGATAGCCTCCTCCTGGAACAAACATAATATTACATTGGATGATGAGGGGTGGCAAAGTGTTTTGTCAGAGTATTCAAAGAGCAATATGACCTCGGAAGACAATGCAGTTATTGAAGCACTGTTGCAACTTCCTGAACAGGACAGAGTAATTATGCAGTTGTTTTATTATGAGGAGTATTCTGTTAAAGAGATTGCAAGAATTATGGAGCTGAAGGTTGGCAATGTTACCACAAGGCTTAGCAGAGCCAGAAAAAGAATGGAGAAATTATTGAAAGG
>JAZQME010000016.1:0-4318 GCA_045543195.1 Lachnospira sp.
TGACAGGTTCTTTGCAAGTTCGCCATTTGACGGAATAAGTTCAGTGTGTACAGGTGAAGATATTGCTGCTATGAGAGAAGAGGCAAGGAAGGTATATGTTCATCCTGTGCTTAGAGAGTATGTGGTTAAGCTTATAAATGCTACAAGAGAGCATGAGTACATAGAGATAGGAGCAAGTCCAAGAGCGACACTTGCCCTTATGAGAGCTATACGTTCTTATGCGTATGTGTGTGGAAGAGATTATTGTGTGCCGGAGGACGTACAGCATATGATGGCGCCTGTGGTGGCACACAGACTTAAGATGAGAGCGCGTAATATAACAGGAGGTGCTACCGGAGCAGATGTTATTAAGGATTTGCTTAAGACTATTCCGGTACCTACAGAAGAGTGGGAGAGGTGATAAAGAGTGGCAGTACTGCTTGCTTTAATAGTTATAGTAATAATTGGCAAATGTCTGGAACGTATATATCGGAAAAACTGGAGCAAGGGGCTTAAGGTTAAAGTGCGGTATGACAGACCGGAAGCTATGGTGGATACTGAGGTTAAGATACTTGAAGTGCTTGCAAACACAAGTAAACTGTACCTTCCATATATATATCTTAAGTACGATGTTACAAGGAATGGTGAGCCGATTAATGGCAGAAGCGGTGTGTTTTCATTGTTATATAAGCAGAAGGTTACAAGGAATATTGTTTACCGTTGCAAACGTCGAGGATGTTACGATATAGGCAGGGCTTATGTTGTGTTCAAGGGAATGTTCTTAGGTGACACTTTGGAATGTCAGATACCACAGCGTTCAAGGCTGATAGTTTATCCAAAACTGCTGGATGTTTCAGAAGTTCCTATATATTCTTTTGTGACGGAGGGGGAACGTGTTCACTACCAGCGAGTGCTTGAGGACAGATTAGCATTTCGCGACATAAGAGAGTATACAGATATGGACCCTATGACCAGAATTAACTGGAATGCCACTGCCAGAGCCGATGAGCTAATGGTAAATACATATGATGATGTAAGACGTTCTTCAGTTAGGATTGTTATGGAACTTCCGGACAGTTTTTATGAAGAAAGTGAGTATTTACAGGAACTTAATATATCTATTGCGGCATCTATATATGTGGAGATGTTAAAGAATAAAGTTCCGGTTAGTTTTATCAGCAATACACTAGATGCATATACAAAGGCTTTAGTGTGTTTGCCGGAAAGAGATGATGTTGGCTTTGAAAAGGAAGTGCTGGAAAGCTTTGCAAGAATTGACGTATTGGCAAAGGACGGAGTGGCTGATACGAAGCTTGAAGAAGGTCTTACAGCACAGACCACACTTATACTTATATCCCAGATGGGAGATTTGAGTAAGGGGTTGAAGTCCTCAGTGTTTGAGTTAGTTGAGGCAGGACATCGGATCTTGTGGATAGTTGTAGCTAGCAAACGTGATACAGAATCAGTTAATGAGGCATGGGATAAGATAAGGTCATATGGCTGGGAGAATCGAGTGGAAATATATGTTTGGGAATAAGCGTGAAAAAGAGGTGATGGGCTTATGAAGTTTGACAAATCGGTATATAAAGCTGCACTTGACAAGGTGGACAATCCTGAGAAGCGTAAGACATCGGGGCATAGTATTAATCAGAAGTACAAGTCCGATGTTCTGTCCGGTAAAGGTGAAGATCAATGGGCAGGCTGGGATGCATCAAACAAGGTTTATGATGATGAGATGTTAAAAAGGGAGTACGATAAGAAAATGCTTATATGTCTGCCGTTTATTGTCGTAGGCATTGTTGCACTGGTTGCTGTTTTCCTGTTTGCGTTCAATAACGCATACTTGAAGATGAATGGTACTGAGTGTAAAGCTTATTATGGATATAGTGAAGATTTGGGCAGACATACCTATATATTTAGGTGGAAGTTGGAAGGGGATAACAGGACACAGGAGCAGATAAAGGAAGAAAAGGAAGAACTTAATAGTGTAAGTGTATATAGCTTTGGACTTGCAGGACATGGTGTAAATTTACATGCCATATATTCAAAAGACAATGCTGAACGTCTGAAGGAGCTGGCGAAGAGCATGAAAGAAGAAAGCGCTACAGATTCAATAAATGCTGCTATAGAAGAGGGAATCTATCCTGTTGATATATTTATATATGTTAATGCTGTAGGCAGTTACAGTTCGGGTATGCCGGATACTATAGCGAATGGGAAAGAAAATTGCATACCATTGTATTATCTTCCGCAGGAAGGTGAAACTGTTTTTGACTTAAGAGGCGTTTATGAAACAGGATATGTAACCGGGCTGTGTTTAATTGTCATAATATACAATTTGATATGGATGGGGAGGCTGATTTGGCTTGGAAAGAAACAAAGAGCGTATAACTAATATGCTGCTGCAATGTTTGACACTGTATATGATATCGAGTGCAGTTGCTAATTGTGTCATGGGTGTTGATGCAGGGTATGAGTTTTTGATTGTTGCGGCTGTTATAACGGGATATGCTTTAGTGTCAAAGCTTGTGAGAGTCATAGTAAATAGCTTTTTTTACAGTATTTTATTTCATATGATGTCTTTTGGCTTGTATACGGTATTTACTGTTTTGATAGCTAAAACGGCGCTGTCCGGATATACCAGAACACTTTCCATGGCGCAAATACTCATAATGACTATGTTATCACTTGGTATCATTGCAGCATATTCTGTTTATATAACATATGCAAGAACTCAGTTAGACAGCAAGGAAAACTTACACTTTATGGTGGTTATGATACCGGCAGTGATTGGCATATTAGCACAGTGGTTTAAGGCAGAATTACTTTTGCACGCCAGTGTTATTATAGCTGTTGTTATGGTTGTGCTTATTATAATTCGGCATTATGCCAATGGTTCTGCCAATCTTAGGGATGAGTATGGATTTGATATTAATTATCCGGGACAGCAGATAAAGATTGTGTTGAACGCATTTTGTGTTGTATTGGGACTTGGTGTTACTGCGATTACAATGGTGTTACACAACGGGGCAGCAGGTAATTATGTTTTTAATCTGTTAAAAAAAGGATTTGGAATTATTATAGCACTTTTAAGAGCAGCACTATCAGGAATTAACATATCTTCTGAACGGGAAACTGAAACAGAGAGTACATCGGTTGAGTTTAGTCTGCCAGATTTAGATGGAATTCAACCGGAGCCGGCTGAATCGTATATATTTGAATCTGTTGAAAACGGAACCGCACCTATAAAGCAGGTTATGGGAGAAAATATGTGGCTTCGAATAGCAGCCATAGTTGTTTTAGTGGCGATTGTTGTATGTATTGTACTTGCAGTGATGGAAATCGTTAAATATATCAAAAGTCTGAGGAAAGATTATGTCATAGGTGATGACGAGTTTGAAGCATGGAATCCTGAGGATGTGGAGTTTGAAGAAGAGAATATAATTCCTAAGAAAAGGACTGTGACAGGTGGCATAAGAGCTGCAGTTAACTACATAATAAAAGATTTGCTGGGTGTAGAAAGTAATGCAGACAATGTACGAAAGCTATATAAGCAGACAGTTGTAAAAGATGGTGCGAAGGGTATTGAGGGATTCCCTGAAAGCATTACAAGGAATTATATAACTAAGGATGATAAAAAGGCTTCTGTTATAACTGACATATACGAGAAAGCCAGATATTCAAAGGATGGAGTAACAAAGGATGAGCTTGAAAAGTTTGGCAGGGAACTGGAAATACAGGATGAGGAAAAGCCAAAGGAATAGGAGGAACGGAGGAATTGATTGAAGAGAATAGGTTTGTAGGGATTGTGAATCAACGGGGAAGCATGGTCTACAAGCTGGCATTTGTTTATATGAAAAGTGAACGGGACGCAGAAGATATATATCGTGTTGTGTTCGAGCGCTTTTTAAGACAGGAGCCGGTATTTAACGACGATAATCATGAGAAAAGATGGTTTATTGTAGCAACTGTCAATGCATGCCGGGCTTTAAGTTCCTCTTTGGCAGGCGGAGGAAGTGTGACATCCGATGAAAAGGGGTGGACCAAGGTTTTGTCAGAACATTCAAAGAGTAACCTTACATCGGAAGACAATGCAGTTATTGAAGCACTGTTGCAGCTTCCTGAACAGGACAGAGTAATTATGCAGTTGTTTTATTATGAGGAGTATTCTGTTAAAGAGATTGCAAGAATTATGGAACTGAAGGTTGGCAATGTTACCACAAGGCTTAGCAGAGCCAGAAAAAGAATGGAGAAATTATTGAAAGGGATAGCGGGATGAGTACAGAGAAGGTATTAAAGATTAAGGGAAACATAGGCAAAGTTATTGTAGGCAAGGAAA
>JAZQME010000017.1:0-30215 GCA_045543195.1 Lachnospira sp.
GCTACAAAAGTAATTATTTCAGAAGATAATCTGGAATACTTTTTGAAAGTGCTTGATAATATGTCCGACATAACTGTAGAAAATAGTATAGATGGAATAGCTGATTTTAAATTAAGTCAGGGCATATATACTCCTGATACAGTGGTATATTTCTTTCATGGAACAGCAGTTAATGAAATGCTTGCAAAGAAATCTGCTAAGTTTGTTAAGAAACATTATCCGAACACAACAGTTAAATGTTTCAAAGGTAAATTTCATTGTGAAAATGCATTGTTTCATCCGGAGATTATGATTGAAGAACTAGATAAGATATTTGATAAATAGAGATACGAATTTGAATTTGTCGAGATAGAAAAGGAGAATTATCATATGAGAATTGAAACAGAAAGACTCATAATACGAGATCTGGAAAGAAAAGACCAAGAGCAATTATATAAGATAGTATGGCAAAAGAATGTTGTACGTTTTATGAGAGATTGGTCCGAAAACAGTCCAAGTCCAGAATCTTTCGATGGGTATGTTGATTGGCATCAAACACAAAAAGATTCCATTGATGTATATGAATGTAAGAGATATGCAATTACACTTAAAAATGTAGATATACTTATTGGAACAGTAGGTATGGGATTTGAAGATACAGTTTGTGAAGTAGAGATGGCCTATTTCTTGGATGAAGAATACCAAGGACATGGATATGCAACTGAGGCATTGATGGCGTTGTTTGATTGGTGTATGGAGGTATCAGACTTAAAATATATGATACTTACAATTGACTGCGCAAACGAGGCTTCTTGCAAAGTTGCAGAGCGAGCAGGATTTGAATTGTTTGAAAAGAGATATCCAATAAATCATACGCAACCAAACATGGAAAGCGATTGCTATTATTACTACCGTAAATATAGAAGATAGATATACAATTTTAAGGTGATTTGATAAATTAAATACACAAAAGAAATTGAAAAATTTCAGTCTTACGGAGAACTTAAAAGTAACAGAAGATTTGAATTTGCGGAGGTAGAACAAGAATGCATTATTTATTACTTTTAAATCTAATTGTACCATTTGTAATGATTTTAGTAGGAGACATGCTTAAGAAACACCCCGTATCAGATATGAATAAGCATAATGGGTATAACACGCCAACTTCGAGAAAATCACAAGAACATTGGGAATATGCACAAAGTATTGCACCGCATATATTCATATCCATAGGGAAAATACTTGGAGTGGTTGAAATTCTTTTAAGTGTAGTAATGTTTTTATTGCATACGCCAATCCACATTGCACTTAATGTAGGGGGGTGCATAGGGTTTGGTTTTATGTTTTACGGATTTTTTAAAACTGATTCGGAAATAGAAAAAAGGTTCTTAGAAAGTTAACTTTGAATTTTGTGGAGGTTAAAAATGGTACTTGAAACAGAGCGGTTAATATTAAGGGAATATAGATTAGATGATTTTGAAGCGTTGTTTGAAATATTGTCAGATGCAGAAACAATGCAACATTATCCCAAACCATATGATGAAGAAAGGACTAAACATTGGATTGAGTGGAATATTCAGAATTATAAGGAATATGGCTTTGGGATATGGGCTGTTGAATTAAAAGAAACAGGAGAGTTTATTGGTGATTGCGGAATGACGATTCAAAATATTGATGGAGAATTACTTCCAGAAATAGGGTATCACATTTATAAGAAATATTGGAGGAAAGGATTCGGGAGTGAAGCTGCCAAAGCTGTTAGGGATTGGGGATTTGAAAACACGAAATATGATTGTCTGTATTCATATATGAAATATACAAATATTGGTTCGTTTTCTACGGCTATTGCAAATGGAATGAAAAAGGTAAAGGAATATCCAGACCCTAAAAACACTATTTCTTATGCCTATGCCATCACGCGTGAAGAGTGGCAAAAATTGAAAGAAGACTGAATTAAATTCGCTTAAAAATTTCAGTTTATCGCAGTAAAGAACTACAGACATACAGATAATCTGCCGTAAGGCTTGATTATAAATAAATTTTTAAGGAGATTGCTTTTTGAGAAGAACAATCAAAGCACAGGAGATTGTGGGCTAACCGGGAGGTTTGCGTAAATACAGTCTCGCACAAACCTCCCAGTATTGCAGTCAACAATCATCAGGAGGGAAAATTAATGAATAAAAATGACTATATAATTCGTTTAGAAAGAAAAGAAGAACACAGAGAAGTTGAAAATCTTGTAAGAGAGGCATTCTGGAATGTGTATCGCCCGGGTTGCTTAGAGCATTATGTGCTGAATCAACTTAGAGATGATAAAGCATTTGTATCAGAGCTGGACTTCGTTATGGAAAAGGATGGGCAGTTGATAGGCCAAAATATGTTTATGCATGCAATTATCAAGTCAGATGACGGCAGGGACATTCCTATTATGACTATGGGGCCTATCTGTATTGCGCCTGAATTCAAAAGGCAGGGCTATGGCAAAATTCTGTTGGATTATTCTTTGGAAAAGGCGAAGGAACTTGGTTGTGGAGCACTATGTTTCGAGGGTAATATCGATTTCTATGGAAAAAGCGGATTTACATTTGCAAGAGAGTTTGGTATTCGTTATCATGGCTTGCCGGAGGATGCGGATTCATCATTCTTTCTTTGCAAAGAATTGATTCCGGGATATCTTAAGGGTATAACAGGAGAATATGTGACACCACAAGGTTACTTTGTTAACGAGGAAGAGGTCGAAGAATTTGATAAGGCATTTCCATACAAAGAAAAGCAAAAACTTCCGGGACAGTTGTTCTAAATAAACGGGTGAGAATGGCAATGCGTCTTTATGGCGCATTGCCATTTGCTATATCTCTACTTTTCGTAGATAGTCAAATTGTCTTTCTGCGCTTATGATATATATGTCATATGCATAGGAGGTAAGAAAGTATGAATCAATATGTTACAGGGGCAGTTATAAAAGAACTGCGGGAAAAGAATCATTTGACACAGGTAGAGCTTGCTGAAAAATTATGTGTTTCGGACAAGACTGTTTCAAAATGGGAGACTGCGAAAGGTTATCCGGATATTTCGTTGTTAGAGCCAATAGCCAAAGTCTTTGGCATATCAATCACAGAACTTATATCAGGCAATGCAGTGAGCAATGTAAATGTATCAGCCAATATGCTACGTTCCAAGTTCTATGTATGTCCTGTCTGTGGAAATATGATTCACTCTATGGGTGAGGCTGTAATCAACTGCCACGGAGTGCTGCTTACACCATCCGAAGCAGAAGAAACAGATGAGAATCATATGATTTTTATTGAAAGAGTTGAAGATGAGTATTACGTGCGTATCGAACATGATATGACGAAAAAGCATTACATTTCTTTCGTTGCGGCACTGTCTTCAGATAAGATTCAGATGATTAAACTTTATCCGGAGGGAAATCCCGAAGCACGTTTTAAAATCAATAGAGTAAAGAAGATTTTCTTCTATTGCAATAAGGATGGCTTGTTTTCTATGGATGTTAATGAGGCAATTGACGGCAGGGAAAGTGCTTATGATGATGTAGAAGAGAGAAGGGAACTAGAGCAGGCTGCGAAGATATTGTTTGAAAGCATACAATCCTGAACCTATAGGAACAGGATTGTATAATAAGTTACGTCCATTGAAGAATATTTAATTACTTTATGACTTTTAAAGTCGCGTTAGCTAATCTACAGTATGTGCTAGGATCACCTTTATCCTGATAGGTTTCAAATGTTCCCGAAACCTCAATAATAGTGTTTTCTTTTGGATATTCGTCCGGGTATACGTGGTTTCCACTGCCCCAGATAAATTCAAGCAATTGAGAGCAACCGTCAGAATCTGAAAGCAGAACATGATGGTATCGTTGTTGCATATGGGAGTAATACACAGAGGAATACTCACCTTTAATCGTGATAATTTTACCTACATAATCATCAGGGTTAAGAAGTATATGTTCCAATGTTTCATATGCTTTGTGGTCTTCCATAGAAGTTAAGTTACAATCTGCATCACTTAAAATGGTTGTGGTTGAACTCTCTTCTATGGAAGTTGAGTTTTCAACCGACTCCATTGTAGCTGGATTGTCTGAGGTGTTAGTTGGCTTAACACTAGATTCTTCAGTTGAGTTTTTTGGTTCTTTTGCACAACCTGTCAATAAAAGAATGGTGCATAAAAGGATGATATATTTGATTTTTTTCATGGTTTTCCTTTCTGGGTAGTTTTATTAATACTAGCGTAGGAATCATAAATTCGCAAACAAGTAATCAGAACTATATGGAACTGATAAATTCAAGTACGGGCTCAAGATACTTCTTATCTGTCCAGTCACAGCTTTGACCTACAGCACACATGAGTGCCTGCTGCCATGGTTCATAGGTGGATGGGTCTTGTTTTGCAACAGCCTTTTGTAACATTTTACAAAGGGTTCTGTCAGCAAATGTCATAGAAGATTCGTTCCATGCACCCCGTCCGTAGAAGCATTTTATTCCCGCAAGTTCATTTTTAAAGTTGTGTGCATATGTTTCTTCATAAGCCTTTTCATCGTATGGAGAGGCTCCAACACAAAATACTGCAAGTTTCTTGTCTTTAAGAGTTCCAATATTCTTTTTCAAGAATGATAATCCCGCAATTCCTGAAGCATATATTCCGCCTCCAAGAATTATTATATCATACTCCAGAACTTTTTTGATATCTGCTTTTTTTGTTTCAATCATGTCAAATCCTGTTAATTCTTTTAACCACTCCGCGTATTTTTTGGTTGAACCGTATTTTGATTGATATAATATAATTCCGTTATTCATGCGATCTCCTTTCCTGTATGTATTTTATTAATGGTTTTGCGTATTCTTCAGAAGAAATATCATAGGATTGTTTAATAGCTTGTTCAAAGCCTTCATCAAAATCATTTTTGTCCTTTTTCTTGCTAAGCATAGCTGCTGCCATCTTCATAAGGGCTTTGTCAGGTAGTGACATCTTTTCATAGCAGATACCACTTTGCATATAAAAATGTGGAATGGTTTCTAATTCTTCTGATGTTAAATTATTTTTCCATACTTCGCCAATAGCGTCAGCTTCGGTATTAGGTGTGCCTCCAGTTGCGAATGCAACAAATGTCTGAGCAGAACTTTTATAAAACATTTCTTTTGCCTGCTTTAATCCATTTACCATACCGGCATGTAGTCCACCTCCATGGACAATAACATCGTAGTCAGACATGGTTTCAGCGTTTACATTTTTAAAGTCTATAGCTAAGCAATTCAATTCACTTGCAATTATTTCTGCATACTTTTTTGTAAAATCGGTTTTGCTTTTATAAGTTACTAGTATCTTCATATGCATTCACCTTAAATCCTTTTCAAATTATCTTCCATCTGCATAATAGTTTGTATTGTTACCTGCAACTGTTCCTGTGTGATTCCCTCAAACATTGATGTCATAACCATAGCGCTTTTGTCGTCGTTGTCAGCACAGAACTGCATACATTGTTCCGTAAGAATAACACGTTGCTTTCTTTTGTCCTGTGAATCCTGTACTATCTTCACAAATTCCTTCTTTTCAAGTTTAAGCAGAATTTGCTTTACATTCTGATGGGAGCTTCCCATAATCTCAGCCAGTTCTTTTATGGTTGGACTTTCCTTACACATATTGATGCAGATAATTGCAAAGAATTGTTTCCAGCTGATTACCCCTATGAATTTATCTGCAAGTGCCTGGAATCTATTGTCAAATGCGCTGAGCAATCCCAATAAAAAGTAGGATAATTCAATTCCTGTAAAGTCTATATTGTCATGTTGCATTACTTCCTTAATATGCATAATAACCTCCATTCAGGGCGAATCATACAAGACTGATAGACCGCCTATATATAATTACCGCAAGAAAGGTAATAACTTACCCATATAAAATATGTAACATATTACCTTTGTGTTGTCAAGAAGATTTTTATAGGCGGTAAAAGTGGTAAAGAATATTTAGCCAACTACTAATAATTCTTTGTCATACATAAAGTGGTCCACACATATAAATATATTGGACAAGTTCTACACTTTACATCGAATTTACAGCAGTATGATAACAGGTTTTACAGTCAGGTGATAAATTGAACTTGTACTCGAAAGAGAGAGAAAAAGAGAAACATCTAAAGGAGATAAGAGATGAAGAAGACAATTATTAGTATGTTAGCGTTGCTCACATTAGTTATTGTATGTGTGGGTTGCGGCGGTAAGTCAAATGACAATGATGGGACGAATGGAAACGGCAATGGTTCAATTAGTGGAACGGTTTCAACTAACGGTTCAACCTCCATGGAAGAAGTAATAGGTATGCTTGGTGAAGCATTTATGGAGAAAAATAAGAATGTAACATTTACATATGATCCAACTGGTTCCGGTACAGGAATTACAGCGGTGCTTGAGGGAAGATGTGATATCGGTCTGTCAAGTCGTAATCTCAAGGATTCTGAAAAAGAGTCTGGTCTTGCAGCGACAGTTCTTGCGTATGACGGTATTGCTGTAGTTGTAAATCCGGATAATAAAGTAGCAGATTTAACAGTAGAGCAGATTGCTAAGATATACAAGGGCGAGATTACTAACTGGATGGAAGTTGGTGGGGATAATGTGGAAATCGTTGTTGTAGGTAGAGAAGCAGGAAGTGGTACAAGGGATGGTTTTGAGTCTGTTACAGATACAGAAGATTCTTGTAAGTATAGACAGGAGCTTACTTCCACAGGTGATGTGATTACAACAGTATCACAGAATCCGGGAGCTATAGGATATGCATCAGTCGCATCGGTTAAGGAAAATGTTAAGGCCATTTCAGTAGGTGGTGTTTCACCAAGTGAAGCAAGTATTAAGGATGGAAGTTACGCAATTCAAAGACCATTCGTGCTTGTAACAAAGACTGGTAAAGAACTTAGTGTTCAGGCAAAAGCATTTTATGACTATGCGATTAGTGAAGAGGCAAAGAATTATATAACATCAGCAGGTGTTGTTCCTGCTAACTAAATAGAGGTGCAGGCATATCGAAGTAATTCCATATGCCTAATATCTATATTAATGAGGATAATGATGAAGAGTAAAAGCAAAAACAATATTTTAGAAAATGTTATACATGGCGTGTTTCTTATTCTTGGACTTATTACGATAGGTGCGGTGCTTTTGATTACAGTTTATCTCGTAATATCGGGAATACCGGCAATAAGTGAAATAGGTCTTTTCGAATTTTTATGCGGAACAGAGTGGAAGTCAACATTGGCACAGCCGGAATTCGGTATACTGCCATTTATATTAACTAGTATATATGGCACAGCAGGAGCCATACTCCTTGGAACACCGATAGGATTCTTTACGGCAGTGTATCTTGCCAAGATGGCACCACCAAAAGTTAAGCATATAGTTCAGACGGCGGTGAGTCTTTTGGCAGGAATCCCGTCAGTTGTTTACGGTCTTGTAGGTATGCTTGTACTTGTGCCTGCTATAAGAAATGTGTTTAACGTGCCGGACGGTGCCAGCTTGTTAGCGGCGATTATTGTATTGGCAGTTATGGTGCTACCATCAATTATAAAGGTTTCTATAACGGCACTTGAGGCAGTTCCCAAGGAATACGAGGAAGCGTCACTTGCGCTTGGAGCTACACCGGTAGAAACTTACTTTAAAGTATCGGTTCCGGCGGCGAGAAGTGGTATTGCAGCGGCTATTGTTCTTGGCGTGGGACGAGCTATAGGTGAGGCTATGGCGGTTATGATGGTTTCAGGTAATGTGCCTAATATGCCGTCGCTTTTTCAGAGCGTGCGATTTCTTACAACTGCGGTTGCGAGTGAAATGTCCTATGCGTCAGGACTTCAGAGACAGGCACTGTTCTCCATTGCACTTGTGCTGTTCTTATTTATTATGCTAATTAACGCTACATTGAATTTCTTTTTAAAGCGTGAGAAGGAGAAATAATATGAATACAGGATTGTCAACATCCCGAAGGGCATACATAGGTATTATGAAAATGCTGATGATAATATCGGTAATACTGACCTGCTCATTAGTTGCATTTTTAATAATATATGTGCTTTGGAAGGGTATACCTAATATTACTTGGGAGCTTCTTTCAACAAAGCCCAGTTATATTGCAAAAAGAATCGGAATACTACCGGATATATTGAACACCTTGTACATAATACTTGCTACCCTTGTTGTAGTGTTGCCACTGGGAGTTGGAGCGGCAGTATATCTTACAGAATATGCTTCCAACAAAAAACTTGTAGGTATTATAGAGTATGCGGCAGAAACTCTTTCGGGAATTCCATCAATTATATATGGTCTTGTAGGCATGTTGTTTTTTTGCCAGTTTCTTGGTATGAAAACATCGCTTATAGCAGGTGCCATGACACTTGTTATTATGAATCTTCCTACAGTTATGAGAACTACGCAGGAGAGTTTAAAAACTGTTCCCCAGAGCTACCGTGAAGGAGCATTTGGTCTGGGGGCGGGCAAATGGAGAGTTATCCGTACTGTAGTTTTGCCGGAATGTGTTGACGGCATAATAACAGGATGTATCCTGTCTGTGGGACGTATTCTTGGTGAATCTGCGGCACTACTTTTTACGGCAGGATTTGCACATACCCTTAATGGATTATTTGAGGGACTTTCAAGTTCAGGAGCAACGCTTACGGTGGCGCTTTATGTATATGCCAAAGAACGTGGTGAATTTGAGGTTGCATTTGCAATAGCAGCCATTCTTATGATACTTACATTAGTTATTAACATTGCAGCTGACTTTGTTGGCAGATGTTTTAAGAAGAGGAGAAATTCATGAATAATATAATTTCAGTAAAAGATTTAAATCTGTGGTACACCAATACTCAGGCCCTTAAGAATATCAATATTGACATAGAAAAGAACTCTATAACTGCACTGATTGGTCCGTCAGGTTGTGGTAAATCTACATTTTTAAAGACATTAAACAGAATGAATGACCTGGTTCAGGGCGTGCGGATTGAGGGCAGTATTAAGTATGAAGACAAGGATATATTTGATAAAAATGTAGATGTTAACGAGCTACGTCGCGAGATTGGTATGGTGTTTCAGAAGCCTAATCCCTTTCCCATGAGTATATATGATAATATTGCCTATGGTCCAAGAACTCATGGAATAAAGAATAAGGCTCAGTTAGATGAGATAGTTGAAGAGTCTCTTAGAGGTGCAGCTATCTGGGATGAAGTGAAGGACAGATTAAAAAAATCTGCTCTTGGTCTTTCGGGAGGTCAGCAGCAGAGATTATGTATTGCAAGAGCATTAGCTGTGAAACCAAGTGTAATTCTTATGGACGAGCCAACAAGTGCACTAGACCCTATTTCTACATCGAGAATTGAAGATTTGGCAACGGAGCTTAAGGACAAGTACACTATTGTCATAGTTACACATAATATGCAACAGGCAGTACGAATTTCGGATAACACAGCATTTTTCCTAATGGGAGAGCTTGTGGAATATGGCAATACTGAGAATATGTTTGCTATGCCGAAGGACAAGCGAACAGAAGATTATATAACAGGAAGGTTTGGTTAAGAATAATTATGAGAAATAGGTTTGATGAACAGCTGGAATTATTAAATAAGAAGATGATAGAGATGGGCTCTCTTTGTGAAAATGTTATTGCTCTTTCTACTAAAGCTCTTTTAGAAAGTGATGTTGAGGCTGCTAAGGAAGTAATGCCTGTGGGACATGAGGTTGATCTGATGGAGAAGGAAATAGAGTCAATCTGTCTTAAGTTATTGCTACAACAACAGCCGGTGGCAAGTGATTTGCGCCAGATATCCGCGGCACTTAAAATGATTACAGATATGGAAAGAATAGGTGACCAGGCGGAGGACATTGCAGAGATTATTAAGTATTTAAATGGCAGAGCAGGCGAGGAATGTGAAGATATCCGAAAGATGGCAGAGGCTATTATAAAGATGGTAACAGACAGTGTGGATGCGTATGTAAAGAAGGATATTGACCTTGCAAGAGCTGTTTATGCTTATGATGATGTTGTGGACGATTGTTTCGACAGGGTGAAGAAGTCACTTATTAAAATGATTGCAGAAAATACAGCAGAAGGTGAATATGCACTTGACTTATTGATGATTGCGAAGTATTTTGAACGTATAGGGGATCATGCAGTTAACATTGCTGAGTGGGTGGAATTTTCAGTGACAGGAAACCATCCGGTGGAAGAGTAAGAGGCTTACTTGCTTGCACAGATGGTTAAGTTACGAAACGGAGGAAGATTATGATTTGGTGTGTTGATGATGACAGTACAATTCGTGATATTGAAGTATACACATTGCAGTCAACAGGATTCGAGGCAGAAGGTTTTGCGGATGGGCAGAGTATGTTAGCGGAGTTTAGTAGCCGCAGACCGGACTTGATTATACTTGATATTATGTTGCCGGGAGAAGACGGCGTAGAAGTTTTAAAGAAGATTAGGAAGTCGCCGGCTACTAAGAATATTCCTGTGATTATGGCAACTGCCAAAGGCACGGAGATGGATAAGATTAAGAGCCTTGATACAGGTGCAGATGATTATCTGGTGAAGCCATTTGGTATGATGGAGATGGTCTCTCGTGTAAAGGCTGTGCTTAGAAGATGTACTCAGGGATTACAGTCGGTGGAAAAGGAAGATGTAATTACATTAGAAGGTATTGTATTAAATGTAAGTCAGCACATTGTTACTGTTCAGGGCGAAAGAATTGCTCTCACGCTGAAGGAGTTTGAGATACTGCGTTTGTTTATGCAAAGTCCCGGTAAGGTGTTTAGTAGAGATGCACTCCTTTCAAAGGTTTGGGGTATTGATTATATGGGAGAAACCAGAACGGTGGATATGCATATCAAAACATTGCGACAGAAATTGGGTGAGAAAGGTTCTATAATCCGTACCGTGATAGGCGTGGGATATCGTCTGGAGGTGGGGAATGACTAGAAAAATATTTCGCTCAATATTTGCAGTTGCAACAGCAGTATTGATATTAAGTTTTATAGTTATTACAGGAGTGCTTTATAATCATTTTTCATTAGTGCAGAAAAGACAGCTAGGGACTGAATTGTACCTGTTGTCGGAGGCTGTACAAATAAGCGGTGAAGAGTATCTTATGGGGTTGAATGCCAAAGGATATCGTATTACTTGGGTTGATAGAGATGGAACAGTGTTATACGATACACAGGCGGAGGCATCCTCAATGGGAAATCATATGGATCGTGAAGAGATTACCGAAGCATTTGACAAAGGTAAAGGTGAAAGTTTCAGGTATTCAGCAACATTGACTGAAAAAACTATGTACTGTGCTTGTCTTCTCAATGATGGTACAGTTCTTAGAATGTCCGCCAGCCATGATTCTATCTGGGCACTTGTAGGAGAGGTAATGTTTCCATTTGCAGTTATACTAGTAGTTGCAGTGGTTCTTTCTAGTATTCTTGCGATAAAAATGGCGAAGGTTATAGTAAATCCGCTTAATAATCTTAATCTCGATAATCCAATGGAGAATGATACCTATGATGAATTATCGCCGTTGCTTTTAAGAATTAGCAAGCAGCATAAACAGATTGATGAACAATTGAATATACTCAAGGAAAAAAACGATGAATTTGATCAAGTTATATCTGCCATGAATGAGGGATTGGTGCTTGTGAATGAGAAGGGAACCATATTGAGTATCAATAAGGCTGCTCGGAATATATTTGAGGCAGACAGAGAGCTTGTTGGAGAGAATTATCTGATGCTGGATCATAGTCTACAGTTTAGTCGCAGTATGGATGCAGCACTTGCAGGTGAACATACTGAGTTTAGGGAACAGAGAAATGGCAGAGAGTATCAGTATGATATTAGTTCTATTGAGTCTAATGATAAGGTCATAGGTGCTGTGCTTTTGGTGTTTGATATTACGGATGTGGCTTATGCGGAAAGGAATCGTCAGGAGTTTACAGCCAATGTTTCACATGAGTTGAAAACACCTCTTCAGTCTATTATAGGAAGTGCAGAACTTCTTGAAAATGGTCTTGTTAAGCAAGAAGATATACCACGCTTTGTAGGGCATATTAAAACGGAGGCTTCACGACTTGTTGCACTTATCAATGATATTATCAGGCTTTCACAGCTTGATGAAAATGGTGAGGCAGCTATGGAAGATGTTGATCTGTATGACGTGGCGAAGGAAGTAGCAGATGTGCTTATGGAAGTCGCTGTGAGAAAAGGCATTACATTTGAAATTCGGGGCGGTACTTGTGTTATGACAGGTGTGCGCAGATATTTGTATGAGATTATATTTAACTTATGTGATAATGCCATACGATATAACAATGAAGGTGGTAGCGTAATTGTTAAGATTGATGCGACAGACAAAGGCTCAGTTATAACTGTGTCAGATACAGGAATAGGTATTGAGCCAGAGCATCATTCAAGAATTTTTGAGCGATTCTATCGTGTTGACAAGAGTCATTCAAAGGAGACTGGAGGAACGGGACTGGGACTTTCTATTGTTAAACATGCGGTAATGTATCATGGTGGTAAGTTGGAGATGGATAGTACACCGGGAAATGGTACAACCATTAGAGTTTTATTTTAACAGTTGTAAAATAGTAGATTTATATGTAAGAATGTAACATAAGGTGAAGTATAATATAAACAGAACAGAGCGCACAACAATAAGCCGGTGGCATAATATGCTGCCGGCTAAACTTTTTCTATAGGTTAGGTATTAAAAGATAAGCATTAAAGCTTATGTCAATTATATTGTTATATAATAGCGAGCGAATTAGAAGAGTACAGACACTTCATCGCCCCAAACATCAGAATATTCTACACTGCTTCCTGTCAAAGTGATAGTAGCAAAAAGCACGATTAAAAGGACTATCATAATGATAGCCATATATAAAAATATATTCTTTTTCACACTAACATCCCCGCTTCTAAACTAAAATAAATAGTCAAAAAATATATAGTCATACCAAAATTCCACAAATCACGCTGGAACTTTGAGAAATAAATCATTAATTAAAAGTGTTAACCACTTACAATTATATAATACTTAAAGGTTTTGCAAATTTCAATAGGGTATGTGAAAAGTTAGAAAGATTTAAGGAATTTGTAACAATTTGGTGAATTGATGATTAATAAAAAATTTTTTAAAAAAGGGGTTGACAACTTTTCTTGTCAAGAATATAATGACATTAAGTTGAATGACAACAAAAGTTGTCAAAACGACAAAAATCATTGTCAAGAAGATGGGGGTTATACATCTTCGTAAGAATAGTAGAATGGAGGTGGTTGGATGCCACTATACAATCGATTAAAAGAATTTCGGGCCAGAATCGATGTTAATCAGCAACAGATGGGTGCACTGGTAGGTGTTTCAAGACAGACTATCAGTCAGATAGAAAGAGGAGATTATTCGCCGTCAGTGACGCTTGCATTGAAGATTGCAAAGGTATTTGATGCGAAAGTCGAAGATATATTTGATTATGTAGATGATGGAACTGATGAATAGTACCAGAAATGACAATACATTGGTTATTAAAAATTAATAAGGGAGAATGAAGTATGAATAACGATACAAGTAATATTATTGATGATGTGGTTACATCTGACAAAGAGCAGATTGAAAGTGCCATTATTAAAGAAGATAAAAGTAAGTTAAAAGGATTTTTTATATTGCTATTCATCAGTTTTATAGGTGGCGGAGTTGTAGGTGCTCTTATGACTGCCATGGATGACAGTAATATCATTATGAGTGTTGCAGATGCAGTGATAGGATTTATTGAGGGAATTAGTGTGTATGTGTCAGCTGTACTTGCAGTAGTTTCGTTACCGGTTTTTGTGGTTCTTTATACTAAGGCACGTAAAGGTTATGAAGCATGGGACAGTGAAGATGAAGATCAGTACAAGGCAATTGACGGAAAGCTTTCTATGATGTTGTTTATATCCAGCATTGTTATGATTATATCTTATGTGTTTATGATAACAGGATTTGGAAGATTAATGTCTATAGATAAATCTCAGGCAACATTATTTTGGGTAAGCTTTGCATTCTTAATTGGCGGATTTGTTGCAGTGACGGTGGTTATAACTGTAGCTCAGCAGAAGGCGGTTAATCTGGGTAAGGCTATGAATCCGGAGAAACGCGGAAGTGTGTTTGATACTAAGTTCCAGAAGAAGTGGATTAAAAGTTGTGATGAGGCAGAGAAGAAGATGATACATGAGGCCGCATTTGCAGCATATAAGGCAACTAACACAGCTATTATGATTATATGGTTTTTATGTCTTGCAGGAACAATTATGTTTGATATAGGAATTCTGCCTGTGTTTATAATTGGAGTTATATGGATGGTGCAGACTGTGGCGTACTTTGTGAAGGGTATGCAGTTGGAGAAGCGATGAGGTAGGTTATGGAAAGTGTATGGTATTTATGGATTGTAGTTTTTCTTATAATCATTTGGAGTAATATATCAGAACGTCGTGCACAGCGTGCAAGAGCAATAGTAAGAACAAATAAATTAAAAAGATTAAAAGGAGAAAAGGATGTTATGAAAGAATTAGTTAAGCAGTTTATTGGTAAGGATTGTGTAATCTACACTATGAATGCATCGTCAGCTATGGCAGATGGTATAATCGTGGAGGTTTCAGAGGATGGCGGAGCTATTATAGTTGAGAAGCCGGGCAGCAAGGAAAGAGAGATTGTGAATCTTGACTATGTAACAAGAATTAAGCCGATTCCTTACAAGAATGGTAAGAGAAAGAATATTTGGTAACAAGAGGTAGCTTGTATGAAAGATGAGAGGAAGCTGAGTAAGGCTGAACTGAAAAGAAAAGAACAGTTTGATAAACTGACAGAGGAACTGGCACAGCAGGGATATAAACCCAATCATATTACAATGGGAGCCTTGGCTGCGAATATCTTATCGATAGTAATTGCTATTCCGTTTATTGCTTTTTTTGTAATGCTGTTTCTGTTAAATGGACACGAAATCTGGATACATTCCAGTCATATGCTTTTTGCGGTTATCATAATATTCGTGCTAATAGTAGTACATGAACTGATTCATGGAATAACTTGGGCAGCGTTTGCAAAGAATGGTTGGAAGTCAATCTCGTTTGGTTTTATTGTGGAGTATCTGACACCTTATTGCAGCTGTAATCAGCCTATGAAAAAGTATCAGATAATATTGGGTGCTATTATGCCGACTATTGTTTTGGGATTTATTCCTGCAATTGTAGCCGTATTTACGGGTTCAACGATAACTTTATTCGTTGCCTTAATGTTAATTATGGGTGGTGGCGGAGATATGATTATAATCTTCAAGCTATTGCGTTTTAAGAGTACAGCAAAGGATGTGCTATTCATTGATCATCCATATGAGTTAGGCACAGCGGTGTTTGAGAGATATTGAATTTTAACATTGGAAGAGTTTCCTTGTCTTTGATAAAGAGACAAGGAAATTTTTATTTACATTTAATCGGGTGCATATTACAATTATAATACTTTGTATAAATCATATGAAATGGAGCAATTTATGAAGATTTTTGAAACTCATACACACTATGATGACAGTGCGTTTGATGATGATAGAGAAGCGTTAATTGAAGAAATGCTTGGTACAGATGGCACGATTGATTATATTGTCAATGTGGGGGCCAGTCTTAGAGGTTGCAGAGCGAGTGTGGAACTTTCAGAAAAGTACGATAGAATCTATGCGGCGATTGGTGTACATCCGGAGGATATAGAGGCTCTTAACGAGAAGGAGTATGAATGGTTAAAGAACACAGCCCTTACTAATCCGAAGGTGGTTGCCATCGGTGAGATTGGTCTTGATTATCACTATACAGAACCGTCAAAGGAACTTCAAAGAGAGTGCTTTAGAAGACAGCTTGCTCTTGCGCTGGAAGTTAAGAAGCCACTTATTATTCATTCTAGAGATGCATGTGCGGATACTTTGGAGTGCATGAAGAAAGAGCATGCGGAGCAGGTGGGCGGTATTGTTCACTGCTACTCTTATACAAAAGAAGCTGCAAGGGATTTTCTGAATATGGGATTTCACTTTGGAATAGGTGGAGTTATTACATTTAAGAATGCTAAGAAGCTTGTGGAGGCAGTGGAGTACATTCCTATGGAAAGAATTGTGCTGGAAACAGACTGTCCGTACCTTTCACCGGAGCCATTCAGAGGAAAGAGAAATGATAGTAGAAACATTTATTATGTGGCACAAAAGATTGCCGAACTTAAAGGAATCTCGTATCAGGAAGTAGTGGATATTACCCATGAAAACGCAAAGAGATTGTTTAATATATAAGCTGTGTGATATAATGGCAGCAGGCGGGAATAACTCGCTAAGAAATGGAGATTACTATGGATTACAGTAAGGTTAAACATCTTGGAAACCCAACTAATACAATAGAGATACTGAATAAGTACGGTTTTTCTTTTCAGAAAAAGTTCGGTCAGAACTTTCTTATAGATGAAAATGTTGTGTGCAAAATCGTGCGTGAAGCCGGAGTGACAAAGGATGATTTTGTATTGGAGATTGGTCCGGGTATTGGTACTATGACACAGATTCTTTGCGAGAATGCAAGGGAGGTTGTGGCTGTAGAGATTGATACTAAGCTTATACCGATTCTGCGTGAAGACACACTTGCGGCATATGACAATGTTACAGTTATCAATGAGGACATATTAAAACTTGATATCGTGAAGCTTGCACAGGAGCGCAATGGGGGCAGACCTATTAAGGTAGTTGCTAACTTGCCATATTATATTACAACACCGATTATTATGGGACTTTTTGAGAGCCATGTACCATTGGAGAGTATCACTATTATGGTTCAGAAGGAAGTGGCAGACAGGATGCAGGTAGGACCGGGAACTAAGGATTATGGTGCGTTATCTTTGGCTGTCCAATACTATGCAAAGCCTCAGATAGTGCTTAATGTCCCTGCCAGTTGCTTTATGCCACGTCCTAATGTTGATTCAACGGTAATCAAGCTTGACCGTTATGATAAACCACCGGTTGATGTGGCGGACGAACATTTGATGTTTGGGATTATCAGAGCTTCATTTAATCAAAGAAGAAAGACTATGACTAATAGCGTATGTAATGCAAAGGAACTTGGAATTAGCAAAGAAAAATTGTCAGAAGCACTCACTCAGTGTGGAATGCCGCTGACAATTCGTGGTGAAGCATTAACTCTTGCAGATTTTGCAAGACTGACTAATGCCTTGGTTAACATCAATTAATTAAATTATTTATATCGGGCACAGTGTATGTATATACTGTGCCTTTTTCTGTAAGCGCTGCAATTATGTTATTGTTAGCAGTGATTGCCACGATTTTTTCTCCGGTTGAAAAAGGTGTAAGTGAGTTAGTAACACCTTTTAGTGCAACAAGAACTTTTCCATCGGAGGTAAGACCGCAACAATAATATTTGCCGTTATTTATGGAAATAATGTCGTTCCATGACTTTAGTGCAGGATAGTAGTCATCTGTGTACGTATAGTTGGAATTATATCCATATGCCACAGTTCCTTCCTCGGATAACAGAAAAGGTTCACCATTAAAATCGCTTATGGCAACAAGATTAGTAGCTGTAACACTTGCCCATTCTACGAACATATTATCTGAATAATTGTATAAAGGACAGTGCAGGAGATTGCCTTTGTTGGATAATGCATATCTAAAGTCTGATATATAAATAACTTTCTCATCTTTACCCAGCCAGTTTTGCTTATAGGTGCCAAATACCTCACAGGCTCCCCATTTATCGCTAGGACATATGTAAAAGTACGATACCTCACCATCTTTTCTTAGTATTGAGCCTGTGGCAGATAAGTAACTTTCATTTAAACGTAAATCCTCGAAAGCAATCATGTCGAACTTAAAGCTCTTATTATAATTTAATATAGGCAAAAAAATAGTTTTGTACGCTACACTGCTTTCATCAATACCTACAGTATGAAATACACCATCGGTGTCCAGATACCAGTATTCGCCACGTTGAGCAATCTTACTGTTAGGAATCGAAGAATCGGAACGTGTTGTTACTTTGTCAGAAGTAAGGTTTTGGGTATTCATACCTTCGCAGGCAATGATAGTCTTGCCATCAGCTGACAATTCAAAATAATCTGTATTAATAAGCTTAAAGGTTTTGGTCTGTAGAGCATCGGCGTCCTTGTATCCGGGAATCTTTCTCAAGTACTTTATTGCAGAGTAGTACTTTTTCTGATTTATCTGACTTACAGCGTAGTTATAGATTTCTTCATCTGACGAAAATGTTATGTCTGTTTTAGTAGATACTTCGGTGCTATTATCTGCGGCGCTGTTGCTTTCATGTACTGATGAGGTAAGTGTTTCACTATCAGTTTCGATTTGATAGGCAACAGTCGTAGAGTCAGATGGTGTGTCGGATTCTGTTTTAGTATTATCTATTTTAATTAGCGATATCACAACACATATCAGTATAACTACGCAGGTAAGAGTTATAAGTATTATGTTAATCAGCTTGTGACGATTTAGTGAGTTCATAACCAACCTCCTATATTAATTGGCGTTAAGGTGTAAATATGTATAACTGTCCATTGTCACTAATGGCAGCAATGGACTCAAAAGCATGACTTACTATGGTGTTAAATTTAATGTCCTTTGGGAAAAAGTAATCTTTATTACTACCATCTTTAGCCGCAGTAACAATAGTTCCATCCGCCTTTAAACCGATACATCCATAATCGACGATTTCTATGGATATAATATCCGTCCATGTGTTTACGGCTGAATATGCTTTAGAGGAATTGCATATTACAGTGCCCAAGTTAGTGAGGTAGAAATTGATTTCCCCATCGCTGTGAAAAGAGATAACATTCTTTAGCTCATCGCGTTTCTGTAACTTATAGTTAGAAGTATTGCACTCATAAACATTGCCATAGTTAGAGAAGGCATAGAATCCGTCTAGGAATACTATTTTTTCGTCTAAACTAAGGGAATCTGTATTAAGTTCTATAAAATCCTTGTTAGTTGTAAATGGATCATGGTCATAGTATCCACCTTGATAGATAACTTTGTTATCTAATGTTAGTAGTAAATCATAAGTAACCTGTTTTAGTTTAACTTTTTGGTTGTATTCGTTCAGATAAGTTAATTTATCCTTGGTTGGCTGTTGGCTAGCCAGCTTCGTTAAATATATATTCCCTTTCGTATCGACAAATCCATTGTCAAAGTAGTGATCAACTGTTCCTTTAAAATTAACCATATCTGTAAGGCTTATTACGTTAGCTGAAGAAAGTGTGTCTGAGTTCATACCTTCGCACGCCGTAACTTTGGCATATGCATTGTCATATGTAAGTGCATGTATACTTGCAAAATAATCCTGATGGATGTGTCGGTATGCATCATATTGAAGCTTAGTTGAGTCTTTATAATTAGGTATCTTTTGAAGATACCTAAGGGCAGCGTAATATTTTCTTGAATTTAACTGGTTGACAGCATAGTTATAAATGGCCTCTTCGCTGCTAAATGTAAGGTCTGAATTGTTATCAGGTATGGTTACGGTAGTTTCGGTTTCAGCAGAATTGTCTGTTGAAGGGTAGCGACGTAAATACTCTGTCATATCAAAAGTGCACACATCACCGGTATCTGTTAAAGCAGCAATTATATCACCATTGCACTCGACGGATACATAGGTTTTATTAGGGTCAAATGGTTGCATATTAGTGCGACTTCCCTCAACAGCTACTAATATAGAACCATCAGAGGTTATACCACAACAGTAACTTAAGAAAGAATAAATAAAGGAGTTCCCCACTTCTGCACTGATTATATCAGACCACGATGTAATTACGGGATATATAGCGGAATCTGCATAGGAAACTGTTCCGTTTTCATAGATGTATAAACCCTCGTTAATAGAAACAACATTTTTTAAAGAGTCATTTTTGACAAGCTTCCACAAGTTGTTTTCCTGAGTCAACACATATACATATCCTTCGTTGGTGAGTACTTCGCGGGAGGACATATACACTGCTTTTTCATTCTTCGATAATGCATCAATATTGCAATTGGAAAATGTGCCTTTTTGTGTATCGCTATTATAGTGATAGTTTACAATTCTGTTATCAGTGGTCAGTATAAACGAGTCAGTGGCAGCAGTCTCTCCGCCTAGTAGATATTTAAACGGAACTTTTTTATTATATTCTAATAAAGGGTCATAGTATGGTTTGTAGAATCCTTCCAGACCGCTAGGTGTTATAAGATGAAAAGTTCCAAAGCTGTCGATGAATCCGTCGGAACGGCACTGTACAATGGTGCCTTTTGTAAGAGTCCAATCAGAACGTTTAAGTACTATGTCAGAAGAGATTGTCGCAGCATTCATCTCGGGGCAGGCAATAATTCCCCACTGATGTGAGTAGGTAAAATAATCACCCTGAATCTGCCGGTAGGCTTTTGACATAAGACTTTGGGCGTCCTTGTAAGTTGGAATCTTTCTTAGGTACTTTATTGCAGAGTAATATTTCTTCTGATTTATCTGACTTACAGCGTAGTTATAGATTTCTTCATCTGACGAAAATGTTTTGTCCTCCGGAGTGCTTGGTTCAGGAATAGTAATCAGCTCAGTAGATGTTTCAGAAGGAAGTTCTTCATTAACAGATACTGATATTGATACTGTTTCTGAACAGGATGCAGTTTCCGGTTCCGGATGCAGATTATTATTATTCCTGCTAAAACCTGTAGTAATGCAGATGATAATCACTACACATGTAATAAGTATAATAGCCAGGTTAATTATTGTGTTACGTCTTGAATTCATATGTACCCCCATAGTGCACAGTAATTATGTACACTTTTATCAACATAATATGAAATTACACCTGCAAAATATGGGTGTCAATACTATGGAGAAAGAATTGTGAAATTTAATATTTGCGTCATAAATATGTAACATTTTTCATAATGTGAAACATAGATAAAGGAGGGAAAGCGGTGGGACATAGCATCGTTTTAAAAGGTGAAGTATGGCATATATAAATGACTATAAGAGATTGGTTTCATACATATATTCGTATCCGGGAGGTATACGTGACAGAAATGTCGGATTTGCTAAAGTGGAAGTAAAAGATGGAATGTTTAAGATAAATGTATCTTTAAAGGGGGTCTATACTGATGCTCCGGAAGTTTTTGGTGTATATCTTTGTGTAGATAAAAATGTGTCCCAGAAGGGAAGCTGTAATTTGTTACACATAGGAAATGTCATGGTGAAAAATGGTGCGGGACAGTACGCAGATGTGCTCAATGCAGGAAATATTAATATGACACAGTATGATTTTTCGGATGTCAGAGGAGTAGTAATTGCACGTGAGGACAACCGATTTTATATGATGTTTAGTATGTGGGATGATGATGTACCGGATTGTACTAAAGTGCGTTTCTTACAGAAGGATTATAAACGAGATAAAGAGCCTGCTCAAGTTGATGTAGAAAATTACGGTTTAGATAAATCGGATGAGGGTGTAGATTTAGAAGAAAGCATAGAAAATGAAGAGTATATAGAGTCAAAAAGAAAGCCCGAAAGTGCGGAGTATATAGAGTCGGAAAAAAAGTCCGAAATTGCACAATATATAGATTCAGAAAGAAAACCTGAAATTGCGGAGAATGTGGAGTTTGAGGAAAATGTAGAGTATAAGGAAAACGTAGAGTATGAGGAAAACGTAGAAAAGGCTCACATAATAGAATCAGAAGTTTCAACAATTTCGCAGATGGAGGAGTTATTTAATAATTGTGATTATGTCAATGCATTTGCAGATGACTACTGTTATGACTGTATTGAAGTTACATTGGAGCAGCTGCGAAACACACCGCTGGGGGACGAGGAGATTGTAAACAATTCATTTTTAGAGCATGGATATTACAACTTCCGGCACTTGCTTTTTGGGCGCGTTCAGAAAAATGAAAAGCACACCGAATACTTTGTCGGTGTGCCGGGAATGTATTGTAATCGTGAACGCTTTATGGCGTCAATGTTTGGATTTAATAACTTTAAGAAAAGTCATAGAAGCGATTATGCCAATCCATACTTTGGATATTGGTATCAGGAAATATAAACGTAACGCAACATATCGTGCCATATACCTCTGGTACGGATGTAAGAGTATGCAGTGCCTTCACTTATAAATCCGAGCTTCTTTACAAGACCAACGGATGGCGCATTATTAGGGGCTATATAAGCCTCGATACGATGCATCTGTCCATCAATAACCATGGCCTTCAGGGCTGCGTTAAGCATACGATAACCGTAGCCCTGTCTTTGATGCTCGTGGTCCACTTTGTAACCTATTATGCAGGACATCATATGTCCGCGTCTAAGGTCAGAAAAAGACACTGTTCCCACAATTTCTTTGGGGTTTGACGGATCAAATGCAAAGAATCGTACATATTTTCCTTGTATAAATGCATTGTACTCAGAGTGTAAAAGGCTTTGCATATATTCCAACGTATAGAAATTGCTTGGCTTTTCTGTTTCATATATATCGAAATATTCTTTGTTTCTATAATAAAAGTCAAGAACCTGTTCAGCACTGGTTTCATTCAGTTGCCGAAGAATCAGGTTACAGTCACGGTATTCAAGTTTCATAATGTGTTAATAGTCCTTTATACTTGCTTTTTCTCTAATTTGGAGGCTCTTAATTCTTGAAAAAATGTGGTGAGCATACGACTGCACTCATCATCACATACACCCCGCACTACTTTGCAACGGTGGTTAAACTGTGGCATCTCTAAGATGTTTAGGATGGAACCTGCACATCCGGCTTTAGGATTCATCGAACCGATTACTACTCTTGGTATGCGTGCTTGAACTATAGCACCTGCACACATTTGACAAGGTTCAAGTGTTACATAAAGAGTGCAGTCTTCAAGTCGCCAGTCGCCAATAGATTTACTTGCCTTTTTTATGGCAGTAATCTCAGCATGTCCTAATGTTGTTTTGTCAGTGTTACGACGGTTATATCCTCTACCTATAACTTTACCCTTGTGAACAATAACGCATCCAATGGGAACATCTTCAAGCTTGCGAGCTTTGCCAGCCAGTCGCATAGCCAGTTTCATATATCGTATATCTTCTTCAGAATGTAATTCCGTAAGTCCGTCTGTTACATTCAATTCATTATTATCTGTATCCATAATTATATCCTACTTTGTTATTGTGATAATAGTATAATATCATAGAATTAAAATAATGTAAAAAGGAGCTTTGGAAAATTGTAACTCATTTTCTAAAGTTTCTTTTATATTACAATTAATATACTTGAGTATAAACCTAATTCATTATATACTATAATAGATGTGCTTGTGATTTAGAGATGCAGGCAAATAATATGTTATAAAGTATATGATATAGAGAGGTAGAAGATATGACAATAAGAGAAGTAGCGGCATTAATGAAAGCGGATGCACCAAAGGTGGCTACATCATCCCTTGAGATGAGAAATGCAGTGCTTGAAAAGGTAGCACAGGAGCTTATTGCTAACAGTGAGGCAATATTTGCAGCTAATGCAGAGGATATGGCAGCAGCAGAAGCATCAGGTGTAGCAGCATCTGTTCAGAAAAGACTTAAGTTTAATGAAGGCAAGTTAAATGATGTGGTCAGCGGTATAAAGCAGCTTGTGTCGTTAACCGATCCGGTTGGAAAGATTCAGCTTGAAAGAGAGTTAGATGAAGGATTAAAGCTTTATAGAATTAGTTGTCCTATCGGAGTTATTGGAATTATATTTGAGGCAAGACCGGATGCATTGGTGCAGATTGCATCGCTTTGCCTAAAGAGTGGTAACTGTGCAGTTATTAAGGGCGGTAAGGAAACAGCAAGAACTAACAAAGTATTATTTGATATTATTCATAAGGCAGCAGTTGAGGCAGGTATGCCGGAGTATTGTTTATTCCAGGCTGAACTTCACAGTGAGATTGATGAGTTACTTGGCTGCTCCGGATATGTGGACCTGCTTATTCCAAGAGGTTCTAACAACTTTGTGAAGTATATAATGGAGCATACTCAGATTCCGGTTATGGGTCATACTGATGGAATCTGTCATATTTATGTGGACAGTGATTATAACAAAGCAAAAGCGATACCTGTTATAGTGGATGCAAAGACACAGTACACTGCTGCATGCAATTCAGTTGAAACACTTCTTATTAACAGAAGTATTGCAAAGGAACTTCTTCCAGAGTTGGCCGATGCGCTTGTAAAGAGTGGAGTTACACTCAGAGGAACAGCAGAGGTATGCGATATACTGGCTTCAACAGCAAAAGAAGTGAATTGTGAGGTTATGAGTGAGGATGAGTTCAATACAGAGTATCTTGACTTAATAGTTTCTATAAAGTGTGTTGACGATGTAAGTGAGGCTATTACTCATATCAACAAGTTTGGTTCTCATCATACTGATTGTATTATTACAGAAAATGCTGAAAATGCGAAGATATTTATGCAAATGGTAGATTCAGCAGGAGTTTATCAGAATTGTTCCACAAGATTTGCTGATGGATTCAGATATGGATTTGGTGCAGAGGTTGGTATTAGTACAGCAAAGATTCATGCCAGAGGTCCTGTAGGACTTGAGGGTCTTGTGACATATAAGTACAATCTTTACGGCAATGGACAGACTGTTGGTGATTATGCCAGTGGAAAGAAACATTTTAACTTTAAGGATTGTTAAGGCATAAGAATTAGTGCGAATAAAATCGAAAATGTATTAGTAGGTTGTGAACAATTAGCAAGTATAGAATCTTGACATTCAGAGGCTTTAAGGATATAATAAATCTTACCGCGCAGCTGGGGTAGTAGCGGCACCTTGTACCTGCAATCCGCTATAGCAGGAGTGATGTTCGGCAGAGGGCAACCGTTTATGGAGCAGCCCGGTGTAAGTGGTGATGACATTTGGGTCTTTCGCAACAGGAATTCACGAACCATGTCAGGTCAGGAATGAAGCAGCATTAAGTGAAACCTCTTGTGTGCCGGAAGGTCGCCTGGATCGAGCTAACTGCACTGGTAACGTCTGTGGGCGATTGTTCGAAGCTGGATGCGCGGTTTTTCCATATGCGCAGGAGCTTAACATTAAAAGCTTGCGATGTAAACTTTATATAGATTATTATTTAGGAGGGAGGTCGCCATATGTCATATCAAGCATTATATAGAAAGTGGAGACCAACCGATTTTAAGGATGTTAAGGGACAGGACCACATAGTTCAGACGCTGCAGAACCAAGTGAAGGCAGGCAGATTAGGTCATGCGTATCTGTTCTGTGGAACGAGAGGTACTGGTAAGACTACTATTGCAAAGATTCTTGCAAAGGCAGTTAACTGTGAGAATCCTGTGGATGGTAATCCTTGTGGAGAGTGTCCTACCTGTAAAGCTATTGCAGCAGGGACATCTATGAATGTTATAGAGATAGATGCCGCATCTAACAATGGTGTGGATAATATAAGAGAGATTAGAGAAGAGGTTCAATATTCACCAACTGAAGGTAAATACAAGGTGTATATCATCGATGAGGTGCATATGCTTTCAATAGGAGCGTTTAATGCACTTTTAAAGACACTTGAGGAACCACCGTCATATGTAATATTTATATTGGCGACAACGGAGTCCCACAAGATTCCCGTTACGATACTTTCACGTTGTCAGAGATACGATTTTCATAGAATTTCCATAGAAACCATTGCGAATCGTTTGTCTGACCTTATGAAAGAGGAAGGCATCAGTGTGGAGGATAGGGCTATAAGGTATATAGCTAAGGCAGCTGATGGTTCGATGAGAGATGGTTTGAGTCTGTTAGACCAGTGCATTGCATTTTATTTAGGCAAGGAGCTTAAGTATGAAAATGTATTGGAAGTTCTGGGAGCTGTGGATACTACGGTATTTGCAGATATGCTTAAGCTTATACTTAAGGCAGATACCGGAGGATGTATGGAGTATCTTTCCCAGCTTATTATGCAGGGAAGAGACCTTGCACAGTTCATAAGCGATTTTATATGGTATCTTCGTAATCTTCTACTGGTTAAAACTACAGATGATGAGACACAATTGGAAGATATCATTGATGTATCGGCTGATAACCTTAAAACATTGTCAGAGGATGCAAAGCTTGTGGATGCAGAAACGCTTATGAGATACATAAGAGTACTTTCAGACCTGTCTAATGATTTAAGATATGCAACTCAGAAAAGAATAAAGGTTGAGGTAGCACTTATTAAGCTGGCAAGACCGGCCATGGAGCAAAGCACAGATGTGAGCGATATAATAAGCAGGCTTACAGTGCTTGAGTCACAGTTGCAGGAAGCAAGAGATTCAATAAAAAATGGCGTGGTGGTCGCAAGTGTAGGAACTCCGAACAGTATGGTTGGTACACAGACAGCTCAAGCAGCAACGCCGGTGCCTAAAGTTGAAAAAAGAGTTGTTGAAGCACTACCTGATGATATAAGAGCTATTGCGTCTAACTGGGATAGTATAGTATACTCAATAGAGGAGCCTATGCTTAAAAATGTTTTGTTGCAGGCTAACATAACATTGGCACAGGATAATAAAAGTTTAGAGATTATAGTAAAATCTACTTCGGCTTACAATATGCTTAGCAGAGACGAAGATAAGGAAAAACTTCAGGATATTATAGAAGAAAGAACCGGCATGACTGTGAATATTATAGTCACAAAGCTTGCTGAGAATGAAGATTTTCAAAATAGATTTACAGATATCAAAGAATTAGTTAATATGGATATAGTTGTAGAAGACAAGGAGGAATTTATCTAATGGCAAAGAGAGGCGGATTCCCAGGCGGTATGCCGGGTAATATGAATAATCTTATGAAGCAGGCGCAGAGAATGCAGCGTCAGATGGAGGAGCAGCAGGCAGAGCTTGAATCAAAGGAATTCACAGCGGCAGCAGGCGGCGGTGTAGTAGAAGTTACTGTAACAGGTAAGAGAGAAGTGACAAAGGTTAAGATTGACCCTGAAGCAGTTGATCCGGATGATGTAGAGATGCTTGAGGATCTTATTATGGCGGCTACTAACGAGGCACTTCGTAAGTGCGAGGAAGAGTCACAGGCACAGATGTCAAAGATTACAGGAAGTCTTTCAGGACTTGGCGGAGGTCTGTTCTAATGGACATATACAGTAGTCATATTAACAAGTTAATAGAACAACTGTCGAGATTACCAGGGGTTGGGGCGAAGAGCGCCCAGCGCCTGGCATTTCACATTATAAATATGCCTGATGATGAGGTGGAAAAGTTTACTGCCTCTATAACTAATGCAAAGGCCAATATTCGCTACTGCAGAGAATGTTTTACCCTGACAGATGATGAGGTTTGTCCGATATGCAGAAATCAGGCGAGAGACCACAAGACTATTATGGTAGTGGAACATACAAGAGATTTGGCGGCATATGAAAAGACTGGCAAGTTCGAGGGCGTATACCATGTGTTGCACGGTGCCATCAGCCCGATGCTTGGTATTGGTCCATCAGATATTAAGATGGCAGAACTTATAAAACGTCTTGAAGGTGATGTGGAAGAAGTTATCATCGCTACTAATTCAAGTCTTGAGGGCGAGACAACAGCCATGTACCTGAGTCGACTTATTAAACCAACGGGTATAAAGGTAACTCGTATTGCAAGTGGTGTTCCGGTTGGTGGTGACTTAGAGTATATCGATGAGGTGACATTGTTAAGGGCGTTGGATGGAAGAATAGAGTTGTAGAATATACCATGAAAACAGAAAAAGTGGGGGATAGTAGGTAGCGATATGACAAAAAGACAGGAAGTATTAGATTATGGAATGACGTTGTCAGCTGTCTATATTGACACACCTTTTCATGATGATAATTGGGTACTACTTAGATATAAAAAGAATAAAAAAGCATTTGCTTGGACTTATGAAAAAGATGGTTATATGTGGGTGAATGTAAAAGTTGACCCAGAGTGGCGTGATTTGTGGAGAAATGCATATGAGGCAGTTATTCCGGGATATCATCAAAATAAGGAGCATTGGAACTCTGTTCGATTGGATGGAAGCATACCCGATGAAGAAGTTAAGAGAATGATAGCAGAAAGCTATGATTTGGTTGTAGGTAAGAGAAAGATTTGAAGTTTTTGAAGGAAGATATAGTTATGAAAAAATACAAGATTGCAGCGATACTTATGATTATTCATGGTGGTTTTATGGAACTTGGTGGAATTTTTGCGATGATACCAGCATTGCTTATAGGAACTGATAAATATGACATAGGTCAATATTTTGAATTTAAGCTTCCGTATTTTCAAGATAACCTTTATATGATGATGGTTATGGGAGCAATATATGGAGTGTTTAGACTTATTGGAGCAATAGGATTGTTGAAAAATAGAATGTGGGGATTAGTGTTATCTGTAATAAATTGTGTTATTACCATTACATTGATGATGTTTTTGTTGCCTGCTGGAATTATGGATGGAATACTTGCAGGAAGTGCTTTGATATTAATTTTGATGCAGTATTTTGGTGATAAAAAAATTGTAGAATAGACCGTGAAACTTTCAGTAATCTGTTCTGTTGACGCTTCTAGAGATGCCTGGATATGAGCAGATTGACACTACGCTTAGATACGCTAAGGTCAATCAAAATAGTGTAAAAATAGTGAAAATTTAATGGAATTTTTTTATTAATTGAGGTATACTGTTTCTTGAGATAACTTTGATGAAGAGGTGATGTTCATGATAAAAGTTTCATTAACCAACGATATAATGAAGAAAATATCATCAATCGATGAAAATCGTTTTTCATTAAGTACGATAGAGTTGCCTCCAATGACTAAAAATAGACTACGTAAGAATTCTAAGAAGAAGAGTTCTTATGCGTCAAATAAGATTGAAGGCAATCCTCTTACAGAAGAACAGGCGGATGAGGCTATTGAGAGAGATGAACATAAGCATTTTTTGAAACCGGAGCAGGAGATTAGAAATTATTTTCTCGCATTAAATCTGCTTGAAGAAAAGTTAAAGAGAAAAGAAATTTTTTCAAAAGAAATGATTCTTGAAGTACAGGCTATGGTTGAAAAAGGTGCATCAAAAGAAAAGATAGGTCTCAGAGGACCGATGCCTTCGGGTATGCTATTTGCGGTGTATGATGCGGCAACAGGAGCTCCAGACTATATTCCTCCTGAATATTCGGATATTCCTGCTTTGCTAGATGAATTAGTAAATTATGTAAATACAACAGATGATCATCCGCTCATCATTGCAGCGATAGTTCATTATCAATTAGTTACGATTCATCCTTTTGAAGATGGAAACGGAAGAACGGCAAGACTTATGTCCGGATATATATTGGACTTTTATGGCTATGGATTTAATGGAATTGGTTCTTTGGAAGAATATTTTGCCTATGATCCGGATGAGTATTATGAATCGCTTCAAATGGGTCTCCCGGTATTGTATTATTCTGGACGAGAAAATCCGCCCCATCCTGAAATTTGGGTAAACTATTTTCTGCGTATGGTGGAATTGTATTCGAAAAAGGTTTGTGAACTGTCAAAAGGTGTACAGGCAGATGATTTAGATGGCAGCTTGTCCTACTTGAATTCAAAGGAAAAGGATTTGCTGGTATTTCTTTTGAAAAAGAGAATGCTGGAGTTTACGCCAATTGATGTAAGTAAGATGATTGGTGTAACAAATAAAACAATTATCAACCGATGTGCGAAGCTTACTAATAATGGCTTTTTGATTCCCAATATCGTAAGTCAAAGAATTCGTTCGTATTCGTTGAGTGAGTTTGCAAAGCGAAACGAAAAGAAGATTCTTTCGAAGATTGGGTAAAAGTGTGCGAAGATTTGAAGTTTAAGGAGAATGCATATGATTAGAATTAGACCATATAAGGCTACAGATGCAAATACAATATTGTTATGGTGCCAAGATGAAAGAGCATTTTATCAGTGGACCGCAGGCGTTATGGGACATTATCCGATTACAATTGATGAGTTTGCATTTGTTGAAAATTTAATGCCATTTACTGCATTTGATGAAAATGGGATTTTGGGATTTTTTACATTTCGAAATCCAGGTGAAACAACAGATGAGTTGCGTATGGGATTTGTGATTGTCAATCCTAGTAAGCGTGGTGCGGGGTACGGAAAAGCTATGCTTCAACAAGGATTAAAATATGCTTTTGAAATATATTGTGCGAAAAGCGTGTCGCTAGG
>JAZQME010000018.1:0-64888 GCA_045543195.1 Lachnospira sp.
TAAAATGCTTCGTTCGACTTGCATGTGTTAAGCACGCCGCCAGCGTTCATCCTGAGCCAGGATCAAACTCTCATAAAAAGTTTAATCACCAGTCAGTACTAAACTAACTAGCTTTAATAGTTAACCCGTATTTGAATCCGAGGATTCATTTACTGTGTTAAGGACTTGCGAAATTGTTCATCTCGCAAAGTTCGTAAAAAATTGAAATTCTTAAAGAATTTTCAGGGTTGTTTTACTATTCAATTATCAAAGACCATTTTATGTTGCTGTCTTGTTTGCCGACAGCTTTAATAGAATATCACTCAAAGCATCCTTTGTCAACAACTTTTTTGAATTTTTTCAGTTTTTTTGACATTTTGTTATGAACTCCCATTTAATCAGTATCTACCCCTTCATACACATTAGGATGATATCTAAATTGTACCTTTCCCATAGCTTCCTCCTACATACTATTCACACGCAACGCATTTTGCTACATCAAATTTTTCCTACAATAACTTCTTCTATGGCAATCTTAGGCACATGATGAACGCCATTATCATCTCTATAGTACTTAATATCTCCATCAACACCTACAGTTTCTAAGACCACTTCTTCCTTTGGATATCCTAGTGCAATTACAAGACTTACAACATATCCTTCCGGCACTGTTATAACTTCACTAAGCTTCTGCCTATCAATATTACCTATAAAACAGCCACCCATGCCTTCTTCAACAGCTCCAAGCAATATGGTCTGTCCTATAATCCCTTCATCATACTGGCAGTTATTTCCTTGTGGTGAACACAATATGATATAACCGGTTGGACGTTCACCTTCCGCCGGACCATCCCAATCCTTATAGTAACCCGCCCAACGTAAAGACTCATAAACCGCCGCGCAACCTTCCTGCGAACTGACAAGCACGTACCTCACCGGCTGTCTGTTAGCTCCAGATGGTGTCATATGTCCAAGCCCGGCAAGTTCCTCTAACTGCTTCATTGTAATCTTCTTTTCTTCATAAAATCTTCTATAAGAACGATTTTTTAATACTGTATCTTTAAACATATATACCTCCACATAAACATTCTTAGAACAAAAATGCGATGACATAGCTTTTCGTGCTACATTGCACAAGTAAATGCCACATCATCGCAATTAACCATTTTCAATTATTATGTACCAGTAAACACCTCATGACTACTTTTGCACATTCACAATTATAAAAATTCTACGCCTCTTTCTCTTGCGTATTCAATATCCTTCTGTGGCCAGATAGACGCCTGAACCTCCCCAAGATGAGCTTTTCTTAAGAAAAACATACATATACGGGACTGACCAATACCTCCGCCTACTGTATATGGAAGTTCTCCATTAAGAAGCGCTTTCTGGAAAGGAAGCTCTGCTCTCTCAGGACAACCAGCCTTTTCAAGCTGTTCTCTTAAAGAGTCTTCATCAACTCTGATACCCATTGAAGACAATTCAAGTGCTATATCAAGAACCGGATAATAAACGATAATATCGCCATTTAACTTCCAATCATCATAATCAGGAGCTCTGCCATCATGCGGTTCACCTGATGCAAGCTTATCACCAATCTGCATAATAAACACCGCACCATATTCTTTAGCCGCAGCATACTCTCTTTCCTTAGTTGTATATGTTGGATACTTATCTTCAAGTTCCTGTGTTGTTACAAATGTTATCTCTTCAGGAAGAAAACACTCCACATAGTTGTATCTGTTAGCCATATACTTCTCAGTAACACGAAGCGCCTCATACACAGACTTAACAATACTCTTTAAAGTATCAACATTGCGGTCTTCCTTATTAATAACCTTCTCCCAGTCCCATTGATCAACATAAATCGAGTGAATATTATCAGTATCCTCATCACGGCGAATAGCATTCATATCAGTGTAAAGACCTTCACCGACTTCGAAACCATACTTAGCAAGGGCCATTCTCTTCCACTTAGCAAGAGAATGAACTATCTCAACCTGACTGCCTTCCTGCTCTTTAATATCAAAACTAACAGGTCTTTCAACGCCATTGAGATTATCATTAAGTCCTGAATACGAATCAACAAACAACGGCGCTGACACGCGATGAAGATTAAGCTGTGTAATAAGCTCTCTCTGAAAGAAATCCTTAACACGCTTAATAGCTTTTTCAGTTCTCTTAATATCCAATGACGGCTTATAGCCCTCTGGAATTACAATACTACTCATAAATCCTCCTTGCTCCTGAACTAATCAGAAAACCCATTATGTCTTATTAAATTAAAAATATGCAACAGAACAATTATAATTCACAATTATTTACTGTTCTAGGGAATGGAATTACATCCCTGATATTTGACATACCTGTAAGGTACATAATACATCTTTCAAATCCAAGTCCAAAGCCTGCATGTCTTGCAGAACCATACTTACGCAAATCGAGATAGAAACCATAATCCTCTGGATTAAGTCCACATTCTTCCATACGCTTCATAAGAAGATCATAATTATCCTCTCTCTGACTTCCACCGATAATTTCTCCAATACCCGGCACAAGACAATCCATAGCAGCAACAGTCTTTCCATCTTCATTAAGCTTCATATAGAATGCCTTTATTTCCTTTGGATAGTCAGTAACAAACACAGGCTTTCCAAACTCTTTCTCTGTAAGGAATCTTTCATGCTCTGTCTGTAAATCACAGCCCCATGAAACCTTGTAATCAAACTCATCATTGTGCTTCTCTAAGATTGCAATAGCATCAGTGTATGTGATATGACCGAACTCCGAATTAAGAACATTATCAAGTCTCTCAAGAAGTCCCTTGTCAACGAAATCATTGAAGAACTTCATCTCCTCCGGTGCATTCTCAAGCACATATCGGATAACATACTTAATCATAGCCTCAGCAAGTATCATATCATCCTTCAAGTCTGCAAATGCTATCTCCGGCTCAATCATCCAGAACTCAGCAGCATGTCTTGTTGTATTAGAATTCTCTGCTCTGAATGTTGGTCCAAATGTATAAATATTCTTAAATGCCATAGCATATGTCTCACCATTTAACTGTCCACTAACAGTAAGGTTAGTTGGCTTGTTAAAGAAATCCTTCGAGAAATCAACCTTGCCATCCTCAGTCTTTGGCACATTGTTAAGATCCATAGTTGTTACCTGGAACATCTCACCCGCACCCTCACAGTCGCCTCCTGTAATAAGTGGAGTATGAACATATACAAAGTCTCTCTCCTGAAAGAACTTGTGTATTGCATATGCAACAAGTGAACGTACTCTGAACACAGCCTCGAATGTATTAGTTCTAGGTCTTAAATGCGAAATAGTTCTCAAATACTCAAAAGTATGTCTCTTCTTCTGCAAAGGATAGTCAGCAGAAGACTCACCTTCAATAACAACCTCAGTTGCCTGAATCTCAAACGGCTGCTTAGCCTGAGGTGTTGGAACCAATGTACCCTTTACTATCAAAGCCGCACCAACATTTAACTTATTAATATCTGCAAAATTATCAAGTGTATCTGAATATACTACCTGAATAGGCTCAAAAAAAGTACCGTCATTGATAACAAGGAAACCAAAATTCTTACCATCTCTGATATTTCTAAGCCAACCGCCAATATTTACTTCCTTGTTAAGATAATCTTCCCTATTGCGATATAAATCTCTAATGTTTATAAGTTCCATAACTCCTCCATTCTAAAGCGCCAATTTACTACGCTTAAACCTAATAAACAATATACCTGTTTAATAATACCAAATATTATATAATATTGATTCCACAAATTCAAGCCAAATTTTCTAATCATCTTCATTTACTTAACGCAAGCATTTTCCCTGCAACTGCGCCATGGTCATCAATTCTTTTAAGCTCAACTCGTGCAATATTATTTATAACCGCTTCGTCTACATTACAATTATTTCCTAAGCATTTTTTCGCCACCATTTCAGCATCTTCAAAGGAAACATTCACACGAATATAATTAATAGTATAACCTGTATATATTTTTTTACCGTCAATAATCTGACATTCTTCAAAAAGCACACCTTTTTTATTACCTAAGTTACTCTCTCGATATTCCTTAGACATATTATCAGCAAGCTTAAGTAATTCATTGCTTCTTTCAGTTTTCACACTATCCGGCACCTGCCCCGGCATCTTGTCAGCAACAGTTCCTTTGCGCCTTGAATACTTAAAGATATGCATCTCATAAAAATGCACCTTTTCCAAAAACGCTTTAGTAATCTCAAACTCCTCTTCCGTCTCACCAGGAAATCCTACTATAACATCCGTTGTAATAGCCGGATTATAAAAATACTTTCTTAGAATTTCACACTTTGAATAATATTCATCAGTTGTATACTTACGATTCATACGTTTAAGCACTGAATCACAACCGCTTTGTAACGACAGGTGAAAATGCGGACACACCTTGTGCATAGTTGCCAACGTTCTCGCAAACTCATCCGTTATTATTCTAGGCTCTAGTGACCCCAAGCGAATACGCTCTACACCCTCAATAGAATTAACAGCCTTTACAACATCAAGAAGTGTGTCGCCTCCTTCCGATGCAAGGGTTTGATAATCCTCCTGCACACCTTCCGGTAACACTACATTTTTCTTTTCCAGACCGTATGAGCTAAGATGAATTCCCGTAAGAACAAATTCCTTATACCCCTTAGTTACAAGTCTCTCCACCTCTTCTACTATATCAGCTAAGGCTCGACTTCTGATTCGACCTCTGGTATATGGAATAATACAATAAGAACAGAACTGATTACATCCGTCCTGAATCTTAATATAGGCTCTCGTATGTTCATTAACACTATCTATTGAAAGTGCTTCATATGTGTTATCTTTTGCTATATCCACAACAAAACTGCTGTTATCTGTATTAGCAAAGTACTCTTCCAGTGCAGCCACTATATCTATTTTTTTATTATTGCCAAGAATAATATCAACCGCCTCGTCAGCCTTTGCATTATCCGCGTCAGCCTGAACATAACATCCGGCAGCTACAACTACGGCTTCAGGATTCATTCTTTTAGCCTTATGAAGCATCTGGCGCGACTTCCTGTCAGCTATATTAGTTACAGAACACGTATTGATAATATAAACATCAGCAAGGTATTCCTCCGAAAATGGCACAATGCTATATCCGGCACCCTTTAAAAGCTGCTCCATAGATTCTGCCTCGTAAGAATTAACCTTACATCCTAAATTGTGTATGGCAACTGTTCTCATATATTCTCCAATCTATTATTTTTACAGTTATTTTACTAATTTTAAGCCTAAAAATGTTGACATAATCCCAACAAGAATTTATTATATTCTTAAGAAGACGATAATACAATACTTAGGAGGTTTTTATGAAAACTGTACAGATTTCATTGAATTCAATAGACAAGGTTAAGTCATTTGTTAATGACATTACAAAATTCGATGTTGATTTTGACCTTGTATCAGGAAGATACGTAATTGATGCTAAGTCTATTATGGGTATCTTCAGCTTAGACTTATCTAAGCCAATCGACCTTAACATCCATGCGGAGTCAGATGTTGAAACAATTCTTGCCGTATTAGCACCTTATATAGTGTAAATCATAAAAGAATCATCACGCCACATATCATATGAAATTTTTTCATGATATGAACTCCTTATCAAAAAGCCTGTCACTATGACAGGCTTTTTGTTTGTTAACACATAATTCTCATTAAATAACATCTTCATCTACTGCACTTTATTTACTGAACCTCAATTACTTCCACTGTATCTAAAGCAGTCTTTAAAAGCTCATCTATGCAATCTGCTAACTTTAATTCATCCTTCTTAATCACATTAATATTAGGCTTTGTCACAGGATGCTTTGCAACGAATATTGTACAACAATCCTCAAATGGCTGAATTGAAGTTTCATATGTTCCAATCTTCTCTGAAAGATCAATAATATCCTGCTTATCAAAACCAATAACAGGTCTAAACACCGGCATTGTACACACTTCATTAGTACAGTATAAACTCTGCATAGTCTGACTGGCAACCTGCCCGATACTCTCACCTGTAATAAGTCCCATACATCCGGACTTTCTACCAAGTTCCTCTGCTATCTTCATCATATATCTTCTCATAATAATTGTAAGCTCATCATGAGGACATTTCTCGTAAATAGCAAGCTGAATATCTGTAAAATTCACAACATTCAGTTTAATAGGTCCCGCATATCTAGCCACAAGTTTTGCAAGATCAACAACCTTCTGCTTAGCACGCTCACTTGTATATGGTGGCGCATGGAAATATGTTGCCTCTATCTGCACACCACGCTTTGCAATCATATACCCAGCAACAGGGCTATCAATACCACCCGAAAGAAGAAGCATTGCCTTACCTGCTGTACCTATCGGCATACCGCCAGGTCCCGGAATCTCAACAGAGTATATATTAATAAGGTTACGCACCTCTATCTGCAAAAGCACATCCGGCTTATGCACATCAACCTTCATCTCTGGGAAAGCATCAAGAAGTTTTCCTCCAATCTCCATATTAATCTCCATAGAGTCCATCGGATAATTCTTTCTTGCACGTCTTGCATTCACCTTAAACGTAAAGTTTTTGTCTGGGTACTGCATATCTATATAATTAATAACCTGCTTAGCCAAATCTTCAAAACCATTATCTTCTATCTGAACAACCGGACAGATTCCAATAATACCAAATACACACTTTAGCGCTTCAACTGTCTCATCATAGTCAAAATCTGACTTTGCAGTTGCATAAATACGACCATTTTCCTTTGTAACCTCAAACTCACCCTCAACATTTTTAAGTGCAAATCTTATCTGTCTCACCAATGCATCTTCAAATATATATCTATTCTTTCCCTTAACGCCGATTTCACCATATTTAATTAAAAACGCTTTGTACATATCAATCTCCTATCACATCGTTATTTACATCAATTTAATCAAAAAATCCTGCACTTGTCTGCAATTTATTAATGTCTTGTAAACTTTCGAAGCGTTGGCAATAACCCTCCCAGCACTTCAATAGTATAATCCAGTTCTTCCTTAGTCGTATTAAAACAAAAGCTAAATCTAATAGTTGAGTCCAACAGACTATTATCAAGCCCTATGGCAACGAGTGTAGAACTAAGCCCCGGTTTATTAGAAGAACACGCAGAACCTGAAGACACATATATTCCCTTATCTTCCAAAGCATGTAATAACACCTCTGCTCTGATGCCTTCAAAGCTTGCACTTACAACATGAGGTGCTGCTTCACAAGTTTCGAAACCATTGATAGTCACACCTTCCAAAGCTTTAAGCTTCTCTATAAAGTCAGTTCGCATCTCATACATCTTTTGAATCTTTTCATCAAATTCAGAATTATATATTAACTCTGCAGCTTTGGCAAGACCTGCAATACCGGGAACATTTTCCGTACCTGAACGCATAGCTTTCTGCTGACCACCTCCAAGAATTAACGGTTTAACCTTGGTCTTTTCCTTTATGTACAAAAAGCCCGAACCCTTAGGACCGTGAATCTTATGACCACTAACAGACATAAGGTCAATACCTAACTTCTTAGGATTAATCTTAAACTTTCCATACCCCTGTATAGCATCCACATGATAAACGATTGCAGGATTATAAGACTTAACAATAGAGCCGATCTCCTCAATAGGTTGAACCGTACCAATTTCATTGTTCACATACATAACTGACACAAGAATTGTTTCTTTATCAAGAACTTCTTTAAGTGCCTCCAAAGATACAACTCCTTTTTCGTTAACAGGAAGATATGTCACTCTAAATCCCAGCTCTTCAAGATACCTGAACGGTTCTTTTACAGAAGAATGCTCAACACTTGAAACAATCACATGATTGCCACTTCTTTTATTAGCAATCGCCGCACCGATAATAGCCATATTATTGGATTCTGTACCACCTGAAGTATAAAATATCTCTTTATCCTGACATTTTAAAGTCCTTGCAATAACCTTAGTAGCCTCTTTAATATAATTCTCTGCCTCAACGCCCTTCATATGCTTTGACGAAGGGTTACCAAAGTCAGCCTGCATAGCCTTAACAACTATATCCACCACTTCATCAGCGCACTTTGTCGTGGCTGCATTATCCAAATATGCTTCCATATATTCCTACCTTTTCCTAAATTAAATAATATTATGTATTCACTGTTCAAAATGATACATAAGCACTGACATAAGCATCATCCCTGCAGTCTCAGTCCTAAGAATTCTCTTGCCTAAAGTTATAATCTCCCAGCCTGATTCTTTTGCAAGTTCCAATTCGTCCAAATCAAAACCACCCTCCGGACCTATAAAGATTGCAACACTTTTACCCTGTTCTAATGATTCAACTATCCCTTTAGTCTTTTCCATTCCATCTGCACACTCATATGGCAAAAGCTTAACATCCATATCCCTAGCAATATCCAGCGCCTGCTTAAATGTTACTACCTCCTTGACTTCCGGAATAATACTTCTCTTACTCTGCTTTGCTGCACTTTCAGATATAGCATTCCAACGTTTCACTTTACTGTCTGCCTTCTTTGCATCCAGCTTTACAACTGAGCGTTTCATGGCAACCGGAATTATACTGTGAACACCTAACTCAACCATCTTCTGGATAATAAGTTCCATCTTATCACCTTTAGGAAGACCTTGAAACAGGTACACATTTGATGGAAGTTCTTTTCCTTCCTCATCTACACTATCTATGACAGCTACTATACACTCATCGCTCATACTCTCAATATGACAGGTATAATCCACATTATCACCACTGCTTATAAGGAGTTTATCACCCTCTTTAAATCTAAGCACATTTTTTAAGTGATTAACATCCTGCCCCACAATCTCTATGTAGGTTTCATGGATATTTTCATGTTGGGCAAAAAAATGATACATAATACTTACCTACTACTTTCTTCTTGCAGTAACATTTACCCACTCACCATCGTGGTTAACTTCTACTATCTCAAGCTCAGGGTTGCTTTCAAAACACTTAACAACCTCTTCCTCTTTGCTGTCAATAATTCCTGATGTAATAAAATATGCACCATGCTTCATATGGTTAGTAATAACCTTCGAAAGTGGAATAAGCACGTCCGCAAGAATATTCGCACATACAATATCATAGCACTCATAACCACAAGTATCCTGCACTGACTTATCATCAATAATATTACCTTCAATAACTTCGAGAAGTTCAGGACTAATATCATTTTGCTCTGCATTTTCTTTAGATGCAATTATAGCATTAGGATCAAGGTCTGTTCCAAGAGCATGCTTTGCTCCATACTTAAGCGCTACAACCGAAAGGATACCACTGCCACAACCTACATCAAGGACTTCTTCTCCACCCTTAACATACTTTTGAAGCTGCCTGATAACCATTCTTGTTGTCTCATGTGAACCTGTACCAAATGCTGTACCCGGGTCTATTGATAGCACAGGATGCCCTGCCATATCTTCTGTTATCGGCTCCCAAGTAGGTTTAATATAAAGATCACCGATAGTAAATGTATGCCAATAATTCTTCCAATTATTAATCCAATCCTTATCCTCTGTCTGACTTTCTGTAATCTCACAAGAGCCAATGTCACAGAAGTCTCTCAACTCCTCTAATGCCTCTTTAACTTTTGGAAGCATAGTATTATCGTCATCTTCCACATCTATATAGAAGTTCACTCTTGCACTACCATCATCCGGTGGCAAATCCGGTATAAAATCAACAAACATAGTCTTAGCTTCTTCCTGGGTAAGCTGAACGTTATCCTCTATCTCAATACCTTCCACTCCAAGCTCTGCAAGTGTATAACTTATAAGATCAACAGCTTCTGTAGTTGTCTCTATCGAATACTTATTCCACTTCATAATATCTCATCCTTTCTTATGAATCCTTTACGCCTCTCGTAAAAATGCCTCATATCCCTTTAGCGTCTCATAAAGGTCTGCCTTACTGATTACTTCATATGGAGCATGCATATTCTGTACTGCAACACCACTATCAATTACATTCATACCATAGTTTGCTAAGATGTAAGCAATAGTTCCGCCACCACCTACATCAACCTTACCAAGCTCTGATGTCTGATATGTTACATCATTATCATCCATGATTCTTCTAAGAGTTCCCATAAATTCAGCAGAAGCATCATTAGAACCGCTCTTACCTCTTGAACCTGTATATTTCATAAACACCATACCCTTACCAAAGTATGAACTGTTCTTCTTCTCGCTTACTGCCGGATAATTAGGGTCATATGCTGCATTAACATCAGATGAGAGCATATTAGAATTAGCAAGTGCTCTTCTTAACTTAAGCTCTGAATATTGACCTGTTCTGTCCATAACTTCTGCCACCATATTTTCAAAGAACTTAGAATGCATACCTGTAGCACCTACGCTACCGATTTCTTCTTTATCAACAAGAATGCAAACACTAGTCTTTTCAGGTGCAACTGAATTAAGCTGTGCTATAAGCGATGGATAGGCACAAACTCTGTCATCGTGTCCATAACCTATAATCATACTTCTGTCTATTCCATAATCTCTTGCAGGTCCCGCCGGAACAGCTGATATCTCTGCAGAAAGGAAATCTTCTTCCTCAATACCGTACTTATCCTTTAAGATAGCAAGAATATTCTTCTTAACAGCTTCCTTCTCTTCTTTACCATCCTTAGACTTCTTAGATAAAGGCATGCTACCTACCAGGATATTTAAGTCTTCACCTTCAACCACCTTGTCAGCCTTCTTACCCATCTGATCCTGTGCCAAATGTATCAAAAGATCAGATATACCAACAACCGGGTCAGTCATATCCTCACCAATAACTATCTCTACAACCTTACCACTCTTTAATGCAACCACGCCATGAAGCGCCATAGGCATAGCCACCCACTGATACTTCTTAATTCCGCCATAATAGTGTGTATCAAGAAGAACAAGTTCTGTATCCTCATACAAAGGCACCTGCTTAATATCAAGTCTTGGAGAGTCAATATGGGCTCCAAGTATATTCATACCTTCTTCCATTGGCTTCTTTCCTACACAAAAAAGCACAATTGCCTTTCCCTTATTAACAGCATAAACCTTGTCTCCAGCCTTAAGCTTCTGTCCCTTCTTAATAACCTGCGCCAAATCCTTGTAACCCGCTTCCTTAGCAAGCTCAACACTTCTTTTTACGCACTCTCTTTCAGTCTTACAATCTGAAATAAACTTTATATAATCATCACCAAACTTAAAAACCTTTGACTTCTCTGTTTTATTATACTTAGTCCAAGCATTCTTATTTTCCATAACATACATCCTTTCATACATTCACTAATCTCACCATCTGGTGGACCATACTGACTAATAATCACTATATATTAAGCGTTAGTTGCTCATCGTCATCTGCATCACCATCTATAGGTTTTGCATTAACTTCCATCTCAGCTTCATCCTTAAACTGCTCAACCAATTCCTCTGTAATAATCGGAAGCTCGTCAATAGACTGAACACCGAAACTCCTAAGAAAATCTTCTGTAGTTCCAAAAAGCATAGGTCTTCCCGGAGCATCAAGCCTACCAAGCTCCTTTGCAAGGCCATACTCCACCAGCTTATTAACTGCATGGTCACTACTTACACCTCTTATCTTCTCTATCTCCATCTTAGTAATAGGCTGCTTATAAGCAATAATCGAAAGAGTCTCTAAAAGAACATCTGTAAGCACATACTTTCTTGGCTGACTTGCAACCTTAATAAGCTGCTCGTAATACTCAGGTTTTGTACACATTTGAAATGCATTCTCAAGCTCAATTATCTTAACTCCACGATTCTGTGCCTGATACTTATCCATCATATTATGTACAATTTTCTTAGTTGTATCCACGTCATGTTCAATAGCCGCAGCTAACTTATCAACTTCAACTGATTCTCCCATAGTAAACAAAACTGCCTCTATAACAGCCTCAATCTTTTCTAATTCCATCTTATCCAAACCTTCCAATTCCATATTAATCTCCATCCTGAGAATCTATATTATTCGTCCTCTAAGTCCTCTATTAATTCCGGATTCTTTACAACCGTAATATCAATATCCTCACAGGTACCTTCCTGACTTACTGTTACAAATCCCGTCTTAATAAGCTCAAGCACAACTAAAAATGACACTATAACCGCCATCTTTGAAGTATTACCTAAAAGCATTTCTCTAAAACTAAACTGACTGTGTGTCATAAGATATGACCTGATTTCAGTAAGCTTTTGAGACATGCTTACTTCTTCCTTCTCGATTTTACCGAATTTACTTCTAATAGGGTCAACCTTTTCTTCTTTTCGCTTTAAAACATCTTTAAATATAGCATTAAGCTTGGCAAGCGTAGTATCTCCAACCAATTCTTCCAGATTAACCGGTGGTCTATAAGCTTCCACCTCCGGAGGAACCGTTGATGGCTTGTAAAATGCTTTTTCAGCATCAACCTGCTTATCTCTAAGCTCATAGGCCATATACTTAAACATCTTATATTCAAGCAATCTGGCAACAAGCTCTGCTCTTGGATCTTCCTCTTCGCCTTCTTCATTCACTTCCTTCGGAAGAAGCATTCTTGACTTAATATCAAGAAGTGTCGCCGCCATAACCAGGAATTCACTGACTACATTTAAGTCTTCTTTATCCATCTGGTTGACATACTCCATATACTGCTCTGTAATCATAGCAATTGGAATATCGTATATACTAACTTTATTCTTATCTATCAAATGCAGAAGCAAATCAAGAGGTCCTTCAAATGCCTGCAATTTAACACTAATTCCCATATAAAACTCCATTCTAAGTACATTCTGGCTAATGTACACATAAAGCCACATTATATTGTACCCAAAATGCATTAATTTGGCAAGAAAGATTATTCCTTTTCAAATTGGGAATTATAATACGGGAGGTGAACTATGAAAACATTAGCAAAAAATCTATTGCCAGAAGTAAAAACATTCATAAAAAAAGTTATATCAGACACCATCACTGCTTATGCAGCTCAATCATGCTTTTACATCACACTCAGTTTTCTGCCTTTTTTACTTGTAATCATTAATCTCACCAATTATTTACCTATAACTCACCTTGATATAATTAAAATAGTTGAAAGCGTAGCTCCGACACAATTAAAAAGCATATTTACTGATGTAATTCTTGATATATATAACAACACTAACTTTACTTTTACATCTATAACAGCCATCACCGCCATATGGTCTGCGGGACGTGGCTTTACTGCTATTATACATGGTTTAAACACTGTTTATGAAGCTGACTATCGAACAGGTTGGTTAAAGCTTCGCCTAAAATCCAGCATATATACAGTCGTTTTTATATTTTTAATAGCAATCACATTAACACTGCTGGTATTTGGTGATATTCTTACACAAATTCTTACCGATGTATCTCCAACACTGGCCAATATACTAACATCCATACTTGGAAGAAAAATTATACTATTCCCGTTACTTTTTACAGTGCTCTTTACTATAATATACACCTATATCCCTAACAGAAAAAGTTCAATTAAACATGAAATGCCCGGTGCCGTTATAACGGCACTGGGCTGGTACATCTTTTCCAACTTGTATTCAGCTTATGTAATGAACTCTCCAGGATTCTCTTATATGTACAGAGGACTCACTGCACTTATCTTTGCACTGCTTTGGATATATTTCAGTGTAATTATTATGCTGTTCGGAGCTGAAATCAATCATTGGCTTTATATACGCAATCATTCTAAAAATGATGTGCCGGGATAAAAGAACTTAAGAATCTCATCAAATGTCATACCACTGTTCACCATAGTTTTAACAGCATTTTGACTCATACCGATTCCATGCCCGTAACCGCCGCCAATAACATCAAATCCTTTAAGTTTGTCACCATCATAAACCTTTTTAAATATGCAGAACGCACTTGGAAGATTGTCAACATTGCGAGTATCCTTGTTGGTTACAAGCGTCACCGCACTGTTACCAAACATATTGCGCACCACTGACTCACTTGTAAGTTTTACAGTAGCCTTACTTCCTGTCACAACCATTTCCAATATAGCTCCGCCACTAGCTCGCCTAACAACACTAATATCTTTAATATCCCCAACTGACATAATCTCGCCTGATTTATAACTTCCATCTTTCTGTAATGTAAGTACTCTGTCAGGATACTGTGCATAAGCTGAGGCAATCTTTGCATTGAAACCACTACTTATTTCACTTACACTTTCTGATAATTTCCATCTGTAAAGTGGAAATGTACTGTCATAATCAGTATCGTATTTATTGGTTATAAACTTCTCAAATGTAGCCTCATCTGTCAAATCAAGATTCCTTGCTACACTTCCAATATCCCTGCTTACGAAATACGGATATGCACTGACATCAGAGCCCCACAAACCTACATCAGTACTCACGCCACAAGACGTAGAATAGTAATATGCCTGAACAATTTTACCATTGTGAGACAGAACTAAACCATTAGTCTGCTCTATCGCCTTATTAGATGACTCATACTCCACAGTATTGTTATAGACCTGATACTGAGTACTATCATCTACATGTGCACCATACTTACTATAGTACTTATTAGAAAGTTGTCTGTATACATAACTTCTGGCACATACAGCCTGAACCTTTAAAGCCTCTACACCAAAACTTGCCGGCATTTCACTAGGAACTACTCTTCTTAAATATTTTTCTATATTCACATCATTAACAATAGTTATCCCCCCCTCTGAAACATCCAGCTCTATATGTCCTTCATACTGGGGATTTCCTTGACTTCTCTTAACATTAAGAATCTGTATCTGCCCGTCACTTCCATCAACAGGTTTGATTATAATACGCCCTTGTGCAAATCTTTCATCGTCTCTTGCGAATTCTACAACCTCTGATGCTTCATATCGCTTCAGTTCATCCCCGGACTTAATCTCATATGGAGTATCACATGTCACACTGACATTGTCATGAAAAATGCCTTTATATCCGGTATTCTTTATAAGAACTCGCACGTTATCAACTTCAATCTGCTTATTAATAACTGCACCACACACCATACCGTCAGCCACAACAAAATCCTGTAAGGAATATCCCAGAATGATACTTTGATAATCAGAAACCTTAAAATCATCACTGATATCATATATCATAAAATCCATATCCAGGCTAACCTTACCGTATCCTTCAATTTCTATGTACTCCGATGTTGCTGACAACACTTTCCCTGAAATAGTGTCCGTCTTTATATTTACATTTTTAACTTCACCCTTACTTATTCCGATATCAGATAATACCTGTGACACATGTTCTGAAAGTCCACTGATATCAAACTCTCTGTCAACACCATATATATTAGTATATATCTTATTGTCAGTTGTATACTTCACCCATATATTACGATATACAACCTCCTCTGATATAACTCCTGTTACAGTAAGAATCTCATCTCTGCATACAATCATACTTATCTGCTTATCAATCTTGTCATCAAGAATAAGACCTGTAAAACCATATATCCCTTCTGATGTATATGCACGCCATTCCCCAAGTTCGCTAATGTTAGAAGGTGTCCCGGCAAGCGCCGCCTCGACCTCTTTAACACCACTGCCATACTCAAACATAGGAAGCATCTGTAAGTAAAGTTCTATAAACTTCCCCTTTTCAATAACTCCCGGAAACATAAGCTTCATATTAAGCTTATCATCTACAACTCCCAGTTCTTTTGCCAGCTTACGACAATCACTGTATGTAACCTTGTCCTTAGCATTCTTGCCCTGAAAATATCCTTTTTCCTTGCAAAGCTTGATATAATTATCATACCAATATCCCTCAATTTCCAAATTACTAAGATACTCTTCATCAAAGCTTGCATAACATATCATCTTGGAGGCCTCTGCCACAGATATACCTTTATCAAACACATCAACCCAAACAATAAGCACCAGTGCCATAATAACTGCTGCAATAACTCCGCCTATTATCAGCCATTTTTTATTAATCCGATTCCATATATTTTTAACTACACTAAGCCAATTAACTTTCTTCATACCCTGTCCCTCTCTCATACAAAGCATTATATGTCTGACAATTCTTTTGTATGCAACATATAACAGAACAAAGCGTCCACCCTCGGACACTTGCGGAGCTTTTTACATAATAGAAAACGAAGTTTCCTATCATACAAAAAAGACATGCGGTAACACCCACACGTCTTTCATAAATCCCAAAGTGCCGTTTCCTGCTTTTTCGACTCCTAGCCTAGCTAGGTGGGTAACCGCAAATGTACCGCTGCCTTCCACTGACAAAGGAGGCCTGACATTGGCACAAAGATATAGGAATCCCAATCGAATAATGTAGGATCAAAATATACAGGTTGGCGAACACCCCAGGAATATTAAGTTATAACTTTTATCTTGCTCTTATTATACAGCAAAACTTCTCTTTACACAATATTTTATGCGAATTTTTTAAAAATATTCTCACATTTTTGTGGCAAAAAGCAGCAGCTTAAAACCTTAGCAAATAACTCATAAACAATAATGTTAATACAAATGCCACACAAATCTGTAAAGCAGTTTTTTCCACCACTCAAGCTCCTCATAAGAACGTTTATGAACTATGTTAATAGAATTAATGGCTCGCTTCATTTCGTCATTACCAACATTTCCTCTGCCATAGGAAATCTTTTCGATAACATATATAACATTTTCAACGTCAGCTTCCTCAAAATATTCCTGCTTTTCTTTCATACTGCGCACATAAGCCTCTCCGGACATAGTATCCGTGCGTTTAATCTTCAAGAATCTGCACAGCTTATAAAGATATGCATATATGGCTATAATCTGTTTATTCGTCTGCTCTGCACTGTAATCAGTATGTAATGTAAATAATCTCCTCTTTCTAATCATAGAAATGTGAGATGGTATATATATAATAATTGCAATAACTAAAAGTACCGCTGCAATCTTTAATAAGACTATTAAAAATCTTACAAATTCAAGCCACATAATATAGAACATCTCATCTAAGTCAACTATTGTGTGGTCTCTAAGATAATCTTTAAGATTAGTATATTCCTTTTCAACAGGAACTATTGGCTCTGTCTGAACTTCTACTTCATCATCTGCATACTCATCCGAAGTCTCATCTTCTTTCAACTGATTATCTTCCTCTGCAACAACATCATCACCTACTGTTTGATTACTATTGCTATATCCCGGAGTAAATTCAATAGGTATCCACCCAAAACCATCAATGTATATCTCTACCCATGCATGTGCATTGTCATCATATACATCAACCGTACGCTGTTTGTACTTATCAATTGTCACATAATCCCTGCAATATCTTTGGGTTTCTTTAAACGAACCACCGGCATCACTGGAATCCACCACATAGCCTTCCGCATATCTTGCCGGAATCCCTGCATTTCTAAGAATTAAAGTTGCTGCAGTAGCATAGTAAGTACAGTACCCTTTATTGGTAACGCACATAAAATACTTAAAGAAGTCCTCACCTTCCGGAACCGCCCCCGGTTCTAATGTATAAGCAAAATGGTCCGCAAAGTAAGCTCTTAATTCATCTGCATATTCAAGACGCTGCTCCATAGTATTAAGCTTTCCCGGAGTAGGAACCTCATATTTAGCATTAATAATAGCTTTCTTAACTTCACCGCTAACTCCTGTATATGCATCATTTACAAACTCACGATAAGCCTTTTCCCACTTAATATAATCGTTAACCTCTATACTATCCCCGCTATAATTCTTTAAAAACAAGGCAAACTTGTCATACTCAGCATCTGTACAGATATACTGTGTTCCGGCAATATATCCTTTCTCACAGTCAACAGGATAACCATCCTTTTCATTTTTATTACCAACCGAATATCTGTTGCCATATGGCATATACCAATAGCCTCTACTTGCATCGCCATCATATTTAACAATATAATCCCTATAAAGAACTGACTTAAAGTAATCCTTCGTACTTCCAAATATTTCTGCTGTTAATTCACTCTCATTATCAAGAATACCGAACAGTTCCGCTTGTTGGTTATAGATATTGATTGTGTACCAGCTGGCATCAAAAACATCCTTATACTCACTGTAAATATTTTCATCCAATGGGTCCCAGCTATTATCCTTATACGCACCGGCAGAAAACCCTTTCAGATATACACTTCCACTATAACCAGTTTGCAATGTAAGTGCTTTTTCATGCTTAAATTCAAGCTTATCAACACTGCCAAGTTTACCTGCACCTATTCCTCCATGTGCCTTCACAGGTTGTTCCGTCTCTTCACTTTGAATAAGTTCTCCCAAACGATATAACCAACTGACATTTTTATGGTCTTTAGCCGGAAAAATCATTATTACAGTTACATAAATCACTGCTATAGTCACAAAGATACCAAGTGTATATACCGCATTACCTTTCTTATATATACTCATACCTATAAAAAAGACAAACATAAGTGTCAAAGCAAATGCTGATGGTATTTTCCCAAACAATACGCAAGGCGACAGCACCGGCAACACACACACTGCTGCAACTACTGATTTACCTTTTACTACAGACAAGGAAATATTAACACCTATGAACATAGTAATATACATAAGCAAAAATTCATATGAAATATACTCATTCAGCTCAATTCCTATATTCATAGCATTGATAAGACCATACATTCCATACTGCAAAAATGCACTGCCTGCAATTCCCACAATAATTATAGCAATATATACCCCAACAGTTGCAATCTTGAATGTTCTTCCACTCAGACACTTAAACACTCCATATAAAACAATCGAAATTGCAAAACAGTATAAAACATACGCATTCCCCATAAACGCTACTTCAAAAGATGACAAAAAGACTTCCACAGCAGACCATATTCCCACAAATGCAAGCAGCCATTCAGCAATGATATTAAGTTTTTCATTATCTTTACTTAAGCTCATACACTACTCCTTACAACTGCGTGTTAGATAATCCCCATTGAATGTCATCTCTGTCTACTTCCAGCATAGTATTACGCATAAGCTTAGTCGCTTTTCCGGCTTCTTTGCTTCCATTGACGCAGTAAATATATGCTGTAACATCTGTATATTCTTCTATTCCCAACACTTCATCGTCACATACATCTGTTATATAACACAATCTCTGTTCTTTTGCTATATTGCTATCCATATAATTTTGTAATGCTTTATTACCTTCATATGCCTCTTCCTGAATTACAATTCTTATAGCTTCCGTCAATTCATCATAAGAAAGAATCTCTATGTACTTTAACTCTTCATCTTTCACACTATAAAACGCAAGCGAAAATTCCTTTTCTTTAACACAAGCCAGATTAGCGATTGCATATGCCATTTCAAACACACCATTTAGATTATATCTTAGTTCCTTATCGTCTAACTTATGAATCTCAAGAAGTATACAATTATTTTTAGTTATAGGATGGCTGAACTCTTTAACCAGCAATTCATCCTCCTTTGCACTAAGTTTCCAATGAACTTTATTCAGCGAATCTCCTTCAACATAATTGCGTATATCAAATATCTGGGATGCATCATCGCCTTTTCTTTTCTTTGAATATTCAACTGAATTCAAATCATTGTCTGATACATTGTAAAAAGAATAATAATCCGGCTCATTAAGAACAGGCATAATTGTCACGTTGCATTTATCACTGCGTTTAATACTAAACTTAAACATTTTCAAAGGATCTTTTATATAGGATGCTTCCGTATCCACTGTGACAACCCCAACATATACCATTCTTTGGTCAACTCTTATAACTTCCTTTTCAGTACCATTAACCGAAATTGTATATACTTTATTATCTTTGGCATCGAAATTATTATAAGAACAACTCACCACTAAATTAATATCAGATACCACAAACAGTGATTTATTTCTAACAACAATATCATATCCCAGCTTCTCGCCTCTAATGAGTACATCCTGTGAGTTGTTAATATCTATCGATATTTTATCCCGTACAAATAAGGCATATCCGGCACTTATAACCGGTAAAACCGTCATTATCATAAGTACAACAAATATGCCATATCCTGCCGTATATGCATAACTACCCAAAAGGACAAGCCAGACGGTTCCGTACACTATACATCTTTTCATAAAGTCACCTCTATCAATGCATCTTCAGTGCTGGCACACTAACTTTTCCTATAATATCTTCTATAACTTCAGCTTCTGTTACCTTATTAACCTTAGAACGTGCTGTAAGCACAATTCTGTGACTCATAGTTTCATGCAAAACATTCTGCACATCAGTTGGCACCACGTAATCTCTTCCCTGCATAAATGCATGAGCCTTAGCAAGTCCTGCAACAGCCACACTGCCTCGAGGACTTACGCCCAACGCTACAGCTTCATGTTCTCTAGACATAGCCACAAGCTTAGCTATGTATATACACATACTCTCCTCTATATAAACCTGTTTAACCGCCTCACGAATAGTAACCAGTTCTTCTTTTGTCATAACCTCTTTTACTGTATCCATAAGGTTGTAACGCTTTCCTTGAATGACTTTAACTTCTGCATCCAAAGCCGGATACCCCATACTAGTCTTAATCATAAATCTGTCAAGCTGTGACTCGGGCAGTTTCTGAGTACCTATAGAACCTTCCGGATTCTGGGTCGCAATAACTATAAATGGCTGTGGAATCATTCTTGTAACACCGTCAACGGTAATCTTTCCTTCCTCCATAACCTCAAGAAGTGCCGACTGAGTCTTAGGGGATGTTCTGTTAATCTCATCTGCAAGAAATAAGTTACACATAACAGATCCCGGTCTATACTGAAACTCTCCTGTTTCCTTGTTGTACATAGTAAAACCTGAAACATCCGAAGGCATAACATCCGGTGTAAACTGAACTCTTTTCTGTTCAAGTCCCATAGCCTTTGCAAATGCATTGGCCATAGTTGTCTTACCTACACCCGGAATATCATCAATAAGGATATGTCCGCTACCAATAATAGCCATAAGAACTTTATCAATAACTTCATCTTTACCAAAAATAACTTTCTTGACTTCATCCTTAATTGAATTTACTTGATTAACATACATATCCAGATTCTTCATATTAGCCTCCTTAATAATTAATAACTACCTGACTTACCCCTGACTTTTATGCTTAATTAGCACTCATATCAATATCTTCAATGTTCTCTGCTGAAAGCTTAATAGCTTCCATAACATTGCTCTCAGATATACCCATACGCTCAGCAACTTCAGCAACTGTAGGCTTTCTTTCTAATTCTTCCCTAAGTCTTTTTGCCCAGTCATTAACAAGATTAACTTTGTTAAGCACTCTGTCACTTGTTTGGTTAGCTGCATTCTGCTCATCAAGCAACATACGAACACTTCCTTCAACCTCATCCTTAACTTCTTTCTCGATACCAGAAAGAACATACATCAAATCCTCAGTTCCACCTTCCTTAATCTTATCTTTCCATTCGTAATTGTTAAGAAAACGCTTCTCACTGATGTATCCCATCATAGCAAGATTACCTTCCTGCACAAGGTCGCTTGAAAGCACTCCGCGTCTTCTGAAAGGCTCAATCCACTCCACTATCTTTTCAAGGAATGATTCTGACAGAAGTCTTAAAGACTCTTTATCATTGTCTTCCACAATATTCATAAGCAAAAATGCTCTTGTTGTATCAGAAAGCTTCTCCATCTTACTCATATCATCCATATAAAGCGACAGATACTTCTCGTCCGCCTCATAATCTATGCTGTCATCTATAGCATACATACTTACATCTGTAGCGCCATCTGACACAGACTCATCCAAGCCTTCTATTGATACCTCATCTGTAGCTTCACTTACGTCGTCTGACTCTTCAGCGCCATATTCATCTGCTACTGCTTCTTTAGCATCATTAGCTACCGCTTCCTCCATCATAGCAAGAAAGGTATTATCTACATTAGTCTCTCCTTTTATCTTAATATTGTTAGCCATAAGATAACCATACACTAACTGGAACTTAGACTCATCCAGTTCAATCCCCTTGAAGTAGCTTGTCACATCTTCCTTAGTAACAAAACCGCCATTAACTTTAGCATACTCCTTAAGACCATTGATAGCCTCCATAAAAGCTGCCTGTGCGTCATTATTATTGCCCATGTATGTATTCCTCCGATGATATAATCATTATTCTAAACAATTATATCATACCCAAGTTAATAATACAAAACTTATCCCCTATTAGTCTTTAGTTTTTAATCACTCTTTAGTTAATTATTTAGATATGAAGTACATTGACAAAACTTAAGATTTTGCTTATAGTAATATTGTCTGCGGAATTCTCCGCACATTTACACTATTATGAAAGTTGAGGTTTAATTAATATGAGAATTGCATTAATTAACGAGAACAGCCAGGCTGCAAAGAATGACTTGGTTTACAGTACACTTAAGAAGGTTGCAGAGCCACTTGGACACACAGTTGACAACTATGGTATGTATTCAGCTGATGATGAAGCACAGCTTACATATGTTCAGAATGGTATCCTTGCTGCTATCCTTATCAACAGTGGTGCTGCTGATTTCGTAGTAACAGGTTGTGGTACAGGCGCAGGTGCTATGCTTGCACTTAACTCATTCCCTAACGTACTTTGCGGACTTGTTGTTGACCCATCTGATGCATATATGTTTATGCAGATCAACGATGGTAACGCTATTTCTCTTCCATTTGCTAAGGGCTTTGGCTGGGGTGCTGAACTTAACCTTACTTATGTATTTGAGAAGCTTTTCGATGGCGAGCCAGGTGGTGGCTATCCAAAGGAGAGAGTTGTTCCTGAGCAGAGAAACAAGAAGATTCTTGATGGAGTAAGAGCAGTATCTGTAAAGCAAGATTTGGTAGAGATATTAAAGGAGCTTGATCAGGATCTCGTTAAAGGTGCTATCGCTGGTGAGAAGTTTAAGGATTTATTCTTTGCAAACTGCAAGTGCGATAAGATTGCTGAGTATGTAAAGACTCTCCTTGCATAATTAATACCTAATATAACATATAACAACATTACCCTCGCAAGGACCATATCCTCGCGAGGGTATTTTTATAAATCTATTCCTGATATAACCAGTCTTTTTCTAATGGCATTTCCCATAACTACTGCCACAACTATCTTTATTGCATCAGTCAGCACAAATGGTAAAACACATATACTAACTGCCTGTATCCAGGAATTTCCAGTCGCAATCACATACCAAACAGTTCCCAGTACATACATCACTACAGTACCTACAAACAATGCTACTATACTTTTTACAATTCTATACTTACCACAGCCAAGCACAACAAGTAATGCACCACTCACAGCACACATCAAAACATACCCTACTATAAATCCACCGGTAGGACCAATAAGTTGTCCCAGGCCTGCCGTAAATCCAGAAAATACAGGAACACCGACACTTCCTATGGATATATACATAAGCACACTTGCCACGCTCTTTTTTAACCCAAAAACACATATAACAACATACAAAACTAATGTTGCCAAAGACATAGGAACAGGTCCCATATTAAGAGTAACAGGTGCAACAATACACAAAACTGAAGTTAATAGCGCAACTGTCACAAGGCTTAATGTCCTGCCTCTTACATTACTCATCCTTAACCTCTATATATTGTATCATACCCGGTCCTAAACTGTCTGTTGGTCGTGCAATAAATCCATGCTTCTCATAGAATACTTCTCTTCCCTTTGCGCACATAAGACAAAGCATCATCCTTGTTCCCGGCGCAGTTATACCTGTTACATATTCCTTCAACTTCTCAAGCACCTGACTGCCTATATGAGCTCTCTGATACTCCGGAATAACAATCAAATCCTGAATATAACTGATAACAGCACCATCACCTACAACTCGTCCCATACCAACTGCCATATCTCCATCGTATGCAGTTACTATCTTAAGACTGTTAGAAAGTGCCATTTCCGCCTGCTTTCTGTCTAACTTAACCCATCCTACCTTTGCTCTTAACTCAAGGTATGTATCTACATCTTTATAATCTTCTCTAAATGTAATCATAATTAACTCCTATTTCTCCATACATCACGGCAAGTATACACGTTTTTTCAGAAAATGTAAATAATAACCTAAAATGTATTTACATATGGAAATTTTTATCAAAAAGTATTATAATATATACAATTAGTGTCTGCAAACTAAACAGTCACACATAGAATCGTAAAAAGGAGGTACCTTATGATTACCGTAGCAAAGGATTTAACAGGTAATTTCACAACAATACAAGAAGCCGTTAACAGTCTTCCTGAAACCGGCGGTACTATTTTTATTAAGAATGGAACATATAAAGAGCGTGTCGAAGTATTTAAGGATAATGTAACATTTATCGGAGAATCAGCAACTGACACCATTATCACTTACGATTATTATGCTTTTATGCCTATGGATGATGGCACCAAGAGAGGTACATTCCGTTCATATACATTTATCGTACATGCAAACAACTTCAATGCATTTAACTTAACATTTGAGAACTCTTCAGGATTCGGTAAGCAGGTTGGGCAGGCCGTTGCTGTATACGCAGAAGGTGATATGATAACATTTAAGAACTGTCGTATGCTTGGACATCAGGATACTCTTTTCACTGGTCCTCTTCCACTTAAAGAGAAACAGCCTGGCGGTTTTGTAGGTCCTACTGAGTTTGCACCTCGTGTACCTGGAAGACAGCTTTATGAGGACTGCTATATCTGTGGCGAGGTTGACTTTATATTCGGAAGCGCTATCGCTTACTTTAAGAACTGTACACTTTATGCTCTCGACAGAGGCGAAACAATCAACAGCTACTACACTGCCCCTTCAACATACGAAGACCAGAAGTATGGCTATGTATTTGAGAGTTGTACACTTACAGGAAACTGTCCTGACAGAACAGTTATGTTGAGTCGCCCATGGAGAATACATGCTAAAACAGTATTCTTAAACTGCAATATGTCAGGTCAGATAACAGAACAAGGTTTCCATGACTGGAATAAGCCGGAATCACACGAAACATGTTTCTATGCAGAATACAACTGCACCGGTGACGGTTATGTACCTGATAAGCGCCCTGAATACATTCATCAGTTAACAGATACCGACGCACTTGAATACACTCAGGATAAAGTAATAGGTTTCTAACTAACAAAATTCCCCCAGTGTCTTAAAACAGACATTGGGGGATATTTGACTTATTCAATTAGATTATCACACTATTCTATTACATATCTAGCTACTTAACGCCCTGTACAGTGCCAAGTAATTCACCGTTAGAATACACCTGCAGACTCATACCTGCAGTACTGTCTGCACTTCCCTTCGGAACCTGGAATATTACTGCTGTTTCATAAGATTCTCCAGCCTTAATCGTAACATTCTTTAAACTTGTCATATCATTGTGAAGAATAGATGATGACTGAACCCTTGTCTGTCCATCAATCACAAGCTTAAACATAATAGGCTTCGCATCTGTATTAGCAACAATGTCTGCGCCTGTATTATTCTTTATGCTAAATTCAAAGCCAAAGATAACACAATTAGTATTAGCCGGAACACTAAACAACCCATCTTCCGGATACTTATCGCCCTTCTCATAACTTGTGTAAGTAATCGTTGTACCCGATAAGCCCAAACCGTTAGCCAAATCTGTCATAACATCGCCTGTCGGACTCGCTGTGCTGCCTGTTGTACCACTTGTAGTTCCATTCTGGGAACCGCTCTGACTGCTCCCCTGTGTTGGTGCCTGTGTTCCCTGCTGACTGCCTGATGAGCCCTGTGTCTCTCCAACAGTTGCATTCTCATCCTTATTCTGCTCAATAACAATAAGCTGTTGCTGCTGCAAACCATCACCGTTGTACTTAAGCACTGCACCTGCAATGTATTCCGCAATCAAATCGTTCTCCTGGCTGTTAATCTTTACATCTTTTCCACAACCAGCCATAACCAGTATTAACATTACTATTAAAAACAACATTGCTGTCTTTTTCATCCTAATCTCTCCCAACCGTAAATAAACTGATATACTATTAATACTATATCACGCCTTGGCGTCCAGGTCAAACCAAAAACTCACTCCACCAGAAACATTCTCAACGCCACAAGACTTGCCGTAAGAATCCATAATAGCCTTTACAATAGACAATCCTATGCCATTGCCACCATATTCTCTGGTTCTTGCCTTATCAACCTTATAAAACTTAGTCCATATCTTATCAATATCTTCTTCCGGTATATGATTTCCTGTATTATATACAAAAACTCTTACCACATCATCCATATATACGGCCCTAACCTTAATAAGCATCTCTCCCGCACAGTGATTAATGGCATTAGTCAAATAATTCGTTAATACTTCCTCTACTTTATATTCATCAGACCATACATCCATAATCTCTTTATCATATTCAAAGGATATATTAATTCCCTTTTGTCCAGCCCTTAATTCATTAGCTGCAATACATGATTTAATCATACTTACAAGATCAAAACGTTCCATTATAAGTTCTTCATTGCCAAATTCAATCTGATTAAGCGTTAGCAATTTCTTAACCATAGAATTCATCTTAGAAGCTTCATCAATAATAACATCGCAATAATATGCCATGCTCTCAGGATCATCTGTCACACCTTCTTTAAGACCTTCCGCATAACCTTGAATCAATGCAATCGGAGTCTTTAATTCATGTGACACATTGGAAATAAAATCCGAACGCATCTCATCAATCTGCGTTTTTCTCTCCACATCTCTTTGAAGCTCTATATTAGCAGCCTTCAACTTAGATATATTATCCTCAAGTCGCTCAGACATATAGTTCATACTACTTCCAAGCACACCTATTTCACTCTTATCATCACCTTCGTATCTGGCGTTAAAATCCATATCAGCCATCTTAGTAGCAATATTAGACAATTCCTTAATAGGCTTAGTAAAATAGTTAGAAAATATAAATGACAAAACCATACCAATTAACAGCACAAAAATACCAATATACATAATAAACTTATTGGAAATGGTTACATTATCACGAATCCCTTGAACCGCCATTCTAATCATAATAAAATCACCGCTGTCAAGAGTTCCCCACAACTCATAATAATCTCCAACAAGTCGTGCATCATATATTTTCTGTAAAGTATAGTTCTCTTCTTCAACAATAACTTCTCTCTTCTCAAGTCCGGAAACATTATTAAACTCAATAACCGGCCCCTTATCATGCGGCTTTTTATCTCCTTCTGCCGGCTTTTCAGCTACATCACCGCCATTAGACTTATCATCTGCAGGCTTTGAAGAATTCTCCAGCTTATCAAACCCGCCATTACCACCTGACTGCTCCGGCATATGTTGAATACCATCAAACATAGCACCATTAAACATACTTAATCGCAGTCTTTCTACCATATCCGCAACACCATTAATGTTAGTGTATATGGCAGACCAATCACTATCTACAACCAGAACTGATACTCCTGTACCATTAGTCTTTAGCTCAATATTATCCTCTAACTGCTCTGCACTTAATGCACCACTGCTATACTGTGACACCTCGTTATTGATATAGTTATACTCTTCAATCATCTGATTCTGCTTATCCAGTAAATAAAAACGTTCTGCCTGAGTACTATTAAGCACAAGCACGATGACTAATAATCCTGATATCAAAAGTGTCAACATTAATGTAATCTTTACTTTAATCGAATGTCTACCCATATATCTACCATCTTCTAAAACTCAAACTTATATCCCATACCCCAGATAGTCTTAATATAATCGCCCTTTTCGCCCATTTTCTTTCTGAGCTTCTTTACATGTGTATCAATAGTTCTGGCATCGCCAAAATAATCGTAATTCCACACATTGTTAAGAATCTTCTCTCTTGAGAGGGCAAGCCCCTTATTCTCAACAAAATAAGTAAGTAACTCAAACTCCTTAAAGCTTAATTCTATCTCTTTTCCGTCTATCTTAACAATATGAGCGGCCTTATCAATAATAATACCACCAACATCAATACAATCCGTGTTATCAAAGTTATAAGCTCGTCTAATAAGTGCATCAACCCTGGCTGTAAGTATCTTCGGACTAAATGGCTTCGATATATATTCATCAGCACCACAGTCAAAGCCCTGTAGCTCATCCTTCTCCTCACTCTTGGCTGTTAACATGATGATTGGAACATTGGAATCCTTTCTAATCTGCTTACATACTTCCCAGCCATCCATCTTCGGCATCATAACGTCAAGAATAATCAAAGAAATGTCTTTATTATCATAAAACACATCTATGGCTTCTTCTCCATCGGCCGCCTCTATAACATAATAATTACTCTTTGATAAAAAGTCATTAACAAGCTTTCTCATTCTGCTTTCATCATCAACAACCAGTACTTTCACCTTATCCATACTTAAAGCCTCCATCTGAATTAAACTTCCCTATTATTCATATTAGGTATGTATCTTATACCTTTATATCAAAAAGTTATGTTTAAAATGTGACTAAATACAAAGACACAAAAAAATCACTAATTCCCCAGTGCCTTTTCTCTGTCTTTAAGCTCATCTTCCCAAGACTCAAGCTCCTCTTCCCAACCTGCATACTTATCCTGCAACTTCTTTTCATAATCAAGAACCGTCGGATTAGTAGATGTCTTAGTAATAATCAGCATAGCAATTATAACAATAACTAAAACCGCATTAACAATCATAGTCTTTATAAAATAATCTTTATAACGGTCTCTAGACTTTTCAAGCTTAATAATTTTTCCTTTTAGCTTAGTAGCTTCGCGCTTTCCATCCTGTACATCCTGCACTTCATAATTAACAGGAATCGGCCTTATCTTATCGTTTGGAATCTCCTTTGAAGCATATAGCACCTGCTGCAAATCCTTAAGATAATCCATACCGATAAGAGTCCTGAACATTTCTTTATCAAGCAACTTATTATACAAAAGATATGCCTGCTTAGGATCTCTTGTATCAGTCTTTGATGATACATACCTGATAGCATTCAGCTCACTTTTAGCCTCTTCTGCCGTTTCCTTAGACTTAAAAGTATATCCGCCTACATTGTATCCTTCCGCAGCTTCTTTGTTAGCCTGGGCGACAGTCTGTCTTATATCTTTATCGTTCATAAATATCACATCCTTTTAGAACATTTTACTATCATATTCCATATTTTACAAGAACAAGTCGGCAAAAACATTGCCTTCTATATCTGTTATATCTCCAACGTATATTTCTTCACCGTTTGACATAACCACCACTTGCCTGTAATAATCAACCTTTTTTATGGAACCTGACACAGTTTTGTATGCACCACCGTCCTTTAATGCATCTTTTACAAAATGTGTTATAACAATCTCAGGCTCCATCCCCTGTGTCATTACCTCTGTAACAATTCTTAGCTTTTCATCAAGCACAGCCTTCTCACTCTCATCCAGTTCAATTCTTTTATCAGTAAGTCTGGCAGTCTCCTTAATGGCTGCATCATGCCCAGTCAATGCCGCAAAAGGTGAAAATTGTGCCGCTCTGTTTGCAACATCCATAGGCGGATGCTTCTTAGATATAGGTCGTGAGAGATTAATTATATCACTATACTTTTCCGTATCCTCTGTTCCATACTTATCTTTATATGACTGCACATTATCACCATCCTTTCTAGGCTTTATGACCACCAATCTGTCTGTTTCGCTCTACTGTTGTTGCACCTTCTTCAAGGTTCATACCTTTAAGAATAGCATTTTTACCAAACCTCTTCTTAATATCTAACATAGCATGTTGTATCTTACGCTCACGTTCCGTATCATCTGCGTTATTATCAACATCTGAGTGCTCCGACTCTGACATCATATCAAACAAACTTAACTGTTCATACGTCTGCTTCTTTGCAGCTTCCTCTTCGCTAATAACATTATTAGCAGCTAGTGTTACTCTTCTAACAAGCAGATTCTTATCAACAATCCTGTCGAACAACTCCATAGTTTTTTCTATAATAAGCTTTGTAGAAGACGTATGTTTACCAAGATTGGCAGTTCCATGTGCATGTTTTGGAACTTTTCTGCCATACGCATCTGTAGTAACTTCCCCCTTATAAGCATTTCTCCTTAAAGGATCTGTTAAATTCTCTATATCGTATCCAACTGTCAGCACAATCTGGTTAGCTACAATCCTTTTATCCACCAAATCCAACGCCAACAAATCCGTCATCTCTTTTACTATAAGCTTTGCCTTGTCCCATTCATAGGCACAGTGCAATACCTGACCTGTGCCCACACTGTTGGCACTAGGCTTATACGCCTTCACATCAGCCATTGTACAAGGTTCGTAGCCCCAAGCATGGTCAATCAAAAGCTCTGCATTGACGCCAAACATTTTATACAGAAGCTCCTCATTGTAATAATCATCTTCTTTCCCCAATGAACATCTTGCAATATCTCCCATAGTATATATACCAATCTGTTCAAGCTTCTTAACATATCCTCTTCCAACTCTCCAAAAATCCGTCAACGGTCTATGATTCCAAAGAAGTCTTCTGTAACTTATCTCATCAAGCTCAGCAATTCTAACACCATACTCATCAGGCTCCATATGTTTAGCTACAACATCCATTGCCACTTTGCACAGATACATGTTAGTACCAATCCCGGCTGTAGCTGTAATACCTGTTTCTTTAAGCACATCATGAATCATCTTTCTTGCAAGCTGTTCCGCCGTCAATCCATAAGTATTAAGGTAATGTGTTACATCCATAAACACCTCGTCCACAGAATACACGTGAATATCCTCCGGTGCCACATACTTTAGATAAATATTATATATTCTTGTACTGTAATCCATATAAAGTGCCATTCGTGGAATCGCAGTGATATAATCAATTGCAAGAGACCGATCACTCTGAAGCTCTACCGAATTATATGACTCACCCTTTAATATTCCGCCCTTGGCAATACTCTTACGCAATCCATTGGCCTCTTTCACCTTCTGCACAACCTCAAAAAGCCTTGCTCTTCCCGGAATACCATAACTCTTAAGAGCAGGAGACACCGCAAGGCATATAGTCTTTTGCGTTCTACTATTATCTGCCACAACCAGATTAGTTGTCAGCGGATTCAAACCTCTTTCCACGCACTCTACAGAGGCATAGAACGACTTTAAATCTATAGCAATGTATGCACGATGATTATTCATGACTGCCTCCTTTACAATACAAGTGTTCTGCTACTTTATATTATTATACAAAATGTAGTTGTGTAAACGCAATGGTGAGAAAAGAAAAGCACCGACAATCATATATTATGACCGCCGGTGCTTTTCTAGTGGAGTAGACGGGAGTCGAACCCGTGTCCAAAAGCCCATTCACTGTTCTTCTACTATTATAGTTGATTCTTTCGGGTTGCCCAACATTCCCTTGTGTGCACAACAACCAACTATCGTACACACTTGGTAGCTTCATAATACGCCCACCGTCTCAAAGCTTTGACAGCGTCGTTTCCTACATAGTCGAAGCCCGGATCCTAATGTGTAGGTGCACTAGGTCGGACTACTGCCAATTAGGCAGCGTAAGCTAATTTTTCGTTAGCGTTTATATTTAAGTTTGCGATTTGACGCATCGCCTGCGAATAGCTTCACCAGCTTCAAAACCCCTGTCGAAACCTTTACTACCCCGTGATAGTGTATGAATTGTAACACTTAAGGACCTCTAAGTCAAGTCAACCTGCGGTTGAGATTTATGGAATTTTCGCAAAATGTAACATATTTTACATATTCATATCAAAAACCACATTATCTCAACATTTACAGATTTCTAATCTTAAAGTCCTTTGCAGCCTCTCGCTGCTGGTCTTTCTTAGCTATTGAATCTCTCTTATCATAGAGCTTTTTACCTCGTGCAAGACCTATCTCCATCTTGACCTTCCCCTTGGATATATAAACCTGTAATGGCACAAGTGTAAAGCCTTTCTGAGCAATCTGCCCCGCAAGCTTATTAATCTGAGCCTTATGAAGCAGAAGTTTTTTAGGTCTAAGAGGATCCTTGTTAAATATATTACCCTTCTCATACGGCGTAATATTCATATTGATAATAAACACTTCACCATTCATTATCTGAATATAGGACTCCTTGATAGAGCATTTGCCCTGTCTTAAAGACTTTACTTCTGTACCGTGAAGCACAATCCCGGCCTCAAACTTCTCATCAATAAAGTAGTCAAAGTACGCTTTCTTATTGTTAGCAATCAACTTACTAGCCGTTGTTTCCTTTGCCATATTTCCTCCTTACACAAACTCAAAATCAATAGTCCTAAGTACTCTATCGGTACCCGCAACTATAACCTTAACCTTTTGACCAAGCTTATAGACCTTACCTGAAGTTTCATTAATCATCTCATAATGATTTTCGTCGTACACATAATAGCCGTCTCTCATAGACGCCAACGACACCATACCTTCGATTGTATTAGGAAGCTCAACATATATGCCCCATGCAGTCATACCGGAAATAACTCCCTCAAACTCATCACCAACATACTTCTCCATGAATTGCACCATCTTAAGCTTATCAGTATCACGCTCAGCATCATCCGCTCTTCGCTCAGTAGTACTTGAATGCTTTGCAATCTCCGGAAGTATCCTGTTATAGTGGTCTATTCTCTTCTCCTTCATACCACCATGAAGATTTTCCTTGATAATACGATGTATCTGTAGGTCAGGATATCTTCTGATAGGCGATGTGAAGTGGCAGTAATACTTAGCGGCAAGACCAAAATGTCCCACACACTCTGTAGTGTACTGTGCCCTCTTCATAGAACGAAGTGTAAGTCTTGCAATTAAGTTTTCCTCTGCTGTACCTTCGATTTTACCTAACAGTTTCTGTAGTTCCTTTGGATGAACCTCATCACCGATTCTTATAGTGTATCCGAAGTTATTGATAAATGTTCCAAGCTTTATAATCTTCTCAGGGTCTGGATTCTCATGACTTCTATACACAAACGGTAACTCCTGCCAGAAGTAATCCTCTGCAACAGTTTCATTAGCTATAAGCATAAAATCCTCAATAATTCTTGTGGCAACATTGCGATCATAAGGCTTAATCTCTAACGGGACACCATTTTCATCAAGAGTAATCTTAGTCTCTGGAAAATCAAAGTCAACGGAACCTCTCTTGTAGCGTTTTTCTCTAAGAATATAAGCGAGCTTTTCCATACGTTCAAACATAGGCACTAATTCCTTATATTCAGCGATTACCGCATCGTCCTTGTCCACAAGAATCCTCTTAACATTAGTATATGACATACGACGGTCAACATTGACAACTGTTTCGCAGATTCTGTGAGCTATAACATTGCCCTTATAATCAATATCCATAAAACATGTAAGAGCAAGTCTGTCAACACCCTCATTAAGGGAACATATTCCATTAGAAAGCTTGTGCGGAAGCATCGGAATAACTCTATCAACCAGATATACACTAGTACCTCGCTTAACAGCTTCCTTATCAAGAGGACTGCCTTCTGTCACATAATGGCTTACATCTGCAATATGCACACCAAGATGGAATATACCATCCTCTTCTGTAAGAGTTATGGCATCGTCCAAATCCTTTGCATCCTCACCATCTATAGTTACCATCTGCATATCCCTTACGTCAACTCTGCCACTATAATCCTTAGCCTCCACTTCGTCCGGAATATTTTTAAGGTAATTCATAACATTGTCAGGAAATTCCACCGGCAAATCGTAGGCACGTACAATTGACATAATATCTGTACCAGGGTCATTAATATGACCTATAACCTCTGTAACTTCACCTTCCGGATTCTTTCCTTTGCCACCATAAGAATTAATCTTAACGACCACCTTATGGCCTGTTACTGCACCCTTAGACTTTTCCTGCGGAATAAATATATCATAAGCTATCTTACCATTATCAGGTATCACAAAACCATAATTCTTGCTTTTCTGAAATGTGCCAACCAGCTCTGTAATCTGATGTTCAAGCACCGATAAAACTTTACCCTCTGCTCGTCTATCCTTCTTTTTCTCTGAAGTTATGGTTATCTTTACTTTATCCAGATGAAAAGCCCCGTTAGAATCTGATTCTTTAATAAAGATATCATCCTCTCTGCCCTCTACAACAACAAAACCAAAACCTCGTTTTGTACTTTCATAGACACCGGTCAACGCTGTAGTCTCAGGCTTACAATACTTTCCCTTCTTAGTTACACCTATGGTTCCATCTGCCATCAACGCATCTAACACCTCTTGTAACTCGTGTCTTTGTTCCTTGGGAACCTGTAAAAGCATAGCAAGCTCCTTTGTCTTCATAGGAACATACAACTCGTTAGTAAGTATCAGTTCTGCCAACATATTTTTTCTATTATTAAACACTTCTTTCTTCATAACCGGCCTCCTTTCACCAACAATATTTAGTATTAACCAATTGTAGCCTATTTAAAATGCGCCCTTAAGTAATACTTAAGAGCGCTTTTCATGATTCTTTAGAAATTCATATTAAGTATAGCTGCGATAACAACAAATGCAATAGCTAAGAACTTAGTATACTTAGCAAGCTTACCTTCCATTGTACGAGCCTTATTCTTTCCCCAGTAGCTATCTGCTGAACCACCGCCGATGGCACCAAGTCCACCCTGCTTGCCTTCCTGCATAAGAACAAGAACTGTTATAATAATTGCAACTAATACAAAAATCATCATTAAAGCAATTCTAATTGTATCTGCCCATGACATTCCAAACATATATTTACACCTCCTAATCGGTAAAAAAACTAACACAACGTATAAATTCTATCATACACATTTAAAAATATCAACTAAAACTTGCCAAATAATTACTTTCTAACAAGAAGTGATTCACCTGTCATCTCCTTAGGCTGTTCCATACCCATCACATCAATAAGTGTTGGAACGATATCACAGAGACGTCCACCTTCCTTAAGTGTGTAATTCTCATCATAATTTACTAAGATAAATGGAACAGGATTAGTTGTATGTGCTGTAAATGCCTCGTTAGTATCGTAATCAACTAACTGCTCTGCATTACCATGGTCTGCACATATAAACATAACACCATCCATCTTCTTAACTGCTTCTACAGCTCTGCCAACACATGCATCAACAGTTTCCACAGCCTTAACAACCGCTGTCTCAATACCTGTGTGACCAACCATATCAGGATTAGCAAAGTTAATAATGATTACATCATACTTATCAGATTCAATAGCCCCTACAAGCTTGTCGCATACTTCCGGTGCACTCATCTCAGGCTGTAAATCATAAGTTGCAACCTTTGGTGAGTTAACAAGAATTCTGTCCTCTCCTTCATTTGGCTCCTCAACACCGCCGTTGAAGAAAAATGTTACGTGAGCATACTTCTCTGTCTCGGCAATTCTAGCCTGCTTCAAGCCGTTAGCTGCAAGGAACTCGCCAAATGTATTAGTAATCTGCTCCTTCTTGAACGCAACATACTTGTTGCCGATTGTAACATCATAGTCTGTGAAGCACACATAATGTACATTCTTTCTTGCACCTCTGTCAAAACCTGTAAACTCATCATCACAGAAGCAACGTGTAATCTCTCTTGCTCTGTCAGGTCTGAAGTTAAAGCAGATAACTGAATCTCCATCCTTAATAGTTGCAAGTGGCTTACCATCAGCCTTGATAACTGTAGGAACTACAAATTCATCCGTCTTTCCATCAGCATATGAGTTGTTAATAGCACATTTTGCACAAGCAGCCTCATTGCCCTCGCCGTTAACAAGCGCATTGTAAGCAACAGATACTCTATCCCATCTGTTATCTCTATCCATTACATAGTAACGTCCCATAATTGATGCAATCTTACCCACACCAATCTCAGACATCTTATCATAAAGCTCACTGATATAACCCTTACCACCATCTGTAGCAGTATCACGTCCATCCATAAAGCCGTGAACATAAACATTCTCAAGGCCATTTCTCTTAGCAAGCTCAAGAAGTGCATAAAGATGTGTATTGTGGCTGTGAACACCACCATCTGACAAAAGACCAAAAAGGTGAAGGTCTGAGTTATTCTTCTTACAGTTCTCCACCGCTGCTAAAAGTTCAGGATTCTCGAAGAAATCTCCATCCTGAATAGACTTTGTAATTCTTGTAAGCTCCTGATATACAATTCTTCCGGCACCCATATTAAGGTGACCAACCTCTGAATTACCCATCTGTCCGTCAGGAAGACCTACAGAAAGTCCACTGGCATAACCCATTACATATGGACACTCTGCCATTAATTTATCCATAACAGGAGTTTTAGCTATAGCAACGCCATTACCCTTGTTATTATCATTCAAACCATAACCATCAAGTATCATTAAAACTACTGGTTTCTTACTCATTGATATTCTCCTTAAATAAAATATAAAATAAAACATGCTATGTAGTCTGTCTAATCAGCAGACCACATAGCATAATATCACATTTCACATAAATTGTAAACAAAAACCTAAATTCAAGTTCTGTCATTTCAAACTCTGTCGTAATTAACAATCTTAGCAAACTCAAGCTTTAAGCTGGCACCACCTACAAGACCGCCATCAATATCGTCCTGTGCAAACAATTCAGCTGCATTGGCTGCATTCACGCTACCACCATAAAGAATCCTAATCTGTTCTGCAACCACAGGTCCATAGATATCACGGATGTTGCTTCGAATAGCCTTACAAACCTCCTGTGCCTGCTCTGATGTAGCCACTCTGCCTGTTCCAATAGCCCAGATAGGTTCATATGCAATAACACACTTAATAGCCTGCTCTGGTGATATATGCATAAAAGCGCCTCTTATCTGCTTCTTAATAAAGTCAAGCGTAACCCCTGACTCTCTCTGCTCTAAACTCTCTCCGCAACATACAATTGGAATAATATCATACTGCAAAGCTTTATGTATCTTTTTATTGATAATCGTATCATCTTCCTTGAAATATTCTCTTCTCTCTGAATGACCGATAATTACATACTTAACACCTGCATCAACAAGCATCTCCGGCGACACTTCACCTGTATATGCACCTTTTTCCTCATAGTACATATCTTCTGCACCTATCATAATATTGCTTCCTTTAACCACGTCAACAACCGGTACTATATCAATAGCCGGAACGCAGAATATTACATCTACCTCCTCGTTATCAACTAATGGCATCAAATCCCCCGCGAGCTTTACCGCCTGGCTTGGTGTCATATTCATCTTCCAATTACCCGCAACCATCTTTCTGCGCATAAACACTCTCCTCCTACATTTACAACTTTATCGAAATTATACAGAAATAATTTCACACGTTTAATTTGAATAAATTATATCACACTTTTTTAAAAAAGACCACATTTTTCGCACAATTTCGCAAAATTTCCATTTTTTTCCTAATTATATAAAAAGTTCTGATGCAATCAATAAAAGATTACATCAGAACCTATATATAATATTATGTCAGTTTAAACATTATGCTTGTATTGCGCACTAATTACTTATCATTAGCAGCAACAACACCTGGAAGCTCCTTACCCTCAAGGAACTCCAATGAAGCACCACCACCTGTTGAGATGTGTGTTACCTTATCACCAAAACCTAAGTTGTTAACAGCTGATGCTGAATCACCACCACCGATGATTGTTGTAGCATCCTCTAAGTTAGCAAGAGCCTCTGCTACTGCAACTGTACCCTTTGCAAAGTTAGGCATCTCGAAACAACCCATAGGTCCGTTCCAAACTACTGTCTTAGCACCCTTCAATGCCTCTACGAACATATCGCATGTCTTTGGTCCGATATCAAGACCTTCCCAATCAGCAGGAATCTCACCAAGACCACAAACCTTTGTGTTAGCATCGTTAGAGAAATCATCTGCAGCGATGTTATCAACTGGTGTCAATAACTTAACGCCCTTAGCCTTAGCCTTCTCCTCCATCTCAAGAGCATACTGCTTGTAGTCCTCCTCAAGAAGTGACTTACCAACAGGATATCCGTGAGCAGCCATAAATGTATAAGCCATACCACCACCGATAATAAGTGTATCTACCTTGTCAAGAAGGTTCTCAATTACAGGAATCTTTGAAGAAACCTTAGAACCACCAAGAATAGCTACGAATGGTCTTACAGGATTATTTACCGCATTGCCAAGGAAATCAATTTCCTTCTGCATAAGGTAACCAACAACAGCTGTATCAACGAACTGTGTAACACCAACATTTGAGCAATGAGCTCTATGAGCTGTACCAAATGCATCATTAACAAACACATCACAGATAGAAGCCAAATCCTTAGAGAAAGCCTCTCCATTCTTTGACTCTTCTGCACGGAAACGTGTATTCTCAAGAAGAATAACATCTCCCTCGTTCATAGCTGCAACAGCAGCCTTAGCGTTCTCACCTACTACTGTATCATCAGCAGCAAACTTAACTTCCTGTCCGAGAAGCTCTGATAACTTCTTAGCAACCGGTGCTAAAGAAAATGCAGCATCTGGTCCCTTTGGCTTACCAAGATGTGAGCAAAGAATAACCTTTCCACCATCAGCGATAAGCTTCTTGATTGTAGGAAGTGCTGCAACGAGACGTGTCTCGTCTGTAATCATGTCACCATCCAATGGCACGTTAAAATCACATCTGCAAAGCACTCTCTGTCCTTTTACATTAATATCATCGACAGACTTCTTATTAAGCATATATTTTTCCTCCATTTATTTGAAAATACCAGAGGAATTAACTTGTGCTAATCTCTCTGGCTACTTTCTATTCAGCTTGCGCTCTATTATTTAGTCCGGGCATCAGCTGGACCAATGCCCGAACTTAAAAACTTAATTATTTCAAACCTTAATTAGCCCAACTCAGCGAAGTACTTGATTGTTCTAACCATCTGGCTTGTGTATGAGTTCTCGTTGTCATACCATGAAACAACCTCAACCTGTGACTTTCCGTCTGGCAACTTAGAAACCATTGTCTGAGTAGCATCGAAAAGTGAACCATATCTCATACCGATAACATCGCTTGAAACGATCTCATCTGTGTTATAACCAAAGCTCTCGTTAGAAGCAGCCTTCATAGCAGCGTTGATCTCATCAACTGTAACTTCCTTGTTAACAACAGCGAAAAGAAGTGTTGTAGAACCTGTAGGAGTTGGCACTCTCTGAGCAGCACCGATAAGCTTGCCGTTAAGCTCTGGAATAACGAGACCGATAGCCTTAGCAGCACCTGTTGAGTTAGGAACGATGTTGCAAGCACCAGCTCTTGATCTTCTGAGGTCACCCTTTCTCTGTGGACCATCAAGGATCATCTGATCACCTGTGTAAGCGTGAATTGTACACATAATACCTGACTCGATTGGAGCAAGGTCATTAAGAGCCTTAGCCATAGGAGCAAGGCAGTTTGTTGTACAAGAAGCAGCTGAGATAATCTTATCATCTGCTGTAAGTGTATTATGGTTAACATTGTATACGATTGTCTTCAAATCGTTACCAGCTGGAGCTGAGATAACAACCTTCTTAGCACCTGCATTGATATGAGCCTGAGCCTTATCCTTTGATGTGTAGAAACCTGAACACTCAAGAACTACATCAACACCAATCTCACCCCATGGGCAGTTGTTTGCATCTGGCTCCTTATAAATTCTAATTGTCTGGCCCTTAACTGTGATTGTACCAGCCTCATCGTCTGCTACTACAGCGTTCTCATCGCCAAGGTCGATATATCTACCCTGTGATGAATCATACTTCAAAAGATGAGCAAGCATCTTTGGGCTTGTCAAATCATTGATAGCTACTACTTCGTATCCCTCTGCACCGAACATCTGTCTGAATGCAAGTCTACCGATACGGCCAAAACCATTAATTGCAACTTTTACTGACATAAATAAATTCCTCCTAGATTGAATTAAGTTTGTTAATTTACAATCAACCGCTTGTTATTGTACATAAAATATTTTAAAATAGCAAGTGTAATTTGGCTTTTTTTACAAATGTCACAAAAAATTTATTTTTTTAATGGAAATGTATGGTATTATAACCAAAAACATATATTTAAAGATTTAATGGAGATTAGCTTTATGATTTTATATGATATGCATACACACTGCAACTTTTCGTCGGATTCAAACGCCACCCCTGAATCTTCCATTCAGGCAGCTATTGATAAAGGACTTAAAGGAATATATTTTACTGACCACAATGACTATGATTATCCCTTAGAAGACGGCAAGGTTATGTTCAAGCTGGATTTTGACAGATACGTAACCACTCTACAGAAGCTTCGTGAAGAATATAAGAACAAAATCACAGTATACTTAGGCATTGAACAAGGATTATCCGTAACATCTGCTGATATCATTAACAATTATGACTCCCACAATGAACTTGATTTTATCATCGGCTCCTCTCACCTTGTTAATGGAAATGATCCTTATTATCCTTCATTTTGGGAGAATCGCTCTACCAAAGAAGCAATAACTTCATATTTTGAAAGTATACTAGCCAACATCAAGGTTTGCAGCAACTTTGACGTATATGGTCACCTTGACTATATTGTAAGATATGCACCTGACAAGGATGCAAGCTATAATTGGACTGATTATAAAGATTTAATCGACACTATTCTTACTTCTCTTATAGCCAACGGCAAAGGAATCGAGATTAATACTTCCGGACTTACAAAAGGTCTTAGGTCCGCTAACCCTTGTCTCGGCATAGTTAAAAGATATCACGAACTGGGCGGCGAAATAATCACCATTGGTTCTGACGCGCACTGCCCTGCACATATTTCATCAAGCTTTAACACAGCTTTCGATATGCTAACTGAAGCCGGATTTAAGTACTATACAAGATTCATAAAAAGAAAACCTGACTTTATATCACTTTAAATACAATTCCCCCGCAGCATTCAAGAAAACCTTGCCTGCTGCGGTTTTACTTTTTAAGCTTATATATAGCACTCCTACTCCCGTCACCCCTCATTCATACTACGAAGTTTGGCAACATTTTTCTTTAAACATTCCACCACATAATCTATTTCTCTCTTGGTTATATATTCATTAATAGTAAATCTCACTGCTCCATGTATCCACTCTTCACCTAACCCTATTGCAGTAAGCACATGAGATGCAGTTGTAGATGACGATGAACAGGCTGAACCCGCGGATGCACATATATTCTGCTTATCAAGCATTAACACAAGTGTCGCTCCATCCACATACTTAAAACTAAAGTTCATATTTCCAGGCAAACGCTTTGTAGTATGACCATTGAGTCTTACGTCCTTAATTTCCTTAAGAACTTTTCCTATCATATAGTCCCTCATCTTTATCTCATATACTGTCCTTGCCGCTCTATTAGAATGTGCTATCTGAGCAGCTTTAGCAAGCCCCACAATTCCTGCCACATTTTCAGTACCGGCTCTTAGCCCCATCTCCTGCCCGCCGCCATCAACAAACGGTGTTTTCAGACAATCCTTCTTTATATATAGAAAGCCTACACCTTTAGGTCCGTTAATTTTATGTCCGCTGGCACTTAACATATCTATATTCATGGCTTTTACATCAATTGGCATATTAGTATATGCCTGTACTGCATCAGTATGAAACAATACACCATACTCCTTTGCAAGCGCCCCTATCTCTCCAACCGGCTGTATAGTCCCGATTTCATTATTAGCTGCCATTACCGATATCAAAACTGTATCCGGCCTTATAGCACGCTCTAACTTACCAACACTAACAACGCCATCTCTATCAACCCCGCTCTTCGTAACTCTAACGCCGCCTTTTTCAAGTGTCTGACATGACTTAAGCACAGCATGATGTTCTATACCTGTAGTTATAATATGTCCACGTCTATGCTCATTTGCTGCCATCTTCAATGCCCAGTTATCACTCTCTGTTCCCCCTGATGTAAAATATATTTCTTCCGGCAGAGCATTAATAGTTGATGCAATAACAGCTCTGGCTTCATCGATATCTTTCTTAACATTTCTTGCAAATGTATACACACCTGATGGATTACTGTAATTACCATTCATATAGGGCATCATCGCTTTAACGACCTCTGGCCGCATCTGTGTAGTCGCCGCATTATCCATATATATCATATTTTAAGCCCCTTTACTTTTATTATCACACTAATATTATATTCAGTCCCATCATATATTGATATTAACTGTCTTGTATTGGGATTTACATCATATGAAACTTAATGTTAAAAGTGCCTTAATAAAAGGTACGTTAATTCTTACCATTGCAGGTTTATTAAGTCGTGTATTAGGCTTTTTTTACCGGATATTTTTAACAAGAACCATCGGTTCCGAAGGAATTGGCTTATTCCAACTCGTCACTCCTGTATTAGGAATTGTTTTTGCCATATGTTCTGCGGGAGTACAAACCGGCATATCCAAGTTTGCTGCCACCAGTAAAAAAGGCACTGAGTGGCTGGCAGCAGGACTTCTTATATCCCTGCCACTTTCCATACTATCCGCGGTAACAGTTTTTTCCGGTGCAGATTATATCGCTGCAAGACTGCTGCTTAATCCCGAATGTGGCAACCTGTTACGCATAATTGCAGTATCATTTCCCTTCTCAACATTTCACAACTGCATCAACGGATTTTACTATGGTAAAAAATGTGCCGGAGTTCCTGCACTTTCACAGCTTTTTGAACAAATTATACGAATCGCCGTGGTCTTCTTATATGCAGACTATTGTTATGATGCCGGCACACCTGTAACAGTTGAATGTGCTTTATATGGTAACATTGCTGGGGAAATTGCATCATTTGCTTTCTGCATCGTTGCACTGATTATACATAAACATATTAATTTCTCTATGAAAGAAACACTTCTACACACAAAAACCATACTTCAATTTTCAACACCACTTACATTTAACAAACTGCTTATGCATCTTTTACAAAGCGGCGAATCAATACTTATACCAGCTCAGTTACTGGCATTCGGCCATAATCAGTCAGAAGCATTAAGCTTATACGGCGTACTTAATGGAATGGTACTGCCATTGATTCTTTTCCCTTGTGCCATTACCAACTCTTTAGCTGTTATGCTTTTACCGGAAATCTCACATGCCCAAGCATCCGATGATGAACGAATGATTATTCGTACCATAAAAAACTCCATACATATATGCATTATCATGGGAATAATGAGCACACTTCTTTTCTTGTTCTATGGCGCTTCTGTAGGTGCCCTTATATTTGATGAACCTTTAGTATATACATTTTCATTAGTAATCGCATGGTTATGTCCTTTTGTATATCTAACCACTACTTTAGGAAGTGTTCTTAATGGTCTTGGATTCACAACAACAACCTGCATACATAACATACTGTGCATAATAATACGAATTATGTTTCTAATACTCTTTGTACCAACCTATGGTATTACCGGCTACTTAATAGGTCTTCTTATAGCACAGATATTTATCTGTTTTGCACACTACATAAAAATAAGTCGTATGTTTAGCTTAGAGCTTAATCCATACGACGTAATACTTGTACCATCACTATATTGTTTAATCTCAATAGGTATGTCACTCTTTATATACGACATACTTTGTTATATAAATATATTTCCTATCGTAATCACACAATGTCTGTGTGCAGCGTCAGCCGGGCTGCTGGCATTAATATTCATATATCACTCAAGAAAGTATCACACAAAAAGTTCTACTTAAGAATATATCTTAGAAAGATCAATAGGTGCCTCCAGAATAGATGGTGCAGCATCCCATTCACTCTTATTGTCTTCATATACCTTAAGAAGCCAATCAATAGCAGCGGTTCTTCCTTCCTCACTCTTCTCGAATTCACTGCTTAATATTCTTTCCTTCGGCATGGCGTCGTATGCATATGGCGCCTGCCATGCGAAAGCCGCCAGTTTAAAGTCAGGTTTTTCTCCTACCCTTTTAATTACATAACGCATTCCTTTATGTTCTCCACTATACACTCCACCATAATTAAAGTAATTAAGCGGCATAATTTCATTGTGATCTATCATACAAATCTCTCTTTTCTTTTTTATATAATCTGTTAAAATATATGTAATATTGTATCACATATTGTCAGACTTTGAAAGGAGATTGTACTAATGTCAGAAAACAAGCTAATATTTCACATAGATGTCAACAGTGCATTCCTTTCATGGGAGGCATGCAAACGTTTAAAAGATGACCCTCAGGCAGTCGATATCCGCAGTATACCGGCTGTTATAGGTGGTGATGAAGCCAAACGCCACGGTATTGTTCTTGCTAAGTCAGTTCCCGCGAAACGATATGGCATCAATACAGCAGAACCATTAGCTATGGCACGCAAAAAGTGTCCCGAGCTTTTAATTATACCACCCGACTTTTCTCAATATGTAAACTGCTCTAACGCATTTATCAGTTACTTAGAAGAAGTAGCCCCAGTGGTTGAACAATATAGTATTGACGAAGCTTTTTGTGATATGACCGGAACCACTACTTTATACGGTGAACCAATTGCCTTTGCACACAAGATGAAAGACGAAATATTTCACCGCTACGGTTTTACAGTTAACATTGGTATATCAACTAATAAGCTTCTTGCTAAGATGGCTTCTGATTTTGAGAAACCAAACAAAGTACATACCTTATTTCCTGATGAAATAGCAACCAAAATGTGGAAACTTCCTGTTAACGAACTGTTTTCTGTTGGAAAATCCACAGCAACCAAGCTGATTTCCCTAGGTTTTCATACTATTGGTGATATAGCCCGTTGCGATAAAGCTCTTCTTGTCAGTCACTTCAAGAAGCACGGTGAAACCATATGGAACTATGCAAACGGTATCGATAATGGTGAGATGACAAGAACTTCTGCTACTAAAAGCTATGGCAACTCCATAACTTTAAGCTACGATGTCACTGATGAAGCAACTGCCCGTATGATTATCCTGTCTCTATGCGAAACTGTAGGAGCCAGAATTCGTGCAGATAAGTCCTATATCAGTGTAGTAAGTGTTAACACCACTGACAGCGAATTTAATCAACAATCAAGGCAATGTACTCTTACGCAGCCAACCAATATAACAGAGGATATATACACCACCGCTTTAAAACTTTTCCATGAACTTTGGAATCACAAACCACTACGATTATTAGGTGTATCCACCTCTCATGCCACTGACACCATAACTTCACAAGTAAGTCTTTTTGATAACCCGCAAAACGAGAAGCTTTCAAAGCTTAACAGTGCAGTTGACAAGATTCGTGAAAAGTACGGCGAAGACAGTATAAAAAGAGCCCGCTTCATAGGAAGTGATTACACCCATATGACAGGCGGACTTAACAAAGAAAAGCGACAGTAAATCATCACCTTTGTGAAATCTACTGTCGCTTTCATTTATTCACTCTTTTTCATACCAATCAGCTTCAACAAAGCACTAACTATGTAAAGCACCGATAATAAGAGCGGCACTCCAACTATTATAAGACTTAACAAAGCCAGTATATTAAAGTTGATAGCTATCACTATACCATTGGCAATACTTAGTACAAGCATAACCAAACCATAAATAATGCACTTTTTATTAGCATCATTATCATAATCCAAAGCATTCATGGAACCATAAAAACCAAACAATCCAAATGCTACACCTGCCGCCAACACGAAAAACCACAATAATGTCTGCAACTTGCTATCCCAACTATATTCTGTAACCATCATTGCATTGTATAAAAAGAAAGAAGCAATCACAGTTATTATAATTCCTACAATAGCCACACACACCGATGTAATTTTTAGTATCATTCCACCAATTTCTTTCATAACACACCTCAATCTCTAATTCAATTATCACTCCCACTCATATGGAGTGCTCTGGTATACATAGTAATTAAGCCAGTTAGTATAAAGATTATTAGCATGACTTCTCCAAGAAAGCAAAGGCTTTCTACAGCAATCATCATCCGGATAATAATTAATCGGCATATCCGGCTCAATCCCCTTATCAATATCGCGCTTATACTCCTGATCAAGTGTCATTCTGTCATACTCAGGATGTCCCATAACAAACACCTGCTTACCATTCTTCTCCATAACAATATATATACCTGCATCTTTAGAATCCGCAAGCACTATCAGATTAGGATTATTAAGAATATCTTCTCTGTTAGCCTCTGTATAACGGGAATGTGGTGCAACAAATATATCATCAAACCCTCTTACAAGTGGTTCTTTTCTGTTCATAACCTTATGCTTATAAACTCCTGAAAGCTTCTTTGGAAGCATATCCTTCTTTACTCCATAATGGTAATAAAGTCCTGCCTGAGCTCCCCAGCATATATGCAATGTCGACGTAATATTAGTCTTACTCCACTCCATAATCTGAGAAAGTTCAGCCCAATAATTAACTTCATCAAACTCCATCTTTTCAACAGGTGCACCTGTAATAATCATACCGTCAAACTTACGGTTTTTAAGCTCTGAAAATGGTACGTAGAACTTCTTAAGATGTGACGCAGAAGTATTCTTTGACACATGACTTTCAAGTTGCATAAATGTTACATCAATCTGAAGGGGTGTATTAGACAACGCTCTAAGCAACTGCAGCTCCGTATCCTGTTTGATAGGCATAAGATTAAGAATAACGATTCTTAACTCTCTTATCTCCTGAGTCAAAGCACGACTTTCATCCATAACAAATATATTTTCTTCAATAAGCTCTGCCTTTGCAGGCAAATCACTCTGTATTCTGATTGGCATATAATTACCACCTTTCACTACATATTCTAAAACAAATCTGCACGATTGTAATATTACATCAAATCCGTTCTTCCCGCAAGTGTAAGAAACTCTTCCTCTGTTATAACCGGAACACCAAGCTTGGCAGCAGTCTTATTCTTTGAAGAACCAGAAGTGCTGTCATTGTTAATAAGATAACTTGTATTACCTGTTACTGAACCTGTTACTTTACCGCCGAGACTCTCTATAAGGTCCTTTAATGCATTTCTATTAGGAAAATGTGTAACCGAACCTGTAATAACAAATATCTTGCCATCCAGCACCTGCTCACCACCAACAGTTTCCTCTTCAATATTAAGCTCATCAAGTAATGCTTTAAAAAGCGCCACATTATCAGGATTCTCAAAGTATGAAACAAATGCATCCGCTATAACAGCACCTATTCCATCCACAGTCTCTAAAGTCGCTCTGTCTACACTTATAATACTGTCTGCATCAGCACCAATAGCCTTCACAATCATCTTAGCATTGGAAAGGCCTATATTAGCAATACCCAAGCTGTATATAAGCTTTGGCATAATTGTATTTCTTGACTTCTCCACCGCCGCAATAAGATTATCATAAGACTTTACCCCAAAACCTTCAAGATTCACTATTTCATCTTTAAATCTGTCCAAGTGATAAAGGTCTGTAAATGTCTTTAAAAAGCCATTCTGTATAAACTTCTCCAGCGTAGCCTCTGATAAACCATCTATATTAATAGCATCCCTCGATACAAAGTGTGAAAAGCTCTTAACATGCTTTGCCTGACACTGTGGATTAGTGCAGTAAAGGGATTTAACATCATTTAACGCTTCAACCCTTGTATCTCCGCCACACACAGGACAGACCTTCGGTATAATAATATTGCCACTTCGGGTCTTATTTTCTGCAATCTGCGGAATAATCATATTGGCCTTAAATACCGATATAGTATCACCTATACCAAGCTCAAGTCCTTCCATAACACTTATATTATGAACACTGGCACGGCTCACCTGTGTTCCTTCAAGCTCCACAGTATCAAATATAGCAACAGGATTAATAAGTCCTGTTCTGGAAGCTGACCACTCAATCTCTCTAAGCACTGTATCAGCAGTCTCATCTGTCCACTTAAATGCCATAGAATTTCTAGGAAACTTAGCTGTTCTTCCAAGTGATATACCATACTCAATATCATCATAGGTGATAACAAGACCATCTGATGGAAAATCGTTGTTTACAATAGACTTTTCAAAGTCACTTATAGCAGCCTTCAAGCTGTCCTTTGTGACTTCCTTATATTCAACCACCTCAAATCCCTGTTCCTTTAACCACTGATACTGATACTTTCTGGAGTTCTTAAAACCCACACCATCAGCCGATACCAGTGAAAATGCATAGAATCTTACATTACGCTCCGCTGTGACCTTATTATTAAGCTGACGAACTGAACCTGAGCACAAGTTTCTTGGATTCTTATACTTAGCATCTGTCTCCGGCAATCTTGCATTAATCTGTTCAAAGTCTGAATAAGTTATAATAGCTTCTCCTCTTAAAACAAGCTTTCCTTTATGAGGTATAACAACCGGAATATTCTTAAATACTCTTGCATTGTTAGTAATAATCTCTCCAACCTCACCATTACCTCTGGTAACCGCTTTAGCAAGTTCACCATCCTCATAAGTAAGCACTATGGTAAGACCATCCAACTTCCACGAAAGAATTCCCACCTGTTCTCCCAGCCAGCTTACCAAAGTATCCGGCTCCTTAGTCTTATCAAGACTTAACATGGGACTTTCGTGTCTTTCCTTTGGAAGTTCACTTAAAGCTTCAAATCCCACATTAACTGTAGGACTGTTTGACTGTACATATCCGGTTTCTTTTTCAAGCATAACCAGCTCATCGTAGAGCTTATCATACTCAAAGTTGGACATAATCTCCACACCCTTGGCATAATAACTCTCACCTGCCTTATTAAGAATCTGCACTAACTCTTTAATTCTATTAAGCTTACTCATAACATACTCCTTAACACCTTATACTCTTCCTCTGATATCTTGCGATAACTTCCGATTTTCAAGTCTCCCAACATAATATTCATTATTCTGACTCTCTTAAGTGTTACAACTTCTCTTCCAAGCTCTGAACACATTCTTCTAATCTGTCTGTTAAGTCCCTGTGTAATAATTATTCTAAACTTACGCTTGCCTTCTTTATATATTTTACAAGGCTTTGTTGTTCTCTCAAGTTCAGACAGATACACCCCGGCAGACATCTTACTTATAAATGTATCATCAATAGGCTTGTCAACTTCTACAATATATTCTTTCTCATGTTCATTAGCCGAACGAAGTATCTTATCCATTATTTCGCCATTATTGGTCATAAGAAGCAAACCTTCAGAATCTTTATCAAGCCTGCCCACAGGATATATTCTTTTATGATACCCTATGTAATCTACTATATTATTCTTCCCTTGCTTGTCAGTTGTAGTACATACTATGCCCACCGGCTTATTGACAGCTAACAGGATCATTTCTTCCTCTTCTTCTATTGCTTTTCCATCGACACAGACACATTGACCATCCTCTACCTGACTTCCCATAGTAGCCGGCTCACCATCTATAGTAACCCGTCCAGCCTCAACAAGTCTGTCAGCCTCTCTTCTCGAGCAATATCCTGCACCGCTTAAGTACTTATTTATTCGCATTATTCCTCAGCCCTTATAATATAATAATTATAATTACAATCATCATAATTATATCTAAATTATATGGTTTCTGCAATGACTTAATCTTGCGTTTTTCTTCTAATTATTGTAGAATAGATGAGTAATTCGTACATGTAGCTCAGTGGATAGAGCGTTCGCCTCCGGAGCGAAAGGTCGTGGGTTCGACCCCCATCATGTACGCTAAACTTTTATAGCGTAATAATTTTATCTTTTCTGTTATATTCATATACATTGTCCGAAAGCACCTCTTCCTTTGACACACCGTCTGCATTTACCTCTCTTACCATACTTGCAAGCAATTCTTTATCATACCCGTCATGCTTTGGCAAAATAATAACTTCATGTACAGAGGATGGAAGTATGTACAGGTCTGATTTGACTTTATCTGCAAACTTCTCTAAAACAGCCTCATATAACATACATGCAGCACCGTTAATCTTCGACCTGTTGGTTAATACATACATATCTCCTTCCATATCCAAAAGACTGATTTCTCCCAGCTCTTCATTCATATTCATCTCTTTTGCCATATCGTTAAGTATCTTACTCATAGGCCTGATATAACTCTTTAGTAAATTAGGTGTGTTAATTATTGCATCATTGTGCAAAGTTTCCTCAGTAATCTTCCATGCCTTAAGATGCCCATTGTGAATAAGTGCAGTGGCATTGATACCTTTATTTTGCTCTATTAAACAATAATAAACAACCGCCAAGTCAAGTATTCTCTTATGAGGTACATCCTTTAAAAGTTTCTCATTCTTATCATAATTAATAACCTTATACACTATCGACTGCTTAATATTCTCATAATCATTAAACAACTGTGGATTAATCTTAAATCCCAGCTTATTTCTTTCATGAATGGCAAATATCTCATCCACAATAGACTCAATACTTCTGCCATGCATCAACTCATCATAATAAGAATTTATATATATAGTTGGTGCTACATTACTGTCCTTTTCCATAATCACCAGTCCATCCAACTCACAACCATTATTCTTCAAGATATGATTGATTACAGTCTTATCTCCTTTCTTCACTTTTTGGTCGATGCGCTCCTTTACGCATTCTTTGAACAATTCATAGTCCATAAAAAGCCCTCCATAAATAATTAATTTAAATAAACCATCATGTTCTAAAAGATGGTATATTCCTAAATAAATTGGATAATCCTGCAGCTAATGCTGACTGAATAAGCTAAAAGCTTATAATGATTCGCAACCAAAGCGGTTGCTTTATGAATGACAGTTAGACCTGCCAAAAATGTGCCATCATAAGATCGCACAAAGAATAACTAACTTAACGATAAATACTCATAAAGTTTGTTTACCAGAAGTATATATCTATATTCTCTGCTTGTCAAGAGATATTTTATATTTTTAAAATTATTTCCAAATCATACACTAAAATATAAACAAAAAGGATGTTACCCCTTTAATCTATGCCTGCTACTAGCGTAGCACACTACAAAGATTATAGGATAACATCCTTTAACTTTATATTATATTCGTTTCAACACCTCAAGAATAAGGTTCCATGTTCTTTCAGTGGACGCAACATCAAGGCGTTCTTTAGTGGTATGGATATCTTTAATATCCGGACCGAATGATATACAGTCAAGTCCCGGAAGCTTACCGGCTATAATTCCACATTCAAGACCTGCATGAATTGTCTGTACAGCAGGCTTAGAGCCATACATCTGCTCATAAGTCTCCACAAAAACATCTCTAAGTCTTGAATCTCTCTGATACTCCCATGCAGGATAATCTCCACACACATCGCACTTTCCTCCAAGACTCTCTGTAATACACTGTAACCTGTCTATCAATTCTTCTTTCTCTGAACTTACGGCACTTCTTACTGAGTATGACATTGATACTTCATCTTCACTGGTTCTTAACACTCCAAGATTGAGCGATGTTTGAACAAGCCCCGGAATATCATTGCTCATCTTTAATATTCCATTAGGTAAGCCTGTCAATGCTGCAACAATATGATTAGTAGTACTTATGTTGCAGGCTCTTATACTGCCCTGACTTCCAATCTTTACATCAATCTTCATATCAGGATCTGTTGTTATATATTCTGACTTGATAACCGCTGATAAATCTTCAACAATCTTAGCTAACTTTGCAGCATCTGCCGGTTCCACAACCACTTTAGCACTTGCATAGGTTGCAATGGCATTATCCTTCTCACCACCACATGCACTAACAAGTCTGTAATCAATACTCTTTGAAATCTTATAAAGTATTCTTCCAAGTAAAACATTAGCATTGGCACGCTGACAAATAATCTCAACTCCTGAATGTCCACCTGTAAGATTAGTAAGTGACACTTCACACTCCGTACCACTAACCTCTGAATACTCTGCCGGAACATGACATGTAACCTGAGCACCGCCTGCACATCCTACAAGAAATATTCCTTCTTCCTCTGAATCTATATTAAGCATAATTCTACTCTTAATATCTGAAAGGTCCATAGCTGTAGCACCAAGCATACCAACCTCTTCATCAGTGGTAAACAACACTTCCAAATCCGGATGTGCTATATCATCTGAGGAAAGAATAGCTAATGCATAAGCTACCGCAATACCATCATCAGCACCTAATGATGTTCCCTTCGCATACAAATACCCATCCTCATACTCCAGATCAAGCCCTTCATTCTCAAGATCCTTCGTGCAATCAGCAGTCTTAACCGCCACCATATCAATATGCCCCTGTATGATAACCGGAGCTTTCTGTTCAAAACCGGCTGTTGCAGGCTTTTTAATAACTACATTAAAAGCTTCATCCTGACGATATTCAAGATTATTTTTTTTTGCAAAGTCTACAAGGTAATCGCTAATCTTCTTAACATTGTATGAACCGTGCGGTATTGCACATATCTGTCTAAAACACTTAAACACCTCTGTAGGCTTTAACTCATCTAACATCTGTATATTGCTCAACTTTCCATTTCCTTCCTTAAACTATAAACTATTTATAATTATATCTAATTTATCACAATTAATCAATACGCTTTCTTACCTGACAGCACTTTATCAAGCATATCCGCCAGCGGTTCCATAGCATTTTTTACTTCTTCAAATGTATTAGTCTGTGCCCCGGCTTCCACAAGCATAGAGCGCCCCCTGTTATGCAGACAATACCTGTAGGCGTTAATATAATTATTGCGTAAAAAGCCCGGATAATAAGCCTGCCCCATAAGATACATCTGAAGACTCATAGCTAAATTATCATCCCTATGCGGATTATTAAGATACGAAATATTACCATTAACATTGGTATAACTAATACCGTTAAAAAACATTAACTTCGCCACTTTCTTTCCTTCAACCTCAGTCACAAGGTGCGTATTCTCCCCCACACCATCTCTGTGTAAGTCAATAACCACTTCTATAGAAGGATGCTCATCAAGAATCTTTTTTATTCCTTCCTGAGCGTAGGTATATGCCTTGCTTCTGTCAAGTTTGCCATCCACCAGATCATATACACTGGTATCATGAATAACATTATAGCCATATTTTTCGGTAAGAAGCTTTGCAAGATAGGCTCCTACCCCTACTATAGAAGTAGCCGGGTCCTTTGCAACAGAATCAACAAACGTTTCCTGCGAATGAGTATGAAATATAAGAATCTGAGGCTTGGAATTATCCTTTTTAACACTTAAATCCTTCTCTATAAATTCAGCTGGCCTGAATATATCCTTTGTAAGTGACGTTATACCTGTCACTGTATAGAACTTCTTTGCAAATGTATAATCTGCAAGTTGTGCCTTACTATAAGTCTTACCTGTTACAACATTCCTTGTAATAGCGGCAGCAACCTCACCGGTTGCTGTAGAATCGTCGGTTGTGTCATGAGTTACATCATTGTCCAATCCATCCTGCGACATATGAGCATCATCCTCAACCACCTGAATAATCTCACCATCTACTGCCAGCTGACTATCATTATATTCTTCCACATATACCTCATTTGCCATAAGATACTCATTCATCGGATATATGTCATTTATTAAAAATGTACCAACCCCTGTAGATTTATTAGCTTCAACTCTATTGATATACTCATAGGAAGGTACCCCTGAATTAGTGAACCTTTGCTCAGCTATAGCTAATATTAGCGCCCCTGTATTAGTGAACCTTAAAACAGCTGCAAACGTACAAATCAACATAATAATTGTTACTATCTGGATAATTACTGTTTTTCTTACTTGTCTCATCTTTCTCCTCCATATCTCAATATATGAAGGTTTCTCCTTCAACATTCACCAATATAAAAACATATCCTCTCTATGCACTAAGACTGTTAATTGCATCAGCTATTATTGAACCAATAGTATATACTTCACTGTCAATATCCTTTGGTGTCACATACATTCCTGCCATAGTCGGCGACACTACGTCTTTAGCCAGCTCATACCTCTCTTCATCTGAATAACCTTCCATTATCCCTGCTACTTCTGAAAAACTTTCTACACTCCCCAATGCTTTCACAAATGTATCAAGCGCATCATATACTATGGTTGGGGCATCTATAACCGTAGGTACACCTATAGCAATAACCGGCACACCTATACTGGAATGGGTTATTCCCTCTCTATGATTCCCAACACCAGAGCCTGGCGTAATACCTCTGTCTGATAACTGTATAGTTGAATTAAGTCGTCTTGAATTGCGAGCCGCCAGTGCATCTATAGCAATAACCACAGACGGTTTAGACTCTTTAACTATTCCTTTTACTATCTTTGCCGTTTCCATTCCAGTCTGAGCCATAACTCCCGGACATATAGAAGCAATGCTTATACCATCTGTGCTCTTATCTTCCTGTACTGTCAAATGTCTGTTAATCTCCAGCTTATCAACCACATCAGACCCTAACGAATCCGCTGTGACATCTCTATTGCCAAGGCCCACAACCAATACACTCCCACCTTCTTTTACAATTCCGCTTACAAGACTCTTAATATGCATAGCAACAATATCAGTAAGCCTGTAAATATACTCATCATCTGCATAACTTAATTCTTCCGCCTCAATAGTTATATACTTTCCTTTTTCCCGCCCAAGCAACTCCTCTCCATGTTTATTAGTTATTTCAAGGGTTGTAACCTTAATTCCTGAATTTTCATCCAACTCCTCTCTAACAATTACCCCTCTATATCTTGTATCATTCTTTTCTACATTTTCATTGATTTCCAATGCTAAGTCTGTTCTAATATTACTGTTGCAGCCCATATTTACCTCCTAAAAAAGCATATACACAATATATTGTTAACTTTTTTGAATTTTTTAACAAAAAATGTTGACTTATGATTATGGTTAGTATAAAATGCAATGGTATGTTTACATTAGAACGTCCGTGTCCGGCTTTAATGCGAAACAGATGAAAGAAAGATATTAAATCAATTTAATTGGAGGTGTACGGATTTGGCTAACATTAAATCTGCTAAGAAGAGAGTAATCACGAGTCAGATTAGAGCTGACAGAAATAAGGCTATCAAGTCAAGAGTTAAGACTTATGTTAAGAAGGTTGACACTGCTGTTGCTGCTGGCGACAAGGCTGCTGCTGAGGCTGCTTTACCAGTTGCTATCGCTGAGATCTCTAAGGCTGCTTCTAAGGGTATCTACCACAAGAACACAGCTGCTAGAAAGGTTTCTCGTATCACAAAGGCTGTTAACACATTAGCTTAATTTTAATACATGAATATTAAAGAACCGATGTCGTCACCCACTCACATCGGTTCTTTTTTAGTAGCCAAAAGGGACGCGATTAACTCGCGTCCCTTTACTACACATTCTTAATATTCACCTCTGAATATCTTTCTCCACCACTTACCAGTTTCTGAAAGTTCATCCACAGTCCAGCCACTCAGCTTATTTACACCGCTCTTTATAAGTGCTGAAGTTTCACCTTTATTGCTTATATTCCAAGCTATGTAACTTACCTTATATTCATCCATAAGCTTAATCCAAGCATTAGCTGAATTGTAATCTATGCCGCCATTACCCGATGCATCACAGATACTGCACTCGCTTACGAATATAGGAACACCTGCATCCAACGCATTTTTCATTCTGTTACGAAGGTCATCCTTATGAGTTGCCGCATAAAAATGAAGCGCGTATATTACATTATGATCATTAATCTTATTACCTACTACTTCGTGAACGTCCTGAGACCATGTATTAGTACCAACTATAATCAACGCATCATTATCATGCTTTCTTATGGTTGATATAACTGATTCTGCATACGGCTTTATCTGACTTGCCCACTGTGCACCTGTAGGTTCGTTACATATTTCATATATAACATTAGGATTACTAGCATATTTCTTAGATATCTCATCAAAGAACGCTATGGCCTCAGTCTTAGTTTCGTTAGGATTATAACTTAGCACATGCCAGTCAATGATTACATACATACCAAGTTCTGTAGCATACTTAACACCATTGTCAATAAGTTTCTTTAATTCAGTCTGATTACCACCTACATAACCGCCTTCTCTTGCATACATAGCAAGTCTGATTACATTAGCGCCCCAGTCATCCCTAAAAGTCTTAAAGCCTTCTTTATTAACATACTGTGGGAACCACTGAAGTCCATGTGTACTAGGTCCTTTAAGCTGAATCTCATTGCCTTTGGCATCAACCAACTTAGTTCCTACAACATGAAGTCCACCATATGCCTCCGGTGGTGTTGCCGGTGTATAGTTAGTACTTCCGGAACTGCCACTTGATGAACCACCTGAACTTCCAGAAGAACTGCTTCCACCTGAGGAACCACCGGAACTTCCGGAAGAACCACTTGACGAACTACCGCTGTTATTACCTGAATTATTATTAGCTACATTGTTACCTGTTGTGGACTTTCCATCAGCCTCAACAACATATGTAGATATAGCCTGTGCTCCTGTAGTACTCATAATCAAACCAATACCACTAATGTTACCACCATTAGAAATGGCGGCGTTATATGACTCAGGCTTAATAATAAGATTAGAACCACTTACCTCTGTTGCACATCCCCACTTCTGAGTTACTGTCAGATTGTTGGTTATAGGAACCTTAATATTCCATGACTTAACGTCAGAACCGCTTTTGTTAGTAACCACAAGCTCGTACTGAACGAACTTCTTGCCTTCACTCTCCCACGAATTACCAGCCTTAAACTGAGCAGTCACGCCAGTTGATGTATTGGAACTTCCATTATTATCCCCTGACTGAGAATTATTACCGGATGAACCGTTACCATTAGAATCCTGACCTTCTCCGGAACCATTATTGCCCGAATTATCTCCTCCGGCATCATTTCCATTATTATCGTCACTGGCACCACCTTCATTATTATCGCCTCCGGCATTGCTTTCATTATTATCACTGTTTTCCTGTGATTCATCACTGCCATTACCATTGGTGTTCTGCTCTTCTGATGTATTCTCTCCATCAGCGATTACATTACCATCTGCATCCGTAGCATTTTCCATTGTTGGATTATTAGCCTTACCGGCATCTGAATTGCACCCTTTCATAAATGCTGATGTTATAAGCACTGTAGCCAGTATAATAACCAATGCTCCTACACCTATAATAGTACCTAACATCTTTTTACTTATCGTTATCATCGTATCCTCCCATCTGTAACATACTACACACTTGTTACATTACTTCGTACTGTACTTTATAATCATAAGCTCTACGCCCATCTTGTCGTTGATTCGTCCATTCTTAACCCGCTCCTCTATATCCGCACAATCAGCAAGTGCTTCTTTTAATTGTTCCTTGCTAAAATGTTTCGCCTGCGTCATATACTTTCCAACAATAAACGGTGCAACCCCCATAGCCTTTGCTATGTCTGCATTGCCTTTACCCATACTCATCTCTTCCTGCACCTGTAATATACCATTAAACTGGCGTACAAGCATATAGAGTATTCGCATAGGGGGTTCTTTTAATGTCAACAAATCATAATATAGGTTAAGCGCCTGTTGTTGCTTCTTATTAGCAATAGCTGCAATCATATCAAATATGTGACTTGTAGTCTGAGTAGTGCATATTGTCTCAACATCATCAGCAGTTATGACATCCTTGTCCATACAATAAGCTACAAGCTTGTCTATCTCTCCTTTTATGATATCCATACTTGCACCGGTCTTTTCAAGCATACGCTCAACTGCCGCCTTTTCAACCATTTTCCCCTGCTCCTTAAGAAGTCCTGCTATCCACTTCTCAAGTGTTGCCGTAGTCTGGGGTTTCATTTCACAGACATATCCAACTTCACTTACAGCCTTATATACCTTATTACGCTTATCAATCTCAGCCTCAACTATAACAAGTATAAGATAATCCGGTATATTCCTGATATAATCAGCCAATTCTTCGTTAGAGCTTTTGACAAAACCACTATCTTCTATAATTATAAGTCTGTGATCATTAAAAAATGGCAACGTATTACCCATGTCAATAATCTCTCTTACCGAAAGCTTGTCACCCTCGTAATATGAGTAATTCATAGTGTCATCGCCTATAATCGCCGCTCTCAACTTATCCCTATACTGCTTTCGAAGATATGTTTCTTCTCCATATATCAGATACACACTTTTATATTCATTTGTCTTAATATGATCATTAATAATCTTCACAGTTTAAGACCAACCTTCTTGCTAAACATTATACGGAATTATTATAACATCTTTTGCAGAATTTGTCATCGCTTTAATCGCTCTTTTAACTCCAGAACCTTAGTCTCTATAGCTCGTATGGTCCTAACAAATATCTCATCATCCTTGCCAGTTGGGTCATCCAGGCCCCAGTCCTCATCGAATCCTCTTCCAATAAAAGGACACCCTACATTGCACCCCATAGCAATTGCTATATCAGGGGTTGGAATATCTGATATTAACTTAGAGTGCTGCTCCTTTTCCATATCAATCCCATACATCTGCTTCATAAGTCTTACCGCATCCTGATTAATCTGCGGTTTAGTCTCTGTTCCTGCTGAATAACTCTTAAACACATCTGCCGCTAAATGCTTTCCCAAAGCCTCTGCAATCTGGCTTCTGCAAGAATTATGCACACATATAAATGCTACTTTCATATCATATTACCTCCATATAATACGGACAACGCTCCCGTATACACTGTTCATTTTTCTTAGAATATCCACACTGTATCTTAGTGATTGGTATATTTACGTTATAATTATCATTAATAAACTTTACCGCCTCACTTAAAGCGATAAAAGCATCCCTCTTACAGCATCTTGGACCACCTATATGAGACATTATTTCAAGGGCATTAGACGTAAACCTCATATGATTGCCCCAAGATGAATCAGCAGTTAACGGCCCCGTTCCATCTATTATAGCTAATGCCGCACCAATTGATGTAACCGAACCACACACGCCCCATAATCCACAAGTTGCACCTGGCATCCTTAGGCCCTCTTTCATCAGTTTCTCTAATGATTCTCTAAGTTCTATCCTGCCTCCAGCATTATAATATGCCGTTAAGATACAAGCACCATCCAGAATATGATGTTCGGGTCCGTGAATTCTTATATATTCCTTAGCAGCAACTTTTCTAAATATTTCTATGGGATCATTAATACTAAGCTTTAAACATTCCTCAATAATCAAATATCCTCTTTCTTCAATTGTATATTCCATATATACCGCCTCCTTACTACCTCTCCCTTAGCGAATCTAAATATTCTCTAAATTCAATCAAAGTATCATTATTGACTTTATAATGTGACCACTTTCCTTCCTTGCGTGAGACAACCAAACCACTATCACACAATACTTTCATATGATGTGAAAGTGTTGGCTGTGTAATCTGAAAATCCTCAAGCAACTTACATCCACACTTTTCTCCTTCTGCCAGTTTCCGCATAATCTGCACTCTGTTGGAATCCCCCAGTGCTTTGCATATTAGTACAAATTTTTCTTCGTCCATATAGCATCCAAACCTCCTCACATAGACATTCATCTATCTATTATCATACAGCAACACATAGACAGTTGTCAATATATCAATTAAAAAACTCAAAAGCAATATAATTGCACAATCATTTTCTATACCCATATACCCTCACCTTTTCGCCTACTTCTATAGTTATCTGACCACATTCAGCCGTCACATACACCTTCGCCCCCACACTATTCAAGCGTTCCAATGTATCTTTGTGAGGATGTCCATATAGATTATCTTCACCACATGAAATCAGCGCTATCTTCGGCGTCACTGCATCTATAAACTCATGACCGGATGAATTCTTCGAACCATGATGCGCAACCTTTAACACATTGCTTTTAATGTTAACATATGAAACATCCTCTCTAGCACTTGTTTCACTGCTTATATTCTCTAATATAGCCTCTTCTCCGGCTTTCTCTACATCACCTGTAAGAAGCATACTAAAATTATCATACGATAATCTGTAAACTGCTGAATAATCATTAGCACTGCCATAATCATACCCCTCTTTAGGATGCAAACATCTAAGCGACAGCCTACCATCACCACTGCTGTAACAATCATCCTCAGCTACATAAAGCACATTAACTCCTACTGATTCTGCTTTGTCAACTAACTCCATATACTTTTCCTGTGACTCTTTTCCCTTGATATCAGGAAGTACCATATTCTTTACAACAAATGTGCTATCCTGCATATCAAGGAGTTCCAGTATTCCGCTAATGTGGTCCGTATCGGCATGACTAATAAAAACATAATCCACATCGGTCACTCCATGATAACGAAGACAGGGAAATATGCGTCTTTCTCCCACAGCAGTAAGATCTGTACTTCCCCCATCAAAAAGATAAGTCTCATTTTGGTATTGAACATATATGCAATCCCCCTGCCCTACATCAATCATACGAATAGCGAGTCCCTCTTCCTTTCTTGGAATAAGTACTATTATGGCAATCCCCACAATGGCTGTATACACTTGAATAAAGCTTACTATTTTGCTTCTTTTATCACATTTTTCATGTGCACTATTAACTTTACTAAAACTTACTAATGCCACAAACAACCCCAATAATATGTAAAACATCACACAATCCTGAAATTCAGGTTTTCCTGCAACCCATATATTCCCCGGAACACTTTCAAAAGCATTACAAAGCATAGTATATAATTTAAGAATATAATGAACCGTTCCCATTAAAAATGTTGCCAAAGGCAGGCTAAAGCACCCCACCACTGCCACCATTAGTGCGCATAGCAACAATAATGACATCAGCGGAATTACAACAATATTGAGGAATATGCTGTAAACCGGCACTTGATAATACTGATACATAATGATAGGCAACGTAACTAAACTAACACTGACACTGCTAAATATATTCCCCATAAACACCACAACACTTTTTAACATCCGCCTCTTTACAACCTGTCTTTTTCTATCAAGTCTGTCCGCCCACTTGTCTAACGGTTCAACAAACAGCTTGTCAAATGCCGGATACACCACAGCTATTCCAATTATGGCTCCGAAAGATAATTGAAAACCTGAATTGTATATAATAAACACATTTTCAAAAACCAAGAGTAATGCTGCCAGACTTAATGCTGAAAGGACATCATAAGTTCGTCCCAGTACGTCAGCACCCATACTTATAACACACATAATAACAGCCCGTTTCGCAGATACACTATTTCCAGTCATAACAGAATATAATACAAGCACGGTCATACTTGCCGAAAATGGTACAATATACCCGGATAAAAAACGCTTAAACAACTTATATATCATCATACCTATGAATAATATATGCAATCCGCTAATAGCCAGTATATGTGCGATTCCATTGTCTTTATAAAGCTCATATACATTATCATCAAGGCTATCCTTATCTCCAAGAACTATTGCCTTTAGGATTCCGGCTTCCGTATCATCGGAAACATATGAATAAACCATGTCAAATCTTGCCTTTAGCTTGTTTATATAAGCTCTCATACCCTTTACTTTTTCTACATGTACTATGTTGTCTACAGTCACTCTATAAAATATTCCCAAGGAGCCATAATATCCTTTTGCATCAAATTCTCCATCATTACTAGGACCTTCAATCTCTGCAATCGTACCTGTAACCTGAAGCTCATCTCCTGATTCCAACGAACTTGCAGTATCTGAAAGCACATCATCGTACACTGTTACAAGCAGTTTCAGCCCTGTGGCATCAGTTTCCTGCATACTACAATCAATCATCATAAGGACAACACCGTAATCTTTAACCGACACTTGTGATATCTGACCTGCCAGAACAACTTTATCATTCAAATTATTCAATTCATTAATTGGGGAATTAGGATTGTGAAACGACATACAATGTGTCGCATATAGAAATGCAATTAAATACACTATAACTGAAACCAATATGTTATATATACAGTATTTAAATGCTTTATTGATAACGAAACCTGAATGATTTCGCTTATATTCATATAGAGTGATGCATACCAATGCCGCCAAAAACACCGGTAAACACCACCTAAACCCGGCAACTGCACCATACACTGCTACCAGTGCTGATACAGTCACCCAAACTAATGGTCTTCTCAATTAAACCACCATCACTTTCCTTGATATACACTCTTACTATTAGTTGCATCATACTCTACTATATCATAATTAAAGGTCAAATCCTTATCAAGCTTCACTGTTTCTCGATAAGTCTTTACTTTATCTCCATTAACCATAATTCTTACAGAGTCAATACCCGGAAGGCTGCATAAAGTGTTAACTATTGAGTATACAGGTAATTCAGCAGATACATTTACCATCTCATTAAGAAATGACGCATCCAGATTAACATAGCACACTCTATCATTAACCGATATATCCAAAAGCTTAATAGTAGCCGGAACTGTAGCCTGCATCTTCTTATCTGAAGGTCCCTTTATAAGCTTTTCAACTACCACTCTCTCTAACGAAACATTTTTTGTATAAGCCACTTCTTCACTGTATTCTACGAGCTTGTCACCTCGCTCATTGGCATAATACAACTCAATCTCTTTCCATTGGATACTATCCATTCCGGCAGCAGAATCATCTACAAAGTCTGTTGCATCCAGCAACCCAATAAATGTTCCATCTGAATACTGTGCTAATGCACCATCTACGTATAACTGAATATAGTCAACTCCCTCTATCTGAACAAGAGTTTTTACCAGTCCCGCTCTAAGAAAGAGTTCATCAGCACTGCTCATATTGTTATACTCATTATTAAAATACACATTCAAAACAGAAGTCTTGTATTCTAACTTTTCTACAACAACTGCACCTGTAAATAAAGAACTTCCATCTTTCATATTATCTGCATTTTTAAGTTGTTCCACAAACTCCTGTGCTAACTTTTCCACATCCGTTACATCAGACTCATACTTATATGACACCAATTTAGCTTCCTTAGCACTTTTATAGTATATGTCATAACCTTGTGTTTCCTCTTCCTCACAGCCAACTAATACTATAAGCATAAGTGTAATTATTGTAACGAAGCTGTAGCGCACAAACTTTTTTAACACTTCCATACAAACCTCATTAACCCACATAATTAAGCGGTATTCTAACTGTAAATATCGTTCCCGCACCTTCTTCACTATGCATCTTAACAGTTCCATGATGCATAAGAATGATTTTCTGAACAATTGCCAATCCCAATCCGGTACCGCCAGTCTCTCTTGATCTCGCCTTATCTACTCTGTAGAATCTGTCAAACACCTTATCCTGGCTTTCTTCAGGTATACCTATTCCCGAATCTTCTATTCTTACATAGAAGTACTGGTAATCTGCGTTAAGCGAAACATGCACCCAGCCATCCTGTTTGTTATATTTTATCGCATTCTCTACCAGATTTGATATTACCTGTGTAAATTTACTTTCATCTATCTGCGCAACTACCGGTCTGAAACTCTCAAAAAGTATCTCAACATTTTTCTTCTGTGCCAATGGCTTAAGCCTTTTTAGAATAATCTCTAAAAGGTCATTAAGGTTAACCGCTGCAATATTTAGTGCTGATGAATCCTTATCCATCTTAACCAATGCTAAAAGGTCATCAATAATCTTGCTTTCTCTATCAATTTCATCTGTAATATCCTGCATAAACTCTTTATACAATTCAACAGGAACATCTTCTTGCATATTAAGAGAGTCAGCCAAAACTTTAATTGATGTGATAGGCGTTTTAAGCTCGTGAGACACATTGGATACGAATTCCTGTCTGCTCTCATCAAGTATACTGGCCTTATCCATAATCATATTGAAATCATTAGCAAATTCCTTTACTTCCGTCCAACCTTTTGCCTCAACTCTCCTGTCTGTATGACCTTCGGATATTATTTCAACAGTTCGTACCGCATTATTTACAGTTTTAGCAATTAAACTGTATATTATATATATAACAGCTATAGAAATCACACCAATAGCTACCAATACAGTAACATCGTGCTCTTTAATAAGTGAAACAACCGTTGATATCTCGGAAATATCCTTATCCACGATTAGTACACCCACAACTTCTTCAGAGGAATTGTATATTGGAACAACCGCTTCCAAAGTACCTGTTTCGCTATCATACTCTGAAACATTTTTACCTGTGTCAAATGCTTCTATGGCACGCTTGTTAATAACACTCTTGCCATTGTCTATAGAATAGGAATCTGACCGTGTGACAAAATCACTATCAACCACCCTGATTCTTATAGAATTCAATGTAGAATATCTTATATGTAGTGCACCAACACCTGCCTTATCGGCTTCTGTGATGGTAGTGTACTGCGAATATTCACTTGCAATAATTGTGGCATCAATCTGCATAGCTGCTATCTGCGAGTTAATAAGCCCCGTTCCATAAGAATGATGTATAATCATAACAATAATAAACATAGGAACAAGCGCCATAATTGTAGTAAACAAAAACAGCGTCACTTTGATACTCTTTAATTTAACAATTATCCTGTTAAGAACTCCTCTTAGGCTAAAACCACCTTGGAATCTGCCCGAAATATCACTCTTCTTAGACATAATAATAATATCCCAGTCCCCATTTAGTATGAACATACTTCGGTTCGCTTGGATTCTCCTCTATCTTTTCACGTAAACGTCTTATATGAACATCAACTGTTCTTGCATCTCCCGGATAATCCCTGCCCCAGACTAAGTCAAGCAATGCGTCTCTGTCATATACCTTATTGGGATGAAACACCAAAAGCTCCAGCACGTCAAATTCTTTTGCCGTTAAATTGGCTTCCTTTCCTTCTACATACACGCGGCGACTGTTGCAGTCTATGGTTAAGTCACCGTAAGTT
>JAZQME010000019.1:0-12256 GCA_045543195.1 Lachnospira sp.
CCTATTAAAGTCTGATGTATTTCATCATTACTTCCATTATCTATACCCAACAATTTCTTGTAAAAATTTGCAAGCACTAATACATCATTCGTGTTTAAACATACTTCACCGATTTTCATACATTCACCTCGCAAAATTCAAGTTTATCTAACAGTTATACAAATTGGAATTTATCGAACTCTTTATTTGTCTTTTATCATCTGATAATGAAATGAAGTTTCTCCCACTAATTTAAATCCAAGTCTCTCATATAATCTGCCAACTGGATTTTGTTTAAAATATTGAATAGTAATTTCTTTGTCCAAATTATCAAGTAGCACATCTTTTAAAATGCTTGTTCCAATTCCTCTGTTTTGATATTCTGGAATTATACAAATGTTTCCGATTTCATATTTTCCATCCTCAATACAGCCATTATAAAACCCAACATCTTGTCCATCGAAAATAATAATATATGCTCCCTCTTTGTATGCTTCAATAAATCTTTTAAAATACTCTTTTTGCTGTTCTTCGTTCCAATCACCATAATTCATTTCAACATATTTTTTATAAGCATTCTTTTTTACTTGATATATAAAGTCATAATCATTTTTAGTTACATCTCTCAATCCATATTTTTGCTTATTCATATGCGGAAAATCCTCACAATCATTTTACTAAATTCAAATTCATGCGTGCTATCAATCTCTCTGTAAGACTGAAAGTTTGCTTTGCTTATAAGTCTGAAGCTGTCAGTATTTTTTCTGTTTCTGCCATGTCCTTTTCAATCAATGGACGCATACTATCTTTATATTTCGATAAATCTGCATCATGCAAACATAATAATATTCTCGGAATATATTGTGGCTTTGCCACTCCCACCTGTGCAAGAGCCTTTATACATTGTCTCGCAGTAATCGGCTTATCGTCCGTAACGTGGGAGAGATAATCTGATATTATTGCATCAAAACGATTCTCGTTGTCCCACTGTGCATTAGCCGAAAGAATATACAACACACGATTTCTCACTAATGACTTTGGATGGTTAAGCAGGGACGCAAACGCATCAAAAAATTCATACCATTTATCAGTATCTTGACTTTCGGATATGATTTTATCAGCAATGGCACAAGCATATTTATCATCCTTTGCTGTCAACTTTGCAATTATGTCCTGCATTAAAACTCACCTCCAACTTCAAATTTTACTTCTCTAACAATTTCAGAAAGCGCTTGTCATTCATCTGCTCATTTGTAATATAATTACCATCCAAAAACAATGCATATGTTGTAATTGGTGTGGGAGCATTTTGTGCTTCCTCTTTACTCTGCAAATGAATAGCTTTAAATTGTATAGATTTTTCTTTTGCAATCCCTTCAATCACCGGAACATATTTCACATTGAATGGACATTGACTGGTATAATACAAAATATATCCTTTTTCTTCAACATGTGGTTGTCTTGCACATTCCTTAAATTTTGGCAACTCTACATCTTCACTAAAAGGTAAATACCACAATTGAATACCATTATCAGCCTCATCGCAAACTCGAAATCCTTTATGCTTCAGAAATTTAGGTTCTGCTAAAAATGGTTTCTTCTTCGCAGCCGCTAAAATACAAAGCCCCTTTTTCCCTTTACTTTTACTATCTTCAATACATGCATTTAACAAATCCGTTGAATAACCATGCCCTTTAAACGAACCAGCTACCCATAAACAATCAATATACATATAGCCATCTGCCAAAATTGGATTCCATGCATTCTCAGCAGGAATATATTCAATAAAACACTTTCCTCTTTCTGCACTTTTCAGGAAAACCAACCCATCCTCAAATCGTTCTGACAACCATGCCTTTTTAGAAGATACTTGAATATCATTGTTGTTAGAAATCGCACAACATATATGCTCTTTATCTATATTTTCGCTTGTAACCTTAATGTATTCCATTATATAAATCCTCCGTAGAATTCAAACAACTGACTACTTACAGTACACCTCTATCGCCCTTGCTACAAAACAAGCTGTTCCTTCGCCACCATAGCTATCGATATTCTCAGTAAATTCGCCTCCACTGGCATACATTTTTCCAAGTCCGGATAAAATGTCCTTAGTACATGTATAGTAATGTTCCGTTATAAAATCCTGTAATTTCTTTACCTGAGATTGAACCAAATCGCTTGCGGCATCTTGCTCTTTCATTTTTCCAAACTCAGCAAAAATAAGCATAAAACTATTGATTACGTCCTTCTTTTGTGTATCAGACATCTCCTTTGCCTTTTCTTCATATTCCTGATACGCTGAAGTATGTCCCCATTGTTCCTTTGCCTGCTTTGTGTAATCTTCAATCTTTTTCTTGTCAAACACTGTTAAATCCATTTTATTAACTCCTATTGTTTTTATTTTTCGAGCAAAATCAATAAAATTATTTATGTGTTCCTTCCTTAGAATCAAAAGCTCTATTTGCTGCTCCAGTGCTTTTTCTCTGTCAAAATTCGGAGCATCAATAATATCTTTAATTTCTTTCAAAGAAAACTCCAATTCTTTAAATAGTAAAATCTGTTGTAGCCTCTCAAGTGCTATATCGTCATACAGCCGGTATCCTGCTTCTGTATATTCAGTGGGTGGCAGGAGTCCGATGGTGTCATAATATTGAAGAGTGCGTATACTCACTCCTGTCAATTTGCTTACCTCATTTACTGTCATCATTGGCGTTTCCTCCTCTCGATAAGTACACTATAAACTATCACGTAACGTAGGAGTCAATATCTTTTTTTATCTTTTTACAATGTCGTAATATTAATGCTAGTTCTCTCTGTCATGTTATGGACTATTTCCTTAACAAGTAACGGCAAGAATGGCTTAGTAATAAAATCGTCACATCCATACTCTGATATGTCTATATTCCTATCACCTGTCATAAACACTACAGGAACATTATATTTGCTCTTTATGTGCTTTAACGTTTCCAAACCATCCATTTCCGGCATTAATACATCGAGAAGAACTAAGTCAAATGACTGTTTGGCAAGAATATCAAGTGCTTCCTTTCCGCTTTTTACACATACAAGCTCATACATCGGCTCATCACTCATAATCAGCTTTAAAATACCACTACTTGAAGTATCATCATCAACTACAAGGACTTTTCTCTGCATACAATCTGTTTGCTTCAATGCATATTCTTTATCCTCATCAATCATCTGTAACATAATTTCTGCAATAGCCGGATCAAACTGTGTCCCCAGTCCCTTTTCAATCTCACTTTTGACAACACTTTGTGGAAGCGCATCACGATAACTTCTGTTACTTGCCATTGCATCATAAGCATCTGCTACACCAAGTATTCTTGCCACCTCCGGTATCTTATCACCCGATAGACCATTGGGATATCCTTTTCCATCATATCTTTCATGATGATACTTACAACCAACAGCAATAGCGCTATCCTCAGAGATTCCTCTTAATATATGATAACCTGTTACAGGATGAATCTTTATGATATTGTACTCTTCGTCTGTAAGCTTACCCGGCTTGTTAATTATTTCAGCAGGGATACGAATCTTACCTATATCATGTAAAAGACCTGCACGATAGATTTCATCCTGCTCCTCTTTACTCTTTCCCATCCTAATGGCTATCATACGGGCATATTCAGCCACTCTCTTGGAATGTCCGCTGGTGTATCTGTCCTTTGCATCTACAGCTTCACTTAACGCTGTAACTGTCTCAATAAAAAGTTTCTTAGTCTTAATCTGCTGATTCCTGATTTCTTCTGTCTGTTCATCAACCTTTTTCTTGAGTTCAACCTGAAATCTCTCTAATTGTGCAGCTGACTTAGCCTTCTCAACACTTCCGCTTATAATATTAAAAAGACTATTACAAACTGCCATATATGCAATATATGTTAAACATCTCGGTATAACAAAAAACAGCATCAGAGTTACATTAGGATTGGTATTCACTTCTACTAGCGTGAACTGTCCGTTACTTACATAATCCTGAACTCTCTGACTTGTAAGTAATGCCATATTAGCGTCACATAATCCATAATAATATCCACCGTAAACTGTTACTATGGTACTTACAACAGTCAAGAAATAAACATAACGCATTACCGACTTTGAAGAATATACTGCAGCATACAGAAATGACAATAACGGAACTAAAACTACATGATATGTTATAAACATTCCTATTCTGGTAAATACAATGGTAACACCCAACAAGATAAAATATTTCATCCACTTTTTTGACATAGGCACTACCTTGGTAACTACACAAACTATAAAGTAGATAATCACCGACGGTATAAAAGCTTTCCACATAAGACTCTGTTCAATAACAAATACCCCTAACAGGTTCAGTATAAATGTAATTGTAAAAACAATCATCATTATGGTAAAGCACTTCATAACATACTTATTGGCTATGTATTCCTGCTCTTCAATATATGAATTAAACTCGTCATTCTTTGTACCTTCCATACAATTTCTCCCCTCGTAATTATTTATCAAAACATAAAAGACCAACAGCCTGCTCATATAGCAGGCCGTCAGCCTTATCAATTCACTTATCTAATCTCACTACCTGGCAACATATCCTTATCAAGTGTAAGCACTGAAAGGTTTCCGTTGTCGTCTGATGCCGCAAGAATCATACCCTGTGACTCAACACCACAAAGCTTGCAAGGCTTAAGGTTAGTGATAACAGCAACTTTCTTGCCTACCATCTCCTCAGGCTTATAGTATGCAGCGATTCCTGATACAATCTGGCGAACCTCATCACCGATACGAATCTGCGAAACAAGGAGCTTCTTAGCTTTCTTTACCGGTTCGCAGGCAAGAACCTCACCAACCTGAATCTGAACCTTGTCGAAATCGTCGATTTCGATTTCAGGCTTCTTCTCCACCTGTGGATACTCAACTACACCTGATGCTGCACGCTGAGCTTCCTGAATCTCTTCTGCTTTTGCAAGAATTTCTTCCATATCAAGTCTTGCAAAAAGAATCTCAGGTGTCTCTGTAACCTTAAGTCCTGATTCTCTCAAGCCAAATGTTGCAAGGTCATCAAAATCTCTAACGCCTGCTGCCGGATTCTCAGGATAAAGCTGTGCTAAGATACGCTCTGAAGTCTCTGGCATAAATGGTGTAAGAAGGTTAGCACCGATTGTGATACCCTCAACCAAATTGTAAAGAACCTCTGCAAGTCTGTCCTGCTTAGCCTCGTCCTTTGCAAGCGCCCAAGGCATAGTCTCGTCGATATACTTATTGCATCTCTTAAAGAGTGCGAATATTTCTGTGATAGCATCTGCAACGTGAAGTGTTGACATCTTGCTTTCAACCTTTGCCTTAACAGCTGTTACAACTGCCTTAAGATCCGCATCAAAGTCAAGACTTGCACCATTCTCATCAACACCGGCACCTGTAGTATCTACTCCTGTCTTATTAACAACACCACCGAAGTACTTGTTAGACATAGCTATTGTTCTGTTAACAAGGTTGCCAAGTGTGTTAGCAAGCTCTGAGTTAAGTCTCTCAACTAAAAGTTCCCATGATATTACACCATCATTATCAAATGGCATCTCATGAAGCACGAAGTAACGAACTGCGTCCACACCAAAGAGATCAACAAGGTCATCTGCATATATAACGTTTCCCTTAGACTTACTCATCTTACCATCACCCTGCAACAACCATGGATGTCCAAATATCTGCTTTGGAAGTGGCTGTCCAAGAGCCATAAGCATAATAGGCCAGTAAATTGTGTGGAAACGAAGGATGTCCTTTCCAATAAGATGCAAGTCAGCCGGCCAGAACTTATTGTAAAGTTCTCCATTCTCACCATCCACATCGTAACCTAAACCTGTAATATAGTTAGAAAGTGCGTCAATCCACACATAAACTACATGCTTATCGTCAAAATCAACCGGGATACCCCACTTGAAAGACGTTCTTGATACACAAAGGTCCTGAAGACCAGCCTTGATAAAGTTATTCATCATCTCATTCTTTCTTGATTCCGGCTGAATAAACTCAGGATGTGCCTCAATATGCTCTATGAGCTTGTTTGTGTACTTGCTAAGCTTAAGGAAGTACGCTTCCTCCTTGGCTGGCTGGCACTCTCGACCACAGTCAGGACATTTGCCGTCTACTAACTGCGACGATGTGAAAAATGATTCACAAGGTGTACAGTACATACCCTCATACTCACCCTTGTAAATATCACCCTGCTCATAAAGCTTCTTAAATATCTTCTGAACCTGCTTCTCATGGTAATCATCCGTTGTTCTGATAAACTTATCATAAGATGTATTCATAAGATCCCAGATTCTCTTAATCTCTCCGGCAACACCATCAACGAATTCCTGTGGTGTAATACCTGCATCCTGTGCCTTAAGCTCTATCTTCTGACCATGCTCGTCTGTTCCTGTCTGAAAAAATACGTCATAGCCTTCCTGTCTTTTATATCTTGCAATACTGTCTGCCAACACAATCTCATATGTGTTACCGATATGTGGCTTGCCTGATGTGTAGGCAATGGCAGTTGTCATATAATATGGTCCTTTATTCTGTGGCATAATACAACCTCCAAATATCTCTTAATTAGTATATAATAACAAAAGTGGTGCATTTTTACAAGAATATATTATTATGACGGTAAATATGTTATAATAGTTTGAGTTAGACAACATCTATAGAAAAGAGGAGATTATATGAAATGTCTTAAAACATTTAAACAATGCATACAGCATATAACTGCATTATTGCTTATTATAAGCATACTACTTTCAAGTGCAGGGTGTGCAGGCTTTGATGGAATATACACTAATGAATTGCCAACAGAGCACCAAAACGAGCTTTCCGAAAATGTATCGGATAATCAAACATTTGCACAGTTTATTGACGAACTGTTTAAAGAGTCTGTATCATCAGACACGGTTACACTGCATTCATACTTGCAGAATCCCGCAGAATACGGCATTACAGACTATGATATTACACTGGGCCGCTACGATTTAGACGACTTGGATGGTACTGCTGACATTACAGAAAACATTAACAAACTTAAATCTTTTAACAGAGACACACTCTCAGAAAAGCAAAAAATTACATATGACCAGTTACTAAAGTATCTTGAAACACAGCTGGAATTTTGCGACCTATATATGTTTGACACATGCCTGTCTCCAACAATCGGTCTTCAGGTACAGTTGCCAATCATCTTTGCCGAATACTCATTTAACGCAGAGAAGGACGTAAAAGAATATTTACAGCTTCTACAGGACACAGATGAATTTTTTGCCAATATTATTGAATACGAAACTCTCCGCAGCAACAATGGTTACTTTATGGAAGACTCACATGTGGATGATATTGTAAAGCAATGTCAGGAATTTGTGGATAGTGCCAATGATGGTTATTTAATCACAACATTTGACGAAAGAATCGACAAGTTAAATGGTATATCAGACGAGGCAAAAGCATCTTACAAGGAACAGAATAAAAAAGCTGTTTCTGAGCATGTTATCAAAGGATATAATACACTTATTACCGGCTTAAAGAACCTTAAGGGAACAAGTAAGTACAGCGGTGGTTTATGTAATTATCCTAATGGGAAGAAATATTATGAGTGTCTTGTAAATAAGCATATGGGCTGGAATAAAACTATTGAGGAATATAATAAGCTGCTTGATACATACATAGCTAAAAATATGCTTACTATGCAGTCACTTATGCTTAAGGACTCATCTATTCTTGATAAAGTTGATTCATTCAAGTTTTCAATAACTGACCCTATGGCTATGCTTGATGATTTAAAGAAGCGCATAGAGACTGATTTTCCAACAGGACCTTCTGTTAATTACAGCGTAAAAGAAATCACTAAGTCTCTTCAGGACTATGCAAGTCCGGCTATGTACTTTACACCTCAGCTTGACAACTATATGAATAACTCTATATATATTAACCCTAAATACTCGAATAACTCAGACCTTTATACAACTATGGCACACGAAGGTTATCCGGGGCACCTTTATCAGATTACATACTTTGTCAATTCTGATCCTGACCTTATCCGCACACTTATTGAGCCTGGCGGATACGTTGAAGGTTGGGCTACCTATGTAGAGCTACAATCATACTCTTATGCAGATACCGGCAACGCCGACTTAAACGCACTTATGGCTGCTAACCAGGCTGTTATTCTTTGCCTGTATGCTAAGGTTGATATCGGTGTAAACTATTATGGCTGGACCGTAGATAATGTATTGGAATATATACGTGATTTCGGATTTGATGATAAAGAAATAGCACAAAGTATGTATGATGCTATGGTTACGGAACCAGCAAATTACTGTCAGTATGTACTTGGATACGTTGGATTTAGTGAACTGAAAGCAAGTGCTGAAAAGAAGCTGGGAGATAAGTTTGTATTGAAAGACTTCCATCAATACATCTTGGATATGGGACCTGTTCAATTTGACATACTTTTTAATAGATTAGATGGCTGGGTAGCCGAAAGAAAGTAATACTATAAAGGCTGTGGCTTGACGATACTGAATCGTCACACCACAGCCTTTTTCTATAACCACATTGCTATATTCTGCTAATTGTTTCTTACCAGCAACATAATCTGCTACCACAGCATATGTTACATATAAAGTTGATAAGAAGAATTCTTAAACAGTATCCACCAGGATTAACTACCGTTCGACCGTACTGCTGCCCACGTTCTGAATACCATTGCCCGCCACTCTGTAACTGTCTGTAAAGCATCTGGTAGGTAATATTATCAGGCTCTAACTCCATAGCATGTCTGGCATGTTCCATGGCTGTAGCTGTATTGCCAAGGCCTGAATGTGCCTGCGCACTATAAAAGTACCACTTGCCGTCCCTGTTTTCTATATTGGAAAGGACGTTAAGTGCCTCTTGATACGCACCATTTCTGATGTAGTTGGCAGCCGCACTCATATACCTGCTACTTTCACTATTAGAGTCATATGCTGAACTTCTCTGTCCATAACCTGCGTTTCCACCATATGTGCCAAAACCAAATGGACCAAACCCCCAAAATCCTCCGAAATCCTCGCTGCGACCTGCATCATCTCCATCGTAACCATACGCAGAAGAACTACCTCGTCTTGACTGCCCATAACGGGTTTGTCCATAGCGGGTCTGACCATAACTACCACTGTAGCCTGATGCTCCCACTTCCTTCTCATGCATAATCTGGTTATATGCCTGCTGCACAACCTTAAACATTTCCTCTGCCTGCTCTTGGTTTGGATTGTTTATGTTAGCATCGGGATGATACTTTCTACTGAGTTTTCTATATGCTTTTTTAATATCTTCTTCTGACGCATCTCGTGATACACCAAGAATCTTATATGGATCTGTCAATGTTAAATCTCCTGTTACTCAATATTGCACATTTTAATTAGTTACCTGTGACTTCTGCATACTCTTAATTCGTCGCGCTTTAACGATTTCAAAGCGTGTCCACACTCCTGAATACAAGATATTTCGCAGTATTCCCGCATCTTGAATAATCGGTAATCTCTCAAAGCATCTTGCACACCGAGCCATAAGTTCATTGAGAATACTTTCTATAAGCTCATCAAAACCGTCGCTATCCATATGGCTCTTAAGCACATTGTAACGATTCTTTTTGATGTCACCCTTCAAATCCTCATAAGCATCCAATATATATATGAACTTCCCCAGACAAAACCCGAGCTCCCTTAATTCATCCTGCCATTCATCCTTCTTCATAACAACAATCTCTGAAAGAATATTGGCAAAACACATAGAAACTGTATCAATATTGGTTTCACCCTTCTTTTCAAGTTCCGACAACAAATCCAGCTCTTTCTTAATAAACTCTGCCTTGTGAGGATATTTTGCACTTATCTTTGACACTTTTTTCTTTAAGGTATCTCCGTATGCCTTTCTGGTGACTTTTCGCTCATCGTTCCAGTCGTCAACACATTTGTAATAAGTCATAAGAACATTCATATCCGCAACATAATCAGTCACTTCATTTCGGCGTTCATCGTGTTTCATAAGCGGATAAACAAAACACCTTCGCCTATCAAACTCAATATCAGGCTCATAAAGACTATTAAGCAATATTATCAAAAATGTCATATCATAACTTATAGATATCTTGGCACCTATACCATACCGCTCTCCCAGTGTTCTACATAATCCGCAATAATACGATCTATATTCATCAAGCTCATACTTCTTCAACTCTTTCTCATTGATTACTACATAACCGTACATACCTGCTCCTCACTGACTAATTAAAATGTGTCATCTGCTCTATCATATACCAACTAATATTTTCAGTCAATTAAAGCAATGAAGATATAATAAAATATTTATAATTAGTGATTGGCATTTGGGCCCCCAAAGTTGTACATTTCACGAAACTCCGACAGCTCATCTTCCTCTGCTGTTCCACGAGATACCATTCCTGTACATTCTGTAAAAGAACACACATCTGCAATATCCTTATTACTTATACCATAATCATAGTCAGAATCGTAAAGCATTCCATCATAGAATCGTCCTACACTTCTATCTTCCATATCATCCTCATCATAATAGGATTCTCCATCAAATGTCTCATAAAAATTGTCCTCAAAATCATCATACATATCTGAATATCTACCGTTCTTTGGATACATATTTCCCTCCATAAATCATTGATGCAAACCTGCACCATATTTTACAGTGGCTAGTATATCCAAAACATATAAGAATATTAGTATTTTGAAATTTGAAGTTTATGTGCTACAATATTTTGATGAAGGAGGTGCATAACGATGATTAAATTTAATTTCAAGAACTTCAAAAACATCAAACAACTTTTATCTGTAAAAGCGCTAATTGCTATTGTTGTCCTTGCTCTATTCTTACTTTTAATGTATCACTGCCCCTTCAGTTATATTCTTGGAATCAGCTGTCCCGGCTGCGGTATGACACGTTCTCTTATCTCTGTATTATGCTTAGACTTTCACTCTGCATTTTACTTTCACCCTCTTTGGTGGCTCGTAATTATATTTGCTGCCGGAGCATTACTTGAATATATCGATGTTCTTATCCTTACACCAAAACTAAGAACGTTAATTTGTGCCATAGTGGCTACTGCACTGTTTGTAGTGTATTTTATAAGGCTCTTTTCCGGTTCGGATATCGTAACATTTAACTGGCAAGACAGCCTTATATACTCAATATTCAACTAATCAGCTGATGTATGTAAAATTAGCATCTAACAACTAAACGAGGATGTTGCCAACCAATTAGCAACATCCTCTTTACTACTTATAATATTCAATAATTTAGCACTCTAAATACTATTAGTATCCCCTCTGGTTATAATCCTCACAAATAAGATTCATAGTCTTACACAACTTGTGCATATAAATAAATGGTCCTACTAAGAACAGAGCTCCCAGCACATTCCATACCCAGAAGGAACTTGCACCAAAGCTTGAACTTACACCTCTTGCTCTCGCTTCATCACCAATTCTTGCTGATATATTATGGAACCAAATAATAGTAGCAATCTCACATGTAAGTGGTCCAACAATAAAGAATAACAATATGTAATTCATTGTCTTCTTACCATCACGTTTTCCCGCAAGAAAGTTAATATCCTCACCTATGTCATTGTAAAAAAACAAACTATAAAAACCACAAGTCAGCATATTCCATAGTATGAATGAAAGCATACTTCTATTAGTCTTTTTCTTTCTCATCGGATACGGTGGCGGACAATATCCTCCCTGCATCCCCTGCTGCATCATCGGCTGTCCGTTCATTGGCTGTCCCATCGGTTGCCCATTCATTGGCTGCTGCGGTGGCATTCCCGGCTGTTGATTGTTAAAATTGTTATCCATAGATTCCTCCTTATGTATATTCACTATAAATAAAGCATAATAGAATTGTAGCATAGGTGAAAATAAGGTGCAAGGGGAAGTTATGGGGTGAAAATGCTTTGTTATAGGCGATATTTAATGTGTTGACAAAGGATACAAATATGAATATAATGAATATACAAAAGGTGATACCGATAGACGGTTCAGCCTCATAAATAACCGATTAAATAACCGCTTAGTTGATCAGGCTGATATGTACCCTCTTTACTGGACAAAACAGTAAGGAGGGTATTTTTATGCGCTACTCATATGAGTATAAAATGAAATGTGTTGATACATATCGCACCGGTGTATACCCTGAAACACCGGAAGGTATCTCTCAAGACAGT
>JAZQME010000020.1:0-132559 GCA_045543195.1 Lachnospira sp.
TTTTAAAAGCTTCTCTGCTGCATCTGTGGTAGGCTCATTATAAAAAAGGTTAGACACATGCAAAAGCTTATCCACCTGATTTTTCAAAGCTGTCGTATAGGCCGCCTCTCCATATCCCAAAGAGCAAACCGCAATCCCTGCTGCAAAATCCAAATATTCTTTTCCCTCAGTATCGTATAAATATACGCCTTTTCCATGATCGAACACAACCTTGGAACGATTATATGTATGAAGCAATACCTGTTCTGCCGCTTCCATTTTCTGATTCATTTTCGACATACCAAACACCTCTTTTGTCTACTATTTTTCCACACCTTCATTAGAAAGGAACGCTGTACCAATTCCCTTATTCGTAAAGATTTCAAGCAATAAGCAGTGTGCAATTCTACCATCTAAAATATGCACCTTAGAAACACCATTTTCGATGGCATCAATACAGTTGTTGAGTTTTGGAAGCATACCGCCTCCTACAAATCCAGAACCACACAACTCCTTTGCCTCTTCTACTGTTAATGTAGAAATCAATGTACTTGGATCACTTGGGTCTTTGTATACCCCTGCGATATCTGTTAAGAAGGCTAATTTTTCAGCACCCAGTGCTTTTGCAATTGCACAAGCTGCATCATCAGCATTGATATTGTATGAATGGAATGTGTCATCAAAACCGATTGGACAGATAACAGGTAAGAAATCATCCTTCAAAAGTGCGTGAATAAGTGTAGCATTTACCTCTGTGACCTCACCTACATATCCAATATCCTCACCGCCTGAAAGCTTCTTCTCAACCTTAAGCATGCCTCCATCCTTACCACTGATACCACAAGCCTTAATACCAAGCTCTGATATAAGTGATACAAGGCTCTTATTAACCTTGTTAAGTACCATCTCAGCAATCTCCATAGTTTGCTCGTCAGTTACTCTTAAACCATTAACAAAACGTGGCTCCATACCTGACTTCTCAACCCACTTGCTGATTTCCTTGCCACCACCGTGAACGATAATAGGCTTGAAACCTACAAGCTTTAGAAGAACAACATCCTGAATAACCTTTCTCTTTAACTCCTCGTCAACCATAGCGCTTCCGCCATACTTAACAACAATAATCTTTCTGTTAAACTTCTGAATATAAGGAAGTGCCTCAACAAGCACTTGTGCCTTGTACAATTCTTCATTCATTTCCATATCCGTAGTTCCTTTCGTAATCACATAATATTTACCATAACTTATGAACGGTAATCTGCATTAATCTTTACATAATCAAATGTTAAATCGCATCCCCATGCTGTGGCCTTCACATCGCCCTGCTTAACGTCTGCAATAGCAACAACCGGATTCTTTGAAAGAATCTCTGTAGCCTTTTCTTCGCTATAATCAGCAGCCTTGCCATCCTCAACTATCTTAAGCTTGCCCGCTTCACTTTCAAAATAAATATCAACTTTCTCCGGGTCAAAGTCAGCACCTGAATAACCCATAGCACAAAGGATTCTTCCCCAGTTAGCATCATGTCCGAATATAGCAGCCTTTGTAAGACTTGAGGTAATAATAGCCTTTGCAAGTGTACGAGCTTGAGCCTTTGAAGAAGCATTTATAACCTGTGCCTCAAAAAGACATGTACAACCTTCACCATCACCGGCAATCATCTTAGAAAGCTCTGTAAGGACATATGAAAGTGCCTCGTAAAATGTATCATAATCAGCACCTTCGCCAGTGATTGTAGCATTGCCCGCAAGACCATTTGCAAGTACAAGAACTGTGTCGTTAGTTGATGTATCACCATCGACTGAAATCATATTAAATGAATCATCAACAATCTCACTTGTCATCTTCTGCAAACAAGCCTTATCAATGCATACATCTGATGTTATAAAACAAAGCATGGTAGCCATATTAGGGTGAATCATACCGGCACCCTTACACATACCGCCAACAGTTACCTTCTTACCACCAATCTCAACTGTACAAGCAACCTGCTTTGAACGTGTATCAGTAGTCATAATAGCCTCTGCCGCCTCAGTTCCTGCTTCAAGTGTATCTGAAAGCTTAGAAGGAAGCTCATTGATTCCCTTTACAATAACATCCATAGGGAGCTGCTTTCCAATAACACCTGTAGATGCTACAAGAACTGACTCCTTAGGAATACCCATCTTCTCTGCAACCGCCTGTGCCTCAGTATCACATGCCTGGTAGCCTTCCTCACCTGTACATGCATTAGCAACTCCACTGTTAATAACTATAGCCTGTGCATACTCGTTGTTGTAAACTACATTCTTATCCCACTTAACAGGTGCCGCAGACACCTTGTTAGTCGTAAATGTTCCTGCTGTTACACATGGTGCCTTTGAAAATACCATAGCCATATCTTTCTTAATATTATTCTTAATTCCTGCGTTAAGTCCTGCTGCAGAAAAGCCCTGTGCTGCAGTAACGCCACCTTTTATAATCTCCATATCTATGCCTCCGTTCATATATCAAATAATATATCAATCCGTAGTTTCTAACTGTTTCTTAGAAAACCTACATCTCTTATGGGAACAATGGTGTCATCTTAAGTCCTTCGTTCTCCGGAAGTCCAAAGAGCAGGTTCATATTCTGAACTGCCTGACCTGCTGCACCCTTAACAAGATTGTCAAGTGCTCCCATCATAATAAGTCTGTTTGTTCTTGGCTCTATCTTGAATCCGATATCAACGAAGTTGCTACCCTCAACCCAACGTGTCTCAGGGCATACATCCTTATCAAGAACTCTTACAAAGAACTCATCCTTATAATACTTATCATAAACTGCCTTAACCTCATCATAAGTAACATCCTTCTTGAGGTTAGCGTAAGCTGTAACAAGAATACCTCTGTTCATAGGAACAAGGTGTGGTGTGAAGATGAGCTTAATATCATCTCTGCCACATGCATATCCTAACTGTTCCTCAATCTCAGGTGTGTGTCTGTGATTACCAACACCATACGCCTTCATACTCTCATTAACTTCGCAGAAAAGGTTCGCAACCTTTGCACCACGACCTGCACCTGAAGTACCACTCTTAGCATCAATAATAATGCTGTCAGGATCAATAAGTCCTTCCTTCACCATAGGATACAATGTAAGTATAGAAGTTGTAGTATAACAACCCGGATTAGCAATAATTCTTGTCTTATCAGTAACCTGACCTCTGTTAATCTCGCAAAGACCATAAACAGCCTCATCTATGTACTGTGGTGCAGCGTGGTCTATCTTATACCACTCCTCATATATGTTAACATCCTTAAGACGGAAGTCAGCACTTAAATCTACAATCTTTACCTTACTTAAAATGTCGTCATTAACCAATGATGCACACAAGCCCTGTGGTGTTGCCGTAAAGATAACATCAACCTGCTTTGCAAGCTCTTCCATATTGTCATCCATGCAAACTGCATCAACTATCTGGAACATATTTCTATATACATCGGCATACTTCTGGTCAATATAGCTTCTTGAGCCAAACCACACAATCTCTGCTTCCTTATGTCCCAAAAGCAATCTTACAAGCTCATTACCTGCATAACCTGTTGAACCAATAATACCAACTTTAATCATAATTTCCTCCAAACCAATTCTTTTCGAATTCATAAATATAAGTAAAATGTTAACTCACACTACATTATAACAACTTTTTTACTTATGTAAAGAGGTTTTTTGAATATTTTTAATAATTATGCAATTTTTATGCATATTTTTGCATAATATTCATTTTTTCCTATTGCATTTTTTATAAGTTCGTATTATTATAATGAACGAAGGAGTTATGACATAAGATTTACATATTGATTTCAGATAAATCAAGGGTATGAATCAAGTCAGACCCCACTAGCTCTGTAAAGAGCAGAATACATAATTATATAAGTATTTATTAGGAGGACTTTCAGTTATGAAGGAAAAAGTTATTCTTGCGTACTCAGGCGGACTTGATACTACTGCTATCATCCCTTGGTTAAAGGAGAATTTTGACTACGAAGTTATCTGCGTATGTGCAGACTGTGGACAGGAAGAGGAGCTTGATGGTCTTGAAGAAAGAGCACTTTCTTGTGGCGCTTCTAAGCTTTACATTGAGGACTTAACAGATGAGTTCTGCGATGACTACATCGTTCCATGTGTTCAGGCACACGCTGTTTATGAGAATAAATATTTGCTCGGTACATCTATGGCCAGACCATTGATTGCTAAGAGACTTGTTGAAATCGCTCGTAAGGAAGGCGCTACTGCTATCTGCCACGGTGCTACAGGTAAGGGTAACGACCAGATTCGTTTCGAGCTTACTATTAAGGCTTTAGCTCCAGATATTAAGATTATCGCAGCTTGGAGAAACGAGAAGTGGACTATGCAGTCTCGTGAAGATGAGATCGAATACTGCAAGCAGCACGGAATCAACCTTCCATTCTCAGCTGACACAAGCTACAGCCGTGACCGTAACATCTGGCACATCAGCCATGAAGGTCTTGAGCTTGAGGATCCTGCTAACGAGCCAAACTACGACCACTTATTAGTTCTTGGTGTAACACCTGAGAAGGCTCCGGACGAGGGCGAATATGTAACTATGACATTTGAGAAGGGTGTTCCAAAGTCAGTTAACGGTAAGGAAATGAAGGTTTCTGATATCATCAGAGAGCTTAACAGAATCGGTGGCAAGCACGGTATCGGTATCATCGATATCGTTGAGAACCGTGTTGTTGGTATGAAGTCTCGTGGTGTTTATGGGACACCTGGTGGAACAATCCTATACGAAGCACATCAGCAGCTTGAGGAGCTCGTTCTTGACAGAGATACTACTACTATGAAGCTTGATATGGGTAACAAGTTTGCTCAGATCGTATACGAAGGTAAGTGGGAGACACCTCTTCGCGAGGCAGTTCAGGCATTTATCGAGAAGACTCAGGAGAAGGTTACAGGTGAAGTTAAGTTCAAGCTTTACAAGGGTAACATCATCAAGGCTGGAACAACATCTCCATACTCACTCTACAATGAGTCAATCGCATCATTCACAACTGGTGACCTTTATGACCACCATGATGCAGAAGGTTTCATCAACCTCTTTGGACTTTCACTTAAAGTTCGTGCTATGAAGGATGCTGAGAATAAGTAATTAACAATTTACGACCTAAAATGTATACCGACCTCCCAAAGCTAGATTTTAAATCTAACTTTGGGAGGTCGGTAATTTTGTCATAGCATTTTTCAAATTATTTTTATGTATTTAACTCTTCCAATAATCTCTTCTCAAAATCCAATATAGGCGTAAATGTTAATTTCTTCCCCTGCCTTGCTAATCTAACTACTTTTCGTGCTTTGGCATTCAACTCTTTTGATGTTTTATCATTTATTTCGATTGGGATCTGCGTTCCTGCATATGTATATATTTTATCAATGTATTTTTCAATCACAGGTATCATATTCTGAATAAGTGCAGCGTTTTTATTACCTTTAACATACACAAATGATATACTGTCACACATACCATATTTCATCATAGATTTATTGTACTCATATTCATATTTTGCAATCTGCGATGATATTGGTATCATCCAATATATATCCCCCTCTTTAAACGCATAATAACAAGGCCTGCTATGTCCCACTTCTTCATCTTTTGCTTTGTTAGGCTTATTATCTTTACAATAATACTTTTCAAAATATTCATCTTTAATAAAATACAAACCGTTCTTTAACATACTTCCCCCATTTGCACGCAGATTAGAAAAGACTCTACTTTCGTAGAGTCTCAATCTAAACCCCAGCCACTTATTAGCCGCCTGCTGGGTGGCGAGAATTATTCACACCTGTACCTTTTATTTAGGTCGATATACAGTCCCGACCACATTATCAAGAAGACATAACATCTCCTTGCCTATATTATATACACAAATCATTATATAGTCAATATATATTTATATAAATATCTATTTATTATTTATTATTTATTATTTATTATACTCTTATACAAAAATAATAGGTCCTTTATTGTACTAGCAATATTGAACCTATTATATTCTTTATTATTACATCTTCCTAAATCTCTCGTATCTATGCTCCTTCAGCTCATCAGCTTCCATAGCCTGATACTTTATCATAAAATCTGTTATCTTACGTTTCATGTTAGTTGTAACACGATTAATATTCTCAGCACTAACCACTGGGAACTCCGGAATAATTCTCTCGATAATACCAAGTTCCTTCAAGTCTCCTGCAGTAATCTTCATAACCTCTGAAGCTTCCTGTGCTCTCTTTGAATCTTTCCAAAGAATTGATGCAAAGCCTTCCGGTGAAAGAATTGAATAGATAGAGTTCTCCATCATCCAAACTTCGTTAGCAACGGCAAGCGCTAAAGCACCACCGCTTCCGCCTTCACCGATAACGATTGAAAGTACCGGTACACTAAGCTCTGCCATCTCATAGAGATTTCTTGCAATAGCCTCGCCCTGACCTCTCTCCTCAGCACCCAGACCGCAGTATGCACCCGGAGTATCTACAAGACAGATAATAGGACGCTTAAACTTCTCTGCCTGCTTCATAAGACGAAGTGCCTTACGATATCCTTCCGGATTAGGCATACCAAAGTTACGAAGAATATTGTCCTTAGTGTTTATGCCCTTCTGATGTCCGATAATTGTTACAGGCTGCTTACCAAACATAGCAATACCGCCCACAATAGCACCGTCATCCTTAAATGCTCTGTCGCCATGCATTTCATAGAAGTCCTTAGTAAGCAAATGTATATAATCAAGTGCTGTTGGACGATTGTTGCTTCTTGCAATCTGAACCTTATCCCATGCACTTAAGTCATTTACCTCAAATTCTTCCGCATCAAGGTCAATCTTCTTTGTGTACATATCATCAAGATAAGCCTTGTACTGTGCCATATAATTATTCTTCGGCACTTCATGCATCTTGAGGATATTTGATAATGTATCCTTTAACTCTTCTCTCTTAACAATATTGTCAATAAGACCATGCTCAAGCAGGAATTCTGCTCTCTGGAAGCCCTTTGGAAGTTCCTGACCGATAGTCTGCTTAATAACTCTTGGACCCGCAAATCCAACTAACGCTCCCGGTTCAGCAAGAATTACATCACCAAGCATCGCAAAGCTGGCTGTTACACCACCTGTTGTAGGATCTGTAAGCACAGTAACATAGAGAAGTCCCGCCTCATCATGCTTCTTTAATGCAGCACTGGTTTTTGCCATCTGCATAAGAGAAACGATACCTTCCTGCATACGTGCTCCACCTGAACATGTAAATACAATAAGTGGTAACTTCTTTTCAGTGGCACGCTCAACTGCGCGAGTCATTTTCTCTCCAACAACCTGCCCCATACTTCCCATAAGGAATCTTGTGTCACACACACCGATTACAATATCTCTACCATCAATCTTAGCCTGACCTGTAACAATGGCCTCATCAATCCCAACCCGTCTCTTAAGACCTGCTACCTTTTCCTCATATCCTGCAAAGTTACATGGATTCTTTTCTTCGATATCAAGATCCCATTCTTCAAATGTATCTTTATCTGTAATCATAGCAATCCTTGTGTGTGCATCCAACTTAAAGTAATGGTCGCACTTTGGACATACCATATTGTTAGCGTACAAATCTTCTGTAAGAATCATCTTACCGCAACCCGGGCACTTTGTGAAAAGACCGTCCGGCACGTTAGGTGCAGCATCTGTTTCTGCAACTTTACCTTTTGAAACTCTCTCCTGATACTGCTCTCCCGCAGTAGTCTTCTTAAACAATCCTTTTAAATCCATACTCGTCTCCATTCCGAGGACCTAGTCCGAGAAAATAAGCAGTCTATTTGCGACGTCCTCAGCACACACATTTATAATGTAACATTTACATACCAAACTCATTAGTTATGAAGTCTGTGTTAACATCACCACTAATAAATCTTTCATTGTTAAGTATCTCGTACTGGAAATCCAGATTGGTTGTAACACCATCTATAATTACCTCTCCAAGCACGCTACGAATCTTCTTAATTAAAGACTCTCTATCCTTATCATATGCCAACACCTTCATAATCATTGAATCATAATATGGTGGTATTGTATAACCGGTATAAACCGCTGTATCAATTCTTACGCCATTTCCTCCCGGAATATGCATATCTTTAATAGTTCCAGGGCATGGAGCAAAATTCTTTGAAGGGTCTTCTGCATTGATTCTAATCTCAATAGCCGCACCCCTAAGCACGATATCTTCCTGCGCATAAGAAAGCTTCTCTCCTGCAGCAATCTTAATCTGCTCCTTGATAAGGTCAACACCTGTTACAAGCTCTGTCACACCATGCTCAACCTGAATTCTTGTATTAATCTCAATAAAGTAAAAATTATTCTTATTATCAAGTAGGAATTCAACTGTTCCTGCGTTGCGGTACTTAACTGCCTTTGCTGCATTAACAGCTGCCTCACCCATAGCCTTACGAGTCTCCTCGTTAAGAGCTGTTGAAGGTGACTCCTCTATCATCTTCTGATGTCTTCTCTGGATAGAACAATCACGCTCGCCCAAGTGAATAACATTGCCATAATGATCTGCAAGTATCTGAAACTCAACATGCTTTGGATGCTCAACATACTTCTCAATATACATTGAATTGTCGCCAAATCCGTTGACAGCCTCACGCTGGGCATTGTTAAAGTTGCTCTCAAACTCTTCCTTTGAGCGAACAACTCTCATACCCTTACCACCACCACCGAGGGCTGCCTTAATCATAACAGGGTAACCAATGCTGTCTGCATACTGCTCACCAGTCTTTGCATCATATATCGGCTCTTTTGTTCCAGGTACTACCGGCACTCCTGCCTCTATCATAGTATTACGAGCTTGTGACTTATCACCAGTCTTTTCAATAATATCTGCTGTAGGTCCAATAAATGCGATATTACACTTTTCACAGAGACTTGCAAACTTGCTGTTCTCTGAAAGGAAACCAAATCCCGGATGAATAGCATCTGCCTTAGTTGCTATAGTAGCACAAAGGATTCTTTCCATATTAAGATAACTATCCGAAGCCTGTGCTTTACCTATACATACCGCCTCATCCGCAAGCTGTGTATGAAGTGCATCCTTATCAGCCTCCGAATAAACTGCAACGGTTTTAATACCCATTTCTCTACAGGCACGAATAATACGCACCGCAATTTCGCCTCTGTTTGCAATCAAAATTTTATTAAACATATCGCCTATCCAATCCCTAATTTAATAATTCCTAATTAACCAATCATAAATGTAAGTTCTGCCTCAAGTGCAACCTTACCATCAACTGTTGCTGTAGCCTTACCGATTCCAACAGGTCCTTTTCTCTTGATAATCTCGCACTCCATACGAAGCTTATCACCAGGCACAACCTTGCGCTTAAACTTAGCATTGTTAATAGCTCCGAAGTAAGCAGTCTTACCCTTCATCTCTTCAAGTGAAAGAATAGCTACTGCACCAACCTGCGCACATGCCTCAATCTGAAGAACGCCAGGCATAACCGGCTCCTGTGGAAAATGTCCTGAAAAGTATGGCTCATCATAAGTTACACACTTGTAACCTACTGCACGCACTCCCGGTTCTAACTCTTCAATTGTATCCACTAACAAAAACGGATGTCTGTGTGGAATAATATCCATGATTTCTCTAGTTGTTAACATAGTATAAATCTCCTTTTATTCAATTACAAACATTGGCTGGCCGAATTCTACCATCTGCTCGTTGTCTACAAGTATCTGCTTTACTACGCCATCGAAGTCACTCTCGATTTCATTCATAAGCTTCATAGCCTCAACAATACCAAGAACCTGACCCTTCTTTACTGTATCGCCAACCTTTACAAATGGCTCTTCTCCCGGTGCTGCTGCACTATAGAAGATACCTACAAGTGGTGACTTTACAACATTGCCTGAAACTGCCTCAGAATTCTCTGAAATTGCTGGTGCCACAGGAGCACTTGCTGAAGCCTGTGCTACCGGTGCCATAACCGGCGTTGTTACTGCCTGCTGTGCAAGAACGCCCTCTGTCTGAATAGCTACTATCTTTCCTTCATTTCTATCTGCCTCAAATGAAAGGCTTACATCATCATCTTCATACTCAAACTTTGTGAGCTTTGACTCTGAAACTGCATTTATAAGTTCAATAACTTCCTTTAATTCCATGGTTATATCCTTTCGATTCAATAATCAATTAATCTACATACTTCTTAAGTGCAAGTGTTGCATTGTGTCCACCAAAACCAAGTGAGTTAGAAAGCACTACGTTAACGTCACAGTTGATACCTTCGCCCTTAACATAGTTAAGATCCATTTCTTCCTCTGTCTCTGTAAGGCCAACATTTGGATGAATGTAACCATCTTCAATTGACTTAACACATGCCACAAACTCAACAGCGCCCGCTGCACCAAGAAGGTGACCTACCATAGACTTTGTTGAACTAATCTTAACATCCTTAGCCGCATCACCAAATGCAAGCTTAATAGCTCTTGTCTCGAACAAATCGTTATGATGTGTACTTGTTCCATGAGCATTGATGTAATCTACCTCTGATGGCTTAACCCCTGCTTCTTCCATAGCATTTGTCATAGCTCTTGCAGCTCCGCTACCATCCTCAGCAGGTGAAGTGATATGGTATGCATCACTTGAACAACCATAACCAACTACCTCTGCATAAATCTTTGCACCACGCTTCTTAGCATGCTCTAATTCCTCAAGTACAACCACACCTGCACCTTCGCCCATTACGAAACCGCTTCTGTCCTTATCAAATGGAATTGATGCCTTAAGTGGGTCTGTTGATGTTGAAAGTGCTGTAAGTGCACAGAATCCACCAACACCGATAGGTGTTACACTGCTCTCTGCACCACCTGCAAACATAACATCTACCTCGCCGTGCTGAACACTTCTAAATGCCTCACCAATTGAGTTAGTACCTGATGCACAAGCTGTAACTACATTGATACTCTTACCCTTAAGTCCCAACTGAATAGCAACATTACCTGATGCCATATTAGTAATCATCAATGGTACAAGCAATGGATTGATTCTTGAAGGACCCTTCTCAAGAAGCTTCTTATGCTCTCTCTCCATTGCGTCAAGGCTACCTACGCCTACGCCTACTGATGTTCCTACTCTGTATGCATCCTCTGACTCCATATCAAGTCCTGAATCCTTCATAGCCTCAATAGCTGCCGCTACTGCATACTGACTGAACTTCTCCATTCTCTTTGCAGCCTTGAAATCCATCCAATTCTGTGGATCGAAATCCTTAACCTCAGCCGCAACCTGTGCTTTGAAGCCTGTTGCATCAAAGCTCTTTATAAAATCAATACCTACTGTGTTAGCCTTAATAGCCTTCCAGAAATCCTCAACATTTAAACCAATAGGAGTGATTGCTCCCATACCTGTAACTACTACTCTACGCATTAGATGTTCATACCTCCGTCTACTGAAATAACCTGACCTGTAATGTAATTCGCTGCATCAGATGCAAGGAATACTGCTGCCTGTGCAATATCATCCACATGACCCATTCTTCCAAGTGGAATAGTTCCAATAATAGTCTCCTTAACAGAATCTGATAGAACGCTTGTCATATCTGTATCGATGTATCCAGGCGCAATAGCATTAACTGTGATACCTCTTGAAGCAAGTTCCTTTGCTGCTGACTTTGTTATACCGATAACACCAGCCTTAGATGCTGCATAGTTAACCTGACCTGCATTACCATGAAGACCAACTATAGATGTCATATTAATAATCTTTCCTGACTTCTGCTTAAGCATCTGTCTTGAAACATTTTTAATTGTGTTAAATGTACCCTTAAGATTAACATCTATAACGCTGTCAAAGTCAGCCTCTGACATACGCATAAGAAGTCCATCTCTTGTAATACCTGCATTATTCACGAGCAAATCAAGCTTGCCAAACTTTTCAACTACATAGTTAATCATAGTTGCTGTTGCCTCGAAATCAGCTACATTACACTTGTAGCTCTCAGCTGTACCACCTGCTGCTGTAATTCTTTCTACTGTTGCTGCAGCAGCCGCGTCATTACCACTGTAGTTAACTACTACTGTTGCTCCCTCTGACGCAAACTGAACTGCTATCTGTGCACCGATTCCTCTACCTGCACCTGTTACAAGTGCTACTTTACCATCTAACTTGCCCATTATTCCATGTCCTCCGGCTTTTCGATATTTTTTAGCGTAATGTCTTCCACACCCATGTCCTTAGCAATCTTCTTTACAAATCCTGTAAGAGTCTTGCCAGGCCCTATCTCTATAAATGTATCAACTCCATCTTCAATAAGCATTCTTACTGACTGCTCAAATCTTACTGATGAATATACCTGCTTTGTAAGCAACTCTTTAATAGAAGCTTCATCGTTTACATACTCTGCTGTAAGGTTAGCAACATATGGTGCATTTAACTTATTAAACTCAACTGACTCAAGAGCTTCTCCCAACTGCTCTCCCGCCTTTACAAGCATTGGTGAGTGGAAAGGACCACTACAGTTAAGCTCAACAACCCTCTTCGCACCAGCTGCCTTAAGAGCATCCATCGCCTTTAAGACTTCATTCTTTTCTCCTGAAATAACCACCTGTCCAGGACAATTGTAATTAGCAACACACAACTGATCGCTGTTGCACTCTGTAACTACTGTCTCTACCTGTCCTGCTGTCATACCAAGCACTGCCGCCATAGCTCCGATGCCCTGTGGCACTGCCTGCTCCATATATATACCTCTTTTACGAACAAGACCACATCCATCTTCAAAACTTAAAGCTCCGCTGGCTGTAACCGCACTGTACTCACCAAGTGACAAACCAATATTCACATCTGACGCGTAACCCTTCTCTTTCACAGCTGCAAGCATTGCCATCTGTGTTACATACAATGCAATCTGAGTATATTCTGTCTTATTAAGACGCTCATCCTCATTGAATATAAGGTCTGTAAGACTAAATCCTACCACCTCTGACGCTTTATCAAAACATTCCTTACTACATGCATATGTATCATAAAATGCTTTACCCATTCCTGTAACCTGTGCTCCCTGTCCCGGGAACATAAACGCTGTCTTGCCCATAAAATACAATTCCTCTTTCTGAATTAAAACTTACTCCCTTTGCCCCAGACCTTACGCTCTGTGGCAGGTTGATTGAAATTTTGCAATATATGTTGTGGTTTGTGTGAATATCTTATGCTTTTACAGACTGTAGCTAAGCGCGTCTGTAAAGCATAAGATATATCACATTCTCACAACCTTTTTTCAAATTTCTAATTAACCTACGAACTTTGCGTAACGGTCTGCAACTACCTGCTTTGCTTCATCCATAAGCTCTTTTACTATCTCTTCGCAAGTCTGCTCTTTCTTAATAAGACCGGCAATCTGACCTGCCATAACTGTGCCCATCTTCACATCGCCTTCAACTACGGCCTTTCTAAGTGCGCCGAGTGTAAGAAGCTCTAACTCTTCAAATGGAACACCCTTCTTCTCAAGCTCAAGATACTGTCTTGTCATCTCATTTCTCAAAGAACGAACCGGATGACCTGTACTTCTTCCTGTAACAACTGAATCAATATCCTTTGCTGCAAGAACTCTGTCCTTATACGCCTGACTGATTGTACACTCCTTTGCAACTACAAAACGTGTACCAATCTGAACAGCCTCAGCACCCATCATAAATGCCGCTGCCATACCTCTGCCATCACCAATACCACCTGCTGCAATAACAGGGATATCTACTGCATCAACAACCTGTGGCAAAAGTGCCATTGTTGTAGTATCACCAATGTGACCACCTGACTCCATACCTTCCGCAACAACTGCGTCGGCACCAGCTCTCTGCATCATCTTAGCAAGAGCAACTGAAGCAACTACAGGAATAACCTTAATACCTGCATCCTTCCACTGCTGCATATACTTAGCAGGGTTACCTGCACCAGTTGTAACAGCTGCAACCTTCTCTTCGATAACAACCTGAACAACCTCTTCAACATACTGGCTAAGAAGCATTATGTTTACACCGATTGGCTTATCTGTTATCTCTCTTGCTCTTCTAATCTCACTTCTAACCCACTCACCAGGAGCATTAGCAGCACCGATAAATCCGATACCGCCAGCCTTTGAAACATTGGCAGCAAGGTCTGCATTAGCAACCCAAGCCATACCACCCTGAATAATTGGATACTCAATACCGAGTAACTTAGTAATTCTTGTTTCCATCACTTGATGTCCTCTCTTACAACATATACATTATCAATCAACAACTTAATTTATATTACTCAATACCCTTAGCTGAAAGGTAATCCATAACATCCTGAACTGTTGCCATCTTCTCAAGATCCTCAGCTGGAATCTCAACACCGTACTCGTCCTCTAAAGACATGATAAGCTCAAATAAATCAAGTGAATCTGCGTTCAAATCCTCCTTGAAGTTAGACTCTGGCTTAACGCTAGCTGCGTCAACATTCAACTGTCCTGCGATGATTTCCTGTAACTTTTCAAACATTTTTTTAATCTCCTTTTAAATAAAATATTAATTCTGTGGCCCCTGCCACTATCCTAAGCACTCTTGTGCATAGTTAACATTACCATTCCAGCAATGTGCTTCCCCAGCTTAATCCCGCTCCAAAACCTGATAAAATAATCTTGTCGCCTCGTTTTAATATATTGTTACGATTCAACTCATCAAGAAGAATCGGAATGCTGGCTGCTGAAGTATTGCCATAATTAGCAAGGTTAGTTGGGAACTTCTCCATTCCCATGCCTAAACGCTTAGCAACTGACTCAATAATTCTTATATTGGCCTGATGAAGCACAAAATGTGCCACATCCTCAAGTTGCATATCTGCTTTATCAAGCACCTCTGTTATAGACTCAGGTACTCTCTTTACCGCAAACTTGAACACTTCCTGTCCGTCCATATGCAGGTAATCAATTTCGCCCTTGTTCAACTTGGTTCTATCACCCGCTGTAAGAACGTGTCCCTTTGTTCCATCTGAATGAAGACATGATACTGCTCTGAAGCCTTCAGCTTCGTCCTCAACCGCTGCAAGCACTGCCGCACCTGCACCATCACCAAATAATACACAGGTACTTCTGTCTTTCCAGTCCACTTCAGACGACATATACTCTGAACCTATAATCAATGTTTTCTTAAACTGTCCTGACTGTATGTATGCCTCTGCCATACTAAGACCGTATATAAATCCTGTACAAGCAGCACTTATATCCACACACATAGCTCCTGTTGCACCAATTCCTACCTGAACAACACTAGCTGTATTAGGAAATGTGTAATCCGGACTTGTAGTAGCTACTATAATAAGCTCTATATCCTCTGGATTTACACCTGCATTATCTAATGCCCTCTTAGCCGCTTCTGTAGCAAGACTTCCTGCTGTCTCATCGGTTGCAATTCTTCTTTGTTTAATTCCGGTTCTTGAATATATCCATTCATCACTCGTATCAACAATCTTCGCTAAATCATCGTTAGTTACAACATTTTGCGGAGCACTGCTACCGGTCCCTAATATTCTTGTTTTCATAGTTCCTCTTAATCCCTATTTTATATTCCGCCAAGATTGTGAGTTGGCGGCTTTTATATGTCACGTTTTCCCGACGCAACAGCGGTTTAATTTGTTTTGAACCTCATATGTTTTGATATTCAAACAATAATGTTATACTACATCTTGTGGTGTATGTCAAGAACTATTTTGAAATTCAAAACTTTATTTATAAACGCCAAAAATGGGAGGGTTTTACCCTCCCATAATCACCTTATCTATACTGTCCTTATACTCTATCCAGCCATTTCTGAAAAACTCCAACTGTTGCCTTCCCATATCCGTTATCTGATAATATCTCCTGTTTCGTCCACCAAAAGGCTGATCATATGTCACAAGAAATCCTGCTCCCTGCAAACGTCTAAGTATAGGATATAATGAAGATTCTGATATATCAACTACGCTCTTTATATTCTGAGTCAATATATATCCATACGCATCCTCTTTATCAAGGACAGAAAGCACACAGGCGTCTAGCATACCTGCACTTAACTGAAATACCATAGTGCACCTCCTTTATTCCATATCCAATTCAATACTACCGTTACTACTCTTTAACTTAATCTCTTTGTCTGCATCCACATCATGCTCGTAATCGTCACCGACCTTATCGCCGTTAACAGTTACACTGCCGTTACTTGTATCAATATTAATGTCGTAATCATCTTTATCGCCATCAATTTCAGCTTTTATTCTTCCATTACTTGTCTTAACATCCACACCTTCATCATATGTACCGCCCAATGTTACACTACCATTTGAAGTCTTTATAACTACTTCATCCTTAAATGTACCATCACATTTTACAGAACCATTAGAAGTCTTTACGTCAGTTTTATCTGTACATGTTACTTCCGATAAGCTAACAGAACCATTGCTTGTATCCACTTTTAACGTACCAATCTCAATCTGCTGCTTTATCTCTATTCTTCCATTACTTGTACTTATATCTACATCATCAAGCTTAGCATCCTTAGGAACATAAACCTTTATATACTCTTCCTGACCTGCAACCCAGCCGAAGAAATCAATATTGATAAAGAACCCTCTCTCTTCCTGTTTAACTTTTAACGTACCATCATTATAAGTAATCTTAGGTACCGCATATTCATCCGAAACAGAATAATCAATATAATACACATCATCGTCTGACTGCAAAAATTCTACTCGTAAATTATCAGCATCCACATCTATCTTTTTCACACCATCGTAGCTTTCTGACTGACCTGTTACCATCTCTATCTCACCAGACATATTTATATTAAAATATTTGCCTGACTTACTCACATCCGCACCTAAACCAATCCCGACTGTTATGAGTATTCCACCGAGAAAAAACATAACTATAGCTACTACTAACCATATTAAAACATTTTTCTTTTTCATAAGTAACTCCTCCTACTTCTTCTTTACAACTTTCTTTGCTATGAATACCACCAACAATTCTGCAAGCTTAACTACGCCTGTCGCCATAAGAACCATGAGTATAGTAACCGCTATAAACTCCAGTGCCATACCTATAAGAACCAATCCGGCACCTACACTTTCAAACGCCATAAACAATCCTGTAAAGAAAAGAATAACTGCTGCTGCAACTGCACATACTGCCACCGCAAAAAATGATATTATAATACCAATAATCGATACAAACAAAGCTAACATAACAACTGCTACCACTATTATAAGTGGAATCCATACCGGTGCCGTCACAATAGCAGTAACCAGTGCCCATGTATTAGAAGCTTTTTGTTTAATAGTCTCGTTGCCAGTTCCACTTTCGATATTCTGAATTACATAACCTGCACTTACTTTCTGTGCCAACTGCCATGCAGAACCAAGCTCATCAATTACCTGCTGAGTATTCTCCTCTCCCGCCTCCTCAAAGTATTCAGTGTAATACTGCATGATATTGTCCACTTCCTGCGGCGGAACATTTTTAAGATTATCTCTTAAAGCCTTTAAATATGATTCCTTCGTTATCATAATCTCCTCCCGTGTCTGTTACTTGATGTGCGTATAATACATTTACATACTTATTTTGTTTATCATAAATGTTTTAATGCGCGCATAATATTATTGTTTCATCAATATTATACAGCGTATAACATTCTCCACAACATTATATATACTATATGCCGTATAATATGTCAAGCTAAATATTATAAATTTTTTAATTTTATCACATCACAAAAAAACCACACGACAATCTTTCGACTATCGTGTGGTTATGTAATCCATATTAATACTGATTAGTAAAGCGGATACTTGTCTGTAAGACTCTTAACAAGCTCCATAGCGTGAGCCTGATTCTTCTCTACGTCATCAACGAGGAGAGAAATAGCCTCTGCAACAACATCCATATCAGCTGTGTTGAAGCCTCTTGTTGTAACAGCTGCTGTACCAAGTCTGATACCACTTGTTACAAATGGAGAAGCTGGATCGTTAGGAATTGTATTCTTGTTACATGTGATATTAGCTGCATCAAGAAGCTTCTCAACTTCCTTACCTGTAACACCCTTGCTAATAAGGTTAACAAGCATAAGGTGATTATCTGTACCACCAGATACGATATCAAAACCTCTGTTCATAAGGCCCTTGCAAAGTGCATCAGCGTTCTTTACAACATTTTCAGCGTATGTCTTGAAGCTTGAATCAAGCGCTTCCTTGAAACAAACAGCCTTAGCTGCAATAACATGCATCAAAGGACCACCCTGAATACCTGGAAATACGCACTTGTTGAACTTAAACTTCTCAGCAGCCTCAGCTGAACTTAAGATCATACCACCTCTTGGTCCACGGAGTGTCTTATGTGTTGTTGTTGTAACAACATCTGCATAAGGCATTGGACTTGGATGCTGTCCACCGGCAACAAGACCTGCGATGTGAGCAATATCTACCATAAGGTAAGCGCCAACCTCGTCACAGATTTCTCTGAACTTCTTAAAGTCAATAACTCTTGCATATGCACTAGCACCAGCAACGATTAACTTTGGCTTGCACTCCTTAGCAATTCTTAAAACATCATCATAATCAATGAAACCATCCTCTGTTACACCATAAGGAACAATATTAAAATACTTACCTGAAATATTAACCGGTGAACCATGTGAAAGGTGACCACCGCAATCAAGGCTCATACCCATAACTGTGTCGCCCGGCTCTACCATAGCAAAGAATGCTGCAAGATTAGCCTGTGCACCTGAATGTGGCTGAACATTAGCATACTCACAGTTAAAAAGCTTCTTAGCTCTCTCAATAGCAAGTGTCTCTACAACGTCAACATACTCGCAACCGCCGTAATATCTCTTTCCTGGATATCCCTCAGCATACTTATTAGTGAGTGGACTGCCCATAGCAGCCATAACAGCCTTACTTACAAGGTTCTCTGAAGCAATAAGCTCAATGTGAGTTCTCTGTCTTGTGAGCTCATCATCCATAGCCTTTGCAACTTCTGGGTCAAAATTCATAACTTCGTCAAATGAATACATCTTAAACCTCCGATATTCGTATATCCTTTAGTATTCTAAAGTACTGTATAATATAATAGACTTAATTACCCCACAAGTCAAGCATTTAAGGAAAAATGTGTTGAATTAATTACTTATTAATTTGAAGGATATGCCTTGTATATAAACTTACCATTCTTATATTCTACATAGCCTAATGCTCCCTCATTCTTAATTGATTGGGTTTTATAGTGATAAATCCAATCCAATCCACCTCGGTCCAGTTGAACCTCTTCTACATCATATTCATAACTAGTATCAACCGTGTATACATAACGTCTTGTTGAAATGTCTTCTCCATTAGGAGCTTTATCAGTCACCCCTAAATTCCCTCCAGCTGGTGCACTACCACCATATATACGATTAGTCTCCTTAGTTATGGTATTATAAGCCCAAAGATTAACATAATGAATCCCCGAACCACTCCATGATGTTATAAGCAAATCCTTATTACCATCCTCATCATAATCCCACGGCACCATATTAACAATATTATATCCTAACGGACTTAATTCACCATTCATATCAATAAAAAACCAGCCATCAGATGATTCATACGTCTTTGCGCCAAGCTGCTCATATACACCTTTAAAGATAATATTGTGGCAGCGCTTATAATCCATCTCATCTAAATTTTCTGTACCTTTGTCACGAACTGCGTAACATTCCTTAATCTTAGGCCACACTTCATCGACGCCAACCCTACTATACAATACATCATCAAAAGTCACATTCTGCACCTCAGCAGCAGCAGTTTGAGTTTCTCCTTCTACTCCTTTATTAACATATACTCCATCACATCCTGTTGCTAATATAGCCCCTGCTAAAAACAACACAGACATTGATACAGAACATATTTTTTTGATTACTTTTCTTAATACCGCTTTTTTCATATTCGCTCCTCATCATATACATCATATATCTACTCAACAACTACCCTTCCAATTCATTTAGCGACTTAAGCACTTCTTTTACCGACTTTCCCATTAATGCTTTATAATCTTCTATCCCCTGCTTGGCTGAATATGATGGGTCTATGACCACTTTGTAAACTATTTCTCTTCTTGTTTTATTGATATCTGTCATATGCGTAGCAAGTGCTTCTGTCATTGGTAGTTTCTCACATATTCTCGAATTATTACTGAAAAATGCCCTGCTTTCTTTTTTTATAGCCGAAATCTTACTAATCCCAGGATCATTTTCTATCGGTGCAATAGCAATAATTGGATCTATATGATTAATCTGAATCTCTTCCGTGTTATCATCCCAATGAACCCCCTTTACACCATACTGCCATGCAAGCTGTATATCTCCACCGGTAAACATTGGCTCTATGAAATACTTATAGACTCCTTCAGGATTCTGACACTCCGATGAAATTGCCCATATACCTACATTACGCTCAACATACTGCCCAAGCTCTGCAATAGGTTTAATAGCAACCAGTTCACCACTCATAGTTGTCCCATCGGTTCTCTTTTTTCCTTCCAATTTCTCACTAAAAGTCTGCGCCCAACTTCCTGCCCAATATGTAATAACACCGCTTTCCTTTTTCATATCAGGTGTACAAAATAAATCTCGAGCCTCTTTAGGTTTATTCGCAATATTCTTATTAATAATTCCATCATTTACGGCTGTCTGAATCCTTGTTAGAGCATCTATCATAGACTGTTCACTAAAGCCATCCACGTATTTGCCTGACTCATCCTTATAAAAGTCAAAATGTGCATCCTGATAAAACTCTGGAAGATAATGGGTATATGGTGCTTCATCTTCCACATATACTACAGGTGATATAACATAATCACTTTTACTTGCAGCCTTCATTTTCTTAAGGATATCATAGTACTCATCAAATGTAAGTGTCTTACCTTCTATACTACTCTTGTCTATCCCTGCATTCTTTAACCAATCTGCTTTTATATATGTACAACAACCGGCACCTCTGTTTTGTGCAACTCCATAAACAGCTTTTTTGCCATCTGCTCCTAATTCATAAAATGTATCTATAAAATCTTGCGAGCCTTCTGTTAATCTGTCAGCGATTTTCGTCTTAGTTTCTTCCCATGCACTTGTCATATCCCAAAACATACCTGAAGAAGCATATATTTGATAGAACTTTTGTGAATACAACCTCACATCCGCTCTTTCATTCATACATCCAACACTTGAGTACTCATCGTAATATGCCGAATCCTCCGGACGAATAAACTCTATATCAATATTTCCTTCATCCCCATAAGCAGACAGCAGCCTCTCTAAATATTCCTCAAATTTATCAGCCTCCGGGCCATCTTCTATCATATCGTTTCCTATCTGTACTGTTATCTTTTCGGGTTTGACTATTTTACCAGCATCCTTTGAAACCTCTTTACCCCCGTCATCACATCCGGTTACCAGCACATATCCAGAAAGTAATATTGTTGCCATAAGCACTGACAGCACCTTCTTTGCTACCTTTCGTAATACAACATGCTTCACGCTCATACTCACCCGCTCCCCTCTGCTTATACCTTTTGTACGCTGCCACACTCCAGTCACTTAGATATTGCATCATTCCTCTAACTCATTAAGAGTCTTTAATATATCCTCTGCTATCCATCTGACTGTAGCCTCATAATCCCTTATTCCCTGTTCAGGCGTATAAGATGGATCTGTCACAACTTTATTTATTGTCCGTCTTCTGGCATTGTTAATAATATCATAATTTTCTCCATATTTATCTACATGCGGAAGACGTTCATACATCTTAGAATTCTCTATAAAAAACTCCTGACTTTTCTTTGCCAATTCGGGTGCTTTCTCTACACCTATATCATCCTTTATAGGTGCTATAACACAAAGTGAGTCGACATGATGAGCATCCCATACATCTATCTCATCACCCCAATGTACATCTTTAACACCATACTGCCATGCCTTCTGTATATCTCCACCATCAAACAGCGGCTCTATTATGTACTTATATACAACTTCCGGATTCTTACAATCTTTTGTAATACACCACATACCCGGCTTATTAGTCACATACTCTCCAAGTTCTGCTATAGGTTTAAGCATCACTAATTCACCGCTCATAGTTGTGCCATCTGTACGCTTCTTACCTTCTATTTCACTGCTGGCTTTGTTAGCCCATCTTCCTGCAAGATACGTAAACACTCCGCTTTCCCTCTTCGCATCCGGCGTAGTAAAAAGCGCCTTTGCATCATCAATTAAAAATTCCTCTGTTGCATTTTTATTGATAATTCCATCCTGAACTGCTTTCTGTATCCTTCCAAGTGCAGCTATCATCTCCGGTTGCGCAAAACCATCCACATACTTTCCAGTTTCATCCTTACAAAAATCATACTGCGCATCCTGATAAAATTCCGGAAGGTAATGTGTATACGGAGCACTTTCCGAGATAAATCCGGGAGGAGATATAACATAATCGCTTTGACTTGAAGCTCTCAACTTCTTAAGCATATCGTAATACTCATCAAAAGTAAGAGTCTTACCCTCAACACTACTTCTGTCTATTCCTGCACACTTCAACCAGTCCGCCTTTACATAAGTACAACAGCCATTACCATGTACCGGCGATATACCATACAAACCTTTTTTATTATCATTGCCTAGTACATACATATCTGCTACCGCTTCTTTAGCTGACTGCGAGAGTCTGTCCCCAAGCCTTGACTCAGTCTCTTTCCACGCATCTGTCATATTCCATAGCAAGTCATGTTTTGCCCATGCCTGATACACATTATCAGGATGTATCACTATATCTGCCGACTTAGAACTACCCGCGAAATAGTCAGGATGATACGGCGTAATATATTCTATATCTACCTTTCTCCCGTCTTCATAGGAAGCTAACAATTCCTCAAGATATACCTCAAACTGCCGACCTTCCTCCTCATTTTTCACAAGCCCTGCTCCTACTTGTATCCTTATAGTTTCAACTTTATCTTTATCAGATGCATTTTCTTGCTTTTTATCACAACCAATAAACGATACACTTCCCATCAAAAGTATCGAAGACATACTTATAGCTGTCACTCTTTTACATAACTGTTTGAAACCGATTCCTTTTTGCTTAACATTATTCTTCCTCATGTCAAACCCTCCCTGCTTGTCCTATCGTTTTAGATAATACAGTTCATATACTGCCCTCACCTATATAGAAAGAATTTGCACCCCTTTGATTACACATTTTACAAAAAAAATTTGTAAAAATTTTTCATATTTTATATAATATTTTTTATTTATCTTGTGAATTAACATTAACTACCGAATAGTCTTTTCCATACAGTAATTCATCAATATTACCTTCATACTTAAGTTCCGTTTTGGATATAAGTCCAAACACATATCCCCGTCCTGCTTCTGTTGGATATTCTCTCATCTGTTCAACTGTCAGCACACCATACATACAATTACTTTCAATATTATAAGATGGCTTACCTGCCCACTTTATATCAAGTTTAGACATTCTATTTACTCTTTCATACTCTGCCTCCAGCCCATCATCTGTAAGTTGTTTATTCCCGGCATTGTCAAGCACATCGTATACATGTATCTCTACCAGATATGCCACATCCTTAGAGTTCTCAGGCGTAATAATCGCATTATTGCCAAATGCATTTAACAAATCATCAGAAAATACTATCTCTCCGCTTTTAGGAGCATCCCATGAATCAGCACTGACGTAACTTCCTTCCTTGGATACAATATACACTTTATTATCCTTACTATATACATACTCACACTCTGTACTAACAACAGTTGCATCTTCATAAATATAAGTCTCATCCACGATAATATCATTCTGTGACGTACTCGAAGGCTCATTTACCGGTGTATCCTTATGTCTGTTACCACCATTTCTAATAACTACTTGTACAATACATACAGTGAGCACCAATAGACACACTATTGCCACACAGGCAAGATTATCCAGCAGCCTTTCCGACAAGCGAATCGACTTCTTTTTCACATTAGTTTCCTCTGCTTCTACTACCAGGCGTTTATTAATATTCCCCATAGCCTTATAGATATCTTTGCCTTTAATACCGCTCATACTTTCACCCCCGCTTCTTCAAGATATTTTTTCAAATCTTTCCTCACTCTGTGCAATGTCACATTTACTCTACCCTTACTACATCCAAAACGTTTAGCAATATCTGCAACATCATCAGAATACCAATATCGTCTAACAAACATAATTCTCTTTTCTTTAGGTATTCCTTCAAGGAACTCAGAGATAATCTCTCCAAGCGCATATTCATCCACCATATCTCCCTGTGTAAGCTTGTCCGGAACACACATTTCCAGCTCATTAGTAAGTGGAACAATCTCTGCACTACGCTTCTTTGCATTCTTCCAGTCAATCATGTTGTAAGCAATATTTCTACACAACGTCATAATATATGCATACAGGTTATCCGGCTGATTAGGTGGTATCGTCTCCCACACTCTCATCAAGGCATCATTCACACATTCTTTAGCATCCTCTTTTGAACCCAGCATATTTTCAGCCATACGTTGCATTCTTCCACTATATAATTCACTTGCATATTTAATCCCATCATTGTCGCGCTCAAATAACAATCGGATTATTTCGTAATCATTCATAGTTTCATCCTCGTATCGTAATCCTATGTCGAACCATTTTCTCCAATATAGCACTTTAAACTAAAAAAAGGAAGAGGTCATTTAACCTCTTCCCATTCTCTAAATCAATAACCTTATTAAGCTTCTGCCTCTACTGTCTGAATACTAAGCTCTGTAAGCTGCTTTGCATCAACCACATCCGGTGCATTAGTGAGAAGACAGCTTGCATCCTTAACCTTAGGGAAAGCAATAACATCACGGATACTATCCTTCTTAGCCATAAGCATAACAAGTCTGTCAAGACCATAAGCAAGTCCTGCATGTGGTGGAACACCATACTTGTAAGCATCCAAAAGGAAACCAAACTTCTCGTTGGCAACCTCATCATTAAGACCAAGTGCATTAAACATACGTGACTGAATATCACCCTGATGAATTCTCACGCTACCACCACCGATTTCCGTACCGTTAAGTACGATATCGTAAGCCTTGGCACGAACTGCGCCCGGATCACTTTCAAGCTTGTCAATATCCTCATCCATTGGCATAGTGAACGGATGGTGCATAGCAACAAATCTTTCTTCCTCGTCAGACCACTCAAACTGAGGGAACTCTGTTACCCAAAGGAACTTATACTCACTCTTATCAAGAAGCCCAAGCTGCTCTGCCATCTCAACTCTTAAAGCTCCAAGAACATTCCATACAATCTTATTTCTATCTGCTGCAAAGAGGAGAAGGTCACCATTCTCACCATCAAGAGCCTTGATAATAGCACTCATCTCATCCTCTGTCATAAACTTAGCAAATGATGACTTAACTGTTCCATCATTCTGAATAGCAATATATGCAAGTCCCTTTGCACCATAACCCTTTGCAAAGTCCACAAGAGCGTCAATCTTCTTACGAGGCATCTCACCCTGTCCTTTAACATTGATACCGCGAACAGAACCGCCAGCCTCAATAGCACCTGTAAACACGCCGAAACCACAGTCTTTAACAAGTTCTGTAATATCTTTAAGCTCCATGCCGACACGAAGATCAGGCTTATCTGAACCAAATCTGTCCATAGCTTCCTGCCATGTCATACGCTGAATTGGAAGCTGTACATCAACGTTAAGAATCTCCTTGAAAAGATAAGCAAGGAGTCTTTCGTTAACATCAATAACATCATCTACATCAACGAATGACAACTCCATATCTATCTGTGTAAACTCCGGCTGTCTGTCTGCACGCAAGTCCTCATCACGGAAACATCTTGCAATCTGCATATAACGGTCATAACCTGAACACATAAGCATCTGCTTAAAAAGCTGTGGTGACTGTGGAAGTGCATAGAACTTTCCAGGGTGAACACGGCTTGGTACAAGGTAATCTCTTGCTCCCTCCGGTGTACTCTTTGTAAGCATAGGGGTCTCAATCTCAAGGAAACCTTCCTTAGCAAGGAACGCTCTTGTAAGTGTAGCCACCTGACTTCTCATAATAATATTAGACTGTATATCAGGTCTTCTAAGGTCTAAGCATCTGTGCTTAAGTCTTAACTCTTCCTTTGTGTTAATATCAGCCTCTATAGGAAATGGAGGTGTCTCTGCCTCAGAAAGAATTCTAAGCTGTGTTGCTATAACCTCGATATCTCCTGTCTTTAAATTAGTGTTAACTGCACCTGAACGCTTCTCAACCTTACCAACTATAGCAACAACAAACTCATTACGAAGTGTGTAAGCCTTATCAAAGCCTTCTTTACCGATAATATTCTCATCGAAAACGATCTGCAAAAGACCGCTTCTATCTCTTAAATCAACAAATATCAATGCACCAAGATTTCTTCTTGTCTGCACCCAACCCATAACTGTAACTTCCTGACCTACATTAGCTGCAGAAACTTCTGTACATCTGTGGGTTCTTTTTAAGCCAACCATAGCTTCAGCCATTTCAAATTCCTCCTGTTAATCTGCAAGCTCTGCCTGCATAAATATTTCATAATGCAGACCCTCGTCTGCACATCAATCTCAATTACTAAGTATATCACGAATATCCAAATCATCAAGACAAATCTTACTTGATTTAATAAGTTCCACTGTTTCAGGCTCATGAATCATTCTCTGGAACTCAATAAACACCCTGATATCAAAGTTCTTGTTCTCTTCTATCATAATCTCCACAGCCGTTTCATAATCAAAAGCCTTTCTATAAGGTCTGTCTGATATAAATGCTGCAAATGCATCTACAACCCGTATAATTCTGGCACTAAGCGGTATATCTTCACCTTCAAGATTGTCCGGATATCCACTGCCATCGTAGCATTCATGGTGGGAAAGAACTGCCTGCAACACATTATCCGCAAAATCATATTCCTTAAGATAATCATATCCCATCTTCGAATGCATTCGCATATACTTCATCTCTTCAATAGACAATCCTTGAGAATTACGTCCGTACAAATACTGAGAAAGCTTTAACTTACCCACATCATGCACAAGTCCCGCAAGCTTAATATTATAAGACTCCTCTTCACTTAGGCCAAGACGTAAAGCCAGCTTATATGACAAATTAGCCACTATTATTCCATGCTCAATGCCACCTTTTAAATCATTAAACATATTGTCAAACAGGTCATCCGAATTGTTTGCAAAAAATGTTTCTTTTCTAACTATCATCTCATCAATTCGGTCAATGTAGTTAGTAACATCCTTAACATTTTCTATACGCTCAATTCTTCCCTGCTTACCTGTAGCCAGATTGTAAAACACAACCTTAGAAGACGCACCTGCACCAATAGCTATTATGGTCTGTTTTTCTTCCATAATTAGAATATTATAAATGCATTCTTTACCTGGTACTGAATAACCAACATTTTCAAGATTGCCTGCCATATTCTTCTGACGATACATATAATATGGTTCATGGCCCATATCCTTTGCATAATCTGCTGCCAACTGAACTATCTCATCGGAGTTCTCTATCTGCATATCAGTATATCTTTCACGCCATATATTAAGCGCTGCCGCTCTCTTAATAGCAAGAGAATGTACTGTAAGGCTTTCAGGCCCCAGTTCCTTAATCTGATCAAGTGTATGTCGAACCTCTTCTATGGATTCTCCCGGAAGTCCCAGTATAATATCCATATTGATATTGTCAAATCCAGCCTCTCTTGCCATAGCAAATGCCTGCCTTACCTGTGCAACACTGTGTCTTCTGCCAATAACCGCCAATGTCTCATCATTCATAGTCTGCGGATTAATTGATATTCTATCCACATTGTGTTTCTTTAACACTAAAAGCTTTTCCATAGTGATGCTGTCCGGTCTTCCTGCCTCAACAGTAAGCTCCCTGACTGTACTCATATCAAAGCATTCTTCAAGCTCTGTGAGAACTCTATCCAACTGCTGTGGACTAAGTGTTGTCGGTGTGCCTCCACCAAAATACACTGTATCCAAACGCTGACCAGCCATGGCCTGAGAAACATAATGCATCTCTTTAATAAGAGCCTCTACATAGGGTTCCATCTTGGAAGCATATGCCACTTGCGAGTAGGACGTAAAAGAGCAGTAAAGGCAAGTTGTTGGACAAAACGGTATACCTACATACAAACTGTAACCACGTTTATAGTCCAAGTCTTCCAATATCTGCTTCTCTGTCTTCGCAACTTTTAAAGCAAGCTCAGCCTTTTTCTTCGTTGCTAAATATTTATCTGTAAACTCCTTAAGTATATCATCTTCTGACACACCCTCTTCAAGCCTTGTGTAAGCAATCTTACTAGGTCTGACTCCCGTAAGATATCCCCAAGGAAGTTCTATCCCTGTATCCTTACTTAACTTGAAATACAATTCTTTCTTGAAGTCCTCATGAATGTCCTTTTTCTCTCTTCCCTCTGTTTCAGGAATATCAACAGTCACTACAAAGTCTCCGTCCTCTAATACCACATCTGGTCGCATAATAGCCACTTCTGTTCTAGGATAGAAAGACCTGACAAGCACCACTGCATCATCATAAAACCCCAAGTCCGCTATGTCTATATATATCATATCCGTTCTCCTGCATCACTTTACCGTAAACAACACTGCTCTCTCCGTTCGCCGTCACTGACAGTACGGATTATGCATTTTCTCATAATCAATAGACGTTTCATCACCATGTCCCGGAAGTACCCTTGTGTCTCCCGGTAAAGCAAACAATTTCGTCTTTATGCTATTTACTATCTGACTCATACTACCGGTTGGAAAATCAGTTCTTCCAACCGATTCTGCGAATAACGTATCTCCTGAAATAAGCGTATCACACTCTTTTATATAAAAACACATACTTCCCTTAGTATGCCCCGGAGTATGAAGTGCCTTAAACTTAATGCCTGCCACTTCATATTCCACACCATCCTTAAGATACTCATCTGCCTCCAATGTGATGGCACCTTCCCCCATAACTGCTGACAGATTATGTTGTGATGAACTTAGTATACTCTTTTCTTCTTCACTGGCATAAATCTTAGCCCCACTCATATCCTTAAGCTCCTGCGCCGCAAGAATATGATCAAAGTGACCATGTGTAAGAAGAATACCTTCAAGCTTACACTCTGCCTGCTCCACAACTCCATATATACCTTTAGCATGATCCGCAGGGTCAACTACCACACACTGCTTACTGTCTTCATTGACTATTATATAGCAATTAGTCCCTACCATACCCAATACTGTGTGAAATATGTTAATCACTCCGGCACCTCCATCAGCCTGAAGTTCTTGAAATATCAGTTACTCCATCAATTGCTCTGAACTTCTCCACAAGCTTTGTGAGCTCTTCTTTTCCATGAATCTCAAAACCGAGATTAATAATAGCCTCACCCTTCTTGTTTACACGGCTGTTCATAAATCTTAAATCAATATTGGCCTCTGTAAATATCCTTGAAATATCCACAATAAGACCTGAACGATTGTTGGCATAGATATTAACCTCTGCACTATACTTTTCACCTGCAGAAGTAGTCTGCTCCCACTCTGCATCAATAAGTCTTGCCCGTTCTGTAACAGGAAAATTGATTACATTGATACAATCTGTTCTGTGAATAGTGACACCTCTGCCCCTTGTAACAAAACCTATAATCTCATCTCCCGGAACCGGATTACAGCACCTCGAGAAACGCACCGCAACATCATGAACACCTTTTACTGTAATTCCACCTTTATTATGCTTGTGCATCGTCTTTGCTTTAGTTTCTGTCTGTGCTATATCTTCAAGTATATCCTTATCGGTAACATCTACCTTCTTACCCTTTTCAGCCTCTTCATAAAGCTTGTTAACTACTTGACCTTCCTTAAGACCACCATGACCTATAGACGCAAGAAGAGACTCCCAATCCTTAAAACCATACTTATTCATAGCTTTCTCAATAAGTTCCGGCTTTAACAGGTCTGACATAACATAACCCTTACTCTTGCAGTAACTTGCTATAAGTTCCTTACCCTTGGTTATATTATCTTCTTTAAGCTCCTGCTTAAACCACTGATTAATCTTATTGCGTGCCTGAGTACTCTTAACTATACTTAACCAGTCACGGCTTGGTCCCTTAGCATTGCCAGATGTGATAATCTCTACTCTGTCACCGCTCTTTAACTGATAATCAATAGTTACAAGCCTGCCGTTAACTCTTGCTCCCACCATCTTGTTACCTACTGCACTATGAATACTGTAAGCAAAATCAATCGGACATGAACCCGCAGGAAGATTCTTAACATCTCCTGTCGGTGTAAAGCAATATATATTATCTGAAAACAGGTTCAAGTCGTTCTTAATAGAAGATAAGAACTCCTTGTTATCTGACATTTCCTTCTGCCACTCGAGCATCTGACGAAGCCAGCTAAGCTTTGCCTCCTCGCTCTCTCCTGCTCCCGGCTTGCCCTTTGCCCCTTCCTTGTACTTCCAGTGAGCAGCAATACCGTATTCAGCAGTTTTGTGCATATCATAAGTTCTAATCTGAACTTCAAATGGCTGACCATTAGATGCAATAAGCGTTGTATGCAAAGACTGATACATATTCGGCTTTGGCATAGCAATATAATCCTTGAAACGTCCCGGAATCGGCTTGTACATCTCATGAATCACACCCAACGCTGCATAACAGTCCTTAACAGACTCAACCTTAATGCGAACTGCAAATATATCATATATCTGGTCCAGTGTCTTATTCTGGTTAACCATCTTTCTGTAAATAGAGAAGAAATGCTTTACACGACCATCAATCTCAGCCTCAATACCGGCATCATGGATATGCATTCCTACTTCTTTAATCATACTTTTTATAAATGCTTCTCTACCCGGACGATTAAGATTCACCTGCTCCACCAAATCATTGTACACCTCTGGCATGAGGTACTTCATAGCCCAGTCATCAAGCTCTACTTTTATCTTAGAAATACCGAGTCTGTGAGCGAGAGGAGCATATATCTCCATAGTCTCTCTTGACTTTTCAATCTGCTTGTGCGGCGACTGATACTGCATAGTACGCATATTATGCAAACGGTCAGCAAGCTTAATCATAATAACTCTGATATCCTTTGCCATAGCAAGGAACATTTTTCTAAGGTTCTCTGCCTGAACATCAATCTTATCATGCTGGAAATTGAGCTGAGTAAGCTTTGTAACACCATCAACAAGCAGTGCAACCTCTGCTCCAAACTCTCTTGTTATATCTTCCTCAGACATAACTGTATCTTCAACCACGTCATGAAGAATACCAGCCACAATAGTTTCCTTATCAAGTTCAAGCTCCGCCAAAATAAGAGCTACGCAAAGAGGATGTATAATATACGGCTCCCCTGATTTACGCAGCTGTCCCTCATGGGCATCTCTGGCTATGCTATATGCTTTTTCTATATCAGAAAAATCTGTTGACGGGTGGTAAGACTTTATAGTCTCAATAAGCTTATCATAAAGCACCTCCGGACTTGTAAAGTCCGCAGGTGTACTTAACTGCATACTAACTGTATGATCTGCTATCTTAATACCACTTTCCTTAGAATCCTTCTCCGGCATATACTACCTCCGCACAAAATGTATCTAATGTCTGTAACTGTACTTAACCTAATCTCTTAGTCCATTAACTTACACTGATGCGTAAGTTCTCTCCATAAACTCCCTTGTTGCTACAGCATTATCAGGAACTGTGTTCTCAAGCGTACAGTGAACGTATGGCTTATACTGCTTAACAAGCTTCAAAAGTAATGGATAATTAAGACTTCCTGTTCCTGCTGCAATAGACTTAAGCTCGTCACCTTCAACTACATAATCCTTGCAATGAACTACGGCAATATCATCTCCCAAAAGCTCAAAGGCTTTCTGTATAATTTCATCCTGCTGAGGAAGATTCTCAACACACAAAAGATTAACCGGGTCAAATATAATCTGAAGGTTAGGTGAATCAATAGCATCAAGCACCTTTCTTGCTCTCTCAACAGTGCATACAATATGTTTCCAAACCGGTTCAATAGCGAAGATTACACCAAACTGCTCTGCATACTTAACAATCGGTCTGAGATTCTCAATAAATATACCCAGAGCTTCCTCGCTGTGGTTAGCAGGTTCATACTTATATTCCTCATTAACAGCACCAGTCTCTGTACCTACAACACCACATCCAAGTATACTTGCAAATCTGATATGGGCTTTGTACTTTTCCACAATCTTAGCATGCTGTTCCTTGTTAGGATTGCAAAGGTTCAGATAACAACCAAGCACTGCAACATCTACTTTATTCTCTGCACAAAGTTCCTTCATATACATAGCAAGACCTGGAGTCATAGTACTTATCTCAGGCTTAAACTCCTTAATCGACTTACTAAGTGCTATATGCATACAATGAAATCCCTGATTGTGAATATTAGGGATTAATTCCTCAAGGGGTGCATATTTTACATCATGTGCTCTAATTCCAATTCTCATAAATCCTCCATTCCTATTGCATCCCCAACAATATACAAATATATTCTTAATGATACTACGTTTTTCACCTAAAAGGCAAGTATATATTACAAAATAATGCTTGAATTATATGCAAATTAACCACCTTAAAACAACAAAAACTTCTTAATTTAATCTGGTCAATAACACGCAGCTAAACTAAGAAGTTTATTGTTATATTTTATTATTATATTACCTTATAAACATTAGCGGAGTCCACTATCCACCAATGCCTTGTAATATGTAATAAGTGGTATGAAACTCTGTGCAAAATTCTTTGTACTTCCTCCTGCACCAATAACCGCATCATCAATAATCTGCTTTGCTCCAAGTGCTGACGGTGCCTCTGCTGCTATAGCCTTATCAAATGTCTTGATACCCGGCTCAAGATACTTAGCATCACCTGTAAGCTCATAGGCGATAGTAAGTGCCTCTAAGAGCAATGTATTATTTCCAAGTCTTTGAAGGCTTGGAAGTTCCTTATAATAGAACAAACCGTTAGGAAGCATACAATTCTCAACCAAATCATCAACAGCTCTTATAATCATAGCTTTTATATCTTCTCTAGGGAATTCTCTGTAATATCTCATTACACTTCCTATAGCTACTGAAATCATAAAGCCTACTCTGATTGTTGTATTATCGGTATACGGAGCTAACCAGTTCCCATACTGTGCTTCCCACACCTTAAAGCTGTTTATAATCCATTCACACTTACTAAGCCACTTTTCATCTCTTGTCTCTATATAAAGTGCTGTAAGCGAACGCAATGCCCAGCCTGTCTCTCGCGCATTAGCCTCTCCTGCATGAGCATACATAGGAGTGTCCAGAAGACGAAGCACATTCTCACCTATGCCAATTGCAGTCTCATAAGCTCTTTCATCTCCCGAGAAATGATAATAGTCAAACAAACCTTCAACCCACTCATGTGAGCATACCATAATTCCATCCTTGCAGTGACCTGCAGTATGCTCCCACTGTCCACCTATTCTCAACGGATTCTTGCTATAGTGGCACACATCAACATCCATCCAGTGCTGTGCCGATGCAAAAAGGTAATCAAGAAATCTTCTTACACCGGTTCTTGCGTACTGTAATGCACAAGAATGCGGGTAATCGTATTCATTATTGCACCATACCGGCTTACCATTACCGCGTCCCTGTCTTGTATAATTAGGATCCCACGAATCACCCCAGTTAAGCATACCATAGCATCTAGAATGACCATCTGCCTTACCTATAAGTGAAATCTCAACATCATCATCAAGCTTTGTAGGGAACACGTCTAACATAACCTGAGCTTCTCTAAATATATCAGGTGAAATATACGGACGATCCGGCATCTGATATATAAGACTTCTGTTGTCAAGCTCCAATATACTTTCATCAGCACTGTGGAAATGCATAAGAAAACGCTGCTCTCTCGCCATACCCGGTTGCATAACCACCTGTCCAATACCTTCCGGTACAAGCATAACTGCCACACCATCTTTATCTGACTTCAATGCTTTAGGATAGTTCTGTTGTGCCTGGAATACAGTTATACACAAACCGCCTTCCTCATCAGTTCTGTCTGCCATAAATGTTCCATAAAGAACCTCTGCGAAATGCTCATTGGCCTCCTTCGCAAGGAATTCGGCATCTATGTACTTATTAACCTCTGTACCATCTTTACCAACATAAAAATCAGTCTTATAGTTAGAGCTTCCAACCAATGTTCTCACTGCCTGTACAGGAGTTTTTTGTTCTATCATATCAAGTTCACTGATTCCTCTTGTATGGAATACCGGCCCATCACAGTCAGAGTTATCTGTAGGTGCATCACCGCATCCTGTAGAATCATTGTGAACCTCTATCTGCATAGTTGCAAGCTTATCTGTAAGTGCACTTTCCGGTGTTGCCTTTGCATAGAACACAAGGGACTCTATAGCAAGCTCATCATCGCTTGTATTAATGATTCTATATCCTACCTCAATCCAAGGCTTTCCTGCATAAGCTGTAATCCTTACCTCAAAGTCAATATTCTTTGATTCACCACTAACATTATCAGTAACTACGTTAGAGCCCTTTCCTGAAAGTATAGCACATACCTGTCCTGACTCAACAACACTCCACTTATGAATACGGCATTCATATGAATTACCTGCCTTATCTTTAAGATATGGTCCCTCAAAATGTTCTCTTGTATAGAGCTTATTGCCATCATCTACCATATCAAATATTCCATCAGAATCATTCTTTACAGCAAATGTCAATCCTTGTGCATTAACAAAGTATCCGTCACCGGTATCCTCCACCACTACATCAGGAGCATCACTTTTAAAAACTGTATTAAATGTACAATCCAACGCAACACTTTTATTAGCCGGCAAATCCGCCATAAACCTAAGGAACATATAACGGATAGAACCATCCTTATGTCTTGATGTTACCTTAGCCTGCAAAGGAACTGCTTTCCCTTCCTGCAATATAGCTACATCATCAAGAGACATAAGTTTTCCTTCCTTAACAGGAATGGCCACACTGCATGGTTCTGCAATTCTTGGATATCTGTAAAGCTTATCAAAGTAAATCTTTATCATAGACGCACCTCTCACAACATGTATTTAAATCGTTTCACAATTTAACCTATTGTAGTCATTATATCATATATTCAGTAAATTTCCACTGAAACATCACACTTATATAACAAAAGTACTGAAAATTAATCTACAAATTTTTATTATATTCTGTTATAATGTTTTCAGAACATTGTAGAAAGGATATGCCTATGAATTATGCCGAGATAAAATATAATGATGTAGCCAACGGCCCGGGTGTTCGCACCACACTATTTGTAAGTGGCTGCACTCACAAGTGTAAAGGTTGCTTCAACCAAATTGCATGGGACTTCAATTATGGAAAAGAATTTACAGAAAAAACAATTAATGACATTATTGAATCTTTAAAGCCTGATTACGTTACGGGCTTAACACTACTTGGCGGCGAACCATTTGAGCATTCCAATCAAAAAGGACTGTTACCACTTCTTCGCAAGGTTAAAGAACTTTTTCCAAACAAAACCATCTGGTGTTTCTCAGGATATCTTTTCGATAGAGAGATTCTTGATGATATGTGCAACAAGTGGTCCGAAACCAAAGAAATGCTTTCGTATATAGACGTTTTAGTTGACGGCCGATTTATTGAAGAACAAAAGAACCTTATGCTTCAGTTTAAGGGTAGCGAAAATCAACGCACAATTATGGTGCAGGAATCCCTAAAAAAAGGTGAAGTGGTTCTATGGAACCCGGCAAATGAATAGCATTTTTTTACAAACAACATGAAAAGGAGTTAATTATGACACAGACAGTTAAATTAAAGAAATTATTACCTAACGCAATTGTGCCAACTTATGGCACAGAATTTTCAGCCGGGGCAGATTTGTATGCTGCTATGGAAACTGATGTAATTATTGAACCTGGTTGTACCCAGTTTATTCATACAGGTATTGCTATGGAGATTCCAACTGGTCTTGTAGGACTTGTGTATGCCAGAAGCGGTATGGCTTGTAAGAAAGGCGTTGCCCCAGCTAATAAAGTAGGTGTAATCGACTCTGACTACCGCGGTGAGATTATGGTAGCTCTTCACAATCATTCCAACGCAGCTGTTACAGTTGCTCCCGGAGAGAGAATCGCTCAGATTGTCCTTGCACCTTACATCACAGCGGCATTTGAAGAAGTTGAGTCTTTAGAAGATTCTGTAAGAGGCGAGGGCGGATTTGGCTCTACCGGTACTAAGTAATACAACTAAGTAATAATACGATTAAGTAATAACACAGCAAATATCTCTACAATTACATAGCCCACACAGGAAAGGGGGATTGCTTATGTTTTTAGAAAACTTACCAATTCTTAGCGAACTTAACATAGTTTCAATAAGCGTCAGAATACTATTAGCACTTATACTTGGTGGTCTTCTTGGAATAGAACGTGAACAGAAACAACGGCCGGCCGGTTTTAGAACTTACATAATCGTATGCTTAGGCGCAACTCTTGCCAGTATAACAAACATATATATGTGCGAATATTTAGGTGCCGGAGATCCTGCCAGACTCCCTGCTCAGGTTATCAGCGGCATCGGTTTCTTAGGCGCAGGAACCATATTGGTAACACGCAACAACCATATTAAGGGCTTAACCACTGCAGCAGGTCTTTGGTGTTGTGCTACTATCGGTATTGCTGTTGGAACCGGTTTTTACTCTGGTGCCATTATCTGTGGAGTCATTATTGTATTCTCTTTGAGAATACTAACAATGGTAGACAAAGCATTTAATAAGTACAGAAAGTATATCAGCTTGTATGTTGAATTTTCTGATTCTTATTTCACAAGTGCATTATTGGAATATTGTCATGAAAAAAACTATGAAATATTGGATCTTGACCTATTCCCATCCAAAAAATCTACAACTGACGCAATATCAGGAACAGCAACATTTACCATAAAGCTCCCTAATGCATCTCTTAGGAAGGAATTAATTAAAGAATTACACGATATTGAATACATTGTATCTTTACAGGAATTCAAACAATAAGACAACAAATCCCCCGGAAAAACCGGGGGATTTAATATTATTCATTAGTAAACTTTACAACAGCATTGTCAATAACAAATGCCTGTGCCTTTTCATAAAGCATAGTTTTAACTATCTCGTTCTTACCATACTTTTCAACAAATGCATCCTTATCTGTATAACCCTGTGCTGACGCAAAACCTACAAGCTTATCCTTGTACTCATACTCTGTTACGCTAAGATCTTCTGTTTTAGCAACAAGCTGAATAACTGCATCCTGTACAACTGACTTCTTTACGAACTCGTCAAATGTCATTCCATAGTTTTTCTCACAATACTGATCATTAGTCATATTGAGCATCAATGCATACATCTTAATTGACTTTTCATACTCTGCTGTCTTCTTAGCAAGAAAATCCTCCGGATATCCGCTAACTTTTGCGTCGTCAGATAACTTCTTAAGAACAAGCTCTTTCTTAAGCGCAGCAACCTCTTCATCTACCTTAGATGAAAGATTTCTTTTAAGGGTCTCCTTGTACTGCGCTACAGTATCAATCGAAAATGCATCCTTTACAAATGCATCTGTAATCATCGGTGTACTTGGATGCTCTACCTTAGTAACCGAAATCTCATATACAATTCTCTTACCTGCGTAATCAACATTATCTTCGAAATCCTCTGGAACTGTAAGTGTTACAATCTTTGAATCTCCCTTTTTCATTCCAATCAATTCATCCAAAAAGCCTTCGATTAGGAATGTATCTGTGCCAAGCACAAACTGATCATCCTTACCGCTGAAACCATCAATAGACTCTCCGCCAATGCTTCCTGTATAAGTTACTGTAACTCTGTCTTTTGTGGCAGCCTCACCACTTACTTCCGAATACTCAGTATACTTAGCCATATCTTCTTCTATCTTCTCAGAGACAATTCTATCTTCAATAGCTGTTCTGTCAATAGATACCTCTATTCCCTTGTATGTTCCCAATGTAACATATTCAGCGGCATCATAATCATATGTAACTTTAATCTTGTTGTTACATGCTGTAAGAGTACCAAGCATAGTAACAACAGTCAAACCTACAAGAACTTTCTTTAATATATTCTTTTTCATAAATTCATGACTTCCCTTCGCATAATACATATGCATGCCCACATTGGCACACCTTATATATATAACATATTTGAGGCTTTTTTCATAGTACTTTATAAAAATTTCATACTATTTTCAAAAAATGCCCTCGCATACACGAGGGCATTAACTATCTTACAATTAAGTACTTAGTTTAATTATGCAAGCTTTGACTTTGCAAGCTCTGCAAGCTTTGCAAAACCTTCTGCATCGTTGATAGCCATTTCTGACAATACCTTTCTGTTAAGGTCAACGTTAGCACTCTTCAAGCCATACATAAACTTGCTATATGATAAACCATTGATTCTTGCAGCAGCGTTAATTCTTGCAATCCACAACTGTCTGAACTGTCTCTTTCTCTGCTTTCTACCAGCATAAGACTCTGTAAGAGCTCTCATAACTGACTGCTTAGCAATTCTATACTGCTTAGATCTAGCACCTCTATAACCCTTAGCGAGCTTTAATACTCTGTTATGCTTCTTCTTTGCGTTCATTCCGCCTTTAATTCTTGCCATCTTATATTTCCTCCTTTACCATATGCCCTAATTAGATATATGGCATAATCTTCTTCATTGCCTTAACATTAGTTGCATCTGTCATAGTTGCGTGTCTCAAGTTTCTCTTTCTCTTTGTAGACTTCTTTGTGAGGATGTGACTCTTATAAGCCTTCATTCTCTTTAACTTACCTGTGCCTGTAGCCTTAAAACGCTTAGCAGCTGCTTTTTTTGTCTTTACCTTAAGCATAATGGACCTCCTAATAATTCATCTTGGTTTTATTGTAATTTATTTTAACGTTTTTCAGTTAAAAACATCATCATACTCCTGCCCTCAAGCTTAGGAGCCTTCTCGATAACAGCAATATCCGCAAGTTTCTCAGCAAAATCCTCTAAGATATGCTTACTACTATCGATATGTGCCATCTCTCTTCCTCTGAAACGAAGAGTAACCTTTACCTTGTTACCTTTTTCAATGAACTTTCTTGCAGAATTGCACTTTGTATTAAGGTCGTTAATATCAATGTTAGGTGAAAGTCTTACTTCCTTAACTTCTACTGTCTTCTGCTTCTTCTTAGCTTCTTTTTCTTTTCTGATAAGTTCATACTTGTACTTACCATAATCTATCAACTTACAAACCGGTGGATTCGCACCCGGTACGATTTTAACCAAATCAACCTCTGCTTCCTTTGCAAGTTTCATAGCATCCTTTGGTGACATAACACCAAGCTGCTCGCCGTCTTCCCCAATAACACGAACCTCTTTGTCTCTTATCTGTTCGTTAATCATTAATTCGCTAATAGTAGTACACCTCCGTAGTCAGGATAAACAAAAATAAGTGGATAGCATAACTATCCACATCAACTCCATCGACAAAGCACACCTAACCTGTGCCATCAAAAAAGTATAAACCCAAGTCGCCTCTTGCGCTAAGGTGAGAGTGGATACTCTGCTTCGTTTTTCAACTTCTGTATAATATCACGGTTAGCTTTCCTTGTCAACACGTTAATTAAAACTTTTTATTTTTTTTTTGCTATTCTTCATTTGATATTAATCTTCCCACGTGGTATTATATACTAGATGATATGTTTTTGCAAACTTAATCACTAAATAATTATTGGAGGAACATTTATGAGACCTTTTGTTATATCCACCGATACAACTGCTGATTTACCAGCAGAATATATCAAAGAACGTGATATTGATATTCACGGCTTATACTACGCATTTGGAGAAGTCGTTCACAATGCCGAGAATCCTCTCTCCGAGAAAGAATTTTATAACCGCATGAGAGAAGGTGCTATGCCAACTACTATGGCAACTAACCCAGAAGACTCTGCTTCACTTTTTAGAAAGCGTGCGAGGGATGGTTATGATATATTGCACATTGCATTCTCATCAGGATTGTCAAGCAGTTATAATAATGTATGCATTGCTGCCAATGAGGTTATGGAAGAATTTCCTGATTGCAAAATAATTGTTATTGATTCCCTTGCAGCATCTCTTGGCGAAGGCCTTATGGTATATCGTGCTTTCCAGTTAAAAGATGAAGGCAAGTCTATGTCAGATATTGTGGATTATTTAAATGCTCACATTCAAAACTTTGTTCACCTTTTTACTGTAGATGATCTTTTCCACTTACACAGAGGCGGACGCGTTTCTAAAGCAACTGCCATTATTGGAACCATTGCCGGTATTAAACCTGTGCTTCATGTAGATGAACACGGTAAGCTCATCAATATCGCAAAAGTTCGCGGTCGTAAAAAATCTTTAAACGATCTGGTTGACCGTATGGGTGAACTTATCGGAAGTTATGCCGATGAAACTGATAAATTCTTCATTTCACATGGTGACTGTATTGAAGATGCCGAATATGTAGCCTCTAAGGTTAAAGAACGTTTTGGCAAGGAAGTTGTTATCAACTACGTTTGCCCAACTATCGGCGCTCATTCAGGTCCTGGAACCATCGCGCTATTCTTTATAGGAGAAAAGCGTTAAACACGAAATTGAGTATACGTGATAATGTATAATATAAGAGGCCTTTGCAATTTTTTTGTTGCAGACGCGAGAGGTACCATATACCTTAAAGACTGTAGCTAAGCACCGGTACTAAACTCATAAAGTTATGCTCTGCATAACTTTATGAGTTTAGTACCGGTGTGCTTAGGTCCAAGCGAAAGCGAGTCTTTAAGGCATATAGGTACTCTCGCAATACTACAACATTTTCCAAAGGCCTCTTAAAATATACTTACACTTACATCAATTCCGCAATCCCTGACAGTCTCACATACCAGTCTGATATTCTATACCATGTTGGAAAATCCACGACTCCGGTCTGCGGCATATCGAATATTCTCTGAAATGTTCTTACTGCATCTGCTGTCCGTTCTCCATATATTCCGTCCGGAACAACATATGGAATAGCCGAATAAAAATCACCTATATAATTTAACTGTTCCTGCAATTGTCGAACCTTCTGTCCACTAGAGCCTATGTCAAGATCACTTCCCGGCCATGAAGAAGGTATACCGCTTATCTCTTCCGCAGAATTAATATACATATTGTCACCATAATAGTATCTCAATATCTCTATGGCGCTGTATCCCTGATCACCCAGACTCTTACTCCCCCACTGTGTCATCCAGTTAGGACAGCTCACCTTTCTTCCATCACAATATTGTGTAAGAATAGGCTGCTTAACATTGGGTCTTGAAAGATAGCAGTCAAATATTTCATCAACCACACTGGCTATGCTTGTAAATATATTTCTGTTATTAACCCATTTGTGATCGTAAGCCGTTGAGGATGTAATAGTAAACTCATAACCTCTGTTTCGATAAAATTCCGTATACACTCTATTCATTGTAAATGACAAAATCGCAAGTACATTTGCTTTAATTGTCTCACGAGGCCATGTAGAGTATATTTCACTACATGCTACATTTTTAATATAATCCCTGTATCTTACATAATAATTGTTGGCTGTGGAATCAGATGGAACACCGTCATGAACCACAACAATCTCCGGTACCACAACACGGCTAAGTACAATTTCTCCCTGACGATTAACCGGCTGAATCTCCGATTCCGGAATCTTTGGTGGAAAGTCGCCAAATAAGGTTATAGCCGGTATAACAAAATTATCTGGTGAATTTAAAGAGCCAGCCGGTCGAAGTGGCGTTCTCTGTATACTGGTTTCTCCAGAGAATATCTCCGAGCCTGACACTGAAAATGTTTCAAACCCCGGAGCACTTACACTTATCGTATACTCTGAATAGGGCTGATTAGTAGATGGTTCCATACTATATTCAACCGGCGGTGCGCTTAGTTCAATAAGTTCTGTCTGACCATCAACATCTGTTCTTACTTCCTCTAAAGTCGCGTCCGGCTCTCCTGTATAGGATATGCTTACTCTTGCGTCACTTACCGGTCTACCTGTCACTCCATCAACAACATTTACTCTAAGATTACCATAATCCACCGAATCAGTAGAGACTTGCGACAAACCAAGTCTTTTCATATTATAATACATCTGCTTCTCCCTGATATACCTACCATTCTTTATCAATATATTCAACCAAAATGTATCTTGTGATAAATTTCTTTATCCATATCAACATTCTTACCAAACTGAATATAATATCGTAATGACATATCAAGGAGTCTCTATGGCTATCAAAGTTGCTTTAGACGCAGGACACGGCGGTAACGACCCCGGTGCCCAGTATAAAGGACGTACGGAGAAGGATGATGTATTAGAACTAACTAAAGCTGTGGGCAATATACTTATGAATAATGGTATTGAGGTTTTTTATGTAAGAAAGAACGACGAATACGAAACACCTTTTAAAAAGGCATCTGATGCCAATGCAGCCGATGCCGATTTCTTCATCTCCCTTCATCGCAATTCTTCAGAATACGGCAATCAATACAGCGGTATTCAGACTCTTGTATACAGTGATGATGGTGTTCGTGCTGAACTTGCTCGCAACATTAATGAGCAACTTGAAAATCTTGGTTTTGCCAACATAGGTGTTGAAGAGCGTAAGAATCTCGTTGTACTTCGACGCACCAATATGCCTGCCGCCCTTGTTGAAGTTGGTTTTATTAACACCGATGCTGATAATGCCATATTTGACAATCAATTCGATGAAGTTGCCAATGCTATTGCGCAAGGAATACTAAGTACTATCAAAACAGATTCTAAAGAAACTGCTATTGTCTCATTACCTGAAACAGTAAATTCCTTAACCGAAACTTCTTCCGCTGTCGTTACAACAAACACATCACTTTCCAACGTAGATTCTATGGACTACACTTCAGATGCTAATAATATGGAATTCCCCGAACAGTTATATCGTGTTCAAGTTGGCGCATTTAAAAACAAAGAAAATGCTGACAGAATGTTAAATTCTCTGTTAATAGAAGGTTTTCCGGCATTTATAGTGCAAGAAGACGGATATTACAAAGTTCAGGTTGGTGCATTTAATTTTCTTGCAAATGCCATAAAGATGGAACAGCGCCTCCGCCGATTCAGATACAACACATTTATCGTTTATAACTAACACAAAAACGGGGCTTCTTATGAAGCCCCGTAATATATGTTCTGCAATATTAAGCTGCGTTACCAGCACTTGCACCAGTTTCAAGTTCTACACCTGTTCCGCTGCCTGTACCATTTCCAGTTCCATTACCAGTCCCTGAATTTGAGGAACTTGACTGTAATTTCTGAAAACCTTTATCTGATAACATTTTCTTCATTAAAGTCACATAATTCTGTGAAAACTGTGACATAAATGCCATCTGCTCAGCTTCTGTTGCCTTATCTGTATCTATCAGATTAGGGAAACTTGCCTCAGACACAGACACACCTGTAATAGCTACAGCATCGGCCTTAGCTGACATACTAAGCGCCAAATTAGAACCATTGCTTGTATCTTTTCCAGTGAGTTCATACTTGACAATCTCCATTGATGTACCTGACATCTTCCATTCATAATACATTGTGTAATATGAATCCTCAAAGTCACAGTCAAGTGTAAACTTCTTATTCTCACTTCTTCCATCATAACAGAACTTCATATATTCATTATCATGTTCCATTCCGATATACACAGACTCTCCGCCAACAGACATAAGTGTAATAGTTCCTGTTTCTTTTGAATCATAATCAGCAACATTAATACCTATTCCGGCAAACTTGCTGTCCTTTGTATACATTGTAAACTTGTATGTTTCCGGAGAATCCTTCATACCATCAGAAAATTCACTCTTAAGTGTATCCTTATCAAGCTTTGCACCAATTGTATTCAACATTGTGATATATGGAACAATTGTAGTATCATCAAATATAGCATCAATAGCCTTATTATATCCGGCAATAATCTCAGCCTTGCTTACTGTAACAAGATATGACTCATAGGCCTCTGAACCAAGGTCTCCTGCTGAAACAGTTACTGTACCTTCATTCTTTGTATACTGCGCTTTATCAATAACATGGTCAAGACCTGTAACCATATGACCAATTACTGCTTCAAAGACTTTAGCGTACTGCTTCATAGTCTCCTCATCCATATTAGACATAGCCTTAATAATAGCACTCATCTGTGCATCACTTGTTTCTACAGTTGTGCCATCTTCAGTAGTTGTATTTGTTTCAACTGATGACTTTAAACTATTAGTTGCTAACTCTGGTATTCTAATATACATAGTCTTGCCGTCTGTGTACATATGCACATTAACAATAGGTGTTGACTTGCCCTTAGCAAGGCTAAATATCATAGACATCTTACCTGTATCTGAATCCATTTCTACTTCATAGTTAACTGTATCAACATTTAAATATGACATATAATTCTCATCATCAACAACAAGCTTATTAAGTGTAAACGAACCTGTTGTCTTTTGCTTAGAGCCTAACTTTACAACTGTCATATTGTTTGTCAGATTCGATGCCGAATTCTTTATATCAGCCGTAACTGACTTAAGTACAGTAGCACCTGAGAGGTTAGTATCAGCTGTTTCCTGTTCTTTTTTCTTATTTAAAAACATAGGAGCAACAAGTGCGGCACCTACACACAAACAAATAACAAGCACTGCAACTATTCCAATAATAATCGGAGCCTTACTTTTCTTCTTTGTTGTCGGCTGATATGTATTCCACATCTGCTGTGTCTGACTATTCCATGTAAGATTACTGTCTCCTGACTGTGGTGCTGACTGCTGTGGTGCTGACTGTTGCATCACTGGTGTTGGTGCTACCGGCTGTACTGGCGGTTGTTGCATCACCGGTGCTGGTGTTACCGGCTGTACCGGTGTCTCCTGCATCACCGGTGCTGGGGCTACCGGCTGTACCGGTGTCTCCTGCATCACTGGTGTTGGTGTTTCCGGCTGTACCGGTGTCTCCTGCATCACTGGTGCTGGGGCTACCGGCTGTACCGGTGTCTCCTGCATCACTGGTGTTGGTATTTCCGGCTGTACCGGTATCTCCTGCATCACTGGTGCTATCGGCTCTACCAATATTTTTTCTTCTACTGTCTCAGCCACTTCCTCAACAACTGGAGCAACTGTTTCTTCTACCACTGGTGTTACTTCCTCAACAACCGTTGTAACTACTGGTTCTACAGGCGCAGCCACTGGTGTAACTGTCTGTCCCGACTTCTTAACCTGATTTCCACACTGTGGGCAGAAATTAGCTTCCCCTAAATTATATCCACATTTTGTACAAAACATATCCATTCCCTTTCATATTTTGATAATTAATGCAACGCATTGAACTAATTCTACCAATATTTACTATTTTTTTCAACATATTTTTTTGTATCTATGAAATTCATACACAATGTTAAAATACGTCTTCTCATCGCTAGACTCTACAACTTTCCAATCTAAACGCTTGTCAAGATTAGGAAAAAATGTGTCTGCATCATATTCATAATCAATCTTGGTTATGTGTGCCTCATCACACATATCTAGCATTTGTTCATATATTGTCCCGCCACCAATAACATACACATCATCTGTGTCATATTCTGCTACAGCTTCAACAGCCTCTTGCACGCTGTGACAAACCACTGCACCTTCAACCTTATAGTCCTGGTTAGATGTAATAACAATATTAACTCGTCCTACAAGTGGCGAACGGTCTTTTAATGTTTCTAAAGTCTTTCTGCCCATGATAACCACTTTCCCCATGGTTTCCTCACGAAAGAACTTCATATCTTCCGGAATGCTGACAAGCATCCTGCCCGCGCGACCAATAGCCCAATTAGCATCAACTGCCGCTATAAGCTTCATAATTCAACGCTCCTTTACATAACCTCTAATCTAATATCTGTAAATGTAACATCTGCATTGCGAGATACAAACATACCAACATACACGTTGACCGGATCTATAGCTGTAAGCTTGAAATCAAATCCACCTGTAATAGTCTGTTCTTCTCCAAAGGTACAAGCATAACCGTCATTAGTACTCTCTATTCGAAGTTCAACAGTATCTCCAGGCTTATACTCCCTTGTACACTGTCCGCCTAAGTGAAGTATTCCACTTCTTCTGGCAAAACAGTTAGTTGCATCCGCACCTTTTGTAATATGAAGAGGTGCTGCCGCAACATAATCTCCAAGCAGATCTGCCCCTGTCATATCAATATACATATCATCTCTTGCCATAAGACCATAGGAAACCTGATTATTAAGGAAATAATCATTAATCGTAGCTTTAGCTGTAAGCACAAAATTCTTATCTGCTGGAACCTTTGTATAATACATAGCAATACCATCTGAACTCTGAGCGATTTTCCCCTTATTATCCTTAACCGCAATTCTCACAGCATCTTCTGATACAGGTTCTAATATAAAGTTCTCATTGGATGGCACCACACCGATATCACCAAACACGGTACCTTTCCACTGTCCTGCTGGTTTCCATAACTGACTGTCCTTAAGATTAGAATCAAATACAACCGGAACGTAATCTTCATTCATAACAAGATACTTTTCCTTTGATGGCACTTTCCAATTATCATCGAGCACCTCATCATCCAACCTTATATACTCGGAGAGACCTTCCACTCCCAACTCTTTAATGGCCTTTAAGCACATATACGCATTGACTGTTGCTCCCCAAACATTAGTGTGTGTATTATCTACACTCAACTCATGACTTGAACACCATGCATGCAAATACTTAGTATTCTCAGGTGTCATCATTTCATAAAGAGCCTTTGTTTTTGCAGTCATATCAACAACAGGAATACCAAGCTCCTTTCCCAGCTCCCTAACCATCTGTGGGTAGTCGCCACCAATAAAATCACCTGTATTACCTGTTATATGCAATTCTTCTTGTGTCCACTTGCCTGAAGCCGTACGTCTGACGATTGATGTACACAATATAGTCTTACACCCTACTGCTTCTGCCTTCTTTATATAGTTCACATACAAAGAGTTTGCAAATGTACCCTCATCCTTATATGTACCCGTTGCTGAAGTAAATCTTCCCGCTTCTGTCTTCTCATCATTGTGTCCGAAACCTATAAGTAAAAAATCTCCTGATGACATACCATCGAGCAACTTTTCATAAGCCGGTTCAGCCATATAACTCTTACTACTTCTTCCTGATAATGCAATATTTACAACTTCAATATCATCAGTCAAATATTGCTGCATCTTAGTGCCATATCCATATCTTGGATAGCAGTACTTATCATTAAATGCACTTAGTGTAGAATCCCCTATTACCCATAATTTTGGCATACCTTACCTCCTAGTAATCAGATATTCATTCAAACATACTCTTAAATACACAGTATATTAGTTAGTTTGATTTTAACGCATATGTTATCCCCATAACAACATCATCTTTCACTGTAAATTGAAGCTCCATATTGCCTGAAGCATAGCTGTACACATTACCATTCTGGCTATAACCTGAGCCATATGCACCTGTCATCTTATCCTTGCTATCGCCAATCTTTACACCTTCTCCTGTCTTAACCGTGTCGTCGTCAAATGTTATGGCAAAAAGTAAATCTTTTCCATCCTTCTGGTATCCTTGAAGTGTGAAACCGTCATAATACCAAAACTTGTCCATACCTTCAAAGGCACAGCTTTTAGCTTCATAGTAACCACCTGATGGTTCACCAAGCTTAGCAACATAATCCTTAACGTCACCATCAATATTCATAGTCAAACCCTTGCTCTCATACACATACCCCGTTTGAGCCTGTGACTCTTGCTGTGTCTGTGCCTGAGTTCCTTCTGTTTTTCCACTTCCGCCACATGCTGTAAGCCCTACACACATAACCAACATAGCTACTGCTAATAAATTCTTTTTTCTCATTGTTCTTCCCATTCCTTTAACTTAGTTTCTTTTTCGTCATAATATCGCTCTACGAGATTCTCCCAGTACTTCGCAACATCTTTATCATCTCTGTAATCCTTTAAATCATACTTATCATCCAGTACTCCAGCCAAATATTTAGAATACTTCTCAGCCCCTTGAACATTCATATGTAATCCTGTGTCATAGGTATCCGTCAAATAATCTATACCGGTTTTGTCGCCAACTTCTAATGCATTGATATAAAGCAACTCATTTTCCTTGGCAAAATCTTCTATCTGCTGCTCATACTCCTCATACCAATGTGGAAATATATTAGGCGCTTTGAGAAGCACTAGCTTTATGTCTTTCTCTTTGCACATATCACTCATCTTCTGCAAGTATTCCATATTACTTTCATCAAATGTACCATCTGCCAGTACCGGAACTCGCGGTTTGGTAGTAACCGGCTTTACGCCAACTCTCATCATATAACCGTTCGTAGTTACCTTCGGTTTATTGATATAATACTTAATATCCTCTGAAGTCAATTCACTCCAACGAGAATGATAACGAGCTAGTGGAAAAAGATAACTAATAAAATTCTCATCCTCCGTCATGGATGCATTGATAGCATTAACCTTTGTAGCAGACCATCTCATACCATCTATTGTCATTCTGTTGTAAGGTTCTTCCGCCTCCGACTTTTTAATTGCCATAGACTGAATATCAACCATTACAACCTTTGGTGTTTCATAACGCAGAGTATCTTCAAGTATATAGTACGACTGCCATATATACTGATCCGCACTACCTCTAACATAACTTGTTATACCATATTCTTCCCACATGGTAACAGGTGAAATATTCTCATACACCTGACAACTACCAATAATCAAAACATCATGGTTCTTCTCGCTTTGGTAATACTCTTCAATCATTGAACCTTCCTGTATATCAGTAACATACTTGGGCATTAGCAACTGCTGAACGCCCAGTAAGCAGATAACCATAACAAAAACGAATACCACTACCTTTGTTACTCTTTTTAACATATAAACCTCATTAATATGTATAATTCTCCGTCGCTGTTGCTGGATAAGCAGACTTATCCCAATAATACCTATTAAAGCCTGTGCTCTTCATCCATGCCTGCAACTGTGCATCAGTACACATAAATCGCTCTCCGCCTCTTACATACTTTGTAGTATCAAAATGATACCACCCTGTACCTACATTGCACATCACCCATACATGCGGAGAATCTGCCGCAGAACCCTTATTATCCACATACTTTACTTCTGCTCCAACACCTTCAAGCAAAGCCATAGATAAAGATGCATACATAATACAGTTACCATTAGTACTTCCGCTAGTCAATATCTCCTTAAGACCAACCGCTGCTTCCTGTTGCCATGTTCCTCCAGGCACTCTCACCTGAGTATATCTCATATGACCACCCTTATATATATAGTCATATATAGCTCTTATCTTCTGACCATCACTCATGGAATTGTCAACTATCTGTACTAACAACTGCTTTGCCATATCCTGATAAGTTGCATCAGCTGCAACCACCACCTTAAATGTAAAAGTTGCCTCTGCTGTAGCACTGTTACCAGCCTTATCTACAGCTGTATACTTAACCTTGTAACTTCCTGCCTTGTTCACATTGACACTTGATTTATCTACAGTAACGTCCACTTCACCATCAACATCATCTGTCGCTGTAACACCCGAAAGATACATAACAACATCACCTATGGCAAATGTTTTATCCTTAACGCCTGTTATAACCGGAGCAACTGCATCTACAACTGTTGGCTTCTCGGTAGCTACCTCAGTTGATACATTTTCTATATCAGCGATTGTGCTATTAGCCTCCTCTGTCGTAGTCTGACCGGCATCCACTTCATTGACAGGCTTAGAATCCTCATCAAACAACTGCGGAACAAGAATTATTAAAAGCACCAGGGCAACAATAGCAACAATTCCGCACGCCAACATAATAATAGTACTTCTTCTTTTTTCTCTTGCTCTCCACTCTGTATAACTTCCTACCTTATTATCAGGTATTATAATATCAGACTCCTCATCAAGCTCAATATCCGGTTCTTCAACTACTTCTGTTTGTGCTACAGCTTCCGACTCTTCGACTGCTTCTACCTCTGCTACAGCTTCCATCTGTTCAGTTTCTTCCACTTCGGCCACAGCCTCCACTTCTTCAGCCACTTCTACTTCGTCCACAACTTCCACTTCTTGAGCTTCTTCTACTTCGAACGCAACTCCTATCTCTTCTATCTCTTCTATCTCGTCCACTTCTTCATCCGCATCTTCTATCTCAAACTCAAGCTCTAACTCCAGCTCTTCATTCTCACTATTATCTATGCTCATAATAACCTCGCAATAATACGTTTTAACATTGATTGCTAAACTAACAATACAACAATAATTATACGTTATACTATGAGCTTTTTCAACATTTTTCTTAACATCCGGACTTAATATAACAATCCTATAAAACATAAAATGGGGTTGCTTTTGCAACCCCAAACTTAATCATTTAAAACATACCTTTCAATTCCTGCATAAGCTCCATATCCGACTGTTGAATCTTCATATTCGTAGTCATAGGGGCTTCGCCCGGTCTTGTAACAGTTATTTCAATTATGGTACCTTCCTCGATTCCTTTCGAAAATACCGCTTTTATAAAAGCAAAGAACTTAGGATGATTGGCTTCAAACTTGTTCTTTGCCGCCATAATCTTCATCATAGTTGCAGGATTCATATTAATCCGCCTTTCTTAACGTTCTAACCTAATAATTGTCATCTAACTGGCAACATCCTTCATCAATCATATTAATCATATGCGTAACCACTTCCGGATCAAACTGTGTTCCTCTGCCAGCGTCCAATTCCCTTACAATATCTTCCTGGGTAAGTCTGTTCCTATAGCACCTGTTAGTGCTCATTGCATCATATGCGTCTGCAACACAGATAATCCTTGCACACAACGGAATTTCCTTACCTTTAAGGCCTTCCGGATAACCACTTCCATCATAACACTCATGGTGATACAAAGCGCCATCCCTAATACCCTTTATAGCAGTAAAACCTTCAAGAATCTTGCCGCCCATTATTGTATGTTCTTTAATCTTTAGACGTTCATCACTTTCAAGCCCCTGTGGCTTAGTCAAAACTTCATCCGGAACGCCTATCTTTCCACAATCGTGCATCAGACCGATGTACTCTAATTTAACAACTTCATCCTCAGACATTCTCATACGTCTTCCGATTTCTTTTGCATAATGCGCCACTCGAACTGAATGTCCCTTTGTGTATGTGTCCTTAGCATCGATAAATTCTGCAAACACCTTCATAGTCTGCGATATAATCTTAGCATCGTTTTCTCTAAGCTGATTAAAATGTCTCATTCGAACATCTGATATGACAATAGAAGCTGCAACAATTATCCACAAAACAAAGGCTGTGAGCAATATCCAAAACAACTTATACTGCTGAAGCACCGTATGTCTATATCCAACAAACTGTACTTTCTCCAGCCTTATACGTTCCTCAGAAAGAATAACAAAGCCAAACGTCTTACGCTCTCCCGCTTCTATAGAATTCGTATTCTCATTCGGTGTTATTATAAGCTTATCACCTTCAACCGAATATGTTCCGTCTGTAAACTCATCAATCAGTGCATCCATAGGAAGTTCCACTACAAGTTTCCAATCAAAAACATCACCCATAAGGTCATTTCTGATAATTCCGCTATATTCAGCTCCGATACATTCAGTTTCCATTCCTTCATCATTAACCCAGTAATCAACCTCCTTAAGTTGAAGGTTAATACCTGCATCATCGCTAAGTGTTTCATCTATAAGATTAATGTTAACTATATATTCACTTGTTGAGTCACTATCAATTGTATAATAGAGCACCATAGAAAATATGCCTATGACAACAAGTATAGCCATCATACATATCCATGTACTCCTTACCCTTTTGTGCCCTTTCATAGTTATCTCCTTCCACCTTAATCCAGTGGTATCTTATCATATCATACGTTTAATACATATGGTCATTTACCTACGGTATTATAGCACATTTATAAACATTAAGCAATATTGGGATGTTAGTTTCTACCACCATACCAACCCACTAATCATCAGATGTTTTTATTCTTCGTTCATCTTCTCCAACTTAGCTGCCTGATCTGCTACAATACATGCATCAATAATTTCCTGAATATCACCATCCATAATCTTATCCAGCTTGTAAAGCGTCAAACCTATTCTATGGTCTGTAACTCGTCCCTGTGGGAAGTTGTATGTTCTAACCTTTTCAGAACGGTCACCTGTACCTATCTGACTTCTTCTGGCATCAGCCTCAGCATCGTGTGCTTTCTGAATCTCCATATCATAAAGCTTTGCTCTAAGAAGTGCAAATGCCTTCTCTTTATTCTGAATCTGCGACTTCTCTGTCTGTGAGTAAATTACAATACCCGTAGGGTAATGAGTAAGTCGCACCGCTGAATCAGTTGTATTGACACACTGACCACCATTACCTGAGGCTCTCATTACGTCAATACGTATATCCTTATCGTCAATGTGAATATCAACCTCTTCTGCTTCAGGCATAACAGCAACTGACGCTGTAGACGTATGAATTCTACCGCCTGACTCAGTCTCCGGTACTCTCTGAACACGGTGAACACCACTTTCGTATTTCATAACAGAATACGCACCTGAGCCTTTCACCATAAACTCAACTTCCTTCATACCGCCGATACCTGTTTCATCAGCATTAACCACTTCAATCTTCCAACCTCTTGACTCCACGTAATGTGTATACATTCTAAACAATTCTGCCGCAAACAATGCCGCTTCATCACCACCAGCACCGGCACGAATCTCCACAATAATATCCTTTTCATCATTTGGATCTTTTGGTAAAAGCAGAATCTTAAGTTCCTTTTCCAACTCTTCGATTCTTTTTTTAGCCTCATTCAATTCTTCCTTAGCCAGCTCTTTAAGCTCCTCATCTGACTCTTCATCAAGCATAATAAGGCTATCTTCAACTGTCTGCTTGCATCCCTTATACTCTGTAAATGCTGTTACAATAGGAAGAATATTATTCTGCTCCTTCATCAATCTGCGAAAACGATCCTGATTGTTAACCACATCCGGACTGCTAAGCTCCGCCGTTACATCTTCATATCTGTTAACAATATCTTCCAACTTGTCAAACATATCCATAACTTTCTTCTCCTAATTAAATCATCTTTCCCATCACAACTCTGTCATGTCCTGCATAGTCTTTAACTACTTTTATATCCGTAAAGCCTGATGCACTCATAATACCGCACACAGCCTCAGCCTGATTGTAGCCAATTTCATATATAAGCCAACCATTCTTTTTAAGAAAATCTTTAGCAGACTCACTAATACTCCTATAAAAATGTAAACCATCCTCATATCCGTCAAGTGCCATAATTGGATCAAACATTTTTACTTCATCAGAAAGAGTCTCTATTACAGCAGATTCAATATACGGCGGATTAGATACAATCATATCAAACTGCATATTGTTTTCTCCACTGCTAAATTCCGTAAACAAATCACTTTTCACAAGTTCAACACTTGCTTCCAGTTTACGGACATTAACCTCTGCAACATTTAAAGCAGCCTGTGAGACATCCACGCCAACTGCCCTTTTCAGTTTTCTCTCCAGTGCCAATGTAATTATTATGCACCCTGAACCGGTACACATATCAAGCACATCTGTACCATCTGCCAACACATTTAACGCTTGCTCTACAAGTATCTCCGTATCAGCACGTGGAACCAAAACATCTTTGTTTACAACATATTCTCGCCCATAGAACCACGCCTTGCCCAATATATGCTGTAACGGCTCATGCTTACACCTGCGTTCTATAAATTCCATAAAAGCTTCATAATGTTGAGGTGCTACTTCATGATTACCCCTTACCAGATAATCTGTTCTTGTGATACCTGTGATCTCCGAAAAAAGTGCAAAACTGTCATATTCAGGATTGTCAATACCACAATCTTTAAGCTTTCCAGCCCCTGTTTTTACTGCTTCAACAACACTTATCATATTATCACTCAGTTCTTCTTTGTTTAAACACAGCGATTTCCTCTGCGTAAGCATCTTCCTCAGTTTCTAATGCTTCATCATCCTCAAACACAAAGCCATCATCGTCATCATCATAACGACTATCATCCGAATCAACCGAACCAGTCATATCAGCTTCATCAGTCACATCGTTCTCATCAGCCTCATAATCTGTGTCCTCTACATAATCTGACTCATCCGTTTCTGTGTCACGCTCAACATTCTCTGACATCTCATAAGCCATATCTGCATATACATTAACACGCTTGTTCTTAGAAACATTATTGAAGAAGCTCTCATCATCTTCCTCTGATGCATCATCCTTTTCGAATTTTATAACTCTTGACTTGTTGTCATCATGGATGTTAAGACTTGTGGCTAGCGCCATTTCTGCTTCCACACGCTCAAGTTCACCTTCCATATCTTCAACGCCATCATAATACTCTTCCAAAAACGCATCAACATCAAACACTGCTTCAACAGCCTTTATAGCAACTTCTATCATATCTTTGTCAGGCTCTTTTGTTGTAAGCTTTTGGAACCACATACCAGGCACACTGATTACATTAACAAACTTATTATCATGCTTACCTGCAAGCTTTATTATTTCATAGGATACACCAGCAATAACCGGAACAAGTAACAATCTTATTACCAACTGTAATACAGTATTGTTAACTCTAATAAATATGAAAAATATAGCACTTATAATAATAACGAGGAACATAAAACTTGTTCCACATCTCTTATGATATCTTGAACTGCGTTTAACATTGTCAACCGTAAGACGGCAACCATTCTCTATACAATTAATACACTTATGCTCTGCACCATGATACATAAAAGTTCTCTTTATATCCTTCATCTGTGATATAAGAATTATATATACAAAGAAAATAGCTAATCTCACAAGCCCCTCTACAAAATTGAGAAAAACCTCTGAAGCAACCTTTTGTGCTAAAAGCCTTGATATAAAGTAAGGCAAAACCATAAACAAGCCAACTGCCAATACCACTGCAAGTATTACTGTTCCTGCCATAAGCACTGACTCTAACTTATCCTTAAATACTGCCTCTCCAACCTTGTCAACTTTTGTATCTTTCTGATCTTCAGGGTCATCATAAAATGACGCTGAATAACTGATTGTTGACACCCCTGTAACAAGAGAATCGACAAAGCTTATAACACCTCTGATTATAGGAACATTAAGCCACTTAAACTTATCTGTAAGCAACTTATTCTCCTTTACCAACAATTCAATCTCTTTATCAGGCTTTCTTACTGCTATGGCATATTTATCCTTGTTACGCATCATTATGCCTTCGATTACTGCCTGACCACCAATCCCTGAAGTTTTCATATATACTCCTTTACTTGTGTGCAAACACCTACAATTACCGCAAAAAAAGCAAAAAAGGTTGAGGTATTCAGCCTCAACCTTATTGAATAGTTAAAATTAGTTGCTCTGTACACCGTACTTCTTGTTGAACTTATCAACACGGCCACGTGTTGCAGTAGCCTTCTGCTGTCCTGTGTAGAAAGGATGGCACTTTGAACAGATTTCAACGTGAATTTCTTCCTTTGTTGAGCCTGTAACAAACTCATTACCACAGTTGCAAACAACCTTTGCCTGATAGTACTCTGGATGGATTCCTTCTCTCATGATTTCACCTCTTCATAATCTTTTATTATTGTCATTGCAAGACTTAATCTTACAAAGTAATCTCTTAGTCTTCAATAAGCAGCTTTGATATTGTAACATAATCAAAATATATATGCAAGTAGTTTTTTACATTTTAATCACAAATGTTTCAACCCTTGAAATAACTGGCCTTGCTGGTGTTATTATATATTCTGATATGTATATTACACCGTACCTCTCTTGATAATTGTTTGTACAAACTCTCTGTTATCCTTAGTCTTTACAAACAAATCAAGAATACGTTCAGCTGCCTCATCAGTCTTAAGCCCATTAAGCGCCTTGCGCATAATATCAACAGCCTGTCTTTCTTCCTTGTCCAACAACAAATCCTCTCTTCTTGTGCTGGACTTAGCAATATCAATGGCAGGGAACACTCTCTTTTCTGACAGTTTTCTATCAAGAACGATTTCCATATTACCTGTACCCTTGAATTCCTCGAAAACAACATCATCCATTTTACTTCCTGTCTCAACAAGTGCAGTAGCAAGAATTGTAAGACTTCCGCCTTCACGCATATTTCTTGCCGCACCAAAGAAACGCTTTGGCATATGTAACGCTGCAGGGTCAAGACCACCCGAAAGTGTACGTCCACTTGCCTGAACAGTAAGGTTATATGCTCTGGCAAGTCGTGTAATACTATCAAGAAGTATAATAACATCTTCTTTCTGCTCTACAAGACGCTTTGCTCTCTCAATAACCATCTCAGAAACTCTCTTGTGACGCTCCGGAAGTTCGTCAAACGTTGAATATATAACCTCTACATTGTCGCCCTTAATAGACTCTTTAATATCTGTAACTTCCTCCGGACGTTCATCTATAAGAAGAATGATAAGATGCATTTCCGGATTATTTCTTGTTACCGCATTGGCAATCTGCTTAAGGAGTGTTGTTTTACCTGACTTTGGCTGTGAAACAATCATACCTCTCTGGCCCTTACCTATAGGCGAAATGAGATCTACCATACGCATAGCAGTTGTATTGACATTTTTCTCAAGATGAATTCTCTCATTAGGAAAAATAGGTGTAAGACTCTCAAAAGCAGGTCTTCTTATAGCCACAGATGAATCCTGCCCGTTAACACTTTCAAGATACATAAGCGCTGAGAACTTGTCTCCAGCTGACTTTAATCTCTTTGGTCCTCTTATAATATCACCGGTCTTTAAGTTAAACTTTCTAATCTGCGATGGTGATACATAAACATCATTCTCTCCCGGAAGAAAATTCTCACATCTTATAAAACCATAACCTTCCGGCATAACCTCTAAGATACCGTCCGCTATCTCTATGTTCTTGGCATCCTGCCTATCACTTGATGTAGCTTCTCCACCCTGCACAATCTTTTCTTGTTGCTCTACATTACGCACACGCTCTTTTACTTCCGGCTTGTTGTCTTTTTGTTCCTTCGGCTGTTCCTGCTGTCTCTTTTCTTTCTGTTCTGCCGCATCAGCTTCAAGAATGGCATCAATCAGCTCACTTTTTCGCATAGCAGATATATTCTTAATATTCTTATCCTTTGCGAAATCCTTTAAAACACTCAATGATAACGTTTCAAGTTTAGCTCTCATACTAACCCTCCTACTTTCTTTATTTTGTTATTCCCAAAACACGACACAATATTTTTATTCCTAAAATCGCGACACACGCTTGAATCGCTTGTTTTATGTAATTAGTTTATGGGGAAAATTATCGAAATGATTGTATAGAAATTAATTTAACGTGGTCATTATACAACATCAAAACATTTTTTTCAATATATATGCAAATTTTTTACTATTTTTTAATTAACAAGTGACGGTAATTGTTTCTTGCCGATGCATTATCAATGTGTTATTATTTACAAAGATATTTATATATGTTTATAACACTATATCGAAAGGATGAATTAAATCATGACTAATGCAGAAAAAGCACTTATGCTTCATGAAGAATGGAATGGCAAGTTTGAAACCACAGCCAAGATGGATATAAAAACAAGAGAGGATTTGGCACTGGCTTACACACCTGGAGTTGCAGAGCCTTGCAAAGTAATTGCCAACAATAAAGAAGCCGCTTATAAATATACAATCAAAGCTAACACCGTTGCTGTTATATCTGACGGCAGTGCTGTTTTAGGACTCGGCAATATAGGTGCTCACGCAGCAATGCCTGTTATGGAGGGCAAGGCAGTTCTTTTTAAAGAATTCGGCGGCGTCAATGCTATACCAATCTGCTTAGATACTCAAGATACAGAAGAAATCATAAAAACTATTGTTAATATTGCCCCTGCTTTTGGAGGCATTAACCTTGAAGACATCTCTGCTCCGAGATGTTTCGAAATTGAAACACGACTAAAAGAAATATTGGACATTCCTGTATTTCATGATGACCAGCATGGTACAGCTATCGTAGTTCTTGCCGGTATAATCAATGCACTTAAAGTAACAGGTAAAAATAAGGAAGATTGCCGTGTCGTAATTAATGGGGCAGGTTCTGCCGGAATTGCCATCACTAAACTTTTACTGACATACGGCTTTGAAAATGTTACTATGTGCGACAAAATCGGTATTCTTTACAAGGGATGCGAAGGTCTTAACTGGATGCAGGAATCCATGATGGATGTAACTAACTTAACAGGCAAGACTGGCACATTAGCAGACGCTTTAGTTGGCGCTGATATTTTTGTAGGTGTATCAGCACCTAACATCGTAACTGCAGATATGGTTGCCTCTATGAATAAAGACGCAATTCTCTTTGCTATGGCTAATCCGGTTCCTGAAATCATGCCTGATGTAGCAAAGACCGCCGGTGCCCGTGTAGTAGGAACCGGTCGCTCTGACTTCCCTAATCAGGTTAACAATGTTATCGCATTTCCTGGAATCTTTAAGGGTGCTTTGGAAGGTCGCGCCCCTCAGATTACAGAAAAGATGAAATTGGCTGCAGCATTAGCCATTGCCGGACTAGTTTCCGATGATGAATTAAGCGATGTCAATATTCTTCCTGCTGCATTTGACCCACGTGTGGCTGATGTAGTAAGCGAGGCAGTAAAAGCTCACATTGCAAAATAATAAGTAATTATGAGACCACATTATTATTCTCTTAACGAATACTTAAAAGAAACTTATGGCGAAAAATTATACAAACTATCACTAAACGGAGGTATGACCTGCCCTAACAGGGATGGTCGTATTGACACACGGGGCTGCATATTTTGCAGCGCCGGTGGTTCCGGCGATTTTGCAGATAATGATATTGACAGCGCAAAGGCACTAATATCCCAAAAGTATAATGGCTCTTCCTATATCGCCTACTTTCAATCATACACTAACACCTATGCCGATACAGAATATTTGCATAGGCTTTTTTATCCCGTAATTATGCGAGATGATATAAAGATACTTTCTATTGCCACAAGACCTGATTGTCTGTCCGATGATATTTTAGCATTATTAAGCGAATTAAATCAGATTAAACCTGTGTGGGTAGAATTAGGACTTCAGACAATCCACAAAAGAACCTCTGACTATATACGACGTGGCTACGAGCTACCTGTATATGACAAAGCCATAAAAGACTTACTAAATATCGGTATAAAGCCGGTGGTTCACATAATCCTTGGTTTGCCCGGTGAAACTAAGTCTATGCTTTTAGACACTGCCAGATATGTATCGAATTCCGGGGCTTGGGGCATCAAGCTTCAGCTTCTGCATGTTTTAAAAGGTACAGACTTAGCCACAGACTACAAATCAGGCTTATTTGATACACTTTCGTTAGAAAACTACACTGAATACCTTTCGGAAATCGTGGAACTTTTGCCTCCTGATATGGTAATCCACCGTCTCACAGGCGATGGTCCTAAGAATCTTTTACTGGCACCTTTATGGAGCACTAATAAAAAACATGTTTTGAACACAATCAACACTCACTTTAAAACAAATAATATTATTCAAGGACGGAATTATCAATGAATACAGACACAACTACACTATATAAGCTAATGGTGCTATATATGCTTGACAAGGTTAATTTTCCTCTGTCAAACAGCCAGATATCAGAATTTGTATTGAATCATCAGTACACTAACTACTTTACTCTTCAGGAAGTAATTAATACACTAGTAACAGATAATTTTATAACTGTACTTAACTATCGCAATAGTACACAATACAAGCTCACTCCTGAAGGCTCAGAAACCATATCATTCTTTTCAGGGAAAATATCTCCGGGCATCCGTGAAGATATCGATAATTATCTTAAAGAAAACAGCTATGAGTTAAAGTGCGAAACCAACACCACATGCGATTACTATCGCTCCACAAACGGTGATTATATCGTGCACTGCCAGGTTAAAGAAGGTAATACTACGCTCATTGAATTAAACTTATCAACTCCACTTGAAAGTCAGGCCGATTCTATGTGCGCCAAGTGGAAAGATGCCAGTCAGGAAATATACGATTATGTAATGCATAAACTTATTAATTAATCAATTCATATATTATAAAAGGGATATTGCAGCTCACTGCAATATCCCTTATTTACTATTCACACCATATTATATACTTACTATATATGTTGTTCTACATACTTACCAATATTGGCATTATCCTCATTCATACGACAACCCACATAGTATCTGTCATCACCCTTAGTAATACGTATAATAACGCCTTCCAGCTTGTCCACGCCAGTTATGCCCAGATTATCCACAGTTACTGTAACGGACTTATTTCTAAGCCTTTCAATATCAGAAGATATCAACGAGAACGCAAATCCTCCGGCACTAATATTACTCATTCTTCCTGAGAATTCTAAGTTCACATCACTGCCCTTGATTGTACATGAGTTAGATATATTCATACGAGGATACTTTCTTCTATTATTAACCTTTGGATTACCACTGAACTTAATCTGAATGCTACCATCCTTAAGAGGATGCATCTTAACATCATTCCATGTGTAGATATTATTATCAACAACTACCTCCACATTGTATGTATGGTTCTTATCATAAGTCAATGTACCATTAGTTCCAGGAATAGTTGTTATAACAACACCGCCCTCTATAACATGTGCGACCTTAGCTTTATATTCTCTAGCATCACTTCCATTAAGTTCTTTAACCGTTACATACATACCCGGTCGCATATCTGAAGAATCCATGAATCCACCATCACCAAGTTCCTCAACAAGCTTACCAACTACAATCTCAATATTAGATACGTTCTGAGAAGTTTCTTCATACTTACTTCTCATAATCTTAGTATTATTATCCGCATCAACAATACTGTCTGTCATAAGCTCAACTACTTCAAAAACACTGTTCATATTCTCTACCATGTTCTTGTTAGAGTCTTCAACCTCATCCATAGCATGGCCTACAACCTGCATGTTATCACCAAGTTTAATAGTATCATCTGTGATGTCATTGACACTCTTTTCAACATCAGAAATCTGTTCAAGTGTCTTTGAAATTAACTGCAATGTCTTTGTGATGGCATCTGTCATCTTATCAGATGTATCTTCAAGATGCGCTAAAGCATTCATAATACTGTTAGAAGAATTCTGTGTACCACTACTTAAGTTACGAATCTCATCCGCAACAACAGCAAAGCCCTTACCGGCTTCACCAGCTCTTGCCGCTTCGATAGATGCATTAAGTGAAAGAAGTTCTGTCTGACTGGAAATATCCTCAATAATACCAGTCTCATTCTTAACCATCTCAAATTCTTTCTTAAACTCTTTAAGAATCTCGTCAACCTCTGCAGAAAGCTCTGCCATCTCATTAGTTGACTTAATAACCTCATTAAGCTGCTCTGTACTTCTCTTAGCTTTTGTTACAGACTGCTCCATAACAACCATCGTATCCTGAATACGATTAGCAACATTTTCTACCTGAGCACTAATCTTATTAGTCATCTCCAATGAAGAATTAGTTCTGTCTCTCAATGTGAGATTGTTCGAAGTCAACTCTTCCATGTTATTAACTACGAAGTTAGCACTCTCCTTATTCTCGTCAGCGAGCTCCTTAACTACTGTGATACCATCAACAATAGATGTACTCGCACCCTTAACCTTTTCAACAGTCTCAACAACTCTTGCGAGATTACCTTCAACTGAGCTTAAAAGTGCACCATCAGACTTAGTTGTATGACTTATTGACATAACAAATGCCCAGTATATAAGAATAACTAAAGCATATACAATCTCATACTCCGTTATGGCCTGAGAGTCCATGCCTCCTGAAAATATCAGCATAAACATTCTGACTGTAACCAAAATAACATTCAGTATCCATGTTCTTATAATAAGGAACTTATCCTTATAAAGCGTAAGCATAGCAACAACAGGAAATACATACATCATAGTAAGTCTGGAATCACCCGTAAGTGCCACGAATGCATAAAACAAACCATATCCTATAGCTATAGTCTCTTTACACCACTTTGTTTTTAACCCTTTTAATCCAATAAAAACAAACGATAAAATAACCGGCAACCAACATATAGCAAGAAATGTGATCAAATATACTGTAGTTCTCTTACCCTTTGTCCACTCAATAATATAAGCAACAGTAAGAACAACATCAATAAAAATCCACATCATCATAGCTTTTAGGTTAGCATTTTTTCTGAAATATTCCTCATCGTACTGCATAAATCCACCTCCAAGTACTCTAAAACAGCTTAAACATTAGTAACCTTACCAAGATACGTTCACAATACACACTTCAATCGCTTACTTTAATCCCGAGAACAATCTGGATATTCCCGGCTTGGACAAATAATCTCTGATAGCCTGTACACCTTCCTTACTGCGTTCAGTAGCTGCTGCCTGCTCAGTAGACTGACGTAAAACATTAGCAAAATTCATAAGCATCTTTTCCTGCATCATAGCAATCTGCTTCTCAAGCATCTGAACACTCTCATCTGACTTTTCAATCTTGTCATTCATACCTGCAACAGTGTTACCTGCCTGGATTACAGCTGCTTCCATAGCAACCATCTTACCACTCATATCAGTAACCTTACTATCCATAGCCATAACACTATCAAGCTTACTATTTATAGAAAGAACACTGTCAAGTTTACCATTCATAGCAAATACTGTTTCAAACTTGCTGTCTATCTTACTGTCGAGCTCTGACATAAACTCTTCAGCAGCCATAAGCTTGCCACCAATTGCTAATACTCTGTTGTCCACCTCTATCATCTTAGTCTCTACCATAGCCATAGGCTCTAACTTCTGACTAAGTTCAGCATACTTCTCCTCTAAAGCTGCCATAGCACTAAGTTTCTCATTAGCCTCTGAAAGCAATGTAGTCATAGCTGCCATTTTCTCGTCAGCTTCTGCAAGTCTTTCATTAGCTACTTCGAGCTTTCTAACCATAACAGCCAATTTTTCATCTGAAGCATTCAACTTAGATTCTGCCGAAGACATCTTAACATTGGCTTCATATAAATCATCTCCCATATCAGACATAGCCTTGTCTAATGCGCCAAATGCCTCTGCATAAGCATCAAGTGCTCCAACTGTCTTATTCATAGATACATTGATACTCTCAAGAGCGTCTTCTATCTTCTCTGTATCTACAGTCACCTTTACATCCTCAGTCTTCTCACTCTTTTTAAGGTCCGCAACTGCAACCTTAAGGTCCTGCTGGCCTACCTCCAGGTCTTTAATCGCCCCTTTGATACTTTCTTCAATTTCCTTAATCAACTGTTCCGTAGTATTATCTACCTCAAAAATCATACTTTAGTACCTCCCATAATTAATCAACTTTAACATCATTAATAATACGCATAATATTCTCCGCCACCTGCTTGTCCAAGAAACTTGCGTATTTATTGTTGCATACACGCAATATCTCTTGTTCTCTTGTAGCCGTAGCAACCGGTTCCATCTGATGTTCTAAGAACACAAGATTGTAGATTGGATTATCATGGCTTAACCATATGCAACCCTTACACAATTCACTTTGTTCCTTAACAAATGCCAGCATACTCTGAAGACCCTCTACCAGATTGTCACCTGTCAATAACTCCTCAAAATCCTGAACAACCCAGACAATATAATCATCATCCGAAACAACAGCATCTAAGCCAATCTCCAGAACCTGTTTCTTGGCAGCTCCAAACTGTATAGTATTAACAAGTACAAAAAAGCATCTTTTTTCTGCTTGAAAAACTGCTTCGTCACTTATATCACCTTCACACACAATAGCATCTTTGATGCCTGTCTGCCACAAGAATTCATTAATACAATTCTCGTCCCAGCCTACTATTACCGGCGTATGCTCCATACAGTTCACACGCTTAAACAACGACTTAGCCACTGCATTGTGCACACTCTTACCCATACTTCTGGATAACTTAAGCACTGACGCAACAGCTCCATCAACTTCAATCTGCGATGTATCACTAAACTTAGTAATATACCCTTCCGTCTCATGCGAAAGTTTACTTTCCTCCGCTTCACTATCTAAGGAAACATCAGTTGTTGCCAATTCTTCCTCCGAGTCAGCTTCTCTTTGATTATCCCACTCAACAATCAATGATTCAAGATCTTCCTTAAACATCTTGATACCCATATCCTGAATAGTTGATTCTTTTCTTACATCATGTAATTCCTCAGCAAGATCAATCACCTTGCTAATAGTACCTACAGAAACGTCAAAATTCTTGGTCTTCCAATCTCTGTACATAGCTGAATATCTGCCTATTGCAACATCAAGCTGCTGCTCTATGAGCTTTACGGTAGCTTCACTATCTGTCTCATAACGCTTATCGTACTCTGTATGATAACCAAGTGACTTATCTCCTGTAAGCATACCTAAACCTCTTTTTAAGGCAGCACCAAAACCTAAGTCCTTCATTCTCCTCTCAGTTTTAATAAGCTTTTTCTTGATTGTAATAGCTTCAACCGGCTGAAATACCATAGACTTCATCACATCTCTGGATGGAATGTTAACCTCTTTGGCTGCCTGCTCTATAAACTCATTACCTTTCTCAATAACCTTAAGTACACTATTGCCGTACTCTTTTACCTGAGCATTCGTCTTATCAAGACTTATATTAAGTTCATCAGTCTTGTGAAGCCCCTTTCGTATATTAACCGCTGCACTAAGATAACGCTCCTCAGCCTTTGCATACTCCTGAGCCTGATACTTCTCAAACTCAACTAATCGTTTCTTGAGTTCACTATACTCAAATTCGATTTCTGTGCCTCTATTACGTCCTTCCAGATACTCCCCGATTCTTTTCTGAATACCTGCCACACAGGCATATACACTTTCGCATCTGGCCTTTTCTATTCGTGGTCTCTGAGTTATAAGCATATTATTTATATACTCAATGAACTCCTTATAATGAGATGCTTTATACTTCTCCTGAAATCCTGCTATCTCATCCTGTGTTCCTGTCGCAACTGCTACCCTGCACTGTCTCGCATACTCTGCAGACATCTGAACCACAGATACCATATCATTGTCTATCTCTGATGACTCAACTATCTTCTTTATTCTGTTCAAATGCTCCTGTGCTGCATCTTTACGACTCTTTTCACCATTGGCTGTTGTCTTAACTGTATCTAACATATTCTGAACAATAACCACAGGGCATCCGTACTTAGCAAGAACATCCAGCATCATAGCTGTCTTACGATCCGTATTAGCCTTCATAGTTGTAACATATATGCATACGTCAATAGTTGGCACCATAGTCTCAAGTGTAAGCTTCTCATGCGCCTCCAAACCATATGCATCAAGTCCCGGACTATCAATCAGCAACACATCTTTATCAAGTGCATAATTAGGTGACTTAATCTCTATACCCAATACCTTTTTCCAGTTGTCGGGATTGTATCTAGCATCACTGTACTCTATAACATTACGTTTATCGAACTCATCACCGGTAAGAAGCTTCTCTGTTCCATCTTCAAACTTAACATTAACAGACTCTTCCTCTCCATAAGTACAATAAATCAACTGTCCCGATGTCGGTACAACCGCTTTTGACAATATATCTACTCCGAGGATAGCATTAACCAGCGTAGACTTACCACCACTAGTAACACCCATAACACCAACGCGCACGAAATCAGTCTCCCAATCGGCCTTTCTTGCCCGGACCCATTCGAGACTGTCTTTACAGAAACGTTCAACCTGTCTGTTGGACATTAACTCCTCTTCTAATCGTGTTAGTAATTCTAAACTATTCAAAACACATTACCCCTTCTTAGCTGTATACACATATTTATTCATATGTATAATTTTATCACTGCTTTAACAATATTTCAACTATTTATTGGCAAACTATTAACAATGCATAAAGCTCCCCAACCAGTTCTGTCTGAGGGTCTTTCCTGCCCTAAAAGCGGCCTCGCACCCTTAAGAAGATATGCCTTTACCTTCTCGTTATATAAAAATGCATCATTGCCCCTGACAATCCCCCACTCCATCAGAAGTGCCGCTCCTCCTGTAACAAATGGTGTAGCAAAAGAAGTGCCTGTGACTCTCACATTTTCAGCAACCAGTATATCTACCCCCGGGGCAACTATTTCCGGCTTAACAAAAACGCTTGCCCCCTCTGCAATAACATATCCGACTCCGGAAAATGGTGCATACACTCCCATTCTTGCATCATAAGCTCCCACTGTAACAACACCTGAAGCGGTTGCAGGTATCGTCACCGTAAGATTTTCATCCGGACGTGCAAATCCAGTCCCCTCATTGATAGCACCAACCGCTGGAAGCCACATATCAAATCTTCCTGACACAATATCCAGTGGCACCAGCCTCAATCTCCACACTCCCGCCTGTATATACTCACCAACAGGCACAAGATTAATATATATTTCCTGCCGCATATTGTAAGGTGACGGCTCGCCGTAATATGTAAGCACCGTTGTACCCGCAACATTGCTTCTGTTCACCTGATTGTATCGGTTTATTCTCCCAAGATTAACCCCTCCCGGTGTTATTATCTCGACTTCAAAATCATCTACATACTCTTTCCATATCTGAATATCCAATGACGTTTCAAGTTCACTTACCACAAGCTCTACTTCCAATTCCTCATTGTCATTAAGCACACCCGATGCGTGTGTAGCCGCCGAACCCTCATTGCCACTGCCAACACATATAACATTATTACCAATTCCTGTGACTGAATTGAGATATCCTTCAAGCAGTGTACCTCCTGTATGGTCGCCATAATTGTTTCCAAAGCTTATATTAATCGCCACCGGCCTATTATATTCAAGACCTTTTCTTACACAGTAATCCACTGCCCTCATAAGCTGTGTCGTTCTCGGAAATGTATATTCACCCAGTGCATTCGCCACTCCCATCTTGACCACTATTATATCAGCTTTTGATGCAACTCCACTATTACCACATGCTATCCTTGCTACATTGGTGCCGTGCCCCACCGTATCATATCCCGGAATGTTAAACACATCTGGTCCTGTAGCATTATTAATATAATTATCAATCTGGTCTCTCGTAAGAAATTCATCCTTCATCTGGTCCCATATATCAATAATTCTCGTCCCACCTTCCCGAGTCCTAAAATCACCAAGATATGGATTAATTCCCGTATCAATAATTGCCACAATAACCCCTTCACCAAACAGTCCAAGTGAAGCATTTCCTTGGAGTTGAACCGGTGTCACACAGCTAGCCGTTTTCCCATTTATTAAATCAAAATATAATTTCTTTGGTTTTTCTGCATATTCTATATTCTGCTCCGCTATAATATCCTCAACAATTGATGTAGGCGCAACTATTACACCATAATTATTAAGCAGTTCAACAACTGTTGTACCTTCGTATTTATCTGCTATACCTGTCAGACTGCCTGTAAAGCGCACAATAATCTCCACAAATGTTCCATCCTGTGAATACCCCGCTTCCAGGTCCGGTGATTTCTTCCGCTCATCTTCAGTTACCTGCATACTGATACTAAGTAAATCTTCCTGTTTTTGAGATAATATCATATTCTGACAACCACACATAACTTATTTTTAATATCCTATGTAACACATCCCGCTAATAATTCCACTTGCATTAGAACAAATCGTCCTAATATATAAAAGAGCTTATGTAAATGCTGTTAAACACCTGCCATAAGCTCTTACTTATATATCTATTACTTTTCTTCTGATAGCTCAACTAATTCAATATCTTCATCTTCACTATCTTCAGTGGCTTCATCGCTTTCTGTTTCTTCTGTTAACTCAGCGTCTTCAACTAAGTCGGTAGCTTCCGTATCCGGAACCTGAGCTTCATCACCTGCTTCATCACCTGATTCATCATCAGTTTCATTATCAGTTGCATCATCTCCAAATACTTCCTCGCCATCAAGAAGGACATCTCCGTCGTCTTCCTCCGGAACCTCACCCACTTCAAGTACGTCGTCATCATTCACATCATCCAATGCATCATACTCCTCGTACTCTTCGTCAAGCTCATCTTCTTCCTCGTCTTCTTCCTCCTCTTCCTCTTCGTCTTCTTCCTCTTCGCTATCGTCTATCTCTCCTGCAATAACAGCCTTTTGTCTTTCCACTTCTTTAGTTGCCGCCTCTGCTTCTGCCTTTGCAGCTGCAAGCGCCTCTAACATCTCTTCATGACTCTCGCCCTTGCCGGCACGTGATGCCTTTGCTATAAACACAAACGCAACAATCATCATAGCAATAGCTGCAATAATAGCACCTATAGCAATATCCTTCCACATACCGCCATTAGAACCAGAACCTTCGTCATTATCGGATGATTCATCCTCTGACACCGAATCGCCTATGACAGGCGCAGCCCCTGTGAATCTTTGAATGGTACCTTCCTTGCTGTCATAAGAATACCAGCCGGTTGTTCCTTCTTCATTCATACCATAGAATAAGTAAAACTCGCTTTCACCATTCTTCATAGCTTTTACAGACTGCTCCGCAATATCCACATCTACAAGCTCGTATCCTAACGGTTTCTCCATCTCATCTGTTATCTCAAGAATAACAAAATTTTGTTCTGCCTGATCAACACTTCTAAATGGATAAAACTTATCTTTGACAGTATCATATACATAATATTCACCTACACCTGTCACAGTATGCTCGAGATACATAATAGAAAGACCACCTGCATTTTTACCTACATACATAGTCTCACCCTTGTATGTAATCTCAGCTCTGTCAAAACCTGCTGGCAACTGAGTTATAGTATAATCAGGGTTAATATAATAATGCTCTCCATTATACTCACACATTTTCTTTGGAGCAGAAGTCTGCTGCTGTGTAGGAGTTATCGGTTTGTTAGTTGTAATCGTATAAGTTCTCTTCGAACCATTCTCTGCTGTAACCGTAATTACTGTAGTATTGGTACCTTCCTTTATATCAGTACCTGTTACACCAATCTTAGCCTTTGCATGATTAGCCACTGCATTTACAACAAGCTTATAACACGAAGCATCTACATCTACAGTATACTTAGTTACATCCGGTGAAAATGCAGGTGTCAGCTTACCCGGACTGATTTCAAGCGTCTTGAGCTTATTATCACTTGAATAAGTAACCGGTGCATTAACCGTAACTGTACCATTAGTGGTTGATGTGGTCATCTTCCCCTCTTCCTCATCCAAGAACAAAGAAGAATCTAACACCTTCACACTAGACTTGCCAACCTTAAGCAACTTAAACTTAATGTTCCATGTTGCCGATTTAACTGCAGATTCTTTAACTAAACGAACCGTACCACCAGTGCCTCCACCATATTCAACTTCTTCGCCGCCTGAAGTAACATTTACTATCTGCAACACTGAAGCATCATATGACAGATTCACGTCACTATAAAACTTTTTATCAGATGTAGCCTTTACCGCAACTGTAACCTCGCCCCCAACAGTGCCGGATACTGAACTTACACTTACTGCCACATTGCCTGCAGCATATACATCCGTTGGAAATGCAAGGGCAACTCCAGCTATCATAATACACATCAACAATAATGCTATTACTCTCTTTTTCATACTACCTCCTCATTTATCACTGCTCAATGACTATTTTACCAAGCATATGTCTTCTAATTCTTACTATATCACCCAAGGCTATTGAACCATCCTTAGTGCAATCTGCTGCCAATGCATAAACACCTTCAACCTTCAGCTTTCCAAGCATCACTCGCCTTATTCGTACAATATCAACAAGACTAATAGCTCCATCACCCGTAACATCTCCATATACCACAATATCATAGGTTGCAAGAGTTGCACCGCTCTCACCCAATACAGTCAGCTTATCACCTGTACGTACAGAACTTGTATTATCCGTGCCGTCAGCTTTTACAACTTTAACCGTAACATCACTTGATGTTTTTATCTTTGACTTAATATTGGCTATGGTATCACCAATAGCAAAGCCTGATATAATATTCTTGGTCTTATCCAGCTTAAAGGCACTTAAATCATACTGATTCTTAGTAGACGTTGGTGGTTCTGTTCCACCAGAAGTGTCGCCTTCAGTACCACCAGTACTTCCAGACTCACCTTCAGTCTCCGGAACTTTTCCCTGCTCTTTTCTCACCACATTAATTGTGTAAGTACGAACATCTCCATTCTGGGCCGTAACCACAACATTAATCTTGTTATCGCCAACCTCAAGTGCATTAGTTCCGTTTCCTGTTATCTTCGCAGTGCTGTCAGCCAAGACTGCTGCCACATTAATAGATGACACCGAATAATCGACAATCATACTGTACTCTGAAACAAACTTTCCAAAACTCGGTGTGATAGTCTGTCCTTCAACAGTAAGAGAAGCCAGTGTATTGTTAGGGCTTCCATTCTTCGTTGGTACAGCACAAACTTCAGCCGGCATATTCTTATACACCGGAATATAAAATACAAGCCCGGTATTAGCTTTCATTTCAGCAGTATAAGCTTTCGCAGCCTTGACGGATTCACTTCTTGGAGCAAGAACATGAGTCATATACTGATGAAGATATCCATAGTATCCTATCAAATCATACTTCTGATAATAAATAGTCTCCTGACCTATAGATATATAATTGCTACCAAGATATACCGAACCACCAAGAATAGATCTCATTCTTGAGTTCCATGGTCTGACATAAGTTCCTGTGGAAGCATCACTTGCATATTTAAGCCCGTTTCTAATAGTCGCATCATGATCACTTCCTGCACCTGAACTGGCATAAACATTAAAATAATTATAATATCCCTCATATCCGGAAAATGTTCCCGAAATACTTCTTCCCGTACCATTTTGTCCCTGTTCCTGAATAATTCTTGTAGCTAAGTGGTACGGACTTACCTTTGACATCTGTCCCGCATAAAGCAATGCAGATGTATAGGAAAACACCTTATTGTCATAAGATAACTCATGTGTGGAATTCTCCATAAACGTTCCTGCAACAATATTCTTCAAACCTTCCTCAGTATGTATGTTAGCATCGAAAGAAAGCTTCTCAAACATAAACACATTGGTTTCATTAAGGAAATTTCTAGGGTCCAATGTGTACTCCAACAACGCCTTTGAAGACTGTACCCAGTTACCTCCATCCCAAGGATACCAAGTACTTGTCTCCCAATCATAATACGGACTCGAATATGTTCCATCCGCATTGACAGTAGTCTCAATAGACTTCCAAGAACTGATAGAAGACTTTGCAATAAGACTTCTTGCAGGTGTATTCTGTTTAGTCACCATAGTATTCCAATCAATACTTACATGATCCGCTATAAATACCCACTTCGGATACTTCTTATGCAGCTCTCTAAGACCAGCCTTATAACTTTCCGGGAACTTCTGCGAATCAAGATACTTCTCAAAGTCCATATCCTCAGAGTAATCTACATCCTTATCAAGCTCGACATAGTCACCATCAACATAACCTGTATAGTTCTTTCCAGCCTTAAAAAAGTTCACCTTATACCACACCTTATAGTCTGAAACCTTAACCGTATCAAGAATCTCCAACTTAAGTCCGCCCTTAATCGTGATAATCACTGCTGAAGATGTATTAGGTTCGGTTCGTACGTTGAGCTCAATACCTTTCTTTACCGAACCAGTAGGATTAACAACTACCGGACTGGAAGTTTCAGGTTCCGTGTTAATCTCCCCCGAGCTACCTGTCTCTCCTGAAGCACTACTACCTGATTCACTCTCGGTCCCAGACACCTTTGTCTCAGATGCAGACTCAGACGTTGCCTCTGAAACAGTCTCAGCCACAGTACTCTCTGTCGCATAAGCTCTTATGGATGCCACACTGCAAAAAACAGTTACACTCACAACCAGAAGCACAAATGCAACTGCAATTATTAACTTGTTATATCTTTGGTGCAGTCGTAACTTGTTCATCTAATCACCTTTCGTTTCACTAATCCCAGTCAGTTAATGCACACCAACTGACTAATTATTCCTACCAAACTCTGAAAGCTTCAAGCCTTCATTTCTCTCAAGTACCATATTAACGCTCCAGCTGTTAACAAAGAGCAACAACGGATTGTCCTTTAAATCCTTTATCTTCTTCATATCTGATGTACCCACGATTCTGTTCATATTGATTTCCTCCGGGTTCTCAATCCATCTGATATGCTCGTATGGCAATGGTTCGAGCTTAATATCAACATTGTACTCATTCTTAAGTCTGTACTCAAGAACCTCAAACTGAAGCACACCTACAACACCTACGATAATCTCTTCCATACCGGTGTTGAACTCCTGGAATATCTGAATAGCACCTTCCTGCGCAATCTGACTGATACCCTTAACAAACTGCTTACGCTTCATAGTATCCATCTGGCGCACTCTTGCAAAATGTTCAGGTGCAAATGTAGGAATACCCTCAAAGGCAAACTTCTCATTGGACGTACAGATAGTATCACCAATAGAGAATATACCCGGATCAAACACACCAATAATATCGCCTGCATAGGCTTCCTCAACGATATGTCTTTCCTGCGCCATCATCTGCTGTGGCTGTGCAAGTCTAATCTTCTTGCCACCCTGCACATGATTAGCCTCCATACCGGCCTCAAACTTACCTGAACAGATACGCATAAATGCAATTCTGTCTCTATGTGCCTTATTCATATTAGCCTGAATCTTAAATACAAATGCTGAGAACTTCTCCTCCACAGGGTCAATAATGCCTGCTGATGAATTTCTAGCAAGTGGTGTAGTTGTCATATCAAGGAAATGCTCCAAAAATGTCTGCACACCAAAGTTAGTAAGTGCCGAACCAAAGAATACAGGTGTAAGGTTACCAGCCTGTACCTGAGCAATGTCAAATTCTGCACTTGCTCCATCTAAAAGCTCAATATCCTCCATAAGCTTTTCGTGGAATGCAGGTCCAATCTCACTAAGCAGTGCATCATCATCTACAGAAACATTTTTCGTATCAACTTCCTTCTGACCATTCATAGCCGCCTTAAAGAGTGAAACCTCTCTCTTGTTACGGTCATACACACCCTTAAACTCCTTACCACAACCGATAGGCCAGTTAACAGGACATGTGCTGATACCTAATACATTCTCAATCTCATCAAGAAGCTCAAATGGGTCGTTAGCCTCTCTATCCATCTTGTTGATAAATGTAAAGATAGGAATTTTTCTCATAACACAAACCTTAAAGAGCTTAATAGTCTGCTTCTCAACACCCTTTGAAGCATCAATAACCATGACAGCTGAGTCTGCCGCCATAAGTGTACGATAAGTATCCTCAGAGAAATCCTCATGTCCCGGAGTATCAAGGATATTGATACAATATCCGCCATAGTTAAACTGAAGTACAGAAGAAGTTACAGAAATACCTCTCTCCTTCTCTATCTCCATCCAGTCAGAAACCGCATGCTTGGCAGTCTTCTTACCCTTAACACTTCCGGCAAGGTTAATAGCACCTCCATACAGCAAAAATTTCTCCGTAAGTGTAGTCTTACCTGCATCCGGATGGGAAATAATCGCAAAGGTCCTTCTTTTTTCTATCTCACTTCTAATATCAGACATGATTGTCTTCTCCTCTCAAACCAAAACTATTTTACCAAATAAATGCACCGCACAAAATACCTGCAGGACATTTCCCACAATGTACCAGTGGAGTGCAATACAATCAAAGCCTATGATGTTTACACACCATAGGCTTTACTTATACATCTTTTATATTATACCGCAAGAAGTAGGTTACATCAAGGTTTTTGGGGAAATTTTTAGTTATATTTTCACGCAAAAGTTCCCTAGAAACTAATCTGATATTGCAATTATCTTAATTGTCGCCTCATAATTTGACACATAAATAAGGCTATCCCCCTGCGATATATCCGCAGAAGTTTTAGCAAGAGAAATTCTAACCATTTTTTCATATGTCTTACTCTGTGCAAATCAAACTATCCAACCAGCCTACAAATCTAATATCCGTATCTAATCCCTGGCATTTTTACAAACTATATTACTCACTATCTACTCACTATAAAACAACTGTTTTGGACTCTTTGGTTTATCCGGATTACTCATCTTAATCTTTCCACTTTCCACCAAAGGCATTACATGTGTCTGTATAGCATAAGTAATAGATGACAAGCCTAGGTATTCACATATTTCTTGTCTTGTACGTGGTGTTCTACAGAATACCAAAAGGTCGTTTGTCACTTCCACTTCTGGTTCCACTTTGCTGATATTACCTGCCTTATAAAACGTAACTATAAAGCTACCTCTTTCATCTGCAAATTTCGGTTCCTTTAGATTATATTTCTCCATTTCTTTACGTATCGTTGGTATTCCAGAATATCTGTTTTCTGTAACACGCAATGCTTCTAATGCTAATGCCAACACTGGATTTCTTGTATCTGGTTACATTTTTCCCAACTGATCAACTTTGATTCTTCCGTATATTCCTCCCGGATTTCTTATCTCCATCCTATCTTCATACATAATAATTTGTATCGGCATACCTTCTGTATGAATACTATAATCACGATGAACAAGGGCATTAATAATCGCTTCTCTAACTGCAGTAATAGGGTAATCCGTTCTATCCTCACGCGCCCCAGTTTCCGGATTAATTATTGTCTTGTTTTTCATATTCTTTTTAACAAAACGAATCGCCTCGTCAAGCATCTCCGAAATACTGCCTTCAATTCGCTGATTGTCTAAAAATCGTTCTCCAGCAGTTCCAATATTTCCAATCTCCGTCCCTGGTACTGCGATTGCAGTAATACATAACTGTGGGAAATATGCCTGTGGATATGGGCTAAAAATCATAGTTCCACTCAATGTCATTTCATCATTTCTTGTCACGCTCATCAACTCATAAATACTCTTATCATCTAGATTTATGCAAGGAACTTAAAAATCATTCACTAACTCAAATGCGAACTCAAATTTTATTCAAATTAATTTGAGTTCCTTTCATTTTCATATTATCAACTCAAAAACAAATCAAATTTATTTGCTTCAATCAAAAGCTTACACAAGAAGCCAGCGGTATCCTCCGCCGAATTCGGATTATGAAAGCGATTTTACTGTAAGGTTTGTTGTGATAATCATAGGCTTGCCTGAGCACACTCGTCTGTCGATTACTTGAAACACATTCTCCATCATATAGGCGGAGCTTCGCTCTGAACCCAAATCATCAAGAATCAGCTCTTCTCTTGTGCAAATAAAGCATTGGCAATACAAGGATTCCTTAAGTACACTAAACTTAACCAGCATATGTGATTAACTTTTCTATACTCAAAAAACTTGTCAACACAACTGCCATCTTCTTAAAATACATATCGTCTGCGTTCAACTGTTCTGAGGTTTTGCCTGTCGCATTTGCCAATCTTGATTTGTTTTTTTTATAATTCTTTTATGAAACTATTAATTTCTGAAGGTTTCTTTTCTATATTTCCGTTTTTTCAAAGTATTCATCAAGCCAACTTTCCAATTTGCTTCCTTTGCATTTATATTCACTCTTCGCCACTTATGCCCACCTCACTTCTGTATCCATAAATGATACTTTTTCACATATAGAAGTCTCTACCCCTTCATTACCATATGCGGTAAAACAGTTCTGCAATAGTTTTAAAAACTCCTGCTTTTTTTCGATATTGTATCCAAAAGAATGCACAGCTTTTATTTTATACACAACCTCAAAAGTATCATATAGCGGATCATTATGTGTAAAAAATTTTTTTCTATAAAATTCCACCATATAACTTTTCTCATTCCATATAACGGCACAATACTTCGGCATTTCTGACCATTCCTTCAAATCATCTGTCATTATTCCTTGTCCCCCCATAAATGCCATTTTCACATTTTCTTCATAATTTTCTATAATATCATAGCCATAACTAGGCTCCCCTCCAAATGGACTCCTTACTCCACATTTCAAGAAATATTCTTCGTCCTCATCCGTTATCCTTCTTAATTCATAAGACATAGTACATTTTCCTCGCTTTCTTTTTGAATTCTCATTACATTTTTACTTTACATTCTTATAAATTACAGTTATGCTTCCCCTTCCTTAAGCACACTAAACTTAACCAGCATATGTGATTAACTTTACTATACTCAAAAAACTTATAACCGCTCCCATACCCATAAGATATGGTGATATGGCTCCTGTAAGAGCAGCGCCTCCTGCCATGTCTCCTATCACATCAATAGCGCATCCGGTCATAATAGCAGATGCCTCATTCTCATATCCTGCGTTGTACAACGTAACCGCATTGTATATGGACACACTGGCTACTGCAATGGTTCCTACTGCATCAACCACCGGTAAAGCAACATTGGATATCTTGCTTATACCCTTGCAACTGTCTGACAATTTATTTATTAACTTAACTGTATCCACATCTCCGCTTGTCAACGCATCTGCCATCTTCATAAAGTACATATCGCCCACATTCAGCTGGTCGGCTGTCTTGCCTGCCGCTGAAAGGTACTTATTCATAGTGGCATCCGATATATTAACACTATCCAAATGTAATTTCGCACAGCGTGTGTTGTAGTCATATTCTTTAAACTTAATCTTCTCAACTATGCTTAAATCTTTATATGTTGGATACATAGTCTCCATCACATCATCCAACAGGAATCTGCTTGCATCACCTAATGTAACCTTGCATGCATAATCCGCCGGAAGTTCTGTTGATGTAGCCTCTAACGCAGAAATTAACTTTCCGTCATTATCTATGTATATGTTAATATCCGCCAGAATGTCCGCTGTAGTTGTGGCTATGTTGTTGGAAGATATGTACTCATAATTTCTAAACTTGTTAAGAGTATCCGGGTCGGTACAGTCGGATAGGAATGTGTACTTGAGTTTAAGGTCGGGATCTGTCGCTATACCTACTTTACTTATAATTGAATCACTTGCTCCGATTGATGTTAAGTACTCATAAACTCTGTACTTATTCAAATCTGTTTGTGAGCAATTCTCTAAAAAGCTATGTTTAGTTACCAAGTCAATATCTGATATCACAGTGGTTGAACCACTTCTGTATCTGGCATCTATATCTTGTAATATTATCTGTTCAAGCTTTGTAAGTTCTGTCTTAATTCCGTATTCAACAGATATATCATCTATATTTCTGTATTGGGTGATATTTTCAATCGTCGTTTCGTATGCACTATTAGCTGTTGTTCCCTCATAATCATCAACTATTCTATACTCCTGCCCTCTGGCTCTCGTTAAATTACCATCCCCATCAAAATATACCGCTATATTCTTTGCCGTATCTGTTCCATACTTGCCATCCCTATACTCTGCAAGCTGGATTTCTTTGATAATATCCGCTCCCGTATCCTCATTAATAAATGAATACTTCTCCATAAGTTCCGCTATGGACTTCAACTCAAAATCCCCTGAACTTGAAATATCACTGTCCACCATACTGAATATCTGTGTGCGCTCGTAGTGGTATTTCTTGGTCTCAAATTTTTCAACTATCGTGTAGTGTTCATAGTCAACATATTGAACAATCATATCCTTATCAGCTATGTCCATTATTCTTATTGCATCTTCTACATTATGGTCTACTTTTTCAAGGATGTTAATAGTATCATCTATATTGTTTCCTGTCCATTCAAGAATCTTAAGCGCTCCTTCAACGCTACCTCTCGACGATACAACAACTCTTGCTACATCATCAACATTGTGCTTAGCAACTTCTAACAGCTGTGATAAATCCTTATAATTCGTATAATATATGGGGGCAGCCGCATCTGGCCAATTAAACACATCACCACTCTTCATAACTGGCTCAATATCTATACCCACCAGTTTACCTGTATCATCAAAGTATAAATTCATCTTATCTAAATCGCTTAACTCAGCACCATCTGGGCCAACATGGTCTATTAATCTACATATATCGCCCAACACCGATTCACTTCCATCTAAGGAATTATAAATGTATTTTAAGTCATCCATCTTAATACTATTAATCGAAGTCGCACTTGATTCTCGAAGAAGTGCTGGCATCTCTGTATTCCACCATATTCGTGTAGCCGCTTCGTCAATATCTCCAATATAAACAATAACATCACCTGTCGTTTCCTTCGCGAAACGATAAGAAACATCAGCCCATGGGCCGATTATTCCATTGGTCTTGATACCTGTTGGCTTGAAATTCTCGAATTTTTGTACGCCGTTTAGTTAGTCGTCTACCAATTGCCTTGCTACGTCATCTCCTACACCATTAGCATTCTTTATTTGTTCCGTAATAATCCTGTTATATTCTTTGTGTGTAAGTAGGTCATACGCTTCTGTATTACCAATACATCTAACACTATTTATCTCTCCTTGGTAAGCCCCCATAGTTTTACCTGCGGTGTACAAAATAGTAGTTGCATCTTTATCGACAACTGACACTTTTGAAACCAGCTCTTCAATTGCTTCTTGCGACACCCTCCCTGAACTTAAAAGTTCATCAAGCTCATCAAGTGCTTCTTTCGCAGATATATAATCAGCCATATTCCATCCTCCTAAAAACTGCATTTTACACTAATTTTTATATTCGAATCTCCATCTGAACCATATACCATTAAAGCTTCCTTCAAATCATCCAGAAAGTTTTTCTCCTCACAATATGGAAAGACAGTATCAATTATATAATTCTTAGGCTCACCCCAAACAACCGTATTCCCATCTTCATAACCTTTATTCAATTGTATCGTATAATTTTTTTGGTTCCATACAAAAACAAACACCTCTTCGTCAGAATAAAATCTGTCAGAATAAACTCCAAAAAGATAAATATCTCTTTCCCTGTCAGCTGTCCAATACCAAGGATCTTCTAATTGTTTTTGTTTCACAATTTTTCCTGCGTAAAACAGCGGATATTTAATCCCCCAAGAATTAACTTCTTCGCGTTGCTCTTTTGTCAATTTTTCATTCACAAAGGCCATAATTGTTTTCCTCGCTTTCTCTTTGAATTTTCATTACATTTTTATTTAAACTCTTACTATTTACAGTTATGCTTCTCCTTTCTTAAGCACACTAAACTTAACCAACATATATGATTAACTTTACTATACTCAAAAAACTTGTCAACGCATCACAACATCCAAGTTAAACACTTCTGTATGTCCTATGTATCGCAATTCATCACAATTACTTGGCGCTGAAACGTCTTTCGTATACAAGAAAGTTGTTGTATCTGCATCTACTTTACCATCCACAACAGACAAACTAGAAACTATTTTCTCAACTGCATCCTGTGTAACAGGTTCCTCCGAATCTATTAGTCCCTTGAGCTGATCCATCGCTTTATCAGCGGTAATATGTTCTGTCATCTTAATTTACCCCTCCTAAAACATAAATTTTGTATTACACTTTCTATTTGGTCTACCTGTAAAACCGTAAACCCGTAATGCATCACGCAAATCATCGAGAAATTGCGCCTCTTCACAGTATGGAAAAACAGCATCAATCAAATATTTCTTAGGAAGCTCCCATACAACAGTATTGTTTTCCTCACTTCTACAATAGAACTGAACACGATAATCCTTTCCATTCCATATAAAGATAAAGACACACTCCTTAGAATAGTCTCTATCATATGAAGTATCTAACAGATACATTTTTCTCTCCTTATCAACCGTCCAATACGATGGATTTCTCTTTGGTTTCTCGCTAATAATGCGACCAAATCCAAAATGCGGTTGCATAATACCCCAAGAGTTAAACTCCTCCTGCTGTTCAGCTGTCAATTTTTCATTCACAAAAGCCATAATTGTTTTCCTCGCTTTCTTTCTAAATTTTCATAACATTTTTCTTTAAGTTCTTATAATTTACAGTTATGCTTCCCCTTCCTTAAGCACACTAAACTTAACCAGCATATGTGATTAACTTTACTATACTCAAAAAACTATAACCGCTCCCATCCCCATAAGATATGGTGATATGACTCCTGTAAGAGCAGCACCTCCTGTCATGTCTCCTATCACATATTCATACGTAATTCCTTGAAAAAAAGTTTATTTTTTCTGCATTATTTTTGTACAAAAATTGGTACATTTACCCCTTTCAGAAAACAAAAAAGCCGCAATGAACCAACATTCATTGCAACCGAACTTTCATAGTAATATGACACGCCTTTTTATGCCACTTCACCTTAGACTCCCAGCTTTGCGTCCTTACATTTCTGCAAGTTTGCCCCTCACATATATAGGTAATTTTACCATTTGCACTAGTACATGTCAATTTTAGTTTTATTATCAAAATATCATATTCATCGTTGATACAGTTAAGGCGTCAGCACCGCACGTAGCGACACCAACGCCTATTAAACAAGTATCTACACCTCTATCTGCCTTCCCAGTGTAAAGGAATATATCACCTTCTCCTTCACAGGAAGCCCTGTAAGCTGAGACAATGCTTTACCGTAGTAGTCAAGTTGCACCTTGTAGCGCTTAACAAGCTCCTGAGCACCCGCATCACCGCGCTTAACCCTGTCAGTCTTGTAATCCACGATGGTTATACCTTCATCATCCACAAGATACAGGTCTATAACTCCCTGAATAAGCTGTGTCTCATCAATCTCCTTATCTATGAACACAAATGGTTGCTCTCTCCACAGCTTACCACTGTCCGCGGCCGACTTCACTCTTCTTCCTATGTCTGATGTGCAAAATGTCACGATATCCTCCACGCTGATAACATCAGCCTGTGCCTTACTTATCTTCTCAGCTTCAAGCATATCATCTATCTGCTGCCTGATACAATCTGACAGACTGCCACCATTATCATCCAGACTGCTGTAATCCAGACACTCCATTATTCGATGGTATGCAGTACCTCGTTCGTTGCCAGCAAGCTTTTCTTCCTCCACACGCAGGAACCTTGGGATTATCTTCGGCGCTTCTATGGCTTCTGTGGCCTCTGCCCCTTCCATTGCATCGGCGTCGGCGTCACTTCCAGCTTCTTCCACAGACTTATCATTTTTCGGCTCACTTATGCACACTCCATCAGCCACCATACTATCTGCCGCAAAGTCCGCATCCATCTGCATAGATTTAAGTTCCGAAACAGTAACCTTTGCTTTCTTTGTGTTGTTGATTGGGTACGGATACAGCGGAATTTCAACCACATCAGTTTCTTTACTGACGTTGGAACTGATGAGTCCGCTCGCTTGGAGATGGTCGCTACGTGTGTCCTGCAAAGCATCCGACGCATCCCCTGCCGCGTCAGCGACATCTGACGCATCCGCAGTAGTCTCATCGGCATCCGACACCCCCCCCGCCGCGTCAACCACATTTGACTCAGCATCTCCGCCCTTTATCATCACATTGAACTTACCTGTATTGCACTCGCTGTCCATATAGGCCACCGGCATAAACATATCAAAGTACTTGTCAAACTTAGAGATGTCCGTGTATGTGAAACGTCCACTCATCTGTAATTCTCTTGCTTTAACCTGCCACTTATCTGCTGCCTCTGCATTTTTCACAGTTCCTGTTATGATAAGCTTCTCTCTGGCACGAGTCATAGCCACATATAGAACTCTCATCTCTTCACTGATGCTGTCTGCTACCAACTTAGAAGCTATGGCAGTTCTTGCTAGAGTTTGTCTTTTTACCCTCTTATCAAGATAAACAACACTTGTGCCGATACCCAGCTCCTGGTCAAAGAGTACATCCTGTTTCGCGTCATTTTTATTGATTTTCTTGCCCATACCGGACAGTATCACCACCGGAAACTCCAGACCTTTACTTTTGTGAATAGTCATAACTCTCACCAGATTGTCCTGCTCGCCAAGCACTGAAGCCTCACCTGTATCAGCGTCGAACTTCTGCATACGTTCGATGTATCTTAAGAAGTTAAAAAGCCCCGTGTAACTTGTACTCTCGTAACCTGCTGCCTTTTCCAAGAGCACATCCAGATTCGCCTGTCTTCGCTCTGCTGCCGGCATAGTTCCTACGTAGTCATAGTATCCTGTCTCATACATAACTGTCCATATCAAGTCTCTTACCGACATAAGCTGGGACTTTTCCCTATATCTGTTGAGTCTTTTAACAAATGTATCAACCTTTGTTCGCAATGGCTCCCGTGCCTCATCCTCTGCCAACAGATTCTGCAACTGCACATAAAGATTTTCCGACGTTCTCTTGCCTCTTATAACAGCCAGCTCCTCTGCACTGAAGTTGCCAAAGTATGAAAGCATAACTGCCGCCATAGGTATATCCTGCAACGGATTATCAATAATCTTAAGGAAGCTAAGTATAACCTGAATCTCGCGAACACTGAAATAACCATCTCCTGCATCTGCAAAAGCAGGTATTCCACGATTGAGCAGTGTGTTAACGATACCTTCTGCCCAGCCATGCTTTATAGCTCGACCAAGTATAACAATATCACTATACTTAATAGGTCTGTATCCACCCTCTACACTGCGGTCATAAACCATACGCACATCACCTGTAAACAGTTCCTCTATAACATCTGCTATCGCCGCTGCCTCAAGCTCCTTCTTATCAGCATCCTCATCCTCTGTAGGCACAAGATATATATCCACTTCCGGACTTTTCCCGAAGTCCACCGCCGAAGTAAGCACACCGTCCTTTAACACCTCACTCTGACTTTCCGGATATTCAAGCCCCGCGTTGAGCTTTACATCATCATTGTAATCTATATGACAGTACTGTGGATTCATAAGCCTCATAAATACATCATTGGATGCGTCAAGAACGCTACTACGGCTTCTAAAGTTATTCTGAAGTTCAATAAGGTAATTCTTTGTGTTGTCTGCCTTATCTCTCTCGTAAGAATCGTACTTACCTATAAACAACTCAGGACACGCCAGACGGAACTTATATATGCTCTGCTTTACATCACCCACCATATACATATTGCCGTAAGGCTCAGTGCGGGATATAGCTGACAGTATAACCTCCTGTAGCATATTACTGTCCTGATACTCATCAATCATAATCTCCTGATAGTAGTCCCTTAAAGCATCTGCAACCTCTGTAGGAACATACTTATCGTCCTGTCGCTTAACCAGTATATTAAGTGCCATATGCTCCATATCATTAAAGTCAATAATATTGCGGCTACGCTTCTCCTCTCTCATACGTGCAGAGAAGTCCTTAGCCAGTGTAATCATCATACGCACCGCCGAAAAGTTATGCTGCATATCTGCAAGACAGCTTTCTACACTCTGGAATAACATTTTTCCTTTAACTGTCTTAGTCATATACCCCTTGTAATCATCACGAACGCTCTTGACATATTCCTTTTTCTCTTCGTTAACTTCCTTCTTGCCACCTCTTCCCAGCGTATCAAACGATAAGAGTTCCACCAGCTTTACGAATCTTTCAAAGCTCTCTGCCTCAAGCATCATATTCATACCCGCCATATCGGACTGAATAGCCCCCAGATACATAGCCGGCCCATCAGGACTGTTACATATCTCCACAAGCCTTTCGTAAACATACTTATAATCACTTATCTTGCTTTTGATATCATTCCAAAGATACTTAATAGCCGGACTATTCTGAAGCTCATCAACACTTTTAACATCATAATCAGCAAGACAGTTATCATACCACTCATCTTCCCACGGAAAGCTTCTGGCATACTTATATATCTTGCTTATCATCTCTATAAGCTTAGTATCATCCCTGCCCGTTCCATAGCTATCCACAAGGTCAAAGAATTCCTGCTCCTCCTTTGCATAGTACTCCTCAATCATCTCCTCCATAACATCCTGCTCAAGAAGCTTGATTTCGTTCTCGTCCGCCGCACGAAATGAAGGGTCCATATCAATATCCGCAAAGTGATTGCGAACTATATTAAGACAAAAACTGTCTATGGTACTTATATGTGCATTGTTAATAAGTGTAAGCTGACGCTGAAGAAGCTCGCTATCCGGCTCCTCCTGTATAAGCTCATCCAATGCATCCCTGATACGCTGTTTCATCTCCGCAGCCGCAGCCTTTGTAAATGTTACAACTACCATACGGTCAATATCTACAGGATTGTCTTTATCAGTTATCTTTCTGATAATACGTCTGACAAGAACCGCAGTCTTTCCCGAACCAGCTGCCGCTGATACAAGTATATTGCAATTATCAGTCTCTATTGCCTGTAACTGTTGTTTTGTCCAGTTCCCTGCCATTCTCATCAACTCCTTTCCTGATATTGTCCCAGATGATTTCATCCTTAAACTTCTTTATTCGTCTGTATGGTCTTCCTGCCAGATCCGGTGTAAAACCACATACTGAGCTGTACGGACAGTAAGTGCATGACTTATTCTGTCCATCCTCGTAAGGATTCACAGCAATATCTCCTGTCATAATTCCGGCTCCTATATCCGATGACTTCTTTGCCACATACTCATTAAGCAGCTTGAACTGTTCTGTGGACATTATATGGCTCTTTCCAGCATCTATTCCGCCTTCCTTGTTAAATGTTACAGGCACTACGTTGGACTTCTTATCTGCGTTAAGGTCCATACTCTTTGCTATGTCCCCATCACTATTAACCATACCCTTCATTCTAAGAGATTCATAAATCTTCTCCTCTACATCATCCTCCGCATCCGCTGTCATATCTATCAACGGGTTGTCGATATTGTAGTAAAGAACTCCCGCTGGAATAATATTTTTACCCGGATGACGCTTAGCCTCAATCTCCATAGCTGCACGCATATACATAATAAGCTGCATCTTAAGACCATAGTAGGTCTTAACAAGGTCAAAGTCTGACTTTCCTGACTTATAATCCACCACTCGCACATACACATTGTCATCCTTCTCCAATATATCTATGCGGTCAATCTTTCCCTTCATAGTCATATTACCTACGCCATCCCCTATCGGAATCTCCTGCTCGTCCACAAGGAAATTCATCTCATAGGCATCCGGCGCAAATATACCGCTTTCCAGCTGTCTTCCTATAGCCCAAAGCGTTCTGTCCGCCAACTGTGTCATACGCTTTATAAGGAACTCGTTACGACTGCTGTCCTTAAGTATGGTATCTGCATAAGTCTCACTTATCTTGTCTATACAGCGACCAACTAAAGCACCTCTTTCTTCATCAGTAAGTCTTCCTATAGGCTTCTTCTCCTGCTTAAGCTCCTTAGAAACCTGCTCCAACACGCTGTGAAGTATGGTTCCGAAGTCACTTACGGCAAACTTATACTCTTCTCTCTCATCTATACCCAAACCGTACCTTAAGAAATACGCAAACTTACATGATGCATATGTCTCAAATGCTGAGACACTTCCGCTCAGCTCGCCACCATACAATCCCGCTGCAATACCCTGTGCCAGCACATCAAGACAATTATCTCTTGTCCACACAAGCTCCGCCTTAGGAATCTTAATAAACTTGTGCTGCAACTGATAATCTATGCCACTTTCTATAACCAGCTTTGGAAAGTACTGTCGTATACTTCTTACAAGATATGACGGAAGCAATGCCTTCCCGTCACTGCTTCTGCCTGCATATGAGATATACAGCTTCTGTGACATCTTCGTAAGCATAAGGTACAGGTAGAATCTTTGCACAAATGCTTTCTCCCTCACAGTTGGCGACAATGTTACATCCATTCCACAAAGCATATCTCTGTCAGTCTCTGAAAGTACGCTCTTGTTCTCATTTTTCTTAGGAACGACTCCATCGTTAACACCCAGAAAGAATAAAACCTTTATATCATCAAGTCTTGTTCTCTCAATGTCTCCAACCACGATACAATCTGATGTAGGCGGAATAAGGCCTACCTTAATCTCATCAAATCCCGCATCAACGATTCTGTTAAACTCTCTTAGAGAAACACACTCATCTCCAAGAAGAGATACCATACTGTCAAGAAGCTCAATAATCTTCTTATAAAGCTGCTCATACTCATGTCCTGTATCCGGGTGAAACGCAAGCTTATCTATCTTAGCCTCAAGTCTTAATGTAACCATATACTCGTACAGTGCAACAACACACTGTTTTACCGTAGATTCTTTACATTTTAATACTTCCTCCAGCTTCACAAGTGGTTCTACAATAGCACGGCGCAATTCATTAAGCTTATCCAAAGGATAAGCACATCTGCCTCTGCCCTTCTTATAGAATGCTTCTTTCCAAGCTTTGCCGCCCCTTATACCTACTGCTATGCAATAGTTATCCAGCAAATCCACATCCTCCCTTGCCACATCAGCAAGTCCTGTCTTTAGATATCTGAACACACTGTCGTAAGAATAGTTTTTCTCAACAATCTCCAAAGCACTTCTAATAAGCTCAACTGTCGGATTGTCCGTTACTGACTTCTTGTGGTCCACAAACACAGGAATATTGTTCTGCTGACACACATTGGCAACCTGCTTGCCATAGGACGCAATATCCCCTGAAACGATGGCAATATCACTATAGTGATACCCCTCTACTCCCGCAAGTCTGATAATCTCGCCGATGCAATAATTAATCTCTTCTTTTCTGGATGTGGCAGCATACATACGGATATTCTCCGGCTTTTGGTCATACACATTACGCGCCGGTCTGAATATGTTATTCTCAAGAAAAGCCAAATCAGCTCTTTCCTTAAAACGCCAGTTATCCTTAAGCACTACCGCCGGCTTTATCTCTATATGGGAAGTATCACACATTCTCATAAGCTTACCGGACATATCCTTACTCATAAAGAACAGGTTGTGCATACCCTCCTGAACATTTATGCGCTCTTTGGCATCAATAGTAACAGACACCTGAACATCTCTTGCATTAATTAAAAGCAGATTTAACAACTTGTACTGAATAGGTGTAAAGCCCGTAAATCCATCAAATACTATCTCACTGTTCTTAATATTAGCAGAGCGTTCAATAACCTTGCAAAGCACATCAAGTATCTCTTCCGAAGTAATATAACGGTCACTAAGATACTCCTTGAATGCCTTATAAACCACAGCCACATCTGAAAGCTTTGCGCTAAGAAGATTACCGTTTCCTAATCCCGCAATCTTCTGTTTTATATCTGCAAGCCTTTCGTCATCAATATCATACTGCAAAAGCTCTGATATAACCGACTTCATCTCAGATACAAATCCGGTCTTATTAATGGTGCTTCCAAAAAATCTAAGCTCTTTCTTTCTGTCCTCCAGTACTCTTCTTACAATCAGATTTTTCCCGGTATCATCAAGCACCGGCCTGTTCTCTCCGCCAATCTCCTCAAACACCTTATACGCCAGTCTGTCAAAGCTTACTACATCAATATTAAGAATGCCCTTCTTCGGATGCATATTAACAAGCTTCTTCTGGGTAGCCATGGTATACTGCTCCGGCACAACAACAATATAGTTGTACCCCGGATTCTTCATCGCCTTCTTAATAATATCATTGTATATATACTGCGACTTGCCCGCTCCCGAGCCGCCACACACTAACTGCAACGCCATAATGTACCTCCTTTTCTGCTTATTATAATTAGGATGTAACTTCTCCGTCATCCTCTGTCAGCTATAATAACACTAACAATGTGTAATAAATCGCCCACACTTATGTTCTTTCTCTACTCTGTCTCTAAACTCAATCACTAAAACTATAAAAAATGTGTCATACTCCTCCCCAAAATCACATACATTTATAATAACAAAAAAGGAAGTGTATGTATATATGAATTCAAAAACAAAAATCGTAGTCATTCATATGAAAGAACTTGTAATCGGCGGAATCATCCTATTGGTAGCGATCATTGCTGCCATTGCTATTATCATAAATCTGGTAGGCGGCAACAACCCTGCTGAAAGTAGTTCATCTCAGAATACCAGCACTACAAACAATAGTACACAAATCAATAAAAACAACTCTCAAACTACCAACACCACCAATGTAACTCCTACATATACCCCTGGAATATATACCGCTTCTGTATCCTTAGAGGGTAATCCCGTAGACATTCAGGTTACAGTAGACAAAAATAATATTAACAGTATCGAACTAGTTCAAGTATCCGACACTGTTACCACTATGTATCCCCTTATTCAAACTAACTTTGACGAAATCGCTACGATGGTAATGAAAAACGGAAGCACTGAGAATATCACCATAGGCTCTGACAACAAGTACACCTCAACTATGCTTCTTAATGCTATCCAGAAGGCATTGGATAAGTGTGCGGTGAAATAACAAATAGCGGCTGAGCATCTTCTACTCAGCCGCTATACTTTTATTACATTACTCTCCAAACATAGAAAGTTCGCCCTGTCCTACATTGATAAATCCAGCGTAGCCACGCTCTTCAAGCTTTCCTAAGAACTTGCCCATCTTCTTTGGCTTAATATAAAGGGAAGCAACATAACCCTTACTTCTTAAATCTTCAGCAGCCTTCATGGCGTCCACAAGCTGGCCTTCATCATACATAACAGCAATACGCTTGCTAAGTTCAGCTATATCCACACCATTCTGCATAAGAATTGAGAAAATTCTCTCAAATCCAATAGAGAAACCTACCGCAGGAATACGCTCGCCTAAGAACTTACCGATAAGATTGTCATAACGTCCACCGCCTGCAACTGCACCCTTGAAATCAATACTTTCAACCTCAAATACAGTTCCTGTATAATATCCCTGACCTCTTACCAAAGACAAATCAAATACTACATCATAAGCGCCACCGGATATAACATTAACACTCTCTATAATATGCTCAAGACTCTCTGCCGGACTCTTGTCTTCAAGAAGTTCCTTGATACTGCTAAGTGTAAAATCATTCTTTGAAAGGAAATCTACAAAAGCTCCTATGGCTGATGCCGCAAAGTCCTTCTCCTCAAGCTCCTTCTTAACACCTTCTAACCCAACCTTGTCCATCTTATCAAATGTTATGCACACACTGTCAAGCTGCTCCGCCTCAAATCCGAAGGACTGAAGTACTGCACGAAGCAATCTTCTGTCATTAACCTTAACCTTGTAATTCTTAAGGCCGATAGCATCAAGTGCCTTAGTTGTTGTAAGAATAAGCTCTATCTCTGAATCAGTTGACTCGGAACCAATAATATCAATATCGCACTGAATGAACTCTCTAAGTCTGCCCTTCTGTGGACGCTCCGCACGATACACCCTGTCAATCTGAATACACTTCATAGGAAGTGTAAGCTTGTCTTTGTTGTTAGCATAATAACGGCTAAGTGGAAGTGTGAGGTCATAACGAAGACCCATATCTGCCAGTTCATTCTCAACTGACACAGTTGCTCCTGATGTACCTGCCTGTGCTACCACTTCTGTCTCAAGCGCCTTAGTAAGCTTATCACCGCGCTTCAATATCTTAAATATAAGATTGAGGTTCTCACCGCCCTCACTCTTATCAAGATTCTCAATATCCTCAAGTATAGGAGTAACAATATGTTCGAAACCATTAGCCTTGTACACTGAAAGGATCTTATCCTGAAGATAATCTCTTATAATCACTTCACTTGGCAAATAGTCATTAGTACCCTTAACTGATGTTACTTTCATAATTCCATCTCCATCTGCCGTCTTTACGGCACTTTAATAATATTTACGCCTCATCAATGGCCTTACCGATATCTGAACGCATATACTTGTTGTCAAAGTTAACCCAGGCTGTTGCCTCATAAGCGTTAGCACGAGCTTCTTTAAGGTCATTGCCGATTGCTGTAACGCCAAGAACACGTCCGCCGTTTGTCACAATCTTACCTTCTTCATTAAACTTTGAACCCGCGTGGAAAAGATAGTAACCGTCATTAGCATCAAACTTCTCCATACCTGTAATCTCAAAGCCCTTCTTATAATCCAAAGGATAACCGTCTGACGCAAGAACTACACATACACAAGCATTGTCCTCAAACTCAAGGTCAATCTTATCAAGTGTACCATCAATACAAGCCTCAAACACTTCAACTATATCATTCTTCATACGTGGAAGAACAACCTGTGTCTCCGGATCACCGAAACGAGCATTGTACTCAAGAACACGTGGACCATTAGGTGTAAGCATAAGTCCAAAGAATATAATACCCTTAAACTCTCTGTCCTCGGCCTTCATGGCATCCACAGTTGCCTGATATACGTATTTTTTACAGAACTCATCAACTTCTGCTGTATAGAAAGGACTTGGTGAAAATGTACCCATACCGCCTGTATTGAGTCCCTGGTCACCATCCTTTGCTCTCTTATGATCCTGCGCTGATGTCATAATCTTAATAGTCTTACCATCAACAAATGAAAGCACAGAAACCTCTCTACCTGTCATAAACTCCTCAACAACGATAGTGTTGCCGGCAGAACCAAACTTCTTATCAAGCATAAGTTCATTAACACCAGCCATAGCCTCATCCTTATTCATGCAGATAAGAACACCCTTACCAAGCGCAAGACCGTCTGCCTTAAGAACGATTGGATAGTTAGAAGTCTCAAGATACGCCTTCGCATCCTCTGCCGATGTAAATGTCTCATAAGCAGCCGTCGGAATATTGTACTTCTTCATAAGATCCTTAGAAAATGCCTTAGAACCCTCGAGGATAGCTGCATTCTTTCTAGGTCCGAATACTCTGAGCCCTTCTGCCTCAAATGCATCAACAACACCGCCAACCAATGGATCATCCATACCGATTACAGTCAAATCAATAGAGTTCTCCTTAGCAAATGCTACTAACTTATCAAACTCCATAGCCTTGATATCAACGCACTCTGCAACCTGTGCAATACCTGCATTACCAGGTGCACAATATATCTTATCAACCTTCTTACTCTGTGAAATCTTCCAGCATATAGCATGCTCACGTCCGCCACTGCCTACAACAAGTACCTTCATCTAATAGTTCTCCTTTTTATTATGATTTACTTTCCCTATTATAATAAAAAGCGAGCAATAAATCAATTAAGAGTTTACATTTTACTAAAAACGCACTTCCTATGCGAAGTCGGCCTCTGCCTAATCCACATAAAAAGTGCGCTAAACATCATTTATCATTCGCTATATAATCATTAGCTGTTTGCTATCATATTGATAGCCTGTGGAAGTAACTTCCACTCTGCCTGCTCCATTACACGTCTCTGAAGAGTCTCAGGCGTATCACCGTCAAGCACTTCAACCGCCTTCTGAGCAATAATCTTACCTGTGTCCATACCCTCATCAACATAATGAACAGTTGCACCTGTCACCTTAACACCTTTCTCAAGGGCAGCTTCATGAACCTTAAGTCCATAGTAGCCAACGCCACAGAAGGAAGGAATAAGCGATGGATGAACATTGATAATTCTATGTGAGTACTGATGCACCATTGCCTCCGGTATCTTCACAAGGAATCCCGCAAGGACAATTAAATCAACATTTAACTTATTAACCTCATCTAATAAAGCTTCGTTAAATACATCTCTGCTCTCATAAGACTTTGGTGAAATACACATAGCCTTAATACCGTTATTCTTAGCTCTCTCAAGTGCGTACGCACCTTCGTTGTTACTGATAACAGCAACTATCTCCGTGTTAGTGATAGTTCCATCCTTAACAGCATCAATAATAGCCTGAAGGTTAGTACCACCGCCTGATACCATAACAGCAATTCTTAGCATACTGTAACTCCCTTCTCGCCAGCTTCCACTGAACCTACTACGTAAGCTGTGTCTCCTGCTGACTCGATAGCCTTGATAACTGTATCAACATCTTCTTTATTAACTGCAAGAACCATACCAAGTCCCATATTAAATGTGTTGTACATCATCTGCTCAGCAATATTACCCTTAGCAGCAAGCATCTTAAAGATAGCAGGAACCTCATAGCTATCCTTCTTAACAACTGCATGGGCACCCTCTGGAAGCATTCTTGGAATATTCTCATAGAAACCGCCACCTGTAATATGGCTGCATCCGTTAATTCTAACACCTGCATTCTTAATAGCCTTCAATGCCTTAACATAGATTCTTGTTGGTGCAAGAAGCGCCTCACCAAGAGTCTTTCCTAACTCGTCATAATATGTATTAAGACCTTCCTTAGTAAGCTCGTTCTCAAATACCTTTCTAACAAGAGAGAAACCATTGCTGTGAACACCTGAAGATGCAATACCTACAAGCACATCACCAGCCTTAATATTCTCGCCTGTGATGATATCCTTCTTATCAACAACGCCTACTGAAAATCCAGCAAGGTCATAATCCTCCTCTGGCATAAGTCCCGGATGCTCTGCTGTCTCACCACCAATCAAAGCGCACTCTGACTGCTTACAGCCTTCTGCAACACCCTTAACGATAGTTGCAATCTTCTCAGGATAGTTCTTACCACATGCAATATAGTCAAGGAAGAACAATGGCTCACCACCTGCACAAGCAACGTCGTTAACGCACATAGCAACAGCATCAATACCGATTGTATCATGCTTATCCATAATGATAGACAACTTAACCTTAGTACCGCAACCGTCAGTTCCTGACAAAAGTACAGGCTCTTCCATCTCCTTAATCTTAGCAAGTGAAAACGCTCCTGAGAAACCGCCAAGTCCACCAAGTACCTCTGGTCTCATAGTTCCCTTAACATACTCCTTCATAAGCTCCACAGACTTATATCCGGCTTCAATATCAACTCCAGCTTTCTTGTAATCCATATTCTTCTCTCCTTAGATTGTTTTATGTATTGTGTGGCAACACTGCCTGCCGCTCATTTAAATAATTATGCGGGGGCGCAAAGCACCCCACCATAACTTAATCCTTCTTATAGTTCTTATATCCAACTTCCTGCAACTTAGCATCCTTAGCCTTAACCTCAGTCTCAAGCTTCTTTGAGTAATCCTTAAGCTTTGAAAGAAGTTCAGCATCAGATGTGGCAAGAATCTTAGCTGCCAAAAGACCTGCATTAGCACCGCCATTAATAGCAACTGTAGCTACCGGAATACCTGATGGCATATGTACGATTGAATAAAGTGAATCTCTTCCGCCAAGAGAAGTTGTATGCATTGGAATACCAATAACCGGCATAGGGAAAATAGCTGCACACATACCTGGCAAATGAGCTGCCATACCTGCTCCTGCGATAATAACCTTAAAGCCCTTATCCTCTGCTGACTTAGCATACTCAAAGAACACATCAGGCTCTCTGTGAGCTGAGATAATAGTCATCTCGTAATCAATACCAAGCTCCTCCAAAATATCTGCTGCCTTAGACATAATAGGCATGTCTGAATCACTACCCATGACAATTCCAACTTTTGCCATAATTTCCTCCATTCTGTCGTACGCCACATATTTCGCATACGCAATAAATTTCATATAACATTGTACTTTGTTTTACGCCTTGCGTCAACTGTTAATTAGTTCTCAAAAGGCACATTCAACTCCTCACAGCCCGCAAGAACAAATCGACCATTTACAATAATATCAACCCTTGTTCCATCCTTAGAAACCGCCGTTATATTGCCAATCTCATCATAAGGAATCGTTATATCAGTGTGACAATTATAGTAAGCCTTAGAAACATCTTCCTTTCTAAGAACAGACACCTCATTATCCCTTGAAATAATCTCCTTACCATCCGGATTGAATACAACAATATCCTCTGCGTGGGAATAACACGTGTCACCAATAGCAAAATGCGGTCCCATCTTCTCAACAATAAGAATCGGTAACTTGTAAACTATATCGTACTTATTGGCCATAACATAAGCTGTTGTGTTAGTTCCGATAGCAAACTCACCCATAGGAAGCGTATCATGATTATACAACACATTTTCCTTAAAAAATGCTTTGCCTTTATCCGGGTCCTCAAAATTATCACAAGAATAATCACTAACCATGCCATCTTCAAACTTAACAGTCAGATTCTTAAACTTTAATTCATTAAGGTACACACTGCTGACATTGAGAACACCTGTGGTTCCAGCAAGAACCGGCGATGTAAACACCTCACCAAGCGGAATATTCACATCAGCCAGACAATTCTCAAAAACAGTCTGCTTATCATAATCCTCAATAGGCATAATCTTAACCTTCAAGTCAGTTATATTACCGTTAGTTCCCTTAACTTCCACATAATCCGCATGGTCAAGGGCATCTATAATATGCTGCTGAATATCCTTATACTTGTCATAGTCAAGAGTGTTAATCTCCACTGTCTCGTCAAAAATCTCTTCGAAATCCTCACCAATCTCCGGCACCGGATAAGCAATAATAGTGAAGCTTCGCTCTTCGCCTTTTATATATGTGTTAGTAATAGCCGAAGACTCATTGTCATAACGCACAGAAAGCTTCTGTTGCTTTGCGTCCAAGCGGTAAGCTTCTTCCTTATCCACCGGCTCAAACGGAACTTCGCCAAAGACTTCCATAACTGCCGGACCACCAAAAACTCCTGCAAGCTCCTTGTGAGTTTCATATGCCAGTCTCAAAGCTCCAAGTTTTCTTTCAACAAATGCTGAATCCATATATATTGCATTGTCAAAGCGATGGTCATAATCCATCTGTTTATTAGGACTTGCTCCAAAATATCCAATCTTAAGATGCATGCGCTTATTAATGGTATTGACTGCAGCCCTATAAATAGTTGTGTCAAGTCCCATTGCCTTAAACTGCTTAACTGCCGCCTTTACAACACGCTCAAATCCTAAAGAATATCGAATATTAACGACCTTCTTCTTCGTAATATCCTTTCCTGTAAGCTCAAAACCCTTCCTGTATCCTTCTGTGAATGTAGAAGCCATAGCATCAATACGTTCCTGTGGCAAACTATTAAGATACTCTGCAGTCTTTATCTCGTTGTCTGTGATATACTCACCAAACTTATAAAGATAGCGAACATCCGAAAGATCACTATTCATAATAATATCCGTAGCAAAACTAAGCGTTGGATCAAGCTGCTCTCTTATACGTCTCTCAACAAAATCATCACTGTAATCACTTACATACCAGTAAATAGGGTCCTTTACCGACTTTTCTCTAGGCTTAACCTCATCTTCAAACACAAAATATATCTCAAGAAAAAGTTCCATAAGAACGGTCATATTGCTGACTCTCCGCTCGTAAGCATATGGAATAAGTCCTCTTAACTCCACATACAGAAATGATAGAAGTCTGCCATATTCTTCCCCTAAATGCTCACATGCATACGCAGGGTTAGCATAGCTTACCTCATAACTATCCTCTGTTACGTCTGCATAAAGCATCTCATTCACTTCCATAAGCTCTTCAAGGGAACACGCATCATATGCCCCGGCTTCTATCTTATCAGCAACATCAAGGATTCCACTCACTATGCTTGCTGTCTTTTGAAAATACTTCGCGTAATTACCACTTTCATCCCACGTGAAATCTACGCCTCCGGCAATCTCTCTTATTCTTCCTGAAGCCAGTTCATATCTTTCCATCATATTATCTTCTAACATTAATTCTCTCCTACAATCCCATTCCCATTAAAAATATTGCTATCATCACCACAAGAAGGATTCCGCATAGCAATGAACCAATCTTTGACAATAAATAAAACTTATCGTCTTCCTTAAAGCTTATAAGACCGATAATTAGTCCAACAAGGGACATAACCGATGCTACAAGTGCATAAGTTGCAACTTCAGCTCCAGCATTACCCCTAGCCCTAAAAGCTATAAAAACTCCCCAAACAAATGTAAGGAGCGCAACAACTCCCATAATCGTAGAAATTGTTCCGCCCAGTGTAGGACTCTTATCCGAGAACTTATATCGTTTAATAATCTTCATATTAATCCCCATTCTGAGAACATAGCTTACGCACTATTCCCCACTTTCCTCAACCTTACGCTTACTGCATAACCTACGCATAGCAACATAGCAGATATACCCTAGTATTCCACCTACTGTATTCAATATAAGGTCATCAACATCACAACTACCAACCCTCGTTATCAGCTGCATAAGCTCAATAATAAGGCTTAATGCCAGTGAAAATACAGTCACCTTCAAAAACTTGGTTTTCTCTCCTGCAAGCATAGGGAGACAAAAGCCAAAAGGCATAAATGCCACTACATTGCCAACAAGATTAAGCATAACTGCCATAAATCCAAGCTGATGATAATATGTGATAAATCTGGTAATCTCCTTTAGCGGAACCAGATTGTAGCGGTACTCTCTGGAAACCGATGTGCGTCCAAACATTTCTGCAAACAGCACAAGGTACACAAGTAACGCAATATATACCACAAACACAATATATTTAATTACCTTGCGTCCCCTTTCGCTATTCATATACACTCCTAGTCCTTAAGTGATTTAGAATAAATTATCTGCCTTATGAGCTAACAATCTTGCTCCGCTCACAATAAGCATAACTCCCGCAGTAACTCCTGTGACAATAGCAATCACGCCAAACACAATATTAAGTGCTCCGGTACCTTTCACCTTCTTAAATAACTTCTCGTCCATAATACTTCTCCATTCTAATATGTCACATACTCAGTCATATACGCTTATTTTACGCCATACTCTGCATAATATGCATCAATAGCAGCCTTTATCTCGTCATCAATAATAACCTTGCCCTTGCATGGCTTATTGTAAAGGTGCTCAACAACATCTGCCATACTAACGATTGCATTAGCATCAAAGCCGTACTTTTCCTTAATCTCATCCAAAGCACTCTTATCTCCGCCAAGCCCCTTTTCCATACGGTTCAACGATACCATAAGACCTACTATCTCAACATTGGCAGCGCCTCTTACCTTTGGAACAGTTTCTTCCATAGACTTACCTGAAGTAGTAACATCCTCAATCATAATAACTCTGTCGCCATCCTTCAACGGACTTCCAAGGAAACTTCCCTTGTCTGCGCCATGGTCCTTCTCCTCTTTACGATCAGAACAGTAACGAACCTCCTTACCGTACAACTTACTATATGCAATAGCAGTTACTACACTGATAGGTATACCCTTATATGCCGGTCCGAAAAGAACGTCAAAGTCATCACCATAATTGTCATGAATAGCCTTTGCATAGTACTCACCAAGTTTCTCGAGCTGAGAGCCTGTTACATAAAGTCCTGCATTCATAAAGAAAGGTGACTTTCTACCACTCTTAAGTGTAAACTCACCAAATCTTAACACCTCACAATCAACCATAAATTCAATAAATTCCTGCTTGTACTGTTCCATAATCACTAATTCCTCCTATATCTACGGGTTAATCGCCTCATTAACTCATACTTAGCATAATTTTACCATATACTCATACAATTTTCAATCCGCAACCATAAAAATCCATGCACCCTAAAGTACATGGATTTTATATCGCTCCGTCACAGTATTCGCTGTAACATTTCATCAATTACATAGAACCTTCTCGCTTAAACACTACAAGAATAGTCTTTAACATAATCTTTATATCAAGCAGAATGCTCCATTCGCTTATATACTTCGTGTCAAGCTTAACAACTTCCTCAAAATCAGTTATATTGCTACGTCCACTAACCTGCCACATACCTGTAATACCCGGCTTAGTTGCAAGTCTTGCTCTGTGATGAAGTTCATACTTCTCCCACTCATCCACTGTTGGCGGTCTTGTACCAACAAGACTCATATCGCCCTTAAGCACATTAAGGAACTGTGGAAATTCATCAATAGAAAAGTCTCTTATGAAATTGCCAATTCCCTTCTTAACCTTGCCATTAGGAAGAAGTTTAGAACCTATAATACGCGGATCATAGTCAAGCTTAAACATCATGCCATCCTTGACACGATTCTGCTCCATAAGCTCCTTCTTACGCTCCTCAGCATCCATATACATACTTCTGAACTTGTATATCTTAAAGCGCTTACCGTTTTTTCCCACTCTAATCTGCGAAAAAAATATAGGTCCCGGAGAACTTATATATATTGCAGGTGCCACAAATACAAACAATATGCCTGTAAACAATGTACCTACAAGACCACCTATAATATCAAGTACTCTCTTAACAAACAACTGCCCTGCACTTACGTAATTAATACTTGATGTTATAGTAATATAATTACCAACTTTGTCTACTATTCTATTCTGGTCAATAAGCTCATCATTGCTAAATATACTAAGATGTACAACCACACCCATCTGCTCAAACTGACTAACCAGCTTGTCCGGAAATGCTTCATCTCCGTCAACCTTAACAAACACTTCATCAACCCACTTACGGCATACATAGTCGACCACTGTATCTCTATTAGCAACCACTTCAACTCCGTCAATTTGCTGACCTACCATATCATCAGATATAATCGCCATACCGATTATATTGATACCACCAGCCTGATCATCAGCAATACCCATAAGAACATCCCTTGCCGAATCCTTAGTTGTTACAACAAGCATATTTCTCTTCTTGTGCTTTCTATACATGTTCCTTAAGTAAGTCTTCCATATAATCCTAAACAGATAACTTACAACAAAGTAAACAACACCCATATAGATGAACATAAGACGGGAATATATGCTACCTGACTTGGTCAAGAACATATAACAAGTTACTGCAAGTTCAACAATCAATGTCTTCTTTGCCGTCTCCAGCAACTCAATAAAATATCCTCTCTTCAAAACATTTTTAAATGTATTAAAGCTCACCGACACAAGCATATCTATAAAAAACAGTGCCAATGCAATATCCGAATAGTGATAATCTGTATATGGATTGCCCTCTTTAAACCTAAACATATATGCAAGTGCAAATGCAATCTGAATGCTCAACACATCAAAAAGCATGAAGTCCATATGCTTAATCCAACCACGTAACTTTTTCTTATACATATATCCACCCTAATTATTAACAACTAAATTATAATGTAATTATAATAACACAAAATATTATATAACTTTTCGTAATTTTTTTCAACAATCCCATAAATAACAGTTACCAGGTATTATAATATCATTAATCTCCATTTTTTGAGGAAGTTATACACTCTAATACAACACACAGTGCCGTAAGGAACATTTCTTCTATAAGTATAATCCCACCTGCACCTATGCTATTTTCAACACTTTACGATATATCACACTTAAAAACTTATCAAACACTATAGCCATTATAAATGTTATTATCCAAACTATTATAACAGCAGCAATATTGTACTTTATTAACCAATTAAACTTATAATCCAATATGATCATCGGTATTCTTTGCAGTATATATATGCTAAATGCATGTTTACCCAAGAATCTCAAAGCTTTGTTCTGAACTTTAAATTGTGACAAAAACCAAACCACAAGGAATATAAGCACACATGAATTAAAATTCATAATATAATCATTGTATCTAAACATACAGGTAGGAACAAAAAGCACAAGCAGCGCAATTAATGAAACCACTTTTCTTTTGATAAATACTTCAACAATCTTTTCTTTGTATATTGCAAGCCACACTCCTATCGGAAAGCACATTATTGTTGAATAAAATCTAGCAGGTTGTCCAACTACAACCATTAAAACAATATACAGCACTGTTCCCAACGTTACAGTAAGTGCAACATATACATGTTTTTCTTTCCATACTTTCGCCATACAATATAACAACAAATACATTACCAATATGGCAAATATGTACCAATTACTATTCCCCAATGAGGTCCAACCAACAAAACTAAGCAATATTGTAGATGCAGAGTATTTAACACCCATTATAGTAGCCAGTAATAAATACATAAGCACTGCAATATCAAAACTAATAAGAACCTTTAATACACGATTTTTTAAGAATCCGTTAAGATAGCTTTGATTATGACGTATCTTTATCATACAACCATAGCCACTAAATGCTAAAAATGTTGTAACCACCCATTGATTACAAAATCCAGAAAATTTATGGTATAATATATCGCCTATGGAGTCCGTTAAAAAGATATATTGTGTGCTATGACTCAAGAAAATCAACACTACAAACAGACCATTCACAATCAGAGTGTCATCCACTGACAAAACATCCTTAGTTTCTTTCCTAAATTGTATTTTATAGAGAAACATTGCACTTAAAGTTAAAACAAAGAAAAACATTAATGTAGCCTCCAATATTCACAAGATTACATTTTATTATATCCGAAAACACTTTGTTACTCAACCTTGTTTTCGATAAATTATTCATCACCTAACATCTCTAATAACATATGTGCACTATACTTTCAAACATATGTATTCCTCCATACATTGTGTTATTATATCATATAGCAAAATCCGGTGGCAATATTGATATATACCACCGGACTTTATATGACTGATTATTACAATTAATTATACCTCTGACTAAGCAAGATTAGCCTTTCTTTCTGATTGTCAGGAAGTGTTTCAGTTATATCAGATATGAACACGTAAAACTGTCCTTCACCGTCCTTCAAACCTATATCCTGAAGATGTCCACAATCATCGACCCAACGGATCTCTCCATCTTTACGGACAATTCTGTAACGTATATAGTCCATCTTCTTATCTGAACTATTTATCTGTTCTGTAATCTCGCTTTCTATCCTTTTATAATCATCAGGATGAATCATTCCCTCAAATGTGCCACCAACATAAGCTTTGAATTCTTCTATAGTTTCGCAACCATATATATGAAGAACCTGTGGATTAGCATATAGAATCTCCTGATTACCGGAAGCACTATATGCAAAGAAACCTTCGTCCATGCTAATTAGCGCTTCTGCCATTTGCTTTCTCTTAGCCTCTTCATTTTCTCTCATAAGGGACTCAATACTTCTAACCGTTATAATAGCACTCTTTGGTTCCCCATTCTCACGTTCACTAACATTAACACTCGTTAAACACCATTCTTCTCCCTTGCCCATACTATTTCTACGATACTTATACTCCATAACATCACGCTTACGAAGAACATTTTTTAAGTTATCTAAAGATAAGAAACCTCTGACATTAGCTTCATCATAAGGCAATATTCTACCAGTGGCAAAATGTCTGTTAAGCACTTCCTCATAATTACCTCTATCAAGCATATGATTATCATCAGGATATATCATTCTTATATGATTGTCCTGCAACTGAACGTAGTACATTTCTCTATATGAATGTACAATACTATCCAATGCATTCTGATATATATGTGTGTGGGTGGCATCTCTAAGCATACAAGCCACATACCCATAATCATACTGATAAAATGTCATCTGTAAGTATCGTCCTGAAAGGGAACTATAGGTAAAATGTTCTACAACTTCACCATCGTAAGCTGCCCTGTACATTTTGTCCATAAATATATTACTCTTTTGGTCAAATATCTTTAAAGCTAACTGTCTTAAACGCCCCATATCGCCACCACTTATCTTTGACATTTCCCGGTTAGCATATACTATATCATAATCATATGCAACACCGAACTCATCAACGATAACTTTAGCAACCGCATAGCCACAAGGCATATTTCCATAATATTTTATAAGCAGATGTTTCTGTTTCTCCGTCAAATCTTCTACTTCACACTGGACCGCCACATCTTCCTTGATGCGTTCCTTAAGATAGGTCATATCCGTAAGTGCTCCATAGAACATCTTGTGTCCTTCCTTCTCTCTAAGGAAGTACACTCTTAAGTGAATCCAAAGCACTTTACCATCTGTTCTTACAAAGTGAATATATCCTTCCGCTCCATTAGCCTGGTTTTCATAAGCCTGTTCAAAAAGATTAAATAAAGTTCTTCTGTCCTCATCATAAACATGACTGGATATCTTCTTTACATTCATAGCAGCTTCTTTAGTGGAGATTCCTGCCAGATTATAGTACTCTTCATTAACACGGGTTATCTCAACCTGATTCTCATATACATCATAAAATGCTGCCGCACCCAGTATATTGTTAATCATAGTGTCATTAAACAGGTTCACATCAAGAAATTCTCTTACATGAATCTGCTCAACCTGTTTACACCACATACCATTATAATCAACATTTCTTTCATCTATGATTATGTTTTCGAAATCTTCAATAGGCATAGGTTTGAAGTAATAGTACCCCTGCGAATACCTACAGCCCATCTTGAGCAAATAATTCTCCTGCTTCTGCGTTTCAACACCTTCAACAACAACAGGCATCTTCATCTGACGTGCCATATTGATAACTGTTTCAAGGATACCAAAGCCTCTTTCCTCTTCACTATCACTGATATCAAGGAATCTCATATCCAGCTTTAACACATCCACAGCAATACTATTAAGCATATTAAGTGAAGAATATCCGCTTCCAAAGTCATCCATCATAACAAGAAAGCTGGCATCCCTTAACTGCTTCACTGTCTTAATAATCTTGTCATTACTTTCTGCATAAGCACTTTCCGTAATCTCTACCTTAATAAGTCCCGGAGAGAGGTTGTATCTCTGGATAAGTTCCTTTAAAAACTCCACAACATCCATAGAAAATATATCTATTCTTGATATATTTATTGATATTGGAACCGGCTTATATCCTTTATCCAGCCATTCCCTGAGCCACTTACACACCTGTTCCCATACATACTTATCAAGTTCTGCAATAAATCCAGTTTTCTCAAGTACCGGAATAAACACCCCTGGTGAGACTAAACCCTTCTCAGGATGCTTCCAACGTACTAATGACTCACCACCAACAACCTTTCCTGTAGATATATCACACTGTGGTTGCACGTAAAATGTAAACTCACCTCGGCTAATCGCATCCCGAATCTCTGATAAAAGAGTAATCTCCTCATCAATTCTTTCTTCCATATTACTATTGTACTGGCATATTCTTCCTGTCTGACTGTTCTTTGCCTGCTTAAGTGCCACAGCTGCACAGTCAAACATATTTTCAACATCTTCCGTTGTATCTTTAATAGAGTACACACCAAACAGCGGCAATATTGCAATATTGTCGCCATACTTAACTATTCCATTTATAATATCTGAGCGCAACTTCATAAGAAGTTCCATATCAGCAGGCATAATCAATGCAAAATTATCAGCGCCAAAATATCCCGCAACACCCCCAACACGGTCTACTACTGACTGTATACTTTCAGCAATATAAGCAAGCAACTTATCACCTGATTCTCTGCCAAACAGTTTATTAAAAAGACGGAAGTTATCAATATCCATAGATACTATCATATGTGTATCAGGTTCTACACCCTTAAGATATTCTCCCACTTGCTTCAAAAATTCCTTGTCAAAAAGTAAATTTACTCTTTTACCGACACATTCCTCACTACACTCCATAATCTTTCTCCTCACTTTAGCACAATAATCCTAAATTACATACACTATCCTATTGTTTATTTTCGATACAGTAATTGATAAAATCCTGTTTAGGAATCGGCTTAGAATAATAGTACCCCTGAATATACTCACAATCTAACTCTTTGAATAACTTCACGAGATTCTCGGTTTCCACCCCTTCAACCACAATCTCCATATTCATACCTTTTATCATACTGATAGTATTCTTTAAAACTACCATCAACTTAGGATTATCCTCAACTTCTGTAAGACTCTTATCAATCTTTATGATTCTAAACGGCATAGATACAATTCTTCTCATATTAGAATATCCTGTACCAAAATCATCTAAAGAAAATGCAATTCCTGCCTCATGCAGGGTTAATAGGTTATCCATCAATGTTTTCTGAGAATAAGATGCTGCTGTTTCCGTAATCTCCAGATTAAGCTTTTTAGGATCAACTTTATACTTCTCAATAGTAGCAAGAACTTGCTTTGCAAGATTACTCTGCATACACTGTGCTACTGAAATATTAACCTCTATGTAATCAAGTCCTAACTGTTCAAATTCGTCACTTGCAATGAACTTGCACACTTCTTCAAATACATACTCGCCTATTCTATATATGGCACCGCTCTTCTCCGCCGCAGGAATAAACACTGCCGGAGATACAAATCCGTACTTTTCGTCATTAAGCCTAAGCAATGCTTCCGCTGAAGCAAACCTATTCTCCTTAACAGAATATATCGGTTGATAATACACCGAAAAATTATGATTGGCAATGGCTCGTTCTACTATCTCGTCAATATCTTTCATGATATCGTAGAAATCGTTCTTACGTATAGCGGAAAACTCCACAACACAATCCTTGTACTTATCCATATCTTCATCTTCAATAAAGGATACCAATGAACTAATATCTTTCAAATCATCCGGACATTTAGCTATACATATATTACTCACAAGGTTGATATCCATATGCATATAACTTAAACCACATTTCAGATAATCACATATGAGTTCCGCCACATGATGTGCCTTATCAGCATTCCAACTATCAACAACAAACTGAAACCTTCCATTATCAAGATAATATATCTCAGCCATAAGACCTGTGCGTTCATTAACACTCTCCATATGTCTCGCAATACGCTTTAAAACCTGATTCATATTGTCATATCCGAGCATATCCTTTAATCCTGAATAGTTCAGTATCTTTATAGCAATGATAGTAACCGGCTTTTCATTAATATAGGCTCTTTCCATATCAAACATATATGCTCTAAGCTTTCTAAGTCCCGTGTTAACATCTATAAACTCTTCCGGCCTTTGTACTATCATAGATACAAATAACATACCACAAGCGTTAACAAACATCTCAACAATCATATTCGGCATAAAATACTGTGCAATAACCGCCAATATGGTAGACGGATACACCGCTAACAGAGCAATAAAATTGCGAACAGTCATTGACTTTCTATATACTATGATATACACCATACCATACACTATCCCGATAACTGCAGCCACATATAATATAATGAACGCCTGTCCTCTCACATACCTTCCAGCTTCATCAATATAGAATATTACTCCATTAAATGCATTAACAACCATCATAACTGTAACAACTACCGGTGGTATGAATATAAGCAGCATCTGCCACACTCTTTTTCTAAACTTATGAACTGTATCCGTATGCATTATAATATAATATATATAATACGGCACAACAAAACTGTGCAACAAAAGATACATTGAATGTGCAATGTACTTCTGCAACACATAACCGGCTCCCATATTGTCAAGTGCCACCGCCCATATATCAGCCATAGTAGTTAACAATATAAGTATATTCAATCTAAAAAATGCTATGTTCAACCTTCCTTTTGTCATTCTGCGTAGCACTAACGAAACCAGCAGTATCACAAGTATCAGAAAGGCACATATATCAAAATATAATACCTTATCCATACACGTTCCTCCGTGCCATATATCATATTGAATTACTTACACAAAATCTGATAGTATAATACCACTTTTGGGGGATAATAACAAGATTTTTGTTAAAATATGCACAAAATTTTAACAAAAAAATTCCGCCGAAGCGGAATTCTTTTATACATCTTGTGTTATAAACTGTTCAACAACTTCCCATAACTTATCTATCCCCTGCTTAGTTTCAGAAGATACCGGAATTAATATATCATCCTTTTCAAGTCCAAGTCCTGTTCTTACAGCTTTTATATGCTTATCAACCTGACTTCTCTTAAGCTTATCAAGCTTAGTAGCAACAATAACCGGTCTGTAACCGCTTGCTACAATCCAATCATACATCATTTTGTCATTAGCTGATGGATCATGTCTTACATCAATAAGAAGAAATACCTGTCTTAACTGCTTTGACACCTTCAGGTACTTTTCAACCATTTTACCCCATTTAGCCTTAACCGACTCGCTGACGTTGGCATAACCATATCCCGGCAGATCCACCAGATACATAGAATCATTGATATTGTAATAATTAATAGTCTGTGTTTTACCTGGTTGAGAAGATGTTCTGGCATATGACTTTCTATTCATCAATGCGTTAATAAGAGATGATTTGCCTACATTGGACTTCCCCGCAAATGCAACCTCCGGCATATCAGTTTCCGGCACTGCACTTGTTATGCCAATTACTATATCCAAGTTGACCTTTTTAATTACCATACTTACCTCCTCAACAATTAAATCTTAATTAAATAAACGCATTCACAAGTACCTGATTCATATCTTTTACATATACAATCTCTAAACCTGATGTGATTTCCTCGTCAAATTCCTTCACATCCAGCTCATTATCCACAGGCACCAAAACAGTTTTTACTCCTGCTGTTTTAGCCGCAAGCATTTTTTCCTTTAACCCGCCTATCTTTAACACCTTACCTCGCAGATTAATCTCTCCTGTCATAGCAACATCTGCTCGAACTTTAACACCTGCCACCGCAGAAAGAATAGCTGTTGCCATAGTAATACCTGCTGAAGGACCATCCTTAGGAACTGCTCCTTCCGGAATATGGATGTGTATGTTATTATTCTCAAAGAAATCCGTTGATACACCGTATTTCTTACCACTGGCAATTGAGCGTACATATGACAATGCAATCCTTGCAGATTCCTTCATGACATCGCCCATATTACCTGTAAGAATAAATTCTCCCTTGCCCGGCATAGTATTGACCTCAATCTCAAGTGTATCACCACCTACGCTGGTCCATGCAAGGCCTCTTACAATACCAACCTCAGCCTTTTTATTAATACTATCCGGCTTGTACTTAACTTTACCAAGATACTCTTCCAAATTCTTATCTGTAATACTAACGGACTTTGAAACTTCTCTAAGACTACCGTTGTCATAAAGCTCCTTAACCACCTTACGGCACACTGCTGCAATCTGTCGCTCAAGACTTCTGACACCAGCTTCCTTAGTGTAGCCGTCAATCATAGCATTTATCGCTTTATCCGAAAACTTAATATGCTTCTTTAAAAGACCATTTTTCTTAATCTGCTTTGGAACCAAATGTTCCTTTGCAATATGCAGCTTCTCATTTTTAGTATAACTATTAACTTCAATTATCTCCATACGGTCAAGAAGCGGTCTGCTAACACCTGACAAATCATTGGCTGTTGCTATAAACAACACCTTTGAAAGGTCTGTTGGCAATTCCACATAATGGTCTACAAAATGTTTATTCTGCTCGCTATCCAACACCTCTAAAAGAGCTGACGCAGTATCGGATCTGTAATCATTGCTAATCTTATCTATCTCATCAAGAAGCATAAGTGGATTCTTAACATTTGCCTTCTTTAAAGCTGCAATAATTCTTCCCGGCATAGCACCCACATAAGTCTTTCTATGCCCTCTGATTTCCGCCTCATCTCTCACGCCGCCAAGACATATTCGCACATATTCCTTATTAAGCGCCTCAGCCACTGACCTTGCAATAGAAGTTTTACCTGTTCCCGGAGGCCCTACAAGGCATATAATAGGCGCATCGCTTGTCTCAGCGATATTGCGCACAGCTAAAGCTTCCAATATACGCTTCTTAATCTTCTCCATACCATAGTGGTCGCGCTCCAATATATCCTCAGCCACTGACAAATCCTTATTATCAACAGTTTCCTTGTCCCAAGGCAAAGACAAAAGCGTCTCTATGTATCCACGCTCCACATGAGCCTCTGAAGAACCCTTTGAAAGTGTCTTGTATCGCTTTATCTCCTTGCGAATACTATCCTTTACCTCTTCCGTGGCAACAAGTTCATCAACCTTTTGGTTAAATTCCTCCGTCTCAGAAACTGAATCCTCACCGTCTAACTCTTCTGAAAGAACCTTCAATTGTTCCCTCAATATATAGTCCTTTTGATTCTTGTCAACCTTATCCTTAACCTTCTGGGTAAGTTCGAATCGTATATTACTTATATTAATATCCTCAAGCATCATACGGGCTATTTCTTCGTACATTACATTGATGTCGTACACTTCCAGAAAATTCTGTCTGCGCTTATAGGACATAGGATAATCTACCGCAATTCTCTCCAGAAGCTTTCCTGCTTCATCAATAGACAACCACTGCTTAATAACATCCTGATTCATCTTAGGATTAGCTACACTGTACTGTCTTATAAGTTCATACAATCCCTGCACCATCGCCTTTGAAGTCAGCTCATCAACATCGTTGAATCTTTGCTCACTAACTATAACCTCCGTCATAAGGCAACCGTTTTCCTCACGCATAGAAGAAACCACAGCTCTGCTTACACCTTCAACAAGAACACGCACTATTCCCTCTGGCATCTTAATCAGTTGCTTAACACAAGCCACTGTACCTATAACATGCATATCTTTATATGTAGGCTCTGCTACCTCCGGATCAAGCTGAGTCACTAAAAAAAGCTCCTGCTGGCCTTCCATAGCACGCTCCACTGCTTTCAAGGACTTTTTTCTGCTTATATCAAAATGTATGACCATGTCTGGTAACACGGTCATACTTCTTAACGCTATTGTTGGTAAAATCTTTTTTCTCATATTACTTATTTACGCTGTCTGTTCTATATTCGATAACCGGTTCTCCGGTACCCTCTACAGCCTCCTTAGTTATGATACATTTTGCAATTGTTTCATCAGAAGGTATAGTATACATCACATCGTTCATAACTGATTCCAAGATTGAACGAAGACCTCTTGCTCCTGTCTTTCTCTCGAAACTCTGCTTAGCAACCTCAAGCACAGCTTCGTCTGTAAACTCAAGCTCAACCTCATCAAGAGAAAACAATGCCTGATACTGCTTAATAATAGCATTTTTCGGCTCTCTAAGAATACGTACCAACGCTTCTTCATCAAGGGAATCAAGTGCCACAACTACAGGTACACGTCCTACAAACTCAGGAATAAGACCAAACTTAATCAAATCCTGTGGAAGCACCTTATGGAACATCTCTCCCACATCAGCATCCTTCTTCTCCTTAATCTCAGCATTGAAACCGATAGAACTCTTATCCATACGTGACTCGATAATCTTCTCAAGTCCATCAAATGCACCACCACAGATAAAGAGAATATTAGTTGTATCAATAGGAATTGTCTCCTGCTGTGGATGCTTTCTACCACCCTGTGGCGGAACAGATGCTACAGTACCCTCAAGTATCTTAAGAAGCGCCTGCTGTACACCTTCGCCGGAAACATCTCTTGTAATCGAAACATTTTCTGACTTCTTAGTAATCTTATCTATCTCATCAATATAGATAATTCCATATTGAGCCTTCTCCACATCAAACTCTGCGCTCTGAATAATCTTAAGCAAAATATTCTCAACATCTTCACCTACATAACCTGCTTCTGTAAGCGTTGTTGCATCTGCAATAGCAAATGGAACATTGAGAATTCTTGCAAGATTCTGTGCAAGAAATGTCTTACCCGAACCTGTTGGTCCAAGCATAAGAATATTGCTCTTCTGAAGCTCTACATCAAGCTTTCTTCCTGACAATATTCTCTTATAATGGTTATAAACAGCTACCGCTAACACCTTCTTAGCGTCATCCTGTCCTATAACATACTCATCAAGAAACTCCTTGATTTCCTTTGGCTTTAGGAGATTAATGTCAAGATCTGCAACTGCCTCATCCTCATAATCATCGTCTCTCAAAAATTCCTCATCAAGAATATCACTGCATATCCCAACACATTCATCGCAGATATACGCACCGCCCGGACTCGCTATAAGCTTTCTAACCTGCTCCTGAGTCTTGTTACAGAATGAACATCTAGTTCTCTCTTCCATATTTCTGCCTGCCATATTTTCCACTGTCCTCCAACATTCTATAAATAGAGTTAAAATAGGGCTGTTGCGTACATACCGCCACAGCCCTTGCAAAACTATCTCTTTTCAACTACACCGTCAATAAGACCGTATGCAAGCGCTTCCTGCGCTGTCATAAAGTTGTCTCGCTCTGTGTCACGAGAAATCTCTTCTACTGACTTACCTGTGTTAGCAGCCAATATCTCATTCAATTGCTGTCTCTTCTTCAAGATATTCTCTGCCATAATTCTAATTTCAGTTTCCTGACCTCTCGCACCACCTGATGGCTGGTGAATCATAATCTCTGCATTAGGAAGGGCATATCTTTTACCCTTAGCTCCTCCTGCCAACAGGAAAGCACCCATACTAGCAGCAAGTCCCATACATATAGTAGAAACATCACACTTTATATACTGCATAGTATCATAAATCGCCAATCCGGCTGATACTGAACCACCTGGGCTATTAATATAAAAATGTATATCCTTACCTGGGTCCTCTGCCTCCAAAAACAGCATCTGTGCTATTACGGAATTAGCCGAAACATCTGTAACTTCTTCTCCTAAAAAGATAATTCTATCCTTTAAGAGTCTTGAATATATATCGTAAGATCTCTCACCACGACTGGTCTGTTCTATAACATAAGGTATAAAACTCATACGATGCCTCCATTCATGCGAATTAACTCGCTAATAATTACTTCTCTACTGCTGAAGATGCGATAAGCTCAACTGCCTTCTGAATAGCGATGTCACCCTTCATCTGCTCAGCTTCCTTATCTCCCATAAGCTCCTTAACCTTGTCAAGCTCCATGTTGTACATATCAGCCATCTTCTTAAGCTCTTCCTCGAATTCATCATCTGAAACTTCAATATTCTCAGCCTTAGCAACTGCCTCAAGAACTAAGCTGTTCTTGATTCTCTTGATAGCCTCAGGTCTCATCTCATCAAGAACCTTATCAGCTGTCATGCCTGTAAACTGGAAGTACTGTTCAAGTGTAAGTCCCTGCTGCTGTAAACCTCTTGCAAAATCCTCAGCCATTCTCTGAATCTGTGTCTGAATCATTGCATCAGGAATATCCATAGTAGCTCCCTCAACAACCTTCTCGATAGCCTCTGACTCCTTCTTAGACTTAGCCTCAGAAGCCTTTCTGTCTGCTAACTTAGTCTTAAGGTCAGCCTTGTACTCATCAAGTGTATCAAAATCTGATACATCCTGTGCAAAATCGTCATCGATATCAGGCAACTGCTTCTCCTTGATCTCCTTAACAGAAACCTTGAACATAGCAGGCTTACCCTTAAGAGCCTCTGCATGATACTCCTCTGGGAATGTAACATTGATTTCCTTCTCGTCACCAATGTTCATGCCGATAATCTGCTCCTCAAATGTATCAATAAATGAGTGTGAACCGATTGTCAATGGATAGTTCTCACCCTTACCGCCGTCAAATGCAACGCCATCAACAAAGCCTTCAAAATCAATAACTGTCATATCGCCATCCTTAACAGCTCTATCCTCTACAGCAACTGTTCTTGAATTCTGCTCTGCAACCTTCTTAATCTCAGCCTCAACATCAGCATCTGTAACCTCTGTATCAACCTTAGAAACCTCAACACCCTTATATGTGCCAAGCTCAACCTCAGGTCTAACTGCAACAACTGCCTCAAATATAAATGGCTTGCCACTCTCTAACTGAACAACATCAATTCTTGGCTGAGAAACGATATCAAGACCACTCTCTGTAGCTGCTGAAGCATAAGCATCAGGAATAATAGCATTAGCTGCATCCTCAAAGAATACCTCTGCACCGTAAAGCTTCTCGATCATCTTACGTGGAGCCTTACCCTTTCTAAATCCTGGAACATTAATCTTGCTCTTGCTCTTATTATATGCTGCGTTTAAGCCTGTCTCAAACTCCTCTGCGCTAGTCTCGATAACGAGCTTAACCATATTCTTCTCTTCCATCTGTTCAACTTTGAAACTCATTGTAAATACTTCCTCCTTAAATATATGTATAATGTTTCTTTCTTATAACTACGCACAAAATATACGTAGACAATGTACATACTAACCGATTATAGCACAGTTATTCAGATATTACCAGCAAAATTTTTATTAATAGCTAATTTTATTACTTCATTTTAGGAAAAATGTGTTGTATAATATTGCATTATCCAACAGGAGGACATTATGAGAAAAGAAAAATGTGTTGCAGACTCTAAAACAGAAGTATCTCATCTTTTATTTACGCGAGATATGAACGGCGCAGGCAGACTTTTCGGCGGTCAGCTCCTTATGTGGCTTGACGAGGTAGCCGGTATCGTCGCAAAAAGGCATAGTGAATGCAATGTTACAACCGCCTGCATCGACAATTTGCAATTCAAGGAAGCCTGCTATATAAACGACACCATCGTTATGATAGGCTATATAACATACACCGGACGTACATCTATGGAAATCCGCATTGACACATATGTTGAACGTCTTGACGGTTCAAGACATCCTATAAACCGCGCATTTTTTGTAATGGTTGCACTGGACGAAAATGACCAGCCGACAGAAGTTCCTATGCTTAAAATAACTTCTATGGAAGAACAGGCAAAATGGGATGCCGCATTGAAACGACTTGAACTGCGCAAACAGCGCCGTAACGAAGGTTTTTAACTCACAGTGTATGCTAATTACTTTGATTTTGAGGGATGCTTACGCATCCCTCTTTATTTTGCATGATAAATGTTGGGCGCAGGGCGTATTGTTGCAGACCGTAGGATAACGTCGGCACTTAACGAGTGCTAAGCTTTAGTTTATGCCGAGCTTAGTACCGCTGCGTTATCCCTTCGCGCGAAAGCATGTCTGAAATAGCACATCCCTTGCCCCATATCTTAACTATGTAAAATAAAAGAGGGTGCTTGCGCACCCCCTTAAAATCACCGGTAATTACATACCCTGTGACATCTGCTCTTCCTGTCTCTTAATCATCTTCTTAACCATGTTACCGCCTACTGAACCAGCTTCACGTGAAGTAAGGTCACCATTGTAACCCTGCTTTAAGTTAACACCAATCTCTGAAGCAACCTCCATCTTAAATCTGTTAAGCGCGTCCTGTGCTTCCTTCTTAGTCTTTGATGAAGAATTTGTTGAATTTGTCATAATAACACCCTCCAAATAAATAAACATTTTACTTAATCGTATTTTCAATTAAGTCAGATGACCGCTTCGTCATCTTGGTATTATTATGTGTCTGTCTTTAAAAAATATTATGACAATATTTGCTAATTTTAAGGACCATATTTTAATATTACATTAGTAGAATCTTGAGTAGATAGGTATACTGTATCACTGTGTGCTACCACAGTGATATACTTCTTGTCGTTTTTAATAAAGCATGTTACCAAACAACGTTCTGCTTTACTAGTATATCCTGACTTAGCACCAATTACAGAAAATCCTCTCTTTGTAAGAGAATTTTTTGCTATAGTATCGTTATAGTAGTATTTCTCGTTATACCACTGATAATTAAAATGCTTCCAAGTGTATTTTGCACCATTCTTAGTATATGTATAACTTGCGGTACCTAAAACCTTTGCACACAATTCATTCTTCATAGCATACTCCATAATCTTACACATATCCGCCGCAGTAGTATACTGATTATCATTATGAAGTCCTGTTGAATTAACAAAATGTGTTGTATTACTTATACCAAGCTCTTTGCACTTCATATTCATAAGCTTGGCAAACTCTGCCTCCGAGCCAGAAGTAATTCTGGCAAGCATCATAGCTGCATCACATCCCGACCGTAACACAAGACCATATATAAGATCCTTAGCAGTAAGATAGGAACCACTATCCCACACAGCTCTACTTGCATCTTCATTATACAGATAATTAGCCTCAGCCTCTGTAAGAGCTGTAGACTTATTCCAATCTGTTATATTCTCACAAGCCACAATCAAAGTCATAACCTTAGTCATAGATGCAGGAAACATTCTATCATATGGTTTCCTTCCTGCTATAAGAGCACCTGTCGAAACATCATACAATGCAACATAATCTGCCGCAATACCACTATCTGTAACAGATACATACTTACTGTTTGTAACACTCTGTGTCGGTTTGACAGTTACAGGTGCTTTTGTAGTTCCTTGCACTTTCTCTGTCTCCGTTACCTTCTCTGTTTCAGGATCTTTAGTACTTTCCTGAGCTTTAGTACTTTCAGGTTGTGTCGAGGACACCTGCTCAGAAAAAACAGTGCTGTCCTGTCCTAGCTCAACAATGTCAGTTTCCAAAGGAATCCCCTCTATATCACCTACTATATCCGCAGTATTTTTTGTCTCAAATATAGCCCTTGTCTCTGCAAGTATATCTGTATTATGCGCTTTTAATGTGCTTGTTGCATCTCGCATAAGCACAACAAAAAAAGCTATGACCGATACCAACAGTAACACGCTGATAACTGCCGCCACAATACCCAGTCTCTTCAATTGTCGTTTGCGTCTTCTAGCCTGAAGAACACTTTTATGCTTTCGAGCTTCATACTTTTGTGCAAAAAGCTTGTCCAGCTCGTCTAAGCGGTCATCATCAATATCTTCGTCATCTTCCTCAAGAATCTCATTAAGCTCTCTCTCAAGTTCTTTAGCATCGAAGACTTCTTCAACCTCTAACTCTTCAAGCTCATTATCATAACTATTATTCACCAATGTTCCCCTTTGAATTCTTTCTTATGCGTACTGAATTGAATCCTTTATATTGGTAGCTGTATCTTCATCAATAAGAAGTTTCACAAGTTCAATTCCTAAATCAAGAGAAGTACCCATACCTCTTGATGTAGTTATATGACCGTCTGTAACAACCTTCACTGGTGCCATAAGAACCTCTGCACCTATCAAATCGTCCTCAAATCCAGGGAATACAGTAGCTTTCTTTCCTTCAAGCATACCCAGCTTTCCAAGTACACTAGGTGCTGCGCATATAGCAGCTATTCTTTTACCAGCTTCATCGTGTGCCTTAAGAGTGCTCACTAATGCTTCATTCGGAAGATATGAACGGTGTCCTGAACCTCCCGGCAAAAATAACACATCTGAATCTGAAAAATCTGCATCCTCTATCAGTTTCTCAGCCATAACTGTAATCTTCTGCGCACTGAGAACATCAAGCTTACCTGTAATAGAAACCAGTTCAACATCAATCTTAGCTCTTCTTAGCACATCAACCACCGCAAGAGCCTCCACGGTTTCAAATCCATCTGTTAAAAATGTAGTAACTTTCATCTTTAATACTCCTCTCGTAATTATCCCGCAATACCTTTTGTATTCGGGTTATATCCAAGAACCTCTGCGTATTATTATACAACGAAAAATGTGTACTTGCAATATTACAAGTACACATTATGAACCCAGATAATATCTTTTTTGCTTTTCATACTCTTCACCTATAGCCTTAATCAGCTCAGTGTCTCCGTGAGTATTGTCCGGATGAAATATCTTCATCAAATCCTTATATCGCTTTCTTAAAGAAACCGAATCATCAACGCCCTTGAAAAATATCTTAGCGTTATCCTGATATGCCATGCCTCTTCTTACTTCACGATTCACGGTATCCTTATACACCAGTTTATCTCGTTCAAACCTCTGCTTATCAATGGCAAGTTGTCTTGTCTCTCTTTCAAGTATCTGCCACTGACTGTCAAAGAGATTCTTCTGACTCTCCAACTGCTTGCTGAGAAGCTGATTCTTACTTTGTTGACGTTCAAGCATTCCTTTTTGTATCTCTATGAGTTTACGCTCGTCCTCAACAACCTTTCGCTCATTCTCCAGCTTAGCATTTAGCTCCTGCAATCGCATATTTTCCTTAAAAAGCCACCGCTGTTTCTCTTCCAGCTCCAACTCTAAAGGCGACTTATCCTGCTGAACAGGCACATCATCAGATTCCTTTGTCACAGCATACACATTATCCTTGTATTCGTTATCCTTGTATTCATTATCCATAACATTATCCCCTGACAAGTTATCGTTATACTATATAGCGCTATGAAACCAAAGCACCTTAACCGGCTGCGCTCCTTCTTTAGTCCTTACAGTATGGGTAACACCCGGCAATGCGATAAATGAATCACCGGCCTTAATAGGAAACACTAAATCATCCAGCTTTGCATAGCCCTCACCTTCAAGAACATAAAACCCTTCTTGGTCTTCATGACATCCCGGGTTTGGAGAAAATTCATAATCACTGTACACAGTTATTCCCGAACAACAACCTTTAATGCATCCATTATCTGCTGTCAAAAGCTTATAACCTCTCTTGCCCTCACCTTGTGCATTAATGGCTTCTTCCATAGTAATATATGGCTTCATAACAACCTCTCCTTTCTAAAAACAAGGGGCTGGTGTGTACCACCAGCCCCCGTGAAAAAACACTATCAATTACTTCTTGTATCTTAACAACTCTGTATACGCAAGGAGGAATGGACCAACACCCTTAGCATCATCCTTAACGATAGGCTCAGACATATAGTAATCATATGTACCATGTCTTCTCTCCTTGTTACCGAGTCCGGCAACAAGACATATACCGCCAAGTGACATCGCACCTTCTTCAGTTGAAAGATATCTTTCGCAAATACCGTCGATAGCCTTCTCTGCATATGCTCTGTATGACTCAGGTAAGAATCCAAGTCTTACACCCTTAAGAAGTGAGTATGCCATAATTGAGCTACCACTTGTCTCAAGATAGTTTCTATCCATACCGCCGAAGTTAACTACCTGATACCACATACCGCTCTCGTCCTGATACTTAAGCATAGAATTCATAAGATCTACATATGCTTCCTTGAGCATATTGAAGCCCTCATCATACTTTCCATCTGAGTTGTCAATCTTGTCCAATGTATCAAGAAGTGCCATAGAGTACCAACCAATAGCTCTAAGCCATGTGCACTGTGAAAGACCTGTAACAGGATCACACCAGAATGCTTCCTTGCTTGTATCAATAGCATGATAATACAATCCGTTAAGAGGATTACGCATATTCTCAATTACATACTTAAACTGAGCAAATATGTCATCATAGTTCTTTCTGTCGTTGAATCTTGTCTCATACTCAAGGTAGAATGGCTGTCCCATATACATACCATCAAGCCATACCTGATATGGATAAATATCCTTATGCCAGAAATTCTTGCCTTCATTCTCGCATCTTGGCATCAACTCAATCTGGCTGTATACAAGGTCAATAGCCTTTCTATACTTCTCCTTGCCAGTGATGTCATACAACTCGAACAATGTCTTACCGGCATTAACGTTATCAATATTCTTCTCGTGAATATCATAACCATCAATAGTACCATCCTCATTAACTCTGTAGTCAATGAATTCATCTGCGAACTTGAGATACTTCTCGTCCTTAGAAATAGCATACATCTCAAGTACAGCCTTAATCATACAGCCATCAATGTAATTCCACTTAGATGTAAGCCCCTTCTTAAACTTCTCGATGTTCCACAATGGAGCCTGTGGTGAGCTCTTCTCGAGTAACTCATCAATATACTTTACAATAATATCCATGTTGTTTCTCCCTTACGTAGCAATTTGTTATATTGTACTACAAAAAATACATAATATCAACAGATATTTTACTAATATCGGTTAAAATTTGCTAATTTTTCTGTATTAGTTATCCTGTGGCTTAATCTCGCGAATCTGCTTTGTTCTGATTTCCTTACAGATTTCATTAACAAATGTGTCAAGAGTCTTCTGACCTTCATCGCCCTCGTAACGGCTTCTTACAGAAACAAGGCCTGCCTCCTGCTCCTTCTCACCCACAACAAGCATATAAGGAACTCTTTTCAGTCTTGCATCTCTAATCTTGAAACCAATCTTCTCTGAACGATTATCAACACTGCTTCTGATACCATTAGCAACAAGCTCATCATTAACCTTCTTTGCATAGTCAGCATACTTCTCCGAGATCGGAAGCACTCTAACCTGCTCGGGACACAACCATGTTGGGAATAAACCTGCATACTTCTCAATAAGCCAAGCAAGTGTACGCTCATAGCAACCCATAGCTGTTCTATGGATAATAAATGGTCTTACCTTATCGCCATTCTCGTCAATATAATACATATCAAACTTTTCAGCGTTCAACTCATCCCACTGAATAGTAATCATTGTATCTTCCTTACCATAAACATTTTTGGCATTAATATCTACCTTAGGACCGTAGAATGCAGCCTCACCCACATCCTCTGTAAATGGAATATCAAGCTCTGTAAGAATATCACGAATATGCTGCTGTGTTCTCTCCCAAACCTCAGGCTCACCGATATACTTTTCTCTATTGTCAGGGTCCCACTTAGAGAGGTGATATGTTACATCGCTCTCAACACCGAGTGTCTCAAGACAATACTTTGCAAGGGCAAGACATCCCTTAAACTCCTCCACCATCTGATCCGGTCTTACGATTAAGTGTCCCTCAGAGATTGTGAACTGACGAACTCTTGTAAGACCATGCATCTCACCTGAATCCTCATTACGGAAAAGTGTAGAAGTCTCACCATATCTGATTGGGAGGTCTCTATAACTCTTCTGGCTTGCCTTGTATACAAAGTACTGGAATGGACATGTCATAGGACGAAGTGCAAACACTTCACTGTCCTTCTCCTCATCACCAAGCACAAACATACCATCCTTATAGTGATCCCAGTGACCTGAAATCTTGTAAAGGTCAGACTTTGCCATAAGAGGTGTCTGAGTTCTCACATAGCCTCTCTTTGTCTCCTCATCCTCGACCCAACGCTTAAGCTCATTTAACATAATTACACCGTTTGGCATAATAAGTGGAAGTCCCTGTCCAACAACATCAACAGTTGTGAATATCTCCATCTCACGACCAAGCTTGTTGTGATCACGAAGCTTAATCTCCTCAAGATACTTAAGGTACTCCTCAAGGTCTGCTGTCTTAGAAAATGCTGTACCATAGATTCTTGTAAGCATCTTATTCTTCTCCGAACCTCTCCAGTATGCACCTGAAGATGATATAAGCTTAAATGCTTTGATAGACTTTGTACTCATAAGATGTGGACCTGCACAAAGGTCTGTAAAATCGCCCTGGCTGTAGAAGCTGATAATCGCATCTTCCGGAAGGTCATTTATAAGCTCCACTTTATATGGCTCGCCTTTCTCTTCCATAAACTTAATAGCCTCTGCTCTTGGAAGTTCAAAGCGTGTAATCTCAGCACCTTCTTTGATAATCTTCTTCATCTCAGCCTCAATCTTGTCAAGGTCTTCTCTTGAGAATGAAGCATGGTCAAAGTCATAATAATATCCTGTATCAATAGATGGTCCAATAGCAAGCTTTGCTTCAGGATAAAGTCTCTTTACAGCCTCAGCAAGCACATGTGAGCAAGTATGTCTGTATGCTGCCTTACCAGCCTCATCATTAAATGTAAGAATGCTTAACTCGCAATCCTTGTCAACTACTGTTCTTAAGTCAACAACCTCACCATCAACCTGTCCTGCACAAGCCATTCTTGCAAGGCCTTCACTGATGTCTGATGCAATATCAATCACTGACATTGCCTGTGAATACTCTTTTACAGAGCCATCCTTAAGTGTGATTTTCATAAATCTATTCCTCCATTTCTTTGTTCGTTGCGATAACGGATACAAAAAGTCCCGCGCCACAACATATTAATTGCGGCACGGGACGAATAAACTTTAATTCGCGGTTCCACCCTGCTTGCCAGATTTAGTGTAATCACGGAACAATACTCCGCCAACACTTAATCATGACCACTCATTCGATTATAACGGAATCACCGGCCCGGATTAGGGGCACTCCGAGGTAGTCTTCACACATCTTCCCGTAAGGCACTCACAGCTACTGTGCCTCTCTCTGAACTTTCCAATATGCTACTCGTCTCATCAACGTGTTAATTGTATTAATTTATGTTGTAAGTATAGCATTTTAGGCGGAATTGTCAAGAGGAAAAACTAAGCAGTTGCCAAACTGTCCTACTTACTCTTCTCTCTTTCTCTTACCTGCAAAGATTGAAGTTCCTGTTACGCCAAGTACCATAATCGCACAAAGCATCATAAACAAGCAGTTTCTCATAACAATACCTGCTTCATCACCGCTGTCAGGGCTCACTGCGCCACCCTGATTAGTTGTGTCATCCTGCTGTGGCTCCATTGAAGCCTTATCAATAACAATTGTGTACTCTGATGCATGTGTGAAAGGAAGCTCAACTGTTCCATCTGCTGCAATTTCATCTGCGTAGATAAACTCAAGTTCCTTCTTATCCTCATTGTAGTAGAACAAGTTTGCATAAAGTCCCGCATTCTTAGATTCCAGGTTAATGCTAAGGAACGCTGTAAATCCAAAATCGCCCTCATATGCAAGTGTAACGTTCATATGACTTCTTTCACCTGTTACTTTATTGACTACATCAACAGGAATAGTATCCTCTGAACCAATTGTAACTCCAAGATCAATATCCTTTATATCATCAGATGTAACATCCTTACCGTTTATGCTCCATGTAATACCGTTACCCATATCAAGAACGATTGTAACATTCTTATCCTTGATATCCTTGATTACATTGCCAGGAATTACTGTTACGCCATTCATATCAACAGTAACAGTTTCACCGTCCTTGGCATCGGCAACAACACCTCGAATCGCCTCCCAGCCTTCATTGCCTTCATCACCCTTGATATGTGGACCTTCTGTATCCGGCTTTTCTGTGTCAGGATTCTCTGTGTCAGGATTCTTAATCTCGCCCTCTGCAACAAGTGTAATTACACCTTCTTTATCAGATACAGCAAATACATAGTTAGTCATATCTTCAAGTTTCACACACACTGTTCCGATTTTATCATTTTTAGAAGCAACTTTCTTAATCGGAATATAAAGCTTACTTCCTGTAATATATGCTCCTGAATCATAATAGTCCGCATCAATATCCGCTGACTTAATGCTCCAACTTCCACTCTCTTTTGCCAATGCATTACTTACTTCTTCAGGTAATAAATCCTTTAATTCTACACTGTAAGTATTTTCAACATCATTCTGCACTGTCAATGAAGTATTAGAAAGATTCATAGTCTTTGGTGTTATACTCTGATTCTCCAATACATATGTGCCATTAGCCAACGCATAAGTCTTAGCTGCCTCTCCAATCAGCTCAACGCTTACAGTAACTTTTCTGTCTGTTCCTGCATCAGCAGAATCATAGACAGCTGATGTAACTTTATAATCTACATCCTTTACAAGATTCACTTCTTTACCATCTCTTGTAAATGTTACACTCTCTACAGTTGCCGCAGTAGTTCCATCGTAAGTCTTTCCTGTTACAACCACACCATTTATAGTAATATCTAAAGCTGGTACTTCTGTGCTGGTTGCAGTTAATGTACCTGTTGCATTCGGAGATGTAACTTCTACTGTAATCTGCTTACCCACATCTGCCAAACCAACTTTATAAGTATTAACTGTACTTGCAGCCTGCAACACCTTATCTCCACACTTGAAAGTATAATTCAAAGCAGGATTCTCTTCTGCAAGCTTCTCCTCAAGTGCTACTGTTGCAGTAAGGGTTCCGCCATAAACTGCATCACCTGTCAATGTAACACTATCCTTTAAAACTGCTGTAAAAGGAGCAGTATTAGTCAGAATCATAGAATCTGTTGACACATATTTATCTGTATCCTTAATACGCACCTGCACACAACCTGCAGCTCTATTTACATTTCCAACCGCTATGGCACCAGTGCCACAGCCGCTTATAACATTTTTCAAACCATCTGCTGTTACCCATGCAGACCATTCAGACGCTTCATCCTTGCGCACACGATATTCATATTGGTACTCAGCATATCCTTCAAAGCTAAATGTATCTGTTCCATACACATCATTAACAACGCCATTGTTAGGTGCATACTGCTCATCATATACAGCCTTACCTACCGGATATTTCTCAGATACGATACTTCCCGGGGTATTCTCAGCCGTTATCTCACACCAGATATTTTTACCAATACATTGTTCAGTAATGTCAAAGTACGACTCTGTGCTGACAGGCGTATCTACTCCTTCACAATACCACTTATAATATATCGTACCAACATCTTCTGAATTGGTGATGTTATATGTTACACCCGCTCTATCTTTATAAGCTAATGGTGTTTCTACATTGGTCGCACTCTTATTCTGAATACTCACAGTACCTTTCAAAACCGGCTTAAGTACTGCTTCTAACAGAAACCTGTAAGGACAATCCTCAACATCTGATTCAGATATAGTAATATCCTTCTCACCATAAACCTTTTCTATTGCGTTGCCCGCATAGATATTACCATACACATTCGTTGCGTTCCAGAGATTCCATCCTACAATTTCGTATCCTTCTGGTGCATTACCATACTCTAAATCTGCAACATTAATTGGAAGCTCATACCTGTCATGGCTCTTTAGGTTGGCACTGTCGCTAACACACGCTCCAGAACTTACCTTTTCTGTTGAACTTACATATGTGTACGCTTCCCATACATTCTCTGTATAAAATGCCCCGCGGTACTTATCACTTAATTTTCCATATTCATCTTCTGCCACAACAGCATAGTAGAGTTCTATGTCACTTGGAAGGCCATCCAATGCAATCACATTAGATGTGCTTGCTTCTCCTTCCTGCTTTACTTCCTCTGCAGATATATTGTCTATATAATTACTACTAGTTTCCCAATACACATAATACTTCACTGCATTAGTGGCAGTTATAGTCATAACGGCATTATCAGGATGTACTTTGGTATCATCTGTTTTCCCATCACTGACTTCCACATCTGTGATCTCAACAATCTTTTCAAGAACTGCTTCTAATAAAATATTACTATACAAAGCCGTAACATCTGCCTCTTCTATAGTAGCATCTTTCTTATCATAATATTTCACTTCCTGATTTTGAGACACACAAACACCGCCACTACCTTCAACCGCTTCCCACAGTTTCCATCCCACTATTTCATATCCATCTGGAACAGTCCCATAGTTCAAATCAGCAACATTAAGCGGAAACTCCTTGCTACCATGAGCCGTTGCATTATCTGAAACACTAAAATCGTAACTTACAGTTTCTGTTGGACTCATATAAGTATGTACTTTTTTACTTGTCGCCGCCTTTACATTCATCGGCATAGCTGAAAGGCATACAATAACTGTAAGCATAAGTGCCAACAAGCCTCTCAATCTTTTCTTCATTCTGTTCATTGTTCTTAACTCCCTTCATTTAAATAACTTACTTTTTATAAAACATTATGTAACTAAGGTGTCTGAATCCATCTCTGATACTTCTCAGATGCGAACGGCCTCCCCTTCCGTCCTTACGAAGTCTCACAGGCACCTGTGGGATTCTACATCCTACTTTGGCGAATTCCGCAATCATCTCTGTTGCAAATTCCATACCATCACAGTGAAAATCAAGCTCCCAAGCTTTCTTTCGATTAACCCCTCTAAGACCACAGTGAAAGTCTCTCACATCTGTATGAAACCTCCACCTTCCAAGCATAGATAACACCGGCACTCCCACGTACCTGTGACTCCATGACATGGCTCCCTTCTCGGGCTCTTTGGCGTATCTGTCGCCCATTACCAGGGGATACCCTTCCCGTAGCTTTTCTATAAAACCATCCAGCTCCAAAAAAGGATAACTGCCATCACAGTCTCCCATGATAACATACTCACCCTTTGCAGCCTTCAAACCGCCTCGCAATGCACTTCCATAACCCTTCTTTTCCACAGTTACCACTCTGGCGCCTGCCCTTTTTGCAATCTCCACGGAAGAATCTGTACTGCCGTTGTCTGCAATCAGCACCTCTGCCTGCATATCATGCTTTCTAATGTAATCAAAGGCTTCATCTATACATAATTGCAAGGTTTTTTCTTCATTCAGGCATGGCATCAATATCGTAAATTCTATCTTATCCATAACCATCACCTTTTTTCTTCTTTTTTGCAGTCTTCTTTCTTCCCTTCAAAAGCCCCCGGTCAGTATTATACCACACCAACGCAAGCAACGCCATAATAGTTGTAGCCTGTGCCCTGTAAGTAAAAAATTCATGCAGATAAGAATGATTATTCAATACAAGATACCTGACATACGGCACCACTCCAAGCATCAGCATTAACACTGAAATATCCTTGTGATAATTACCCCTGAACAGGTAAAATGTGCTGCCAATTATCAGTACGGTTACCAACAATCCCACCACAATACTGTGCCAATCCACTCTGGCCATACCTCCAAACAAAGTAGATATATTGGCAAGCACCGCAGATGGTATCTGCATAAGCAACGGAAGATTCTCTTCCCCTTCGGTTCCGCCAATACGGACAGTCGCGGAAGATATAGAACTTATAAACTTATTCTCTCCCAGCACAAGGCTTGCCAATGTCCACTTCATCACAAAGGTCATTCCATAAGAGATACCCCATGCAAGCACGGATTTTATCAAATAAGGCAATTCATCCTTCCATGTTTTCAAACGTCCCTCCGCCTGTCTTACCAGAAGCACCAACGCCAACGGTATCAGTATAGTCATAGTTTCCGTTGTCAGAAAATCAAAGAATCCTATAAGCACACCACTTATAACAGCCAGACTAATCAGGCATCTTTCGCCCTTTTTCTCCAATGCCACAAACAACAGGCTCATAAGCAGACTGATTATTATTGCCGGCTGATATTCTGCTGATTTTACAATCAGCCAGAAATGCACTCCCACATAGGACAACAAAAGCGCCACTGCCGCAAAATACTGTTTCTTCTTTAACAGCAATATCAGATTCAACACAAGCAAAACCACTGCCGCACCCAATCCAATCCACTTAATCTGAGCTATATTAAACCATATAAGCAACGGACGTATAAACACAACCATACCATGCCAGTACCGGGTATAATCCGTATCAGCCTCATCGCCATACTTAACAGTACTGTACAGTCCCCAGTTCAAGCCGTATTCATCTCCATCATAATACCTTGTATCAAATGCAGATTCTACCGGAGTATCGCTTTTCATATTCCACAACACATTAAGCAGAATATTATCAGCATAATTATCAGTAATCTTACGCAACTGCTCTGACTCATCAAACTCATACGCCTTCACATTCTTGTACATCTCTGCACTTTCCAGCATATTATCATATATTGCATCGTTAGGTATTGCTGTAGTTCCTATAAGCACCCCGATCAATATAGCCAAAGTAACTGCAAAAACTATAATATATTGTAACAATACCTTAATAATATGTACTTTCTTCATATTACCTCCTAAAAGATGTCGTATTATTATAACATACATTTTCTTTTTTGTATCGTTTTGCGTATAATATGTATCTTTTTGCGTATAATTTGTCAAAAAAGCAAAAAACCCACTTGACAAACCTTTTATAATTCAATATTAATAAGTTAATGGAGGAGGTGTCCACATATGAGAATTGCAATCTGTGACGACGAAAATCAATATCGGACAATACTACTTTACTTAGTCAATGAGTTTGCTGATAAACATAAGAACTATGATATATCTGTGACTGCATTTTCACATGCAAAAGACTTGTTGGATGCAACCTCTGATATAGGCGGCTTCGATATATATATTCTGGATATTGCCATGCCTGATATCGATGGCATCGACCTCGGTATCCGTCTTCGTCAAATGAGTCACAATGGCATAATTATTTATCTTACTTCCAGCAAAAAGTATGCCATTGATTCATATAAAGTAAAGGCATTTAATTACTTACTTAAACCTATTGAACCAACGTCTTTTATGTCAGCACTGGAAGAAGCTATAGGTGCACTTTCAGACACAGTCGAGAAAAGCATTATTATAAAAACCAAAGACAGCAATATGCGTATTTCTTTTAATGACATAATGTATGTAGAGCTTTGCAATCGCATTGCTGTGCTTCATCTAATCAACGGTAGCACCGTAGAAAGCACTTATTTGCGAATACCTTTTTCTCAGGCTATGCAGGAACTGCTCACAGATAATCGTTTTATGCTGTGCGAGCGAGGATTTATTGTCAACCTCTCCCATATAACCGTGGTAGGCACAGATGATATATTATTTAACGACTCCCATAAAGTATACTTAAGCAAGAGAATATGCAACTCAATACGTTCTGCCTGGTCAGACTTCTGGTCCAAGTAATCAAACAGGTTCGGTGCACAACAATATGCACCGAACCTACTTTTATACATATCTAATCTATTACTTCTTCTGCTTTGCAACAGCACCTGTCACCAAAGCCGTACCACATACTAACATAAGCATCATCCAAAGGATAAAATTATTGCCATCACCAGATGGTGGTGAACCTGCACCAGTAGAACCTCCTGTTGAATCCTCCTGAATCACAGTATACACCGCTGTAACAGTTGTATCCTCTGTAATGTTCTTTGCTTCCTTATCCCATGCTACTGTATAGCCTTCCTTTGCCGGGGCTGTCGGTATGTCACTATCAGCCACGCTTGCGTTGTAATCAAGCTTCACTGTCTTAACAGTAGTGCTATCTGCCACATATGTTACTACAAGCTTTCTTCCTGCCTTAACCTCTACTGCTGTAGCTGGCGAAGCATTATAATTAGCCTTTGCTGCATAGCGCACATAGTATGTTCCCGGTGCAAATACTGCATCTGCATCAGTAACCTTCGTGTATGTTCCGTTCTCTGCCTCGCTGTATTCCATATCAGTAGTAAGACCTGTGATACCACCATCATTCTTTCCTGATATAGTCTCATCCTTTGCTGTAACAGCAGGCGCATTCTGCTCTGCATTAACCACAGTAAACTTCCAGTCGGCCTTAGTTATTCCGTTAGCAGCCGCATAGGTTGTTCCCGCTGCAACATCAATCTTTACTGTATATGTTCCTACATTGGTTGGTGCCGAAGGTATCGAACCGTCCAACACTTCGTTACCATCAGCATCATAATAATGCTTAGTAATCTCACCTACACCTGTAACTCCATCTGCTACTGTTACTGTAGCTTCCTTCTTAGTTCCGTCATATGTAAGCGGCGATGGTTCAGTATACTTAAACTCAGCCTCCGTTGGTTTTATATATGTGGAAGGAGTACTCATAAGCCAGCTGTCAGGGAATGTTACTTTACAAAAATACTGTCCTAATGCAAGACCATCTGTATTAAGTGTAGCGCTATCCTGACCTGTAAGTAAAGTGTCGGAAATTCTCTCTATCTTAACACTTGCTGAAAATGTATCATCAGAACCTTCTATATTGAACAACACATATGCAGCATCCTCATGCTCTACAGTAACACTCGCTGTATTACCACTCGTTATAGGAATAGACATACTACTATTAAGTATATAATACCCTACATTGGTTACATTAGCAGATGGAGTAACAGTTACCTTATCTCCCCTCTGCACCGGAATCAACAGTCTCATAACATCACATCCAGCATCTGGTTTCCATGTATCAGTTGCTTCATCGTAAGTGCAATCAATTAAACCCGCTACCGGAATCGTCAATTCCTCACTTGCCACCGCAATACCACTTGCCACAGGAGCCACAACCTTGTATGCACTCTCTTTATGTGAATACCACTCATACTTAGTACCGGTTACAGGCTTCCAGCCTGTTGCACTGCTATCATCTGCTTCCTCCGTCTTTGCTGTAAAGTTGTTAGATGCAGAAGGCTGTCCATCAGTTGCAAAGCGATACTTAAGTCCATAGATTGGCTCAAGTATGTTACCTGTCCAGTTCTGACCAAATGCTTCTGATATATCATCAGAATTACCCTTTTTAAAATCCTCTACTGTAATCTTTCCGTCTGTACCAGCTACACCTAAACCATCAATCAATGTCTTATAATTGTTGTTGTCAAGCTGAATATAACCACTATTATTACCGCCCCACCACAGTTTCCAGTCAGTAAGGGCATATCCGTTAGCACCGGCTCTTACACCCATCGACTCTGTCTGCTCTATGATAGTTTTTTCAGGATCTAAAAGATAACAATCACCTACACTTGGTTGACAATATCCTGCACTCGTTATGCGGTCTTCTATATCATCGCTTCCCGTATACATATACGCAGAAAGATACACCGGCTCAAGGATTACATAACTATAGTCATTTCCTCCTATATCTTTCTTTATCTCACCCCAGTCACTTGCAGATATACTGCCGTCCGGCATATAAAACTTTTCGTAGCACACTTCACAACCATTATTAGCAGTAGCACCAAATAATCTCCAGCCAACCAGCGTAGCGTCCTCAAGTTCATCCATGATTACACTCTGTGTATTAAGGGCTGTGTCAAGTTCTATCTGTAATTGCATCGAAGCAAGTGAACCAGCTACGTAGTACTTAGTAATCCTCAACGGCTCCTCACCCAAATAAAAATCAACCGCCACTGTAGTCGCGGCCTTCGCCTCTGACACACCTAAGCTTGGCACAAGTGCAACAGCCATAACCACTACCATCCACAATGCCAAAAGCCCCTTCAACTTTCTTTTTAATACTCTGTTCATTATAAACCTCTCTTCTACATAATCTTTGTTTTATTTCTATATATTTATAGAACTTCAATGTCATAATTATAACACATCTTTTGTCGTCTGTATAGTTTTGCGTGCAATTCGCACCTTTTTGCGTATAATTTGTTATATTTAGGAACAATGCGTTCGCTTGCAAACACTTCGTACACGAACGAGGTTGCAATAACACCAAATGTGCTACTACAACCCCGAATTTATCAATTATATACCAATCTTACGCTCTGCGTCTCTTTGTAGTAGCAACTGCTGTCGCACTTGCACCTGCAAGAACTACAAGCATCATCCAGAGAATGATATTGTTGCTATCACCTGAACCTGCATCGCCATTACCCGGCTGCAAGCTTGAATCCGAATCACTTCCATCACCTGCGTTGCCTGAGCCACTTTCGCCTTCGCCACCTGCGTTGCCTTCTCCGCTTCCGCCCGGCTGCGATGGGTTCTGAGCTGTAACTGTATACTCTTCAGTCACTACATCCGAGATAACACCTGTTGCAACTTCCTTAACACTGAATGCACATGTGTAAGTACCTGTTTCTGTCTTAGGAATAACTATCTCTGAAACCCATTCTGACGAATTGCTTCTAGCCATAGTAACCTGCTTTAAAAGGTAACCGTCAGCCGCCTTCACAACGAACTTGTCCGCCTGTGAATTATCAACTGTGTACTGTGTTCCTGATGCAACTGCAAGATATGAAACTTTAACAGTCTTCTCTGAAATCTTTACAAGTGTACCGTTCTCAAGCTTAGCATTTACAACAAGCTTATATGTACCAGCCGCAACCGGTGTGTCTGTAAGCTCATTGTTATCAGCATCATACCACTTAAACACAACCTCACCCGGTGCGTCAATATAATCGTCAGGGTCTGCAATAGCTTCACCTGTGTAACCTGCGTCTGTAGGATATGTATCCTCTGCCACCTTTGCCGCACCTACCACTACTGTATGTCCTATAGTTGTCTGGCTATCTTCCAGTGTCACAGGTGTTCCATCTTCCTTGTAATATGCGCAGCCTTCTGAAAGCATATTCTGAATAGTTGTAACACTATCATCATATTTTTTCTTTATAGCAATACCACCCTCAAAGCGACCTCCGGTCACAGTCACCGGTGCTTTATCCAATTCACGCACATAGTCCTTAATAGTTATAGCACCCTTAAATATACCACCGTTAACAGTTACAGTTTTATCATTACATATGACACCATATCCATTCTCTGCATCAGTATACTGGAATGTACCGCCGTTAATAACCATATCACTTTCATTATCAATAGCAGCAATTACACCTGTAAATGTACCTCCATTAATAACCAATGTACCCTCGTCATTCCATACAGATGAGTATCCGCCACTTATGGCACCACTTTCTATAGTAAGCAAGCCACCGTAATTACCTATTGTATCACGCTCTGTAGTCGAATTATCAATCAATCCGCCTGTTGCACTATCCTTTATAGTAACATTCGCATTATAGAACTCAATAGCTTCATTGTCATCATTATTAATAACAGTATACTTCTTACCATTAATATCGAGTGTATACTCTCCGCCGTATACTATTATTGCTGCATCAGTTGTTATGTCATTAAGCAATGTAACCGTACTGCCTTTATGTTTAGCTGCTTCCCTGAGAGCCTGTCCCAATGCACCATAATATGTAGTTTTGCCGTCCTTAGTTGTCACTGACGCATTGTTAACAGAACCCACTACTTTTACTGCACTGGTAATTGACGTAGCACTATCCTCATAAGTAATCTTTTCACCTGTTGAATCAACTAGATGATAATCCGTTTCAATAACATCCTTAATAGTGACTGTGCCATTAGCATCCGCTGAATCTATGTACAATCCCTGCTGGAATTCACCACCTGATATTACTATGTTTGCCTCGGTACCATAGTCACTAGAATATATAGGAAAAATGGTAGTTTCTTCCCCCTTAAAGACGCCTCCTTCAATAATCAGGTCGCCATATACTTTTACGTATACCCCGTCCTGCTCATCATATGAAAATGTACCACCACAGATAGTAAACATTCCCATATACGAATACAGGTCTCCAGTGATAGTTCCGTCACTAATAACAACTAAACCTTCGTAGTTATCAATAGCTTTATATTCCGATTTAATGGTTCCGCCGTTAATAAATAGTTCGTCATCACTGTACACACCACAACAATTTGTACCGCTAATAGTTCCGCCGTTAATAATCACTTTGTCATCATCACTGTACACACCATAATCTCTACCGATAATGGTTCCGCCGTTAATCGTGGTATACTCCTTATTGTACACACCATAATCTCTACCGATAATGGTTCCGCTCTCTATAACCAACAATTTACTGCTTTTGTTATATACTGCATCATCGTATAAATCAGAAGCATCTATAGTTCCGCCTTCCTGACTACTCTTTATAGTAAGTACCAGCTGCTCTTCATCATCATCGTCCATAACAATTCCATCATACAAATCACCTTCATATATAAGTGTCTTTCCATTCAGATCAAATGTTATATCGCCAATACCACTTATAGTTGTAGTTGTAGTCTCTGTAATATCATCAAGCAATTTAACAGTAACACCCTTCATATCCTTTGCATAGTCAAATGCCTGTTGAAGAGATGCATATTCTGTAACCGCTCCATCTTTAGTAGTTACAGAAACTGTTGGCATAGGCTTAATGTACACGGCACCTGACACAGTCTTTTGTCCCGGCGTCACTGTAACCCTTTCACCTGCACTGTTCTCAAGGTAGTATTCATCCCCAAGAATATAAGCTATATCCACCTCTGTACCACCTACAGTACCTGCTACTGTAAGACCATTAGGGAAGTAACAGTCACCTAAAGATATAGATACATCTTCTGCGTCTGCCGCATTAAGAGTAATACCACCGTTAATAGTAGAATTGCTTATCGCAAGCTGTCCGCTGTTAATTATTGAACCCACTGTTCCATTGTTATTAAATGTACCTGTATTAACGATATCTCCACTAATAACACCATTATTAGTGATTACACCATTGTTAGTAATTACCACACCATCTGAACATGTTAATGTAACCGATGATGATATACTCCATTCCTGATTCTGTGCAATAGTCACATTGGAAGATAACTCAGCAGACTTTAATATCATAAATCTCGCCTCATCACTGCCTGCCGCGCTGACAGCCTCTGCAAGTGTGGCATATCCTGTGACTGCATTGTCCTTCTGGACATACAGAGTATACTCTCCTGAGTTAGTAACAAATGCATAACTTACTTCGGCTACAGAGTCAAGTATTTCGCATTCCTCACTCATCCAGCTTAAACCATCACCAAGGACTACGCCATCGCTGCCCTCTTTATCATATAACACACCATCACTGCCATTGAATATTCCGCCATTGATAGTAATCTTTGATTTATAGTAATTTTTAAGTGCGTAACCTGAGTTAGCTCTGATGTAACCACTATTGATGGTAACTGCACAAGTGCCATTATGACCACTTGAAGTTATTCCGCTATCTTCACCTTCAATGCGACCACCATTCACAACAAGTTCACGGGCTGTATCCTCCACAGAACCACTCACATCAATCCCATAATAGCCATATATATAACCACCACTAACAGTAAGTTTACCATCATCAAGCCGAATTCCATAGGTTGTTCCGCTTATGCTTCCACCTTTAACTGTTACTGTACCACCATCAATCATAACAGCATATGATGCAACATCTGATACATAATATGTATTCTCAATAGCACCACTCTCAACAACCAGTTCTGCTGAGTTTTTCACATAGAACACTCCCCATATGGTGTTAGTGGCTATCATCTTACCACCATCAACACTACTCTTAACAGTCAGTGAGCCCTCTACGAAAAACACTCCTGCATCACTGGTACTACCAGTAAGCGTATAACCATTCATATCAAATGTTATGTTAGCACCACTGATAGTATAGCACTCCGCTGTACTTACATCCTTAAGCAGTTTAATGGTACTGCCCTCACTTGCGTTAGCCGCAGTTACCGCCTCTGCCAGTGTGGCATACTCTGTTGTGGCACCTGCTACGCCGGCTGTAGTCACCGATGCCTCATTGCCGGT
>JAZQME010000021.1:0-20909 GCA_045543195.1 Lachnospira sp.
ATGATTAGAGCATGAAAAGTAGTACTCTGTCAATACATAGAAAGTTTGGCTTTCGCCAAATAGAAATCAAAAAATAGCAGAACAGCCTGTGAGCAAGCTCACGCTGTCTGCTATTTCCGCTTTCTGCTTGGACTCAATGCTTAAGCATATTTTCAACGAATATCCCATATCCACTTGTACAATCGTCAATAAACACATGTGTAACTGCTCCAATAAGTTTTCCGTCCTGTATGATTGGGCAGCCTGACATGCCCTGCACGATACCATTTGTCAAATCAAGTAATTCCTGTGATACCACTTTATAGGTAATATTCTTGTTATTCCCGGATTTAACATTTTGAATTTCTATTTCATAATCCTTATATGAGCCTTCATTATAGAGGCGGATAAATGCTTTACCCTTATGAACTTCATAGCTGTAACCAATGGGAATCTTGTTTAAACTGTATATTTCAATTAAATCTGCATTAATTCTGCCTGTTATACCACTTATACTATTAGATGTAATTGTGCCGAATTTATTGTTATCACTGTAGTTAATAGTTCCAATAAACTCACCAGGATCTCCATTTTCACCTTTTACAATAGACAATATCTTCGTCTTATATATTGAACCAGCACTAATCTCCATAAGTTTTCCCACTGTAGGGTCACTTACGCCATGTCCCAATGCACCATAACGTCCATCATCTGTGACATAGGTAATTGTCCCTATTCCTTGCGCATCATCTTTAACCCATAATCCCGCTTTATAATCACCATCTTTAGTAAGAACCGGATTAATACTTACATCTATTAACTCACCATCTCGCCTTACATTTAAAACCACCTTTTCACCTTTAGCTGCATTAATCCTTTTATTAAGCTCGGTTTTAGATGTAACTTCAGTTCTATTAATCTTCACAATATAATCTCCCGGCTTTAGTATGTTATCACAAGGATTAACCTTATTGCCTGCATAATCCTCAAATTCTCCGGTGTCTACCACAAGTACACCGTCTGTTTTCAGATACATACCTATCTGAAAGCCGCAAGGGTATATACTTCGCTCATTAACAACATTGACATCAACAGTTCTTATATCAAACAAGTCAAAAAGTCGTATATTTAATTCATAAGTCCCCGTGACATTTCCTTTAAATGTAACAGGTGCATTAAAATCCACCTTAGTTACGCCTCCGGAAGCCTCACATATACCGGTTGCAGGAATCCTTAAATCAACTACAGCTTCATCATCCTTTACCACATATATATCCTCAGGAATCTTAGATATCACAGTGTTAATGTATATTCCAAACCCTGTAGCCATACATACCAAAAGGCAGACCACAAGAAATATTTTTAATATATTCTTTTTATCCGACAAAAAAATACTATTCATAATCAGTCTCCCTTCTAAAGCCATAGTTGTGACTTTAAACCAAATGATTATGAATAGTATCTGCATTATCTTAAATATTAAATTAGGTGATTACTGTAAATGTGACATAGACTTTAACTCTTTCGCATTAGCAAGAACAGCATCTGTCACTGTGCTTCCGCCCAAGAGCCTTGCAAGTTCGTTAACTGATGCAGTTTCATCAAGTTCCTTAATCTGAGTAACAGTTGAACCTTCCACAACAGACTTTTCAATAAGAAAATGTGTATCTGCCATAGCTGCAATCTGCGGCAAATGTGTAATACATATAATCTGTCTGTCTTTAGACAAGGCTTTAAGCTTTTCTCCTACAAGCTGAGCCGTCTTACCGCTAATACCTGCATCAATCTCATCAAATATAAGCGTCTGTGTATCATCCCTATCTGCAATAACAGTTTTTACCGCAAGCATAATACGAGACAACTCACCACCTGATGCAACCTTTGCTAAAGGCTTAAGCGACTCACCAACATTAGTTGAAATCATAAAACTCATAGAATCTTTGCCGTTAGAACCACACTCAGAAAGCTCTTCAAAATGTGCCTCGAACTCTGAATTAAGAAAATTAAGTTCACAAAGGCCCTTTGAAACAGCTACACATAACTTATCAGCCGAAGCCTTTCTTGCCTTTGATAACTTAACAGCAACAGTCTCAAGCTCTTCTTTCTTTACTTCAATATCACTTCGTATGTTATCAATAATATCTGTGAGATTGTAAAGTTCATCTAACTTCTCCTGCTGCTTAAGTCCATACTCATTAATAGCAGCAATGGTCTTTCCGTACTTTAGCTTGAAGCCATTAATCATATCAAGTCTTCTGCTGATGTCCTCATACTCAGACTCATCATATGAACAATCATCTGCATAATCGCTAATACTTCTTGCCGCATCGCTTATAATATCAGCCGCTGTTGACAATGAATCAACTATATCAGACAGACTATCGTCATATGTACTGGCATTAATAATAGATTTCAAAGCCGAATTAATACAATCCACAGCATTTTCTTCGCCATCACTAAGAAGTCTGGCCGCCTGTGATATATCACTTAATATCTTCTGAGAATTATTCATTCTCCTAAAAAGGCTCTCAAGCTCCTCATCTTCCCCATCAACAAGCTTGGCTAAAGTAATCTCATTAACCTCGTATTCAACCAAAGATATTTCTCTTTGTCTTGAAGCTTCATCAATATCCAGCTCCGAAAGTTTATTTAAAAGCTCCTGATACTCCTTATATAAAGCCTTATACTGTGCTTTACAGTCCCCAACACCTGCACCTCCAAACTCATCAACCATATCAAGATGAGCTTTATCGTTTAGAAGCAGTGTATTGTCATGCTGACCATGAATATCTATAAGCAACTGTGCTATCTGCCTTACCTGTGTAGCAGTACAATTCATACCATTAACCTTAATCTGCGAACGATTAGCACTTATCTTTCTAGAGATAATAATATCCCCTTCATCAATGTCCTCTATATCCATAGCCTTAAGCTTAGCTATCTTTTCTTCATCATCTATATGAAATGTCAACTCTGCTAACGCATACTCACAATTATGTCTTATAATATCAGCTGAAACCTTGCTTCCCAAAGCAATATTAACAGACCCCAATATAATAGACTTACCAGCACCTGTTTCACCGCTAAGTATATTGAGCCCTTCATTAAAATCAATATCAGCTTCCTCAATAAGCGCAAAATTCTTCACATGTAAATTCGTCAGCATACATTTAACCCCACATCAACATCCTAATAAACATATTAGATAATAAATATATTATATAACAAATATATTATATAACAAATATACTATACAACACATTAATTATTTGTGCAATATATTTTTCAATTTATCCATAAGCTTAACTGTATCTTCAACAGTTCTCACTGCACACATAATTGTATCATCTCCTGCAATAGAGCCAACAACTTCATGCCAGTTCATGGCATCAAGAGCCGCACACACAGCCATAGCCATACCCGGAACTGTCTTTATTACAAGTATATTCTGGGCCATATCCATCCCTACATAACCATCTTTTAAAACTCTCATGAACTTATCATTCATCTCACGACTGGCTGCAGCCTCATATACCACATAACGCTGCTTGCCATCAACACTCATTTTAGTAAGATTAAGCTCTCTTATATCTCTGGACACTGTTGCCTGTGTAACATTGAATCCATCAGCATTAAGTGCCGCAGCAAGCTCTTCCTGTGTACCTATTATATTAGTTTTAATCAACTCTATTATCTTACTATGTCTGCTACTTTTCATACGCACCTCACAATTAGTTACATCATTTTCTGGCGAACTCTTTGTAAAAAGCTTGCCTTATTAGTTTTAACAAACTTTGAAACCTTATCAGAACGTGTAATAACTATCCTGTCCCCTGTAACCACATTGAAAAACTGGTCTCCATCAAAGGATGCTACCCTTTCCTCATAAGACTTCTTATCATCACTCATTTCTATTACAATAGAATCATCTGCACCAAATATAATACTTCTCTTATTAAGAGTGTGCGGACAAATCGGTGTAACCATAATAAGCTGTGCATTGGGCTGAAGTATAGGACCACCTGCGGACAAACTATAGGCCGTAGAACCTGTAGCAGTTGCCACAATAACACCATCCGCAGAATATGAACTTAAGTATTCATCATTAACAAGAATATCAAAGTCAATAACTCTCAAACTGCCATATCTGTTGATAACGATATCATTTAGCGAGGTATTCTCATAAACCAGTTTGCCGTCACGATAAACCTTTCCATCAATCATCATACGACAGTCAATCTCGTAGTCACCCTTAACAATGCTGGTAAGTGCTTCTTTAACACCATTCATATCTGTATCAGTAAGGAATCCAAGCGTACCAATATTAACTCCAAAAAGCGGTATATTAAGCTCATTAAGGTCAATTGATGCCTGCAACAATGTACCGTCACCACCAAGCACAACAATACAATCTGTATCGTTGGGAATTAACTCAGGGTTGGTATATCTGTAATCGCCTGTTTTCTCATCAGAATACTCCTGACACTGGCAATTAACCCCTAACTCCTTCAATATATCAGCCACATAATTAGCATTTACTCTTTCCGGATCCTTATTCTTATTAGAAATAACGTAAAAATTCTTCATTGCTAAAACCTCGCAACCAACTTAACTCAATGTGTCATGTGCCGCTTTTACAACATCTTCTGCGCAAAACGGAGTACTTTCATACAATCCATCTATATGCTTCTGCAAATGTAACAAATACTCAATATTGCCCTCCGGCCCCTTAACCGGTGAAAATTCAAGATTAAGAGCCTCAAATCCAATAGAAATAGCATATTTAACTACCATCTCAATAACTTCAAGATGAACCTCGGGCTCTCTTACAACCCCGTGTTTACCAACTTTCTCTCTGCCAGCCTCAAACTGTGGCTTAATAAGACATACTATCTGTCCATCATCAGTAAGAAGTTCCTTTACAGGACCAAGTACTTTTGTAAGGGAAATAAACGAAACATCAATACTTGAAAACTGTATTCTGTCTTGAATATCTTCAGGAGTCACATAACGTATATTAGTCTTTTCCATGCACACTACACGTTCATCATTGCGAAGTTTCCACGCAAGCTGTCCATGTCCAACATCAACCGCATATACCTTCACAGCTCCATTCTGAAGCATACAGTCAGTAAACCCCCCTGTGGACGAACCCACATCCATGCACACCTTACCTTCAAGCACTACATCAAAGTTTTCCATAGCTTTCTCAAGCTTAAGACCACCTCTGCTTACATACTTCAAAGTAGCGCCCCTTACTTCTATAGCTACATCCTCACTAAAATTAGAACCCGCTTTGTCTTCCTTCTGTCCGTTAACATATACATTACCGGACATAATAATCGCTTTAGCCTTTTCTCTCGATTCAGCAAGCCCTCTATTCACCAAAAGAACATCCAATCTTTCTTTTGCCATGGTAACCTCACTTATTCTTTAACTCAAAATGTAAATCATTGTTATACGCATTTTCAATCTTCTTAACCACAGAATCCACATCTATACCGGCTTCTGACTTAAGAATCGACACACTTCCATGCTCAACATACTCATCCGGAAGTGATATATTAAGCACCTTAACAGATACATTGGCATCACTGACATACTGGCAAACTCCTTCACCAAAGCCGCCCTTGCCAACATTTTCTTCTAAGGTAACAAGTAACTTATGCTCATCTTCGCATCTCTTTATAAGCATCTCATCTATAGGTTTAACAAATCTTGCATTAACCAAAGATACTTTATACCCTTTTTCTTTAAGTATATCTCTTACCTTTGCGGCAGTTGACACCATAGTACCAACTGCAAGAAGTACTATATCAGACTCCCAATGCATAATCTCTGCTTTACCATACTCAATTGTGCCCTTGAACTCCTCAAACTCTTCACTGGCAGCACCTCTTGGATATCTGATAGCAATCGGTCCATAAAAATCATCCAGTGCAAATCTTAAGGCTTCTTTAAGCTCCCAACCATTCTTCGGTACCAATATAGTCATATTAGGTATACTTCTAAGAAATGACAGGTCAAATATTCCCTGATGAGTCTCACCGTCACTTCCTACAAGACCGGCTCTATCTATGGCAAAAACCACATGCAAATGCTGAATACAGACATCATGAAGTATTTGGTCGTAAGCTCTTTGTAAAAATGATGAATACACTGCGAACACCGGCTTAATTCCGCCCGCAGCAAGTCCTGCCGAAAATGTTACAGCATGAGCCTCTGCAATTCCAACATCAAAAAACCTGTCCGGGAACCACTTAGAAAACTTTTTAAGCCCTGTTCCATCAGGCATAGCCGCTGTAATAGCAGCGATTCTATCATCTTTCTTAGCAAGAGCGCATATGGCATCTGAAAACACTTCTGAATACGACTTACTACCACCTTTTGATATAACACTTCCTGACTTAACATCAAAAGGTGATATACCATGGAACTTGCTAGGATTGCGCTCTGCAGGCTTATAACCATGCCCTTTATGTGTAACAACATGTACAAGCACTGCTCTGTCAATTCTTTTAGCAACATTAAATATCTTAATAAGCTTGTCAATATCATGACCATTAACCGGACCAAGATAAGTGATTCCCATACTCTCAAACATCTGATCCGGAATAATAAGCTTCTTTAAACTACTCTTTGTATTCTTAATAGTTCTAACCATTCTGTCGCCACCAGGCACTTTATACAAGGCATTAGCAACACTTTCCTTAACATCATAGTAAGCATCGGAAGACCTAACCTGCCCAAGCATATTCGGTACACCACCAACATTTTGGGAGATTGACATCTTGTTATCATTAAGAACTATAATAAAATTCCCTTTAACCTGTGATGCATTGTTAAGAGCTTCATATGCCATACCACCCGTAAGCGCACCGTCTCCGATAACAGATATAACATTGTAGTGCTCCTTGTTAATCTCTCTGGCACACACATAGCCCAATCCCGCAGATATGGAAGTAGAACTGTGACCTGTATCAAATGCATCATAGTCACTTTCGTTTCTCTTTGGAAAACCACTCATACCGCCAAACTTTCTAAGGCCCTCAAACTGATTCTTTCTACCTGTAAGTATCTTATGAGTGTAGGCCTGATGTCCTACATCCCATATAAGCTTATCCTGTGGCAGATTAAACACAAGATGTAATGCCATAGTAAGTTCTACAACACCAAGATTAGACGCAAGATGACCGCCTGTCTTACTGATATTATCAATAAGAAAGGCTCTGATCTCTTCTGCTAACTGATTGTATTCAATTGGTTCAAGCTTTTTAATATCGTTAGGCTTGTTAATCTTTTCCAATATCATAATTACTTTTCCCTGTTAATTAAATGATTGATAAGCGCAGCAAGGAACTCATTATCTCCAGCTTCCTTGATAAGCTTAACTGCCTCCTTAGACATAGTTTCAACATCTGCCTTAGCTTTATCCATTCCATAAAGTGTAACATATGTGGTTTTATTATTCTTTGCATCACTATTGGCACTTTTTCCAGTAACATTGGAATCACCAATAACATCCAATATATCATCCTGAATCTGGAATGCTATTCCAACCAGATGTCCTACCTTCTCCATCTTGGCTATAACTTCATCCGACGCACCTGCTAAAACCGCACCCATCATAAATGCAGCTTCTATAAGAGCTCCGGTCTTTAACTCAAAGATAAATGCTAAATCATCCTCCGACATAGGCTTACCTGTCAGATACACATCTAAAGCCTGACCTCCCACCATGCCGTATACACCTGCTTTTTTAGCAAGTATAGAAGCCGCACGCACAGCTCGAAGTCTCGCATCTGAATCTTTTGCTGTGACACAAGCATTTAACATAATCTCATATGCATAATTAAGGAGTCCGTCACCTGCAAGAATACCAAAATCTTCACCATACTTCTTGTGAGTAGTAAGCTGACCTCTCCTAAAATCATCATTGTCCATAGCCGGCAAATCGTCATGAACCAATGAATATGTATGAATACACTCCATAGCCGCAATAAACGGCTTAATAAAGTCTGTATCCGTACCGCCTAGAAGCTTATAAACTTCACTGATAATAAGTGGTCTCACTCTCTTTCCACCTACGTCAATACTATAATTCATAGCCTCTGTAACAATAACCTGCTTACCTTCCGGTATAGGAAGAAAACTGTTTATCGTATCATTAATCCATTTAACTCTTTCATATAATTCAATCTTAAACTCCATCTTCCAAGTCCTCTCCGCCGTTAATAATAACTATCTGCTTTTCAACCTTATCAAGCATCCCGTTACAATTCTTAACAAGCTTTATTCCTTCATTGTACAGTTTAAATGTATCATCAAGAGAAGTATTCCCTTCTTCCATCTGTCCTATAATCTCTTCAAGCTTTTCGAATGATTCTTCCAAAGTCAATGCTTTAGCCATCACTTACCTCCCAAACTAACTTCCAATACCTGTGCCTTAACACTGCCATCTTTCATATATATATTAAGCATATCACCCTTTTTAATACTATTAACAGTCTTAATAGGGTTACCATCCTCCATCTGAGTGTAAGAATATCCCTGACTTAACTTTTCAAGAGGTGACAAGCCATGTAATCCTTTAGCATATATCTCTAACTGGTGTCGTTTGCTTATAACGCACTGCCTCATAAGACTTTCAAGCTTATCCTGCATAGAAGCAACCTGCATACGCTTCTCATTAACACGACTGATAGGACTTAAATACTTAAGCTGCATACCATACGCAGTTATTCGCTCTCTAAGTCTTGCAATCTTTTGTTCCATAGATTCATTCAATGCAATTTCGTATGAATCTATGCGTTCCTCAATCAATGAAATGTCAGCAACGCTAAGTTCTGCCGCCGCTGACGGTGTAGGAGCTCTTAAGTCAGACACAAAGTCCGCAATAGTAAAATCCGTTTCATGTCCTACTGCTGATATAACAGGGGTTTTAGCATTGAATATAGCTTCAACAACAATCTCCTCATTAAAAGCCCACAAATCTTCTATAGAGCCTCCACCTCTGCCAACGATAAGAACATCCATATTCATACGGTCCAGAGTCTCTATTCCCTTAACAATACTTGAAGCTGCTCCGGCTCCCTGCACAAACGCTGAGTACAGATAAAGCTCCACATAAGGATTGCGTCTGTATGCAATATTCTTAATATCCTGAATGGCAGCTCCTGTTGATGCTGTAACTATACCGATTCTTTTAGCATACTTAGGAATAGGTCTTTTATATTCATTAGAAAAATATCCCATCTGCTCAAAATATGCTTTTAACTCTTCAAACTTTCTGTATAAATCCCCAACGCCATCCTGCTCTATACTTGTTGCGTACAACTGATACTTTCCGTCTCGCTCATACACATCAATACGACCATTTACCACTACCTGCATACCATTCTCAAGCCTGAACTTAAGACTTCTAACCTGAGTGGCAAACATAACTGCCGCCAAGGTTCCCTGCTCATCCTTCAATGTAAAATATATATGACCGGAAGTATGATACTTACAGTTAGACACTTCACCCTTTACAGATACACGACTTAATACAAAATCCTGTCTAAACATATTCTTTATGTATGAATTCATCTGTGTAACTGTATATGATGCAGCCATAAACCATACCCCTTTATATAAATAAATAATTAATTAGTTAATTAGTTTCGCGAGAACTCCATTAATAAATGACGGAGCACTGTCACTTCCATACTTCTTTGCTAATTCAATAGCCTCGTTAATAGCAACATTAACCGGAATATCATCGTCATCCTTGATCTCATAAACTGCCAGTCTCATAATAGCAAGCTCAGCCTTTCCAAGTCTGCTTGCCGGCCAACCCTCTGAATACTCATCAATAATTGTATCAATAGCCTCTGTCTTTTCTGCTATAGCAATAACCTTATCCTTTATATACTTCTTATCCTCAGCTTCTACTTCTCTTTCCAAGCCTTCAAAGTAGAAATCAATCTGCTGCTCAAGCTCCGCCATATCATGGAACTCAACTCTGAATAATATCTTAAAAATATTCTCTCTGATGTATGTTCTTTTCATGTAAATTCCTTCCTGCATATTCGCACAAATACCAGACCGGTGTGTATCCGGTCTGGTAAAATATTAAACACTATACTTACTGTGCATCTGTATTAAGGCTTACAACCCTAATATTAACCGCACACACCTCAAGACCTGTCATAGTCTCAACAGCTGACTTAACCTTTTCCTGTACCTTCATAGAAACAGCAGGTATCTCACATCCATACTTAATATTCAATGCAAGATCAACAATAACTGTTTTAGCATCAACTGTTACTTTAACACCCTTAGAAAGATTCTTCATACCAAGCTTGCTTACAAGCTCGTTAGAAATATTGCCGGCCATAGACTCAACACCTTCTACTTCTGTAGCCGCAAGTCCTGCTATAATGGCAACAACCTCATCAGCAACCTTAACCTCACCAATATTTACTTTTTCGCTTATTGTGTAATTATTCCCTTTATCTTGAAACTCCTTAGTCATAATTAACCTCCTATTATCGAAATGTACTTACTAGTATTATAATCAATAATGCTAATTATTGCAAATGTTTATTGAAATCTTATCAGCACTTAAACCAGTTTTTCTCTTTACTATATCCTCAATCTGTGCACGCTGTGCATCACTAAGCTCTGTCACCCCCACTACAACATCAACATTGCCATCAACCATAGATACTACTACATTAGTAAAACCTTTTGCTTCCAGTAATAATTCTGCAGCCATTTCTTTTTCTGAATTATCCGTAATAGCTGCCAATTTCGTAATAGCATCCTTCTTTGAAGCTTCCTTAAGCGTTTTATCCTCAATAATCTTAAGCAATGTCTCTTTGTTAGACGCTCTAACCTGCTCTCTATTCAGCTTTGCATTAGATATGACACTTGATAAAACTGTATCTGATGCAGTAAACACTGCCTCACCCGGATCTGTAAGACTATTGTCATCCGGCTCTGCATCATTGCTTAATATATCATTGCTTGCACTATCTATAGGATTCCCCGAATCATCTGTTGCCTGTTTTCCATTAACAGGCAATGAATCCTTTAAGCTTCCTGAATAATTTATGTAACCTGCCACTGCAATCATTATAGCCAATGCAGTAATTATTACCTGATTCTTTTTAAATTTAAATCGTCTCACTTCTGCCTCCACATAATAAATATTCTTTATTTACGACATTTTTAATACTTTAATCTTATGTGCCGGTATATCAAGTAGCGCCTCAACAGCCGATGTAATAGCTGTCGCAATATTACCATCACCACCTCCCTTAGCAACTATCACAACACCTTCCACCTTTGGCATGTTCTTCCTTACAATATAAGGCTGATTCCCATCGCTACTGTCGTAGTAGATATATGTATCTTTAGTACTATCACTCTCTTGAAGTCTTGTACCCCCTGTTGAATCCGTCTCCTGTGTATTAGATGAATTATGTTCACTATCCTTTGCCAATACATTTTCTTCTGAAGTCTTAATAGTTACTATGGCTTCCACAGCTCCGACTCCCTCAACTTTTCTAAGCGTTTCTTCCAGCTTGTTCTCAATATAAGTTTCATAATCAAGTACTGTACTTCCTGAATTCATTGTTCCCGATGATGCATCATTCCCTTCAACATTATCTTTATGATTATTGGTAGGAATAAATATCACCAGCAAAAGAACTCCTATAAGTATTACTATTGTTATTTTCTCTTTGCCTGATTTATTCAAAAAGTTTTCGATTATTTTATTCATATTCCTCACCTACTCCCATATATATTCACATTCCCCTCATTAATACCATAATATGCCGCCAGCTCCGACTTTAACGAAGAATAATCAGTAATATCATACACGTTACTTTTCCTACTATTTTCGCCATTCTTTTCCGTCTTAACATTGACAGTTATTTTTTGAAGGGTACCATATGTATCAGACGCCTCGTCCCAATCAATTACCACCTCTGTGCCCACCGGAAACATTCCATGTTCTAGTACCCTGGAATCAATATAACTTATAACAGCATTTTCATAATTAGACTGACTGTACCTGTCATCTTTCATAAAACCCATATCAATATCACACTTGTCTTCTTCCTGCTTTATATAATAATTAAACTTTTTAAATATGGCTTCCGTACTACCTTCACCTGTTAACAGATTTATCACAGGACTAATACAAACCAGTGTCACTATGACAGAACACGCAAATCTGATATACTGCTGGTATTTTTCCCCTGGCACCAAATGCATAAGAATCCCTGTAATTATGCATATAACGAATATCTGTTTAACCCAATCCAATAAATATGTCATATACACCTCACACCCCAACATTAGTTGCAACACACATAATAGCCAGCATCAGTATAAAAAGCGTCAAAACAACTATATTTATCAATGTAAGCAGTCCCACCGCAACACTAGTACCATTCACTACTTTCACAACTTTTTTTCCTGCTATGGGCTCAATTACAGCAGCTGTCACCTTAAACAACACCGAAATTGACACCAGCTTAATAACAGGTATCATACATACAGATATAAGAACGATTATTCCGGCAAGTCCAATTCCGTTCTTAATAATAGTCCCTGCACCAACAATAGTCCCTGATACCGTATCCACAGTACTTCCGACCACCGGCACAAGCTTTAGTCCTTTCATAACAACATTTTTCTTAAGCACATCATTCATAGGATTAATCATTCCCTTAAGGCCGCCAAGTCCTGCAAATATTGCAATAGTGGTTTTGCACCCCAGCTTCACTACACTTTCTAATAACTCACACATCTTTGAAAATTGCTCTTTTCCTATAACTAAATCACATACGATTAGCAAAAAGTACATTTTAACCAGTCCTACAAACACATTTTTATAAAAGGAATTCACCACCGTCATCATCATAAGTACAACCTCATAATAAGCGGCAACCGTAGCATTTCCTGTAGTAACCATTACCGCCGAGAAAAACACCGGAATAATAGCCTTATATATATCCACACAGTTTTCTATAACCTTTACACACTCATTACACGCACTAAAGAACGAGGCTGCAAGTATGGTTATCAGAACTATTTCTATAATCATATGAGCATACTCTGACACTTGTCCTTTGTTTAGTGAAGGCAAAAATGAATTAATCGCCGCCGACAGTACTGCAAGAAGCACGATTTGCAAAACAGCATTTTTATTGGCAACAACAACACCAAATATTGCGTCAAGTAATTCTTGAAAAAAATTGTCAAGAATACCATTGTTACCATTTTCTAAACCACTATCACCGCTAACAATCTCTTCTACAAGTTCTTCAAAAGATTGTTCCATTTCATAATCTTCAACTCGATTTATAGAATTCTCAATATCAGAATAGTCGTATTCATCATATTGCTCCATCTTTGTCTTTGATGTTGCATAGTAATCCACTACATTCTTCGTCTCACTTTCATAATCTGCTCCATAAATAGTAATACAGTACTTAGTTCCCCAAAAAGCAATTGCACATAACACAGCAAACACCGCTATAACTTTTCTTAAAAACACTATATATTTCATATTCAACAGCATTTTTACCCCACGCATGATGTCACCGTCTCAAAAAGCACAAATACAAGAGGCATACTTATCGCAGCTATAGATACCTTACAAAATAACTCTATCTGTCCTGCAATGGCACTATTACCATTGTCTCTGCATATATCCGCAGCAAACTGCGTTATATACGTAATTCCTATTATTCTAAAAAGTATAGTAAGATATTCACTGGCAAAGGATATGTACTTTTGTATGTAAACTATCTGTGTGATAATATCCGAAAGCTTTGCTGATATATAAAACAATATAATAAGAGAAACTGCCAACGATAATGCTATATACAAATGACTTCCTGCATTTTTAAGAAACCCGGCAAGAATTACTCCACAAACTGCAATTATTGCAACCTTAAACATATTCGCAGTCACCGACCTTTCATAACTCAAACATTTTCTTCATAGTTTCAAACAATTCCAATATATATGGTACAATCCAATACAATACCAGCAAAAGTCCTGCAAGGCTTGTAAGAAACGCCTGTTCTTCCCTTCCACTATGCTTTAATATCTGACTTAATACTGAAACTAATATACCTACCGCTGCTATTTTAAATATAATATTTACTTCCAACTGACACCTCTCCCAACCTACATTATATTAATACAAGCACTATCAGCACACCTGCTGATAACCCAAGACTTTTGTACACTTTTTCTTTTTTATCAAGCTCAGCTTTTTCTTTATATATTTCCGCATCAAGACTATTGATTTTCTCTTCAAGAAACTTAACCTGCATGGTTGCATCCATATACAATGGCAACTCCCCAATCTCACAAAACATCCTGTATTCCACATCGTTATGTGATACCCCCACCCCCCTTTTTACACTTTCCTGCCATATCGTAAGAAATGCATCACCTTTATTATCATTTAGTCTTTCATACACGCACCCATATAACGCCTTAATCTCAGTATGACTTATACTCTCCGCAATACTTTTTACAAGTTCAGGCATACTTACTCTGGCATAACCTATATGTCCGCTCATTAACATCAAAGACTCTTTAAAGCTTGTCAAACGTTTAATACGCTGTGACATACGCATAGTTAAGTGACAACTGTATAAAAATGTCCCTGCCATAGTGATTATTGCACCGCATACCTTTAAAAACATAACTATCTATACCTTTCTCAATTCTTTTATCCAACCATTTTCTATAAAACTACTACTGTTACATCTTCCCAATGTAACAATCCGCTTAAACCCATATTCTCCGATTAATTCTCCTATGTACGGCTGATTCTTCACATGTTCATAATCACTGCCGTGAACAGTAGCAATAACTTTACATCCACATCCAAAAAGATACCTAACCGCTTTAGCATCATTCTCACCAGCCAATTCATCTACAGCGATAACATCCGGTGACATAGACCTTAACAACATCATCATACCTGTTGCTTTATCCGCCTGATCTGCCACATCTGTTCTTTGTCCTATATCATTTTGTGGGATTCCTTCGTAACATGCTGCAATTTCAGATCTTTCATCCACCAGACCAACCTTGTAAATATGTTTATTCCCACCATTAGTTTCACTTATGTATATACCCTTTGACACACTTACGCACACACCATCAGATAACTGTCTTATCACATCCCGTAGCAATGTGGTTTTTCCACAAGCCGGTGGTGAAATAATAAGTGTATGTTCAAGCTGCCCGGTCTCTAACATAAAGGGCATAACAGGGTTGGCACACCCCTTTACTTCATATGCAACTCTTATATTAATAAATCCTATATTCTTTTGATTAATAATCTTCCCATCATTAACTATTGCCTGTCCTGTAACACCGGCCCGATGCCCTCCTTTAAGAGTAATAAAGCCATTGCCAACATCTTTTTCATGTGCATATAATGAATAATCACTTATAAACTGGAGGCTTTGTCTTATATCATCCATAGAAACTATTGCTTCAGTACAAACCAGCTCTTTTTTACCAAACATAATTATCACAGGCCTGTTTACCCTTAACCTAATCTCGCTTATTCTGTCCATACGACAACATCGGTTCAGTCTTACATCATTCTTTAAACATTCTCTGATCCTTACCGATACAAACTGTAATATTTCTCCCAGTTTACACTCTATTTCATCTTTAGATATATCTTTATATTTATCTGATATATGTTCCATCTAACCACCTCACCAAAGTATTTATTCAAATTATTGAACTTAACCACCTATTTAATTGCATATAAAAAGGACTACCTGTTTATTGCTTTTCACAATATATGAACAGGTAGTCCACAAATATGATATTAAATTTAATTATTCAACAGATTTTAAAGATTCAACCATCTTTATCTTCTTAAGCTTACCTTGCATAAAGATATTTACAAGTACCGAGAACAGCATAGTAAGCATAAATGATATCAAAAACGATACCGGTCTTATTACATTGCCATACATCATATCATCAAACTCTAATGTAACCATAATAAAATGATGCAGTACAACTCCCAATCCCAAACCTACTGCAGCACCTATTACAGAGATTACAATATTCTCCCTGTAAACATATGCACTTACTTCGTTGTTATAAAAGCCTAGAACTTTAATAGTCGCAATCTCTCTTATACGCTCAGATACATTGACATTGGTAAGATTGTAAAGCACAACAAATGACAATGCAGCCGCAGAAATTATCAGTATATACGTAACAAGATTAAGTGTACTTATCATATCATTAAAGTTCTCTGCACTTCCGGAGTAAAATGTAACACCTTTAACTCCATCCATATCAAGATACTTAATGCCCATTCTTGTTTCTGTATCAGAGTCTGCTGAATTAAGCATAACCAAGGCATAATTGTCAGTCACTTTCTTATCAAACACATCTTCATAATACTTCACAGTCATATATATATGATGTCCGGTGTACATCTCAATAACATGTGATACTGTAACTTCCTTAACATCTTCATCTGCATCCTGAATATAAAATGTATCCCCCGCCTTAACACCTAGGTCTTTCGCAGTTTTTTCAGATATTAATACGCCTGAATCATCAAGACTGTATGTTATATCCGTATTTCTTTTTCTAAATGTAACAAAGTCGCCAATTCTGTCTGCGTCTTTTATTACATTAACAGATACTAAATTTATAGTATCATCATCAACCATTTCTTTCTTATCCGAAACATCCGCAGTATAATTCATAAGAGAAAGTGCTGTCTTTACGTCTGAATCAAGCCTTAATCTGCTACCAATACTGTCATCATCAAAAGAAACACTTACGTCATACCTTTGAATTTCGCCAAACTGCTTCTGTATCAGCACTGAAATACTGTCCTTTATGCCATACCCTGTCATCATAAGGGCACAACCACCGGCAACACCTACCACAGTCATAAAGAAACGTTTCTTATAACGGAATATATTTCTTGCAGTAACTTTATTTGAGAAGGACAATCTCTTCCAGATAAAACCGATTCTTTCCAGTAATATCTTCTTACCCTTACGTGGTGCTTTAGGTCTCATAAGAATAGATGGCACTTCCATAAGCTCGCGATAACATGCAGCAATGGTAGAAACTTCAATAACAAGCACCATAAGTCCAATAGATACAAATGATAACCCTATATGCGTTGTGTAAGAAAGATCCGGTAAATCATACATAATTCCCCAGCAATAATATATTATAGCAGGAAATATCTTAAGACCTATGGCACATCCAATAACACCACCTGACACCGAAGCAATAAGTGAATACAGAATATACTTCATAGCAATGCTGGACTTTTTATATCCCAACGCCTTAAATGTACCAATAAGTTCTCTTTGCTCCTCAACCATACGGGTCATGGTTGTAAGACAAACCAGCGCCGCTATAAGCATAAAGAATATAGGGAACACGCTGGCAATAGTTTCCATCATCTCCGTAGTAGATTCATAATCTCTATAGGAATAATGCGAATCTCTGTCAAGCACATACCACTCCCAGTCAGCAGCGGTATCATTAAGTTCTTTTCTTGCTTTATTTATCCCATCATCTATTTCAGCCGTATCAAAATTCTTAACAGCTTCAGCTTCTGCCTCTTCCAAAGATTTGACAACCATAGAAACCACATCTTGTCCCGGATACATAGTGCTGTACATAGCAACCAGACTGTCATACTTCTCCCAAACCTTATCCTTAATGGTTTCATGAGCCAGTTTTATGGCATCTTCTCTTTCTTTGTCAATATCTTTATTAAGTTTTTCAAGTCTTATATCGATTCTTTCATCAACCAGTCCTTCGATTCTGTCAGCTACCTCACCAACCTTATCAAAGTATTCCTGCTTGTAAGTATCAAGTGCCCTTGCACCTTCTACAGTTGCAAACAGTTCTGTATAATACTCACTTTTAAACTCCTCATTGAGTATCATCATACAATAATCAACAGAACCACTGCCAATCTCACTTTCACCAATATCAAAGTTAACATAATATGGAGTGTATACAATACCTACTATTTCATAAGTAGTACTCTCTAACGAATCCTCTATATCTGCGTCAGTACCTGACTCTACAACAATCTTATCACCTATCTTATAAGGTTCTGCGTCATTTTCTTTATACTTAACAACACATTCTCCCCTTTTTTTCGGTAAACGTCCTTCTTTGATACGAAGTCTGTTGATATATTCCTTGTTGTCATCAGATATATCTGAATCGGGAAGTCCCATAATTCTTATAGTACTCTGCACTCCATCTTCTTTGGTGACAACATCCATATTGTAGGTCGCAAACAGGCCATCTACGCCCTCCACACTTCTTATGGCTTTAACATCATCCTCATCAAAACCAAATGTTGATAGAAGTCTTAAATCCATAAGATTATATTCATCATAATACTTATCAGTTGTATAACGCATATCCGGTGAAGTCGCAACCAGACCTGCAAAGAATGCAACACCTATGGCAACAATAGCAAATATAGCAAAAAAGCGGCCAAATGAGCCTTTTATTTCTCTAACCGAATTTTTTAATAACATACCTTTCATAATTACCACTCAATCCTTTCAACAGGTACAGGATTGTCGTTAATCTCCACTGCAGAAACCGTACCATTCTTCACTCTTATAACTTTGTTACCCATAGGTGTAAGAGCAAGATTGTGCGTAATAACAACAACAGTAACACCATTCTTAGTACATGTATCCTGCAAAAGCTTAAGCACAGCCTTACCAGTCTGATAATCAAGAGCTCCAGTCGGCTCATCACAAAGCAGTATCTTAGGATTCTTAGCAAGAGCTCTTGCTATGGCAACTCGCTGCTGTTCACCACCTGATAACTGTGCAGGAAAATTATTAATTCTATGAGTCAGCCCCACCGCTTCAATAACTTCATCAATATCAAGGGGATTCTTGCATATCTGAGTGGCAAGCTCAACATTTTCCCTAACAGTCAGATTCTGAACCAGATTATAGAACTGGAACACAAAGCCTATATCAAATCTTCTATAAGTTGTAAGCTGCTTTTCGTTATACTTATCAACTCTGCTTCCATCAACGATAATCTCTCCGGCTGAACTTGTGTCCATACCGCCAAGCAGATTAAGAATTGTACTCTTACCGGCTCCACTTGGACCTGCAATAACAGCAAACTCTCCCTTCTCTATAGAGAAATTAGCACCTGACAAAGCTTCTATCTTTACATCACCCATCTTATATGTCTTTTTAACGTCATTAAACTCTATGTAACTCATACTTCCTCCAACAATCTGTACATTAATAACTTTTGAGAATAATAGCATATAACAATTCATATACATACACTAAACATTATAACAGAAATCTAATTATGTCGAGTGTAAAAAAAGGAATATTTCATAAAAAAAGCATAAAATATGTTTCTATATTGTTAATACTCATACTTCTTGCCATAAGTTTAGGTAATGGAGTTCGATTTTATCTTCCTAATTATTCAATTACCGAAGAACAAAAAAACGATAATACCGAATACATAGCCACCTCCGGTTCTACAGATGTAGCAACGTCTCTTTTTGCCAAATACGCCTGCCTTATGGATGCTGACACAGGCAGAATTCTTATCGGTAAAAATGCTAACACTCAGGTTCCAATGGCAAGTACCACCAAGATTATGTCTCTTATAATCGCGCTGGAATACGGAAAACTTGATGCAGTCTGCACAACATCTGCCTACGCTGCTTCTATGCCTGATGTCCAGCTTAACGCAAAAAAGGAGCAGCAATTTGTACTCGATGACCTGCTTTACTCACTTATGCTTCAGTCTCACAATGACAGTGCTGTTATTATTGCAGAAAATGTCGCTTTTCAATATATATGTAATGTAAGAGCAGGAACAGCCAACGATATATTAAATATAACAGATAATGCAACCTACGATTTTGTTCCTACAGACAACACCGACAGTACTTTTATAGGAAAATTAAGCAAAGAACAGAGCAAGTTACTGGTCGGTGTATTTACAGGTCTTATGAATCAAAAAGCACTGGAACTTGGTTGCAATAATACACATTTTATTACACCTAACGGTTTGGATGCAGAAGAAAACGGAAAAATTCATTCAACTACCCCAAGGGACTTATCATTGATTATGGCTTATTGTATTAAAAATCAGCAATTTCTTAAAATCACAACAACTCCATCTCACTCCTTTGGGCAATATACAGTAAACAACGCCAACGCATTTCTTAATATGTATCCTAACATAATATCTGGAAAAACCGGTTTTACAAATGATGCCGGATATTGTTATATATGTGCTTATCAGGATGATGGCAGAACATTTATTGTGTCATTACTTGCCTGCGGCTGGCCCAATAACAAAACATGGAAATGGAGCGATACAAAGGAGCTGATGCAATATGGTGTGGATAATTTCTTTTACAGAAGTTTTTCCGAGGAGGGCATTGCCTTTGATGAGAGTGTGCTGGAGGCAATTCCGGTGAGAAACGGTCAGACGAGGGTGTTAGGAGATACGGCTTACGTGGATGTGAAGGTGACGGGACGGGATGGTGCATCGACGGAACCGAAAGAAACGCCGGGAGAACAGACGGGTAGGCTCCTGCTTCGTTCGGACGAACAGATTGTGGTGGTATACAGGGTGGAAAACATTCTGGATGCGCCGGTGGAGACGGGAAGTGAAGTGGGAAGCATACAGTATCTGGTAGACGGAAAAGTGTATTATGAGGAGCGAATTGTCACGTCCGAAGCAGTGGGGAAAATTACGCCCGGGTGGTGTGTGGAGGAAATTTTGTCGAGATTTTTCATTTCTAAGTAAAAAAAGTGTTAAAAAATAAAAAAATTGCAATTCGTCCTTTGCGAGTTGCTTTTTTTATGTTATACTGTCAA
>JAZQME010000022.1:0-300305 GCA_045543195.1 Lachnospira sp.
TGAAAAATATATGTCGTTATTAAGATATGGTCAGTATGGGCAAGTTGGTGCCGATGGGGTATGGAGAGATAAAGAACCAGCAAAAGAAGAATTAAAACATTCGTCTGTATTAACAGGGCTGGATATAAAAGAGTATGCAAGGATTATGGAGTATCTTGAAATTCCTAGAAGCAGAAAAGAAATACAGGAGTTTTGTGGGTATAAGTCAAGAGATTCATTTATGAAAAATATTTTGAATCCATTGATTGATTCTAAAAAAGTGAATTTGCTTTATCCGGACAAACCGAAGAGTCCTAAGCAAAAATATTTTAAAAATATAAAACAAGGTTAATAACTTGCATGTCAGCTTGCATGTGAACATGCAAGCTGACGTGCAAGCTACATACAAGTATGCAGAATCGTAAATGATTTGAGTAAAAATACACACAGCACCCTTTCATGTGTACTTTTACTTAAATTTGTATCACGCTATGCGTCGAGGTACCTATATCACGTTAAAAATGGAACACGCTGTGTGCCATTTTGTTAAAAATAAGCATCGTGATACATTTTTGATACTTTCCTCCGGAAAAAGGCTAAATAATAGGTAAAATACCGCAAATACTCGTCAAAAAACGGCTAAAACTGTAACAATTAAGTTTCTAAATAAGCAAAATCAGACCGTAAAGGTGGTAGTACCATAGGTATAGATCCATTTATACCATCTGTTCAATGATATAATAAATATTATAAAGCAATACTGTCACACATTTTCCTACACATTCAGGGCATAATATGATAGAATAGCTGCATTAAGCCCATAAACTGTATGCGTGGCATTTTAAATCAATTATTGCGAGGATTTATTGTGGAGGCTAAAACTTTAACAGAAGGCTCGGTGACGGGAAATTTCTTTAAATATTTAATTCCTGCCATATGTGGAACTATGGTGACATCCATATATGTGTTGGCTGACACTATTATCATAGGTAAAGGATTAGGAATAGAGGCAATGGCGGCGCTGAATATAGTGTTGCCATTGTTCAACATATTCTATGGGATCGGTTTGCTTTTTGGTGTAGGTGGTTCTGTTCTTATGTCTATTGCCAGAGGGCGGGGAGATGATAATGCAGGACAAATGTATTATTCATTGTCTTTAATGTTGAATATTATATTTTGCGTAGTAATTACCGGTATTCTTTTAACATTTTTAAAGCCGATAGTTACGCTGCTTGGTGCAACGGATGTAACCATGCCATATGTACTTAGCTATGCGCCATATGTGATTGGGGGAGCATCTTTCTTTGCACTTTCTTCGTTCTTTCAGACCTTTGTTAGAAATGATGGTGCACCCAAGCATGCTATGGCAGCAGTCATAACCGGTGGTGTGCTTAATATAATACTTGATGTTATATTTGTTTTTCCATTAAAGCTAGGGATGATGGGGGCCGCACTGGCTACGGTAATAGGCTCTGTCACTACATTTACTATACTACTGTTTCATCTGCGTTCAAAGAAAAATGGATTGCATTTTACCCTGACAGGTGTGTCGGCAAAACGTATAGTGGAGGTGCTTAGAACCGGTTTTACAAGTTTTCTCTTGGAGATTACTTCGGGAATAGTAATGTTTATATTTAACATACAGATATTGAAGTATATTGGAGATGTTGGGGTTAGTGTGTACGGAATAATGACTAACACGAATATTGTAATATACTGTCTGTGCAATGGCATTAATCAGGCGGCACAGCCACTTGTGTCAGTGAACTTTGGAGCGGGGCTTTATGATAGGGTGAAACAGGTTAAAAATGTTGGTATTAAGGTGGCATTTGCCATATGTTCGGTGTTTGCGATACTCGGTTTGGTGGTGCCCAACATTTTTACGTATATGTTCTTAAATCCCACAGAGGAGATTCTTGAAATATCGTCAATAGCAGTAAGAATATATTTTGCAGGGTTTTTCCTAATGGGTGTTAATATGTTTATGACGGGCTTCTTTCAGTCAACACTTAGGCCTACATTATCTATGGTGCTGTGTTTGTCAAGAGGAGTGATATTCAGCCTGATATTCGTGTTTGTGTTACCATTATTTATGGGAACGGCAGGTATATGGGCGGCTATGCCTCTTGCAGAAGTAGTGACAGGGATTATTGCATTTTTGTTAATGAGGGTATATAATCGGAAGTGATAAATTCATATTAAGGGGGACAAACATATGAACAAGGATATTAATGGTGAATTGCTTGTTACAGCTGTTGTTAATATTGTAGTTTTGAGTATTGCTACTTCATCTTTGGCACTTGGCATGGTTAATATGTGGATACCTGTGGCGGTCATCGTTTTGGCACTGGCCTTTTTGGTGATGTTTGATATTAGAATGTCTAAAAAGATTACAGTTAACAAAGACAAAGTGGTAAATGTGATACTGCTGGTTGCAGGTGTACTAGCTGGTGTTGCAATATCTGCATTTTTAATATTAAAAAATATATTGCATGTTATATGATTAAGTTAAATAAACTCGCTAATTCATAACTGAGATGTTACGATTTAGCGAGTTTTTATTTAGTCATATTCTATATGATTACTCTGTTCTAAGTGCAGCTACAGGGTCTTTCTTTGCAGCCTTTCCTGATGGGATAAGACCACCGATTACTGTAAGAAGTACGCTTAAGCCGATAAGGATTATAGCACCACCAAATGGAAGGATAGCACTGATGTCCGATGTTTCTGCAACTGCGTGAATAATCAGGTTTGTTGGTATAAGTATCAAAAGTGTTATTACTATACCGATTACGCCGGAGCAAAGACCAACGATAAATGTTTCGGCATTGAATACCTGTGATATATTGCTCTTTGAAGCACCGATGGCACGTAAGATACCGATTTCCTTAGTACGCTCAAGAACTGAGATGTAAGTGATAATACCGATCATAATTGATGATACCACAAGTGAAACGGCAACAAACGCAATTAACACATATGAAATAACATTTATAATAGTTGTGATAGAAGACATAAGAAGTGCTACAGCATCTGTGTAAGTAATCTGGTCTTCTTCAGCAACGCCTTCATTGTAGCGGTCAATGCAGTCTGAGATAGCGTCCTTGTCTTCAAATGTATCTGCGTAGATACTGATTGATGACGGTGCGTCAAGACTTACAACACCAAAAGCGTCCATCATATCTTCATAAGTGCCTGATGATATAAACATATCATATATATTAAGGAGCAATTCATCTTCAGGGTTAGCAAGGTAGCTGTCCATCATAGCGGCCATTTCAGTTTCACCGAGGCCTGCCATCTGTTCTGCCATCTCAGGGCTGTAAGAACCCATAGAAGACATCATAGACTTGAAAAGGTTTGCCTTGTCAGTTACACCCATATTAGCTACATATTTCTTAGCATCAGCTATCTTTGCAGCATCGTTAGCAGGGCTGAATTCCATACCATTTACAACATTAATCTTTGTGTTGGCAAGCTGTGCCTTTACAACATCACTATTGTTAGTGTGTTCAATAATGTGGTCAGTAAGAGCCTTTGTATATCCTAAGGCACTGTCAATAGAGATTCCCTTTGCACCTTCCTTTGGACGAACAATACCTGTTACTTTAATCTTTATAGAATCATCAAACTTCTTCTTAATCTCTGTAGAGTTCTTTGCAATATAATCGAATGTTCCCTTGTTGTTCTTTACAAAAAGATCACAAGCAGGAATCATATAAAATGGCTTTGCACAGATATCCTCGTAAGTCCACTTTGTCGACTTGATTTCGATCTTTTCGCCATCTTCCATCTTCTCCATAATATCCTGATATTCTGAAGTAGGGAGGATACCGAGCTGATAAAGTGTCATTGCTGGGATTTCGTTATTTTTGTTTACAACGAGAACAACCTCGTCATACTTGTCCGGCCATTCACCATGAATAACATCATAGTAATCAGTAACAGCATTGCTTATAAGCTCACCTTTTGCACCAGGTGTAATCTCAGAAAAACCATTAGCCAATGTAAGTGATGCTGAGAATGAACCGTCGTTACTGCTTATACCAGGAGTTCCGTTGAGTGTTGAACCGTCTGTGTTTACCAAAGCATTTTCAGGGTCGTACGTGAATACGCTGAATCTTGTTGCATATGAGTAAACGATACCGTTATCACCGATATAATTGTGGATTTCACTGTCCTTATTGTCAAGGTATTCCTTGAACTTGCTAAGGTTGTTAGTAGTGATGCTTGATGTCATAGCAGATGCCATCTCTATCTCTGAAACATCAGAGTATATGCCGTCTAGTTCATGTGAGTTGTCAGTTATGCTGTCTTCTAATGTTTCAACGGAAAACATACTTGATATGTCAATAGCCTCTTCCTCGATTATAATAGGGTATGAGGTCATAGTGCTTTTCTGTATGTTGTTAATGTATGTGTTAACACCGTTAGAGAGTGACAGAATAAGTGCAATACCGATAATACCGATAGAGCCTGCAAATGCTGTGAGTAATGTACGGCCTTTCTTAGTCTTTAAATTGTTAAAGCTAAGAGAAAGGGCAGTGCCAAATGACATAGAGGCCTTTCCCATATTCTTATGGACAGGAGCTTCCATAGTGGCAGGGTCTACAACATATGGGTTACTGTCTGCTATAATCTTACCGTCTCTTAACTTAACAATACGGCTAGCATATTCTTCGGCAAGCTCAGGGTTATGTGTAACCATAACAACAAGTCTGTCCTTGGCAACTTCTTTCAACAGTTCCATAACCTGAATACTGGTCTCTGTATCAAGAGCTCCGGTTGGCTCATCAGCAAGAAGAATATCAGGGTTATTTACAAGTGCACGAGCAATAGCAACTCTCTGCATCTGTCCGCCTGACATCTGGTTAGGCTTCTTGTGAAGCTGGTCGCCTAATCCTACCTTTTCAAGAGCTTCCTTGGCACGTGCCTTGCGCTCCTTTCTTGATATACCTGAAATAGTGAGGGCAAGCTCAACATTAGCAAGAATTGACTGATGAGGAATCAGGTTGTAGCTCTGGAATACGAAACCGATAGTGTGGTTACGATAAGAGTCCCAATCCCTGTCATTATACAATCTTGTAGATGTACCGTTAATAATAAGGTCACCACTGTCGTAACGGTCAAGTCCGCCGATGATATTAAGAAGTGTAGTCTTACCTGAACCACTTGGTCCAAGTACTGCTACGAACTCGCTGTCACGCAAGTTAAGAAAAACGCCGTTTAAGGCTGTCTGTGTAAGGTCGCCGGTGACGAATCTCTTACATATGTTTTGAATCTGAAGCATTTTAAATTCCCCTTCTATAAGTTGATTATTTGTTTTGTATACAAAATGCATTGACGACAAACAACAATTATTTATCGTTTGACGTTAAATGAATAATACAACGTCAACTTATGTTTGTCAACTACTTTTTATCGAAAAAGATTAAATTTTATGCTTTTTTGATTAAAAAGAGCGTATAATATAAGTATATGCAAGGGTTGAGGGGAATATGACAAGCTTTTAGTTAATGACTCGTAGTTCGCATAAGTTATCAAAATATATGGAAATTCTTTTTGTAAATTGTATATTATTATGCAATTCTTCAATGCAAAAACTTGCACCGGTTTGCTTCATAATATTGTAGGTTGTCATTAGACCGATGCCGCTACCACCGTCATCGGCATGGGTGGTAGTACGAGCTTTGCCAAAGTTTGATATGACTTCCGGTGCAAAAGGTACACCGCTGTCGTATACATGTATGCAGTAGATGTCGGCTTTTGACTCTATATTAACAGATATATTTCGCAAGGTTTGCTTTTTAGTGGCTATTATAGCATTTTCAATAATATCAGCTAACAAAGTAGCAAATAAATCATCACATATAAGATTAGTTGTCATATAATTAATATCAGCATTGATGGCAAATTCAAAATTAATAGAGTGCTTATTAGCTTTTGTCTGCATATGTTGCACTATTGAGTTCAGACGAAGATTGCCAGTATCCGGCAAGTGTTTGTTTGGCGTTTCGTAAGAGCTGATGGCTTGTGAACGTTCTGCTGACAGAACTTCAAGTTCTTTGAGTAACGAGTAATAATATTCTGAATTCGTATGTTCTTTGTAAAGAGCTTCATGAACAGTAGCAATCATAGCAGGGAGGAGTTTGTTATCCTTGTGTATAATGGCAGAAAGTTTGTTGTTGTCAGTCTCTAACTCCTTAATACGTTTTTCTAGTTCTTCTATTTTTTTGTCTTTGATTTTGTTCCTATAAAGCATAGTGATTCCTTTTCTCCACCATAAAATAATTGCGATGCCTGATAGTGGTAGTGTTAATATGACGATTAAAGACCAGAAGGAGGGAAGGTCGTGCCCTGTTTGTATGTAAATCATTGTTATGCTCATAAAGCATATGATAATTCCGAAAATATTGGTTCTTTTAGATTTTAAAAAGGGCATCCCTTTTTTAAGGCGTTCAATTCTAAATATAAGAAAGGCAGTGAGTAGTTGAAGTATGCCTATCAGAAACATACATATGATATCAGGTGGATTATACATAGCAACTCGAATAAGAGCAATGATTGAAGTCCAGAAAATGGAGATACCATATGTAACGCAAAATGCTATTCCTATTGTGAGAAAACATATGCCAGTACTGTCTTTATAAATGAGTAATACAGAGGCGACCAACGCAAGGAACAGAAGTGGTATGAATAAATTTGGAAAGATTGGTCTTATAAAGTAAAAGAAACCAGATAGTATTAGTGATAAAAAGGCAGATACACTCCAGTTTATATAATTGGTTTTGTGGTTCAGAAGTTTAGGATAATAGTAATAACAAGAGATAAGTATGAAAAAGTATTTAAGTATTGTGCCTAACATATAACAGCCTCCGTAATGACATTACTACAAAATACAACAAAAAATGCATACAAAGAAGTAATATTAAGTCACCACAAGATTTCCTACAATTTGAAAAAACAAAAGGAGGAAAATCATGTGGGATTTAGTATTTGAATTAATTGTTGAATGGATAAAGAGATAAAATGGTCAGGAGATATTTTGTGATTAGTTCATAATTTTTTTAATCCGTTCAGCATAATAGTGTATTAATTCAGTTAAGGTAGGTACTCCAGAGTTTGCTGAAATAGGTCCTGTATAGTGCTGCAATAAATCATCAATATCAGCGCATGACCATACACGGTCAATTTCGTATTGTATAGTTCGTCTGATGTTTGATTCTGATGTTTTAAATGTTTCTACCAGAGTCCTATACATATTATGACTTGTGTAACCGCTTGCAAGCAAGAATATAGCATCAACCATGTACTTATAACCTTTAGACTTAGCTTTCATACCTAATTTGTCAAGCTCGGTTGATATTCGAAGCTTTATGTGTGCACTATTAGGCGAAGGGGCTGATAGCATTTCAATGTGTGAATTATGATTTGCGAGGATAGCCTCTTTCATATTAACTAATTGTAACAAAGGTGTTTTTTCAGAGTATCCTAGTTGATGTTTATACAATATGAAATCAGCTCCTAATTGTCTTGCATAGTTGTAGGTTGTATCACTTGAGTTATTAGTTGTAATAAGAATATATGGGATGCGTGTTAAAGCAAGATCCTTTAGGCCTTGCAGGACATCAAGACCACTACCTAAGCCCAGATGCAGTTCAAGATCTAAGATAACTGCATCTGGGTTTAATGTTTCTATGTTTTTTAATGCTTCCTGGGCATTGTTAGTGATATTAGATATATATATATCTTCCATCTTGTCGGCATATGAAACATATGCTGCACAAGTAGAAGGGTCATCTTCAACGATCATTATACGTAAAATGCTCATTGTATCCTCCCCAATTTTAAATGTGTATATTAATAAAATACAACAAAATACTACAAAAAACAACAAAAAGTTGCCTTTTTATACTACAAAAAGTAATATTTTTTAATGTGATAATTTGGTAATATCTCTTAGGGTTAGAATTAACCACACATAAGAGAGGGGATATTATGAGACATACATACGTGAAACAACATGATGCAACAGATTGTGTAGCAGCATGCCTTGCAATGATATGTTTGCATTATAAAAAAGAGACTACTATAACAAAGTTACGTGATATGATGGGCACGGATATTAAAGGAACTAATCTTATCGGACTGTCAAAGTGTGCTGAGCAACTTGGGTTCATATCTCAGGCAGTGAGGGTTGACAGGGAAGGGTTTCTTAGTGATTATACACTTCCAGCGATAGCTAACGTTGTGACGAAGGAAGGCTTATCACATTTTGTTGTTATATTTAAGATTACAAAGAAGCATGTGATTGTTGGAGATCCGGGAAGAGATCTTGAGAAAATAGAAATTGATAAGTTTTATAAGAATTTTACAGGAGCTATGCTTTTGTTAAAACCTAACAATCAGTTTGAAGCAGGGAAACTAAAAGGTGGTGGAATGTTTAACAGATATGTTAAATTATTGATGCCACAGAAGAAATTGTTTATATATGCAGTGTTGGCCTCAGTGATTATGACTGTGCTGGGGATAATATCATCACTTTTTAACAGCGTTATATATGATGAGATATTGCCGTATCAACAAAAAGGTGTGTTGAAGGTAACGTTGCTAGTGTTTTTAGGCATATCTTTAACGCAGATTATTGTAAGTTTTGTAAGGCAATGGATGCTTATGCATCTTTCTATAAAGATAGATATACCACTTATGTTGGGATATTTTGAGCACATATACAAGCTTCCAATGAAGTTTTTTGCATCTAGAAAAACGGGCGATATAATTACAAGATTTTCGGATGCATTTACTATAAAGAATGTATTTACCAATATAGCATTGTCGTTGATTATGGATATATCTATGGCACTTATAACAGGAGTTATATTAGTTTATATGAATCCAAAACTCTTTGCCATAATCGTAGTAATGACTGTTATAAGTATTATTCTTGTGTTCATATTTAAACAGCCATACAAGAGAATCAATGAGGAGCAGATGCAACAATCATCTGTACTTAACTCGGAGATAATAGAGGGGCTTAGAGCAGTAGAAACCATTAAAGGAAATGCTAATGAAGAGTCAGAACTGGAGAATATTGAAAGAGAGTATATAAAGTCACTGCGTATAAGTTATAAAGAGGGGATGCTTTCCAATGTGCAGGGAACCATATCAAGTGTGATATCAGGAATAGGTAATCTCGTATTGATGTATATAGGTATATCGCAGGTGATTAATGGCAATCTCACGCTAGGAAGTTATATGGCGTTCATGACTATGGCAGGATATTTTACAGATCCAATAAGCAATCTGGTGAGTCTGCAATTGTCCATACAGGAAGCCAATATATCAATGAAAAGACTATCGGAAATTCTTGATTATGAACGTGAACCGGGAATGGATGACGATAGTGAAAAGGATAATATGTATCAGGATATTGAAAAAGTGGAGGGAGATATATCAATATCCCATGTTACATTTAGATATGGAAACAGAAAGCCAGCACTTAAGGATGTAAGCTTTATCATACCAAAGGGAAAGAAGGTTGCCTTAGTTGGGGCAAGTGGTAGTGGAAAATCTACCATAGCGAAGTTGTTGCTTAAGTACTATGAGCCGGAAGAGGGCGAGATAACTATAGATGGCGTGGATATCAACGAATATAGAAACGATTCCTTGCGAAGAGCGATATCATATGTTCCACAGTCTATCGAGCTTTTTTCTAAGAGCATCTATGACAATATAAGGGTCAGTAAGCAGAATGCAACACTGGAAGAGGTTAAGGAGGCAGCAAAAGCAGCGGATGCTCACGACTTTATTAAAAGGTTACCAATGCAGTATCATACTTATCTGGAAGAGGCAGGTAATGGCCTAAGCGGTGGAGAGAAGCAAAGGATTGCTTTGGCGAGAGCATTTTTAAAGGAAAATCAGTTTTACATAATGGATGAAAGTACTAGCAATCTTGACTTTGCTACAGAGAATATAATCTTTGATATGATTTATAACAGATTTAAGAATAAGTCTATGCTTATTATAGCTCACAGGCTTGCAACAGTTAAGAATTGCGACACAATTATAGTGCTTAATAACGGTGAAATCGTAGAGCAGGGAACCCATGATGAACTTCTTGAGAAGAAGGGTGAGTACTATCGATTATGGGAAATGCAGCAGGGTAACTTTATTGTTAAGGAAGAGCAAGTTGAGTCGGACGTCGCGAATGTAGCTGAAGAAGATACGGACGGTGTTATGAGTTATACATAATGTGTAACCGAATTTAATCTGGTTGTAAAATGTTTTACATACATTTCAGGTCGGTTGCAAACGACTTGAAAAAACAAATTATTATTTCAAAGGAGGGCACATCAATGGATATGTGTTACGAGGGTGCTTTAGTAATGCCAAGCAGCTATGCTGTAATGAATGAAGAGGAAATGACTTATGTGGAAGGAGGTGCGCCAGAAACGGTTACATTGCGGTTTAATCCTATAATGCGTTCAAAGACTGGATGCAGAGCCATTGCATTAAAGACACAAATACAATATGGATATTGGGGTATCAGTACGGAAAGCCTTGCGGCAGAGATATATGCTCATGCATTTGTGCATTATAGCTATGGTGCAGCATTAAAAGCTGCTGTTGGAGCTGGAATGGGTGGAGTGTTCGCCTCATTGTATAATGCGATTGATAATGGAATGCAGTTGCAAAGCAAGCTAGATACTAAAAAGGAATGTGGTTTCCCAAGATATTTGTTTTATCAGTTGTTGTATACGGTTGGACCAGCATTTATAGCATCTTAGGAGGCATGCATTATGAAAAAAGGAATAGTTTTAACCATTTCCATATTGGTAGTTTCGTTATTCATAGGTGGGGCAATATTGTATTATGTATTCAATCCATCTGTTTTAGAGGTAAAAGGAGGAGATAATTACAAGGGTAGAGAGGGCCTTTTGCAAGAACTAGGGGATGCTGAAACATATATGTATATATTCCCGGATATGGATATTAACAGTATTAATATCAAGGAATATTATTGTCGAATAACTGAGCAGTTTATGGAAGATGCGTATGATGTTTACCTTGACTATGAGCTTGACGAAGTGGGGTATCAGAAAGAGAAGGCGAGGATACAGTCGTTAAGTGTGTCGTACAAAGACAAAACACAGTACATAAAGAAGGTGGAGATATCATCGAAATACGATACATATGTAGCCTCATGGCATAAGAACAGAGCATATGAGTATATTTTGTTTGATGATGATAGCTGTAAAATTATATGTGTATATACACAGTATCATATGCCACAGAGTGATGTTTATCGTAAAGAATATTTACTTGAGGAAGACGAGATTGAAAATGTGGTAGGAGAAAATTTCTGCATGTATTGGTTCAAGGTTGATGGAATGTCAGAGATAAGACCATAGGTTAGTTAAATTGCTTAAATAAGATTATACTAGGTTGTAAAAATTTTTACATACATTTCAGGTTGGTTGCAAACGACTTGAAAAACAAATTATTAATTTCAAAGGAGGGGCACATCAAGGTGTTCTTGGAGCCGGACCGAATTTAGAGTATTTATCACGCATAAGTTCATTGGTGTAAGATAAATCTAATGTCAAAAAATGTTCAATGATATCCCATATAGAGCGAGCAAGTGCATCGGGTTAGGATAATATTTACGAAGATTTTCAACAACAAAGTTTTGGTAGTCGGTATGACTGCCACAATTAACAGGTAACAAATAAAATCGCCTCCAATCGAAAAATATGTCTTATAAATAAGGGTGCGAAGCACCACATTTTTCGATGGATTTGTCAAGTGTTTTTGACAAAAAAGTGGGAGATTTTAATAAAAAAGGAATCGGAAAGCCTTATATTTACTGGCTTAAAGATTCCGAGAGATTATTAATAAAATAGGAGGCAACACAAATGGAAATGTGTTATGATGGTGCATTGGTTATGCCAAGTAATTATGTATTGATGGATGAGGAAGAGATGACTTATCTTGAAGGTGGAAAATTTTATGGAGTAAATCTTTCAGCTAAACAGTGCGAAAATGTGGCTATATTCTTAGGTGGCTTGGGAATTTCTTTTACTGTGGCAGCGGTTATTGGTACAGTGATAGGTTTTATTCCAGGACTTCAAGTTGCCCTTACCGTTGCTAAAATTTTTGGTGCATTGTCTACAGCAAGTACAATTAGCTATATTTTATTTGATTATTGCGGAAGACGTAACGGTATGCGTATAGGATTTGAATCTTCAACAAAAGAATTTGTTTTTTTAATCAATTAAGGGTGAGTTAAATGCGTTATGTTGTATGGTTTTTGGTTGTAATGTGTCAAATAGGTAATTTGGTGTGTTTAAACATAATTACAAAAAAAAAGAATAGTAATTTAAAGTCAAAAAAGAACATATATGTGATTTCAATAATACTACAATTAATAGCTATTGTAGCATTATGCTACCTATTATTTGTTGATTAGAGTGTGTTGGTTGATAATCTTTCGGAATTCAGAGTGATTATTAATTTCAAAGGGCACATCAATGGATATGTGTTACGAGGGCACTTTAGTTATGCCAAGCAGTTATGCTGTAATGAACGAAGAGGAAATGACTTATGTGGAAGGAGGGGGATGGTCTACATACAAAGGTGTTGAAGCATTGATGACGTTAACAGCTATTGCAGGATGTGGATATACTATGTTAACTTTGTCAAAAGCAGCAGCAACGACTATGGTTGCAACAGCTAGTACGCCGGTAATGTTATTGGCATTTATGGGAGTAAGTATAGCTCTTGCTAGTTCTGTGTATCAATATGGCTTGGCATTAGCAGCGGCTATTAACTTGAAAGATTCATATTCTAAGACGAAATCATTGAATGAATCAGGCTATAAGGCGTGTTCGTATTCATTGTGGACATGGTCTTATTATACTGCGGTGCAACCGTTGTAAAAGTGACAGACTATAGTAAGGGGAGTGAGTAATTTGAATGTTGAATTGCTAATTGTATCAATTGTTAACATTGTGTTATTTGTTGTAATGGGCGCATCAATTGCGTTCAATAATATAGTGATAACAGGTATTATAGTTGCTGTGCTGCTTTTGATTATGACAATATTTAACATTATTATGTTTAAAAAGATGCATTTAACAAAGCAAGATATAAAGAAAGTGATTATATTAGCATTATCAATGGTATTTGGCGTATTACTAGGTGTTATTTTAATAATAAAATATGTACTGTAATAGACGCGCTCTTTAATGTGTGGGATGATACTTGATAGTAGCCATAGTATAATAGCTTGATAAAAATCGGTGGTGAAGGTGTATATAACGGACTATGTTATTAGTTTAGTCCGTTATATACATATAACAAGTTTTACTAACTATAGTGATTAATTGCAAAAAGGAAGAATGTGTATAGCAGTTGATGTAATAATGCTAGCTATTTATAAGGTGGTTGTAAGAGGAGGAAAAAGTGTGAACAAACTACAATTCCACCCTAACAAGGTGTTGAAACTAACGAATGTACTAAAGTACAAGCTTATAATAAGTGATGAACAATTTGATTTTAATGTTGCTATACAGCAGATGCAGTCATACATAAAGGTCAAGGGGGCAATGCAGATAGGTCCGCTTGTTCAGTATACAAGAACATTTATGAATGAGGCAGGGGAGTTTGATGTTGAGATAGTGATGATGTTGCAATGCAATAACTTTATACATAATGTTGAGTCTCCTTATTCAATGGAGGCGGTAATCAGAGTGCCGGACGCATTATATTGCAGATATATTGGTCCGGAAGGCAAGTTGAAGTATGCATATGACAAGATTAATCTTGAGGCATTTGAGAATGGTATAAAGCTGGGAGACTGCAATTATACGATATTTGTATCTCATAATGAGGAAGAGGATATTATGACGGCTGATGTGTTTATGCCAAGAGCAGATTAGTCAGGAAAGAGAAGGGGGAGGATACTGTGATATGAGAAAAAATGTTAAAACAATGGCAGAATTAAAAGACAGCAGATTAATGTTTGACAAGAATCTGCCCGCTTTTGGATATTTCTTAATAGTTATAGTGGCAGTGTTCTTAATACTGGCACTTGCACTTAGCATGAAAGTACCTAAGGTGTACACGATTCAGGCACAGGGAACGGTAACAAGTGTGGATGCTAATTATGTGATGAGTACATACACGGGACAGATTGATGAATGTAATCTTGTGGAAGGTGCTGTTGTGAAGCAAGGCGATTTGCTTTTTACAGTAAAGAGTACTGATTATGATTTGCAGAAGCAGCAACTTGTAGCCACAAGAGAAGCATATGCCAAGCAGGTAGAGAAGTATGGGCTTTTAGTAAAGTCTATAAAGGATGATAAGAATTATTTTGATGCAACAAGTGCAGAAGATGAGTTGTATTACAGTACATTTGAGAGATACAAGTCACAGGTGGCACAGAATACAGTAGATGTAAGTATGTATAAAATGTACGGTTATACAGACGCACAGATAGAAGCAGAATTTATTAAGAATCAAAGTAAGATAATGGAAGTGTATTATACTGCTATACAGTCTGCAGAAGGTTCAAAGAAAGAATACGAATTGCAGGTAGCGTCTATTGATGCACAGTTGGCGGCTGTTGAAAGCGGTCAGGGTGCTTACGGTGTACAAGCTACTGCTTCGGGAGTGTTACACCTATTAGAGAATTATAAAAGTGGTATGGTAGTTCAGACTACGACTGCGGTTGCAACTATAACGCCTGAGAATTCTGCGAAGGTTATTGAGACATATGTGTCCACAGCAGATATGGCTCGTATGAATGTTGGAGATGACGTTCAGATTGTGATAGATGGGCTTTCACAGACAGTGTATGGTTCTGCAAGTGGAAAGGTGTTGTCTATTGATAGCAATGTTACATCAAGGCAGAATCAGGGTGGAAGTTATTACCAGGCTTTCAAGGTGCTTATTGAACTTGATAATGAATATTTAATAAGTAGCTCGGGAGATAAGGTTGATATAGTAAACGGTATGACAGCACAGGCTAGGATACAATATGACAGGGTTACATATCTGAATTATGTGCTTGAAAAACTAGGATTTAAGGTGGGGTGAGACTAAAGGTGAAAGAAGTAAGAAAATGTATATATTTGTGTGTTGCTATGTGTCTGTGTTTAATATTTGCATTCAGTTATAACTTAGTTAAAGTGTGTGCTGCAGAGAGTGAAAATAATACTCAAACGGTACAGACAACTAGCATTAAAACGGATAGTACATATGTGGTGTTAAAGGTTGGTGAATCGCACAAGTTGAAAGTGAAAGCAGTTCCGGAAGATGCGAATCAATCTATTACATACAGAGCTGTTGATAATGCTGTTGTCAATGTATCATCTACAGGCAATATAACGGGACGTAATATAGGTACAACGACTGTTCTGGTTAGCAATGGAGATTATCAAACGGCTGTAGCAGTTATTGTAAATGTGGGTTCGGATAGTAAAGAAAGTAATGATGAACATAGCAAGTCTGATAATTCAGAGGCTCAGTATAATTATGAAGTTCACGCAAATGATACAAAGGCAGTAACTTCGGAGTTGTTAAGTAATCTGTATTATGAGAAGCAGGCGCTAAGTATAAAAGGTGACGGATATAAGATAGTAGTAGATGGCAAGGATATTGTTAATTATGATAATGAATTGCTTACAGATATAGAGTTAAAAAAAGAGGGGAACAACACAACATTTGTGATTAATGATAATAAGCCGTTGTGTGGTGAAGTGACTATTTCTTTTTCTGAAGAACATGGTAAGTATGTGTACTTATACAATCAAGCCAAAGAAAAGTATGAGTTGCTGGGAATAGATGGAACTGAAGAGCTTGTGTTTTCCAGTCCGGGAAAATATATGATAACGGATAGGAAAATTACTGTCGGTACAGACTGGATAGTATATGTGTTAATCACACTTGCTGTGATTATAGTTGGAGGTAGCGTTGCTTATATAGTGGTAAAGAAACGATACTGGTTTTGGTGATGATGTAAAAAGCTTTTACATATATTATAAGTCGGTTGCAAACGGCTTAAAAAACTATTAAAATTCAAAGGAGGACACATCAATGGACATGTGTTATGAGGGCACGTTAGTGATGCCAAGCAGCTATGCTGTAATGAACGAAGAGGAAATGACTTATGTGGAAGGAGGATTTACTATACAATCAAGTACTTTGGCAAAATGTATAGACATTTTTGCTGGAGTGGTTGCATTGGCTGTAGGCATATGGTCTGGAGTAGGATTGCTTAAAGAAATAGCACGAAGAAATGCAAAAGGATTGTTGGTGTGTGCAACAAGATTAGCGGTAAAGTATGCTAAGATATGTATTGCGGATGCTGTAATATCAGGTATATCCAATTTGATTTCTGTAATATGTAATATGTCTCTAGGAAATGGAATTGTATGGGCGTTAAATCGGTTTGATAAAGATCCAAGTTACGACATTATTCAGTTTTAATTACTATAAAAGGGGCAGATAAAGTATGGAACTAATAGCAATTATATCATATATTGTAATGGGTGTTTTACTATGTGTAGCATTATTTTTTGGGAATATTGCAGAAAGGCAGATAAAATCAGACAACAGTTGCGATGAAATCTCATACAAGAAATTTAAGAAGTATTTGGGTTTAATGATGGGAACCTTCGTATTTATGTTTATTGCTGTAATTTTTCTTGCTATATACGTAATTATGTTTAGGTGATTAGTTTAAATACCAAACATAGTGAGATTATGAGAAAGACATTTTATTACTTATATGTTTTGCTAATGGTATTGTAGGCTGTTGTATTGATAGATAAGGGTAAAAGGTTAAATTATATCTAAGCTTTAAGTAAAACTTGCAGTAGATTTTGTAATTATAGGCAAAATCTACTGCGATTTTTTGTATTCATATAAAATAATTCTAAATTTTCTTATATTTTTCTACTCCACTTTATTTTCTTATATAATGATGATACAATTTATGACAAGTTAAAATGTGGAATATTATTATAACATTTTGCTAAGTACTGTAGTCAGGAGGATGAGCCATGCAAAGTAAAGATAGAGATATTAAGTTGTTTTTTGACGATTTTAAGGGGTTCAAGATAGGAGAGTTCCCATACGATAAAAGTCACACTGCTATGGGTGAATATAATTATGTGGTGAACGAAGGTTATGCCGGAGATTGGACTGATATGGTGTGCAACTATACATACAATGGATCGGGAGCTTCGTGGATTGTTACAGAAGATGAAGGTAAGCACTATATGGAGCAGATGCGTATCACTGACAATAAGCCTCACAAGACACATCCTATGCTTATTGCTGGTAGTGTGCATTGGAACCATTATACTGTAAGTGCGAAAGTCAGAGCATTTAATACAAGCGGAAGTAATGGTATCGGTTTCAAATGTATCAACACACTGAACTTGTATGTTCTTGTGCTTGAGAATGGAAGACTTAAGTTAGAGTACAGGCACAAGCAGGTAGATACAGAGCTTGCAAGCTGTGAGTTTGGTTATACTTGCGACGATTACTATGAGCTTAAGGCAGAGTGTATAGGCGACACAGTGAATTGCTATGTTAATGATGAGTTTAAGTTCAGTTATAGTGAAAAGCGTTTGGCAAGGGCAGGTAAGATTGCTATTACATCAACTACACCGGCACAGTTTACTGATGTTACAGTTTGGGTGGATGCGGAGGAAAAGGTGGCGATTGATAAGGCTATTGAGGCACACAATAAAGCAACAGCGACCAATATAGAGAGTCATCCGAAGATGAAGCTTTATAAGAAGATTGACCTTAAGGACTTTGGAACCGGCAGACAAGTGCGTTTCGGACATCTAATGGGCGGAGATGAGTGGTATATCGTGTTAGCCCAAGGTCAGAAGAGAGTAAGACGAGATGATTGTAGTCATATCAGTTGTTTAACCGCTATTGATCTTGAGGGTAATATTCTTTGGCAGAAGGGTGAGCCTTCAACGGACTATGACCATGGTAAGATATCTGCTGATTATCCTTTGCAGGTGTACGATATTGATGGCGATGGTTTTGATGAGGTTATCACTGCTAAGAACTTTGAAATTATGATTCTTGACGGAAGGACCGGAGAAATTAAGAAGAAGGCAAAGATGCCACTTGTAGATAAGGAAGATAAGAGTATTATCGGTGTGCCTAATGGTGTCTATCCATTTGACAGAATTAATGCGGACGGTATCAGAATATGCAATTTCTCAGGTAATGACAGACCGACGGATATTCTCGTAAAGGACAGATATTGTAGAGTTTATGCACTTAACAGTGACCTTGAGCTTATGTGGTCATTTAGAAGTGACAAGAACACAGGACATTTTCCATATGCATGCGATATTAACAGGGATGGTTTCGATGAGCTGCTTTGTGGTTATAATCTTCTTGACCACAATGGTAAGCTAATATGGAGTTATCCTATTATGTCAGACCATACGGATGAGATTATTTCAGGAAGATTTATGGCTGGAAGTGATGAGGGACATTTTGCCTGTGTGTCAGGTTCGGAAGGGTTATTTATCGGAGATTACAAGGGCAATATTGTAAAAAGAGATGACATTGGTCATGCACAGAGAATCAGTACCGGTAATTATTGTCCTGACCGCGAGGGATTTGAACTTGCTGTTGTGAATTATTGGGGCCATCAGGGCATAGTATATCTTTATGACTCGCAGGGTGAACCTATCTGGGAGTTGGAAAATGAATTAAACGGAAATATGCTTACACCGGTTAACTGGGATGGTGATGGAAGAGACCTTATTCTTCTCAATGCTGATGTAGCAAAGGGCGGTTTGATTGATGGAACCGGAGTTCAGGCAGTGGCATTTCCGGATGACGGACACCCGATGATGTGTGCAGAAGCTATTAATCTCACAGGGGATGCAAGGGATGAACTTGTTGTGTGGGACTATCACAGTATGTACATATACACACAGGACGATGGATTTAAGGAAGGTGCATATGCACCGGTTAAGTATCCGCATTATAACGGTTCTAACTACAGAGGCGAGTACTCTTATCCGGATGAATCATATATATACTAATGTAGTCAGGGTGTGTTAGGATGGCACCCGACGAATAAAGAGGAGGTTGTAAGTTATGTTTGATACAGAGCAGATTATTGCACAGGATGCTATTAGAAGGCAGCAGAGAGGGCAGACTTTTGCAGAGAATGTTGTGGAAGGTGTTTTAGAAGGTGGCGCTGAGTTAGGCATTGAAGCGGTGGCGGAAGGTGCTGATGCGGTCGGCGCAGTTCTTGATGGTGCATCGGAAGTGCTTAGTGCTACTGCGGGAGTGGCAACTGATGCGGTTGCAGATGCTATAGCAGAGGGTATAGGTAATGCAGCCGGTGGTGTGCTGGAGGGTGCTGATGACCTTCCGGGACTTGCCATAGCAGGTATTATAGCTGGTGTTATTGCACTGGTAGGGGGGCTTATATTGCTAGTCTATAAGATTGGTAAGAAGATTGTGAAGAAGGGAAATTAAAGATGAGTAGAATTATTAAAAGCGTGGCGCCATACTGGAAGTCAGTGATTATGATTATCATACTTCTATTTATGCAGGCATATTGTGACTTGGCGCTTCCGCAGTACACATCGGATATAATCGATACCGGTATTCAGAATGGTGGTATTAGCCATATTATGCCGGAGGCTATTGTGGAAGATGAGTATGAGATTGCCAAAGCATTTATGACAGAAGAAGAGAAGAAGATATGGACGGAAAGTTATGATAAGGATGAGTCTGTCAGTATTGACGGAATGGCTGTATATCGTCTTAACGTAAAGGATGAAAAAAAGCTTAATGAGTATGACGAGAAGATGATTATGCCGCTTCTTATATGTCATCAGGTGCCGGCAGAGCAAAAGGAACAGCTGTATAAGTCATTTTCATATGCTGCCACAGAAAATGCTGCGGCTATGGAGGCTCACGACAAAGTGTTGAACATGATTCGTGAGGAAGCAGATAAGACTGTAGAAGCTATGGGTCAGTCCTTGGTTAAGTCTATGGGCGTGGCTTATGCAAAAGCACAGGATGAAAAAGCAGGTCTTGATATGGAGGTTATTCAGACTAATTATCTGATAGTGGCCGGTCTTAAGATGCTGTTGATGGCGCTTCTAATGGCAGCAGTGGCTATTGCTATAGGTTTTCTTGCATCAAGAATCGGAGCCGGAATAGGAAGAGACTTAAGAGGTAAGGTATATACTAAGGTAATGAGCTTCTCTAATACAGAGATGGATAAGTTTTCTACGGCATCGCTTATTACAAGAACCACTAATGATGTTCAGCAGATTCAGATGGTTAGTGTTATGATGCTTCGTATGGTAGCATATGCGCCAATTATTGGTATAGGTGGAATTCTTAAGGTGCGCGAAACAGGTGCCGGTATGGAGTGGATTATTGCATTATCGGTAGGTTCTATTATGGTGCTGGTGCTTATGCTTATGGCTATTGCTATGCCTAAGTTTAAGCTTATGCAGAAACTTGTAGATGCAGTCAACCTTGTATCAAGAGAGATACTCACAGGAATATCGGTTATCAGGGCATTTGGAAGAGAAAGCAAGGAAGAGGAGCGTTTTGATAAGGCTAATTCGGAACTTACCAAGACCATGTTATTTACTAACAGAGTTATGACATTTATGATGCCTGTTATGACAGTCATTATGAATGGTACTTCCATACTTATTGTGTGGACTGCGGCACATAAGATTGATGAAGGAACTATGCAGGTAGGTGCTATGACTGCATTTATCACATATTCTATGCAGATTGTTATGTCATTCCTTATGCTTACTATGATGTCAATTATGCTTCCAAGAGCGGCAGTTGCTGCAGAGCGTATAGATGAGGTGTTAAAGACTAAGCCGTCAGTTGCTGATCCTAAAGAAGCTAAGCACATTGATATTCAAAAGGGTGTTGTTAGCTTTAATCATGTGAGCTTCAGATATCCTGGGGCAGATAGTGATGTTCTTACAGATATTGACTTTGTGGCAGAGCCGGGTAAGACTACAGCTATTGTAGGTAGTACAGGTTGTGGTAAGTCAACGCTTATCAACCTTATACCAAGACTTTTTGATGTTACAGAAGGTTCGGTAACAGTTGATGGTGTGGACGTAAGAGAATTGTCTATGAAGGAACTCAGAGATGAAGTTGGTTACGTGCCACAGAAGGGTGTGCTGTTCTCAGGAACGATTGCGTCTAACTTAAGATATGGTAAGGCTGAGGCCACGGATGATGAACTTAGAGAGGCAGCAGAGATTGCACAGGCTACTGAGTTTATTGAAGAAAAGAAAGAAAAGTACCAAAGCAGTATAGCTCAGGGAGGTACCAATGTATCAGGAGGTCAGAAACAGCGACTTGCCATAGCACGTGCGATTGTTAAGGCTGCTAAGATATATATATTTGACGACAGTTTCTCTGCTCTTGACTTAAAGACTGATGCAGCGCTTCGTAAGGCATTGGCAGAAAAGGTTAAAGACAGTACTGTAATTATCGTTGCGCAACGAATCAGTACAGTTCTTCATGCAGAGCAGATTATAGTTATGGATGACGGACGGATAGCAGGAAAGGGTACACACGAAGAATTACTTGCTAATTGCGATGTGTATCGTCAGATTGCACGTTCACAGATGTCAGCCAAAGAATTAGGATTGGAGGAGGAGTAATTATGGCAGAGAGTAATACACATAATCGTCCTCCAAGAAGAGGACTTATGGGCGGTGGACCAAGAGGAATGATGCCGGGAGAGAAGGCTAAGGACTTTAAGGGTTCTATGAAAAAGCTTATAGGATATGTAGGAAGATATAAGTTTGCGATACTTTTAGTTATGATATTTGCCGCAGTTTCCACGGTGTTCAATGTAGTGGGACCGAAGGTTCTTGGTAAGGCTACAACTGCTCTTTCAGAAGGTCTTATGAAGAAGATAACAGGAACGGGCGGTTTGGACTTTGATTATATAGGTATGATACTTATTATTGTGCTTTGCCTTTATGGTGTCAGCGCATTGTTCAACCTGTGTCAGGGTCAGATTATGACAACTATTACACAGAAGTTATGTTACAGACTTCGTAAGGATATATCGGAGAAGATTAACCGTATGCCTATGAAGTACTTTGAGAGCAGAACTTATGGAGAGGTTCTTTCAAGAATCACTAATGATGTTGATACCTTGGGGCAGGGCTTGAACCAAAGCATTACAACGATTATTACATCCATTACAACATTGATTGGTGTACTTGTTATGATGCTTAGCATATCGCCGCTTATGACACTTATTGCGCTTGTCATTTTACCTATTTCAGCAGGGCTTGTATCAATAGTGGTTAAGAAGTCACACAAGTACTTCAAGACTCAGCAGGAGTATCTTGGACATATCAACGGACAGGTTGAGGAAACATACGGCGGACACCTTGTTGTTAAGTCATTTAACAAGGAAGAGGAGATGGTAAAAACATTTAATGAGACTAACAATATTCTGTACAATTCAGCATGGAAGTCTCAGTTCGTGTCCGGTATGATGCATCCGATTATGATGTTTGTTGGTAACTTAGGATATGCGTCAGTTGCGCTTAGTGGTGGTTTGCTTGCTATCAGAGGTGTTATTACAATAGGTGACATACAGGCGTTTATTCAGTATGTAAAGAACTTCACACAGCCAATCACTCAGATTGCACAGGTTATTACGCAGGTGCAGTCAATGGCAGCGGCAGCGGAGAGAGTTTTTGAGTTTTTGAATGAAGAAGAGGAACAGCAAATCGTAGATAATCCTGTGAGTACAGAGGGAATCAAGGGTGATGTTGAGTTCGCTCACGTGCATTTTGGATATAAGGAAGACCAGATTATTATTAATGATTTTAGTGCTACTGTGAAAGCGGGACAAAAGGTTGCTATCGTAGGACCGACAGGTGCAGGTAAGACTACGATGGTTAAGTTGTTGATGCGTTTCTATGATGTGAATGAAGGTGCTATAATTATTGATGGTCATAATGTAAAGGACTTCAATAGAAGAGAACTTAGAGACGTATTTGGAATGGTGCTTCAGGATACATGGCTTTACAAGGACACTATTATGGAGAATATCCGATATGGTCGTCTTGATGCCACTGACGAGGAAGTTATTGCTGCGGCAAAGGCAGCCTATGCACATCACTTTATTGAGACGCTTCCGGGTGGTTATCATATGGAGCTTAATGAGGATGCAAGCAATGTATCCCAAGGACAGAAGCAGCTTCTTACTATTGCGAGAGCAATCCTTGCTAACAATCCGGTTCTTATCCTTGATGAAGCTACTTCATCAGTTGATACGAGAACTGAGATTCAGATTCAGAAAGCTATGGATAACCTTATGAAGGGTAGAACCAGCTTTGTGATTGCTCACAGACTTTCAACTATCAAGGACGCAGACGTGATACTTGTTATGCGTGATGGTGATATTGTGGAGCAGGGCAATCATGCAGAGCTTCTTGCAAAGGGCGGATTCTATGCAGACTTGTATAATTCGCAGTTTGAGCAGGCAGGATAGACGGATGAAACAAGGTTTTATCAGTCTATTGTGGTAGCAAGAAAAGCATAATATTAATAGCACCGGCGTTTAAAAACAGAATTAAGGTTAATGAGATAATCAAGGAGTCTGATATCATAGTAAATGGTGTTGGGCTCCTTGATTATTAAGTTGCAAAATGAGTGGAATATAATAAATATGTGTGGTAAAATAAGAGAAAGATATATGGAGGGTGCGTTATGAGAAAAAATGTTGTATTTATAGGTGAAAATAACAAGATTAACAATGAATTGTATCAGTTGTTAAACTGGCGTTTTAAGGTGGATTACTATAATCCCAATGAGGAAACAGAGCTGAGTGATATTAGTGTTTTAGAGGCGGATTTGGTAATTGTCAGTATGGTTGGGGCTAAGGTTGACTACAAGGAGTTTTTTGGTGGAATAAAGGAAAACTGCCCGGAGCTTTCCGTAATTACCATAAGTGCTAAGTCTGAGAGCGAAGCTTACGAAGAATTTTATGCCAGTGGACAGTTTCACAAAATATTGCGTCCTGTGACAGGAAAAAGAATTCTAGATGTTTGTCGTGCTGTAATTTCAGGGTCGGATTACCTTGCAAATTATGATGAGCGGAATAAGGATAAAAAGGAACCTCTGCATATTCTTGTTGTGGATGACAATGCAATGGTTTTACGCAATATGAAAAGTGTTTTGCAGCAGGATTATTCAGTGGCGGTGGCACCATCAGGTGTACATGCATTTATATCCATTGGCAAAAAAGTGCCGGATTTAATTCTTTTGGATTATGAGATGCCGGAGATGAATGGAGCGGAAGTGCTGAAGAAGTTACAAGCAGAGGTGGAATACGCAGATATTCCGGTTATATTTTTGACTGGTATGGATAATAGGGAGATAGTTTTGGAACTCTTGGCATTAAAACCTGCGGGATATATTTTGAAGCCGGCAGATTCACAGATGTTACTTCAGAGAATTGAGGATATTATCGGAAAGTAGGAATTTGTATGTATAAGACGCAAGTTGCCTGTGCTATATTTATATTGTATATTGGAATACTTTATTTTCAGTCGGCCAGTAGGAAAAAAGAATCGTCCAAGTGGTTTATTGCACTTTTGACATGTTCTTTTTTTCAATTAATATTTGATGCGTTATCTGTTTATACGGTAAATCATTTGGAAACAGTTTCGCCAGTGATAAATCGTATCATACATATTGTTTTTTTAGGACTTTTGCAAGTGATGTTCTATCTAGCGTATCGGTATCTGGAGACTATCATTGAGGAGGAAATAGGTAGAACGGTTCGAAAATATCGTTTTACCATTATACCGTTGTTGCTTACCATGACCGGCAACATTTTTTTGCCTGTTTATTATGTGGAGTCTGCAAGGAGTAATTATTCTTATGGTCCGTCCGTATTTACTACATATATAGGTGTAGCAGTGTATGTGTTTTTCATTATTTGTTTAATGGTTCGGTATGGAAAACAGATACCGCAGAAAAAGAAACGGGCAATTTATGTGACACTGTGGAGCGAGATTCCGGTGACAGTATATCAGGTTCTTATTCCGGATGCTTTAATTACGTGTATCGGAGTTGTATTGTTTAACATTGGTATATATATGACAACAGAGAATCCTGATGCTTTATTGGCAGAACAGTTGGCGAAGGAGAAGCAACGTGCAGATTCTGCTAATAAGGCGAAGACCAATTTTCTTGCTAATATGTCCCATGAAATCAGAACCCCTATCACAGCCGTTTTGGGTATGAATGAGCTCATTTTACGAGAAACTAAGGATGCCACTATTAAGCAGTATTCTAAAGATATTGAAGGTGCAGCAAAGTCCTTGCTTAGTATAATCAATGATATTTTGGATATTACCAAGATTGAGGCCGGAAAGCTTAGTGTGATTTCGGTGGAATATGACTTTGGCGTGGTGTTGAAGGATGTTATTAATATGATATCCTTTAAGGCGAAGATAAAAGGTTTGGAATTTCGAGTGTTGGTAGATGAAAATATTCCCAAGAGTATGATGGGCGATGATGTTCGTCTACGGCAGATTTTAGTTAATCTGTTGAATAATGCTGTAAAATATACCCATAAGGGAAGTGTTACTTTAGAGATTACAAGAAGACAGTCGGAGGAAGACGAGGCAAAGCTGTTTTTTCAGATAAAAGATACCGGAATAGGTATTAAGGAAGAAGATTTGCATAAGCTGTGTCAGCCTTTTGAGCGAATGGAAGAGAAACGTAATCGTAATATTGAAGGCACCGGACTGGGTATGAGTATTACAAAGCAACTTTTAGACCTGTTAAACAGCGAGTTAAAAGTGGAAAGTGTTTATGGGGAAGGGTCTGAGTTTGCTTTTGAACTGACACAGAAGATTGTGGATGATAATCCAATCGGCAGACTGGAGGATATGGCAGGACCTGTTAGTAAGGAATATCAGCCGGTATATGAAGCACCAGAGGCGCACATTTTGTTTGTAGATGATAATGAAATGAATCGTAAGGTGTTTCTGGGGCTTTTAAAAGAAACAAAGATACAGATCGATGAGGCTGGAAGCGGTAAAGAATGTCTCGAAAAAGTCAAAAAGAATGCCTATGATATTATTTTTATGGATCATATGATGCCGGAACTTGATGGTGTGGAGACATTCCAGATTATGAAGGATATGGGAGAATTCCCATGCAAAGACACACCGGTGGTAATTCTTACCGCTAATGCTTTAGTGGGAGCAAAGGAAAAGTATTTGCAGCTGGGCTTTAGGGCATTTTTGGAGAAACCGATTGATTATGAGAAGCTGGAGAGCATGATTTGGGATTTGCTGGATGAGGACTTGAAGCATGAGGTAAGTTCTGCTATGGCGTTGACCGAGTCGCAGAAAGAGACTGTCGTTTCACATACCGAGCTTCCTATGGTTGAAGGGTTGGACTGGAAATATGCAAGGATACATTTTAAAGATGAACAGGTAATGCTTGATACAGTAAAATTCTTTTCGGAAGGTATGCTCTATGAAGGAAAAGAGTTGGAGAGATTGTTTACTGAAATCAGTACGGATTATGGAAGAAAAGAATTTTGTACTAAGGTACACAGTATGAAAAATTCAGCTGCTACTATTGGAATTATTCCTTTGGCAGGAATGGCAAAGGTGCTTGAGGACGCTTCTCGCAATGCCCAGATGGAGGTGTTGCAGGCTATGACACCGATTTTTCTGGAATGTTGGTGTGAGTATGGTAAGCGGTTAGAGATATTTGCACCAGCTTCGACCACGGACAAGAAGTTAGCTTCGGATTATAAAGAAGAGATTAAAGGGTTGGTCAGAACCATGAATCAAGCGGCAGAAAATATGGATATTGATGCGTTGGATGAGATTTGGAAGGAACTTTCCGAATACGAGTTTAACGAGGACAAATACGAGCTTTTGGAGCGGATTCATAAAGCCATTGTGGAGTTTGATGTGGATTTTATTCAAGGAGTGACTATTTTTGAAGATTGTTAAGGGTACATAGTAGTGTAGATGTTTAGTTCTGATTTCTATTGAAGGATAGAAATCAGAACTTTTTTTGTTTTTAATAAAATCTTAACAAAACTTAAAAATCTTCCAAACAAAGAGCCCATATAATCAAGCCATAAACATAAAACAAAAATATAAAAGAAAAGAGGTAATCGCTATGAATAAGAATGATCAGGAGTTTTTGGTACAAAAGATTCGTACTCAGTATACAGAGAAGGAGTACTCACAGATTGATGAATTGAAGTCGTTGGATGCAAAGGTGAAAAGACCAGCCAATGTATTTGCATACATATTCGGAAGTATCGGTGCTATTGTAATGGGAAGCGGTATGAGCCTTGTTATGACAGATATTGGTTCAACTATTGGTATTGAAGAGGCTATGGTTCCGGGAATTATAATAGGAATCGTTGGTATGTTGATAGCGATTATTAATTATCCAATATATAAGGGAATTCTTTCTTCCCGTAAAAAGAAATATGCAGACCAGATAATGAAGCTTAGCGATGATATTATGAATAGTAAGTAAGACATATGACTTGTAAGCGGGGTGCCTAAAAGGCGTCTCGCTATTGTCATTTATAAAAATTATTTAAAACATTAGAAACGCAAACAAAACTTTAACATTTATGTGTTATTATAATAAAAACGCAATAATTGGAGGTAATGTGATGTTTAAGATATTGGTTGTTGAAGATGATACAGAGTTGAATAAAACAGTATGTTCCTTTTTGAATCATAGCGGATATGAGGCAATAGGTTGCCTTAATGCAATCGATGCTTATGATACACTTGCTGAAAATGTATTTGATCTGATTGTTTCAGATATTATGATGCCGGGTATTGACGGGTTTGAGTTTGCGAGTAATGTGAGAGAACTGAATGAGGACATTCCGATTCTGTTTATGACGGCAAGAGATGATATTGCGTCTAAGCAAAGAGGCTTCCGTATCGGTGTGGATGACTATATGGTAAAGCCTATTGACTTGGATGAGTTGTTTTTGAGAATAGGAGCGCTTCTTCGTAGAGCAAAGATTGCTGCCAGCAGAAAGTTGGAGATAGGCAGCTTCATTATGGACGCAGATGAGCACACAGCATATCTGGATGGTGAAGAAATATCCTTAACTAATAGGGAGTTCAGTATACTTTATAAGATGTTGTCTTATCCAAAGAAGACATTTACAAGAACACAGCTTATGGACGAGTTCTGGGATGCTGACACTGAAACAGCACCGAGAGCGGTGGATGTGTATATGACAAAGCTACGCCAGAAGTTTTCTAAGTGTGAAGATTTTGAGATTGTAACTGTTCATGGACTTGGGTATAAGGCGGTGTTAAGATGACAAAATCCAGTGTGAGACATAAGGTGCTAAGAGTCATTTATAATTATTTGTTGTTCTTTTTACTTGCGGCATTTATTGTTTCCTGCTCAACGATGTTGTTTGTTTCAGTTTTAGCGGAGACGTTGCAAGTGGAATTGAATGAAGCCAATGTGGGTGCAGCGGCGAAACTGACATTTGCCAATGTTATTTTCCTGAGTGTGTTGTTTACTTTAATTGACGCTGTTCGTAGAAAGTTAACCACAGAAAGAATTACAAAGCGTATAGCGGAGGCTGCAAAAAAGGTTGTTCAAGGGGATTTTGGCGTGCGCATTGAACCTGTGAGCAGCTTTGGCGCTGATGAAAAGTTTAATGAAATAATTGATTGTTTTAATGCTATGACGGAAGAGTTGGCAGGTGTAGAAACTCTTCGTACAGATTTTATTGCAAACGTGTCCCATGAAATGAAAACGCCACTTGCAGTTATGCAGAATTACGGTACTCTTTTGCAGTCACCTAATCTGGATGAAAAGAAACGTATAGAGTATGCTAAAGGAGTCACGGATGGTTCAAGACGATTAGCGGATATGATGACTAACATATTAAAACTCAATCGTCTTGAGAAGCAGCAAATTTACCCTAAAACTGAGGAGTATGACTTAGGTGAGCAGTTGTGTGAGTGCTTGTTGAATTATGAGACTGTGTGGGAAAAGAAGGATATTGAGATAGAAACTGATATAGTACAGGATGTTAAAGTAAATACAGACAGTGAACTTTTAATGCTTGTCTGGAATAATCTTTTCTCCAATGCCTTTAAGTTTACACCTGAGGGTGGAAAAGTTACAGTAGTTCTTGAGACCACTGACAGGCACGCAATTGTCCGTGTGAGGGATACCGGTTGCGGTATGACCTCGGAGGTAGGTGCTCATATATTTGACAAGTTCTACCAGGGGGATACTTCTCATGCTACACAGGGTAATGGGCTTGGACTTGCCCTGGTAAAACGAGTGGTAGATATTATGCATGGTGAAATAAGTGTGGAAAGTGCGCCGGGAAAGGGAAGTACGTTCACTGTTAAGTTTCGGAGGCTGGCATGAAAGATTGGAAAGAGATATGTAAAAAGATTTTATTTCCGCCGATTTGTCTGATAATTGTTCTGACAATTGTAAGTGCAGCGGCGCTTGTAGCTGTGTTTGTGAAAGGTTGGGAGAGTAACCCTATAGCATATGCCATATATGTAATGTCCTTTTATGCACTTACGGTGGTGTGTCTTATGTGTTGGAAGACCATTCCGGGATATTATAAAAGCGCCAAGGGAAGAGTTTATGATAATAAGTATGCCAACAGGTATCTTACGGATGTAGCTTTTAAAACGAGGATAAGTCTGTACATTTCACTTGCAATTAATCTTATGTATGTTGCGGTAAATGCAGTTTCAGCAGTAATATATAGTACATTCTGGTTTGGAATATTCGCTGTTTATTATGCCATAATGGCGGTAATGCGTTTTTTGTTAGTAAGATACGTAAATCATAATAAAATAGGGGCAAGTCGCGCCGGTGAATTAAATCGTTCAAGACTGTGTGCCTTTATTCTTATGACTGTAAATCTGGCGTTAACAGGTGCGGTACTGATGATGGTCTACTATGGAAGAGGATTTCAGTATCAGGGAATTCTGATTTATGTGGTGGCATTATACACATTTTATATAACAACAACTGCTATTATTGATATTATAAAGTATCGTAAGTATAACAGCCCGGTTATGTCTATAAGTAAGGTGATTAAACTGGCTGCGGCGTTAGTATCTATGCTTTTCTTGGAAACAGCTATGTTTGCTCAGTTTGGAGCGGATATGGCTAAAGAATCTCAGGAGATTATGATTATGGCAACGGGCGGCGGAATCAGTATTGTGGTAGTCGTGATGTCAATCTATGTGATTGTGCGCACCACTAAAGAGTTAAAGAAATTGAAAGGAAGTATGTAATATATGGAAAATGATAACAAAGGATTTAGTTATACATATTCGTCCAAAGAACAGGATGAAGTAAGAAAGATTCGACAGAAGTACGTGACAAAGCAGGAAGATAAGATAGAGCAGCTGCGTCGTCTGGATAGCAGTGTAACTAAGAAAGGAACTATGGTATCTATTATTATAGGTGTTATAGGTGCATTGGTTTTAGGCGTAGGTATGTGTTGTACTATGGTGTGGGCAGATGTATTGTTTGTGCCGGGCATCATTATTGGAGTGTTTGGTATTGGTTTAGTTTCGGTGGCATATCCTATATATAGTTATATCACTAAAAAGGAACGTGAACGAATTGCACCGGAAATCATACGATTAACAGATGAACTAATGAAGTAATTATTCTGTGTTGGGATGAATGTTCAAGACGTGTGAAGAAATCCATATTAGGATTTCTTCACGCTATAAATCTCTTTATATTCTTTAGGAGACATTCCGTACTCCTTCTTAAATGCTCTGAAAAAGCAGGAATAATCCTTAAATCCGGACAACAGATATGTTTTGCTGATGTCTGAATTGCCAAGTAAGGCGTCGCGGCATACTGCGAGCCTTTTTTTAGTTATATATTGGTGTACTGAGATTCCCAAATGTTCTTTAAATATGTGAGCGATATGGTATTTGCTTACAAAGAATGCATCTGCAAGATGCTCTAAAGAAAGTTCTTCTTCCAGATGGTCTTCAATATATCCCATAACATCTTCATACAAGGCCATATGCTGTTTTGGTGTATTAGGATTGCTTTGTTCGTAAGCGATACGACTTAGGTGTAATAATAAGTCCTCGACACAGAGGGATATTTTGGTCATGCGTCCAAAACGGTTGGAGTGTATTTCCTCAAGCAGGCGAAAATACTTGGCTTGCAAGGCGTTAGAGCTGATGACGTCATTGTGATAAATGTAGTGCTCGTCGTATATTGCTTTTCTTGCGATATAAGTAAAATCTAAAGAACGAGAGGATAACTGCTGGTAATAATGGTCGCTAATCCAGAAGATAAAGCGTCTGTAAGGAATCTCAGGATTGTTATTAGTTATATAGTGAGGGATTCCGGGAGGTATTAGGATGATATCGCCCTGCTCCAACTTGTATATGCTATTACCAATGTGCATAGTTATAGCACCATCAAGGAAAAGGTAGAACTCGTAGTAGTCATGAGTGTGACTGTTTACCCCTGTAAAATGCATATCCTCATAGTAGTAAACTTCAAAATCTTCAGACAACATATATTGTCTGGTTTGAAAAGGAGTTTGTAGGTTCTTTTTCATAATTATGAGCTCCCTTCGTAACATTGTCTTTATTTTAACAGAAAACCGCAACTTTTACAATATAAACAACAATAACTTCAATTGGATTTGTAAAAAATATTGGTTATAATATGTTTAGAATTAAGACGGACACAAAATAATATATACAGCAGGGAATTGCGCAAGGTTTCGAAAGGAGTAAAACTATGAAATTAAATGAGCAAGGACTATTGGACAGGAGTCAGTGGGAGGAAAAGGGCTATATGCTTCCACAGTACGATAGAGTAAAGGTGGCAGAGGCTACAAAGGCTAATCCATTTTGGATTCACTTTGGACCGGGTAATATCTTTAGGGCATTTCAAGCTAATGTTGTTCAGAATCTTTTGAATGAAGGGTTGCTTGATAGAGGACTTATTGTTGCGGAAGGGTATGATTACGAGATAGTTGAAAAAATGAATCATCCACATGATGACTATAATTTGCTCGTTACTTTGAAGTCTGACGGCAATGTAGAGAAGACAGTAATCGGAAGCGTGGTGGAGTCTTTAACTGTGAATTCATCTAATGAGACTGACTGGAACAGATTGAAGGAGATTTTCTCGAAGGACTCATTGCAGATCGTTTCTTTTACTATTACAGAAAAGGGTTATAGTCTTGTGAATGGAAAGGGAGAGTATCTCCCGGGAGTTCCGGAAGATATGAAGAATGACCCTTATAAGGCAACAAGTTATATGGGAAAGGTTGCTGCCCTTTTGTATGCAAGATATGAAGCGGGGAAAAAGCCTATAGCTATGGTGAGTATGGATAATTGCTCTCACAATGGTGATAAGCTTTATGCGGCAATCAATTCATTTGCAGAGGAATGGACTAAGAATGGTGTTGCAGATGCAGGGTTTAAGGATTATGTGAATGATAAGAGTAAAGTAACATTTCCTTGGACTATGATAGACAAGATTACACCAAGACCGGATGCGTCTGTTGAAGAGATTCTTAAGGCTGACGGCATAGAAGAGCTTGAGCCTGTAGTGACATCGAAGAATACATGGGTTGCGCCATTTGTTAATGCAGAGGAAACAGAATACCTTGTTATAGAGGATGCTTTTCCTAACGGCAGACCTGAAGCACTTGCAAAGGGCGGCTTGATGTTTACAGAGCGCGAAACTGTAGATAAGGTGGAGCGCATGAAGGTTTGTACCTGTCTTAACCCGCTGCACACCTGTCTTGCTATATTTGGGTGCCTGTTAGGATATGAGAAGATTTCTGATGAAATGAAAGATGAGCAGTTGAAGAAGCTGGTGGAGATTGTGGGATATAAGGAAGGACTTCCTGTTGTTGTTAATCCGGGAGTGCTTAATCCGAAGGAGTTTATCGACACAGTATTAAATGTACGAATTCCGAATCCATTTATGCCGGATACCCCACAGCGTATTGCTACAGATACTTCACAGAAGCTTGCTATTCGCTTTGGAGAAACTATAAAGGCTTATGTGTCATCTGATGAACTGGATGCGGCTGACTTGAAGCTTATTCCACTAGTGTTTGCAGGATGGCTTAGATACCTTATGGCCATAGATGATAAGGGGAATAAGTTTGAGTTAAGTCCTGATCCTTTGTTAGATGTGGTTTGTCCATGCGTAGCGGATATTAAGCTGGGAGAAACAGGTGATGTGGATGTTACTAAGGTCGAGGCAGCAGTTAAGCCGATTCTTTCAAATGTGAAGATATTCGGTGTGGATTTATATGAAGTAGATATGGCTCAAGAGGTTGTTAAGTACTTCGCAGAGATGATTGCAGGAGTAGGGGCAGTGAGAAAAACTCTTGAGAAGTATGTTAAGTAAAAGGAGGATGTGTTATGCCGATGCAGATGGGATTCCGTTGGTACGGAGAGGGAAATGACAAGATTAGTCTTTCCTATATTAAGCAGATACCGGGTGTGACAAGTATAGTGTGGGCGCTCCACAATAAGATGCCTGGTGAAGTATGGGAAGTTGAAGAGATTGCTGAGGTAAAGAAGCAGTTGGAGCCGTATGGCTTTAATATGGATGTGGTGGAATCAGTTAATGTTCATGATGATATTAAGATTGGTTTGCCAACCAGAGATAAGTATATTGAGAATTATATTCAGACTATTCGCAATCTCGCTAAGTTTGGCGTGAAGGTTATATGTTACAACTTTATGCCGGTGTTTGACTGGACAAGAACAGATTTGTTCCATCCTGTAGGAGATGGTTCTACGGCACTTTATTATGAAGCGGGGAGAATTCACGATGACCCTAAGGAAATGGCTGACTATATTCTTAACAATTTAGGCGGTTTGACATTCCCTGGATGGGAGCCGGAGCGTATGGCAAAACTTGATGAGCTGTTTGAGTTATACAAGCCGGTGACAAAGGACAAGTTGTGGGACAATCTTAAGTATTTTCTTGAGGCTATTATGCCTGTATGTCACGAGACAGACATAAAGATGGCTATTCATATGGATGACCCACCATGGGATATATTTGGACTTCCAAGACTCCTAACAAGTGGGGAGAATATAGACAAGTTCCTGTCAATGGTGGATGATCCTTACAATTGTTTAACACTTTGTTCGGGAAGCCTGAATGCAGATCCGAATAACAATGTGGCAGATATAGTAAGAAAGCATTGCGACAGAATTGCATTTGCACATATCCGCAATGTTAAGCATTTTGACAATGGAGATTTTTCAGAAGCAAGTCATCGTGATTGCGATGGTGACACTGGTATCTTAGAGATATTGAAGGCTTATCATGATTGTGGATTTGAAGGATATATAAGACCGGATCACGGAAGGCACCTTTGGGATGAGGGGCCGGGTAATGTAAGACCGGGATATGGTCTCTATGACAGAGCGTTGGGTATTATGTATATGCTTGGTGTATGGGATATGCTTGATAAGCTAAAGGAACAGAAGTGAGATTACTAATTTACCAATGTTGAACAGGAAGGGGGCAGTTATGAGGAGAGTTGAAAAGCTAATGAAGGGCTGGAGTTTCACAGATGGCTCGGGTGCTAGAAAACCTGTAGAGCTTCCTCACACATGGAATGCAAAAGACGGACAGGATGGAGGCAATGACTACTGGCGTGGAACTTGCGTATACGACAATACATTTGCGAAGCCGGAATATAATTCGGAAACGGAATGTGTATATATGCAGTTTCACGGCATTAATGCCAGCGCAGTTGTTTCGCTTAATGGAAAAGAGGTTACAAAGCATGATGGCGGTTATTCAACATTTCGTGTGGATGTGACGGAGGTTCTTGAGGAAGAGAATTGTATTAAGATTAGTGTGGATAACAGCGTGAACAATCGGGTGTATCCACAAAAAGCAGATTTTACATTCTACGGTGGAATATATCGGGATATAGAGTTGCTTGTGGTTTCTAAGACACATTTTGACTTAGATTATTACGGCGGTCCGGGAATTAAGTATGAGACCAAGGTGGAAGGTAAGGATGCTTTAGTATATGTTACAACGTATCTGAATCAAGCAGCAAAAGAAAAGGGCGCCAATGTGACTGTTGAGTTAAAGGATGCTCAGGGGAATGTGGTTGCATCAGAAATCGGTGCGGAAGTTGTGTTGAAGGTAAAGGATGTACACCTTTGGGACGGATTAAAAGACCCGTATTTGTATGAGCTTACAGCGGAGTTAAAAGTGGACGGCACAGCGGTGGACAGTGTTAGCTGTAATTGCGGTGTGCGAACATTTGAATTTAGTCCGAAGGATGGTTTTCGCTTAAATGGCAGACATTATCCGTTGCACGGTGTTTCCAGACATCAGGATTGGAAGAATATAGGTAACGCCATTGACACAGAAAAGATGGAGCTTGATATGCAGCTTATTCGTGAGGTGGGAGCTAACACCATACGACTTGCACATTATCAGCATAATCAGTACTTTTATGACTTGTGTGATAAGTATGGCATGATAGTGTGGGCAGAGATACCTTATATATCAGAGCATATGCCTAACGGACGTGAAAATACATATTCCCAGATGAGGGAGTTGATTGTTCAGAATTATAATCATCCTTGCATAGTTACATGGGGCGTTTCCAATGAGATAACTATATCAGGTGGAAAGTATAAGAAGGATATGCTGGATAATCATCATATGCTTCAGATGCTTTGTAAGGAGATGGACCCAACCAGACCTACAACACTTGCCTGTTTTGCTATGTGTCTTCACTGGAATAAGGTGGCGCACATTACTGATTTGGTAGGATGGAACTTGTATCTTGGTTGGTATGTGCCGGGATTTTTCCTTAATGATGTATGGATTAGGTTGTGGCATTTCTTGTATCCTGACAGGTGTCTATGCTATTCAGAGTATGGGGCTGAGGGTATGCCGAATCTCCATAGCCCAAAACCTAAGCGTGGAGATAATACGGAAGAGTATCAGGCCAAGTATCACGAATATATGCTTAAGTGTTTTAAGAAGTATCCATATATGTGGGCTACGTACGTATGGAACATGTTTGACTTTGCAGCCGATGCGAGAAATCAAGGTGGAGAGCCGGGTATGAACCATAAGGGGCTTGTGACATTTGACAGAAAGCTAAAGAAGGACAGCTTCTATCTATACAAGGCGTACTGGTCAGAGGAGCCAGTGTTGCATCTGGCGGGAAAGCGATATGAGTACAGAACAGAAAAGGTAACAGAGATTACGGTGTATTCTAATCATGAAGAAGTTTCGCTTTATAACAATGGAAAACTTATAGAAACTAAGCGTGGCGATAAGGTGTTTAAGTTTAAGGTTCCTATGGAGCAAAAAAACTATATAGAAGCGGTTGCCGGAAATTATAAAGATTTTGCAGTGATTTACAAAACTGACAAGGCAAAAGCGCAGTACAAGTTGAAAAAGGGTGACAGTTCAAATTGGATGTAATTTATATAAAGAAAAGGAGGACGCATCATGGTAGACAAGAATGAATTAAAGAAACAGAGAAAAGCCTATAAGAAGGCAAAACACAAAATGGTAAGACCATGGAGTATTCTTACAACAATCAGTGGAGTATTGGCAGTTATCCTGGTTATAGCGGCAGTTGTTGTCAGTATGTTTGATAACACTATTGCATTATTTTTTAAGGATACTTTCTGGCGACTTAAGAATGAAGACCCTAATGCTATATATTACGAGTCGGATTTTGCCACAGATGAGGAAAGAATTAAAAAGGGATATGAGCTGGTAAAACAGGTAGAGGCAGAAGGTGCGGCGTTGTTAATGAATAATAACAATGCTTTGCCACTTGGCAAGAATGCCAATGTAAGCTTATTCTCTACATCATCAGTAAGTATAGTTTATGGCGGAACAGGTTCAGCCAATGTTGATGCTTCAAAGTGTGATAATTTAAAGGTAGCACTTGAGAAAGCAGGCATTAAAGTAAATGGCACATTATGGGATTTCTATCTTACAGGTGAAGGCAGCAAGTATGTACGTGATGGCGGTGGATTCACAAGTGGTGCGGCAGTTGGAGAGGCACCATGGAGTGCATATACAGAGGATGTGTTAAATTCAGTATCTTCATATGGAGATGCAGCGATTGTGGTTCTTTCACGAGTAGGTGGTGAGGGTGTAGACCTTAACTTCCAGACAGTTAATTATCTTGAGTTAGACGATAACGAAAAGGATATGATGAAGAACCTTGCTGAGTTAAAGAAGAAGGGTACTATCAAGAAGATAGTTGTTTTGATTAACTCATCTAACCCATTGGAGGTTGATTTCTTAAAGAATAACGAGTACAACGTAGATTCTACACTTTGGATTGGTGGCGTGGGTGTTTCAGGTATCAATGCTGTGGCAGAGATTCTTGCAGGCGATATTAATCCTTCAGGAAGCCTTGTTGATACATATTGCTATGACAACTTCTCAAGCCCTGCTATGCAGAACTTCATTCCTGTAACCTATGAAGGTTATAAGGAGGGTGATATTCCTGCTAATGCAAGTACATATATGATTTACCAGGAAGGTATTTACGTTGGATATAAGTATTACGAAACACGTTACGAAGATTATGTAATGGGCAAAGGTAATGCAGGCAATTACAAGTATGGTGATACAGTTGCATATCCTTTTGGTTATGGTTTGAGCTACACAACATTTGAGTACAGCGATATGACTATGACATATGATGCAGCTACAACAACTTATACAATCAGAGTGAAAGTTACTAATACAGGTAAAGTGGCAGGTAAGGAAATGGTGCAGATATATGTTTCAAGCCCTTATACACAGTATGATATTGATAATAAGGTTGAGAAGGCATCAGTTTCATTGGTAGGCTTTGATAAGACAACTACATTGCAGCCGGGCACTAGTGAAACATTGACTATTAAGGTTGATGGTGACTACGTGGCAAGCTATGACGCTTATGGTGCAAAGACTTATATTATGGATGCAGGTGATTATTATTTCACTGCTGCAACAGATGCCCACGATGCAGCTAACAATGTGTTGGCGGCAAAGGGATATACACCTGAGAATACTAACGGACGTATGGATGCAAATGGTGATGCTACACTTGTTGCAACGTGGAATAATCCGACATTGGATAAGACAACATATGCAGTAAGTGATGCAGGCGCTAAGATTACTAATCAGCTTGATGGTTCAGATATTAATCTTAATGATGGAGTAAAGGAAGATATTACATACCTTACACGTAATAACTGGACAGGTACGATGCCATCCGGTGAGAGCATTAAGTTAACTCTTACAGATTATTTAAAGGAAGCCTTACAGGATATTCAGTATGATCCTGCTGATTATGATAAGGTAGATATGCCTACACTTGGTGCGGATAATGGTCTTAAGCTTGTAGATATGTTGGGTCTTGATTATAACGATCCTAAGTGGGATCAGTTGTTAGATCAGTTGACATACAAGGAAATGGTTAGCTTCATAGGTGATGCTTTCCATTGGACAATGCCGATTGAATCAGTTCAGGCACCGGGTACACGTGATGAAAATGGCCCACAGGGTCTGACTGTTACATTGTTTGGTTCAGGACTTGGAGTTGAGACAACTGCTCTTACATCAGAGGATGTATTGGCTGCAACATTTAATACGGATTTAGTGTATGAAATAGGTAATATTGTAGGTAATGACTGTCTTGCGGCAAGTGTTGCATTCCTTTATGGACCTGGTGGAAATACACACAGAACACCATATGGTGGACGTAACTTTGAGTATTATTCAGAAGATTCATTCCTTTCATCAGCTATCGGTGCTGCAGAGGTTAAGGGTATTGAAGATAAGGGCGTACATGTTGTTATTAAGCATTTTGCGCTTAATGACTGCGAGCAGAATAGAATCGGTCTTGGTGTATGGCTGACAGAGCAGGCGGCAAGAGAGATTTACTTAAGAGCGTTCCAGGGTGCTTTGGAAGATTCACAAGGCGGTGGCAATGGTGTTATGATGGCTTATACTCGCTGGGGTACACAGTGGTCAGGTGCCAATGCAGGTTTGATTAGAGGAATTATGAATGAAGAATGGAACTGCAATGGTCTTCAGATTACAGATAACGTACTTACAACTTATGTAAACGGCGTTGATGGCGTTATGGGTGGAACTACAGCATTTGACTCAATGATGGCATATATGGTTGTTAACAATCTTAATAAATATGAGGATGATCCTGTTGTGGTTACAGCTATGAGAGAAGCTTGTCATAAGAATCTGTATGCTATTCTTTACTCTTGCGGTATGAATGGCATCGGACCTGACACAGAGATAAAGTATGAATTGCCGGCTATTGTAATAGGCGTTAGAATTGCATCAGTGGTAGCTGTGTTGTTGTTTGTAGCATTCCTTGTTCTTTGGATAATAAGAAGACGCAAGTTTGCTACGACAGAGGCGTATACAACTTATATGGAGTTTAAGGCAGCAGGAAACACAACTTCCGTAGTAGTGGAAGAAGTGGCAGATGTAGTTGAAGAAACAGTGGCTTCGGAAAAAGTTGACGAAGTAGCTGCCGCAACAGAAGATAATATAGAACAGAAGTAATTTTATCAGAAAGGGGAATGTTTATGGATAATCAAAAGGCAACGACAGGATTGAATCGTGCCAAGTTGTATCAGCTGATTTTGTTTCCATTAAATAATGGAGCAACTAATGTGTATTATGTTTTGATTCTGGCGTACATTTCTACTTTCGGTAATAATGTGTTAGCAATTGGGGCGATTTTTGCATCCGTAATGGTAACAGGTATGCGAGTATTTGATGCCATTACGGACCCCATTATCGGGGCGCTTATGGACAGAACTAATGGTAAGCTTGGTAAGTTCAGACCATTTATGGTGCTTGGTAATATAATTATGGCGGTGTCCACGATTATATTGTATATTCTTACACCACATATTCCGGCACATATGCAGTGGCTGCGTTATGTAGCATTTGTAGTGCTGTACGCAATATGGGTAATAGGATATACGTTCCAGACATCCGTAACACGCTCCGGACAGACAGTGCTTACTAATGATCCAAAGCAAAGACCATTGTTTACTATATTTAATACAGTAGGTTCTATGGCTGGTATGGGACTTATGCAGTTTTTGGCACCGATTATAAGGGCGAATGTAGCGGATTACAGTAGTGCAGATTTCTATGCATTTTTAACACCTATAGGTATTGTTACGTCGATTATTCTTACAGTACTTGCTATTATAGGTATATGGGAGAAGGATAATCCGAAGTACTATGGTATAGGCGGAGATAAGCAGGAAAAGGTTAAGATATCTGAGTATATAGAAATCGTTAAGAACAATAACCCAATGCAGAGACTTATGGTGGCTGGCGCAGGCTGTAAATTAGCTCTTTCCATAGCTACTAATATTACAGTGCTTTGTATGCTGTATGGTTGTATGATGGGTAATTATGATACATTGTATCTTCCGATGATGGTAATAGGTTATGTGTGTTCGGCACCGTTTTTCCTTTTGACAGTTCGTACATCCCAGAAGAAGGGCCAGAAGGCATCTTTGATGAAGTATGTGTCTATTGCACTGATTTCCTATGTGGGTGTGCTAGTTCTCCTTTTACTGTGGCAGCAGGGTAATCCGGCTGTGAATTTAAGTCTCTATGGTGAGAGTGGAATTACTATCAATCTATATACAGTGCTGTTTATTCTGTTCTTTGGAGTAGGCTATGGCGCATATTATTCTACCGCAGATATGACAATTCCTATGGTGGCAGACTGTTCGGATTATGAGACATATCGTTCGGGAAAGTACATTCCGGGTATTATGGGAACGCTTTTCTCGCTGGTGGATAAGTTGGTTTCGTCCTTGTCAGCAACAGTTGTAGGAATAGCGGTTTCTATTATTGGACTTGAAAATCTGCCAACAGCAGAGACTCCATATTCTGCGGGTATGAACTGGGTGGTTATTATACTGTTCTGTATAGTTCCGATGGTGGCGTGGGCTATAACTCTTATTGTTATGAGAGGTTATAGTCTTACAGGAAGCAGAATGAAGGAGATTCAGGAAGTGAATGCTGTTCGTAGGGAGGCTATTGAAAATGGTATGTCCTTAGAAGATGCTATGAAGAAGTGGAGTTAGTAGGGATTAACATGAAATATGTCGAAAAAATGCAAAATATTTTTGTTGACATATGACATATGCGGGCATATATTATTAACATAATTGAATAACACCAAACCGTTGAAGCGGAGATAACGGCAATGATGCCTATACAGAGAGCCTGTGATGCTGAGATGCAGGCAAGAAACAAGTTGTCAAATGGACCGCTGAGGGCGCAGTCAAATGTGCTGTTACAGGCAGTACAAAGTATTCTGCGACGTGTTGGCATACGTTAGTTGCCGGGGATATGATGGTATCCTGCAAAGGGCATTCGACAGTTGCAGCTCATGTGGCTGGCGGGTGAATTCAAGGTGGCACCGCGGATAGAGAGCATTTATGTGTATATTCGTCCTTGACAGATAGTATATTTCTGTCAAGGACGTTTTTTTATTGTCAGGACATGGGCTGTTATGGGACGCGCGACATAATAGAGCGGTGGAGGATGATAGATTCTTCTTGATGTGAAATATAGATTATAATTATTTAATATCAGGAGGGAAAGAATTATGATTATTAACAATGTTGACTTTGAAACATACTTTAAGAACTATCCGGATGCAGCCGGAAACTTCGGAAAATACGGCGGAGCCTACATTCCACATGAGTTGAAAACGGCTATGAATGAAATAAGTGAAGCGTATTTTACTATATGTAAATCTAGTAAATTTATTAGTGAACTTAGGCGTATCCGTAAGGAATTTCAAGGCAGACCTACCCCTATATCATATCTTGAAAGACTCTCATCTTCCCTTGGGAATGTGCAACTATATGTTAAGAGAGAGGATTTGAATCACACGGGAGCACACAAACTTAATCATTGTATGGGAGAAGCTTTGCTTGCGAAGTATATGGGTAAGAAGAAAGTAATAGCGGAGACAGGTGCAGGACAGCATGGAGTTGCCCTTGCTACCGCAGCTGCGTATTTCGGATTGGAGTGCGATATATATATGGGAGCTGTAGATATTAAGAAACAGGCTCCCAACGTAGCACGTATGAAGATTCTTGGCGCCAATGTGATTGAGGTTACGGATGGCTTGGCGACTCTGAAGGAGGCAGTGGATGCTGCATTTATGGCGTATTGTAGGGAGTATAAGGATTGTATTTACTGCATCGGTTCAGTAGTTGGGCCTCATCCTTTTCCTATGATGGTTCGTGATTTCCAGAGTGTAGTTGGTATTGAAGCAAGGGAGCAGTTTTTAGAGATGACGGGAGAGTTGCCTGATGCTATTGTTGCGTGTGTAGGCGGCGGTTCTAATGCCATGGGATTGTTCTCGGGGTTCTTAAATGACCCGGTTGATATATACGGAGTGGAGCCACTTGGAAAAGGAACGGCATTAGGTGAACACGCAGCAAGTCTTACTTATGGAAGCGAAGGTATTATGCACGGCTTTAACAGTATTATGTTGAAGGATGAAAAGGGTGAGCCTGCACCGGTTTATTCTGTGGCAAGCGGACTTGATTATCCGTCGTCAGGTCCGGAGCATGCATTCCTGCACGATATAGGAAGAGTTAAGTACAGGGCTGTGAATGACGACGAGACAATTGATGCATTTTTCACGCTTTCAAGACTGGAAGGAATCATTCCGGCTATCGAGAGCTCTCACGCAGTTGCATATGGCATGAAGCTGGCGAAGGAGATGGGAAAAGGTTCGGTTCTTATCAACCTTTCGGGAAGAGGCGATAAGGATATGGATTATATTATTGAGAAGTATGGGATTAGGTAGAATGTGGTGATTATAGGACTGTCGTGTGGTGTTGGCTGCACGGCAGTTTTTGTGTAGAATAGGGGTGCTATAGGGGTGTTATAGGGGTGTTGATGGAAAGATAGTGGGGAATTTATACTTTTTACAGGGGAAAGTGTTTACGAGGGTGGATTTGGCTGTAAAAAGTATAAGGAAATATACCCTGAAAAATGAATAGGATATGTGTTGTGATATGTGATGTAAAATTAATTTCTATAATTCCTACCAAAATAATATGAAATAATTGTTGACAACTATATTTCGAAGTGCTATAACCATATCAAAGGAGGTATGCTTATGACTATATCTACTAAGGGCAGATATGCACTTCGTATTATGATGGAGCTTGGCGGACGTCCGGGACAGACGGTTAAGGTCAAGGAGATAGCGGCGAAGCAGTGCATTTCTGAAAAGTATATGGAGCAGATAATAGCAGTTCTTAACAAGGCAGGTTTTGTACGTAGCATCAGAGGTGCGCAAGGTGGATATCAACTTGTTAGAGAGCCTAAGGAATACTCTGTTGGTATGATACTGAGAGCCATAGAAGGCTCAATGGCTCCGGTGGAGTGTCTTGGAGACAATGCACTTCCTTGTGATAGAAATAACAGATGTGCTACGGTGGAGATATATAAGCACATATATGAGGCGGTTAATAACGTCATAGATACCACTACAGTGCAGGATTTGCTTGATATTGAAAAGCAAAAAAGTAGTGATTATGATGGTACACAGGAGTACATAATATAAGTTAGAGAAAAAGTTAGACCAATTCTCTAACTTATAATTTTAATAATAATTCATAGTAAAAAGGTAGGGATTGTATGATATATTTGGATAATGCAGCAACAACAAAGGTTACATCGGAAGTATTCGATGTTATGAAAGAATATTTTGAAGAGGAATATGCTAATCCGGCGGCAGTGTATACATTTGCATCAGGAGCGGGCAAGGCAGTAGGAAAAGCGCGAGGACAGATTGAGCAGCTTATTGGTGCAGGAAAGGACGAAATATACTTTACATCCGGTGGTACAGAGTCTGATAACTGGGCTATTAAAGGCGTAGCAGAAGCTTATTCGGGTAAGGGAAAGCATATAATTACATCAGTTATTGAACATCACGCAGTGCTTCATACTTGTAAGTATCTTGAGAAAAAGGGTTTTGAAGTGACTTATATAGGCGTTGATGAGTATGGCGTGGTGAAGATGGATGAGTTGGAGAAGGCTATTCGGGATGACACAATACTGATAAGTATTATGATGGCTAATAATGAGATAGGAACTATTCAACCGGTGGCTAAGATAGGAAAGCTGGCAAGGGAACGTGGAGTGTTGTTTCACACGGATGCAGTTCAGGCTTGCGGACACATTCCTATAGACGTGCAGGCTATGAATATTGATTTGCTTAGCGGTAGCGGTCATAAATTTCACGGACCAAAGGGTATAGGTTTCTTGTATATAAGAAAAGGTATTAAGCTGGCGCCATTTATGCACGGAGGGGCGCAGGAAAATAGAAAGCGTGCCGGGACCCACAATGTGTGTGGCATAGCGGGTATGGGTGCTGCAGCAGAGTTGGCTAAGATACGTATGGAAGATAATATAAAAAAGCAGGCTGAGCTAAGAGATTATCTTAAAGAACGAGTGCTTTCAGAGATTCCTTACAGCAGATTCAATGGACATATTAGTGAAAGACTTCCGGGCAATGCACATTTTTGCTTTAGGTTCATAGAGGGGGAGGCGATGCTTATGATGCTTGATAATGCAGGCATATGTGCTTCATCAGGTTCAGCGTGCACGTCGGGCTCACTGGATCCGTCTCATGTACTGTTGGCCATAGGTCTGCCTCACGAGATAGCTCATGGCTCTTTAAGGCTTACTATGTCAGAAGAAACAACAAAGGAGGAGTTTGATTATGTGGTTAATGAGTTGAAGTGTGTAATAGGAAGACTTCGCGAAATGTCCCCACTTTATGAGGACTTTATTGCAAATGACAGGAAGGGTAATTTTGTGGAAAATTAAAAGGAGGTTTGAAATATGTATAGTGAAAAGGTTATGGATCATTTTAACAATCCCCGCAATATGGGAACGATAGAGAATGCCAGCGGTGTTGGTACGGTTGGTAATGCTAAATGTGGCGATATCATGCGAATGTATCTGGATGTGGATGAGTCAGGTGTGATACAGGATGTAAAGTTTAAAACATTCGGGTGCGGTGCGGCAGTTGCCACCAGCAGTATGGCGACTGAACTTGTAAAGGGGAAAACTGTGGAGGAAGCTTTGCAGGTAACTAATAAGGCGGTTATGGAAGCATTGGATGGACTTCCGCCGGTTAAGGTACACTGTTCGCTTCTTGCAGAAGAAGCCATACATGCAGCACTTTGGGATTATGCTAAGAATAAGGGCATCGTGATTGAAGGATTAAAAGAACCAGTTGGCGATATTGAGGAATTAGAAGTAGTAGAGGATGATTATGAGTAAGAAGAGTTTGAAGGAAAGAAATGTAAAGTTTGAGACATTGCAGTTGCATGTGGGTCAGGAAAATCCTGACCCGGTGACAGATGCGAGAGCTGTACCTATATATCAAAGTACATCTTTTGTATTTAAGGATTCGGCTCAGGCGGAGGCAAGATTTGCATTGAAGGAAGGTGGCAATATATATGGAAGACTTACCAATCCTACACAGGATGTGTTTGAGCGAAGAATAGCAGCGCTTGAAGGTGGTGTGGCAGCTTTGGCGGTGAGCTCAGGAGCTGCAGCTGTGACTTATGCCATCGAGAATCTTGCGGGTAATGGTGGTCATATAGTAGCGGCGAAAAACATCTATGGTGGAACATACAATCTGCTTGCACACACACTGGTGGAGTTTGGGATTACCACAACATTTGTTGACCCGTTTAATCTTAGAGAGATAGAGGATGCTATAAAGGATAATACCAGAGCAGTTTACATAGAAACTTTGGGCAATCCTAATTCAGAGGTTGTTGATATCGCGGCGATTTCAGATGTAGCTCACAAGTATGGATTACCTCTGGTGATAGACAACACATTTGCGACGCCATATCTTGTAAGACCTATTGAATATGGTGCGGATATTGTTGTACATTCGGCAACAAAGTTTATCGGTGGACACGGAACCAGCATCGGCGGAGTAATCGTGGATTCAGGAAAGTTCGACTGGAAGGCCAGCGGAAGATTTCCACAGTTTACAGAACCAAATCCAAGTTACCATGGTATAAGCTTCGTAGATGCTGCCGGGAAGGCTGCGTACATAACGAGAATTCGAGCTATACTTCTTCGCGATATGGGTGCAACCCTTTCGCCAATTCACGCATTTGTATTTCTCCAGGGCTTAGAAACATTGTCTTTAAGAGTAGAAAGGCATGTTGAAAATGCGTTGAAGGTGGTGGAATTCCTGTCAAAGCATCCACGTGTTGAAAAAGTAAATCATCCGTCAGTATCAAAGGATGATTCACAGAGGGCGTTGTATAAGAAGTATTATCCCAATGGCGGAGGCTCCATCTTTACATTTGAGATAAAAGGTGATGAGAAAGACGCTAAAGCATTTATCGATAATCTGGAATTGTTCTCGCTGCTTGCTAATGTGGCAGATGTTAAATCCTTAGTGATTCATCCTGCATCTACAACTCATGCGGAGCTTAGCGATACAGAGAAGGCAGAGCAGGGCATCAAGCCTAACACTATCAGATTATCTATAGGTACTGAACATATTGACGATATATTAGAGGATTTGAAGGAAGCTTTTGAGGCTATTGAAGACTAATTAAAGACTAATTGAGAACTAAATATAGCGTGATTATGAAGTGATAAGTTGAATTGAACTTAAGGAGAGGGTATAAGAAGGGAGAATTGTATGGCGAAGATTTATGGCGGAATTAGTGAATTAATCGGAAAGACTCCATTGGTGGAGGTTAGCAAGTTGGCAAAGGAGCATGGGGCAAAGGCAAGGGTGCTTGTTAAGCTTGAGTATCTAAATCCATCAGGAAGTGTTAAGGACAGAGCAGCATTTGCCATGATTAAAGATGCTAAGAGTAAAGAGATGATAAAGGAAGGCTCGGTGATTATTGAACCTACTTCAGGTAATACAGGTATAGGAATTGCCGCTTTGTCAGCATCTTTAGGATACAGGGCGATACTTGTTATGCCGGAAACTATGAGCGTTGAGCGTCGCAATATACTTAAGGCATATGGTGCCGAGATTGTTCTAACAGAAGGAAGTAAGGGTATGAAGGGGGCTATAGAGAAAGCTAATGAGCTTGCGGCGGAGTTGAAAGATGCGTGGATTCCGGGTCAGTTTGCCAATAAAGCCAATGCAGAGGCGCACTATAAAACCACAGGGCCGGAGATATATGAGGACACTGATGGTGAAGTGGATGTGCTTGTGGCAGGTGTGGGAACCGGCGGAACTATCACAGGAATAGGAAAGTTCTTAAAAGAGAAAAATGCGAATGTTAAGGTGATAGCAGTGGAACCTGCGGATTCGCCCGTGCTTTCTGAAGGCAGAGCGGGAGCTCACAAGATTCAGGGGATTGGAGCAGGATTCGTGCCAGCGGTACTTGATACACAGGTTTACGATGATATCATAGCAGTCGCTAATGATGATGCATTTGCCACAGCAAAGGGGTTAGCACAGAAGGAAGGCATTCTTACAGGTATTTCATCAGGTGCGGCACTGTTCGCAGCGTTGAAACTGGCGTCACAGGATGAGTATGAAGGAAAAACTATAGTGGTGGTGCTTCCGGACAGTGGTGACAGATATTATTCAACAGCATTGTTTGGGTAATCAAAAAAGGAGTTGCTTATACGGGAACTTCTTTTTACTTGCTATTAATATAGAAATGTGATATATTTTATATATTAATAGTGGAGGTGGATGGATGCAAGAGGAAATAGAAGATGTGTGTGAAATTGTAGATATTGAAGGAACTAAAATAGTAGTATTACCTAAGGTTGTTTTTTTCAATAAACAGAACATAAACTGGAAGGATGTTGAAGAGTATTTGAATAAATATATAGGAGAGATTATAGAGATTACCGAGAGTGATGACATTGTGTATATAGGTAAAACGTTTCCGGATGAGTATGCAGGTTCTAAATACACAAGGCAAGCCAAAGGTGCCAGAGCTAAAGCAAAGGCTAATGCAGTTCAAGGAATTATAGAGTTGATTAAAATAGCCACAAACAAACGTATAGAGGTAAATATAAAGGAGAAACATAAAACCAATGCTGCAAAGGGCTGGTATTATTATACAACTAGATTTGCTATTCCAATATATGAAAATCAAACTAAGACGGGAGAATATAGTATATATTCGGCACGATTGGTTATTAATCATGCATCCAATGATAAAATGTATCTATATGATTTGGTAGATATAAAAAAAGAAGCGAGTAAGCCACTCAAGACTAATAAATAGTCAAGTGGTAAAAACCGCTTCTCTTTGATAAAACTATATCAGCACATTAATGAAATGTCAAATGTTTTCTCGGTGTTTTGGGTAATCAATATATATTGACACAGCCACTAAAGAAGTATATACTTACGTCATAAATAAAAAGCAGGGGAGCTTGTATGGCAGGCTGAGAGGAAGTAATCAACTTCGACCCTTAACCTGATGCGGATAATGCCGCCGTAGGAAGCCATATGTATGCTGTCACGGAGAGTTGTTATCAGGCAACTCTCTTTTTTGGTTGCCCGAGAAGAAAAGGTATTAAGCATTGGGTATCACAATGTTAAATCGAGGAGGTCAACTATGAAAAAAATACTTACAATCGCAGGTTCGGATAGTAGTGGGGGAGCAGGGGTTCAGGCGGATCTGAAGACTATAGCAGCCCACGGAATGTACGGTATGAGTGTAATCACAGCACTTACAGCACAGAACACAACCGGTGTGTATGGCATAATGGAGGCTACGCCTGAGTTCGTGGCACAGCAGTTAGATTGCGTGTTTACAGACATATACCCGGATAGTGTTAAGATAGGTATGGTGTCAAGTGGCAGAATTATAGAAGTTATTGCGGATAAGCTGATAGAGTATGATGCAAAAAATGTTGTTGTGGACCCGGTTATGGTTGCTACCAGCGGTTCAAAACTTCTTTCGGAGGAGGCTATGGATGTGTTGGTTAACAGGTTGCTTCCGCTGGGGACCATAATAACGCCTAATATTCCGGAAACTCAGGTGCTTTGTGGGTCTGATATAAATATAAAGAGTGAAGATGATATGATAAAAGCTGCGAAGCACATATATGAAAGGATGCAAAATACATCCGTGCTGGTGAAGGGTGGGCATCTTGTCAATGACGCCATAGATATATTGTACGAGAACGGTAACATACAGCGATTTGTGTCAGAACGCATAGATAATCCCAATACTCATGGCACAGGATGTACATTGTCATCAGCTATAGCTTGCAATCTGGCAGAGGGATATTCGCTGACAGAGAGTATAAGTAATGCTAAGGCGTATCTAACGGGGGCGCTTAAGGATGGACTTAACTTAGGAAGGGGCTCAGGTCCTCTTAACCATATGTATAGAATTAAATAAGTGTGACAAATGCTGGCACTTGCGTGGTCTTGAATAATGGTTTACAATTAGACATAGGAAGTATGTCTGGAGGAACTAAATATGACAGATGCAGAAAAGAAGGGATGGGTGTCACATCCACGCCCGCAGTTTAAGCGGGATAATTGGTGTATGATTCATGGGAACTGGAAGCTTAATGGTAAGCATATAAATGTACCATATCCACCGCAGTCAGAGCTTTCGGGTTATGAAGGTGAGATTGGCGATGAGTTGGTGTATGAGTGCACATTTGCTGTGCCAAAGGAATTTAAGAAGGATAGGATTATGCTGCACTTTGGGGCAGTTGACCAGATTGCGGATGTATACGTGAACGGCAGGCATATGATTCATCACGAAGGTGGTTATCTGCCTTTTTGTGTGGATATTACTGACGCTGTGAAGCAGGGCGGCGTTGAGTGCGAGGATAATGTTGTTGAGGAAGAGCCTAATTCGTTAGAGGTCCGTGTGAAAGATGATTTGTCGATGGATTATCCATATGGTAAGCAGTGTAAGAAACGCGGTGGGATGTGGTATACCCCTGTAAGTGGCATATGGCAGCCTGTGTGGCTTGAAAATGTTCCAAAGCAATATATAGAAAGTATAAAGATGACTCCTGATATGACGGGGATTGATATAAGTGTGTCGGGAGAGTTCAGTGAATTCAAGGTGGTTGTAAGCTTGCCTGATGGAGATACCGTGACAAAGCATTTTAAGGGTAACGCAGGGAGATTAGAGCTTAAAGATGCTGTCAGTGATAAGGGAAATGTGGTTGAGCCAAGGACTTGGACGGCGGAGACGCCTGTGCTTTATTATATGAAAGTGTATGCAGGAGAGGATTGCGTAGAGACTTATTTTGCATTGAGAGTTGTGGATATAAGAGAGATTGAGGGCATTAAAAGAATGTGCCTTAACGGAAGTCCGGTGTTTATGCATGGAGTGTTGGACCAGGGATATTTTCAGGATGGCATATATCTTCCAGAGGATGAAGGTGAGTATGAACGGGATGTCCTCAGGATGAAGGAACTGGGCTTTAATATGTTAAGAAAGCATATTAAGATAGAGCCGGAAGCATTTTATTATGCCTGCGACAGACTTGGTATGCTTGTGGTTCAGGATATGGTTAATAATGGTTCGTATTCTTACATTAGGGACACGGTGCTTCCAACGGTTGGCTTTAAGAAGCGCAAGGACACTAAATGTGTTAAGGGCGATGAAAAGCGTCGTGAGATATTTGAGTGTCATATGAAGGCAACATTGGAACATCTCTATAATCACCCGTGTATAGTAGTTTACACTATATTCAATGAGGGCTGGGGCCAATTTGACAGTGACAGAATGTATGAGATGGCGAAAATGCTTGATGGCAGCAGACTATATGATTCAACATCCGGCTGGTTTGCCCAGAGCAAGAATGACTTTGACAGCGAACACATTTACTTTAGGACTAAGGAGATTACGGTCAAGAATCGACCGGTATTTCTGTCGGAGTGCGGCGGCTTTACATATCAGGTAAAGGAGCATTGTTTTGACCCTGATAAGACTTACGGTTATGGGGCGTGCAAGGATTCCGCAGAGCTTACAAAACGTATCATAAATATGTATGAGAAGATGGTTCTGCCGGCTATAGGGAAAGGTCTATGTGGTTGTGTGTACACCCAGCTTTCTGACGTGGAGGAAGAAGTCAACGGAATGTATACATACGACCGGGAAGTGTGCAAGGTAGATAAAGTGATGATGAAGGAATTGGGGGAGAGGTTGGAAAAAATATAGGTGGGCGATAATATAAATTTTATTATCAATATTTTCCAGTATGTGTTATAATACAAAATAGAGAATTGTTGTGTATACCAATTGGAGGAATTTGTGGTGGTAAAAAAAGTACTTATATTGGAAGATAATATTATCGCTTTAAATAGACTTGTAGATATTGTAAAGAGTGTATCGGAGAATATTGAAGTATTAGCGTTTTCATCTATGGATAATATATATAATGCAATTATGGAGGATACTATAGATTTGTTTATGGTAGATGTTGTGATTGATGATGAACCAGGAGATGTTTCGGGTATAAGATTTATAGATAATGTTCGCAATATACCACAGTATGAGTTTACGCCAGTGATATTTACAACTTCATTGGAAGATCCTAAAATGTATGCCTATAGTCATTTGCACAGTTATATGTATATTGAGAAACCATATGATCCTGAGAGGATTAAAAAGGTAGTTGAACAGGCGTTGCGATATAATAGTCCGGATGTACAGGATAAAGTGTTGTATTTTAGATATGATGGGGTGTTGTATGCGGTTAAATGTTCGGATATTGTATATGCGGAAAGTGTGCAACGTAAAATGTGTTTTTACAGAAAAGACGGCAAAATGATTTCTGTACCATATAAAACATGTAAACAGATAATTGCTGAGGCCAATTATAGAAAATTTGTTCAATGTAATCGTGGAACATTGCTTAATTGGGACTATGTAGAATATGTTGATATTATCAATAATTATATTAAGATGAAAAGTATAAATGAGACTATTGAAATAGGAGTTACATATAAGAAAAGAATAAGTGAAGTGATTAAAAATGGTCTATAGGATAAGTTTGCTAATTGAGATTTTTTTGTTGGTTTTGTGTTTGTATGATTTTTACGGACAGAAGTTCAAACTGGGTATAAAAGAGATAAGTCTAATGATGGTACACATTATATTAATGCAAGCGGTAACATTTAAATATGTTCCTAGTGTTTTTAGTGTGGCAATATATTTGATTGTTCTTGTCTAAGGAATAGTGGTATTTAAACAAGGACTTGTGAAAAGCATTGTGAATTTCTGTCTTATGGTACTGATGATGAGCGGTTTGCAGATAGCTTCTGTAACGGTTGTTTCATTTATTATTAGAGATGTGAAATATGAGCAAGTTGTGATGTTATCAGTCTATATATTAATGATAGTGTTGTATATGGTGATAAGAAAGATAGTCCCGTTGGAACGTGTCGCAGCATATTTTCAACGACGTGATGTCATAATGAATTGCGTGTTTATAGTGTGTGTTGGAGCGATATTTTTAGCTTTGATGACAGCAAAAAGTCAAGGCGGTATGCATTATGGTGACTACGTGGTGGTTTCGATTTTAATAGTTATGGTTATTGCGTTAGCCATAAGCTGGATTAAATATAAAGAAAAAGCGTTACAGGCGGAGGCGCAAGTTCAGGCATACAAGGCATATAGTGAGACATTTGAAAAGCTTTTGTTGGATATAAGATTGAAACAGCATGATTTTAATAATCATATTAATGCGATTTATAGTCAGCATTATATGTATGATAATTATGAAGAGTTGGTAGAATGTCAAAAACAGTATTGTGCTAATTTGTTGGAAGATAATAAATATTATAGTTTGTTACGACTTGATAGTTCTGTTGTGGCGGGATTTCTTTACGGTAAATTTTTGGAGGCGGAAGAGAAGGGGATAGAAGTTTCTTATGACATTAAAGTCAATACAATGATTATGGAAATTCCGGAATACAAGTTGGTAGATTTGTTTGGGAATCTTATTAATAATGCATTTGATGCATTGGAAGATCAAGCGAACAAGCGATTATATGTGGGCGTTAAGGAATACCAGAAACAATATAAGATTGTAGTATCTAACATAGGAGATATCATAGAACCAGAACAGTTAAGGCGAATGTTTAAGAAAAACTATTCGAGTAAAGGAGCAGATAGAGGACTTGGTCTATACATATTGAAAAGAATGTCAAAGGAGTATGGCTATACGATAGAATGCAGTAACGAAATGGAAGATGACATCAATTGGGTACGATTTACGATTATGATTAATAAAAAAGACGAAGAGAGTAGTGAAAATCGAGAGTGATTTTCACTACTCTTTTGTTATTATTTGCAGTCTTCTTCAGTAGGAAAAGGCTGTTCACCAAAGAATAAAAAGCAAGCATAAGATGTATTAATCCACCATGTGTTTCCGATTAAACCCAGCAATACGCTTCCCAATGATGATGTGAGTAATTTTCTCATATGTCCAATCTCCTTTCATAAGACTTGCAACTATTAGTTGCAGTGAATTTAATATAATTACCCAGAAACCTACGCAGAGGTAAGAATTCTGAGGGAATATATATATGCATAGGAAATAAATAAATATAAATACTGATATGCTTTGTTTTAGTCGAGAAGGAGCCTCTTTTTTTAGTGGCGCATGTATATCAGACACAATCGGTGCGATATTGTAACAGGCTAAAACACATATAAAAAGTAATATAAGCTGAATTAACTGGTCGATTGGGAATAAAGGCAATATGTATATACTCAGTACCATAAAGCCTGCAGATGTAATTAAGCAAGACAAATAGCTTTTACAGTGAATACCTCCAGTGGATGAGCGGCATATATGTAATATAAATGTTGCCCATATGTATAGAGGAATGCAGTTAATAAAAAGCAAACCAACAATGACAAATTTACTGATTTCAGAGAAAGTTGTTACAAAAAAGAAACGCAATATCTTCATTTGATAATCAGAGAATTTATAAGTGTCTTGTATGTATTTGTACATATAACGACCCTCCTAATGTAGATATAGGAGGATTATAAATTTGATGAAGATTAAGGAAGATTTTATTGACTGAATTAGGGTATTATCATAACTGAATGAAATGTGCGGGATTTAAAAGCGGTGTAGTTTAAGGGTTTGTGTGAAATATGTATAAATTCAGACGAAAAAAGTAGGCATTCAGTAAAAAAGTGAGTGAGAGAGTTGGTGGGGGAGTATAATTTATGAAGTTAGGATTAAGTATATTTGTAGGGGGATTGTGCTATGGAAAAGATAAATGTTGGTGAACGCATAAGGACATTGCGGGAACTAAATCATTACTCTAGAGAATATTTAGCGGAGAAAGTTGAAGTGTCATCTAAGTTTTTGTATGAGATAGAATTAGGGAAAAAAGGGTTTTCTGCAGATATATTATGCCGTATTGCATTAGCACTGTCAGTAAGTTGTGATTACATAATGTACGGAGAAATGAATAACAATATGAGTGCTGAAAGTCAAAGGGTAATGAGTTTACTTAATATGTTTAACGATGAGCAGGTCGGAAAGGTGTTAGAGATACTAGAGAGTATCTATAGTTTAAGTAAATAATTATGCGTATATATTATGGTTAGTAAGGAGATGACGAAATGAAAAAGAAAATATTGGAGTTTTGTATTGAAGTTGTTAATGCTGTTATGTCTGACAATGTAAAAGTTATAGCAAATGAAAGAAAATATAAAAGGGAAAAAGAAAAATGTGAGCAAGATATGTTGCGTAATATCAATAGACAAGCTAAGTCTATGTTTGAACAAGAGAGCATAATAGAGTGGCTGTATAAACAATGTGGAGAGATAGATGATGTGCACATTTTTTTTGATCAAGATGATATAAATAGGGCTATTGAGGAATTTTATTTGAAGAACAAAGAGTTAAAGTATATACAACATTCAAGTATAGAAAAAATAATTATAGAATGTATACAATTATTTAATGAGTGGGGGACAAATGCTTTGTCTACAGAAAATAAGCTTGTTATACAATTTGTTAACAGAAAGCAGTTAAAGAATAAGAATGATATTATTGAATATATACAGCGGAGCAAAAACGAAATTATTGAAGAAATCAAAGAAATAAATTGTTCAAGTGAAAGGCGAACGAAATCAAACTATAAAGTGCAAAAGAATGTGTGCAGTGGGTATGGGGTTAGAAAGGATAAGTGTAAAAATTATGTAAAAAATAGATTGGAATTATGTAAAGAATGTAAGGGGATAGAGTATTATGAACGAATTAGAAATCTTTACAAAATGCAGAACTATTTCATTGTGGAAAACAATGGCTGTTTCCGTGCGGAATCAAAGTCTGGCATAATCAGAACGAGTGCATTAGTAGTTCCTCTATATTCTGAAAAAGAGAAAGTTATACTTCAAGATGCCGCTAATGCGTTAAATATAATAAACAATGCAATGGAGGATAATGGATGTGAATGGATACACATAGTAGTGTGTGGAGACTTGAAGGGGAAAAGTAAAAAAATATTTGATGCGTATAAAGATAGGTTAAAAATATATTCAGAAGAAGATATTATAGACGGAATTATGGATTTTACGCTCTATGTGAAAAGTGCGATTGCAGAGTATGAACAAAGTTCTTTGTTTAAGCATTATATAGATCTCTACGATGAAGGCTCAGAAGAACTTATGGATTATAGTGTTAGCGATTTCTTAAATCAAGATATTGAAAATGCTTTTTTATTATTAGGAGATTATGGTTGTGGCAAGACGTCGTATTTGCTGAATTTGGCGTATGAATTGTCAAAAAAATATCTGCGAGGACAGGGGGAGTATATTCCAATGTTCATTCCATTAAGAGATTATGCTAAATCTATTAATTTTGATAGTTTGTTTTTAAATCTATTTATTAATAAGTGTAATATGTCCAATACAAGTATGGAGGCATTTAGGACTCTGCTAAAGTACAAGAAATTTGTTATTTTATTTGATGGTTTTGATGAAGTAGCAAAGAGAGTGGATTATGATGTTAAATATGAAATGTTTAATGAAATATGTAAATATTGCACAGGAAACACAAAAGTCATTATATCATGTAGACCGAATTATTTTACAGACCGAACAGAATATAAGAATTTAATAGAAAATGCGCATTTACAATTTGAGCCGAATGTGATGAATAATGCAAGGTTTCAAGAGACATATATAGCAGAGTTAAGTTCAGAACAAATAAAGAACTATATTGAGTCTTACCGTGAAGAATTAGAAAAGAATGGTGTTAAACCTTCTGATTTGCAGTACTTAATAGAGAATACGCATGATTTGGTGGACCTTTCAAAGAGGCCTTTTTTACTAAATATAATAGTATGTACATTGCCGCAGTTGCTTGAGGAAAACAAAAACAAGGATATTAATGAATTAAATATAAATGCTGCATCCTTATATAAAAAGTATACTGGTTTATGGTTAGATAGAGAAAATGCTAAAGGAAAAACATTGATTCGAAAAGAAGACAAGTTGCATTTTTGTATACATATGGCTTATAAGCTGTTTAATGATGATGTATTATCAATACATTATAGTGAATTTCCGAAGGAAATAAAGGAGTATTTTAAAAATGTTGACACTATAGATGAGATAGATTATTTCAGTCACGATATCAGAAGTTGTTCGTTTATGAGTTCAGATGGTTGCGGAAATTTTAAATTTATACATAAATCATTTATGGAATATTTTGTTGCATGTTATCTCTCTGAAATGCTTGAGAAACATATAGAAAATGGTTTAGACATAGAAGATGTGTTGTCTGCTCGTGGAATATCTTCTGAGATTGCACTTTTTGTAAATGATATTTTAGAGAATAATACAACATTGCATAAACGAGTTGTGGAATCATTACATAAAGAAGTAAATTGTGAAAATGATGATTTAAGGCAGAATATTGTTACGCTGTTATCAAAGATGAAATACAATATGGCACTTATTATAGAAAATGATCATTCATATGTAAATAATGATTTTAGTCGTTCTATGATAGAGGATGCAATGATAGAGAATGTTGATTTTTCAAATACTTGGTTTTATGGTGCGATGATTAAAAATGTGATCTTTGTCAATTGTAATTTTTCTTGTGCTTATTTTCAGAAAACTACGCTAGAGAATGTTGTTTTTTCGGGACAAAATTTAGAAGGCATAGACTTGTCTTATGCACACATAAAAGGATGTGATTTTAGTTATAGCAATTTGTCGCAAAGTCAGATTGCTCAAGCGACATTAATTGAAAATGATTTTGAACGGTGTGATTTTTCAGGAGTCAGATCGGACGGAGCTAAATACTATATGAATCATAATTACAATAGTGCTTTAGGTATACCGTATGAAATGCGTTGAAATTCTAAGATTATTACTGTCAGTGCCAAAGTGATTAATTAAATTCAGATTAATTTTTTTGAGGAACTATAATTCGAATGTATGCGAACTATAATTCCTTTAGAAAATAGAACAACAAAATTATAATTATAATGTCAAAACTTGTAAGAGGGGAGGTGGAAAAGGATGAAAGTCAAGAGAACATTGGCATTGTCTGTATTGTTGGTATGCTTGTTTGCTGTTCCAGCATTTGCGGGAACACATATAGATAGCAATTCATACGGAAGAGCTAAAATGGTTGCGAATGAGGCTTCGGGAATGATGGAAATTGAAGCATTAACTGAGAGATATAATACACAGTATTATGGATTTCTTAAGGTTACAACTACATACCAAGATGGCGATGAGAGCGTATATAATACAGGACATGTAAAAAGAGATTCTGTATATGATCATAGTTGGGAATATGCAGAAAGTTATAAAAGCACTCATATGGTGTGTGAGAAGTTGCCATATACAAAGTTGAAAGTAACATATTATGAATAAGTGAAATGTTATTTGAAAGTGATGCACGCCATACACGGAAATATGTGTGGCGTGCATTTGTTTTTATAATTCGAAAAATATAATTTTACTTGTAATATATCAAATTTATTAAACTTATTTGCCAATTCAAGTTCTAGTGGTTGGTGGAATTTAATTTGGCAAATAAAAATTTTTAAAAAACTTACAACTTTTTTTAAATTCACTTCGTATATAGATATGTAAAAGAAATTTAACCATTTGAGGAGGAGTGTTTATGATTAAATCAAAGAAATTAGTTGCAGTGACAAGTCTTATATTGTCTATGTCAATGCTTATGGCATGTGCTGAAAAGGAAGTCGGTGTGAAAGAGGATGAACAGTTAACGGAACCTGTTTATGAAACTCAGGAAATGACAGTGGATATATTAGAAAATGAGGATATGCAGATTATAGATGGGTATGAAGTGTTTCCTTTGCCAGGGGCGGATATTTTATTTTATGTGGCTAGACCCCATATAACAAAGGTCAAGGGCATAAATTACTGGGGAGATGAGTGGTATGATTTAGAACAAGATAGATACAAGGAGTATAATTGTCCCAAAGGAGCTGTTTCTATAGGACCGCAACATATTAATATTGATGAAGGATGGCAATTTGGAACGCAGCCGGATTTTGGTCTTAACAAGCCGGAGAAGGAAGATGAAACGATAGAGGTATTGTATAATCCGGTGCGTATAGAAACATTGGGATATACTAAAACAAATGTGGTGACCGGAGATGATCCGGAGGATGCCGGGTTGGATTACGAATATAAATATACATTTGATAAACAGGACATACAGTGCGTACAGGTGGCACTTTATGAAGAGTTTTATAAAGATATGCCGGAGTTTACATTCAAAGTGTATGGAATTCCAAGAAGTGTGTGGGTTGATAAGTTTGATAACGATATGAAGTGCTCATACAATCAATATAGGAAGTTTATGCAAACTAATCGGGATAACAATTACAAGGATTATGTATTGCTGTCAGAGCAGAAGTTGAGTACTACGGGTGTGTATTATATCGATTATACTGAACTTAACAAAAAAGGTGATTTTATTAATTATTTGCTGGTTGGTGAGTTTAGTAAGAGTTGTGAATATACTTATTGTGTGTACACAGGGGATACATATACCATAAAAGATAGAGCTGAGTATAACACATGGAAGCAGTCTAATAAAGATAAATTTATTGCGGGAAAATAGTGGTAAGGAATAAGGGGTAGAGTTGTATGTATAAAAAAGTTGGTTTATTGTTGATAGTTTTTTTATTTGGAATTCTGGGATGCAACGGCAATCAACATGTGGAAAATAAAGAAAAAACAGAAAGTGCGGTGGTTTCAGTAGATACCGATGCTGTCAACGAGCCTATATATCTAAAGGAAGTTTTGCAGACAGTGGAAAAGAATGACAAAGAAGTGGTTATGTTTTCTAGGAAGGAAGCAGTTGAGGAAGGTGGTTTTCCACTTTATTACTATGATAATCTGAAGGTGCAATATGGAGAAGGGGAAAGCGGAGAATGTTATTATGATGTTAGTAATGAGGAGAAAACAGTTAGAATATCCTGCGCCGGCAGTGTTACAGGAAGTTCATTTGTACATTACGTTGATATGACTAATGATGGCGTTGAGGAGATATTAATTGTTTATTCATATGATATTAATGACAATTATGATGATTCAGAGAGGGATGGATTGGTACTAATTGATGCTAAGACACTTGAAACAATTGATTTGATTAGTGCTTTAGGAACTATGTATAACACGAAGCAAGCGGAAGAGATTAACAAGGTTGTAGAAGCATGGAAAAATGATAATCCTGATTATCTCAATAAGTGGGAGGGGATTAAAGCAGCAACAGGAGCGGAGACGACTCTGAAAAATGAAACAACAGATACGTTTGTGATTAGTGTGGGAAGTTATGGCAAGGTAGAGATTGAAAGTGCGGAGTATTACTATGCCAATGGCAAATATAAAGGCTCTGTATGTGTGACTTTGGCATATGTTGATGGGGAGTTTGTAGTTGAGAAGGTTATATTTGAAGTGAAGGAAATTATGTACTAAGAATTGTATAAAACAGGTTGATTGAATTGTATATAAATGATGCGGTAAGAAGGTGAAAGTTTGAAAGTAAGGAACAAGATAAAGCTAGTTTTTAGAAGTTTAGCACAGAGATTTTTTGTGACAATATTATTATTAAGTATGTGCATAGCATCTTTTTATATGGTCGATATAGTGCTTATGAACTATATGACGGATGCATACCTTATTAATAAGGTGGAATCGACTTTTGGTGTTGAGCCAAACAATGTTTGTTATGTAAGTTGTTTGGATTATGACAATGGTACTATCGAAATGTCAGATGTAATAAAAGAATATCTTAGCAATCATAGTGGAGTTGAAAATTGTGGATATTATGTAAATAGTGCAACTGTTGATTTGGTGACGGAAGATGGAACAGTTATAATCGTAGCTGAACCCTCATTGGTTAATATGGGAAATCTTAAGCTATCAGATGAGGAGAAGGCGAATTTAGTTAATTATTATGGAGAATATGAGCCAGCTTTATTAGGGTATAACTATAAAGGTATAGTGAATATAGGAGATGTATTCACATTGTCTCCATATAAAGAAGATAGTTGTGTTGTTGTAGGCTTTTTAGACAAGGGTGCCAGTTGGCCAAAAAGTCAAGGGATGTTTAGTGGTTCGTCAAATATGGATGCGTATACACTCGATGATCAGGGGATATTAATAACTGATAAGTATAAGGATTATGATATCTATATGGGAGCTGCTGTTGACGTGTATTACATATGTAAAGAAGGACAGGCACAGAAAGTAAAGACGGATGTAATTCGATATGCTAATGAACAAGGGATAAGCATTTCTGTTACTAATCAGGGTGAACAGATAGAAAATGAGAAGGTGGAAAATAGCATTACTAGTGATAAGACATTTATTGCTGCGTTATTGCTGTTTGTGCTGGCTGTGATATCTATATCTGTGACCACGGCTGTATACTGTGTGCTTAGTAAGAAAAATTATGGTGTTATGATGGTTTGTGGAGTAAGAGCAAGCGAGGTTGTGCAAATGATTATAGCACAAAATGCATTGATTATATGTGTATCTGCCATAGTTGCATGGATGGTAAGACAGATAGAAATATTTGACACGTTATTTCCTAGATTGGAAGATTATGCAGTACAGTTTGAAAATATAAGATTTTTTGTATGTCATCAGAGTTATATGCCGTTGATATTTGTGGTGGCAGTTATAGTTGTGTTGTTGATATCGTCAGTGGTGCCGATAGTGTTTATGAGAAAAATGTCATTGGTTGAGTTAATACATAGTAAAGGATAGGGGGTAATCATATGATAAGAAAATTATTTCGATATAAGCTTACCTCTATATGCTTTGTTGCCTGCCAGTTAATTGTATTTTTTGCCATATTTGGGGCACTTGGCATATATAACAAAGCATTTGACAAGGAAAAGGACAGGCTTGAGGCTATATATGACAGTATGATTAAGATGGATGTGCTGACTTCTGTTGACGTAGACGTGCTTTCCAATGCCGGGCTTAATCTGAATGAGGGTAATCTCCTTCTTGCGGGTACTTTATCAACAGCACTACAGGAATCAGGATACAATACAAGAACTGAGGTTATCTTAAAGCAAAATGAAGATATGCCATACAAGCTATTGGAAGGCAGGCTTCCGGGAAGTGAACCGGAGGATGCGGGTAAGCAAGTGGTAGCATTGGGACGTGATAAGTACAGGTTTGCTTACGAAGAGAATGGCAAGAAGTATATCACTATAGAGAGCGAGACCTACGAGGTAGTAGGGGTTATAGGAAGCGAACGCTCGGATTATTGGGATTACAAGGTGGTTCTTCATATTGATTGTATAGGTCAGAATACCTTGGAACACATTATTAAGAAAAATGAGTTTGGGTTGGAACTTGCAAGTAACAAAACCGACCTGAAAGATGCGTATTCAAGAGTCTATGGCAATATAATGAGTGCGGATTCTACAAGTATCATAACTTCTAAAAAGATTAATAATAAGGGAGAAAGCACTATGGAGAAAACTCTTGGCAGGGAAAATGTTAAGGTTAATTATATAGTGTACATATTCTGCCTCTTTAACTGTATGGTTATGTCTGAGTTCTGGATAATTCAGAGAAGGAAAGACCTTGCCATAAAGAAAGCATTTGGAATGAGTGATTTTAAGATAATAGCTGAGATTGCAGGCAATATTATGGCGTTAAGCATAGTCGCTTTGGCGTTATTCTTTGTAGTTTATGGTGTGATTATGCTGTTGCCGGTAGACTTGGGAATTGACATCACGCTTAATCTGTTCACTTGCGTATCAACTATGGCAGCTATGCTCGTGACGGTGATTATTACTATGATTTATCCAATATACAAGGTGTTGAGATTTCAGCCGGTTAATGTTATAGGAAGTGGGGAGTAAGGTATGATTAAGTTAGAGAATATTGTGAAGATATATGATGCAAGCGTAGAGAACAAGAGAGCGCTGGATGATGTAAGCCTTACCATAGAAGATGGTGAATTTGTGGCGATTATAGGGCCTTCCGGCTCAGGAAAGAGTACGTTGCTTAATATAATTGGTTGTATGGATTCGGCAACGGAAGGTAATTATGAGCTGAATGGGCAGGAAGTTACTAAGATGAATGCCAAGCAGGTTCAGAAAGTAAGACGTGATAATATTGGATTTGTGTTTCAGCATTTTGCCTTAATGGACTATTATACAGCCTATGAGAATGTGGAACTTCCGTTGCTTGCCCGCAACGAAAAGTCAAAGAACAGAAAGAAGCTGGTTATTAAGACTATGGAGGAGTTGGGAATACTTCAACAGATTAATAAGGTTCCCGGCAAAATGTCGGGCGGACAGCGACAGCGTGTTGCGATTGCAAGAGCATTGGTAACAGGATGTAATATTCTTCTTGCAGATGAGCCAACAGGTGCGTTGGATCAGAACACTGGTAAGGAGGTGCTGGAGCTCCTTAAGGATATTAATAAAAAGGGAACGACGGTTATTATCGTTACCCATGATATGAATATCGCAAAACAGGCAAACAGGATTATTGAGATTGTTGATGGTAAGCTTGTGTGATTATGCCTATATTCTACACGGTCCACCCCCGATGTCGGCTATATAAAAGTCTGCTTCATATCCGATTGTACTAAGATATTCACTACCTGTGTTTTGGATAAAGTCATTTATATATGTTGTTTCCACAAGTGCGATGGCACAGCCGCCGAATCCGGCACCGGTCATACGTGCACCAAGAGTGCCAGGTTGCTTCAATGCTGCCGATACAAGTGTATCCAGTTCTATACCGGTTACTTCGTAATCATCGCGTAAGGACATATGGGAAGCGGTCATAAGCTTTCCGAACTTAGTTAAATCGTTGTTTTCAAGTGCCAGAATCGCTTCGGTGGTTCTGGCATTTTCATATACGGCATGTCGTGCCCGTTTAAGCTGTATTGCATCTTGGATGGTGTAACAGTACTTTTCAAAGTCTGTCACAGTAAGCTCGCAGAGGTTGTTTATGTTTACAACACTCTGTAATGAATGAAGTGCGGCTTCACACTGGGAGCGGCGTTCATTGTACTTAGATTCGCCTAGTTTTCGCTGCTTATTGGTACACATAATTACCAGTTTATGATCCTTAAGGTCAAGTGGGATATACCTATAATTAAGGGTGGAAGTGTTTAAGTGTATTGCACAGTTTTTTTGTCCCATAGCAATAGCGAATTGGTCCATAATACCGCAGTTTACGCTGTTGTAATTGTTCTCAGAATACTGGCACATAAGTGCCACATATTTCATATCGTAGTCAAAAGCAAAGAGATTCTTTGCAATATATGCAGTCAGAACCTCAATAGATGCAGAGGATGAAAGTCCGGCACCATTAGGGATGTTGCCGTAATACAGGATATCCATACCATGTAAGATATGGTATCCTTTCTGTGTAAGTGTCCATAGCACGCCCTTTGGGTAGTTTGCCCAGTTGTGTGCCGGGTTGAAGGAAAGGTCATCTATGGATATTTCTATTATTCCACATGCTTCAAAGTTGGAAGAATAGAGGCGTATCAGGTTATCCTTGCGAGGGCGTGCCACGGCGTAGGTTCCTATAGTTATTGCACAGGGAAACACATAGCCGCCATTGTAGTCGGTATGTTCGCCGATTAGGTTTATGCGCCCCGGTGCAAAGTATATCTCAGTATTATCGTTGTCTCCAAATACTGTGTTAAAGGATTGTATTAAAGAATCTTTAATTGAATGTATCATATAGTTAGTCTCCTAAGTTGCATTTTCAATAATTGATTTTATAGTCATCGGGTGCTGTTTGTACATATAACAGCTGATTATAATATAAATATACCACATAATGCAGGAAAGAAACATTGTGATTTACATTTATTGTGGCAGATGCTACAATCCTTAATAGGTGAAATCGTAAAGAGCAGACATAGTGTTCTGTCGGTATGGAGGGATTAAAGTGGGAAAAATAATGCTGGTGGAGGATGATTATTATCTTGCCAAGAATCTGAATATGGTACTATCAAAGGAAGGCTATGAAACAAAGATAGTAAGCAGTATTTCAGAGGCAAAAGAAGTGCTTGCAAAGGAGCATATAAATTTGTGCCTTGTAGATGTTTGCCTTCCGGATGGAAGCGGACTTGAGCTGTGTAGTTATATATGTAACGAAAGTGGCAAGAGGTGCCCTGTTCTTATTATTAGTGCTTGTGACAATGAGAATACTGTTATAGATGGACTTGAGAGAGGTGCATATGATTACATAATTAAGCCATTCAGACCAAGAGAACTGATGTCAAGAATCAAGGCCAACTTAAGAAGAATGGAAAACACAGTTAATACAAAGATTTACACTTATGGAGATATATCTGTTGATATTGACAAGCAGCAGGTTACTAAGCAGGGCGATGTTATAGTTCTTAGAAAGATGGAGTATGAGCTGTTAGAAATGTTTATAAAAAATGCAGAGCTGGTATTGAAAAGAGATGCTATACTTGGAAAGCTTTGGGATGATAATGGTGATTTTGTTGAGGACAACACTTTGTCCGTGCTTGTAAAACGTCTTAGGGAAAAGCTGGGGAAAAAGCCGGATGGAAGTGACTATATAGAAACTATAAGGGGCGTGGGCTACCGATTTAACTAGAGCGGTTAGTTATCGGGTGTCAGAATAAGCTCTCGATGACTAAAAATGAGGTGTGTATGAGAAAGTTTAATACATGGTTTGCGAAGTATTCAAGTGTGGTTGTTATAATGCTTGTATTTGCAGTTGCAGGGTGTGTTACTGCAGGAGTATGGTGTTACGTTGCCCGGGCAGTCAGTGCATCAGAGGCGGCAGTTGGAGAAGCATACAGGCATGATAAAGATTTGGCACAGAAGATGCTTTTTTATATAACTGCAAGTGATAATACGTCGGGCAATCAGGAGCGTTTTCAGGAAGCGGTGAAAGAGTTCGGATATACCAAGGATGTATGTAAAAGAATTATAATTGCACGGACATCTACAGGTATAATGTGGTTTGCGTTGGCAGTGATGATGACTATGTTACTCATAGTAGTTGTTGTGGGTCATCAAAGATACGTGAGAAAGCATGTTGATGATGAAAGGCAGTCTATAAAGGAAGAACTAAAAAAGAGCCAGGCTGTGGAACAGACATATATGGAAAAGAATAAAAGCCAGATTCAGAATTATCTCGAAAATGTAGCACATCAGACACGCACGCCGTTAACCAATGTTATGCTGAGTATAGATAGCATATATGATGAGCAAAGTACAGAAAACAAGCGGATTCTTGATGAGTGTAATTATCATATAGAACGTGTTAATAAGCTTATGACAAGATTCCTTAAGATGGGGAGACTTGAGGCCGGAGAGGTTGTTATGGAAAAACTGCCTGAGAACGTAAGCGAGTTGCTGCATGATGTTGTCAGTGCATTGCAGGAAAAGGAAAGAATAAATCTAAAGTTACAAGAAGTGTACATAAGTATGGATAGGCAGTGGATGTATGAAGCATTTGCCTGCCTTATAGAAAATAGTCTTGAAAATAGTGTTAAGATTTGTGCGGAAACTGCTCAAGATGCCATTGCGCAAGCGAATGTAGATGTGAAACTTGTGGTAGAGGACGACATGGTGGTTGTTACTGTAAGGGATTATGGTAAGGGCTTTAATGAGGAAGATATAGAGCATATCTTTGAAAGATTTTATACAAAAGATGCAAAGAAGGCGACCGGGCACTATGGAATTGGGCTTAATCTGGCAAAGCTCATAATAGAGGCACATTATGGTGTTGTAAAGGCATACAATGCTGAGGATGGTGGTGCTGTGTTTAGGGTGGCACTTCCGCAATTAAATCTGAAAAATGGCAAAATGTCACCGTGATGTAAGATTGGGATGGTACATTTATCTTAAGAAGTTACTTAGGGTAAATGTACTTTTTGTTTAAATGGAGCTTAAAAGCTTGGAAGGGAGTGTGTTGTATGGAAAAGGATGTAGTTTTGAGGGTGGAAAATGTGGCGAGAACTTATGGAAAGGGGGATGGAAAGGTGAAGGCATTAAAGCCTTGCACGTTAGAATTCGTAAGGGGAGAATTTGTCGCTATTATCGGAAAGAGTGGTTCAGGAAAGTCAACATTGCTCCGAATTCTGGGTACTATTGATAACCCGGATAAAGTGACTGAGGAAGGACAGAAACCGTCAGTTATGATAGAGGGCAAAGAGGTTCTTTCGCTCGGAGATGGCAAGCTTTCTGAGTTTAGGAGAAGAAAGATTGGTTTTATATTTCAGGATTATAATCTTTTTCAAGAGTTTACAGCTTATGAGAATATTATTATGCCCCTGCATATAGATGGAAAACGTGCAGAGGTAGAAAAGATAAACAAACTTATGGAGAATTTAGGCATACTGCACTGTAAGGATAAGTTTCCAAGTGAGATGTCAGGTGGTGAGCAACAGAGAACTTCTGTAGCCAGGGCGTTGGTGGCGGAGCCTGCCATAATTCTGGCTGATGAGCCAACAGGAAATCTTGATGCCGCCAATGCGTTGGAGGTGGCGATGATGTTAAAGAAGGCTTCACAGATGTATAACCAGACTATTATTATGGTAACCCATGACAGGCAGATGGCGGAGTATGCAGACAGGATAATAAGTATAGAGGATGGTGAGTGTCATGTTTTACTTTCATAAAGATATTATAAAGGGTATGTGTCGCCGCTTTAAGGAAGTTAGGCTACTTGCTACAGTTACATTAATATCTGTTATGTTTATCACGGCATCGCTGATGTTTCAGGTTAATAGTGAGACTTATCTTTTTGAGGTGAATCGCGTAAGATATGGTGACTGGGTGATTGCTGAGGCTATTGATGATACAGATAAGTATAAGCAGGTTTTTAAGGGGCACAGCTACTTTGAAAAGTGGGGAACGGCGGTTTGCGGACTGGAGCTAACCAATGATAGCGGAAACAGTGCCATAGCTGATATGGGCTACATTGATGATAATTTGGTAGAGATAGGTCATATAAAGTTAAAAGAAGGTAGGCTTCCTGAAAATATTGGGGAGGTAGCGGCACCTTCAGATGTGCTTGTTTCTTTGGGCTATTCTCTTGAACTGGGGCAGAAGATTACCTTGAATATCAGGGGAGCTGATATAATGCAGGTTGCGAAGGAGTATGAGCTGGTAGGTGTTCTAGATAATTCTATGTCTAACTGGTGCGTGTCGGGTAGTATGCCGTCAGTTCTTGTCACAAAGGAAGAGGCGGACACGCTCAATTACAAAGAAAAAGTTAGATATTTTTATGAGTTGAAAGAGGAATATAGGGATATTGATACGGGAGAATTTTATGACAACCTTGTAGGTGATAGAGGAGTAAGTGAGGATGGAATGTGGAGCGTAAGTTACAATGACTATCTATATTCAACATCCTTTTGGGGAGAGCCGAGACTGTATACATGGGTGGAGTGTATGTTGCTCCTCTCGGGTATGGCAGCATTGTCCTTCTGTATGATTACATACATTCAAAGTAGGAAGAAGAATTATTATTGTCTTAGGGTAATAGGTATGTCCAAGCTTCAGACCAAGCTGGTTATTCTTATGGAAAATGTTACAGTGTGTCTTCCGGCAGGGCTTATTGCTATGTTTGGAACGCTTCTTATAGGATTGGGTATAAGTGCGGTGCTTACTGCTATTAATGGTATTGAGTCCTTTTATGTGGTACCTGTAGACACATTTTTAAAGATACTATTATCGTGGCTCCTTATTATAATAGTGTCAGTGGTAATTGCGATTATGCTTACAGGACAGAAGCAGTTGTATGGCAATACGAAAAGTGTGTCAATTGGGGGGCTTAAAAGAAGATTTCTTAATAAGCTAAAGAGCGGCAGGGTATATAGCAGTATATATAAAAGAGAGCAGAAGGTGTATTCTATAAGGTATGGAATAAGTGTTGCAATCAGCCTTGTTATAGCAAGCCTTCTGTTATACTCAGGTTCTAAGATGTGGGAGGCATGGAGAGAGTACAATATTATCATAGGTAGACTTAGCGATTTTGAGTGTAGAAATGTTTCAGGTTCAGGACCTGTAAGTGAAGGTACATATGTATGGTATATGGATGCGGGAGATGGACCTAAAGTAGGACTTGATTCGGATTATTCATATGGCGGCATAAGATGTACAGAGGGATTTAATGAGAGCTTTTATGAGAAATTTGAGGATATCAAGGGGATAAAGAATTATTATGTATCCACTTTTGATAACTCACATCTGTTTGAGTGGGACAATATGATGGAGGACTCATATATAAAGAATCATCTTAATGAATATAACGGTTACACAGGCTGGAAAGATAAGGATGATAATCTGGTAATGGATTATTACTATTGGTATGAGGTAATAGAGGGTAATACACTGCATTTTGGTTATAATTCATGGTTTGTATCGGATGTAAAAGAAAAGTATGAATACTACAATAAGAAGTGTAATAGTGACACTATGACTTACGAGGGTTTTGAAAGTGGTGAGCAGGTGTTCGTTATACTAAATAGAGAGTCTGACTATTTAAATGAAGGTAGTACGTTTAGGATACTGGCTGGAGATGAGGCTATTACGGTACAGATAGGCGCAGTTGTGCCTATGGAAAAGTTAAAGGATGGAGATTATTATGGTAATAGCGTGGACGAGAGTGGCAGAAGGATGGGGATTAATATAATCGGTTCGAAGGCACTTGCTGAAAAGATTGCAAAAGCGGAAGGCGGACAGGTTAAGAACAATCTTATAGATATTAATTTAAGTGCATTTGCAAGGTATGGTATCACTGTAAAGCAGTGTGCAAAGCTTTTGAGTGATGAGGGGATAGCGTGTCATGATTGGTCTGAGGGGAAGCGTGGGCATTTTGACAAAATGTTTACAGAGGTGACTATGTATGGTGTGTTCTCCATAATACTAGTTATGTTTTATGTCATACTTAAGAGCAATATGGTTCAGTCCGGTATAGTGACATCAGGTAACCGAATAAAGAGATTTAGAATGCTTGGTATGTCTAAGGCACAGGTTAGCAGGATGTATATATTGCAAGGGGTTAACGAATCTAAGTTGTTGGTTGTCACACTGCCATTTATATATTTGTTTCACTTGTATCTGATGTATGACGAGCTTAAAGGCAATCACCTTCGCATGCACCCCGAGAGGTTCTATGTGGAGGAATTGAATGAGTATGTAATTCATCTTGAAGATATTATGCGTTACACCATAGAAGACCATGTGAATTTGTTCATAAGTATTGCACTGATAGTACTGATAATGATTATTAATGTGGTTGCCAGGTACGTGGTGGTAAAACGGTATCTTAAACAGAGTGGAGGTTTTATATGATTAAACGAATTGTGGTATGTTATATATTTGTCACAATACTTGTGGTTGTGGCTATTGGTTGCGATAAGAAGGAGTCAAAGGATGAACCGGTAAGCTTTGAGACTGTCACATTTAATCAAGTGTTAAGTGAGGCGGCACAGCGGTTTGAGGATGAGATAGATGTGAATTATAACGCCGGGCTTACAAGGACATTGACAGATAAAGAGTTTATGTTGAAAGGACAGGGGGGTAGCAGCTCAAGAGTAAATAAGCCTGATACCTATACATATGGATACAACGTAATGTATACAGGTGAATTAATAGAGGATGCTAATGTTAAAAGCATTAAGTATACTTTAAGTAACTGCATCGGAAGTTTTGTTGATGCTAAGACAGTAGTCAAGGATAATAATAAAAAAGAAAGCATAATTAATATGAAGAGCGTACCATATGTACTGGATGGGAGTGATCAAAGTGACGTGGTTTTTGTTGTGTATTATTGCTATGATAGTAATTTAAGTATTAATGATCAAAAGCTTAGGATACAGGAGTGTACAAAGTATCTTAGAATAACAGCAGAGGTAACCTATGAGGATGACAGCAAGAAAACATATATGTATGGAATAGATTACAAGTATGAAACTAGTGTGGACCGTAAGAATATACAGATATATAGACTGAATTAAGAATCTGTGATATAGAGAGTAGAAACCGAGAACAAGTAAAATCTGTGGGAAATTTACACACATTTTACACAAGAAATACTTTTAAAATGTCGAAAGGTGTGATATATTGGTGATATGTCGGCAAAGATTTGGTAAAGAATAAATGTGATATGTGATATATAATTAAAGAACGTGAGTGCCGATATGAACAAGTTACTTTGGAGGTTTCTATGGACATTTTTGGTGTATTGTCTATGATTGGAGGATTGGCTCTTTTCCTTTTTGGTATGCATACTATGGGAGAAGGCTTATCAAAGGCATCAGGCGGAAAGCTTGAGAAGATATTGGAAAAGCTTACATCTAACCCTATAAAGGGTGTTTTACTGGGTGCAGGCGTTACAGCTGTTATACAGTCTTCGTCAGCAACTACGGTTATGGTAGTAGGATTTGTTAATTCAGGCATTATGAAGCTTGGCCAGGCAGTTGGCATTATTATGGGTGCCAATATCGGTACTACTGTTACATCCTGGTTGCTTAGTTTGACAGGCTTAGAGGGCGATAATATATTTATCCAGCTTTTAAAGCCTTCATCATTCTCACCAATACTTGCAGTTATTGGTGTTGTTATGATTATGTTCTCTAAGAAAGAGAAGATTAATGATATTGGTAGAATTCTTGTGGGCTTCGGTGTGCTTATGACTGGTATGGATGCCATGAGCGCGGCAGTTAAGCCACTTGCAGATGTTCCAGAGTTCACTAACATACTTACTATGTTCTCTAATCCAATTCTTGGTATGTTGGCAGGTATGGTGCTTACGGCTGTTATTCAGAGTTCATCTGCGTCTGTGGGTATATTGCAGGCATTGTGTGCTACAGGAGCGTTGCCATATTCTACAGCGTTTCCGATTATTATGGGACAGAATATCGGTACATGTGTAACTGCTATGATTTCCAGTGTAGGTGCAAGCAAGAATGCCAGAAGAGCTGCGCTTGTGCATCTGTATTTTAATATAATAGGTACTGTTATATTTATGCTTGGTTTCTACATACTCAATGCATTTATTCATTTTGAGTTTATGGGTGCCAGTGCGGAGCCTTATGGAATTGCGGTTATTCACACAGTGTTCAATGTGACAGCTACTTTAATTTTATTGCCATTTGGTAAGGTGCTTGAGAAGCTTGCGTGTCTTACAGTTAGAGATTCTAAGGAAGATTTGGAGGATATGCAGACTCCTGACGAATTTGCTTTGCTTGATGAGAGATTCCTTGGTCAGACAAGTCTTGCTATGGAACACTGCCGTGTAGTTACTAACAATATGGCAGGAATCACTAAAAAGGCATTGGATAGAGCGTTTTCTTTGTTTGATAAGTATGATGATGATGTTTATCGCAAGGTGTGTAGCTATGAGGATAGAGCAGATAAGTATGAAGATGTTCTTGGAACTTATCTTATGAAGGTTAGTTCAAGAGACCTTGCAGAGAAGGATTCTGAACTGCTTACTATGCTTCTTCACTCAATTGGCAATATAGAGCGAATTTCAGATCATGCAAGAGATATTGCTGAGGCAGCAAAGGAACTTCATGAGAAAGGCTGGAGCTTTTCAGAGAAGGCACATATGGAGCTTGAAGTGTTTACATCAGCTGTAAGGGAAATTATTGATACAACATTTGAATCTTTTGCTGAGCAGGATGTAGAGAAAGCTAAGATGGTTGAGCCGTTGGAAGAAGTTATTGATGATATGAATGATGAACTTAAAGCAAGACATGTAAGACGTCTTACAGAGGGAAGATGTACCATCGAGCTTGGCTTCGTTCATTCAGATCTTCTTACAAGCTATGAGCGTGTAGCGGATCACTGTTCTAATATTGCTGCGTGCCTTATTGAAGGTAAGAGAGATGGTTACGGTACTCATGAGTACTTAGGAACAGTTAAGCGTAAGGATAATGCTACATTTGTTGCTATGTGCGATAAGTTTAGAAAGAAATATGTATTGCCTGAGTCAAGAAAGTTTGAAGAGAAAAAGGCTGAAAATTAAGAAAAAAAGGCATAAATAGGGCTGCTTACTCCACTAAAATTGGTGTAGGCAGTTTTTTTATATTGTTTCTTGATAATTGTATGATAATGTGGTACAATACGTATAAGTTTTTAGTTCGTAATTCATATGTAGGCGAGATATCTTCTTACATACGTATTGAAAGGGGTGTTAATATGGCATTGAAGATTCAGGATTTTTGTGATATGGCAAAGTTTGAGAGTATTATGGACAGTTGGGCAAGGAGTACAGGACTTGCAACGGTTGCGGTAGGAGCTGATGGTGAGTATATTTCGGATTGTTATAACTTTACAGATTTTTGTATTAAGTTAACGAGAGGGTGTCCTGAAGGAAAGAGACGCTGTGAGCAGTGCGACCGAGATGGAAAGGGCGTGTATTCCTGTCATGCAGGTTTGGTTGATTTTGCTATTCCTATTACATTGACAGATGGAACGGAGCTTGGAAGTGTAATAGGTGGACAGGTTTTGCCAGAGCATCCCGATGAGGAAACTTTTAGAAAGACAGCTAGAGAGCTTGGTATTAATGAAGATACATACATAGCGGCTCTTCATAAGGTTAGCGTTAAGACAAGAGATGAGATTGAGGCGTCTGCAAGTCTTTTGGGTGATGTTATTAATATGTTCGTACGTTCCAGCTATGCAGAGAAGGAAAGAGAGCGTATAGTTAACAAGCTTATGGATGGTATTCATCAGGCAGCCAAGCAGATAGAAGTTGCCAATGAGAAGACTAAGGTTATCGAAGGATTTGGTAACAAGCAGAAGATACTTGCACTTAATGCAAGTATTGAGGCGGCAAGAGCCGGAGAAGCAGGAAAAGGTTTCTCAGTAGTTGCTCTTGAGGTTCAGAAGTTGGCTAATGGTATGGCAGAAGCAAGTGGTGCCATTACTAATTCCCTTAAGCAGTTGAATAAAACTATTAATGATCTTAACGAATAATAACTATAGTTATTAGTTATTATGTGTGGTGATGCTTTTCAAGTGTCACCACATTTTTTAATTATTTACCAATTATTAATCATTTTCGACACAATTCGACATATGGCTGTGGTAAAATGTCATTGTAGTAATATGATATTGCAGTAATATGACATTTTTGGAGGGTGAGCATGAAAAACTTTGTGAAGAATTGGCGAATGTTGGCAGCGCTTATTGCTACTATGATAATTTCTTTAGGCGTTTTTATGATATATAATGATTTTATGAATCAGAAAATTATTGCAGAAAGCACAAAGCACCTTACGGAAGTGTACAATCAGATGAAGGACACATTTAAAGTGTGGGTTGATAGAAACTGGAATCTTTTATATACATGGAAAAGCGATATAGAGTCGTTAACTGCAGATGAATGGACTGACAGTGGTGAAGGACAAGCTAAGGTCAATGCAACCATAAAGAAAGTGTTTAATGAAAGACGTGAAAAGTGGAGATTTAGTGACTTCTTATTTATTGACGATACAGGAAAATATGTTACATATGATGGTGACACGGGAGTTCTTGAACTTACAGAAAAGCAGTGGAGGCTTATAAATGGCCCGGGAGACTATGTAATTAATGTAACACTTAACAATATTGAATACGTGATGTTTATAAAACCGATGATAACAGATACCATATACGGGTTTGAGTATGAGTATACAGCTATTATTTACTCCGTTGATGCGGTTATGAATGTTATGAATGTTGAAAGTTTTGAAGGTAATGCCAGATGCTATATTACATATGCAGATGGTGAGTGTATGTTCTGTGATGCACACAGTAATCAGTGTCCCAACAATCTTTTAGGTCATCTTGCAGAAACTGAAAGTATAAGTGATGAGGAGCTTGTCAGAGTAAGGAATGATTTTGATAAAAATCGGGTAGGAAATGCTGTGTTTCGTAGAGGTAATGACAAATATTATCTTATATATGTGCCGACAGGTGTACAGGATTGTATGATGGCGGGAATTGTGCCGAAAGTGGTTGCTAATCAGAGTATGAACGAAGTGCAGAATATGTCTGTTGGCGCAGTGGCACTGGTTTCAGTGATATTTATGGGTGCGCTGGTTGTTTACCTTATTGCGAACCAAAAGAGCATAATCGATGAAAAAAACACAAAGATTATGAGTCTTAGACAGATGTTTGATATACTTGTGGAAAATACGGACAATGTATTTATTATGTTTTCAAAGGAAACGCTTAAGATAGAGTATATTAGTTCTAATGTGGCGAAAACATTGGGAATCGTGGATGAAGAGTATATTGAGAGTCTATCTAAGATAACTGACTTAGTTATTGATGGTGAAGCTGTGGTGACACAAGAGTTGCTTGAACAGGTAAAGGAAGGAAAGAATTCAAGAACTCCTGTAGGGTATATACATGAAAGAACAGGCGAAATGCGTTGGTATTCAAGAGGTTTGTATTGTACTGCCCAATGTGATGATAAGTGTGTGCTGACTCTTTGTGACAGAACTAAGGAACGAGAGAATAATATGCATATTCAGGATGCATTGGACCTTGCTAAAAGTGCTAATAAGGCAAAGAGCGGATTTTTGTCTAATGTGTCACATGATATAAGGACGCCGATGAATGCTATTATAGGTCTTACCACGCTTATCCAGAATGATTATGATGATCCTGAGAAGGTGCTTAGATGTGCCAACAAGATAGCTTCATCCAGTAAACATTTGCTTGCGCTTATTAATAATGTGCTTGATATGAGCAAGATTGAGAGCGGCAAAACCACACTTAATGTTAAAAAGTTTGAGTTTGAGTCATTGCTTGAAAACGTGCGGGAGGTTATAGGTCCTCAGACTAAGGCGAAGGAGCAGACATTTACTATAGAATGTGATAACAGTATAAGAAAAGATTATATTGGCGATATGACAAGAATAAGTCAGATACTTATCAATCTGTTATCTAATTCGGTGAAGTACACTGATGAGGGCGGGGAAATAAAATTAAGATTTTATGAGTTGTCAGAATTGTCGGTTAGTGACAGCTACGCAGAATTCTGTTTTGATGTTACGGATAACGGATGCGGTATGGCGCCGGATTATATAGAAAATGTGTTTGAGCCATTCAGCCGTGAGAATAACCAGCGTACGGAAAAGGTTGACGGAGCGGGACTTGGACTTGCAGTGGTTAAGAATATTGTTGATCTTATGGGAGGAACTATAAGTGTTGACAGTCGTCTTGGTGAAGGAACTACATTTAGCGTAAAGATTGTATTGCGTGTTGATAATAGTGCAGAAGTAATGCCGGAAAGTGAGAATACAGCAAGAGAGTATACGCAGTCAGATATTACGGTTGAAGAAACTGATTCAGTGGAAAACGTTAAGCAGAGCAGGTTCAAGGTTCTTGTGGCGGAGGATTATGAGCTTAATGCAGAGATTTTAGTGGAGTTGCTTGCCTTGGAAGATATTGATGCGGATGTGTGTGTGAATGGTAAAGAAGCGTTGGAAACATTTGGAAAGTCGAAGGTTTATTATTACGACTACATACTTATGGATGTGCAGATGCCTGAGATGGATGGATACAGTGCGACTAGGGCGATTCGGGAGCTTGAAAGACCGGATGCTAAGTCTGTGCCAATAATTGCTATGACGGCAAACGCATTTGCAGAGGATGTGCAGAAGGCTCTCGATTCAGGAATGGATGCACATGTGGCAAAGCCTATAGATATGGAAGTTTTGAAAGAAACTATGAAAAGCTTGCAAAATAAGATTGCAAAATAATTCACAATGTGATACAATCCTTATTAAGATAATTGTTGAGAGCATTATGTACGTAACTAACAATTGAATATCACGATAAGGAGGAAGGTACTATGGGCAATAATATGAATGCGCAAGGCGGCGTAGTAGTTACGAAGAAAAAAAGTGGATTCAATCTCTTAGTTAAGATTGTTTCGGTGGCTTTGATTCCAATTATCATTCTTTTGGGAGTGGCTATATTCTCTCTTAATTCAGTTGGAACACAGATGGCAGATGAATTAACAGAGAGGGAGTTAAAGACAGCAGTGTATGCTATAACAAGTGAGTTGGAGGCATTGCACAGCGGTGATTACACTTATTCAGAGACAGGTCTTAAGAAGGGTGATGAGAACCTCACTCTTAATGAGGAGATATTTGATAATTTCAAGAAGAATACAGAAGTTGAGTTTACACTGTTCTGGGGTAATACAAGACGAGCTACCAGTGTTATAGGTGCAGATGGACAGAGAGTTCTTAACACTACTATGTCCAATGAGCTTTATAATACACTTAAGACACAGAGAAGCTATTTTAATGACAATGTTACTGTTGTAGGTGAGCAGTACTATGGATATTATGAAGTTATAGCAGATTACGGCGGGGACAATATCGTTATCGCATTTGCAGGTAAGCCGGTGGAGGATGTACATAATATCTATCAGCCAACAGTATGGGCCAGTGTAATAATCAGTGTTATTATTGCGATTGCTTCAGCAGTTGTTGTGTTGATTGTTATGATTATCGTTGTAAAGGCTATTTCGGGTTCTGTTAAGAGTCTTTCACATGTTGCTGCTGGTGAACTTAATCTTCAAATTGATAAGAAGCTTACAAGCAGAAGCGATGAGGTTGGTGATATCGCAAGAGCTATCGATTCATTGCTTCAGTCATTGACAGAGATTATTAATAACATTAACAAGTGTACTGTAGATCTTAACAGATTCTCAGATGACTTCAAGGGTAATTTCGATACTATTAACAACTCAATCAGTAACGTTAATATCGCTGTTGATGAGATCGCAACAGGTGCTACAAGCCAGGCTAACGAAACACAGAGTGTTACAAGCCAGATGGTTACTATGGGTGAGGCTGTAGAGAATACATCTCGTAACGTTGATTCACTCAGAGATAATACTGATGAGATGAAGAGAGAGAATGACGCGGTTAGTGCTACTCTTGAAGAACTTATCAGAATCAATGATGTTACAACAGGTGCTATGGAAGATGTACACAAGCAGACTAATGTTACTAACCAGTCAGCTAACGATATCAGAAGTGCTATTGATATTATTTCAGATATTGCAAGCCAGACTAACCTTCTTTCTCTTAACGCTTCTATCGAGGCTGCCCGTGCAGGTGAGCATGGTAAGGGCTTCGCAGTAGTTGCTGAGGAAGTAAGAAAGCTTGCTGACCAGTCACAGGAGTCAGTTAACACAATCGCTGCTATCGTTGAAGAGCTTATTAAGAATTCTAATGCCAGCGTAGATGTTATGAATACAGTTATCGAGCAGATGACATACCAGAGTAAGAAGCTTAACGAGACTAAGGATGTATTTGGTAAGCTTAACACTAACGTAAACAGTGTTGCATACTCTATTGATGATATTGCTAACGAGATTGAGTCAATTGATGAAGCTAAGGCTACAGTTCTTGAGAATCTTGAAAGTCTTGCTGCTATCTCAGAGGAGAATGCCGCAAGTACTCAGGAGACTGCAGCTACTATGCAGGAGTTGGGAAGCATCGTTCAGATCTGTAACGAGTCAGTTAGTCAGTTGGTTGACCTTGCTAACTTGCTCAAGAACAATGTGGATAGATTTAAGTTGTAATTGATAAGCTTAGAGAATTGAATACGTTGTTAAAGGTGTACTTGGTAACAGGTGCACCTTTTTTGCGTCATTATGTCATAAACAGACACTAATAAGATAGGCGGTTATGATGTGTAAAAGTACAATTTAAAGATGATTCTAATGTTGCGAATTATCTCAAATGTGGTATAATTGCTGTGTGTGCGGTCTAAGAAGATTAAGGCTGTAAAGAATGAATTAATTAAGATGTAGAGGAATATATATGAAGAATATATGGACTAGAATTATAGTTGTACTTGCAGCACTGGTGTGTGCAGTGTTTGTGTGTGGAGTAGACATAGAAAAGACTTATGCAAAGGATGCAGATGGTGATTATGTAGTAGTTATAGACCCTGGACATGGCGGTGGTGATTCTGGAGCAGTGTCTGTGCATACAAAAGATTCTGAAAGGACTCTTAACTGGAATATAGCACTTGCGCTTAAAGCGGAGCTTGAGACCTACGAAGGTGTCAAGGTATACCTTACAAGAGGTTCAGGTGAGTATCAGTCTAATGCAGGCCGTGCGCAGGTAGGTGCCAGTTTGGGAGCAGATCTTAATGTTAGTGTGCATAACAATAGTAATGATAGTACAAGCTCTAATGGGGTTATAACTTATGGTACTGTAGACCCTAGATTTAAGGTTAATATAAAGAATTTGTGTCTTGCCATATCTAAGGAAGTAAGCAGTAGTGTGGGTGTAAAGATAAATAATGGTGGTTATGGGGCTAGAACAAGTTCTCTTGGAGCAGATAGTGATTATTATACTTTTTTGGGACAGAGTTCTAATATTCTTGATATTCCGTCTATTATTATTGAGCACTGTTTTTTGAGTAATGCCAATGATGCTAAGATTGTACATAATTATGCTAATCAGTGCAAAATGGGTGCTGCCGATGCAACTGCTATTGCAAGATATTTAAAGCTTTCTAAAAGAACTGTTGCGGCAGGAAGTGACATAACACTTACAAGAACCTACAGTGCATATATGAAGTCCACAAAGGGCGGTGTATATACATCTTCTGACGAGTCGGTGGCTTGTGTGAGAAGTGATGGACTTATCACTGCCAAGAAGACAGGTAGTGCTGTTATTACATGTACGGCTAAGGACGGTACTGTGGAGACTGTTAATGTAACTGTTCCTGCAGTTAAACTTGTGGGTGTGGCTGGTGGTGTGGTTCAGCCAAATTACGATTATACTAATAGATATAATGAGAATGGTGTGTGCATAAAGGCTATATATTCAGATGGTTCTGCAAAGCAGATAACAAGCGGTTATACATTGGGGACACCTTATGTGTATAAGACACAGACGGGTGCAAAAAACGAGATGAAGGTGTGTAATGTAGATATAACATACCAAGGGAAAAAAGGGAGTATGGTGTTTCTTTATTACAAGAACTCAACAGGAATCTCAAAACATAATGTAGCACTGGCTAAGCCTGGAACCAATACTGATATTCTTATGATACCAGGAACATATGTGAGTCCTAATTCAAGTGCTGAGATTCCAACAGTAGCACCACAGCCTGCAACGAAGCCTGCAACACAATCGTCTACACAGGCTTCAACAGAGAATGTTAGTGAGAGTGTTACAGAGTCTCAAGCGGAAGGGACCGTGGGAAGCACAGAGGATATAATTATCACAGGCACGGAGTATGAAGAGTACAATACGGCACCATCGGAGAGTGAAGGCACTGTTTCTGAAGAAAATGCTACGGATGTGGACACAGATAATGCTTCTAAGCAGAGTGGTATAGATCCGGTTATAGTGGTTTGCGCTGTGATATTAGTTGTATTATTTGTCGCGCTTGGTGTAATCCTATATGTATATATTAAGAGGAGAAAATGATGAGGAAAGTTGTTTGTAAAGTAATTACTGCATTACTGGTATTGGTATGCGTGTGGTTGATTGGCGAGATTAATGTTACGGAAGTTCACGCAAAGGATGCGGATGGCAATTATGTGGTAGTTATTGATCCGGGACATGGTGGTAATGACCCGGGTGCAGTTTCACCATTTACAGGTGATACAGAAGATGAACTTAACTGGAGCATAGCCACAGCACTTAAGGCTGAGCTTGAAACTTATTCAGGAGTTAAGGTGTATCTTACAAGAGGTTCTGCAGAGTATCAGTCTAATACGGGTAGAGCGTCTACGGCAAGGGAACTGGGCGCTGATCTTAGTGTTGGTATTCATATTAACAGTTCTGATGTAGACACAGCCAATGGTATCGTGTGTTACGGAACAGTTAATGCTACTCATAAGTCGTCGGTAAGGTCTCTTAGCAATAAGATAGCTGGTAAGATAAATGCGTTGGGACTTGAAAAGTTCAGTGGCGGATATGTTGCTAGAAAGAGTACATTTAGTGCTTCGGTGGATTTTTACACATATATTGAAGAATGTGTGTTGTACGGGATTCCGGCATTGATTGTTGAACATTGTTATGTAAGTAATGAGGCTGATTCAGCATTTGTTAATAAGAAAGAGAATCAGGAAAAGTTAGGAATAGCAGATGCAACAGCTATTGCAGAACATCTTGGGCTTAAAAAGCGTGGTGTAAGTGCAGGAACATGTATTGAGCTTACTAGAACTTACAGTGCGTATATGCTTACAACAAAGCCTGGAACATACAGTGTTTCAGATAGTTCTGTGCTTAGTGTAAGAGAGGATGGATTGATTACTGCTATAGGTGCCGGTATTGCAACGGTTACTTGTACAGCGTCAGATGGTACTATTGAGACAGTGAAGGTAGTAGTGCCGGAGGTAAAGCCGATTAAGCTTGTTGCCGGAAGTATAAAGAGTTCGTTTACAAGTCTTGAAGAGGCTAAGAAGTATGATAAGAGCAGAGTTATGGTTAAGGTCGTATATTCAGATGGAACTGTAACGCAGCTCAAAGATGGATATACACTTGGTGAGCCGGCAGAAGGTACACCTGTTGACCAAGGAGCCGGACATATAAAGACTCCTGTAAATGTCAGTGTGACATATGGTGATATGGCTTGTACCATGAATCTTTATCATTACACTAAGCTTGGAACATCAACAGGTTCAAGTGCGGACAATTACCAAGTGATGGGTACCAATAAGGATGTGCTTGTGATTCCTGCGTCGCATTCGGGGATTGCGGATGACGCGGTTGTTGAGGCTGATGCTACTATAGTAATAGATGACCCTGAACCAGAGCAGGCGGAGACAGAAGCTGAGAGCAAGGACGATGGAGATTCATCAACAGGCGGATTTAATTTTAATATCGATGGTGACAAGGTATGGGTGTATGTTGCGTGCGCAGTATTGGTTGTTATAATAATTGTGTGCATTGTGACGCTTTTTGTAATGAATAATAAGAGAAGACGTAATGGATGGTAATAGTATGGAACAGACATTTTTAAATAAGGTTCGCAGTGAGGCCGAAGCTGCAACAAGAGAGCTTGTAAAGATAGCTGGTCTGGAGAATGGTGATATCATGGTGGTTGGCTGTTCATCCAGTGAAGTGACAGGAGGCGTAATAGGAACCATGTCAAGCGAGGAGACTGCTGCGGCTGTATTCGAAGGAATATACGGTGTTCTTAAGGAGCAGGGAATATATCTGGCCACACAGTGTTGTGAGCATCTTAACAGAGCGATTATTATTGAAAAGGAACTTGCTAAGAGAGAAAGACTGCCTATAGTAAATGTGGTGCCACAGCCAAAGGCTGGTGGTTCATGGTCTACTACTGCGTATAAGAACTTCAAGCAGGCAGTGGCAGTTGAGCATATTCAGGCTGATGCAGGTATGGATATAGGCGATACACTTATTGGCATGCATCTTAAAGAGGTTGCAGTTCCGGTGCGTTTGTCAGCTAGCAAGATAGGAGAGGCACATCTTGTATGTGCAAGAACCAGAGGTAAGTTTATAGGCGGCGAGAGAGCAGTCTATGCGGAAGAGATGAAGTGATTAGTTATGAAACAGTTTAATGTTACTGGTATGAGTTGTGCGGCTTGCAGCGCAAGAGTTGAAAAGGCTGTTGGAGCAGTTAGTGGCGTTACATCCTGCTCGGTAAGTTTGTTAACTAACTCTATGGGAGTTGAGGGCAGTGCAAGCGATGCAGATATTATAAAAGCGGTGGTTGATGCAGGATATGGCGCCAGCGTGAAGGGTGTTTCCAGTGGAGCGCAAGGCGATGGAACAGGTTCGGGTGCATCTGCAGGAAGTATAGATGACGATATGCTTAAGGACACAGAGACGCCGAAGCTTAAAAAGCGATTATTTGCATCACTTGGGTTCCTTCTGGTGCTTATGTACTTTAGTATGGGGCATATGATGTGGGGCTGGCCGGTGCCAAAGTATTTTGAAGAAAATCATATGGCTATGGGGCTTTTGCAACTGATTCTTGCAAGCATAGTTATGGTTATTAATCAGAAGTTTTTTATAAGTGGTTTTAAGGGCCTTCTTCACAGAGCCCCTAATATGGATACCCTTGTGGCACTGGGTTCAGGTGCGGCATGGGTGTATAGCACATATGCATTGTTCGCTATGTCGGAGGCCATGAGACTTGGTGATATGGAGGGCGTTCATGCATATATGCACGAATTCTACTTTGAGTCAGCGGCTATGATTCTTACATTAATCACTGTAGGTAAGATGTTGGAGGCACGTTCTAAAGGAAAGACAACGGATGCTATAAAGAGCCTTATGAAGCTTGCGCCAAAGGTGGCAACAGTTGTGCGGGACGGCGTGGAAGTATCCGTGCCGATAGAGCAGGTTAAGAAGGGTGATATATATGTAGTTCGTCCCGGTGAAAATATTCCGGTGGACGGAATAATCATAGAAGGTTCAAGTGCTGTAAATGAATCGGCACTTACGGGGGAAAGTATTCCTGTGGATAAGGAAGTGGGAGATTCGGTTTCAGCGGCAACTCTTAATCAGTCAGGTTTTATTAAGTGTGAGGCAACAAGAGTAGGAGAGGACACAACACTTTCGCAGATTATAAAGATGGTAAGTGATGCGGCAGCGACGAAAGCTCCTATTGCAAAGATAGCTGATACGGTATCAGGAATATTTGTACCGGCAGTAATAACTATTGCACTTGTGACTATTGTTGTGTGGTTGTTGCTTGGCGAAACGGTTGGATTTGCATTGGCTAGAGGTATTTCCGTGCTTGTTATCAGTTGTCCGTGTGCGCTGGGACTTGCTACCCCTGTTGCTATTATGGTTGGTAATGGTGTGGGGGCAAAGAATGGTATTATGTTTAAGACTGCAGTGTCTCTTGAACAGACAGGAAAAGTGCAGATTGTGGCGTTAGACAAGACAGGAACCATTACAAGCGGCGAACCGAAGGTAACAGATATTATACAGTGTGGTATAAGTGAAGATGAGCTTGTACAGTATGCGTATATGCTTGAAATAAGAAGTGAGCATCCGTTGGCTAAGGCAGTTGTGGAGTATGCGAAGCAGGCTGGCGTCGGAGATGTTGTAGATGCGAAAAGTTTAGCGAATAGCTGCGAAATGGGTCTAATTGACTTTAAGGTGCTTCCGGGTAATGGTTTGATGGGCGTGCTTGGCGGTTCTAAGATAATCGGAGGTAATCTGAGATTTATCAGTGAGAATGTATCGGTAGCAGCTGATATTAAGGTAAGAGCCGAGAAATTGGCAGAAGAAGGAAAGACACCTTTGTTCTTTGCAAAGGATAATAAGCTTATAGGTATCATTGCTGTAGCGGACACTATTAAGGAGGACAGTCCTAAAGCGGTTAAGGAACTTCAAAATATGGGAATCCACGTAGTTATGCTTACGGGAGACAATGAGCGCACTGCTAAAGCTGTGGGCAGGATGGCTGGAGTTGATGAGGTGGTTGCAGGCGTGCTGCCGGAAGGCAAGGAGCAGGTTATCGCAGAGCTTCAGAAAAAGGGCAAGGTTGCCATGGTTGGCGATGGTATCAATGATGCACCGGCTCTCACAAGAGCTGATATGGGTATTGCCATAGGGGCAGGTACAGATATTGCTATAGATGCAGCAGACGTTGTTCTTATGAAAAGCCGTTTGTCGGATGTTCCGGCGGCTATCAGGCTCAGTCGTGCAACACTTAGGAATATTCATCAGAACCTGTTCTGGGCATTTTTCTACAATATTGTTGGAATTCCCTTGGCGGCAGGTGTGTATATAGGCTTGTTTGGATGGCAGCTTAACCCAATGTTTGGTGCTGCGGCCATGAGCTTATCCAGCTTCTGCGTAGTGACCAATGCACTTCGTCTCAATCTTGTAAAGATATATGATGGTTCTAAAGATAAGAAAGTGAAAGGTGCAGCGATAGGTGCTTTAAGTCAAGATGAGCCGGGCACTGATGATGTTAATTGTGTGTGTGACAACGCATTTGATAATAATGATAATAATGAAACTCAGGAGGTTAACAAAACTATGGAAAAGACAATGGTAATCGAAGGGATGATGTGTGGACACTGTGAGGCACACGTAAAGAAGGCCCTTGAGGCATTGGAGCAGGTTGATGAGGCGGTTGTAAGTCACACAGCGGGAACAGCTGTTGTTAAGCTCAATGCTGATGTTGACAATGCAGTGCTTAAGGAAACTGTGGAGGCACAGGATTATAAGGTTGTTTCGGTAGAGTAAGGTTTCCTTATTTGGATGAAGGGCAAATGTAGAAATGTAGGAGGATTTTATGTCAAAGAATACAACGATTAATCAGATGATTGAAAGACGAAGTGTTAAGAAGTATAAGTCTGATATGGTTCCTAAGGATGTGATTGATGAGATTGTCAAGGCTGGAACATATGCGGCGACAGGCAGAGGTTTGCAGTCGCCTATTATAGTGGCAGTGACTAACAAGGAGATTAGGGACAGGCTTGCAAAGGCTAATGGAGCCATAATGGGTACACCGGAGGGATACGATCCGTTTTATGGGGCACCTGTTGTGCTGGTTGTGTTGGCGAAGAAGGATTGCAATACATATGTCTATGATGGCAGTCTTGTTATGGGCAATCTTATGCTTGCGGCACACTCGCTTGGAGTAGGAAGCTGTTGGATTCACAGGGCGAAGGAAGAATTTGAGCAGCCTGAGTGGAAAGAGTGGCTTGCATCGCTGGGTGTAAGTGGTGAGTACGAGGGTATCGGACACTGCATACTTGGCTACGCAGACTATGATAAGGGTGAGGAGCCTATGGCTAAGCCTAGAAAAGATGATTATGTGTGGTATGTGGAGTAGTTTTCATGAGTTATAATTGCGTATGATGCTACATTTTAAATCAAAAAGCGCGAAAAGAATGTATGTTTGAGAATGACAGCAGCGGGAAAATTGCGAAATATGCAATAAAGTTGTTGCGTGCAAGAAAAAAGAGTGTATAATTATATTTTGTTAGGAGTACAATTGTAATGGCAATTGAAAAGGAGAGAGCGTCATGGCAAAGTATATTGAAAATCTTAATAAGTATATAACACACATGAAAATTAAACAGGCATATATAAGTTTTAAGACGGGAATTGGTACAAGTGCATTATCCCGTATTCTAAATGGTGGCCGTGAAATTAATATTTCAGAGATGGAAAAAATAGCAGGTGCATTAGGAAAAAAAGCAGAGTACTTTATGGATGATAACTTTGTATTGCCTAAGAGTCCTAACCAGTCAGAATCTAATGTTGTTTTTTATGCAGGAGAACCGAGTAAGGAACAAGAGAAATTTGCATTACAGTTAATTGAGTTATTAGATAATGCAGAAGAAGTTTTAGGAGCAGAAGGACGGTATATGATGAAGATTGGAGAGTGACATTATGGATATTGGTCGATTTAAAGAGATAATAGAATATAGTTATTCCAATCATAAGGATATGGAACATAAAGTGAAAGATCTTTATGCTAGAATAGGTATGGAATATGAAAGGGAATTACTTGATGTCATGCAAGTAGTTAGACCTTTATTCCAGAAAAATAAGTATATTGTTATAGAACTTCCTTTTGCGGATAAAGAAATAGGCGCATTGTGTTATAAAGGGGAGCGTTTTGGATATACACTGATTAATTCATCGCTACCTAAAGTTAATGTGAATTTTGCGTTGTGTCATGAAATATACCATCTTTTTTATCAAGAGGATTTTGCCGGAAAAAAAATAGAGTTATATATGAATGAGCATTATTATGATTATAAGGAAGAACTTTCGGCTAATTTATTTGCAGGTATGTTACTTATGCCGGAACAAAGTTATAGGATGATGTTTCGCAAATTTGTACAAGATATGGGAGAAGAAGATACTACACTGTCAACGGTTGTAAAGTTAATGAATTATTTCAAAGTTCCATATATGGCGGCATTGATTAGGTGCTATGAACTTAATTTGTTGGAATCAGGAGAAACGCTGGAGTTATTAATTAATGCTAAAAGTGAACTGATTAGGCATGAGTTTAAAAGGCTTTGGCTGGATGGTAACATATTGAATGCAACGAAAAAAGATGATTTTGAATTGTTGGAATCAGTAGTAGCATTTTTTGGCAAGAAATATGTTGAAGATGAATTGATTAGTGAGAGGTCTGTGACGAAAGCATTACAAAATATGCGTGATATATATTGTAATATTAAGGGGGAGTAATGTATGGCTACGTTTTATGTGGAAACTCCCCACAATTTTTCCGATATAAGTTCCTTTGTGATATATGATAGAAAACAAGTTGTTCAAGAATTGCAGTGCTCGAAAAGATATTATTTTTACGATGCATGTGCGTTTAGGAAGCATGTACATATGATTCATCCGGAGTGGTTGTTTGAGTATATACAAAAAACGGATGGAGTTGTGATAATTACCAGATGCATTCTTATGGAATTAGGATCTTTGAGTGGATGTTTGGAACAGGATTATATAGATTTTATTAAGAATATGCATTCGTATGGCATAAAGATATTGATCTTATATGAAGAAGATCTATTTGAAGTGCTGGGTGAAGTTTTTAGTTCTAACACAAGGATAAATGAATATCTGGGGATTGCGGTAAAAACTGTAAAAACTATGACGGGAACGGTGCAAAGCACATTAAAGGGGGACACAACTTTAATGAATAAGGTGCTTGTTTTTAATAACGTGTCTGATAAAGGGTTGTATCAACAATTTTTTGTTTCGGTTAGAAATAATAAGGAGCAGGGTGATAATCTAGGCGAAGAACTGGTTGCTATATGTGTTCATCTGTTGGCTAATATACCGGATAATTATAAATACAAGTATATTGTGCTGACTGAAGACAAGGGGGCCATTGGATTGGTGAATAAGGCAATACAGAATAGTAAACAGTATACACATGAGAAGATGATAACAGCATATTCTACGCCGAAGATAGCGCAGAATATGTATGTGGAAAATATTATTACCAATAAGATGCAGATAGAAGAAGTGCTGTCTACGGGATTATCAAATCCAGAAATTAAGATACGTGGTTCAGAGAGATATGATATAGGGGATGAGTTTAAGACTATGACGTGCAGTGATTTAGCTGAAAAGATAACTATACCCGGAGAGATTCATATTAATTATTAAAAAGCGGCGGTTGCCATTTTCGCGATGAGTATCGTGGAATGGCAACCGCTTTTGTATAATGTCAAGATAATTAATATAAATATGGTATATGTATTAATAGTAAGACCTTTGTGCAAAATGTGCAAAATCTGCAAGTGAAATTATGTAGTTTATTATGGATATATACTAAAAGTGTGTATTGACTCGGGGGGGGGTAAAGTGGTACAATGGGGGCAGATATGAAAGTCGCTATCTATGTACTTTAGAAATGATTTGTTAACTATGCCACTAGGTTGCTTGTTGTTTCGGATGGAGGACTTTCACAATTAAGATTTTCAAAAGGAGGAAAAAGCTAAATTATGAGACGAATTAACAAATTCAAAAAGATAGCAGCAGCTGTTATGGCAGCAGTTTTAGCTATCACAGCAATTCCAGTTATGGGATTAGCAAGTGCTAATGCAGAAGATGCAGCGGCAACAAGTACACTTAACTTTGATTTGTCAGAATTAGAAATTCCAAAGAATGATGATGGAACATATGGCGTTCTTGAGAAGAATGCCAATTTTTTGGCTGGTGATGTTGAAGTGTTGGCAACATCAAGCAAAACCGTTAAAGTAGAGTCATCGGAAGGTGTTGCTAATGAGAAAGGTGTAGTTTATAGCAGGAAGTTGAATCTTAGTGGAACTGGAGCGGCTGATAAGCGTGCAGTTAAGTTAGTACTTCCAACAGAGTCGAAAGTGACAGTGTGGGCGCTTAGTGGTTCAGATAAGGACGTAAGAACGCTTAGAGTTATGAAGGATGGTACTGAGGAAGTTGCTACTGTTGATGTAGCTGTAAAGGGTACAACAGTGGTTAATGGTGAGACGCTTTCACTCAGTGCGGGTACATATTATATTTGGTCGAAGTCTAGTGGCATTAATATCTATGATATTGATATTCAGTGGTCGTTAGGATTTGATATGTCAGGATTAGAAATTCCAAAAAATGATGATGGAACATATGGTGTTCTTGAAAAAGGTGAGAATTTCTTTGCTGGAGCTGTTGAAGTTTTGGCTACATCAAGTAAAACGGTTAAGGTAGAATCATCAGAAGGCATTGCTAATGAGGATGGTAAGGTGTATGCTAAGAAATTAAATCTTAGTGGAACTGGAGCGGCTGACAAACGTGCTGTTAAGGTTGTTCTTCCACATTCAGCAGAGGTAACGGTATGGGCACTTAGTGGTTCAGATAAGGACGTAAGAACGCTTAGAGTTATGAAGGATGGTACTGATGAGGTTGCTACTATTGATGTAGCTGTAAAAGGTACATCAGTGATTAATGGTGCAACACTTTCTCTTGATGCAGGAACATACTATATTTGGTCAAAGTCAAGTGGTATCAATATTTATGATATAGATGCTAAGTATGCTCCTGATTTAGATTTAAGTGCATACAAGGAGTCTACAGAAATTGAAGCAGAGACAGTTGTTGGCGATTTCACACTTATAGCTGGAACAGCAGAAGACAACGCTAACATTACAGTTGATGTTCCAGAAGGTGTTGCAGATGCGTCAGGTGTAGCATTTACACAGAGAATTAAGCTTAATGGTACAGGTAGTGCAACTAAGAGAGCGGTTAAGTTCACATTGAATTATAAGACATCGCTTGATATCTATGCGCTTAGTGGTAGTACTGATGCGAGAACGCTTAACATTGTAGATGCGTCAGGTAAGGTTGTTGCAACAGTGGCTGCTATAGATAAGAATACTACAGTTGTTCCTGCGCAGACAGTTAAATTGGCTCCTGGTACATATACAATCTATTCAGCAGGCAAGGGTATCAATATTTTGGATATCAGACGTACTCCAGATGCAGTACAGTGTGATTGGTCAGAGGTTGAGACACCTGTTATCAACAATGTAACGGTTAATGAATCTAATGGTAACTTTGTAATTGATTTTACAGGCAAGGCAGATAAGTATGAAGGTGCTGACTATATTATGATATCTATGGTATCTAATGGTTATGAGGTTGCTTCATATAAGGTAATAGGTAAAGCAACATCTGTTGAGATGACTCCATACTGGGATGGTGATTATTCATTTACGGCCACAGCTGTTAGAAGTGGCGAGGCTCATAAGGTAAGTAGTACATTTGAAGTTAAGGACTTTAAGTTGAGGCTTAAGGCTCCGGTATATCGTATGTTCGAGAGCATCGGCGATGGTAATGTTTATATCGATTGGGTTGACAATGAGTATGCAGATGTATATGAAGTATACTACAAGCTTTCTACAGATACAGATGATAAGTATGTGGCAGTTACTAAGGATTTGAAGGAAGGCAATATTGCATTGTCTGGACTTACAGTAGGTAGCACATATACAGTTAAGGTAGTTGCGAAGAGTACTCAAAGTGGTCTTTCATCAGCATATGCAGATGACATTACAGTAACTGCTAAGGGTGAAAAAGTTTGGTACGCAGCCACAACAGGTTCTAACCAGACTGTCGACATGACAATTACAACAGCAGATGGTACTGTAGTAACTCGTAAGTTTGATGTTCAGGATCAGAGTACAGATAAGACAAGTTGGGCAGAAGTTCCTAATGTGTCTAATACAACAGGTAAGATTGATATTGCGTATGCTACAAATGGTAAGATTTCAGATGATGAAGATGGTTTTAGATACTATTATACAATGGTAAATCCTAACAAGGAGAACTTTAAGATTACAGCGACATTTAAGCTTACTGATGTTAGAACATCATCAGAGCCAGTGAAGCCAGATAATCAGACAGGTTTTGGTATTATGGCATCAGATATCTTAGGCGTTAATTGGTTTGGTGATGGTTCTTATGTGCATAAGTATCATAATAGTCTTGCTGTAGGACATTGGAGTAGCAAGCAGGCTAATGCTACATTAAGATGGGTTACTGGATATAATTCTGGTGATGCTTCTAATGCTGATACAGCAGAAAGAGTTAATAACAAGAGTGCGTTTAATACTGCTGTTGAATATGTACAAGGTAATACATACACATTCACATTAGAAAAAACTAATGAAAAGTTTATTGGTACATTTAATGGACAGTCACTTGAATTAGCCGATACATCAATTCTTTCAGTACAAGAAGATGGTAGTATGTGTATTGGTGTATACAGTGCACGTAAGATTGGTGTTGAGATTACTGATATTAAGTTTGAGACATCTGAAAGTACAGGTGTGACAGGAGGTAATAAATCTACAGCAGTTGAGCCATCAACAAGGGTTTATTCAACAAATACAGTTGGAACGTCAACATATGAATTGATTTATACTTCTAACGTAGCTGGTACATTGGCTGTTACTGGTCCAGATGGAAAGACATATCCAGCAGTGACCATGACATCAGATTCAGTTGCAAGAGTTAATGTAGCAGTAGTTACAGGTAGTAACACAATTAAGACAAAGTTTATTCCTAACAAAGATGCAGAATTAACATCTTATGATGCTATTGATAAAGAGGTAACTGTTACATGTAAGCAGGTAGGTTCGGCTTTAGGTGCTATCTATGTTTCTCCAACTGGTACAGCGGATGGAGCAGGTACAAAGGAAAGCCCAATGGATCTTGCAGAAGTTGTTAAATATGCTACACCAGGCCAGGTAATTGTTATGATGGATGGTGAGTACACAAAGGCAATTAAGATTCCAAGAAGTGTTAGCGGCACAGCTGATATGAAGATAGTTCTAATGGCTGAGAATACAGGTAAGGCAGTATTTACAGGCGGTGCTGGACTTGGTATTGAAGGATCGTATTGGCATGTATATGGCATTAACACAGTTGGTGCTTCTGGAGTAGGTATTCAGGTATATGGTAACTACAATATTGTCGAAATGTGTGTAGTATCTGGTTCTGGTAATTCAGGTATTCAGGTTTCTCGCTCAGGTAGTGCTACCAACAAGCAGGGTATCGAAGGTCTTTTATGGCCGTCATACAACCTTATTAAGAACTGTGAGTCATTTGATAATTGTGATGCAGCAGGAAATGATGCTGATGGTTTTGCGGCTAAGCTTACATGTGGTGAAGGAAACAAGTTCTATGGTTGTAGTGCACACAATAATATTGATGATGGTTGGGATCTTTTTGCGAAGACTGTTTCAGGTGAAATCGGAGCAGTAGTGATTGAAAACTGTATAGCTTATGATAATGGTTGGCTTACTACAAAGCCAGGCGAATATAGCAGTGAAGGTAATGGTTTTAAGTTAGGTGGTGGTTACCTTGCGGGTGGACATATCCTTAAAAATTCTATTGCATTTAACAATCACGGTAAAGGTATAACATCTAACTCTTGTCCTGACGTAGAAATATATAACTGTATTTCATACAATAATCAGGTTGAGGGTGATGGAAAGGGATATAATGTTGGTCTTAATGCAAAGGCTTCTGCTTCTAAAGAGTGGAAAGTTAACGGACTTATCTCTATGAATGTACCAGCTAATACAAAGACTGCTGATTTAATTTCATTTGCATTACAGAGCGATAAAAACTTCATTTATGATGGTAAAGTTTCATTTAATGTAGATGGTATTGTTGCTGAAGATAGCTGGTTTGTAAGTGTTGATGTTTCTAAGAAACCAACACGTAACGAGAACGGTACAATTAACATGGCTGGTTTACTTGAGCTTACAGCTGATGCCCAGACAGCTCGTCCAGGAGTTGGTGCAGTTCTTGATGTAACAAGTGATGCAGCTATTTCAGTAGCTCCAACTATTCCAGAGTCTATTCCGGAAGAAACACCAGAGGAGAAGCCGGAAGAAACACCGGAGGAGAAGCCAGAAGAGACTTCTAATGACATCATTCCTTCAGGTGATGAAAAGTCTGATGTAACAGGTGTTGTGAAGAGCGATGATCTTGAGATTGTTGATGCTGAAGGTACTGTAGTTGATGATGAAGATATCTATATGAATGTTGTTGTAGCTGATGACTCAGTTGTTACAAAGTTCGAAGATGCATTCAAGGCTAATAAGGTTGCTATTTCAGATAAGGCAAAGATCAATTTCTATGATATTTCACTTGCTTGTAAGGATGGTAGAGCGCTTACAATTAAGTCTGGTAAGTTGTATGTGACATTTGCTTATCCAGAAGGAACAGCAATGGATACACATGACTTTACAGTATATCACTTGAATGGTGATAAGCTTGAGAAGGTTTCTATAGAGTGTACAGATAAGGGTATCACTATGGCAGCTGATGGATTTAGTCCATATGCAGTTGTATATGAAGCTAAGGCAAAAGTTCCTGCAGGTGATGACAACAACGCACTTCCATTTGCAATCGCTATGATGGCAAGTATGGCAGCTTTGGCTGGTGCAGCTTACTACTACAAGAAGAGAAGAATCTTCGGTTAATTTAATCAATAGTTAATTCTAAATGAATTGACATAATAATCCCGGTGTAGAATTCTACACCGGGATATTTGTGTGTTTATTAGCATAATAAGTTACCTGTCTATATATCTATATAGACGGCCAATATTTGTTTACTTTGTCTTTTGCCTCTTTTTCCGAAAGACTATAAGCATTAACGATTTGTTTAATTACATCATCTTTAGAGCCATTTAGCTGTTTGCATAGGATGATTAGCTGTTGGATGGAGTTTTCCTGTTCATCTTGTTTGCCCTGTTGAAGTCCTTGCGAACGTTCACTTTCACGAATCAGGTTTAATTCACGAGCTTCATCGTATTCATAGATACTCATTTTTACCACCTCTGCTTTGTTATGTGTCAAAAAATCACTAAGTACATTGTTGTGGATACATTCATCAATAGCCATATTGATTGCCTCTTCTAGGGGATAATGAACTGTATATGTGTGTACACATTCTACGAAAGTGGTGTATTGGCACAAGGTAGGACAGTTCTCTATAAGTTGCAAGCGTTTATCTGAGTTAATATTTACAATTATGGTTTTTAATTCAAGATAAGGTTGCTCTTCAGGTTCGATATATGCATCGGACAGCCTAAGAACAGATAATGCTTCTGAATGTTTCCTTCCATTATAGAATACCACAAATCTTGGATTTGGCAACTTAATTGTTGATGAATCATATATCATCGTCTCCCACTAATCACCACAGACGCTCCAAGAATCAATATAACGCCAACTACATTAGGCAGACTCATATGCTCACTAAACAGTATCACGCCAAGTACAGTGGCAACCACCGGTTCTATGCATGCAAGAATAGATGCGGTAGCATTGGTTGTGTTCTTTAGGCCGGTTGTATACAGAATATATGGTAGCAAAGTCGCCAGTACAATAAGTCCCAGAATTGGAACTATGCAAGTCAGATGGGACATAATGCGAGTCGGAATCTGGTAGGTGCTAAGAAGGGGCAATGTACCAAAGGCTGCAATAAGAAATGTATAAAATGTTATGGTCATAGTGGAGTAACCCTTGTTAAGGGCGATTCGGCTAAATATACTGTATAGCGCATATCCTACACCGGCTCCGATACCGACTAAAAGATTAGGTAGTGAGAGGCCTGTGTGACTGCCACCTATAATTCCTGATACACATATACAGCCGGCTATAGCCATACAAACTGCCAGAAGACGATTTATAGTAATCTTTTCTTTAAATATTACAGCTGACATAAGTATTATCCATGCGGGTGAAGTGTAGAGGAGTACTGCGGCGATGGAAAGGGAGCTCCTTGTAATTGTAGTGAAGTAGCAGTAGTTAAAAAACACTATGCTAAGTAGTCCCGAGCCTAGAAACACCCATATATCACGAAGCTTAATCTTTAAAGCATTTTTATTAAATATAAGAAGGAATATTAATAAAAATGTAGAGGTGCCGAGGCTTCTAAAAAAGCATATATCAAGGGATGTAAATCCGGCGGCATTGATACTGCGCACGAAAAGTCCCATAGAACCCCAAAGGGCGGCGCCTGCGATTATGTAAATTAAGGATAATATGTTCTGATTACGTTTCATGATAGTTACCACATTTCTTAATAGTTAATAAGTTCCATTGTTAAAATCTTCAAACTATATTATTATATCACTATAGGGGAAAAATACAACATTGAGGTGACAGCGGTGAGATATAACAGAGGTAAGGCACGGAGTGTTAAGACACGTATAAAGCGCAAGATAAGAAGGCTTAAGCGTGAATTTAAATATCATATAGGTATGGTTGTTGCGCTGTTAGCAGTTATTTTGATATTTGTAGGAGCATATTTTCTTGTTCACGGTGATAGTATACGGGGAAGGATGGGAACATTTTTCGGAGGTGGCGGCAGTAAGCAAGAAAATGTTTCAACTGTTACTGGGACGCTGGAAGTTCATTACATAGATGTAGGTCAGGGCGATGCAACCCTTATTAAATGTGGTGATAGGGCAATGCTTATTGATGCGGGTGAGAATGATAAAGGAACCAAGGTGCAGTCGTATCTTCAAAGTCAGGGAATAAGCAAGCTTGATTATGTTATAGGGACTCATCCGGACAGCGACCATATTGGTGGTCTGGATGTTATTCTTTACAAGTTTGACTGTGGAACAATTCTTATGCCTGATAAAAGTAGTGACAATAGTTCATATCGGGACGTGATGTCAGCTATGAAGAGCAAGTCTTATAAGCAGACTGCTCCTGAGATTGGGAAGACTTATGCGCTGGGAGATGCAACATTTATCATAATTGCCCCTAATAAGACGTATAATACTACTAATGATGCTTCTATAGGAGTGTTGTTGCAGTTTGGGCAGAAGCGATTTCTGTTTACAGGCGATGCAGAAAGCCAGTCTGAGTCAGATATAGTAGTTAATGGGATAGATATTGACTGTGATGTCTATAAAGTGGGGCATCATGGAAGCAAAACTTCATCAAGTGTAGCTTTGTTAAATGAAGCGAGTCCGGCATATGCAGTTATAAGTTGTGGTGAGAACAACGATTATGGTCACCCACATGCCCAGACCCTAAATGAGCTTAGAAGCCGCGGAATTAAGGTGTTCAGGACGGATGAGCAGGGAACTATAGTTGCAACAACGGATGGTAATGATATTAAGTGGAACTGTTCGCCTTCAGACAGTTGGAAAGCAGGAGAATAATCGACTTACAGCCGCAGGATAATGAATAATATAGGATACAGCCGCAGGATGCCCGTATAAGGCGCCTGCGGATAATCTTGTTCAATGAATGTAGTTATAAAAACTACATTTCACAATAATTTAAACAATAATAGGTTGACAAAGTAAACACATTGGTGTATGATGTAATAGTTTGAAAGTCAAAGTATGACATAAAAGCTGAGTGTAGCTTGTGTGATAATTGGTGTCACGTAGCAACGCACTTTGCAGAAATGAGGATTTATGAGTTCATTAGTAATTGGTAGTAAGACAGCAGATGCACCTATTGTTCAGGGTGGTATGGGCGTTGGCGTAAGCCGTAGTAGTCTGGCAGGTTCAGTAGCAAGGGAAGGTGGAGTTGGTATTATATCCACAGCACAGATTGGCTATGATGAGCCGGAATTCGAGAAGGATCAGCCGGGAACCAATCTTAAGGCCATCAAGAAGCATATCGAACTTGCTAAGGAGATAGCGGAAGGCAGAGGTCTTGTTGGTGTCAATGTTATGGTTGCGCTTAAGCATTATCGTGAGCATGTACGTGCAGCAGTTGAAGCAGGTGCGGATATTGTTGTGTGTGGTGCGGGACTTCCACTTGATTTGCCAGAGCTTGTTAAGGGTGAGGACGGACAGAAGAAGACTTGTATAGCGCCGATTGTTTCTTCACCAAGGGCAGCGGAGCTTATACTTAAGCGTTGGGATATGAAGTATGGTACAACTGCAGATATGCTTGTGGTAGAAGGTCCGGAAGCAGGTGGTCACTTAGGTTATTCTAATGAACAGCTTGAAGATATAGCAAGTGTTGGATTTGATGACATCGTTCGCGGTGTAATCGAAGTTAAGAAGGCATATGAAGAGAAGTATGGTCATAAGATTCCAGTTGTAGCAGGAGGCGGAATCTATACAAGAGAGGATGCAGATCATATTATGTCATTGGGTGTTGACGGTATTCAGGTTGCCAGCAGATTTGTTGCAACTAAGGAGTGCGATGCATCGGATGCATATAAGAATGCTTATATCAGTGCGAAGAAGGAAGATATTGTTATTGTTAAGAGCCCTGTAGGTATGCCGGGTAGAGCAGTTAACAATGCATTTATAAAGAGGGTATCAGTGCAGAAAGAACCGATTAAGAAGTGTTACCTTTGTCTTGAGAAGTGTAAGCCGGCAGAGGTTCCGTACTGTATTACTAAGGCACTTACAGATGCAGTACAGGGCGATGTAGATAATGGTCTTGTTTTCTGCGGTGCTAAGACATATATGATAGATAAGATAAGCACAGTTTCTGAAGTTATAAAGGAACTTGTGGGATAATTATTTGCCATCAACAACAACACATATACATTACATGAAGGGCCGGTGCAGTATATGCACCGGTTCTTTCTATAGTAAGTATGCATATATGTGGGAATGTGTGGGAATATGCTGGTACTAAAATGTACTAAAACTGCACAGTTGACAGGAATAGTCGTCCTATTGTAGAATTGTTTTATAAATGTGATATTTTACACTTTATGACAAGTTTTGATAGAAAGGAAACGATTAATGAAAAGTTTTTTACAGTCTAAGTTATACTATTTTTCGTTCTTTATTGAGATGTTTATATCGCTCATTTTGTCCATTGTTTTGCTTATATTGGCAGGAAGATTGGCAGTTGATGCGGTTGGTATGACATTTTCTACAGAAAGCGAGGAGGCTTTCACGTATCTTTTAGAAAATGCTATGAATATTGCGGTGGGTGTGGAGCTTATTAAGATGCTTTGTAAGCATTCACCTATGACGGTTGTTGAGGTTCTCATGTTTGCTATTGCAAGGCAGATGATTGTAGCTCATGCATCAGTGTGGGATACGCTTATTGGTGTTGTATGTATTGCTATACTTTTTGCCACAAGAAAGTATCTGTTTATCGCACATGATGATGTTACAAGGGTTGCACTTAGAGCGACACAGAGTGTTAAGATGGCCAACGCATTGGCAAAGGTGCATATTCCTGCTAGTGAAGGAAGAACTCTCAGGGAGGTTATTGAGAAGCACCTCATAGAGGAAGGTAAAGAGAAAGCTGTTGGTACATGTGTTGATTTTGATAATTTTGCATTGTGTATAGCGAGCATACATGATGATGTGATTACTAGGGTTGATATATTGAAGACTAATTAATAATATAACGTGTCAGAGGAGAGCAACATGGGTGAATCGTTGATTGAACTTAAAAATATTAATAAAACATTCGACGCTAATACTGTGGTCGTTGAGGATTTTAGCCTTGAGGTAAAGAAGGGCGAATTTATTACATTTCTAGGACCATCAGGATGCGGAAAGACAACTATACTTCGTATGCTTGGAGGATTTGAACTTCCAACGTCAGGTCAGATTCTTCTTAACGGTGAGGATATCAGTAATCTTCCGCCGAACTTAAGACCGATTAATACAGTGTTTCAGAAGTATGCGCTGTTTCCACATCTTAATGTATATGACAATGTTGCATTTGGACTTAAGCTTAAGAAGATGCCACGTGCAGAGCAGGATGATAAGGTTAAGAGAGCTCTTGAGATAGTTGACCTTGAGGGTTTTGAGAAGAGAGATATAAGTACACTTTCAGGTGGACAACAGCAGCGTATTGCTATTGCAAGAGCTATTGTTAATGAACCGGAAGTGTTGCTTCTTGATGAGCCCCTTAGTGCTCTTGATTACAAGATGCGTAAAGAGATGCAGATTGAGTTAAAGAGTATGCATAAGAAGCTTGGAATTACGTTTATATTCGTAACACATGATCAGGAAGAAGCCCTTACTATGTCAGACAAGATCGTTGTTATGGCAGACGGTGAGATTCAGCAGATTGGTACACCGGAAGAGATATACAATGAGCCAAAGAACCTTTTTGTTGCGGACTTTATCGGTGAAAGTAACATTTTCAAAGGTACTATGACAGGTCATAAGCAGGTTCGTTTTTGTGGTGCTCAGTTTGAGTGTGTTGACGATTATAAGAAGGACATGGTTATCGATGCAGTAATCAGACCGGAGGATATTGTTATTACAACTCCGGATAAAGGACAGATTACAGGAACAGTACTTTCTTCGGACTTTAAGGGAACATTTTATATAGTTGTTGTTCAGTCAGGAAAGAATGAAATCGAGATTCACAACCTTAAGCACTTTGAACCGGGAACTCAGGTGGGTATGTGCATTGATCCGGATAATATTCATATTATTCCATACGATATGACTATTAACCACTATGAAGGTAAGCTTTCAGCTCTTAACGAGGATGGAAAGGTTACAGTCCATTTTGAAGACTTTGCACTTAACGCAGACCCTATAAAGATATATGCAGCTATGGGTATAGAGGCACATATCTCAGAGGATGGTATGGCGCTTCTTGATGAGAACAATCAGCAGCTTTCTGTTGAGGGACTCTTGGTTGATGCTTCATTTGCACCAAGTGATGCCGAGATGAGTGACAATGCTGAGGCTGGTGTGGTTACAGGTAATATTATCAGCTTTATCTATGTTGATGACCACTATCGTTATACAGTACGAAGCAAGTCAGAGGAAGACTATGTTGTTAATGACGAAGACCTCTGGAATCAGGGCGATTATGTCAGCGTAATGATACCTGAGGATAAGATAGTTTATGAGATTATTGAGGAACAGTAATTATGAAGGGTAATTGGTTTTCGAGAAAGCAGTTGGCGATACCGTACATAATATTTTTAGTGTTATTTGTCATATTGCCTTTGATTGTAGTGCTTTATTATGCGTTCACCGATGGAGATGGCAATGTATCATTTGCTAATTTCCTGCATTTCTTCCAGAATGGTAAGACAGTGGGAACGCTTGTATATAGTATTATAATAGCACTTATTACCACATTGGTATGCCTGCTTATAGCGTACCCTGTGGCTTATATACTTGCTAAGGGACAGTATTGCGGTAAGAATGCATTTCTTATGCTTTTTGTACTTCCGATGTGGATTAATTTTACACTTAGAATCACTGCGTTAAAGGAGATTTTGACTGTTATAGAGGGCAATCTTGCTTATTATCAGTTCTTTAACACTATCCTTTGTATGGTGTACGATTTTCTTCCGTTTATGATTCTTCCGCTTTATAATACACTTACAAAGCTTGATAAGAACTTGATTGAGGCAGCACACGACTTAGGTGCCAATAAGGTTCAAGTGTTTTTCAAAGTGGTACTGCCATTGTCAGTGCCTGGTATTATAAGTGGCGTAACGATGGTGTTCCTGCCATCTATGACTAACTACGTAGTGCTTGATATGGTTTATAACAGTACATATATTATGGGTAGCCTTATTGGAAGTTATTTCAGTGCTTATGATTGGCACAATGGCTCAGTTATTTCCATAATTCTTCTTGTTATGATATTTGTGGTTACTATGATTTCCAACCGATTTACGGATGGGGATGATGCAAGTGCCGAGAGGGCAAGAAGATTATAGAAAGGTGCGGTTTGACTATGAAAAAGGTTATACAGAGTGCGTGCATATGGTTGGTTTTGTTATTCTTATATGCACCGATTCTTATATTAGTTGTATATAGTTTCACTGATTCTACCATGATTGGTACTATTAAGGGTTTTTCATTGCAGAATTATGTGACACTTTTTACGACTCCTGAGCTTATAGAGATGATTGTTGGAACATTTGTCCTTGCCATAGGTGTGGGAATTATCTCTACATTGCTTGGAACAGCTGGAGCAATCGGAACATTTTATTCAAAGAAGCAGATAAGGGGAGCGGTGGATCTTGCTAACCAGATTCCTGTAATCAATGCGGATGTTGTGACAGGTTTTTCTATCTGTATTCGTATGATTGCTATATTTAAGGTGGACAAGGCTACATTTATTCCACTTGTTGTGGGACAGGTGTCTCTTTGCACACCATTTGTATATTTATCAGTGTTACCTAGACTTAAGCAAATGGACCATCAGTTGTACGAGGCTGCTTTGGACTTGGGATGTACACCTTCAAAGGCACTGTTTAAGGTGATTATTCCGCAGATTATTCCGGGAATAGTGTCAGGCTTTATGACGGCACTTACTTTGTCACTTGATGATTATTTTATATCCACTTATACAAAGCCGGCAACATTTGACACTATAAGTACTTATGTTGTCAATGCTACAAAGGGTGCTCAGACAGAGATAAAGACTGCACTTTGGGCGTTGTCTACATTGATATTTGTGCTTGTTACAGTGGTTGTATTTGTAAGTAACATAAAGGTTAAAAAGGTTGATGCAGATGAAAAGATTTAAGGCAAAATGTTTTGGTATATTGCTTGTTGCTGTTATGCTTTCTGTTTCCATAATACCTATGTGTGGATGTGCAGAGACAGAGGATGATGCTATTGTGCTTAGAGTCAGCAACTGGGAAGAGTATATTGATGAGGGTGACTGGGGCGAAGAGGAAGCCATTGAACTGGACAATGGTAGTGTAATCTGCCCTGAGAGCAGTATGATTGACGATTTCGAAGCGTGGTTTGAAGAGACCTATGGTAAGAAGGTTCGCGTGGAATACTCAACATTTGGTACTAATGAAGAATTGTACAATCAGATGCTTATGGGTGATGTGTATGACCTTGCCTGTCCGTCTGAGTATATGATTCAGAAGATGATTGCAGAGGATATGTTGGAGCCATACTCAAAAGACTTTTATGATACCTCTGATGATAATAACTATTATGCAAATGGTGTGTCTCCTTATATAAAGAATGTATTTGACAATCTTACAATAGATAATAAGAAGCTTAGTGACTATGCTGCCGGATATATGTGGGGGACGCTTGGTATTGTATACAACCCTGAGGTTATCTCCGAAGAGGAAGCAGCACATTGGGATCTGCTTCTTAGCGAAAAGTATAGCAAGAGAGTTACTATAAAGGATAGTGTGCGAGATGCTTACTTTGCAGGTAACAGTATATTTAACAAAGAATTGATTACATCAACATCATTCCTTTCAGCGTCGGATTATAAGTCGAAGCTTGACGCTACGCTTAATGCTACTGATAAGGAAACCGTTGATAAGGTTGAGGATATACTTAGCCGAATCAAGGACAATGTTTATTCATTTGAAACTGACAGCGGTAAGGCTGATATGGTTTCAGGTAAGGTGGTTGCTAATCAGCAGTGGTCAGGAGATGCGGTATATACACTTGACCAGGCAGAGGAGGAAGGCGTGGAGCTTTGTTATTCAGCGCCTGAAGAAGCTACTAATCTTTGGTTTGATGGTTGGTGTATGCTTAAAGCCGGAGTTAAGGATGATGCTGATAAGAAGATGGCAGCTGAGGCGTTTGTAAACTTTATGTCCCGCCCGGATAATGCCATCCGTAATATGTGGTATATCGGTTACACTTCAGTTATTGCCGGTGGTGAGGATAGTTCAATCTTAGATTATGTTAACTGGTGTTACAGTATGGATGAGGAAACTGCAGCAGAGGAAGGCGTAGAGCTTATGGAGTATCCAATAGGCTACTTCTTCACAGGAAAGTTCGAGGATGAGCTTGATGAGGAAACAAGTGCTATGTACGCAATTGTTGCGGATTCAGCTCAGATGAACAGACAATTATTTGCTGCTTATCCAACAGAGGAAGTAATGGCTCGAAGTGTTGTTATGGAATACTTTGATAAAGAAGAAAATGAGCGTATTAACAGAATGTGGCTCAATGTAAGATGCTTTGACCTGTACAAGTTTATGGGTGTGAATTAAATAATGTAAATCGGTTCGCAATTATTTGCGGACCGATTTTTTTATTTTAGGGTGTTACATTTTTGAAATTTAAAAAGTGTTATATATAGAGGGGTAAATTCGGGGAGGAATATTATGCTAAAGAACAAATTGATTACAGTAAGTGCAATGCTTGTATTGGTGTTGTCGATGATTTTAACAGTGGGTTGCAAGGAAAAGGGAACTTCCATAGATATTAAAGATGATAATCTGGACGTGAGCCAGACGTACTTTAAAAGTCATCAAGTGGCTAAGGGGGAGAAGGGATATTATTTCATGGAGGAGATGGGAAAATATCTTCTGTATATGGATGAGACGACTAAGGAGGTTATACCATTATGCAGTAAAGCAGAGTGTACTCACAGTGATAAGAATTGTGATGCAAATATTAGGGGGGCGCATTTTGATTACTGTATATATTACTATAATAATAAGCTATACTGGCTGACCAATGATAGTGGAATGGTCAAGCTGATGGAATGTGCAGCAGATGGAAGCGGTAGAAAGATAATAGGGGAGTTATATCCATATAATATGGAGTCAGATGAGGCAGAACTTATATTTGCCGGTGAGTATATGTACTTTACAGAGAATGGTGTGACACTTACGGATAAAGAACGTTCTATATTCTTGAAGAAAATGTCATTGAAGGATGGAACAGTAAAAACGGTGTATGAGTATAGTGATATTAATTGTGCAATTCTGAGATTAAGAGCTTATTCGGGTAAAGTGTACTTTACCATTACTTCAGTTAACAAAAGTGATAATGACACATTTAAGACTATTGGGAAAGGTTTGTTTGCGATTGATGTGCAAAGTGATAAGACAGAGCAGGTGATTAAAGATGATGTTAGAGATTACTGTATAGACACCGCCAACAAGGCACTTTACTATTATGTGTTTAACGAAGGATTATATGTTCAGCGAAATACAGATACTGAGCTTATATATAAAGCGACTGAACAAACAGGATATTGCGAGTTATCATATGATGGCAAGTATGTGTATATGGACAACACCGGATGGAAGATATATAGCAAACATTTCATGGGGCTGGATTATGATATAACAGGTGTTATATGGATATATGATAATGGAGTATTAAAGACAAGCATAGATGTAAAGGGGCAAAATTTCCTTGCGTTCTTTAACGGCGATGAAGACTACTTTTTTGCACAAAGGAAGCCAGATAATGATAGTCAGGTTAAGATGGCTGGTGTAAGTTTCTTTTCCAAGAAGGAGTTCTTTGAAACAGGTAAAATTAATTGGATGAAAGGTGATGTTAAGTGATGAAAGTTCGTAAGAATATGGTTTTATTAGGAATAAGTCTTATGTTGGGACTATCCCTTTGTTGTGGATGCAAAGAGAATATATCTGGTGTGCAGACGGAGAGCACAATAGATGAAAATGTTGTGGATGATGTTACAGAAATAATAAATAATGCTGTTGATGAGAACTACAATTCTCAGATGACAAAGACAGAATTGTGGATTGTGCCCAATGATTCTAGGACACAATCCGAATGCAAGAGGGGGTTGTGTGTGGGAAGACATATTATATATATAGGTAACTTGCTGGAGAAAGATAATATTGCATCTGTTGAATATACATTAAGCAACTGTGTGGGAACTTTTATGGATAGTACCTATGAACCTGATCGAAGTAGTGAGATAAGTTGTAAGGATGCGGCATGTAATATGGAGAATAGACCATATGTACATAAGGGTGTCGACCAGCGTGATGTATTCTTCACAGTATACTACTATTATTATGAAGAACAGGAAATAGAACAACGAACACAACAGGCGAAAAAGTGTTATGAAGAGGCGAGAATAACAGCCAATATAACCTATGATGATGGTTCTACAGAAACAAAGTATTATGGTATTGGACACACAACAAATGCGAGGGTTTCGTGTGCGAATATAGCATTTTATAAGCTGGAGTATAAGGATGCGAAATAGAGCCTAAGATTATTGTAGATATGTGCAGGGAGTGGGAGGAATATTATGCTAAAGAACAAATTGATTACAGTAAGTGCAATGCTTGTATTGGTGTTGTCAATGATTTTAACAGTGGGCTGCAAGGAAAAGGGAACTTCCATAGATATTAAAGATGATAATCTGGACGTGAGCCAGACGTACTTTAAAAGTCATCAAGTGGCTAAGGGTGAGAAGGGGTATTATTTTTTTGGCGATTATGGAAATTATATTTTGTATTTTGATGAAGTCACAAAGGAAACTATACCGCTGTGCAGTAAAGCGGAGTGTGTACATGATGACGAGGAGTGTATGGCTTATGTCAAAGGTTCACAGTTTGATTTTAAGATATATTATTACAGTGGTAAGTTATACTGGCTGACTAACGAAAACGGTATGGTTAAGCTTATGGAATGCATGGCAGACGGTAGCAGTCGAAAGATAGTTGGAGAATTGTATGCTTACAATGATGATGCTAATGAAGTGGATTTGATGTTTGCTGGTGGATATATGTATTTTTCAGAGAATGGTGCTGCTTTAACTGATAGTGAAAGAGTGGTTAAGTTAAACAGAATGTCTTTAACAGATGGTTCTACAGAAAATGTGTATGAATATACAGGAATTAATGCTGCTGTACAGAACATAAAAGCATACTCACAAAAAGTGTATTTTACTGTTATGGCGGTGGAAAGAACCGGTGAAAAAACATTTGAATCTAAGGGAAAGGGCATGTATGCATATGATACGGAAACGAAAACCATAGAGATGGTTGTAGATGATAGCGTTAAAGATTACTGCATAGATACCAAGAATAAGGCTCTATATTATTATGTATACAATAAGGGTTTGTATGTAAGTAAAGATGGCAAAACTGAACAGATTCATAAGGCTACGGAGCAAACAGGGTTTTGCGATTTGAGCTTTGATGGAGAGTATGTCTATATGGACAATGATGTTTGGAAGGGATATAGCAGATATTTTATGGGGCTGGATTATGATGTAACCAGGACTGTGTGGATTTATGATAATGGGAAGTTAAAGACAACTATTAATCAGGAAGAGGAAAATATAGTTAGTTTTTATAATGGCGATAGTGAGTATGGTTTTGCATTAAGAATGGTTGAAAGAACTGGCGAAGTGAAGATGAAAGGTGTTAGCATTTTCTCCAAAAAGGAGTTTTTTGAAACGGGAAAGATTAGTTGGATAGAGGGTGATTATAAGTGATTAAGAGGTAGATAAACAAGGAGGCGAGTACTAGATGAAAAAATGTAGATTATCCTTAAGAACCATATTATTAGTAACGGTTATGTTGATTGCATTTACAGGTTGTAAAGAGAAAAGTACAGATATCAATATAGAAGACATTGATTTAGACGTGAGCCAGACGTACTTTAAAGATCGCTATGTTGCCAAAGGAGAACAAGGCTATTATTATCTTGATAATTGGGGGGAGTACATTTTATATTTTGATGAAGCTACAAAGGAAGTAATTCCTCTATGTAGCAAAGCGGAATGTACTCACGATGGGAAGGATTGTATGGCTTATGTTAAAGATGTGCAAATTGATTTTCAGGTATATTTCTACGCTGGCAAGTTGTATTGGTTAACTACAGATGACGGCATGATTAAGCTAATGGAATGTGGTGCAGATGGTAGTGATAGAAAGATAATAGGAGAGTTGTATCCATTTGACACGGAATCCAGTGAGGCAGATTTAATGTTTGCTGGAGGTAATGTGTATTTTACGGAAAATGGCAATGTGAATAAAGATAGTGAAAAGAGTATTTTTTTAAAGAAGATGTCGCTTAATACAGGAGCGGTGGAAAGTGTATATGAGTATATAGGTACTAATTGCAGTATACAAAAAGTTAAAGCATATTCTGACAATGTTTATTTTGTCATTTATGAAAGCGTAAAAAGCGGAGAACGTACAGTTGAAAATAGGTCAAAGGGCTTGTATATGTATAATAATGAAAATGACAAAACGGAATTGGTGGTAGATGGTAGTGTCAGAGATTATTGTATAGATACAAAGAATAAGGCTTTATATTATTATGTGCACAATAAAGGACTGTATAAGAGTGAAAATGGGGAAAAGAAATTGATTTATACTGCTACAGAACAGACTGGTTTTTGTGAATTAACTTATGATGGGCAGTATGTGTACATGGATAACTCTATGTGGAAGAAATTCAGCAAACTCTTTATGGGACTTGATTATGATATAACAAGTACCATATGGGTATTTGATGGTGGTACATTAAAGACTACCATTGATTTAGATAAAGAAGGTGTAAGAACATTTTGTAATGGAGATAGCAATTACTTTTTTGCGGAGAGAAAGCAGACTACGTTAGATGAGAAAAATGTAATAAAAGGTTATAGTTTATTCTCCAAAAAGGAGTTTTTTGAAACAGGAAAGATTAATTGGATAGAGGGAGATTATGAGCGAACTAAAGAGACTATTAAATAAAAAATTCCTAATAGTACTTCTTGTTATGATTGTTTCAAATATGTGCCTGTTTGTGTACCAGCAGCTTGAGGGAAAGAACTTTACAGAAATTGTGGACGAGAATTCATACAGGCAGCAGTGTATAAAGAAGTATTCACAGTATGAACCTGCCAATGCCAAAGAACTTCTGATAAAAGACAATCAGGCATTGTCAGAGGCAGAGAAGGATAAGTATAGGCTTGTGACTAAAGAGATACGCATACAGCTTACATATCTTAGCGGGTTTGAGTCAGAGCTTTCTCAAATTCAGGCCAATGCAGAACGTATGCAGAAGTTCTCTATATTTGCCAATAAAGAATCTTTTAGTTACAACAATATCATAAAGACTGCTAAAGATTTTAAAAGGTTGGAAGGTATAGAACTTAAGCTTACCAATGATAAAGCCGTGGCTGAATTTACAGGATATTACTACACATTTTACATAGCAATGGGACTTATGCTTCTGGTTATATATAGTTTGTTTTCAGAGCGTGAAAATGGTATGTGGGATATGGTTCACACCTCGGCTGGCGGCAGGGCAAGAATTGGTGTCGTCAGAGGCCTGGTACTACTGCTTATATCCTTGCTGGTGACGGCGGGACTATATTTTACAACATTGGTGGTTTCGTTGTGTATGTATGGCGGAGCATCGGACCTTTTAACACCGATACAGACAATCAGTGAGTATGGACATTTTACATATATTATAAGCAAGTTGGAGTATGTGTTTGTAAATTTCCTGTTTTCGTGGCTTGCGGTGTATGGGCTTAGTATGGTGCTTTGGATGCTTTTTACCATATGCAGAAAGCGCAATCACGCACTTGTTATAGCGGGAGTGTTTTTTGGAGCAGAGGCACTACTTTACAATAAAATATCCGTGCAAAGTGCGTATGCACTGCTTAAACAGATAAATGTAACGAGACTTTTCAGTATTAACGAGATACTTGGAAGTTATGAGAATCGTGGCTGGGGAACCTTTGTTGTGGCAGTTTCTGTTATAACACTTGTAGTTCTCCTGGTTATGACGATTGCATCCTATGCAGTGGCTGTAATTGCTACAGTAAAGATGAGGCCGGAGCAGAAGAAAACTATATTTGCAAGAATTGCGGACAAGCTGTGGATGGGATATCAGAAGATATTTGCCCCTATGCCGGTTATGTTTAAGGAATTTCATAAGTTACTTGTAACAGCAAAAGGTTTTGCGGTTATGGTGGCGATGATAATTATAGCAGTTTACTTTGCTTCCAATGGTAAGACAGAGTTTTCGGATTCCATGAAGGAGCGTGACGAGATATATCTTACAAAGGGTGGCAGTGATTATTCGCAGATTCAGACTTTAGTTGATGACCTGTATGCGGAGTATGATGAAGCCACAGCATATGCCATGGAGATGTCTGAAAAATACAAGGCAGGAGAGATTGATATGAATGCATTGTACAGTGCCAGCAGCAATATGGAGTATTGTGACCGGAAGTTGAAGGCGGTAGAGGAGTTTGTCACAAAGATGGATTATCTTGACCGGATAGAAAAGGAGTATGGTGTGAAGGGATATCTTATCTCTGATCGTGGATATGAGTCCATATTCGGAAAGTACGGTCAGATGAGAGAGTTGATTCTGTTAATAGTGCTTGTAGTAGCAGTTATGTTAATTATCTCAGAAGTAAGTCTGTTGGAAAGCCGAACCGGTATGGAAAGTATGTTGCATTCGTCTGTTAAGGGGCGTCAATGGCTTACAGTAAGAAAGGTAGTTGCAAGTGTAGGGATGGCAACACTACTTTTTGTGGTAGTTTATGGCATCGATTATATACAGATGATGAGTTATTATGGTATGCCGTACCCGGATGCTCCTATTATGAGCCTGACATTTATGGAGGGTTGTAAGTTTGATGTTACTATAGCGGGTTGGATTGTGCTGAGGCTGTTGGTACGATATCTGGTTGTACTTGGTGCTACAGCGATGGCATTAGCATCATCAAAACTCATAGGTAAGAAGGGAAACAGAGCGGTAACGATTCTTTTACTTGTAGCGACCATAGCAATGGTTGTGGTGCTTGAAAGAAGTGGAATGTTGTTGTAGTTTGAGTAAGATTAATGACAAAAATGTATATTTAAGTCATTAAAAATGACAGTTAAAGGTTTACATATTTACAGAATTAATGTGATTGGTATTATTAAGACAAATATAACAGTCAGATATATAGTGTGACTAAGGAGGATGTTTATGGAATTAGTTCTTGAAAATTTAAAGAAAACATACGGAACAGTGCAGGCTTTGAAGGGGGTGAATTACACATTTAAGCCGGGAGTGTACGGCATACTTGGAGCCAACGGTGCCGGTAAGAGTACTATGATTAATTTAATCACAGACAATGTGAGTCGTGACAGAGGAAGCGAAGGCGGTAAGGTTTTATATGGTGGCGAAGACATACTTAAGCTTGGCAAGAAGTTCAGAGCATTAGTAGGTTACATGCCACAGCAACAGGGCTTTTATGATGACTTTTCACCGAAAGCATTTCTTAAGTATATGGCAGAGATTAAGGGAGTTAAGGGAAAGAACGAGAAGGGACAGACTGTGAATCAGCAGATTGACGAGCTTCTTGAGATAGTGAATCTCACCCACGTGGCATATAAGAAAATAGGCGGTTTCTCCGGAGGTATGAAGCAGAGAGTGCTTCTTGCACAGGCACTTCTTGGCAATCCTAAGATACTTATATTGGACGAGCCAACAGCGGGACTAGACCCGAAGGAGAGAATCAGCATCCGTAACTACATAGCAGAGCTTAGTAAGGATAAGATCATTCTTTTTGCAACTCACGTGGTAAGCGATATAGAGTGCATCGCAGATCAGGTAATGCTTCTTAAGAAAGGCGAAATTATCGCAAATGGTACACCTGTTGAGCTTATAGAGCAGATGCAGGGCAAGGTTGCCGAGATTACCTGTACTCTTGATGAGGTTGGGGAACTTCAGGAGAAGTATAAGGTAGGTAATATCAGACAGCGAAAGAACGGACTGGCACTTAGAATTGTAGGGGATGAGTTGCCACAGGAGGCCGTTAAGGTGGATGATAATATTGATTTGGAGGATGTGTATTTATATTATTTTGAATAAAAGGCGGTAAAGAGTATGAAAAAGTTTATAGTATTATTTATGAGTGTTTTATTAGTTGCCATGCCATTAGTAGGATGCACTACTGCGGCGGATAATATAGAGATAGAAACTAAGCAGTTGGATTATGAGTATGCAGACTATGAGTTTGATGCTACAGAGCCGCAGTACTATATGCGTTCTAATGCAGCTGCGGCGGAAGACGGATATTATTATATAACATCTGCGCCTCTGGATACCAATAACAATAGGTTTATATATTATTTTGATATGATTAATCTTAATGCTTACCCGCTGTGTTCTAAGTTGAACTGTGAGCATACGGATGAGAACTGTGAGGCATATTTATCAGATGATAGATGTCTTAACAGAAATATATGGTATTATGATGGTCGCATATATATGATAGAAAGAAAAGCGGAACAGGATGAGCTTGTTTCCTATGATAAGAATGGTCGTGATAAGAAGATTCAAGCAGTGATATCAGCAGATGGATTGTCGGTAGCTACCGGTGGAACAATGAAGAAAGCATGCATTAATCAGGGGAAGCTTTATTATTTTATGTCTGACGAAACAGCGCAGTATCTTTATGAGGTTCCCTTGTCAAGTAATGCTAAACCTACAAGGATAAAAGCATATACAAGTGAATATAAGGTAAAAGAGTGGTTGAGCCTTTATGCCATAGATAATAAAGTATACATTAACTGGACAAGCGGAATCACTGAGAATAAATTCAACTATATAGTTGAGAGTTATGATGTGAATAGCAAAACACTTAAAGAAGAGGTCAACTGCATAGATGATAATGTGACAATCAGAGGTAAGATAGATCAATGGAATACGGATATATATTTTGATAAAGATGGTAATCTGTATTATATATCCTTAGATGGTGGAGAATTTATACTTAATAAGTTAAATCTTACAACTAAAGAGAACAAGGAGATTTATGTTTTAAAGTCAGAGTTTCATGTTGAAAAGGAAACAGGAAATCAAGGATACGTTGAGGGGAAGGAGACATCAGATACAGCTTATATGGCTTTAAAGGGCTTTGACGGACAGTACTTGTATGTATATAAAGGTGTAAATGCATCGCTTAAAATAAGGGGACAGAATAAGCCTAACTATATGTATGTGCTTAAAACAGATGGTGAGCTTGCGGATACTATTGTCTTTGATATTAATGAGGAGCATATAACTAACAAAAAGAACAAGAATAATAGCTTGGATTACATCCTGGTTGATTTTTGGGGCGGTGATTCAAGGTATATACTGGCGTCAGTTCAGAATATGCACGTTACCGGGCTTGAAGCTGACGAAGCCATGATGAAGAAATATGAAGAACTTAGCAGACAGATACCTGTAGGCTCATCATTGGATGTACATATTATTGGGGTGTGCAATAAGAATCAGCTAACAACAGGGCAGCATAACTGGAATAACGTAACTCCTAAATAAGAGGTATCAGATATGGAATTAATAAGAGTTATAAAGCGGGTGTGGAAGCAGCTGCTGCTATTAATATTAATAATATGTGGTCTTTGTTTGTTTCAGATTCAAAATAGTGATGATGAGAAGATATATTACTATTATGAAGATATGATAAGAGAGTATGAGGAACTTCAAAGAAACTCAGATAATGAACAGGCAGATTACACCACATTGCAATATCAAGTATACAGAGATGTTCGAAAAGATATTAAAAATAATAGTGATAGAGAGTACATTGAAAGTGCACAGGTGCTATTCCGTGACCATGTTCAATACATATATACATACCATGATGAGATAGAGCATAGTGTGGAGCATGCAAAAGAGGTACTGGGGTATTCGCTATTTAAGGATAAGAATTCTTATAGTCGCCTTAATACTATAAAGTGTGCCAATGATATGCTGAAGGTAAAAAATGTTACAGTAGCAACAGGCAATACAACAGCTATTGAAAAACTTATGGATTACAAAGAGTTGTCGTTACTGTTTTTACTTGTGATGCTTATAATCGTTATAACATTTATGGAAGAATGTAATAATGGAATGAATGTTATAGTTAGAGCCAGCCGGTGTGGACGTTTTGCTCTTGCGGTTAAGAGAAGCATAATACTCTTTTTGATTGCAATGGTTATGACTTTTGTGGTGAATGGTGCAGTTTTTGGAATATATTTATACCGATATGGTGGAACCGGGGATTTATTGAACTCCATACAAAGTTCTCAGATGTTTACATTGTTTCCATATGAGATGAATATATTGCAGTTTTTCTTTGTATATTGCATACTATTTGCACTGGGGATGTATGGAATTGGCGTGCTTTTATATGGGATAATGCTGCTTATACGTTCAGATAAGGTTTCGTATGTGGTTATATTAGGGATATTTGGCCTCGAATATATATTGTACAATACAATACCTTACAACAGTTCATGGTGCTTATTAAAGTTTATCAATATATTTTCGGTAATTATGAGTGGAGACTCCATACGGTATGTAAATTGGGGTTATGACGGATGGGTCACAGACGTTACATCATCAACATTTATTCTGATAGCAGCGCTTGTTGTTATATGTACAGTAGCGGTGCTGGCGATGTATTCATTGCAGTATGCAGGTGGTTCATATGGAATGTTAAAAAAGTTTCAGGATGGCATTACAGAAGCATCGCAAAAGGTATTATGCCGGTTAAATTCTTTTGGTATGGAAGCATACAAGGTGATGATTTTGCAGAGAGGTCTGCTTATTATTATATTGTTTGCGTATCTGCTTTCGGATTGTGTATTGCAAAGAGGTGTGGATTATAGCAGGAAAAATGAGTATGTAAGTCAATTCTATGAGATATACGAGGGTCAGATTCCGGATGAAGACACATATGCATACATTGAAAAGTTACAAAGTAAAGTGAATCTGATGGAAGAGAACAATAATCTGACAGGTATAGAGCAGATGCAGCTTTCTGATATGAAATCTGCAGTTAATGCTATGAGAGGCAGTGCTGACTATGTAAAGAAAGTTAATGCCCAAAAGCATATCGAAGCGGTAATTGTTAATCCGGCACCATATAATGATGTGTTAGGAAAACGTATGAATGCCAATCAGGAGAGTATCAACTTAATATGTGTCTTAACGATCATACTTGCAGTAGGCGGAATGTTTGGCTATGAGAAAAAGTATGGCATGGTAGTAGTAAGTCGTACGAGCAGCAATAGACAGAGCGTATGGCGTAACAAGGCGTTGATGGTTGTATTATTAACACTTATGATTTGGGCAATTGCATGGATATTTAACTGGAGCAATATATTTAAGCTGTACGATTTAAAGCAGCTGACAGCACCGGTTCAAAGTATTGCAGCTTACGAAAACTTTCCTTTAAAGATTAGTATTCTTGCATATATGGTACTTACCCAGATAATAAGATTGTTTATGTTGATGGGTGTCAGCTTTTTTGTATTTGGTGTATCAATATTCTTTAATTACACCGGAGCAATTACTATATCAATGCTCACCCTTGTTCCGCATTTACTTTACGTATTTAAGATCCCATTTATGAATTATTTGTCAGTGGTTGTTGCTGTGGACTATAACAGATGTTTCACAGAATACGGAAGTAATATGATGAAATATGGTTTATGTTTTGCATTACTGATGTCGGGGATTATTATGTGCAGAATGTCTTACAGAAAATGGAATAGAATTTAATAATGGCGCCTCAGTGATAGTGAGTGTTTGGACACATCTATATCACTGAGGCGCTTTGCTAATCTTTTAATATTTAATTCTAAAATGTTTTATTAAGATATTCTTTTCGGATTTCTTCCTCCAAAGCCTTAACCTCTTCCTCAAATTCTCTTGCAGATACAAGGTGGCAGCCCTGCCCTCTTATAATAATCTGCTCAAGTCCGTCAGAAGTAGCAACTCGTACATAATACTTTCTGCCGTGTTCATGGGCAAATTTTTCGATGTATTGGTCCGCAGTTTCAGCTTCTTTGGTAAATACTACGTGAATATTGTTGTAATCAAATATTTCAGTGTCATGCCCTTTAACACGATAAGCGTCAAATACCACGATTAAATTACATTTTTTCATAGCCTGATAGTTACACAGTATGTCCATTAGGCGGCTTCTGGCACCATCAAGATTGGTTTTTGCTATGTCAGCCAGTTCATTCCAGGCATATATTATATTGTAACCATCTACTAAAAGATAAGGAATACCCTTGTTTGCAGCTGTTTCATGGCCTTTGTATGTTGTATCAGGTGCTTGGATAGTGCGTTTACCGTAAGGCTTTTTACCGGACTTACCATCGTTTTTGCTGTTGGCGTAGTAGGTTTGTTTAAGAATCGCGTCAACCTCGTCAGTGCCAAGCACTTCATCAGAAACACTTCGTCCTGAACGGGCGGCGGCGAGACGATAAGCGTCTTCGTCTAAATTGCCATACTCGTCACGGTACTTGTTGCGTTGTTCCAACACACTTTCCATATGCATATGTTCATATACTTCGTTCCATGGTACATTTACACCTGCACCATGAGAGCAGAATACAGAACCTGAAGGGTTTAAGGTATCCCGTTCTGCATCGTAACCAATCTTTTCAATAACCTCAGCAGGGTTGTGACAAGGTTTGTAGCCGCACATCTGTAAAGAGATTCGCCCCAGTCCCTTAGTGTATGCCATAACTTCTGTCTGATAATCTCCGAGAGTTGCAACCGGGATGTTTCCTGTCAGCGTACACATATCATCTGACGAGTTAGTAGTTTCAAGCAAGAACTTTCCCTGCATACGTTCCAAGTCAGTCATGGCACGACCAACAGCAGTTTGTGGAACTTCTAAGGTAAAATTGTAGTAAGGTTCAAGCAGAATTGATTCAGCCTGCATAAGTCCTTGGCGGACAGCTCTGTAAGTGGCCTGCCTGAAATCACCACCCTCAGTGTGTTTAATATGAGCACGACCACTAACTAGTGTGATTTTAACGTCAGTAAGTGGTGAGCCTGTAAGTACACCAATCTGTTGTTTTTCATAAAGGTGTGTAAGTATTAGTCGTTGCCAATTTCTATCAAGAATATCTTCATTACAGTCAAGAACATATTCCATACCGCTTCCCGGTTCTCCCGGTTCAATAAGGAGGTGAACTTCTGCATAATGTTTTAGTGGTTCAAAGTGACCAACACCTTCCACAACATTTGCGATAGTCTCTTTGTAAACAATATTGCCGGTACCAAATGTCACATCGACATTGAAGCGTTCTTTAATAATGTTTTGCAAAACCTCAATCTGTACAGCTCCCATAATCTGTATCTGGATTTCTTTTAAAAGCTCGTTCCATACAATATGCAGTTCAGGATTTTCTTCTTCTAATAAGCGGAGTTTAGGAAGCATAAGAAGAACGTCCATACCATCAGGAAGAATAAGCTTATAGGTAAGTACAGGTTCCAACATAGGCACGGTTGATTCAGTATCATCGCCTAAAGAATCCCCGGCTTTAGTATTTTCAAGGCCGGTAACAGCACATATACCGCCTGCAGAAAGTTCTGATACTGTTGAAAACTTGTCCCCGGAATATATACGAATCTGGTTTACTTTCTCGTCGTCACTTATGGTTTGCTTAACGGTGAGTGTACCGCCAGTGACCTTTAAAAATGTCAATCTGTTTCCCTGTTCATCTCTAGTGATTTTATATACTTTTGCACCAAAGGTTTTCGGATATTGTGGAAGTTCTATATAGTCAGACAAGCCTTTAATAAATTCTTCAATTCCTGTTAATTTAAGGGCTGAGCCAAAGAAACAAGGAAAGAGTTTTCGGCTTGATATCAGTTTGGTGATATCAGCACTAGAAACCTCACCTGTCTCCAGAAATTGATTAAGGATGTCCTCGTCACAGAGTGCGATTTCTTCCATATCAGGATATGAAAAGTCTACAATAGAACTTGAAAGCTTGTTTTTAAGCTGTTCTATAATACGTCCGCGATTGGTTCCCTGCTGGTCCATCTTGTTGACGAATAAAAATGTAGGGATTTGATATCTGGATAAAAGTCTCCACAAGGTTTCGGTGTGAGCCTGAATTCCGTCAGCACCGCTAATAAGTAAAACTGCATAGTCAAGTACCTGTAGAGTTCTTTCCATCTCAGCACTAAAATCAACGTGACCGGGAGTATCAAGAAGTGTCACATTAAAATCGCCAAGCTGCATTTGAGCTTGTTTGGAGAATATGGTGATTCCACGCTTTCTTTCCATTGAATTGCTGTCAAAAAAAGCGTCCCTAGTATCAACGCGTCCCAGCTTTCTTATTGTACCTGTATTATAAAGCATGGCCTCAGATAAAGTTGTTTTTCCGGCATCAACATGAGCCAACATTCCTAAACATATATTTTTCATAATAGTTATACACCTTTTTTAGTACTTGTCCACATTATAGCAGAAAGGTTATACACAAGCTAGTGGATAAGTTTATAATAATAATTTATTTCTAATACTTGACAAAGACGATTCGATAATGTAATATGTATTTGTATAAAATATATTAAGCGGGAGGTAGCGATATGGCAGAGAATGATAAGGAAATTTTACAAGCGATTAATGGGATGAGAGAAGAACTAAAGAGTGAGATAGCGGGAGTGAAAGAGGAACTAAAGAGTGAGATAGCGGGAGTAAGAGAGGAACTAAAGAGTGAGATAGCAGGAGTGAGAGAAGAACTAAAGAGTGAGATAAGCGAAGTACGGGAAGAACTAAAAGCAGATATTAATGGTCTAAGGGAAGATGTATCAGTCTTGAAGGAAGATGTATCAGTCTTGAAGGAAGATGTATCAGTCTTAAAGGAAGATGTATCGGGCTTAAAGGAAGATGTATCGGGCTTAAAGGAAGATGTATCAGTCTTGAAGGAAGATGTATCGGGCTTGAAGGAAGATGTATCAGTCTTGAAGGAAGATGTATCGGGCTTGAAGGAAGATGTATCAGTCTTAAAGGAAGACGTATCAGTCTTAAAGGAAGATGTATCGGGCTTAAAGGAAGATGTATCAGTTTTGAAGGAAGATGTATTGGGCTTAAAGGAAGATGTATCAGTCTTGAAGGAAGATGTATCCGGACTTAAACAAGATGTATCGCGACTTGACACTAGGATGTCTGGTGTTGAGAGAGGCGTCGAGGATGTAAAGCTTATGATTGAGAATGAGATTAGTCCGGCTATTCGAATAGTGGCAGAGGGGCATCTAGACTTGAGGAGAAAGTTAGATGAAGCTTTGGTAGTAGAAGCCGAAAAAGAGTTGTTACTGGTTAGAGTTGGCCGATTGGAGAGCGATGTTAGAGAAATAAAAAGCAAGCTAGGTCACAGCGCATAAGTATATATAATAGATAAGAATATAAGAGATGAAGTAGAAAAGTCACCATAGTGTGACTTTTCTTGCGCTATAGGAAGAGTATATTGTATACTTTATCGTACAAAGGTTTTTAGGTCATTGACATTGCTTTTTTTTAGGACTAATATTACATTTGTTGCAAAACTAATGATGTTAAAATTAGCTTATAATAATAGAAAGAGTGATAATTATGATGTTTGAGAAAAAGAGTTCTAAGAAATATGAAATGGATATGTGTAGTGGTTCAATACTAAAGAAAATGTTGCTTTTTGCTATACCGCTCATGTTCTCTAGTATATTACAGTTGCTCTTTAATGCAGCGGACATCGTTGTTGTTGGTAGGTTTGCAGGTGATAATTCACTTGCGGCAGTAGGCTCAACTTCATCCCTTATTAATCTTATGGTTAATCTTTTCGTTGGATTGTCTGTTGGTGCCAATGTTTTGGTAGCAAGGTACTTTGGTGCAAAGCAGGAAAGAGACTTAAGTAGCACAGTTCATACAGCCATCACATTGAGCCTTATAAGTGGTGTAATATTGGCTATAGTTGGTGTTGTGGGAGCTCCGATAATCTTAGAGTGGATGCAGACACCAGGAGATGTGCTTGGGTTGGCAGTAATATATCTTAGAATATACTTTCTTGGAATGCCGGCTATGATGCTTTATAACTTTGGTGCGGCAATACTTCGTGCGGTGGGAGATACAAGAAGACCACTGAATTATCTGATAGTCGCAGGTGTTATAAATGTTACACTTAATCTTATATTTGTAATTGTGTTTAAGATGGATGTTGCCGGAGTTGCCACTGCAACGGCCGTTTCGCAGTGTGTGTCAGCTATACTTGTGCTTCGTTGCCTTATGAAGGATAACAGCGGAATTAAGGTAGAGTTAAAGAAGTTACGAATACATAAGGACAAGTTTATAAAGATTCTTCAGATTGGTTTGCCGGCAGGATTTCAAGGTACACTGTTCTCATTGTCTAATGTGTTTATACAGTCATCGGTTAACTCATTTGGTGAGGTAGTGGTAGCCGGCAATTCAGCCGCAAGCAATATTGAAGGTTTTGTTTATGTGGCGATGAACGCATTTCATCAGGCTGCCATATCATTTACCAGCCAAAATGTTGGTGCAGGTAAATACGATAGAGTTAATAAAATACTTTTAACAGCGCTTGGATGCGTGCTTGTGGTAGGAACAGCATTAGGTACCGGAGCGTATTTGCTTGGTGAGCCATTGCTAAAAATATATTCAAGCAGTCCGGACGTTATAAACGCCGGGTTAGTAAGACTTGGTATTATATGTACATTGTATGCACTTTGTGGAATGATGGATGTTATGGTTGGTTCCTTAAGAGGACTTGGTTATTCCATTATGCCTATGATAGTGTCACTTATTGGTGCCTGTGCGCTTAGATTGGTATTTTTGGCAACAATCTTTCAAATGGAGCAGTTTCACTACATTCAAACAGTTTATTATACATATCCGATAAGCTGGTCGCTGACATTTTTAGCACATGTTGTATGCTTTATTGTTATAAGGCGTAAACTTAGTAAAAAGTGGAATAATCAGTGAAATGAACAAAATGCTATAGAATGTAAAGTATTGTGTCAGGATGAGTAGGGGCGAATGCTGATATGGAGGAAAATATTTAACAATGAATGATAATAATAAACTATCAGATAATTTTACAGAAGGCAGCATACTAAAAAAGCTCGTAAAGTTTATGCTTCCTGTGCTTGGAGCATTAGTGCTTCAGGCTATGTATGGTGCAGTTGACCTTCTTGTGGTAGGCCAGTTTGGCACAAGCGCAGGTATTTCAGCGGTAGCAACCGGTACTAATATTGTGAATTTATTTACATTTGTTATTGCGGCACTTACTATGGGTGTTACAGTACTTATAAGCAGATATCTTGGTGAAGGCAGAAATGAAAGAATTGGCAAAGTTATTGGTGGTGCGATTGCATTTTTTATCGCATTTGCCGTGATTGCTACAGTGGTTTTGTTATTGCTTGCACCTGTATTTGCGTCGCTTCTCAATGCTCCGGCGGAGGCATTTGATTTAACAGTTCTTTACGTTAGAATCTGCGGTGCAGGTATGGTATTTGTTATAGCTTACAATGTTATAAGCGGTATATTTAGAGGCTTGGGTAATTCGAAACTTCCACTTATATTTGTTGCAATTGCCTGTATGGTTAATATTGTGGGAGATTTGCTTTTTGTAGCAGTGTTTAACTGGAATGTTGCCGGCGCAGCACTTGCAACTATACTGGCACAGGCAGTTAGTGTAGTACTGTCTCTTGTCATAATCAAAAAGCAGAGGCTACCATTTTCGGTTAAAAAGTCGGATATTGGTTTTAACGGGGAGATAAAGATATTTTTACAGATGGGTGTTCCTATTGCATTTCAGGAGATACTTACTAATTTGTCATTTCTTATACTCTGTGCTATTATTAATGGTATAAGTTTAGAGGCATCATCGGGGTACGGAATTGCACAGAAGGTAACATCATTTGTTATGCTTATACCATCAGCCCTTATGCAGTCCATGTCAGCCTTTGTGGGTCAAAATGTTGGTGCAGGTAAGCCTGACAGAGCAAGACGTGCTATGTATACAGGAATGGCAATAGGTGCAGGAATAGGTGTATTTATTACACTGCTGGCATTCTTTAAGGGAGACTTGTTATCATCTGTGTTTACGGGTGATGAGGCTTATATAGCTAAGTCAGCAGAATATCTTAAGGGATTTAGTATTGAGGCGGTGCTTACATGTGTTGTATTTAGTTATATTGGTTACTTTAATGGTAATGGAAAGACTTTGCCGGTTATGTTACAGGGCATTACAGCATCTTTTTTGGTAAGAGTTCCGTTGTCATATCTGTTTAGTATACAGGAAGGCGCCACATTGGTTGATATAGGTCTTGCAGTTCCGGCAGCGTCGGTTTATGGAATTATATTCTTTACAGTGTATTATATGTTTACACGACGCATAGAGAGATTAACCAATAAGACCACCAATCTATAATAGTAATTAGTCAATAGGACAATAGGAGAATCGGTCAATATAGTTGAATATAATAAATAAGCATAGTGTAACAAAAGAAATGGGGGAAATGTTATGAGCAAGAAACACGTACTTATCATAGATGACGACGCAGAGCTTTCATTTATAATAAAAGATATGCTTGAAAGTTATGGCTATGCTGTAGCATGTGCTACTGATGCGGATTCGGCATACAAGCTGCTCACAGATAATACATTTCACCTGATACTTTTGGATATTAATCTTCCAGATACTACAGGACTGGAGATATGTAAGGAACTTCGCAAAGTATCAACGGTTCCGGTTATATTTGCAAGTGCCAGAACCAGCGAAACAGACAGAATAACGGGCTTTGATATAGGTGGCGATGATTATCTTCCGAAGCCATATTCCATGAAGGAGCTGTTGGTGCGAGTCAATGCACTTATAAGACGTACATATGGTTTTAAAGACGAAGAAAAGAAGGTAAGCTTCGGTGATGTAAGTGTTAATATTAATTCAAGAACGGTAACAAAAGGTGGTAAGGAAATATCATTGTCACTTAAGGAGTTTGATTTGCTGGCATATCTATGCGAGCATAGTAATACAGCTATTACCAAGGATAAGCTTTTATCTGAGGTATGGGGCACATTTTCCATGGTAGAACCTTCTACATTGACAGTACACATCAGGTGGCTTAGAGAGAAACTGGAAGACAACCCTGCGACACCGAAGTATATAAAAACGGTGTTTAAAGTAGGATATATACTGGAGGTGCCGGATGAAAAGTAGAGTGATAGGCATAACAGTATTATTTTTAATAGTTATAGCTAGTGTAACAGCATTTATTTATGTGGAAACTAACAGTGCTGATTATAATGAAGCTAAGTCTTCATATGTTGTTGACATAAATGAAATACAGCAGCTTATATTGTCAGAAAAGTATGAAGAGGCAGAGGATAAAGCCGGGCATTTAAAGGAACAGATAAGGGCTGATGAAAGTACATACCGAGGTAACACAGGTGTTCTTGTGCTTGGTGGTGTGGCAGGTCTCTTTGTGTTAGTTGTATTTGCTTATGTTTATTTTGCTATACTTAGACCATTTTATAAAATGAAACATTTTGCAGGAGAGGTGGCAAAAGGTAATTTTGACGTTCCGCTGGATTATGAAAGGTCTAATTACTTTGGTGAGTTTACATGGGCATTTGACAGCATGCGTCGTGAGATAACTAAAGCACGTGCATGTGAACAACAGGCCATCGAGAATAATAAAACGGTTATAGCGACACTTTCCCATGATATTAAAACACCGGTTGCATCGATTAGAGCATATGCAGAAGGATTGGAAGCTAATCTTGATAACACGCTGGAAAAGCGACGTATATATCTGGATGTGATTATGAAAAAATGTGATGAAGTCGCAGGCCTTACGAATGACTTGTTTTTACATTCTCTTTCAGACCTTGATAAATTGCAGGTAAACCTTGAACGGGTGGAAATGTGTGCTTTTGTGAAGAAGTCCATGCAGGAGATTATGGCAGGACATAAGGATATAAAGCTAGAGGTTCCTGATAGTGAAATATATGTATTGGCTGATACAAAACGACTTCTTCAGATTCTGGAAAATCTTATTAACAATGCAAGAAAATATGCTAAAACAGATGTGGTTGTTACACTTAAGAGAAAGGAAGATAAGGCATATATAAGTGTGAGGGACTACGGCAAAGGAATTCCTGATGAAGATATGCCGTTCATATATGATAAGTTCTACAGAGGCGGTAACTGTGGCAAAGAACAAGGTTCAGGATTAGGGTTATATATTGTAAAATATATTGCCCTACAGATGAAAGGTGACGTGTCTGCCCTTAATCTGGACAATGGACTGGAAGTTACAGTTTCTCTGCCAACAGATAATATATAAGCATAATAATCTCTCGGCCATATTATACTTTACAAATGGCTGGGAGGTTTTTTAATTGAATACGAGTAATATGGAAGGATTAGCAGAATGGATTCGATATGTGGATGAGTTAGTGTGGGGACCATATATGTTAGTGCTACTACTTGGAACAGGCGTGTATCTAATGATAAAACTTAGGTTTCTGCCATTACGGAGGTTGAAGTTTGCTCTTTTATGCGCAATAGGAAAAGAAACGAAGAATAGCAAAGACAAGATTGTGAGTGTAGAAAAGCAATCGGAAATACATCATACAAAACAAAGGGGAGCAACGCCCTTTGCGGCGCTAACTACAGAACTTGCAGCTACTATTGGGACCGGAAATATTGTGGGAGTAGCAACAGCTATGGTTCTTGGAGGACCGGGAGCTTTGCTGTGGATGATGATAGCCAGCATTTTTGGTATGGCAACTAAGCTTGTGGAAAGTACGCTTTCCGTAAAGTATCGCGTTCGTAACGAACGAAATGAATACACAGGCGGTCCAATGTACACCATGATAAATGCATTGCCCAACAAAGCGGTGGGTAAAACTATGGGTATGGTATTTGCGGTGTTTGCAGTACTGGCTTCGTTGGGAATGGGAAATATGACGCAGTCTAATTCTATAGCACAGGCTGTTAAAGTTAGTATGAATATAGATGAACATCATACGGGGCTTGTGGTAACCATAGTAACCATACTCGCAGTTATTGGTGGAATAGCCAGTATAGCAAAGGTAACCCAGGTGTTGGTGCCGGTTATGGGGATTGTCTATATGATTGGCGTCATATTTGTTATAATAGTTAATATACATAATGTTCCCACAGGGCTTGCACAGATTGTTGTAATGGCATTTTGTCCGGAAGCAGTTTGTGGCGGCGTTTGCGGGCAGATATGCGTATCGGTTATGGAGTCTGTACGGTGGGGTATATCAAGAGGCGTTTTCTCAAACGAGGCAGGGCTTGGGGCAGGCGGAATCAGTGCTGCCAGTGCAGAAACGGATGATTATACCAAACAAGGCTATATAAGTATGACAAGCGTGTTCTTAGATACTATGATTATATGTTCCTTTACAGGGCTTGCCATAGCAGCATCGGGATTGTTGGGGACACTTGATGCATCCGGACAGTTGCTTACAGGAACTGCGCTGGTTATTGAGATATTTAATAATGCTTTGGGACAGATAGGCGCAACGTTTATAAGTATATGTATTGTGCTATTTGCATTTGCCACTATTGTAGGATGGGCATATCAGGGAGAGCGTGCATTTGAATTTATCGCAGGAAGAAAGTATTGTATAGTGTATAGGCTTGTATATTCTCTTGTTACATTTGTAGGGGCGGTCTGCTCATTGCAGGTAGTGTGGGATTTTGCGGATATATGCAACGGACTGATGGCAATACCGAATCTTATATGTATTTTGTGGTTATCAGGAAAAGTCTGCAAAGAAATCAGAGAGTATGACAATGTTAATTAGTGCACGGTAAGGAACAAGTAAGGAACAAAATAAAATGAAAATGCCGTATTTATGCGGTGTAAAAAAGTTTTAGTTCTTAAGAACTTCTTAATAACTTTTGGTGTAAGGTAAGATTGTCTTTAGAAAGACTCTAAGATAGATATTAGAAAGATACATAAAAGAAAGGAACAAACATATGAGTAAGGTAATTATGTCAGCCAAGGGACTTTGCAAGAGCTTTGCGCACAATGGCGGTCAGGTTCATGTACTGTCTCACATTGATGTGGAGCTTTATGAGGGAGACTTTACAGTTGTGTGTGGAGCTTCAGGTTCAGGAAAGTCAACGCTTCTTTATGCACTTAGTGGTATGGATAATGCCACAGCAGGGGAGGTTCTGTACTATGGAGGTACGACAGAAAACACAGATGTCAAGAATGGAGTGACGCCACAAAATATTGTGAAGATGAAGGAAAAGGAGCTTGCGAAGCTTCGTCATACGGACTTTGGATTTATATTTCAGCAGATGCATCTGGTAAGTAATTTAAGTCTTTTTGAAAATGTTGTGGTGCCGGGATATCTTAATAAGAGTAAGTCACCTGCAGAGGTTAAGAAAAGAGCAGATGCACTTTTAGAACAAGTGGGAATTGACAAGGTTAAGACACATTTGCCTAGTCAGGTATCAGGTGGAGAGCAGCAAAGATGTGCGATAGCAAGAGCGGTGATTAATGAACCTAAGTTGCTTTTTGCAGACGAACCTACAGGTGCTCTTAACAGAAAAAATACAACTGAAGTGCTTAATCTTTTAACTGATATTAACAAGGCAGGACAGAGTGTACTTATGGTTACTCATGATGTGAAAGCGGCTCTCAGAGCCAACAGGATTCTTTATATAGCAGATGGCAAGATAATTGGTGAGCTTACATTGCCACCATTTGATGTGCAGGATGAGAAGAGCAGGGAAACTCAGGTTAATGCTTGGCTTGCATCTATGGAATGGTAGGTGGCATATGGAGATTTTAACTTTAGTTAAGGCAGGTATCCGCCGTAAAAAGGGAACATTTTTATGCGTTGTGCTGCTTACAGCCATAGTTGTCTCTATGCTTACATCTATGTACAGTGTCAGGGATAATTATGATAAAGCTATGGATATTGCTATGGAGGAAGCCAAGGCAGGTGATATTGCATTATTCGGAAGACGTGACAATATCACAGAGAAGATAAAGGATAAGCTGGAAAAAAGTGAGTTGGTTTCAGAGGTTAAATATATTGATACCATAGCCTGCGGCAATGCTACGGTAGATGGTGAAACTTCAAATAATTCACATTTTCTTATGACTATGAGAGAAGGAATTAAACTTTACAATTCTGAGTGTGATGGATTTGTAGAAAATGTACCACAGCTTAAGGCTGGTGAAATATATCTGCCATATGGCCTTAGACAGGTGCTTTTGTGCGAAGCAGGAGATGAGATAAGTTACAAATGTATGGATAAAAAGTACACGTTTGTTATCAAAGGATTCGTGCAGGAGCCAACTCAGGGAGCGGCAAATATCGGCTGGAAACAGGTGTTTATCAGTAAGGAAGACTTTAATAGCATATACAAGGAAGTAAAGCCTTTAGAAACAGATGAGGTTTTTGCCGATGTTCTGTTTGTTATGATTAATCAGGCAGAGGACTCAAAAATGTCGGTGTCTAGGTTTCAACAACAGTTAAACCGTGAGACTAAGATAGTGGACGTATCTGTAGGCGCGTTAAATAAAGATCAGAGCATACATTATACAACATTGATGTCAGATGTGGTCATGGGCATAGTGGAAGTGTTCGTTATATGTCTTTTTGTTGTTGTGCTTATTGTTATGAGTCATAGTATAGGAACTGAGATTGAAACTGATTACGTGGACTTGGGTGTTCTTAAAGCGCAGGGATTCACTAAAGAAAAGATAAGAGGTGTTATGTCAATGCAGTATCTTATGGCAGAATTGATAGGCGCAGTTATAGGAATTCTTATAAGTGTGCCACTTGAGAGAGTGATTAGTGATGTATGTATGGAGATTACAGCGATATTGCCGTTAACAGGCTTTGCTGTTGGAAAGGCCGTGTTGTGTGTGGCAGCTATAATACTGGTATCAGTGGTTGTGCTCATTATAAAAACTGGAAAGATTGCCAGAATATCTCCGGTAAGGGCTATTTCTGGCGGCAGAGAAAGTATATATTTCGGTAGCAGGCTCCAGGCACCGGTATCCGGACGTTTGTTGTCAGCAAGTGTTGCCTTTAGACAGTTCACATCGGATAAGAAAAGATATATTGGTACATTGTTTATAATTTCAGTGCTGACATTTTGTATGATTACAGTCAATCTTATAGGTAATCTACTTGGCTCCAGAAGTGCACAGGAAGCAATGGGGCTTGTAACACCTGATATATCTTTGGGATATAAGGACGGAATGGTTGATGGCTGTTTTGATGAGGCTGAGAGTATTATAAAAGAGTTTACTAATATAAGTAAGCAATCAGATACTTACAGATGCTATGCTTCATTAAATGGTGCTAATTATATGTGTGAGTCATACAGCAATCCTTCGGCTATAACACGCTCTATTAAAGGACGTGAAATACGCTACAACAATGAACTTATGATAACAGAGATGGTGGCTGATGCATTGGAGTTAAAAATAGGTGATGAGGTGACTGTGTCTTATGAAGATAGTGAAGAACAATTCATAGTAGTAGGACTATACCAGTCCCAGTATGATACGGGAATGTCATTTATGTTAAATTTCGATGGTGCAAAAAGAGTTGGTATGAAGACGCATATGGGGCATCGTGAAATTATATTGGAAGACAATTCTAAGCTTACGGATATTGAAAATGCTCTGAAAGAGCGTTGTGATAATAATGTAAAGGTAAAATGTTACCGACTGGAGGATTTGACAGAGTTTGCTTCCTATAAGGTGATAGTTGATTTGCTTAAGGGCATAATATACACATTTTCAGTGATATTCTCCTTTGTGGTGGTTATGATGGTGTGTAACAAGGCATTTATACAAGAACGAAGGGATATAGGTATCTATAAAGCTATGGGCTTTACATCAAGTGCTTTGCGAATAAGTTTTGGAATCAGGTTTTCGATGGTAGCAATGTTTGGTGCTTTAGTAGGTTCAATTTTAAGTGTGTTGTTCTCGGGGAAATTACTTGGGATGATGCTTAGCGTTATTGGACTTAGTGTAGTTGTAACCGAATACACAGTGGATACAATTATAGTGCCTATGATACTGGTATCAGTAAGCTTTTTCGTATTTGCATATCTTGCATCAGGGAAGATTAAGAGCGTGTCAGTTCGAGAGCTGACAGTAGAATAGAGCGAGGGTTTGAAAAAAGCTACACTTATATAAAGGAGCGGGACATATATCTTACAGACACGTTCTCACTTGTCGAAAAACGTAGCAGTACTAAACTCATAAAGTTATGCAAAGCATAACTTATATTCGTTAAGTGCTGACGTTTTTCTACAGTGCTGTAAGATATACGCCTCGCTCCGAATAAGTGTAACTATTTCAAAATGCCTCGCTCCATTTTATACTTGTAGTTTTCAAAAACCTCGCTCTATGCTATGCTCTGATTTTGAAGGTTTTGGCGGCGTATTTATATACTAAGAAGCATGCACCAATGCAATATGCAATGCAGAAGGTTGTCATAATGACTGCAAACCACAAAGAGTTTACGTCAATCTGTATAAGCATATAGCAAAAGAAATATGTTGCGCCGGTTACAAACTGGAATGCCGCACTCTTGATTTCAGTGTTTGCTGTGTATGGCTGAAGTAAATAATAAATCGTTAAGTAGTGCACCGAGAAGAATATGCCCATGCTTATAATCGTCAATGGTATAAGTACAAAGTATAGTGGTTGCTCAAAGCCGTCGGTTACAAAAAGCACTGCCATAAGTCCTATGGAAATAGCCACAGAAGGCACAAGATTTAACTTGGTAAGCTCTCTTAGCCTTATGGTAAACAGCTTAAGTATTGACTTTGGTTTCTTATAAAAAGAAAATGTGAGCATACTGTGGTCGCAGTTAATGAATAAGGCCTGTGTGTAGCTTGTTCCCCTATTAATAAGGTACATTACAAATGCAAACAAAGGAAGAATATCTATGGATAATCCCTTCATAGTTTCATGCATTTCAGGGAAAATGTAATAAAACACTATGGTAGCCACAGATAATATAACTACAGCGACAGTTATGATGAGTATCGGCTGCCACAAGACTTTGCGGTGTCTTTTAACAAATAAGTCGTTAAGATATTCAAAACCATACTTATCACTGGTTATATCTTTGTTTAAGCTGATAAGCTTACGATTGTTTTCCTTTGTAGTTTCTGCAGTACTGGTTTTCACTTTTGCAGTATTATGCATTGCATTGTTTAATATCTGGCGATAAGCTGATGAGTACTTCTTAAATGTTATAAGCTTTACAACTGCCAATATGCTAAATGCTCCCAACACCATCAATATAGGATAGTATGCAAAGAGCGGTATGGTATAGCCCATGCATGGTAATACAACAGTAGCAGCGCTAAGGAGTATACATGAGATTATATTGAAAGCAACAGGCAGGTTGTGGTCGCTGTACTCGTCGATTGCTTCGTTATACTTCAGGCAGATAAATGCTTCTGATAACTTTGCAAGAACTGTAAACAACGGAAGAGTTAAAGCGATTCCAATAGGAACGTCTAAGGCAAGCCCTGTTATAAGTGTAAAAGGTAATGTGCCAACAAACATTCTTATAAGCCAGTAAATATAATGGGACAGGATATATTTGCGTGCATTAATCCCCAAAATATTCACTGAATAATAGCATATGGTGTCTGTATCAAACAGCTGGTTATTAAGAAATGTTCCTAATACCGTAAGCAATATAAATATATGTACATATAATTCTGCTACGGGAGCCTTTGAAAATTCTGAAAGAATGCCGGCAACTCCCATAATGACAAGTGTATATAGGAGTTTTCCCAAAAATGTGGTGCCGATTTCCCAAAATACTGAAATAATTCCGCCAAGTACTTTGAAAGGTGCAATTTTGTAGAATTCATTGGCTGGAAAAAACTTTCCCACAAGGGGTATGCTTTTAAAGGAGTTGATGACTGCATTGGTTCTGTATGTATTCTCAAGTCTCCAAGACAGTTTAAATGTGTTAAACATATTAGACCTCCCTCAAAGCGTCAATAATCTTTTCTTTGAAGTTAGCATTGTCGAGATTGTCTTTATCGATGGTTTCAAGTATACCATGATTGAGAATAACAATCTCATCGCATAAATCCATAGCAAGCTCCAATATATGTGTTGAAAAAATAATAACACGGTCATCTTTAAGATCTTTAAGCATATTTTTAATTTCTTCTGATACTACCACATCAAGAGATGTAAGAGGCTCATCAAGAAGTATAAGATTAGGCTTGGTGATAGTGTTAGTAAGCATCTGCATCTTGTTCTTCATACCGTGTGAGTAGTCCTTAAGAAGTCTGTCTCTGTCCTCATAAGCAATGCTTACTGATTCAAAGTATTCATCCAAATCCTTTAACTCATCAATTCTGTGAGCATTAACTTCTGTAAAGAACTTTAGAAACTCTCTGGCAGTTAAAAATTCAGGAACAGTTGGAGTAGATATTACATAACCGATATCCTCCGGATCTAACTGACGCTTTGTGTTATTGTCACTGATGTAAAACTTGCCGCTGTCTGCTTTTATATCCTGATTGACACAGTTAAAAAGGGTCGTTTTACCGGCACCATTTCGTCCCAGAAGACCATAAATCTTGCCACCTTCAAAGGTGAAGTTGATGTTTTTTAGGACTTCCTTTTTTTCAAAGTTTTTGGATAAATTTTCGATGATAAATTCCATAATTTCCCCTCTTGTTTAATAATAATATTAGGTTGTAAAATATAATTGTACATTGTATACACGTATTCAAAGTGCAATCATATAATATAGAAGATTATATAATGTTTCATAGAATTTGTGAACTAAATTTCTATAAACAATATATAAAATTGCAACCATACGTCACACATTTTGCAAAAAATGTCGAAATTGTAGAGAATAATTGCATGATTTTTTACGAATAATAAATGCGTATGAGGGTGTGCTTTTTTGAGGATTGTACTAAATCAAGAAATATGAATTTTTAACTTGCTTTTATATGTTAGAAGTGCTAACATTTCCTTGTCGGTAATTGTTACTTATTTGTCAATGTGTTTGACGGTGCTTGTGTTTAGGGACTTGACAATGTGCTGACAAATTTTTTAAAAAGGTTTTTGTATACAATGTACAAAAACTAATACAATTTTACTTTTATATTAATTAAGGAGGATTTTACTATGTTCGCAAGTGAGAACTGGAATGGTTTCGAAGGTCGTCTTTGGAAAGAGGAAATCAATGTAAAAGATTTCATTCAGAAGAACTACAAGCCATACGATGGTAATGAGGACTTCCTCGCAGGTCCTACAGAAGCTACTAACAAGCTTTGGGGAAGATTGCAGGAGTTACAGAAGGAAGAAAGAGCTAAGGGTGGAGTTTTAGACATGGAGACAGAGGTTGTTTCAGGTCTTACAGCTTACGGCCCTGGATATATAGATGAATCAATGAAGGAGCTTGAGAAGGTTGTTGGTCTTCAGACAGATAAGCCTCTTAAGAGAGCATTTATGCCATACGGTGGTATCAAGATGGCTGAGGAGTCATGCAGAAACTACGGTTATGAGCCAAGTGCAGAGCTTCACAAGATATTTACAGATTATCATAAGACACACAATCAGGGTGTATTCGATGCATACACACCAGAGATGAGAGCTGCTCGTAAGAGCCATATCATCACAGGTCTTCCTGATACTTATGGTCGTGGTCGTATCGTAGGCGATTATAGAAGAATCGCTCTTTATGGTATTGATATTCTTATCGCTGAGAAGGAGATGGATAAGTTGAATTGTGGTATCAACACAATGACAGATGATGTTATCCGTCTTAAGGAAGAGATTTCTGACCAGATTAAGGCATTGAAGGGTATGAAGGAGATGGCAGCTATCTACGGCTATGATATCTCTAAGCCAGCTAAGGATGCTAGAGAGGCTTGCCAGTGGTTATACTTCGGTTACCTTGCTGCTATCAAGACACAGAACGGTGCTGCTATGTCAGTAGGTCGTATCTCTACATTCCTTGATATCTACTTCCAGAGAGATATGGAAGCTGGTATCCTTACAGAGGAAGAGGCTCAGGAGCTTATCGACCATATGGTTATGAAGTTCAGAATGGTTAAGTTCGCAAGAATCACATCATACAACGAGTTATTCTCAGGTGACCCAACATGGGCTACTCTTGAGGTTGGTGGTACAGGTATTGATGGTCGTTCAATGGTTACAAAGACAGACTACAGATTCCTTCACACACTTGTTAACATGGGACCTTCACCAGAGCCAAACCTTACAGTACTTTACTCATCAAAGCTTCCAGAGAACTTCAAGAAGTTCGCTGCTAAGATTTCTGTACTTACATCTTCAGTACAGTATGAGAACGATGATGTTATGAAGGTTACATGGGGCGATGATTACTCAATCTGCTGCTGTGTATCTGCTACACAGACAGGTAAGGAGATGCAGTTCTTCGGTGCTAGAGCTAACCTTGCAAAGTGCTTACTTTACGCTATCAACGGTGGTGTAGATGTTAAGTCAAAGACACAGGTTGGTCCTAAGTACAGAGCAATCACATCAGAGTACCTTGATTACGATGAGGTTATCGTAGCATTCGAGGATATGATGGGATGGTTAGCTAACCTTTACGTTAATATATTGAACCTTATCCACTATATGCATGATAAGTACTACTATGAGGCAGCTCAGATGGCTCTTCTTGATACACACCTCAAGAGATCATTTGCTACAGGTATCGCTGGTTTCTCACACGTAGTAGATTCACTTTCAGCTATTAAGTATGCTAAGGTTAAGCCTATCCGTGACGAGGACGGTTTGGCAATCGACTTCGAGACAGAGGGCGATTTCCCAAGATACGGTAACGATGATGACAGAGCTGATGAGATCGCTGTATGGTTACTTGGAACATTCTTAAGCAAGATTAAGAAGAGACACACATACAGAAACTCAGAGCCTACAACATCTATCCTTACAATTACTTCAAATGTAGTTTATGGTAAGTACACAGGTGCTATGCCAGATGGTAGACCAGCAGGTGCTCCACTTGCTCCAGGTGCTAACCCATCATACGGCGCAGAGCAGAATGGTCTCTTAGCTTCTCTTAACTCACTTACAAAGCTTCCATACGAGTGGGCATTGGATGGTATCTCTAATACACAGACAATGAACCCAGAGGCATTGGGTGCTAACGAAGAGGAGAGAGTAAACAACCTTGTAAACATCATGGATGGTTACTTCGATCAGGGTGCTCATCACCTTAACGTAAACGTATTCGGTAAGGAATTACTTCTTGATGCTATGGAGCATCCAGAGAAGCCAGAGTACGCTAACTTCACAATCCGTGTATCTGGTTACGCTGTAAAGTTCATCGACCTTACACGTGAGCAGCAGATGGATGTAATTAGTAGAACGTTCCACGATAGAATGTAATTTTCTACAATGAATAAGTAGTGCAAAGCCACTAAATACGCAGTTTCAAGCGTATTTAGTGGCTTTATTTTTTTACCGTTTATTTTCGGAAAAACTATCGTAAATTACCGTAATTTTTTAACGAAAGTGTGTAGAAAAGTGTGTAAAGTTGTAAATGAAATATCAACAAAGAGATAATAAGATATTAACAGAAAAATTTAGTTTATTAATCTTTAAAAAAGAGAAGAGCATATGTTTGAAAATAGTGGAATAATACCATTTAGTAGACGGTATGTTAAATTAACCATAAATTGGTGGTAATTTTTAAAAATGCACCAGTGTAGTTTCTTTTCATAAGAGGTTTTTAGGTCTACTATGTACATTGTCATATAAGAATATAAAAGTATAGGGTATTCAAAGGGTGGAAATAAAGCAATGTATGTTGCTATAACATCAGAAAAGATAAGTAGATGTGTGGCATCTGATGGACAAGGGTTCTCTAAGCAATTTATGAATAAATATTGGTTAGAGATTGATGTTTAGGCAGAGAAAATTACTAATTATTTGTTGTCTTGTGATTATATTCACGTGTTAATGGTTCCAATTTCTAAGTCAACACAACTGTATTGTCAAGGATTTGGATTGGATAATGTAGTGCAATATCATAGTCCAAATTTATTTTTAAAGCAGATGATAATGGAATGTTGGTGCTTGCGAGGATGGTATGCCGACATTTTCAATTGTAGAAGATGATGATTTCATCAAAATGTTACATAATTTCGCAACATTTTTTATGAATAATGCAACAGAATCTGATATGGAGAGTGTTAGTGGTTTGCTTGCAGTGGGATATAAAACGTGTGATTGTTTCCGGGAATACAGCCGTTGTGGAATGGTATTTTAAGTGTGATTATGAGGGCAATGTGGATGGTTTTGACGGAGTTACCATTGCCGAGTTTGATGCGATATGAAGATTTGTGATTTGAAGGAGTTTAAGTCGAAGGCAGAGCATTATTTTCCGTATGATTCTTGATAATTGAAATGATTTTGAGAGGAAAAAGTAATAGACAGGGCTTAAAGGTGATAAAAAAAATATATAAATTTGAATCATGGTTTTCGTGTTTTTTGGTGTTTTTTCATTTACATAGAACTTAGGGGGGACAATGTATCTTGTGCCATATTTTAGATAAATATAGGATGTGTTTTGTAGTGCTATATTGTATTTTGTATAAATAACAGCGGCTGAAAAATCAGCCGCTGCACAATTTATAATTTTTTATCTTTGGGTGGACATGGATCGTTTCCGTAACTATCTTTGTCGCGGATTTGACCATCACGTCCATGGATTACCAATTCGCTTTGTTGCTTGATTGCAATAGAGCGAGCATAATCAATTGCTTGTTTTTGGGTTTCAAAGTTTTTTGTAGCTTTTTCGGAGCCTTGGCGTTTGACTTGCCATTGTCCATTGTTAGGTACTACGTGTTGATTAGCCATGTTCTGAGTCCTTTCTCTGCCTAAGCAGCAGTATAATGTTTCCAAGGAATTCTTGCTGGGTTGATTTTTGCAAGAAAACGTACAATATCAGGTCTACCATCATAAGTTGGTATTCCGCGAGAGTCTTGTGCCATTAATATAATCGGAATGTTTCCGAAGAATGGAATAAAACTAGCACGGATTTGCTCCTTGGATGGACTTCTAAGAACATAAGGCTTTACAACGACAATTCCAAAAGTTACGCCCTGTTCTTTAATTTTTGCACCATCGAATTGCATAGGATATTCCTCCTTTCCCAATTATTAGGAATAGAGATAAAAAACTTTCAAAATGATTGAATTCTGCCTTGGAATATGCTATGATTCAAATGCGACTTTGAATTCGCGAAAGCGACTTCATTTTGAAAGGGTGGTCTATAAGACCATCTTTTTTTGCCTCTGTATTAGCAGCCGAGAATGACGAGTGCTAAAATTCCTAATTGAATAGTATCATGTATAGATAAATGTGTCAAGTGAAATGTGAAAAAATCACAAATCGAAAATTGAAGAAGCAAAAACGACGAGCAAATGAAGTGAAAAAACTTGACAAATGTGAATAAATCACAATATAATACATATATTATATACATATGAAAGAAAGAAGGTAAGTGTATGCTAATAGGTTTTTCGGTAAGTAATTACAAATCATTTAAAGAGCCACAGAAGATTTCGTTTGCGGCAAGTAAAATTACTAGACATAAAGAGCATATTACAGTAAAGAATACTAAGAGAATATTAAAAAGTGGATTGATTTTTGGAGCAAATGCGGGAGGAAAAAGTAATCTTGTAAATGCAATTCATTTTTCAAGGGAAATTATAATTAATGGTTTAGACAAGGTTAATTTAAATAAAAGTTATTTTAGAATAGAAAGTAATATGTATAAAGCACCGGGTGTATTTGAATATAGAATTATGCTTGGTGATGTAGAATATTCTTATGGATTGGCGATTTCATATATTGATAAGATTATATTGAGTGAATGGCTGATAAAAATGAGTTCTAATGGAGAAGAAACATATATTTTTAACAGGGATGTAGATGAGAATATAAGCCATGCGGAGAGTGAAATAGACTATCAAAACATGGAAGAAAAATATAAAATGGATTTTTACTTAGAAGGATTTTCTGAGAATATATCAGACGCATACAAGAAAAAAACTATATTAAGTGATATCGCGCTGAGAACTACGGATAAAGAAGGTGTGTTTGCAGAAATTAGAAAGGTATATGAGTGGTTTGCGAGTGTTATTATTTTATTTCCTGAGTCAAAATATAATGGATTAAATGAGGTTGCGGCTGACGATGATAAAAAGCGTTTTTTTTCTGCGTTGATGAATTATTTTGATACTGGTATTGATTCTGTAGAGGGCGAAAGTCAGCAAATGGATTTTGATAAGATGTTGGATAATATACCTAGAACAGAAGCTGAAAAAATCAAGGTGGATATTTCAAATGCGGCTAATGAACATCCGATTATGTTTAAAGTGGGTGAGCAGATTTTTATACTTCATAAAGATGAAAATGGAAATATTGTATACAATAAACTATTGTTGAATCATGGAAATTTAGATGATATGTTTGATTATACAGATGAATCTGATGGAACAAAACGACTTTTTGATCTGATTCCAATATTTTATGAAAATGGAAGAGGAAGTTTGATTTTGATTGATGAGATAGATAGAAGTCTTCATACAAATTTAACTAGAAAATTTCTCGAACTTTTTTTTGAAATTGTTGAAGATAGAGAATGTCAATTGGTTGCAACTACGCATGATTCAAATCTGTTGGATTTAGAACTTATAAGGCAAGATGAGATATGGTTTGTAGAACGTCAGGCAGACCATAGTTCAAAAGTATTTTCACTAAATAGGTTTAAAGAAAGATTTGACAAGAAGATAGATAAAGAATATTTGTTAGGAAGATATGGAGCGATTCCGATATTTGATGATGATTTTGTATTGGAGGATGCGTATGAAGAATAAATATAGGTTAAGCTCCAATGCATTTGAAAGAGAGGAAGAGACGGATAAAGTGGAACCTCAAAAAGTCTTTTTTCTATCTATGGAGGGAAACGCAACAGAAAAAGAATATTTTGAAGCTATATCTGCCAATAGAAAAACATTAGGTATTAATGCAATAGTTGATATAGAGGTGTTGAATAGAAGGCGAAAAGATACAAATAGTGCACCGGAGCATGTGGTTGAGCTATTAGAAGAATATTTACGATTAAGAGAGTTTGGACGAGAATCTTTAATTAATGATATACCAAATAACTTTGTAGAAAAGTATGGAATAGAATTTATTCAAAATTATCTCAAGGGTGAGGGAGAAATTTCTCGAAAACAGAAGAATGAATTTGTGACGGATCTTCTAAAGATAGGATATGATATTAATTATCGAAAGTATTTGGATAAATATCATAATGAACTTGATGAATTCGGGATTTTGATTGATAGGGATATGCAAACGCATTCGGAAGTAGATATGATAGAATGCATTAAATATTGTAGAGATAAGGGATATGCTTGTTATATTGCTAATCCATGTTTTGAGTTCTGGTTATTGCTACACTTGAGTGATGTGAAGAAAGAGTATCGCGACAGAATGTTAGAACTAAAAGAAAACAGAAAAGTTTCAGATAAACATACTTTTGTAAGTAAGGAAGTTTCGGACAAGGCACATCATGGAAAAAGTGGGATTAATTTTCGAAAAAATTATATGCCGTATATTGATATTGCGATCTCTAGGGCAAAAGAATTTGCGTCAACCGAGTATGAATTAGTGGACAATATTGGTTGCAATATATGGAAATTAGTTGAAATAATGAAAAATTACAAATTATAAATGAATTATGGCGAGGCAAGATGCTTTGCCATAAATTGTATAAGGATAAAGGTGCATTGGAAATATGGCAGGAAGAGATGGCGCACGTGGATATGTATATCAAGCACTTGTGGCAGTGTTCAAGTGTTTTCAGTATGACTCATGGAATCAAATAAAGGTTGAGCCGTTAACTAATAATGATAAGGTTGATATTTTATTGAAAAAAGATGAGGTGCTGATAAAAGCTATTCAAGTGAAATCTAGTGTTAATAAATTTGAAAAACCAGATATTGAAAAATGGATAGATGAAATAAGAAAAGACATAAAGGCTATGGATTATGAATTGGTCTTAGTAGGAGATAGTTTAACGAAACCTGCGAGAGAATTTATTCAAAATAATAATGATAAAAACAATCATGTTTATATTGAAATTATCGAAGGAGGAGAACGGGGGATAGAGAAACTTACCAAGAATTATGTGTTGGAATTTTTAGAATGTTATAACCCTGAGTGCAGTATTTCGGTAAATCAAATAGATGATATAGCAAATAAAATTTTTGCAAAACTCATGAAAATTAGCACGAATGATAATTGGTTTTCCAAAAATGACTTAATCAATACAATTAATAGAAATATGACATCTAATACAAGTGAAAAGAAGATGTGGCATTCAATTAAGCGAGTTATACTCAGCATTGTTTGTTTTGCAGTGTTTTATATTTCAATATATGTGTCAAAGGGTTCTCTTACTCCAATGTTATGCGTTGTCTTCTCTGATGTAATGGTTGCAGTTATATGGGGGCTTTTGAAGTATAGCGACATTCATTTTTGGAAGAATCTGGGGAGTGATAATGAGTGGTTTAGTTCTCGAAAATATGGTTCCGAATGTAGAAGTATTGCTGTGAATATTAATAAAGATGGTATATCACACAAGCAGAAAGTGTATATAGAAAATTTATTGGCAGAAAGAATTGATAATATAGAGGGAGGGATAAAATTTTTCTCTGGAAATACAGAAAGAAACTATATTGCATTTAAAACTATAGATATTGATAGTGGTCGGAAAGTAAAAATAGATGAGATAGCTTATGATACAGATCGTGAGTATGGTGATAAAACTTATTGGGATGAGGTGGAATTGCATATCGATAATATAGTTTCTAAAGATAATAGAGCTTGTGTTTGGTCGGGCACAGTTATTAAATTTTTTAGAATATATAATTTTGACCAATTTAACTATTTAAGATTGGGTGAAATAAGGATACTGCCATATGAAATAACTTGGTTTAAAAACAAGATTGTCAAAAAGATATGGTATTGCACCAGAACTCTGTTGACGGTAGATTTGGGTGGTTCTAATAATAGAGATAATTTGTGGGAATATATTAAAATAAAAGCAATTGGATTCTGTGAAAGACTGATTTGTAGATTGCTAGGAGTATTATTGATTTGCTGGATTATTGCTGTTATATTAGGTGTTTTGTATGGGCAACTATATTGGATGATTGGATTTATAAGATATATATTTTAGCAAAAAAATGTAAATATATTTCTAATGTCTGGCTGATGATAACATTAGTCCAGCATATAAAAGCAATTATGTCAGAAATGGATGATGTGGGGAAATACAAGTTAGGTTCAACAATAACAATGCCGATTAAACAAAATCCATTTTCAAGTCAGGGGTTATTTAAATTGATGGGGGATAGAATAAATGAATGATGAAATAGTTGTTTCGCTAGATGAATTAAAGTATATGAATGAAAGATTATCTCAATTAGCTGATGAAATAGATGAAAAAGAATTTTATATTGAAGTAATACAATCAAAGGGAGAATGTGTTGACGCAATTTTTGAATATAGGAATCAGCTTAATGAAACAAAGTCTACGTTGGCAAGTTTGATACGGAGTACAGCTAATATGGCTGAAAGTATTAGATTGTCGTTCGAGAATGTGGATAATGCATTAGAAAGGAATTACAGTCAATTTTAGGTCATGCGGATTTTGAAACGACTATGAATACCTATACTCATACAACGGATGATGTACTGGTTAATGAGATGATGAAGTGTGCAAATTAGAGAAAGTGTGTATGAAGTGTGTAAAGTGTCTGATGATACTTGAAGAAAGCAGTATTTATGCACATTGTAGAGATTGGGATGTATATACAAGAACATTCCACGATAGAATGTAAGAAGATTTTCGGAAGTGCTGAAAAACCCAGTGTTTATGCGAATTTCGATGAGAGATGACTTATCGTAACTTATCATAAATTGGTGTAATTTTATAGTTAATTGGTGTCAAAATTGGTGTCAAATGGTGTAAAATTGAATAAGTACAACGATATTAAAATCCAGGGCGAGAGCTCTGGATTTTTTGCGTGAGAAACGTTACATTTAATTTTACATATGTTTTGGGTTGCGAGTGTAATTTATCACCCACCTGTGTGTTGTATAATTTAGATGTAACAAAGGTAAGAGATATGAGTCTTGATTACCTTGGTTTTATCATATTTAAGGAGGATATGTCTTATGGGTAGAAGAAATGATTATTCAGGAATTATTGCAACATTTGTAACAGTCGGAGTAGTGTTATTTATTGGATTGATAATTAGTGCAGGTAAAGAGCGATGCATTAGTGCAGGTTGTGATAATGAAGTTTCATCCGGAAGTAGCTATTGTTACCTTCATAAGCGTTATTCAGGCACAAGTTCATACAAGTCGAATTCTTCAAAATACAAGGATAGTAGCAGTTCATCCTCATCGAAAAAAACTAATACAACCAGTTCCGGTAGCAAAAGCAGTTCTAAGAAGAATACATACTCTAATCCATACAGCTCATACGATAAAGGCTACGAAGATGTGTACGATGGCGATGATTATGACTGGGACAGATATTATAGCGACGATGACTATGCGGATGGCGTGGATGATGCTATGGATGATTTGGATTGGTAGGTAAAAAATAAAATTATTATATATGGAGGCGAACATTATGAGTGAACATGGACATTGTCATGATTGTGGCGGAACAGACGGACAGCATTATAATGATTGTATTTATGATGGAACAGATAGCGGATATTCATCTCGTAGACGGACAAGTACTAATGTTTCAATGGGGAAATGGTGGGCATTATATGTGATTGCACTTGTTATTGGGTATGGAATTAATGAATTGTTGGGGGTAATTTTGTTAATAGGCCTTATATTTTGGCTGCTAGTGAATTAGAAGCGTCGACAGGACATTATTGTCCGGTCGAAATAAGTAAAGTCCCGCAATGTGTCGTGGTTTTGTGCTGCTGATAATGGTATTGTTACGAGTGAAAGGAGGGCATATTATGCAACAAGGAAAAATAGGATGCTTACTCAAAGAACTTAGAAAAGAACGTGGATTGACACAGGAACAGGTAGCAGAACTTTTTGGTGTTACTGATAGAACGGTATCACGTTGGGAAAACGGAAAGAATATACCAGATATTTCTGTTCTTGTAGAAATATCAGATTACTATGAAGTCAGCATCCTGGAACTAATTGAAGGTGAAAGGAACGACGAAAGAATGAATGAACAATGTTATGAAGAATTAAAAAGTGTGGCCAATTACGCAGGTAAGCAAAAACTCATAGATTTAGGAAAACTGCGTTGTATAGATATTGTAAGTACAATATGCTGTTTTTTGTCATGTGTTATGCTCGGAGTATTTTCTGAAACAGAAAAAAGTAGCTTTTTACTGTTATCATTAGTACTTTTAGGTAGTGCAATGGCAACGTTATCGTGGAATATCTTATCTGTAACTGGGATTATTGATGCATTACATAATCGGAAAAGACAATGGATGATATATTTGGAGTTAATTTTACTTGTAATTGTTGCTATTTCTCTAGGATGGGATTTTTGTATATTGTGCAAGGAGGTATTTTAATTGTGCAAATTTTGAAATTAATGACATATGACGTGTAAGCCCAGTAAACATGTATGATTTCACCATTTTGGCAACACTATAACAAAGATAGAGCACCTACCACGTTAAATAGTGATTTTATGTTTTTAAAGTGCTTGGTCGACTTAAACACTGGTGTTGCAAGGCGTGAATGAGGGCTACATGTTTTGCTACGCATTTTAAAACTTTACGTTTAAGGAAGCTATGATACAAAATATGATACAAAATAGAATGAGCAAGATAATTATTCTGAGGCATTTTTATAACCCACCATAAGATTCATAATAGAACTAGAGTAAGAAAATCAAGATTTCCAACGCTAGTTCTATTTTTGCATATAGGTGAATTGTAACGATGATTATAGGAAAGGTACGGTGATGTTATGGTGGATGTCGATAAGTTATATTATATCAAGGATTACAGCGGTAATTATTACAGAATTAATGATAGGGATGATTTAGTGACTGCACAGCATATTGATGAGGCGTCGGTGTTTTCGTACGCTGATGCTAATAGAAGGCTTAGTGTGGGCAACAAAAAGAAATTTTATATGATGGCACCAGTGGATATAAGGGATGAGGTTATAGTTCCTGAAAAGGTGCAGTTAAAATTGATGGAAGATAAGGTGGAACCAGAGCTTCGGTATGATATTTCAAATCTCGATTGGGAAGAGTTTCTGACACATTTTACATATGTGATTGAATCACTGGCTAATTATAAGAGTTCGCTGATTAAGGCAGAATCAGATGTGGATTTGGAAATATGCGATATTCTTCATTACATTGAGCTTTGCGATGTGAATGACGATGAGGCGACAAGGCTCATTGGTTTGCTAAGAGAGTGCAGAGAGCATCGTAGAGAGGTTAAGGATGAGATTGTTCGCGTGGACACATTCCAAAGAACGATTGGAAATAGTGCAAACGTTGTAAAGGCTAAAGAGGCATTGAAAGCAATAAAGGGATTAGAGAACAGGCGTTACACACCTCGTAAGTTAAGTGAGTTATTTGAAAATAGTGAGATGCGTGTGCCTCTAGCAGGGGAAAAACACAGACAAGATGATTACGTGTCACAGGTAAATGAAAATGATGCCGTGGTAATAGACGAAGGTGATGTTAGAAAGGAGACAGAAGATATGGAGTATGTTCGTAAGTGTACAGTTTTTGATGGCAGAGATAATGATTGGATGGCATTTGCAGTACAGCAGGCTGAGTTTTACAGAAATGTTAATCAGTATATCATAAACATTAAGCTTGATATTGAAGATATTGACGATGAGATTGCGGACCTGATGGATGAGATAGATGCTTCTAATTGTAATGTTACTCAAGGGTATAAGATGTTAAAGCATTTAAAAGAACTGCGCAATAAAAGAAAAGAGAAGGAAAAGGAGCTTGAGTGCCTCTATATTCTGACTGAGCGCTTTGATGTTGCTGCTATGACAGACGAATGCGAAAGCAATGTGTATGAGATGGAAAAGTGGCTTTATCCTAACGATTTGGAAAAGCAGAGTCTGGTAGAGCAGAATCAGGAAGAAAATGAAGGAGAGGACTGTGTGGCAATGTTGGAGGCAATGTGATGATTAGATTGATTTATTGGATTAAGGGGCGTAATCGACGTAATGGAAGTTGCAGAGGATGTTGCCTGACATGCAAACATTTTGGGGAGTGTAGTAGTGATGTAGGAGAGTGATGTGGACAATATTTTTCATAATATGTAAAAAATGCATTTAGTCCCTTAAAATTCTCTTGGAAATGTGGTACAATATAAGTAGTTGTGATTTGTACGTGAGTTAAAGTGCGAGAAGCGGCTTAAATACACATTTTGGAGGAAGTTATGTCAAAGGGAACTAATCAGAAAATGAAGTTGGTATATCTTATGAAGATATTACTGGAAAAGACCGACAATGAGCACAGCCTTACTATGCCGGAGATTCTTACTGAACTTGAAAAATATGGTGTAACTGCTCAGCGAAAAAGTATATATGATGATTTGAACGCTATACGTGATTTGGGATTTGATATTGCCGGTGAGCAGAGAGGTAAGACATACTATTATTATGTGGCTAAGCGTGAATTTGATTTGCCAGAGCTAAAACTATTGGTTGATGCCATACAGTCATCTAAGTTTATAACAGCAAAGAAGTCTAATGACTTGATTAAGAAGCTTGAGCGATATGTAAGCGAGCATCAGGCAAAGCAGCTGCAACGCCAAGTATACGTATCAGGTCGTATAAAGACAATGAATGAGAGCATATATGACAATGTAGACTTAATACATGAGGCTATCACCAACAATAAACAGATTAAGTTCAAGTATTTTATGTGGAATGCTAAGAAGCAAATGGAATACAAGCATGATGGAGCATATTATCAAGTTAGTCCTTGGGGGCTTTGCTGGGATGATGAGAATTATTATTTGATAGCCTATGATGTGAAGGAACAGTGTATTAAGCATTTTCGAGTAGATAAGATAGACAAATTAAAGTGCTTAAGCGAAAAGCGTGAAGGCCGCGATGTATTTAAACAACTTGATATGGCGGTATACACCACTAAGCATTTTGGAATGTTTAATAGTGATGAAAAATCAGTGAGACTTGAATTCACTGCAGATATGATAAATGTTATTATAGACCGATTCGGCAAGGATATTATGATTATTCCGGCAGAAGACGGCAAGTATAGAACTAATGTAAATGTTAATGCTAGTCCTCAGTTCTTTGGTTGGATATTTGCACTTGAGGGTGTGAAGATACTTGGCCCGGAAAGTGTGGTTGAGGAAGCTAGAAAGATGGTGGAGAGGTTGAAGTCGATATACCAGTAGTAGGAATAGCATTTATGATGTGGAAACGACTAAAAGGTAAGTTGTTATAAAAAAATTTAATGTTAAAGTCTTACAAAAATATCTAATTATCAACCATTAATATTGTGTTCGCTCTATTTTTTGTTGTTAAATAGTACATTTTGTCGTATAATGTAGGAGTGGATTTTTACATACATATTTTGTGAAGAGGTGCTTAATATGGCAGTGAGTTATAAAAGACTTTGGAAATTACTGATTGATAAAGAGATGAAAAAAAAGGAACTAGTGAAAAAAGCTGAAATTAGTACATATACGATTAATAAATTAAATCGTGGTGACAACGTTACAACAGATGTGCTAGTAAAAATATGTAAAGCGCTTGATTGTACTTTCGATGATATTCTCGAAGTTGTTGATGATGTAAAAGAAGATAAGGAAAAGTGATTATATGATAGAGAAAGTTTGTCCATTTCACGGCACTCCAACGCTAGAAGGCGTATGCAAATGTAAAGAGTATAATGAATTGTTGGGGTATAAAGAAGCCTGTTTAGCGATACCTAAACAATCAGTGACTATATATTGGTGTAATAAACATAATATACCTTTGTTTAATGATAAATGTGATTGTTGTATTAATGATGGTGATGGAACAGGAGCAGATGTAAAGTATATTGGTACTGATATTAGACCTGTATTTCCAGAGGAACAGGTTCTGTTGGCTATTTTAGATGGCAAGGACGATGAATACTATTTAGACAAGTCAGTATGGCATAATGGTGCTTGTTATATAGTAAACGGTGAAAAGGTAAAACTCAGTATAGAGTTGATTAATAATTATAGTTTAGATGTTATAAAAGGTATTAAGGAACGTTTAGAAAAGTATATAATTACCGCCGAAGATGAAGCAGAAGAGGCTTTTGAGAGTTTGTTAGATTATTCTAATTTTAATACCATAATGGAATTATTCGTAAAGGCAAATCAAGATAGATTTCATTTTATTGAAGATGAGGCAACAGATATGATACGCAAATGGGCAGAAGGCTTTGATGCAACATCTATGTTTGTTTCATTTAGTGGTGGAAAGGATTCGACAGTAGTATCTTCATTAGTGAGAAATGCGTTGTCAACTAATGCAGTGAGGCATGTTTATGGTGATACTACGCTTGAATTTGTAACGACAGAAAAATACAAGGAACGAATGAAGCGTAAAGTTGTAAAAGCAGGATATTTTACGACGGCTAAGAATAGAATTAAGAATTTTGAAGAATTATGCAAAGTATATGGTCCACCATCACGAGTAATGAGATGGTGCTGTACGGTGTTCAAAACAGGTGCTATAACAGATACAATGAACAAAGCATTTGCTAATAAGACAAATGTGTTATCGTTTCAAGGTATTAGAAAGAGCGAGTCCGCAAGTAGAAGCAAATATGATAGAGAAAGCAATAGCTCGAAAATTGCTAAACAAAAAACAGTATTGCCAATTTTTGAATGGACCGATTTTGATGTATGGTTGTATATAATGACAACTGGAATTGATTTTAATCAGGCATATAGATTGGGATTTTCACGTGTGGGGTGTTGGTGTTGTCCTAATAATGGTAATTGGTCAGAAATATTATCAAAAATATATATGCATGACAGATATGCACACTGGCGTAATATTCTTATTGAATATGCAAAACAAGTTGGCAAAGAAGATGCCGAACAATATGTAGATGATGGAAAATGGAAAGCAAGACAAGGTGGCAATGGATTAGAAGCTGCCAATGCGTCAATTCTGTCATACGAACCATGTGCAGTGGAAAATGACACATATAATTATGAGTTGCAGCGTCCGATAGATGACCAATTATATGAATTGTTCAAACCGTTTGGTAAATTAGATTTTTCATTAGGTAACAAGATTACAGGAGAAGTTTATGTATTAGATAAACTAGGTAATCCTATTATGGTACTAAAAGGTAGAAAAGGAACGAACAACTTTAAAGTTACAATAAAGGATAAAAAGAGAGTAACAGAAGGTAAAATTAATTGTCAGATAACGAAATACCAAATGTGTTGTGCGTGCAGAGCTTGTGAAAGTGTATGTAAGATGAATGCAGTTCGTGTAAGTGAGGATGCTGAAGGCGAGATTACTTATAAAATTGACGAGAACAAATGTGTTAATTGTGGTGAGTGTATAAATCACTTTAATGCAGGTTGTTATATGAGAAAGATATTAACTATTAAGAGAGGCTAATAATATTATGGATGGATTAAATATAAAACCGAAAGTAAAAGGCCACGGTACGTTTATATTGAGAGATGGATGGTTAAACAAAGCGCTTGTAGAGCTTTCTAAACCGAATAATGAAAAGATATTTACAGCAGAAAACGCAACAGATGTTTTTGGAATTGGTACTAATATGGTTCCGGCAATGCGCTATTGGATGCAATGCTTTAATCTTGTTGAAGAAAAGACGAATAAGGGGACTTTTCTATCAGAGTTAGGCGAATTAATTCTTGATTATGATAGCTATTTGGAAGATATATTTACGCTGTGGATTATGCATTCCAATATAGCTAAGAATTATGAAAAGGCTTCGCTATTTCATGACTATTTTAATAACGAAATGCTTACATCAACAACTAAGGAGTTGTTAAGTAATCTATTTATAAGAAAATGGACAGAATATCAATTACCTGATAATTCAATTAAGAGTGATGTAGATGTATTGTTTAATACATACTGTAGAACAAAGGAAAATGATGATCCTGAGGATAAGATTGTAAGTCCAATGAGTGAATTAGGGCTTATAAAGTGCCAAGGCACTAGTTATGTCAAATGTCAACCAGATTTAAGATGCGTACCAGACGAAGTTATTTTATATGAATTGAGTGTTATGTTTGAAAGAGAATATAAAAATGTGGCAAAGGTTGAAGGGAAGAGAAGTATTAGTATAGAAAAAGTATCTTCTGGACCATATAGTCTAGGTTGCATTTACAATTTTTCTAAGATTGCTACCAATCAAATGCTAAATCGCTTGCAGAATTTAGGATTCATAACTGTTGATAGAACAGCAGGACTTGATGTGGTTTATGATAATGGTATCTCTGCACCGATAGATATTATTAAAGATTATTATTCACAAAGGTAGGTAAGAATTAATTATGTTTGAATACAAGGGGCTAAGTGAATTTGTTGAGTTTAACAATGAATTTAGAAATGCAATAAACATTGATTTGAACTTGAATCATAAAGGTAAGTTACTAAGTTATATTCCTACAAAATCATCAGTGGATATTTTGAAACGCTATATGAAAGCTATTCAAGGTAATATTATGCATGCTTCAATGCTAATTGGACCATATGGTAAAGGGAAATCACATTTATTATTAGTTTTATTAGGAATATTAACATTAGATAGAAATAATGAAGCTGAAAAGAAGATATTTGATACTTTGTATGAACGTATTTATAAGGTTGATAATGAAGCTGCTGAGTTAATGCTAAATATCTGGCAACATAAGAGTGGAAGATTTTTGCCGGTTATTGTTAATTGTCAATCTGATGTGAATCAAGCTTTTCTTTTAGCTCTTAGTAAATCATTGAAATTATATGGTTTGACTGAGTTGACGCCTAAGACGGATTATGAGTATGCGGTGGAAATAGTTGAGAATTGGAAAGAAAACTATAAAGATACCTATGAGGAATATCATAGAATGTTGAAGTCAAAAAAGATCACTTTGACAACTATGAAGGCAGAGTTACTTCAATACAACAAAAAGTATTTAGATATATTTAGGTTGATATATCCTGAACTTACATCAGGAAGTGTATTTAATCCGTTGGCAGAGGCTGATGTTACAAGATTGTATATGAGTGTTGCGGACAAGATTAGAGAAGAATACGGATTTAGAGGAATTTATATAGTTTTTGACGAGTTTAGTAAGTTTATCGAGGGTCAGGATAGGATTGCATCGGGACTTAATATGAAACTAGTGCAGGATGTATGTGAAATGGCGGGTGATTCTAAAGATCCAGAGATATACATTACATTAGTGGCTCATAAGCCTATTAAAGAGTATGGAAATAGGTTATCAGTTGAAACTATTAATTCTTTCACTGGAATTGAAGGTAGATTAGATGCTGAAATACAGTTTATTACTTCAGCTAAGAATAACTATGAACTTATCAGTAATGCTATTTTAAAGAATGATAGTGATATTGAAAAGGTACCAAGTTCAATTTATGATATGTTTTTTACAGACAAAGCTCGTAGTGTTTATCATAGAATACCAGCGTTTGAATCGGAATTTACATATGCCGATTTTGAAAAAATTGTGGTAAGAGGTTGTTATCCTCTTACGCCAGTATCAGCATATATGCTGCTTAATGTAAGCGAAAAGGTTGCGCAAAATGAGAGGACGCTATTCACATTCATTTCTAACGAAGAAGTAAATAGCATGAGCGATTTTGTAAGTAAAAGTGTCGCTAAGAACAACGTGGTGAGTTCTAAGTGGTTTATCACACCAGATTTAATATATGATTACTTTAGTAATTTGTTTAAAGATGAATCCGATGAGATAAAAGCTATTTATCAAAAAAGTGTAAGTGCTATTGAAATTGCTTGCACAAAGTATAATGAAGCTGATTTGGCAGTTAAAATAATTAAGACTATAGCGCTATTTATGATTGTTGATAGAATGCATGAAATGCCTTGGGATGAAGAAACGGTAAGAATAGCGTTGAATATGCATTATTCAGAGGTCGTAAAAGAACACTATAATGTAATTATGTCAAATTTGCTAGGAGCTGAGTTAGATATTCTTGAAAAGGATTCCAATGGATTATACAAGTTTAAGACTGTAGAAGGAAAGGAATTACAGGAAACAATAGGTATTAGATGGGCATCGGTAGCGAATGATGATACTATAGATGCGTGCTTAGCGAATGTTTATAATACAAAGTATGTATTCCCTAAGAAGTATAATTATGAATATGGAATGACACGCTATTTTAGGTACAAGTTTATAGAGATTAATAAGTTTCTAGCATTGAAGAATGATGATAAGCTGTTTGAAGATGGTCTGTTTTGCGATGGTAAGGTTATTTGCATTTTCAAATTTGACGAGAATAACTATTCACAACAGATAGCAGATAAGCTTTATGAATTGTCTAGTCACAGGATTATAGCTATGTATTCTAATAATCCACTTGAATGTAAAGAAGAGATAAATAAGTTACAAGTGGCAAATGATATCAAGGAAGATATTAGTTTCATTGACAAGAATAGACATTTGGTTACAGAACTAAGCGATTTGATTGACAATCTTGAAAATAAGATTTTAATTGAGTTGAATGAAAGATATGGCAGATTCTCAAATTATGAAACAAGCTACTTTTATAATGGTAATGTGATAAAAGCTGATGATAAGTCAATTACTCAATGCACAGATGAGCTGTGTTATGCAATGTACAATGAAACACCAGTTATTAACAATGAGTTCGTTAATAAGTACAATGTTTCTACTGGTGCTACAAAGTCGGCAAGAAAGAATATAATTACTAGGTTATTACAAAAAGAAGACTTAAAGGATTATTTAAAAGGGACAAGTCAAGATGCTACGATTTTCAGGTCACTCTTTGTTCAGAATGGGTTGTATAACAACAAACCAGAGAAGCGTATTAAGATAATTATTGATATCATACAAGATTACTTTGAAAAGTGTGCAGGAGAAAAGATATCATTTGATGAATTGATAAAGATACTTATAAGTGAACCATATGGAATACGTTTAGGATTAATACCTATATATGTGGCATATGTTATAGGAACGAAAGATTCAGATGTAATTGTTTATTATGGTGACAAAGAAATTCCGCTAACGACAGAAGTAATAATTAATATGTGCGATAGTCCGGAAGAATATAGCTTTTATATTTCGAGGTCAGATATTGTTAATGAGCGTTATATAAAGGAATTGTGTGAACTGTTTAAGGTTAAGATAGATAGTACGCATGCGGAATCGAGAATTAGCCTAATTTTGTCAAATATGCAGAAGTGGTATCGTTCATTGCCACAGGTTACATTAAGTGCAAAGAAAGACAAGGTGTATTATAGTGATTCAGGTATTGCAAAGGCGGTTCCTAAATTGGGAAATATTTTACAACGTTATGAGATAAACCCTTATGAAGCGGTGTTTAGTCAGATACCATCGGCATTAGAGGCTGGAAACGATTATACAATGTGCATTAAGAGATTAAAGAATATTAAACAACTGATGTCTCAGTATTATACATATATAGTTAATAAAACTATAGATGTAACTAGAGATGTGTTTAGTAATCAAGATGATAGCTTATATCACATTGTTGTTGAGTGGTATGATGAACAGAGTGAGGTTATAAAGGGTACAATAAGTGATCAGGCTGTTTCAGAGTTTATGCATACAATTAGCCGTATTAAGCAGGCCGCACATATTCTTAGTGAATCAGAGGTTGTTGATAAGTTAGCTAAGGCGGTTACGGGTGTGTTTATCGATTATTGGAATGCGGATACGCTAGATAATTATGAAACATCGTTACGTAGCATGATTGAGAATATCCAGAATAATAAAGATGCGGCAGAATATAAGGATAATAAACTTGTATATATGAGCAGAAGCGGAACTCCGTTTTATTACGAAAACTCTACTGATGAGTCAACAGTGATGTTCAGAGATGTCTTGGAAGGAACAATCAATGATTTCGATGGATTGAGTAAGAATGATATTATTTCGGTCTTGTTAGATGCAGTAGAGCGAGTTCTAAATGATGAAGAATAGTATGAGGTGACAAATGTGGAGGAATTAATATACTTAGATAATGCGGCTACAACATTTCCAAAGCCAAATGAAGTATATGATAGGATGGATGAAGTTAACCGCAAACTAGCTGTTAATGCAGGTAGAGGTTCGTATCAACTGGCCCGTAATGCGATGGCTATAATAGATGATGTAAAAGTAATGTTGAAGGAACTTGTAAAAGCTCCTTCAACAGCTAAAGTTGTTATTACACCATCAATTACTATTGCCTTAAATCAAATACTTAGTGGTATATCGTTTAAGAAAGGTGACATAGTTTATGTTTCGCCCTATGAACATAATGCAGTAGCTAGAACATTACAAAGATTATCAAATGAATCAGGTATAGAAATTAAATTGTTGCCTGTAAATAAGTCGACCTTAGAGATTGATATAAATGCTGTTAAAAGTTCATTTTTATACGACAGACCAATATGCGTGTGTTGTACTCATATCAGTAATGTTACCGGATATATTCTTCCAATTACAGAGATATTTGAAGCGGCGAAACAAGTAGGGGCGATTACAGTGCTAGATTCAGCACAGTCACTAGGTTTAGTTGATGTTACTATGGAAAATATTGACTTTTTAGCGTTCGCCGGACATAAAACATTATATGGTCCATTTGGAGTAGGTGGTTTTATAGACAATAGTGGTATGTTGCTAAAAAGTTATATTACAGGTGGAACAGGAAGTAATTCTCTTGATACTGAGATGCCCCAAGAAACACCATACAGATATGAAGCTTCAAGTACAAATATTGTAGCTGTTGCAGGTCTGCAGGCCGCATTGAAGTGCTTAAATGTTGAAGAAAATTACAAAAAAGAAAAAGAGTTAACCCAATATGCGGTTGAACGGTTAAGAGAATTCGAAGATATTAAGTTATATATACCGAATGAGGATTCGCATATAGGAGTTATATCTTTTAATATTACAAGTTTTGATAATTCAGCGGATAGTATAGGTTCTGTTTTAGATGATGAATATCATATTGCAGTTAGAACAGGGTTTCATTGTGCCCCATATGTTCATAATTTGATTGATGATATGGACTATAGTGGAACTGTACGTGTTGGAATAGGTAAGTTTAATACGAAAGAAGATATAGATAGTTTGTGTGAAGCACTTGAAGAAATGATATAAGAAGGGTGGTGATTATATGAGTTTTAAGGAATTGGATATTCAGATAAGATATCGTTCTGAAATACACAACTTTCCAAGAGATTTTTTGATACCGGTATTGTCAAGAACTAGGTTGTATAAACGTGGAAGTGGATATTTTAGTACTACTGCTTTGATACAATTATCAACAGGTTTATTTGATATGGTTAAAAATGGTGGAAAAATACAACTCATATGTTCGCCACAATTAGATGAAGATGATATTAGAGCTATAGAACTTGGTTATAAGAATAGAAATGATGTTATTAGGGATAATTTGTTAAATGCAATAAAAGAACCTATTAATTATTTCGAAGAAGAAAGATTAAATTTAATTGCAAATTTAATTGCTGACGATTGCTTAGATATAAAGGTTGCATTTTTAGAAGATGAAAATGGATTTAGGTTATATCACGAAAAAATAGCTGTTTTTGTTGATGATGAAGGAAATCGTATAAGTTATGCAGGGTCAGCTAATGAGTCTCTTAATGGTCTGGATGGCAATTTTGAGTCTATATATACATTCTGCAGTTGGAAAGACCAAAGTCAAAAAGATGGTGTGGAATTATCTGAAGCAGATTTTGATAATATGTGGAATAACAGAACGAATAAGCTACAGGTGATAGATTTCCCAGATATTGTAATAAATAAATTAATTAGTTATAGAAAAAGTACGATTGATTGGGAAATAGATGAAAAAGAGTATGGTTATAAACAGTTTTTAAAAAATCAGCAGAAATTTCATGTGCCGCAAGATGTGGAACTCCACAATTATCAAAATGAAGCGGTCTCAAATTGGCTTATAAATAAACAGGGTATATTCGATATGTGTACAGGAGCAGGCAAGACTTATACAGCACTAAAATGTATGGTAGACTTAGCTGAATTGTACGAAGAAAAAATCGCTACGTTTATTGTATGTCCATATATTCATTTGGTTAGTCAGTGGGAAGAAGATGTTGTTGAATGGACTTCAGTTCAAACAATAATTGCACATTCAAAATCACCTGATAGTAACTGGAAAGATAGTTTGCTTAAAGCATATAAGCGTTTTAAAAGAGATGGAGTACCATTTGTATGTATAACTACAAATGATACTTTTGCTGGTGATGATATACAACAGTATATTACGAGATTCTCTGAGGAGCAAAATGTATTGCTAATTGTAGATGAAGCTCATAACTTTGGTGCATATGAGATGGTTAAAGTTATGCCTTTTAATATAATGAATCGAATTGGATTGTCAGCAACTATTAAGCGACATATGGATAAAACGGGCACAAAGGCATTGGAGAGCTATTTCGGAAAAAAGTGTATAGAATATACATTAGATAGAGCTATTGCAGAAGAAAAGCTGGTAGAATATGAGTATTATCCTATACCTGTGTATTTAACTAATGATGAACTTGAGCAGTATGCTACATTAACTAAAAAGCTAAAGAAGTATTTGGTTGAAAAGAACGGAAAACTTAAGATTTCAGATGCTGGCAAGCCTATTGTATACCAGAGGACTAGGTTATTGGCTGGTGCTAGTAATAAAATCGAATTATTAATAGACCGTATTAAACCATATAAAGATAAGAACAATATATTAGTGTATTGTGGAGCAACTAGTGTTTTTGATGATGATTCAGGTGAAGAATTGAGACAGATAGATTTGGTTACTAGAAAATTGCAAACTGAGTATCAGATGTCTGTAAAGCGATTTACTGCAGAGGAAAATCTTAAGGAACGCCAAAATATTAAGACTTATTTCTCGCAAGGGATGTATCAAGTAGTGACAGCTATAAAATGTTTAGATGAAGGTGTAAATATACCAGGAATAAAAACTGCGTTTATTCTAAGTAGTTCTAGAAATCCAAAAGAGTTTATTCAAAGGCGAGGAAGACTTTTGAGAAAAAGTTCAAATAAAAAGAAAGCTGTCATATATGACTTTGTAACACTACCGAGAGATTTAGATAATGTATGTTCAATGGATTTTGAAGAAGATAAACCCATAATTGTAGGTGAAGTCGCTCGAATAGTCGAGTTTGGTAGATTGGCATTAAACAGAGAAGTGGCAGATGAGCTGGTGAATAGTATTATGGTGGCGTATGATACCTTCTTTGATGTGGAAGAGGAATTATCAAGAATGGAGGACTATTATGGAGAATAATAAAAATTTGAATCAGGAATTAATGCGTGAAATGTTCAACAAGATTAGAAATGCTGAAATCAAAAATATTAATATTCAGAAGTATGATGATAAACAAATGGTTGCTCGGATTATGCAATATGTAGATAAGAAGGTAAAAGAGGAGGACGTGTAATGAAGATTAAAAGCATAAAACTCAATAATTTTATGAGATATAAGGGCGAGAATGAGTTACAGTTTTCTGTAGATCCAGAGAAGAATGTTACTATTGTATTAGGTGATAACACATTTGGTAAGACGACTTTGGCTCAGGCGTTTAGATGGGCGTTATATGAAACATTTAATGATACTAGCTATACTAAGAAAAAGGATATTGTTCTCTTGAACAATGAAGTCATAGCTGAAATGAGGCATGGTTTCCCGAAAGATGTAACTGTTGAAATAGTTGTGGTTAATAATGATGAAGAAATCAAATTTACTAGACGAGCGCTTTTTAATAGAAAAACTGCGGAAATAGATGATTTATCTATAAAGCAGATTGGTCCGACTCAGCTTACAATGCAGGTAAAGGAAAATGGCGTGTGGGGAACCGTAATATCAAATGATGGATGTAATACGGATACAAAGAAATACAAGGAAGGCTGCGTGCAGGAAGCAATTGAAAGTATGTTTCCGCAGAACTTATCTAACTATTTCTTCTTTGATGGTGAACGTTGGAATGATTTGAAGAGCAAAACGGAAGATATTAAAAAATCTGTTGATACAATTCTTGGTGTAAGTGGTCTTTTAGAAATGACAAGACACTTAAAAGATAATGGCAGATATAATGTTATTAAGTCCTTAAGAGAAAAAATTAAGGGCTCTAGTGGTGAAGCTGAACGTATAAAAAGAGAAATTAAAGACTTGGAAGACTCTTTGATTGACTTACAGGATAGATTAAAATCCAAAAGGGATGGATTTGAAACTGCCAAACATACATATGATTCAACATCAAAAACATTAAATGATAATCGTAAGATTGAAGAGGATCAAAAAGAATATCGAAGGTTAGAACGAGATATAGAACAATATGAAAAGTTTAGAAATGATTATTATGCGGATATAGTAGGTGAACTGTCTAAATCTGCAAAGTATTTTGCGGCATCATTACTACCGGAATATATAGAAATGATTAAGAATATTGATCTTGAAGGAAAAGATATTCCAGGTATAACAGTGGATACCATAGACTATTTGTTAGAACACGATGAATGTATATGCGGAACTAAGTTTTCGCAAGATAGAGAAGCGTATGAAATGATGCTTAAATTGAAAAAGTTAGTTCCACCTGAAATGTTAGGTGGTGCTGCGGGTAAATTGCAGTCTACGTTTGAAGCATGGGCTAACGAAACCAAGGATTTAGTGGATAATATAAAATCCAAGGCTAATGATTTTGAAATTGCAGGAGAAACTCTAGATGAAAGAATTCGTGAAAAAGAATCGCTTGAACGTGTTATGGACCGTAAAACGAATCTCGGAGCGGTTAGAATGCAAAAAGAACAAGCGTCAAGTCGTATGAGAGAGTTATCGGCAGAGATTTCTAGGTTGGAAGTACGTATAGAGAATACAAAGGATAGTATTCGACAAAAGGAAGAACAATACGATAAGGTGGCTGAACATGATGAAGAAAATAAACAGATATATCGTGTTATTGCATATGTAGAAGCTATGTATGAGAAAGCAAAAAGAATAGTAGAAGGAAGAAAATCTATTATTTTGGAAGATTTGAATGCTATTATTGGTGAGAATTTCCAGCGTATGTTTAATGATAAAGAAAAATACGCAAAAATAGGTGAAGATTTTAAGGTTCATGTTTATTATCATCAGGTAGGAAATAAAATGAACTATGAAGAAGAGAACTTATCAAATGGTGAGATGATTGCTATTAACTTTGTTTTTATTGTTAGTATTTTAGAATTGGCTAAAGCATATAGAGAACTTGAAAATGAAGACAAAGAGTATGGTATGGAAGATGCAATTCTAGGATTGCCACTTGTATTAGATGGACCGTTTTCAGCTTTAAGCGCTGAAAATACTGCACTTATTGCAAATAGATTACCACAATTTGCAGAGCAAGTTATAATTTTTATGTTGGATAAGGATTGGGAAGCATCAGGTCTTGATAAATATACTTTGTCAAAGTATTGCTATCGTGTTTCAAAAGAAGCTGACTCTAACAGTTCTTCTCTTGAGAGAAACTAGGAGGTGACGATATGGCTAGACAGGACGATAAGAAGCTTTATGAATATTTTAAAGTGGATGAAATGTTTTTTGTAGGAAAGCATAGACAATATGTGGACAAGCTTTGGGTGCAGAATAAGATTCAGGAATCTTATTTTAAGAGATTGGTTGATTTGTATGCTGTAGCTGCAATAGTTGGTCTGAAAACAGGAAGAAAAGCAGCTGAAGAAAAAGACGAAATGGATATGAAACGAACTGTTCAGATGAAACAGTTGAATGATAATATCCAGACGTTACTACCAATAATGAGAATGGTGCTTATCATGGATGATAGTAGAGGGCTTACATTAGAAGAGAAGCTTGAAAGTGCATTTATGATTCCTGAAGATGAAGAAACATATTCTGCTAATATGGAGTTGTTTAATTCATACGCTAGGGGTGGTGTAGAATATCTGTACGAACAATTAGTGTTAAGAACAGTGGATATAGATGATGACTATACAGATTATAGGATCTCGAATATCGTGGCGTTGGTTACAGAAACTATGAAAGATAAAGATATTTTATAAGGGAGGTACATTATGAGATTATTAGATACTGCAGAAATTAAGGATATACAATCTTTGATAACAAATGGAAATATCCTAAAAGTTAGAGTGAACTTTTATCAACGTCCATATAGGTGGACTGCCAAAAAGATAACAGATTTGTTTGAGGACTACAAAGAAAATAGAACATCTGCTGTGGATGGACAAAATAGCCTCGAATATTTTATTGGTGCAGTTGTTTTTGTGGATGAGAGAACACCGTCAGAAAAGGATGCGGGGAAAGTATCAAGATATCAAGTAGTGGATGGGCAGCAAAGATTTACAACATTATTTCTGTTCAATTATATAAAATATATGTTATTGATTAGAAAGGTCGATGAAGCAGCGCAAATGAATCGTTCACGTGATTTTAATGCAGGGCTTGAAGCTATGGAAAACTGTTATAAAGGTTATATAGGTCTTGCAAATGTAAATGTGATTGAACAGGCAAATAAGAGTTTGTCAGATGCGTTTGATACAGCAAATCAAAATAGAGTTGCAATTGATGTCGCTGATTTGAATAGATGGCGTAAGCAGGTTGGATGGATAGAAAATCCAGATATTTCAGAACCAGGATACTTTGATAGTTGTAAAGTTGCGATGGAACAGTTTCTTCAAGCAGAAGAATTGAGCATATTTTATGAGAATACAAGTTTTAACGAAAGCTTTAAACAGGCATTATCACAAGTTGTATTTAGGTTTTCGGATGCCAGCGATGCTTCGTTTTGTGAGAATCCTATAGATGATGAGTATGATGAGAATGATGATTCGAGAGTTGAGTTTCCTTACGTGGCTAGAGCTTATGGAATCTTTGAACAGATTAAGAAATTGCATCATGAATTGCATCCGGAGAGAAATACGCCTTATGACAAGTTATGTGGATACATAAGCCTTATTGACGAGATGCTAGAAAATATAAAGCTTTGTATGATTGTTACATCAGATGAGGATGATGCATATAAGCTGTTTGAAACACTGAATGATAGGTCAGAGTCTGTTAATGATTTAGAGTTGTTAAAAAATTATTTTTATAAGACCTACACAGAGACATCTGGAGAAAGTCAACAGGAAATAAATGCTGAGATTTCTAGGTTGGATGATAGATGGAGAAAAATATTCTTTAGCTATGATGAGCTTGAAACTGAGATATTTGAATATATGACAGTTTTATTTACAGGAAATACTAATAAAAATACAAATGAGAGAAAGAGAAAGTTAATAAAGAATTATTTGTCCCATTACAATAAACAAAATAAGTACACAAGGGCAATGATAGAACGTGACTTTCAATATATGGAGTTTATTCAGAGTATATTGCTAAGAGTTCATAGGATGGATAATGCTAAACTTAGCAAAAGTGATGAAGATTCGCAAATGTCACTGTATATTGAAAATGATGCAAATTCTTCAATAGTAAAGAGGGTATTAGGTTTGGCGATGAATATTCCATATCCAGTTGTTACGGCGTCTATTATTTGCGATATTATACATAATTATGCGGTTAATGCTATGCCGACAATGTCGTTTGATATGTATCTTAATACTGTTTTTGCCGAAAATGACTGTAAGCAATCATATCCAGGATTATGGAAGGATGCAAGTGTTATGTGGCAAGCTACTATTATGTCAAGAAACTATGAAAGTCCTAAAAAGTTGTCTGATAATCTAGCAATAAGATGTTTTGTTGGACAATGGAATAATCCGAGATCAGTTGAAACGCAGATAGTACAGTTTGATGCTAATATTTTACCTGAGGCTGTAATAATTACTGAATTTGAAGAGTGGATAAATGAATGGAGTTTTTCAGATAGTGCAGGGAAGATAAAGATAAAGAATTTGTTTATGCACTTGTTTTTGAAGTATGATTTAGATGTTACGACAGGTGAATTGGTATTGGCACAAAATATTATAAGGTCGTATGCACCAGAGGCAATAAAACAAGACCTTGATCATATGGATGCAAAAAAGGTTAATAGACAGAATGGTAATGAATCAAGATATTTCCATTATAATTTATCAGATAGGACATATTATACAAACTCATTGGGTAATATGTTGCCATTGCCAGTGGCTATTAATCGAGGGAAACACAATACACCTATGGAAGAAACAATTGCGTCGTTCCCGAATGAACATTTAAATGGATGGATATTTGATATGGTGGTTGAGGAGTTTAATTGTAATCATGATGTTGTAAATGGCTACAGAGTTCCGAAAGAAGCATTTTTTACAAATAGAAAGAATAGATTAGTGCAATATTTTAAGAAGATTGTGAAAAATCAGATATACAATCCAAGTTCTAGAATATAGAAACATTATTTTATAGTATCTTATATATGGATGATAGCCAATGCCTCGGGCATTGGCTATTTGCACATCTTTCACTACTCATTCTTTACCTCTAATCGGTTCCACACTCTCATCCACCTGAAAAAGCTCTTCCACAGGAACTTTCATATATTTAGCAATGCGTAGAGCTATTTCAAGTGAGGGGCAGTGTTGTCATCGCTCGATATTACTTATGGTTTTAGAGCAGGTGCCTATGGCAACAGCTACGTCTTTTTGTTGTTGCTTGTGTGCAGTTCGCACCTGCTTAAGATTGCTAACAACAGCCATACTCATTCCTTCTTTCAAATGTTTTCTAACAGGTGATTTTCACCCTGCATCTCAATTGTAATATATTGGGTGGGTAATAAAATGGACTCAACCCACAACTCGTCCGAATGTTTTAAATTCGCTATGCTCAGTGATAATGATAGGTGTATATGCAGGATTGATTGATATAAGCATAGTGCCAGTTGCGTTGTGCTGAAGCTTCTTGATATATGAATTGCCATCTAAGTAGAAGATACCATATTCGCCGTCTTGAAGCGTATCAGTCTTTTGTACCCATACAATTTGTTTATCAAGAAAACGTGGAGTCATACTATCACCTGAAACACGGATGCCGAAGTCAGCGTGTTCAGGAACTTCACGACCTACTTCGATTAAATCATAATTATCGCTATCAAGGAACGAACCGAAGCCGGCAGAAGCAGGCAGATCAAAGAGAGGGAGTTTTCTTGTAAATGGTATGATTTCGGGTTCGTCTTTCTTATATAATCCGGAAGTGGCAAGTAGATTTATATACTCAATTGCTTTAGTTTTGCCTTCGTCATTAAGTGAAGCAAACATATTGTTAGGGTTTTCTCCTATAAATTCTTCGTAAATGTCAGTGATACCAAGGAGTTTGCATACCGTGAGGAACTGTAAGGCGTTTGGTACGCAGTGATTAGTTTCCCATGTGCTAAGAGCGCCTACTTTAGTTGGTAGCCCTTCATTTGTTAGTGCGGCAGCAAGAGTTGGCTGTGACATTTTCTGTGCTTTTCTATATCTTGAAAAAATTTCTCCTAATGATTCCATATATGTAGTCCTTCCTATCTTGATTTTATAAGTACACTATATATCAGAAACAAGCATTTTTCAAGAGAAATCTTGCGAAAATAGATTTAGTGGAAAACATTTTCTGTTGAAATCTAGTTTTAATAGATATATACTTCAAATACAGGGACGGGGTACCGACCTGAAAATGGAGGTTATGTGTAATGGGAAAACGTGTGATATTGCATAGTGATATTAACTGTTGTTACGCTGCGATTGAGCATTTGCATCATCCAGAGCTGGAGGGAAAACCGATAGCTGTTGGAGGAGACCCTGAGGCAAGGCACGGAATAGTACTGACTGCAGATTACATTGCTAAAAAATATGGTGTGAAGACAGGAATGGCAATTTGGCAGGCAAAGCAGGTGTGCCCGGACATTACATTTATACCACCACGAATGGACTTGTATCTAAGGTTTTCGCGTATGGCACATGAGATATATGCCGAATATACGGATTTACAGGAAGCATATGGAATTGATGAAAGCTGGCTTGACGTGACTGAAAGTGTGGCTGTTAAAGGCGATGGCTATAAGATTGCTGCAGAGATTAGTAATCGAATGAAGAAGGAACTTGGTGTTACGGTGAGTATCGGTGTTTCGTTTAACAAGATATTTGCGAAGTTGGGTTCTGATTATAAGAAGCCGGATGCTATAACGACTATGTACGAGGATGAATTTAGAAACAAGGCATGGAAGTTGCCGGTATCTGACCTACTCTATGTAGGTAGAAGTACTGATAGGAAACTTGCAAAGCTAGGGATTAGAACTATTGGTGACTTGGCAAGAACTGATGAACTGATACTTGCCTCTCATCTTGGAAAGATGGGGAGCGTGCTATGGGCATTTGCGAATGGTTATGACGATTCGCCAGTCAAACGTGAAAATGCGACAGCACCCATCAAGTCTATCGGTAATAGTACAACAACCCATAGAGATTTAGTGAATGATGAAGATGTGAAGATTGTGCTTTATATGCTTGCAGAGAGCGTGGCTCACAGGTTACGTAAGAATGGCTTTAAGTGTCGTGTGGTGGAGATTAGCATAAGAGACAATGAATTGTATTCATTTACTAGGCAACGCAAGATTAACATGGCAACTAATATTACTGAAGAGATAGCTAGGGAAGGCTACAAACTTTTTAAAGAAAATTATAACTTTGGTAAGCCAATAAGGAGTCTTGGAATCAGAGGAGCTGATTTGGTTAATGACAGTTATTATGAACAATTTGACTTGTTTACCAATGTGGAACTACGTGAAAAACTAGAAAAAATGGATGCTGCTGTGGATAATATCCGTAAACGGTTTGGATATTTCAGTGTACAGCGAGGGCTAATGTATCAGGATATGATGTTGGCTCATCTTGACTGTGACAATGAACATACAGTGCATCCGCATACATTTTTTGGATGATAAGGAGTGGCAGACTTGACAGAGAAAGGTACTGATAAAGATATTACAGGTACAACCAGACGAGTGTACCAATTTATAAGCGATTTTATCGATACAAATGGTTATTCGCCCAGTGTCAGAGAGATTGGCAGGGGCGTAGGACTTAAATCAACATCATCGGTGGCGGCACATATTGTAAAGCTACAGGATAGTGGATATATACGTAAGACGAGTGAATGCCCGAGGACAATTACACTTCAAGGAGGTGTGACTCAATGAGTAATAAGGTTTATGTTGATGTTTTGGCTATATTTTCAAAGGATGGAAAACTTCAACCCAGGGAGATTGTTTGGGAAGATGGTAGAAAGTATGAGATTACAAGAGTCGTTGATGTGAGACGACAGGCAAGTACTAAGGCAGGAGGTGTTGGTGAGAGATATTTATGCATTGTTAATGGGAAAGAGATTTCCCTTTATTATGAAGATAACAACATGTGGTTTATGGAGAGAGCCGGAGCCTGATGCGTTAAAGCATCAGTTGGCTTCCAATGATCAGCAAATAGCCAGAGTAGCAGCTGCTACATCGGAACTTCTGGCAAAAGGGCTTGCAAAGGTGATTTCCCTTTCCTTTACAAGTACAAAATTGAGCAATGGTTTTGTATTTGAAGGAGTGAACTGAATTGAAGAGAGAGAATAATAGAATTGATATAAGATGCGTAAGATGCAATCGAAAGATTATGGAATATCAGATACAGGGTGATGATGATAGTGTAGTACTGGCACAGGGACTTAGTATCTCATGCCACCGATGTAAGAGAGTGGCAACCCTTAAGAAATACACCGAAGGTATGATTAAGGAACGAACAGAAAATGGAAGTTTTAGAATATAACAATTAAATACGGCCCACCTGACACGGGCACATCTAAATGGATGGCAGCACCAAAGACGCAGGGGAAAGATAACCAGTTGACAGCTGGACTTTCTCGCTGTGTCTTTTTGTGTAAAGATGGGTAATGAGATGACAGGTGGTAATAGAGTCTTTTCTGGTTATTAGCCGGGAAAGAGGACGAAATGTACGATTTAAAAGAAAGCGGAATGAGAATTAAGGAGTTAAGGAAGAAGGCAGGGATTACGCAGGAGCAGTTGGCAGAGGAACTGGGAGTGACCAATAAGACAATATGCTATATTGAGAATGGCGTAAGGGGAACAACTATAGATAATATGGCTCTTATAGCTGAGTATTTTGGTGTAAGTATTGATTATTTGGTGCATGGGAAAGAAACTGTAGATCCAATAGGGGTAGTGCTATTAGAGCTTGATGCAGAGAAAAGAGCACTTGCGTTGAGGTTGTTTAAGGGGATTGTGGAAAATTTGTAGGAGCTTGATAAAAATGACTAAGGAAATTAATAGATAGTTAAACATAAATCACGTTGCCTCAATAATAAATTTATTCTCGTTTTATCTTGACTGCACGTTGAGTGCAGTTATAAAGTAATGAATTATTGCAAAATATATTAAATTCAATAGTTTATAACTAAAAAGGTATATGTTAAGAATAATTGCAATGCAAACAATGTTAATAATTTTAACATTTGGATTGACATAGCATTTTACAGTGCTAAAATTATAAGCATAAAGAATTTAACTATTTGGTAGGAGGATTTGTATATGGCTTATTCAGAGTTCAACTATGAGATTGGAAAAAAGATATTACGTTACAGAACAGATATGTCATTAACCCAGGCTGAGTTTGCTGAAAGTCTTGGCATTAAGAGGGCTACATTGAGTTTGATTGAGAATGGTGAGCAACCACCAAGTTTGGAGGTGCTTGCAAAATTAATTCAAATAACTAAGATGAATATGGAAGAAATTTTGTCTCTTAATCCTAAAAGTCATATTATATTGGATACAAATATTATTATAAACTGTCCAGAACTTTTGCGTTCAGTATCGAATTATGCAGATATGGTGTATGTACCAAGAACAGTAATTAGGGAATTGGAATATCAAAAAAAATCTATACGCCCAAACATAAGAAAAGACGCAGGATTAGCATTGGCAAAGATTATAGAGTTGCGTTCAAAAAAGTTTATTGTTGAAGATGAAACAGGAGAGGGAAGCAATAATGATGACAGAATATTTTCTGTTGCATTGAAGATAGCAGAGGATTACCCGGATGATAATGTCTATTTATTGACGAATGATAAAGATTTTAAATTGAAAGATGTTGGAAAAGCCATTAATCTAAAAGTGATAACAACTTGGGAATATGAGAAAATATTTAAAAAAGAAGAAACATACAATATATCTCTATCACAGAAATTTTTTATGGCTGTTTTAAAAAAAGATCTAGAAACAGTAAAAGAGTTGGCGGAGAAGAATATTGATGTAAATTATATTGATTCACGTTCAGGATATACACCACTTATTCAGGCTATTAGAAATAGAGATTGTAAAATGGTTGGTTTTCTTCTTACGCTACCGCAGATAAGAATTAACGCGGTGGATGATAAAAAGCATAAGTTACCTCCTATTTCTCATGCTATTCAGATAACCCATTTAGGATTAGTTAAGCAGTTAATCATTAATGGAGCCAATGTAAATGAACCTTCGCAAAATGACAGAAATCCGTATAATACACCGCTAATGATTGCATCATACGACGGTAAAATAGATTTTGTTAAGTTATTAGTGGAGAATGGGGCTTGTATAAATCAGCAAGACAAGGGAAATGGTTTTACGGCATTGATAAAAGCAGCATTTCAAAACCATGCAGATATTGTTCGATATTTATTAGAGAATAATGCGGATACTACAATCTGTTCTTTTGAGAAGAAAAAAGCAATAGATTATGCCCACGAAAAAAATGATGAAAACCGTTATCGTGAAGTGATAGATTTATTGAAAGGTTGATTTTATGATTGATAGAGCATGTATTTCCCTTAGTGATGCTTGTAATTTACGTTGTAGATATTGCCACTTTCAAGATAAACAGACTGGAGATAGTTCATTCTCAATAAGTCAAGTATATATGATTATTGATAATATTCATGAATATTGTGAGAAGAATGGATTGTGTAAGTTTAAGTTAGGTATAGTAGGTGCAGGAGAACCTATGTTGAATTTTAATGAATTGTTATTAATAGCGGATTATGTAAAACATAAAAAGTATGATGAAATTCAGGCATATACTATTACAAATGGAACTTTAACTACGGAAGAAAGATTGAAAAAGTTATTTGAATACAGGAACAATCTAAAAATATGCTTCTCGTTAGATGGTTATGAAGAATTACATAATCTTGGAAGACAAGGTTTTAACAAGGTCATGGAGGCTATTCAGTGTTATAAAAGAATATATGGTTGTGCGCCAAGTATCAACGCTACGGTAAATAAACAATCCTACTTAAATAAAGAGAAGGTGGTCAATTTTTTTATTGAAAATGGATTATATGATGTTACTTTTTCAATATTAATAGGTTGTGATGATGATTCTTTATATATCTCTGAAGATGAATATAAGGAATTTATGGAATATGTGAAGAAATCAGACGTTGTGTCAAGGCAGTTTAATTCTGAGAAAAAATATGATTGTACTATGTATGGAAATTTTTGCGGTGTTGGACGTACAAATGTATTTATTACACCAGAAGGCATTTTTCCTTGTGGTCGATTTTATAAAATGAAAGATTTTTATTTGGGAAGTTGTGATGTGTCTTTTGAGCAATTACAAATAGCCGTTGACAGATATATACCAGTACGTGATGGTAACTGTTATTTTAAAGAGAATGTGGAGGCGTATGGATGAAGATTGCAATATACGGGGTCTCTAGGAGCGGGAAGGATTATTTTATTGGAAAACTTGTAGAAACATTTAAGGAGTACGGAAAATTACTTGTGCATATCCCGGGCTCTAAAACACTAAATATAATTTCTTATCAGACTTATGGTAAATGTTTTAAGAATAGTAGTGAAACTGAGAAAGAGCAGTGTCGCAAACTGTTTATTGATAAGATAAATAAATTAGATAAGGAATATGATTATGTGGTCGTTGATGGTCATTATTCCTTTTATGATTCGGATATGCATTTAAGGAGGGTTTTTACTACAGAAGACCTACTTTGCTATGATCAGTTTATTTACCTAGATACAGAGCCAAGTATAATAGAGAATCGGTATGCATTTGAAGAATCGAAAGATAAAGTTAAATATAAAGCAGAAGAAATAAAAAGTTGGATTGAATATGAAATAGTGTGTCTCACAGAAGAGCTAATTGGAGTAAATAAGGAGTTACATATTCTTAATGGATCGGAAGAAGATATGTTGAAATATGTATATGAATTAACCCAAGGACAGTATGATTCATATGCACTCGCCATGAAAATGATTGATAGAATAAAGCGTTGGGATGATGTAAATGTGGTTATTTTAGTTGATTGCGATAAAACGCTATCGATAGAAGATACTACCGATCTTGCATTAGAATACCACGATTTAGAGGGAACGATATTAAAGGAGATATATCGTAAGGATAGATATTCGAATTTTCAGGCTACAATTGCGAATGAATATTTGGCGAAATTGCAACCGTTTTCTGATGCGTGTAAGAATCGAATAAGTGAAAGCATACATTTGAATGAACCACTTATTGAGAATTTAAAAAAAATGAAAAATGTAGCGATTATCGGAATTACGGCGGGGAATAGTTTGTTATGGCAGGAACTGCTTAATATGACCGGATTGGTAATAGAAGTATTGTCAAGTTCAGTTGTGTCAAAGTATATTAAGATGTATGCAGTAAAACATTTGCAAAATCGTGGCAAATATGTTGTGGCTATTGGAGATTCACTGTTGGATTCATATATGCTTAAGTATAGTAATAAATCATATATTGTAGCTAATAAAGGAATAAGAAGTAATGTTAGGAAATTCTTGAATGAGAATAAGCGAGTTCACCAATTAGAATATAGCAAGTATCGGTATGAAGATGTACCAACGGAGCAAGAGATTAATTTGATAAATACTTTAGAATCAGATAACGACATGGTATCAGAGAATATAAAAATTTGTAAGAGTGATTCTGGAGTGGAAGGTGTGGATTTAAGAAAAGCACATTATTTACTTGGTATGGAAGTGGCTGAAAAAATAAAGTGTGATTTTCCATATAGTCAGTTTATTGTCTTAATTTTAATGCGTTCAGGTCTTCCGTTTGGACAAGGGATAGCGGATAAATTGGATGCATCAGAGTTCTTCTATAGTGAAGGAGAGGAAACGAAATTTGAGAATGATTTTATTTGTAAAGAAAGATATAAAGATAAAAAAATTATAGTATGTGATGGCGTGATCAATTCCGGGAATACAATTAGGAAGATAGTTGATCTCTTGAGAGGATATGAAGTGTTAGTGGCAACTAATGTATTGTCGAATAAATTTTTAGATAAGTATGAATACCCCATATATACCGCTAGATTGTCAGAGCGATCATTTATTGGAGCAAAACAAAAAATTGTAAAGGATGGATATGGACCCGATACCTCTGATAGGTTATTTAGAACAATGTAAATATATTATGATGAAGCCTATGGTTTATGCAAAATAGACCATAGGTTTTTCTTATTGCGGAAATGTTAAGATTTTTAGCACTGCTAGGAATGTTAACAATCCTTGCAAACCTATTGACTGTAAAATGCAATATGTTAAAATAGTTAACATAAAGAGATTATAAATCTGAAAGGAGCGATTTTTATGTGTAAGTATGCAGTAGTTGACCTTGAGATGTGCCGAGTGCAAGCAGGAGGAAGAAAGAGCAAAAACCGTTTGAAAAATGAAACGATTCAGATTGGTGCGGTTCTACTAAATGAAGAATTAGAGATTGTTGATAAGTTTGTTACTTATGTGTCACCAGAATATGGACATATTGATACATATATTAACAACTTGACAGGCATTAGCGAAAAAGATGTCGCTACTGCGCCAAGTATGGAAAAGGCATTACATACTTTTGTTGAGTGGTTGCCAGACGATGCAAGGGTTGTTTCATGGAGTAATAATGATGAAGTACAAATAAGAAAGGAGGTTGCATTTAAGGGCATAGAGATAGATGGACTTGATGAAATCCTTGAAAACTGGATTGATTGCCAGCAAACATTCGCACAGAAGATGCATAACCAGAGGTGTTACAGATTGTCTGAAGCATTAGTTGCAGCAGATATTAATTATGAAGATGGTGCACATGATGGTTTAGTCGATGCATATAACACAGCATTGCTATTTGCGAAGATGGAACGTGAAGATGAATTGGTGTTAAATACATATTATCAGAATTTAGTTGCAGAGGAGAATGAAAGTACAGGCTTTTCAATTGAATATTTATTTGCGGGTTTAAATTTACAGAATTTAGCATTGGCATAGGAGGAATCAGAAATGAATGATGTAATGAAAGGCTTAGTGATTATGGCAATATTGATGTACATAGTTTCGCCGATAGATGCAGTACCAGGTCCTATAGATGACATAATTATCATTTTGATTGGTTTGGCATCTCGTAAGCAGATAGTAGAAAAGGATTAATCGGAGGTAAGGTCATGAAAATTAATGTAATGAGTAAGGGTGATAAGGTTCTAAGTGTAACTAATGAATTAGTTGCAATTCAGAGAGTAAGTGGTGAAGTCGACATAATTTCGCTAATCAGTAGTGAATCTGGGCTTCGTATTGACACAGAAAATATTGTAACTATTGGGTATGGTAGCAATTTTGTTGAGTCAGAGGTTGTTGAAGGTGTTGTAATTACTAACTTTTAGGAGGAAATACATATGGCAGGTAAGAAGGATAATGCATTAGTGGCAGTAATATCAGATTTAACACAGACACAGGCTGCACAAATGTCAAAGGAGATAATGAAGGCTAAAGCAAAATATGCTCCACATGGCAGAGGTACTATAGCAACTGGAGTAAAGAATAGTGTAGGTTCTCTTATTCAGAGTGGAATGAAAAGGATTGGAGGTTGATTCTATGGCAAAGAGGTCATCCGCCCATACAAGGGCACAAAAGGCAGGTAAGGCAAGAGATAATTATACTTGTCAGGCATGCGGTTCTACAAAAGATGTTGAAGGACATCATATACTAGATTATCAGTTTTTGGGCGCGGCAACAGCTGATAACATAGTTTCCCTATGTCATGAATGTCATAAGGAAGTGCACAGAGGTAGCATGGATATAACAAAATTTTGATAAAGGAGTAGGTTATTATGAGTAACGAATTATTAAATGTAATACAGAATATTGGTGGTAAGGCAAACGAGATGACGCATAGTTTAAAAGAGTATGGCGATGGCAGTATGAACAAGGGGATAACAGAGATGTGTATGGATGCTTTTGCAGATGGAAAGAAGGAGGGGACTATTAAAGGTGTTGTTATTATGACTGCTATAGGTATTGTGGCATTTGGAGGAAAGAAACTCTATGACAAGTTTCTGAAAGGTAATGGTAAGCGTCGATATAATCTTACCAAGGAAAAATCGCTATCAGTTCAAACGGAGATAGATTTTCCTTGGGATGAGGTAAAGCGGAAAATGATGAGTGATTATGGAGTTTCAAACATTACATTTGAGACCTGGATACAACCTTTGGTATGCAGAGCCTACGAAGACAAGATTTTATTGGAATTTCCCTGCTCATCAGAGATGGAAGTTGATTATATTAGAAGCAAGTATAAGCGAATGATTGAAGATATTGTGTATGAAGTAACGGGCAAAAAATATAAGGTGTCAATTGTTTGCTAGAAAAGCTGGAAAGAAAGGAGGTGGGACAGCCTATATAGTAACACTTAGCCGGTAAAAAAAAGACGTTGACTGCACGTTACGTGCAGTCATAGGATTTAAGGAGAAGTGTATGGATGATTTAAAAACACTACAAGATGTTTGCAAAAGCATTGGAGTAACAAGACGTGCGGTGCAAGGATATGAAGTAGCAGGGTTGGTATCATCAGTTGATAAGAATAAGTATGGACATTTGCTTTATGGAACGGATGAGCAAAAAAGGATTGCAAAAATTAAGATGTATCAAGATCTGCGATTTACAATCAAGGAAATTAAGGAACTTATTGATGCACCGAACTATATTGTAAAGGGGGCTTTAGAAAGACAAATTAAGCGGCTTAGAACTGAAAAGAAGGAACTAGAAGCGTTTATTGCAAATGCAGAAGCGATGATAGAAGCGCTTTATGAGGAGGTTAATGAACAATGAATAAAATTAAGTGTGTATTAGTGCTGTTAACACTAGTAACGAGTATGGTGCTACTTGGATGTGGTACAAACAGGGGACAAGTGAATAATGACAAAACTATTAGTGAGAGTTCAGAACACATTGAGGAAATAGCAACACAGAGTTCGTCAATAGCTTGTGAAGAACAATCAGAAAAGAGTACAGGTAACAAAGAGAATAATAACTCGTCAGTGAATCAAAGCTCCCAAGAGGCAAGTGTACAGAAGCCTAACGAACCAACGGAAGCAGTGATTAGATGTGCAAAATGTAATTATTCAGTAGTCTCAAGTGCAGGAGAATATTGTAACAATTGCAGATGTTCGCGTTGTAATGAGTTGAAGATTGATAATTCGCAGTATTGTATAGTACATAAGTGTAGCTATTCTGGATGCAATCAGCAAAAAGAGTCTGGTTCAGATAGTTGTGCATCGCACAATTGCGGTAAGTCCGGCTGTAAGGCATTACAAGTGAGTGGTGCAAAATATTGTGTGGAACACAAATGTCTTGATAGTGGGTGTACACGAGAAAGGGAAAACGGTTCAAAATATTGCAGCAACCATAATTGTAATGAGGCGAATTGCAAGAATGGAAGAGAAGGCAGTTCGCAGTATTGTATAGAACATAAATGTGCTAAAACAAGTTGCAATAGTAAGATTGAAAATGGTTCTTTGATGTGTTCTACTCATAATTGCAAGGCATCAGGATGTAAGAATTTGCCTTCGGGTAACTATAGTTATTGCTCGGTTCATAAATGTTACAAAAATACATGTGGTAATATGCCTGAATCAGGCTCAAATTACTGCTCAAGCCATAATTGTAAAATTAGTGGATGTAAGAACGAATTGGTTCATGAAACTGGTAAGTATTGTAGCACGCACAAATGTGTTGAATCTTCATGTGGAGGACAGAAAACATCAGGTTCGAATTATTGTTCAAGTCATAAGTGTTTGATAAATGGCTGTACGAACAAAAAAGGAAGTGGCTCAGGTTATTGTACAAGCCACCAGAGGCAAGGTTATTATTAATATTTATATCAAAGTATATTTAGGAGGTAGTTTATTATGACAAAGTATAAGGTTTTATTTAATGGTGATTTAGAGGATGAGATATTTGACACAGAGGAAGATGCAGAGGAGCACGCACTATATCTGGTGAGTTGTTCAAAATTAGGTGCAGAAATACTGCATATGTCAAATCCAGGTGATTACGATGAGGATGATTATAGTGACGACTATGAAATCATAGAGGTTGATGAAGATTAAGTAATAGATATATTAATAAACAAGATATAGCCGATGCAGAAACGAAAGATTGTTCTGCATCGGCTATAGTTTTAGTCGTTGTTCAATGCGTTTTGTATTGAAGATAAAAAGCTCTTAAAGTATGCATCTGCAATTTTCTTAGCTTTGTTAAGCTCGCAAGGCATAGGTATATGTAAAACAGCTACAGGTGGTCGAACCATACTGCGATTACCATCTTTTGTGTATACACGGATTCCCATAGAGAGAATCCAATTATTAGATTGAGCTTTTAATATTAATCTTACGTCTCCGATATCTGCGATACTTTTTTTATCAGTTGAGTTAGTATGCCAAGGGATTATATACATAGTGATACCTCTCTTTGTGTCTAGATATATATTATAACGGAAGAAAATAAGTGTCAAATGCATTGCAATACAATGTTAAATATACCTTCGAAATGTTGTGAAGCAAAACTTCCTGTCAAAGTTCCATATTTGAGTCAAAACTTCCCTAACAAGGCAATAAACAAATCCTTATTTACAAGCTACAATTGTCTCAGGTCAAACAAATACGACCTGCGATATGAGTGCACAAGTATCGAAAAACAATTTTTAAGAAAAGAGGATTTCGATATGTTGAAGAATGAAGAGAGAGAAGTTGTTAGAGAAGAGGCCAGTGTTAAGCCAACTATGAAGGTTTGTGAGAGCGTGAATGGAGTGATTTTCTTGAAGTCAAGAAAGTCAGTGACCAAGATTGTTGGTAACTGTCAGGAGATTATGAGAGCTGCGAATAAGAATAATATTAATGTTATTGACTTTGTGATGGACGACAGCTCGGCGGCTGATGTAGACAGACCAGAAATTGATGAACTTATGAAGTGGATAGAAAAGGACTTTATCAAGGTTGTGTTGCTTAACTCGATATATGATCTGACTAGAGACATTGATGATTTGGAGAGATTTGTACGAATTGCCCACGAGAATGATGTTGTGTTCTATTCAATGGAATGGGGCTGTGTGGTAAAGCTTCGTGAAGATGATGGAGCAGGGTGTTAGGAGGGGGAGATGATGAAGTATGATGGTTATGCTATAGGTCCTGTTATCCGTCAGATTAGAAAAGATAGGAAAATGACTTTGGAACATGTTAGTGAGCAAATAGGACTTAGTAGGTCAAGCATTACACAGATGGAGCAAGGCGGAAGAAATATGAGTATGAGCACACTGTTTCTTTTTATGGACTTGTATAAATGTGATGCGAATACATTGCTAAATATTAAAAGGTCTGACGATGCTTTAGGAATTGATTACAGATTAAATCAATTATCCCCGGATAAAAGGCAGTATTTTCATAATACATTTACATTTATGCTAGATACCGCTACTGGTGCTGGTGTGTAGGAGGTCATATGAGTAAAAAGAAGAGATGTGAAGAGAGAATAGAATGTATTGCCTATTTGTCCACAACCGGTAACTTGAATTCTATTGAGCGAAGCGAGAATAGGCAGGAGAAATATATTCGAGAATATGCCAAGGCACACAATATAGATATTGTTGGGGTATGGCGTAGACATGGATTTGGAATGGGAGATGTGAATAGGCAGTTTGACCGGATGGTATCACTCATTGCTAATAAGAAAGTAGATGGAATTATTGTTGCTAATATGATGGCGATTTCATATGACATACCAGAAGCATACTACAAGGTAGGAAAAGTGCGTGCAGCAGGTGGTGTTATGGTTACAGTTGATGAAGGTCGCTTGGGGATGAAGATTGTGGAGGTATAGATGAGTAAGATATATAAAGAATTTAAAAAAGGTCAGGTTATATATGCTGACCTTGGGCATAGAGTAGCAGGTGTACAGGGGAATTTCCGACCTTGCGTGGTAGTGAGTCGAGATGAGAGTAATCACAAGTATGGACCACAGATAACGGTTTGTCCATTGACAACTAAGCTGAAGGATAAACCGGTTCATGTAAGACTAAAGCCTATGGATGTCAATGGTTATCATTTAAGAGCAATATCTGATTTCTTGCCGGAAGATATTCTTACCATTGGAAAATCAGAAGTCAGTGGTACTATTGGCTATGTTTGTTCCGATGAAGTGAAGGAAAAGATGGATATGGCAATGATACTGCAGTTGGGATTGTTGGATACCGCAAGGAAGATGCTTGAGGAGGACAATGCTGTAAATGTTGGAGACTAACACAAGAAAGTTGCTAACTATTAAAGAAGTATGTCAATATCTCGGAATAGGTCAGACTAAAGCAAGAGAATTAGTGAGAGGACATAACGGTTTTGGCATCCAAATCGGCTATAAATGGTATGCGGACAAGGAAAAATTAGAAATGTGGATAGCAGCAAAAACAAAATAAATAGGTTGAAAAAGGAAAGAATATATGGTATTGTATATATACAAACATATGTTCTTTTTGTTTCTGGATAGAATAGAGAGGAACAGATATGGGCAAATCATTAAAAGGAAAGGAATTGGGTAAAGGAATCACCCAGAGAAAAGACGGTAATTATCAAGCTCGTTTCATAGATTCATTTGGAAAGGTTTCGTATGTATATGCTGATTGTTTATCAGACATATATAAAAAGCTGGATGAGGCAAAGTTTTGTAGCGAGAATATGTCGCTTGTAAAGAACCCTAGTATCACATTGGATTCGTGGTATGCACAATGGATGCAGATATATGGAGTGAGACTGAGAGATTCGACAAGACATCAGTATAATAAGATGTATGATAAGGTTAAGGATGACATAGGGCATTATAAACTTAAAGATATTAACCTTAACATAGTTCAGAAAGCCTTGAATGGACTACCAAGTGATGCATATCGGCAGCGAGTTCGGACGATGCTCTTAGCTTTGTTTGAAAGAGCACTAGATAATGATTATGTGCTTAAGAACCCAGTGAAGGCAACGGTCTGGAAGATAGATAATGCACCAAAACAAGATAAGACACCTATGAACGTGGAGCAGGAAAAGCTTTTTTTGGAGCATATTTATAAGCCCAGAGTGAAGCATGAGAAGATTGAACATGTAGAACTAATCGAATTTATGCTGAGAACCGGTATGAGACTGGGAGAAGCAACGGGGCTTACGTGGGATGATATTGATTTTGATAACTGTATTATACACGTTAGGAAGAATCTTGTTACAACCTTAGGAATGGAAGTCGATGGAACAAGAAAAAAGCGTCATCCAAGATTTCATAAACCTAAAACGGAGTCCAGTTATAGAAAGGTTCCTATGACTGAACGTGTAAGAGAGATCTTATTGTATGAGAAGCAACGTGACGAATTGATTGCAAAAAAATATCCGCCACTTGAAGGATTCGAAGAGCTGGTATTTGTGAGTTGGCTGAATAAGCCGATTTATGATGATGTTGTAAGAAGAATTTTGAGGAAATTTACTATGGAGCTAAGAGAACTATATGATGTAAGTTTTCCTAATGTTTCCCCACATATTCTCAGACATACATTTGCGACCAGATGCGTGGAGAAGGGTATGAATCTTAAAGTATTACAGTCAATTTTAGGTCATGCAGACTTTGAAACGACTATGAATACTTATACTCATACAACAGATGATGTGTTGGTTAATGAGATGTTTAAATGTGCAAATTAGAGAAAGTGTGTATGAAGTGTGTAAAGTGTCGGATGATACTTGAAGAAAGCAGTATTTATGCACATTGTAGAGATTGGGATGTATATAGTAGAACATTCCACGATAGAATGTAATTTTCTACAATGAATAAGTAGTGCAAAGCCACTAAATACGCAGTTTCAAGCGTATTTGGTGGCTTTATTTTTTTACCGTTTATTTTCGGAAAAACTATCGTAAATTACCGTAATTTTTTAACGAAAGTGTGTAAAAAGTGTGTAAAGTTGTAAACGAAATATGAACAAAATACTGCATATTAATATTAGAGAGAAAATGTTATAATAATTAATTATATTCCAAAATATATGGAAGGGGAAACTATGACACGTAATGTATTAGCTGTTAATGCAGCAGTAAATCTAGCATCTGTGCTCACAAATCTTAGATATTGCAAAATGTACAGTCCTCCAAAAGCATATAAAAAGGTTTTGAATTCGGTAATAAGGACTACTGCAATAATACTGGTAACATTATTGGCATGGGTGGTATCATTGTGCTGCGGATTTGTGATGTTCTTAACTTCGGATGCTAAGATAACTCCCAACACTCAGATGTCTTACGATTCAGTAAAGGCGGGACATGCAGGCGAAGAAGTCCTTTGGTATATTAATAATGATAAATATGAAATAGATATTTCGAAGTTTGGATATAACATAAACGATTATGAGATAAATGAAGATTTCGAGGTGTACTTAGATTATAAGGGGGATGTTATAGACGTTATCCCTAAGTCCGATGTGAAAGATGATGATGTAATAAATGCGATTATATGGTTTGGTGGCGGTTTTGTATTGGTGGTAATAGTATTTTTAATTATTGCAATACTTACTAAAACAAACAGTTGCTTAAATCCATTACTTGCATATTATGAATTTGTTTTATGGTTGGAAGTTGAATTTCAACAGAATAGTGATACAGAGCCAATGTATAATGGTCTAAGGCACGAAAAATTCGCGCAGAACGATAATGAAAAAAGACTTATTAATAAGTATCTGTTATTAGAAGTGGTTTGGGGTATTATTGGTTTAGGTGCGCTGCCCGCGGCTTTTTTCTTGTTTGTTATGTGGACTCAAAGTCGTATAGCACTTATAATAGCGTGTATAATCGGGATAATCCTTTTGATGATATGTTATATGAAGTCTAGCGACTATCATACGGAAGGACACAGATTAAAGAGTGGTTATTACAAAGGTAATATCAGTTTTGCCTGTAAAAGATGTAATACGCTAATAAGTATTCCTTTTAAAGATATTGAAAAATATGATGTGTTACCAAGAAATAAGTATGGCAATATATGCGTAACCTGTTACAACTGTGGTAATCCGGTAGAATTTATTCATTTTAATACAGATTTGAAAGAATATAGAAATTATCTGAAGCAATGTCATCCGGATATAACACAAAACCATTAAATATATAAGCAATAATGATTAATACGCTATAATAAATGAGCAAATTATCGTGTATTAAAAACATGGTTACATAATAAAAGGGGGTAGAGATATATGTTTAACGGTATCGTTATGCTTCTATTTGGTCTTATGTTTCTATTTATTTACGAATTGTTAAAATGCAGTAGAAAAGCACCTAAAGAACCAGAATATGCACAAGCTAGAATAATTAAGAAATTTACTGATTATGATTGCACTAGGTTTTACTTGGAATTTGAACGTTATGGCAATATAATTCAGGCAACGGCTTATCATTATAATGTTCCCAAAGGTTTATTTAAAGTTGGTGATGTTGTAGAAATAAGATATTCTAAAAAGGTGCGTGATGTGCAAGTTGTAGATATTATGCACGATATGATTCCTAAGTACGATAAAGTCTTAGAGTACGCAAAGATACCATTAGTGGTTAGTATTATATGTGCATTACTGTCTGCATATTTTTTCATAGGTAGTTTTTTATAATTTATTTACAATAAAGAAAGCTGAGAAAAGTATCGTTTAGGAAATATGGATGGTAAATGATATATTCTGAGGAGGGAAATTATGACTTTTAATACAGTATTTAAGAATATATACAGTGAAGGATTGGCCGAGTGTGGTTTTAAAAAGTTAAAGGGAAAGCAGCCCTGGATAGGACGAATGATAGGCGACGAGATACTTCAGGTAATAAGCTTCAGAGGGACTTTTTCGGATATGAGAGATTACAAAGCATTTGAAGTGATAAGTGGTATAACAACAGTGTATCGAAAAATGCAGACACTAGACGAAACACCAGCAAATAATATGATGTGGCTTATTACCATTCAAGGAATATATAAGCATCAGAATTATTATAACGTGCCTAATGAAAGATCAAGGGAATTATTGAAATATAGCTACAAAAAAGAGGATGAGCAGTCTATGTTAATGGTTATTGAGAAATCATTACAGGATACTAAAGAGATCGTAATTCCGGAATTTGATAAGGTTGTTGATATAAAGTCTTGTGTGGAGTATTATCAGCGAATGCTTAGTCCATTGTTACAAATATACGATGATGAGGCGTGGGGGCAGAAGTTATTAGGTAATACTGCTAATGAAGGTTTGTTGAATTTTATGGTATATAGCGCTAAGGAATTTGAAGATGCTCAGATAAATCAATTACAGAAGTATTTTGAATTGGAATTACATAGAATTAATACAGGAAAAAGCGGATGTTCAATGGAAGAGTACGAAGAAATGAAGCGGGATTCAGAAAAAATTGCAAATGAGCAAATCGGAAATTTTAAGGATATTGTGGGTGATGCCAATAAATATGAACGCATAATGGAGGAATTAAATAATAGAAAGAATGTCAATCAAGAATTATTTAGAAAATATGGATTAGAATCCTAATTGTTATTCGGTCGAAAAACGCAATCAAAACACATTTATTCGGTCGAAAAACGCAATTTAAAATAGACTTTTGGATTCAAACATGTTAAAATTAATAAAAAAGATAGTAGAAAGAAGTTGTGTGTATGGAACGAAAAATCTTATGCAAATTACAGAAATGGAAAGAAAAGAAAAATAGAAAACCATTGCTGGTTACAGGAGTGCGTCAGTGCGGAAAGACTTACATTATAAAGGAATTTGGGAAAAAAGAATTCGAAGATATTGCGTATTTCAATTTCGATGGAAACACAGGGTTAAAATCAATTTTTGAATACGATTTTAATGTAGAACGTATAATTGATGAACTAGCTAGTGTGGTTTATGGTAAAAAGATTGTTCAAGGAAAGACATTGGTAGTTTTTGATGAGATTCAGGACTGTCCTCGTGCGATACAGTCACTTAAATACTTTTGTGAAAATATGCCGGAACTTCATATGATTGCAGCAGGATCTTTGTTGGGAGTGGCGCTTCGAAAAGAAGGGATTTCTTTTCCTGTAGGGAAGGTGGACCGTATCGAAATGTATCCAATGAGTTTTGAAGAATTCGTGATTGCAGATGGTGGAAAAAAGTATATTGAGGGCATCAATAAATCTGCATTTGAAAGAGAAATACCAGAAATATATACAGTTGCTTTAGAGAAATACTTGAAAAATTACTATATTGTAGGAGGTATGCCGGAAGCTGTACAAACATGGGTGGATACCCACGATTATAAAGAAGTGGAAGAGGTGCAGGACAGAATTCTCAAGGATTACGCGGATGATTTTGGTAAACATACAACACCTGATACGGCTACGAAAGTGAAGTTGATATGGGATGCGATTCCATCTCAGATAGCAAGGGATAATAATAAGTTTATCTTTTCACACGTTAAGCATGGTGCACGAGCAAAAGATTTAGAGGATGCATTGGAATGGTTGGTTAATGCAGGAATTGCCTATAAATTAAACCTAGTAGCTAATCCGGAACTCCCATTATCAGGGATGGCAGACAATACGTATTTTAAAGTATATATGTCTGATGTAGGATTACTTCGTAGAAAATCAAATGTTAATTATAGAACTATATTGGAAGGTGAAGCTTCTTACATTCATTTTAAGGGAGCACTAACAGAAAATTATATTATGACTCAACTAAAATGTATGGGTGTTGACGGCTATTTCTGGAGAACGAAAGCAGCTGCGGAGGTGGACTTCATAACAGACTACGAAGGCTTAATTCTTCCAATAGAGGTAAAATCAGCAGATAATACAAAGGCTAAGAGTTTGCATATGTTTTGTAATAGATACAGCCCAAAGATGGCTATTAAAACCTCCCTAAAAAATGTGGGAGATAATATGGATGGTAATACACATGTGTGGAATATTCCGTTGTATGTGATTTTTAGATTGAAAGAGTATGTATCACACGAGATGGGTTGGTAGGCGATTGTAAAATAATATATATGGGGTAAATTATGACTTTTAATACAGCATTCAAGAATATATACAGCGAAGGATTGGCTGAGTATGGTTTTAAAAAGTTAAAGGGAAAGCAGCCCTGGATAGGACGAATGATAGGCGACGAGATACTTCAGGTAATAAGCTTCAGAGGGACTTTTTCGGATATGAGAGATTACAAAGCATTTGAAGTGATAAGCGGTATAACAACAGTGTATCGAAAAATGCAGACACTAGACGAAACACCAGCAAATAATATGATGTGGCTTATTACCAATCTAGGAATATATGGGAATCAAAATAATTATAATGCGCCGCGTGAAAAGGTAACTGATTTGTTGAAATATAGCTACAAAAAAGAGGATGAGCAGTCTATGTTAATGGTTATTGAGAAATCATTACAGGATACTAAAGAAATCGTAATTCTGGAATTTGATAAGGTTGTTGATATAAAGTCTTGTGTGGAGTATTATAAGCGAATGCTAAGTCCATTGTTACGAATATTTACCAAACAATTGTATGAGCGAAATGACATGAGTGTTGTATCAAACGAAGGTTTGTTAAATTTTCTTGTGTACAGTTCGGAGGAATTTAAAGAACAGAAAATATTTCAGTTAAAAAGAGAATGTGAGTTAGAATTAGAGAGAATACGAAGTGGAAAAAGCGGATGTTCTTTAGAACAATTTAATGCCTTAAAAGAAAGCTGGGAAGAGGACACGAATGAACAGATTGATATGTTTGTTGGTGCAAGAGAATGTCTGGAAGAGTATGATCAAATCTTGACGGAATTAGAAAATAGAAAAAAGAGAAATCAAGAACTGTTTAGAAAATATGGATTATAGTAATTACACTCTGCATTAATAATTAGACAAACAATCCATTAGTCATAAATAAATTAATAATGCCTAATGCAGATAGGAGAGATACATATGAGATTATATTTTAAGCAAGCCCGCAGGTCTATAGATAGGCTATTTGGTAGAGGAATGTCTCACAATAAAAAGGAATATGAAGTTGTTAATGAGAATGGACAAATACTGTACACAGTGTACATAGATGTTCATCGGTACACTATATATGATAGCGTGGGAAATAATATAGCAACTTTGACAGAGACCTTTGGTGGTTCTAACTGTACGATTAGTGGTATTAATGGAATAAATGGTGTATTTGAAAGAATGTCGCTTCAGGCCAATAAAGGGTATAAGTGGTTAAGTGCAGGGTATATATTTAATATGGTGGATGCCGGGAACTTTGATGTGTATAAGAATGGCTTCCATGTTATGCATATCACAAGAGAGATAACCCTTAAAGTTATTGATGATAATTCCAATTATTGGTTGGATCTGTATAATCCTGAATGCATGCTGGATGGCGTGATTATCACCATGTGCAAAGCATTGTTAAGTTATCGTAGGAGTTAATTAGTGTAAAGGAGTTATAGTATACTCGTAGGAGTGTATTTTTTTGACAATATATATTCGGTGGTGTATAATTCTTTTTGTCTTATGTAAATAAACATTTGATAATAATCACAAAAGGGGATAAGGTACGATGATATTAATTATTTTAGGAGCTGTTTTAATAGCATTAGGATTGTTTATGGTGATATGTCCAAAGCAGGCTGCAAAGAAGGAGAATAGAGATAATCCGGAGGCTGTTAGTAAGGTAAGAAAATCAGGTATTATTGAAGTGGTTTGTGGAATTTTATTGATCATTATTGAAATTATTATGTAAGAGGTTTGGCGAATGATAAAAAATAGTATAAGAAAGACATATACATTAATTATTAGTTTGTTATGCATTACGTTGATATGTGGATGTGGCACCAGTACATCTAAACAGGTTGCTAATTCTGATAATAATGAGAATCTTGAAAGTCAGTCTCAGTATACCAACCAAGAAGCACAAACACAGGAAATCGAGAGCATTGCTAATCAAGATAATATCAAATGGGAAGAGACATTAAAGGGTATGGTGGATTTGCCCGAATATGCAAAAGGATATGTTCATAAACCTTTGCTACATAAGGAATATATTGTAAAAGATATAGCTTCTTGGCAGAAGCTTGATACATATAATAAGACCAATATTAGTTATTGCAAGTATGAAATTTATGAAGATGGACAGTATTATCTGGCAGATATGACTGCAGAGGGGGCAGCGGCTGAGTTTGAAGATGTTGCTTCAAAGGGCGAAATGTACGCATACATGTTACTTAATAGTGATTATGCTAAAGATTGTACATCGTGGTGCTATACAGATGCCAAAACAGAGCAGAAAAAGTGTTTTACCGGTACGGTTAATAATCAGTGCGTATATGCTCAGACTGTGCAAGTATATGCAGATAGGTCTTCCAATATGGCATATGCAGAGGTGTTTGCTATATATAATTCTAATATAGATGGTTCTAAAAGGTTACAATTAGCAGGCAAAGATATATTATATACTAATGTTTTATGGATGGAAGTGCCTATGGAAAAAGGGGCAGATGGAAAATATAAGGTTTCTAAAAATGCGATTATTGTCGGAGATGAGAACGGAGTTCCTAGGTATGACGATATATTATGGCAAAAACCTGTATTTAATTCGGATGGCACTATAACCATAGTTAACAGACAACAGTAATTATAATTAGAAAATGGCGTTATTGCAGTGATGGCAATGACGCTATTTTAAGATAGGTGGGTTTAGGGATAATGGTCAAAAAGACAATTTTGTACGGAATTATGTGTGTGCTTTTAATAGGGATGCTAGGCTGTAATGTGAATAATGATAAAGAGAAGAAGGCAAGTGAAAGCACAAGTGTTGTTAAGTTGACACAAAGACAGAAAAGTATATTAAAAGATGAAGGGCTAGCAACTAACTATGAAGAACTGACATATAGCCAGAAACAAGGTATAATGGCGATAGAAGATATGCTTATATATCTTGAAAATAAATATGATAAAGAGTTTAAGTATTTAAAATATATTTCACCTGATAATATGGAAAATGAAAAAGAACGTTTACGAGCATGCGCTGTCGGCGGTGACCCAAAAGTTGACAGTTTTGATGTGTGTAGGACGGAGAATGGTTTTGAAGACAATTATATGTTGGTAGCATTGAGGGATGATTATACAGATTATATAAAGGGGCTTATTGTTAAAGAACTTAATTATGACAAATTGAAGGTGTTTTCTGATATATATACTACTGAATTAGAAGAAATCCCACAAGATAAGGACAGCTACAAGAGCAATGTAAGTAGTTGGAAAGGGGTATACATATATGTGTCGGATATCAGTGATGATGAGATTATGAGGCATTGTAAAATAATTGAAAATATGCTGAAAAGAGAAAATATTAGATATGATTGCGACGTTGTTTTTTTGAAGAAAGATGTTTTAGATAAAATATCTGTAAGTAACTATTCTGACTATTTTCAGCCTGATTATTGTATAGAACGATATACTATAAAAGTTGATTAACAGTTGAGCCAGATTGAAATATTAGAGGAACTTAATATTACTTATGACTATACCCGACTTTCATCTGCTCATCTAGATATTTTTCATGAGGTTGTACCTTCCTTTCATAAAGTCTGATACCATGATATCCACTATCAATTATCATCGTAGACTTGATAGAAAAAAGTACTCTTAGTGAAAGAACACTCCGACAACATCCAGCTAATAAACAATTCAGATAAAGGTAGCAGCAATACACTTCAGTCGAGTAGTCAAGCTACAGAGTAAAATCAAAAGTCCATAGTATCTGAGTTGTATTAAACCATAGATGTAGAAATAGAAAGGAAAGTGTGATAATTAACTTCCTAATTATCATACAAGGATATAAATGAAAAGAAAGTTTTTTTACGATATTCCAACATTGGTTCCAGATGAAAAAGGAGATGTTGTATTGTTAAATAAAAAATCAATATCACCACTTGAGTTTTTTCAATATGGAATTAATAAATATGGAAAGTATTATTTGCAATGGGATTATCCTATGCTTGGAGATGATGAATTAGAGAGTGATTATAGAGAAATATCAAAGGAAAGGATAAAAAAAGATTTAAGGAATGAGTTTAAGATTTGTATCGAAGACGGAAATGTTGATATTGCTGAAAAAATAGAAGAAGTACTTATTTATATTGAAAAAAATGATTAGACAGAAACGTAATGCTCTCATACAACTATGTTTCAATGACACTCGCAAGGGGTATAAGGGGAAAGAAAAAATTTTCATATCGAAATTAAAACACAGTAGCCTGTGATTCATTTGGCAATTATATTGTTATTGGAATAGATGATATCTTGTTGGAGGGTTATGGAAGAACATTAATAAATGTTGCACCTGATGGAACTGTAAGTAGGACTGATTTATAGTTGAATGAAGGAGAAGATAGTTGTGAGAGATTTTATAAAGGATGAGAACTATTTTAATTGTTTTATTAGTGAAGAATTATCTAGGATTAACAAGTTTGAAAATAAACTTGGTGCTGGTGATGTAAAAGAAGATAGGATACTACCAGTAAAGACCAAGATACATGATTTGCGTAGAGGTGTATTAATTGCTAGATATTCACTTGGTGAGGATATAGATGATTTAAAAGGTGATTTTTTGAAACTCATTGATGAATGGGAAGAAGTGTTGGAACCTGAGTACTATAACAAAAATGTACAAATGCTTTCATTAGCGGTATTGTTTTGCGTTAATTCAGATGCTAAGCAAAAAATTGTTAAAATTATGAAAAAAGCAAATGTCAAGGACTGGTTGTATGATTTTTTGCTTAGTGCATTAGAAGGGAAAGAAGCGAATTATGATAACAGTTTACTATTTCCAGAAACTTATGATATATTGCAAAAAATAGTTGATGAAGTGCATAATGTAGATTTGTTAAAACAATATTTAATAAGCGAATGGTATGGAGAAGATTGTGGATGTTACGAAGCACATAAGAGTACTCAAAATGTTTATTATGGATATTGGAGCTTTGAAGCAGGAGCAATAGCTAAAATTTTCAAACTTGATGACAGTAGTTTAAAAGAAGTTAAGTATTATCCGTATGATTTAGTGCATTATGTAGGGTGAAAGAATAGTCAGTAATTAGTAATTTGGCTAATTACCGGCTGAAAAGTTCCAGTTTTATGTAAAATAAAAAGCATATATGAAGCTATCATTCATAATTAATATGATTTTTTAGTACCTCCACTAGCAGATAGTAATGCTGAGTTGAAACTGTACAAAGTACCTGTGAGGTATTGATTAAAGGAACTCTTGAGATTGAGGTATATGAAAGCTTTATAAATATATGGTTAGCAAAAATTCGAGATGGGTATAAGGTTCATCATGGTATTGAAAACGGAATACTGCAATTGGTTGACGAGAACAATTATGCGAAATTTACTCATGGCAGAGGTCATAGCGTATATCAATAATTTAGAATGAAAAATAAAGGAGAATATAGTATGTTAATATCAAAGTTTAATAACCATAATATTGATAATAGTGTTGAGATTGCAAAATTGGAGAATAAGTATGGTATTATTTTACCATATCAATACAGAGAGTTTATGTGTAGATATAACGGAGGATATACTCCAAAAACAAAATTCAGAATTGGTACAATTTCATCAGATATGCGTGGATTCTATGGCATTGGAAATGTGAAGATGAGTTTTAATACTATTCAATTGAATGAGTGGATAGAGAATAAAACGTTACCTATAGCCTGTGATTCATTTGGCAATTATATTGTTATTGGAATAGATGATAATAATAACGGAAAAATATTTTTTTGTGATCATGAGGTCGGTTATAAATTAGAGTGTTTAACAGAGAATTTTGAAACATTTATAAAATGTTGTGAAAGTGAGATGATTAGTGAGGCTTCGCGACGCTCTGTGAATGAAAGAGAAGAGATATTAGTTGCCAAAGGTAGAGGTGCGATTATTACTGAGGCACTACGCCAGATGTGGCAGGTAGAAGTTGATAAGTATAAAGATATGATACAAGAAGAAGTTGTAATTAATTAAATCTTGTGTGGTATTATTATACGAGAATATATGAACGGATAAAAAAATAAAGAAACAACTAGGAGACATAGGGATAATGATCAAAAAGGCAATTTTATACGGAGTTATGTGTGTGTTTTTAATAGGAGTGGTGGGGTGTGATATGGATAGCAATAAAGCAGGTGTTAATAAAGAGACGGAAAGTACTATTGTCTTTACGGAACGCCAGATTGAGATATTAGAGGAACTTAATATTACTGATGACTATAGCCGACTTTCATCTGCTCATCTAGATATAATTGAAGATATAGAAGCGGTATTGGATTACTTAGAGTCAAAATATGGCAAGGAGTTTGGCTATTCTAATCATTTAGGTCAGTGGGGAACTAGTAAAAAGGAGTACATAGTATATGAGAAAGATGGTAGTGGCAAGAGGACGAACTTTCATGTAATAAGAGAAGAAGTAAATGGTATGTATGAATATAGTGATGGATATATGGAAGTATATATGAAGCCGATAATAAAGAACTATGTGTCAATGTATGCTTGTTCGATAATTGATGAAAGAAATATGAAAATACACTGTTCTGTAGATGGGGTTGATATGGCAATGCCACCGAATAATGATGAGATAGAAGGTGACGTGTACGCGAATTTTATTTTTTTTATAAATGGGATTGAAGTGAATGATGAGACATTTGTAATTTTTAAAGATAAAATCGTAGAGTGGCAGAAGAAAGAGCATATATACGGAAGAACTCAGTTTGTTTTGATGAAAGAAGATGTAATGGATGATATTTCTGAAGATAATTATAGCGAATATTTAGATGAAAAGTATTACTATAAGAGATTATATGAACAGATAAAAGATTTAGAGGGAAGATTATGATTTCGGATACTGAACTTTGTATGTTAGAGCAATTGACCTATTTAGATGCGAATTTATTAGCTCAAGCGGGGATAATACCAAATACGCAAGTAAATAAAATAGATGTAGAAAATATGTGGGATGAACATAAAAATTGGACGCTTACAGATATGTTGGAAAAAATAGGCTTTACAGATAAAGCATTAGAAAGATTGTCGACAATGGCTTATGCAGAGATTCCGTATGCGTATATGAGTGGTTTAGAATGGGCACAGATTATTAAATATATAAAGAATAGTGACCTTGGTAAGCTTAAAGTAGGTGGTTTTATGCCATGCAGTGATGAAGATGACGACAGAGCTGTGTTGGGTATTAGTTTTTATAATGATTCAGGAGATGCAATAGTTGCATTTAGAGGAACATATGGTGTGGAGGAATGGGTTGACAATGTATATGGATTAAACAGTTCGGACACAGAATGCCAGCGTGATGCACTTAAGTATATTGAGTCGTTGCCACATGATAATATAACAGTAGTTGGACACTCAAAGGGTGGAAATAAAGCAATGTATGTTGCTATAACATCAGAAAAGATAGGTAGATGTGTTTCATTTGATGGACAAGGATTCTCGAAGCAGTTTATGGATAAATATTGGTTAGAGATTGATGTTAAGGCAGAGAAAATTACTAATTATTCATTGTCTTGCGATTATATTCATATGTTAATGTTCCCAGTGCCTGAGTCAACACAGCTGTATTGTCAAGGCTATGGAATGGATAATTTGAAGCAATATCATAGTTCTAATTCCTTTTTTAAAGTAGATGGCAGTGGGATGTTGGTGCTTGACAACGATGATAAGCCGACATTTTCAATCGTTGAAGAAGATGATTCAATTAAAATGGTACACAATTTCATAACATTCTTTATGAATAATGCAACAAAAGAAGATATGAGAAGTGTTACTGATTTGGTTTCGTTATTAATACCGTTGGTATTCGAAGAACAAGATGTTGCGATTGAGAATGCAAAGAATATTCTATTAAAAGATAAAGAGACATTTGCGCTGATTATTGCTTATCTTGCAAGATATGTGAGAGAATATAATATTAGTGTATATGAGATTGATGATTTAGTGCAAATACTGGGATTGGATTATCAGCACTTTATGACAATGTCATTAGATTTGTATCATTTTGGTGAAAAAACAGAGGTGGGTTCGATTGTAGCATGGCTAGTTGTTGTATTAAGTCAACAATTATATGTTCAATCAAATGACAGCGATAATGACATTATTATAAATGGAATAATGTCTGTGATTGATTATAACAATTGGGTTGGGCTTGATATGAGTGTAAAAGAGTTTTGGACACTGTTAAACAAAAAGACACAAAGCATTGTTATAACTAAGGGTGTCGAGAATTACCAGCCTAAAAAGGGTGCTATACATGATTATTCCGTATCAGTGTATAATACGATTATGAATGCTATTAATCGCATCAGTTCTAAAAAAAGCAGTGGACTAACAGAGTGGAATAAGTATTCACAGTATGACTGGTATGCTTCACTTGGTTCGTATACAGTGCGTAATTCCATAAATAATTATATGGATAACGTGAGTCGTGTTAATAGTGCTAATAGAAGAAAAGTTGACGATATGTTTGAGGCTGCACGGGAGATAGACAAAAGGAATGCAACTAAGATAGAAAGTGATATTGAAGTACTAAAGGCTCTTAACAAGAATATATCAAACTGTATTTTGAATGTAAAAGTAGTAAAGTGATATTCGCCTTGTTGTGGATAATGCATTAGAAAGGAATTACAGGCAATGAATAGACTAGGGGGATTTTTGGTAAGCGCTAAGAAGGCAATTTTGTATGGAATAGTGTGTATGTTTTTAATAGGAGCGGTGGGGTGTGATATGGATAGCAGTAAAACAGGTATTAATAAAGAACCGGAAAGTACTATTGTCTTTACGGAACGCCAGATTGAGATATTAGAAGAACTTAATTACACTGATGATTATAGTAAACTCTCATCTGTTCACTTAGACAGAGTTGCAGATATAGAAGAAGTGTTGGATTACTTGGAAGCGAAATACGGTAAGAAATTTGGATATTCTAATTATATACCTCAGTGGGGCTCTGATAAGGAAGATTATGTTGTATACGAGAAAGATGGTAGTGATGAAAAGAATGGCTTTCATGTTGTAAGAGAAAAAGTAAATGGTGTGTATGAATATAGTGATGGATATATGGAAGTATATATGAAGCCGATAATAAAGAATTATGTATCACAATTTGTGTTTTCGATGATGGATGAAACTGAGGTTGAGATATACTGTTCTGTGGATGCGGTGGAGATGGAGTTGCCACCACAAAATGATAGGTTAGAAGGAAAGGTGTATGCTAGCTTTATTTTTTTTGTAAATGGAATTAGAGTGAGTAATGAGGACTTTACAGCTTTTAAAGATAGAATTGTCGAGTGGCAGAAGAAAGAGCAAATATATGGGGATACTCAATTTGTATTGCTAAAAGAAGATGTTATAGATGATATTTCTGAGGAAAATTCCTGGATATATCTAAATGATAAATATTATTATGAGAGGGTATTTGAACGGATAAAAGAATAAAGGAACAACTAGGGGGATTAGGGATAATGGTCAAAAAGACAATTTTGTACGGAATTATGTGTGTGCTTTTAATAGGGATGCTAGGCTGTAATGTGAATAATGATAAAGAGAAGAAAGCAAGTGAAAGCACAAGTGTTGTTGAGTTGACACAAAGACAGAAAAGTATATTAAAAGATGAAGGGCTGGCAACTAACTATGAAGAACTGACATATAGCCAGAAACAAGGTATAATGGCGATAGAAGATATGCTTATATATCTTGAAAATAAATATAATAAAGAGTTTAAGTATTTAAAGTATATTTCACCTGATAATATAGAGAATGAAAGGGAACGTTTAAGAGCATGCGATGTCGGCGGTGACCCAATAGTTGACAGTTTTGATGTGTATAGGACGGAGAATGGTTTTGAAGACAATTATATGTTAGTAGCATTGAGGGATGATTATACAGATTATATAAGTGGGCTTATTATTAAAGAACTAAATTATGACAAATTAAAGGTGTTTTCAGATATATATATAACAGAATTATCAGAAATTCCTTCAAACAAAGAAAAGTACAAAACGGATGTTGTAAGTTGGAAGTGTGTTTTTATATATTTGCCAGCTGGTGACGATAATATGATTGCAACATATTGTGAAAATTTAGAAAAAATGCTGAAAATGCAAAAAATACAGTATGAATGCAATGTTGTTTTTCTAAAGGATGATATTCTTGAAGAGATTACAATTCATAACTACACAGAGTACTTGCTACCAAAGAACTATGTTAAAAAGTATACTATAAAAGTTGATTAACAGTTGTTCGACAAATGAAAGGTAATTATTATGACTAAGCAGAGAAAACGTGTTTGGCGTGTGTTAAAGAGAGTGTTTTCCACAATATGCATATACACAATCATTGTGGGCGCAATAGGGTGTAATATAAATAATAAAATGAGCATTAACAAGGAAACTGAAAGTACTATTGTCTTTACGGAACGCCAAATTGAAATATTAGAGGAGCTTAATTATACTGATGATTATAGCAAACTCTCATCTGTTCACTTAGACAGAGTTGCAGATATAGAAGAAGTGTTGGATTACCTAGAAGCAAAATACTGTAAGAAATTTGCATATTCCAATTACATACCGCAGTGGGGCTCTGATAAGGAAAATTATGTTGTATACGAAAAAGATGGCAGTAATGAAAGAAAGGGCTTTCATGTTGTAAGAGAAAAAGTAAATGGTGTGTATGAATATAGTGATGGATATATGGAAGTATATATGGAACCTTTCTTAGAAGAACATATTCTTGAATATATAGCAACATACGTCGATAAGGATGCGACAAAAGTATTTAGTACCATTAATTATATTGATATGGATATTCCGTCGGCAAATAATAATATTCTTGGATATGTAAATGCGACCAATATGATTTTTATTGATGGTGGATTAGTTAGCCAAGATATGTATGAGACAATTCTGAGTAAGCTTGTCGAATGGCAGTATAATGAAAGAATAGATGGTTGGACGCAAGTAGTCCTTTTAAAGGGTACTGCTATATCTATAAAGGATGTTTCTGGTGACAATTATGGTGATTATCTTGAAGAAAAATATTATTTAAGACGTGAATTTTTGGATATAAAAAAGGTGGAAGAGTGAAAATGATTTCAGATGCTGAATTGTGTATGTTGGAACAGATGTGCTATATTGATGGTAATTTATTGGCTGCTATTGGAAAAATAACTTCTAAAAAATCAGATAGACATAATATGAAAAAGACTTGGTCTGCTATGGAACATACAACATTATCAGATGTTTTAGAAAAAATGGGTTTCACAGATGAGGCATTAGGAAAATTATCAACAATGGCTTATTCTGAAATTCCATATGGCTTTATGAGTGGTTTTTTGTGTGGTAACTTAATTCTACTAAACGGCTATAGACTATGTCTATTTTTATAAAATTAATTTGCGAAATTTATTATACGTCATCACACAGTGAAGGTGAGTGCAGATGAAACAACTGCACAGTTCAAGGTTATGGGTGATGGTGTTGAGAGTGGTATTAAGGGTGGTACATCAACATCAAGACCTACATGGAGACAATCGGAACTTGATGCAGCAACTGATTTTCCAGATTATGATGCGCAAAAATCATTTATTAATGTGGAAGAGGTTCCTTATGGAACAAAAGGAAGTGTACGTCCCGATTATTACAAGGATGGATTTAGTGTAGATATAAAAAATTGCAACGTTGAAAGTGCAAGTGGTAGAAGTAATCTTGCACGGAATATTGAAAAGCAGTATTATCAAAGAATAGAAAACTTGCCCGATGGAACAAAGCAATCAGTTATGATTGATGTTAGAGGTGAAAATGTTTCAGATGAAGCTTTAGGTGCGTTGTATGATGACATTATACCTACAAGTAATGCCGATATAAGTAATATTGATTATTATAAGCAAATTGCGGCTGAATATGATGTAATTCTAAGATTTACGGAGGAAGTGCAATGATAGAATTAAATTCTAAGATTAAGGATGCTCTAATTAAAATAGACTTTATTAAGCGATATGAAGAGTTATCTAATAAATTTAATGCTGAAAGAACACCTTCAAGTAAGCGGTTAGTTTATATTGATGGTGAAGAAGTTATGGAGACAATTCAAGATTTAGGTTATTCTCCGCTATTTGATACAAAAGAAAAATTTTATAAAATCAAGGAAGAACAAATAGGAAAGATTACTTTGGGAGTTCATATTATTCTGCAAGGTGGAATGGTTGATTTAGTTTGGGTAGTCAGAGAGGATGGGGATTTGCTTCTTGGAGCTCCTTGGGGGACATATTCAAGGAGGCTTATTGATAGCAGTTACAAGATAAAAAAACCCATCATAGGCACATATGAGGATTTAGAAGAAATCATGAAAATTACTTTTAAAATGTATGAAGACTTTAAGAGTGTATTAACTGGTAACTAGCACCTTTAACAATTTTTAAGGCAAAAAGATTTTCGCTGACATTTTGTAATAAAATCTCTTGACGCTCGGAAGCACCTATGTTACTCCAGAACCAGAACTGCAGAGAATATTAGATGAAGCTGGAATTACAGGAATTGAATGCAGAAATGCTGTGCCCGATTTTGGTCCTGTTTCTAAACTTGAACTAAACGGGATTGATATGACGAATGGAAGAACTGGTCCACAGGGAACATATTCTCAGGCTAACAATCGTTTTGCAAAGATGTTGAACGAGTCTCCAGAGTTGGCGGCTAAGTTTGGAATTGCTCCTAAAAATGGTCGAAATTATACAGCCAGTGATGTCTCAAGCTATATGACTAAAAACAAGCTGACATGGCATGACCTAAATGATTTAACAACGGTACAGATGGTGCCTACAAAGATAAATTCTGCATTTGGACATCTTGGAGGAATATCAGAGGCAAGTAAGTAAAGGAGAATGATGATAATGGATAGTTTTTTTGAAGGATTTGAATATTATGGAGCATGGTATAAGAAGATAAATATAACCTTTGCTGGTGTGAGTGCAGATGTTGATGTCCAGATTAATGGTTATGATGAAGAAGAAATACCTGAAAAAGGTAAATCAGCTATTATTTCATTTTTATCGGATATGGATAAGTTTCTTTATACTATTTTGGAGGGGATTCTTGAATATTATAATAACAAAAGAGAAGAATTAGGATATGATGATGAAAACGATTTTGAATATCCATATTTAAAACATTGCAATCAAATACTAGAAACGCTTCAATTAGTTGGAATTACAGTGCCAGATCAAGATGATTACACCGAACGAGCAATCTTTTTAGTGTTTAACTGTAATTGGGATAAGGAAAATGGTGTTGGCGTACGCATAATTGGAGATAAAATAGAGGATGTTGGTGCTCAAGGTATTGCCTTATAATTTTTCTATAATCCATTTGTTTTATAACTGATTGGAAAGAAACAGGAGGCAGTGTATGCCCAGATGCAGAAGGATTATGAGGAGGCCCTGAAGGCAAGAGAAGACAAGGGTAAAATGAACCTTATAACGGGTGCACTGGCTGTAACGGTAGGTGTAACTGCCATAGTGGTAACAGCGGGAACTGCAACACCTATAGTGGTAACAGCAGCGGTTGCAGGAACCTGCAGTACGGCATATGGTGTCAGCAACATGATTGAAGGCGGACAGGATTTGTACTATGCCTCTATCGGGGATATTGAGAGTGCAGCTATAAACCCAATCAGAGATACCGTGTTTATGGGAAATCAGTCAGCATACGATGTCTGGGGCAATCTCAGTATGACGGTGGCGGCAACGTGTATGCCGGTAGCAAATGCGGTGAGCAGTGCAACAACAGCCGGCAAATCGACAATGTTAGCGGCCGGCAAGGCAGTGGGTAAAGAATATCTTGTTGACAAGGGTACAGAACTGGTAAGCAGTAATATAACCAACTATGCTACACAGTGTTTAGGACTTGATCCGACCGGAGCGACATTGTTAAACATAGGAACGAGTATGGTTGTGGGAAGTGGAATAGATGGTGGAGGGTCTAAGCTCAGTGGAGGCAAACATATATCGGATGCTGTATCTAATACCGGAGTAAAGAATCTTGATAATATTCCACTTAAGGTAGATGCCAACATTAAAACATCAGGAATATCAGATGTTAATGCAAAGAACTGGGACTTTACAACTAATAAAGCATTTGACTATGTGAAGGTGGATAAGGTTGAGACAGATGTAAATGTTCAGTTAAAGGCACCAGAAGTAACACCGAAGAGCAATACCGTCAAGGTAGAGCCTGAGAAAGTAGATGTGAATACTAAGATAGCTGACACAAACACCGATAACTTAAGCACTAATAAGTTAGACGAACATGTGGAAGTAAACAAAGTTAACACTGATGACACAGTGAAGATGAATGCAGATGAAACAGCTACGCAGACTAAGGTTATGGGTGATGGTGCTGAGAGTGGTAGTAAGACAGAAGTAATAATGCCAAGTAAGCCTCATACTAACGGAACACAAGGTCATTGGGAAACAATACTAGATGAAGTTGACGTTATGAAAAATAGCGGAGATTATAGTAAAATATATGTGAACAAAGGATTGAGTAATGAAATTCCTGGAGCAAAGCCTAATAGAAGACCAGATATTATGGGCGTTAGAAATAATGGACTAATTGATCAGGTGGAGGTTCCGAGTAAAACAGATATTCCAGATTTGTTAATTGATAGAATGATTGACAACCAATGCATCATAGGAGATAGAGCTGGAAGTATTAAAATTAGGAATATAGGCGGTAATTAGTATGGAAGAAAAAGTGATTTCAATAACACTATGGGGAAATGGGATTCAAAAAGAAAAGTGGTTAAATTGGTATCAAGATGTTGAGAATATCATGAAAAGCTTGGGATATAAACCAACACATATAGGGATACAAAGCAAAACATTTTGTAGTGGAAAAATATTAACAGTAGCACGTAAGAAAAAAGATATTTTAACTACAATCGCAGCTGGTGAAAATCCTTCAAGTTTTTCGTGTTACTCTCTTCCCCAAGATTACAGAACAGCTTCATTTGACTATGATTTTTTATGTGTCCGCAAGGAAAGATATATTTCCGTCATTGTGAAAGATGTTGATTATGACAAGCTTAATATTAAGCGTGTTATTTCTCAATTGAAAGATTATATTAATTATGAGTATGGCGAAATATATATTATGTCAAAAAAGGAGATGCCATTAATATATGCCGCAACGAGGAATTTAGATAATATTAAGTCATTTAGTTTAATTGAAGAAATATAGGGAGGTTGTATCATGATTTATGACGTGAATGCAATTGATATTATTGGAGAAAGGAATGATGGTGGAATAGATTTGTTCATTATTTTTTCGGGAAAATTAGAAGATTCTGTTGAACAACAGACACTATTACTTGATAAGATTGAAAATTACTTAATGTATTTAAATAGCACTGATTTTACGAAAGATTTTCCAAATGTCTCTAGTGATAATAAATATATCAAATTAAAGGTTTGTGAAAGACCCTCTGATATGACAATGAAATGGTTAAACGAAATAGCTACTTGGATACAGTCGAATGGGGCACAATTTTCACTTGTATATTCTTCGTGATACTGGTTGTACTTAAAAATATTTGAAATCAAAATGGAATATTGTTTCTTCAAAAATGCAGAACGCATTGTTTTCATAGCACTTGGTGCTGTGGAGACAATGCGTTTTTTTATGATAATTTTCCAATTCTTTTCCAGATTGCTGATATCGGTCTACTTCTTGTGAATATCTTGCCCGAAGTCTGCCTTTTGTCATCTTACTAACATCCCGCTTGAGACGCATATGAAGTCTGCCAAAAGTATAGCAACAACGCTGGATAACGATATAGAAAAATATGAAAATAATCAGTACAGAATAGCAGACGGAGAATTAAAAGAACTGTTGCAGGCAGTAAAAAACACCATAGTATCATATAGTAATTCAACAACCAGTATGTTATCATATAAGAGTGGTGATATATGTGCCAATCTACAGGTGTTAGATATGTTCCAGAAGGTACAGGCAAGCGATGAGTACATCCAGAAGAATCAGGAGGAGATACAGCTTGCAGCACAGAAGCAGGAAGCGGTGTATGCCCAGATGCAGAAAGATTATGAGGAGGCCCTGAAGGCAAGAGAAGACAAGGGTAAAATGAACCTTATAACGGGTGCACTGGCTGTAACGATAGGTGTAACTGCCATAGTGGTAACAGCGGGAACTGCAACACCTATAGTGGTAACAGCAGCGGTTGCAGGAACCTGCAGTACGGCATATGGTGTCAGCAACATGATTGAAGGCGGACAGGATTTGTACTATGCTTCTATCGGGGATATTGAAAGTGCAGCTATAAACCCAATCAGAGATACCGTGTTTATGGGAAATCAGTCAGCATACGATGTCTGGGGCAATCTCAGTATGACAGTGGCGGCAACGTGTATGCCGGTAGCAAATGCGGTGAGCAGTGCAACAACAGCCGGCAAATCGACAATGTTAGCTGCCGGCAAGGCAGTGGGTAAAGAATATCTTGTTGACAAGGGTACAGAACTGGTAAGCAGTAATGTAACCAACTATGCTACACAGTGTTTAGGACTTGATCCAACCGGAGCGACCTTGTTAAACATAGGAACGAGTATGGTTGTGGGAAGTGGAATAGATGGCGGAGGTCCTAAGCTCAGTGGAGGCAAACATATAGCAGATGTGGTATCTAATACCGGAGTAAAGAATCTTGATAATATTCCACTTAAGATAGACGCCAACATTAAAACATCAGGAATTGCAGATGTTAACGCAAAGAACTGGGACTTTACAACCAATAAGGCACCTGACTATGTGAAGGTGGATAAGGTTGAGACAGATGTAAATGTTCAGTTAAAGGCACCAGAAGTAACACCTAAGAGCAATACCGTCAAGGTGGAGCCTGAGAAAGTGGATGTGAATACTAAGATAGCTGACACAAACACCAATAACTTAGGCACCGGTAAGTTAGACGAACATGTGGAAGTAAACAAAGTTAACACCGATGACACAGTGAAGATGAATTCAGATGAAACGCCTGCACAGACGAAGGTTATGGGTGATGGTGCTGAGAGTGTAAGTAAGGGTGGCAGTAAGACAATTTTTAATTCTACACCTGAATTAGAGGCACATATAAAAAATATAGATCCATCGGTTCCAAGAAAACGAGGTATTGGTGGTGCTCATAATAGTAAAGAGTTTTTCAAGAATGATGTTGCAATTGTAAGTGAGACACCTTCTAAAATACCCGGAGTTAAAACGGTTGAATATAGGATGCCTAAGCTAAACGCAGATGGAACACCGACAGGCGAGTATGGTGCGAGAGTATTCAAGAAAACAATATATGATCCAGACATTATTAGTGATGATGAATTTATAAAGCATGGTCTTGAAGCTGCTAATGATGCAATAAGCAAAGCTGATGATGGTATAATGCCAAGGGAATGGTCTGGAATAGATAGCGAAGGGATAATGTGGCATGGATACTTTGAAGATGGTCAGATAACTTCATTTTTCCCAGATGAGTAAAAAGGAGATGCATAAAATGAATAACTGTAGATTGAACGAAGATGAATTGCTAGATAAAAGTCATTTACCTGTTCTAATGATTATGAACATGGTTGGCGAAAAAAGATTTTTAACAGTGCTTGAAGCCATAAGTCAAGGAAATGGTTTTGGAGAGGAATATGGAGCCTGCACGTTGCCGGATGATTTGGACGAATTTGATAAAGCGAATGGTGAAGAGTTGGATGGAGTAGAATTTGGTATGTATAGTGGTGAAGAAATCGTTATTGATTTTCAAACGTTTTACCATTATTTAAAAATAATATGTGATAAATTCCTAAAAACAAATTCTGAACAAACCAATATAGTTAACGCATTTTTAAAGGACTATACAAATAGGTTTTTAGTAAAAACGTCATAATATTGTCTAAACGGAAACATAGAATCGAGGGTGTGCTATTGGCGACTGCCACGGAATATTCTCGATTTTTCTGTTGCGTGATAAAGCTGTATAAAGGCATAACAAATGTCGGAACATTAACCAAAGTTATGCTATATAATATTTCTCCTAACGGCTCTGCCGGTGGGTGTTTTTCGGCTTATGCCGTCCCTGTGGCGGCATAAGTCCTTTAACCTGCACTATTTTCGCCCCTACTTATTTTGGCAGTATCTTAGGAAATAATGTCTTTCACATTTTCCCAACAGGGCTCAAATCTTCCATTATGGGTAACTACCTCGACTTCGCTCTCAAAATCGCACACAGGGGCAATACAGGCTCTCACAAGGGCAAGAGAAAGTTGTTTAGTGTGCCGGGAAAGTAAAATTATGCATTATTACTCGTTTTTCTCTGTTTTTGGTCTATGGCATAAAGCCGATTCTGCTCATTTTAGCGTTCTATATAAAAAATCTGCTCCCAAATCGAAAAATTGATTTGCAACCTTTCTTTTTCAGAGTTAACATCTCACACCACGAAGGCAATCTTTTTTTGCTTCGTGTCCCGTGTTCTGCAGGAAAATCCTTAATCCGAAACGGATAAGTAGATTGGCTGTGCCACACGTGCCGCCTCCGTTGCCCAGTGCGTAATTCGGGGATACTGGCTTATCAGTTGAGGTTGCCGGTATTTTGAAGTCAAAAGATTTGGGAGGAAGTTATGTACGACAAAACAAAGTTTATCTATGTGGGGTTAGACCTCCATAAGGAACAACACACGGCAGTAATTATGGACTGCTTCAACGAAAAACCCGGAGAGATTACGTTTCAAAACAAACCCTCTGAATTTTCAAAACTTTTAGTAAAAGCGAAAAGATTTTGTACTGACGGCAAGGGGATTGTATTTGCGTTAGAGAATTCCTACGGCTATGGAAGAGCATTAGCTGCATGGTTGATTGAACGGAATTACATTGTAAAAGATGTTACCCCGGTATTATCCTATGCCTACCGAAAGAGCGTACCACAGTACAAAAAAACGACAGCTGCGATGCTCAATGTGTAGCAAGAGTAGTCATTAATGAACTGAACAAGTTGACTGATGCCATGCCGTAAGATATGTACTGGACTCTCAGTCAGTTGGTAAATCGCAGGGCAAACCTGAAGACGCACCATATCAGACTGAAGAACCAATTGCATGAGCAGGTCAGTGTAGCTTATCCAAGCTATAAGCAATTCTTTCAGGATATTGGCAGACCCACAGCACTTTATTTTTGGGAGCATTATCCTTCTCCAAGATTGCTGAACGGTAAGTCTGTGGAGGAATTGGCAGAGGAATTAATCCCGGTCAGCCACAATCAGTTTTCTACACGAAAGTGTCAGATTATACTGGATGCAGTAAAGGCAGACGGAGATACTACGAGGGGCTATCAGCCTGAGCGTGATGAAATCACAAGGGGGCTGGTGCGTGATGTTCGGCACTATGTTTCCCAGATTGAGGAAGTAGACAAGGCGATTGCCGATTTTCTTCCAAGATTTGAATGTACTTTAAACACCATTCCCGGTGTTAGCGATACTACGGTTGCAAAGTTGCTTTCGGAGATTGGAGGCATCAGAAGATTCACCAATGCCGATAAATTGGTAAATTTTGCAGGAATCGCACCTGTGAATTTTTCATCCGCAGGAAAAGGTGACGATAAGCCTTCAAAACAGGGAAACAGAAGATTGCAGGAAACCATATATTTCCTTGCAATTCAGATGATTCAACTGTCATCCAAGGGACTGCCACGTAATCCGGCTTTTTATGCTTATTATCAGAGGCGGTTGGCAAGAGGTAAGACCAAGCCACAGGCATTGATATTGATTTCCAGAAGATTAATTAGCATCATTTACGGAATGCTGAAAAATAAGACCGAGTATGTCATGCCAAAGGTGCAGGACAGTTGGGCTTGAACGTAACTTTTTCTAGTAAAGACAGAGAAAATATGGTAAAATTTTAGGCAGTGAAAACCATTGCTTTGGAAAGTGTTGCTTGCGCGTAATATTTAGGAAGTTAAAGGCGGTATATTTACAAAAGTAAATACATATGATATACTATGCAAAGTAAGAAAGGTGGAGGGACTATGATTTCATATAAAAAATTATTTTTGATGATGGAAGAAAGAGAAATAAGTAAAGAAAGACTACGGAGTGAAATTAACATATCTTCTGCGACTATGGCCAAACTTTCAAAAAATCAAGAAGTAGCGCTATCAACTATAGAAAGTTTGTGTAAATTTTTTGATTGTCAACCGGGCGCAATTCTATCATACGAAAAAGAAATAAATGAGAACTCAATACTCTTTAGACTCAAAGAAGAGGCCAGTATGAAATTAAAAGGTGGTTTATACCATCAGACGCAAGTTAGATTAGCTTATAACTCAAATCGCATTGAAGGTAGCAGGCTCACAGAAGACCAGACAAGAAGTATATATGAAACTCAAACTATAGGGGTTACTGAAGGATGTGAAAGGGTTGATGATATAATTGAAACAGTAAATCATTTCAGATGCTTTGATTATATTTTGTCGGTAGCAGATAAGGAGCTATCAGAAGATATTATAAAACACATACATTTGATATTAAAGAGTGGGACTTCTGACAGTAGGAAAGAGTGGTTTGCTGTTGGTGATTATAAGAAAAAACCTAATGTAATTGGAGATATGATTGAAACAACGCATCCATCCAATGTTGCGTCGGATATAAAACAATTGTTAAAAAGCTATAGAGAAAATAGCAATGTAGCATTTGAAGACATTATTGACTTTCATTATAAGTTTGAAAAGATACATCCATTCCAAGATGGAAACGGTCGAGTTGGTCGATTAATTATGTTTAAAGAATGCTTAAAATATGATATTCCACCGTTTATTATTGAGGATATATCAAAGGATTATTATAGAAGAGGATTGAAGGAGTATACAAGCGAAAAAGGTTACTTAATAGAAACTTGTAGAGCTGCTCAAGATACTTATAAGAAGCTGTTGCAGTATTTTGAGTATATTTAATATGAAAAGTAACTATAGCGTATTTGCAGGAGGCTATATGAACCAGACAGAGACCAGATGGGACAAGCTATTACGTATAAAGACTACCGGCAGGGATGATTCTCGTGCCGACCAATACAATTACCCATATGAGCCTACTTCTTATGCAGTGCTTGAGCGACTGGCACAGAGCGAACTTATCAAGAAAGGCGATGTTCTTCTGGACTATGGTTGCGGCAAAGGACGAGTTGATTTCTTTTTGGCTTACGAAACAAAGGCTCGAACTATAGGCATTGAATATGATGAACGAATGCATGAGAAAGCGTTGGAGAATCGCAGTGCGGCAGTGTCCGCTGCCCGCACAGAATTTGTGCTGGGTAAAGCTGAGGTTTATGAGGTTCCCCCTGAAGTTAACCGGTGCTATTTTTTCAACCCATTTTCAGTGGAAGTTTTTCAGAAAGTGGTAGCACGGATTATTGATTCATATTATGCTAATACTAGAGAGATTCTGCTGTTTTTCTATTACCCGTCAAGTGAGTACATAGCATATCTTATGACTATTAATGAGTTAGAATTCGTTGATGAGATTGATTGCAGTGATATAAGCGATGGAGAAAAAGCCAGAGAGCGGATTATTGTGTTTAGGATGGGATTCTAATTGTAACGGAGCCAAGATTGTGATATATTATGAATATTGACTGATTAATATTGTATTCAGTCACGAGTAAGTTTCGGGTGCACCGATAATTAAGCGGGAATAGGGCGAGGTTAGATGGTGCATAATATGTGTATTATTCCCGATATTAGATGGAGGAAGTATGTCAGAGATTAAAGGAAGAATTCATTCTATAGAGAGCTTTGGAGCGGCGGATGGTCCGGGTGTGAGATATATTGTATTTTTGCAGGGATGTCACATGCGTTGTAAGTATTGTCACAATCCTGATACATGGGCTATGGAGGATAAGACTTCATACGAAGAGACTCCGGCGGAAACTCTTGCAAAAGCACTTCGCTATAAGAACTATTGGAAGGAAAAGGGTGGCATCACTGTAAGTGGTGGTGAGTCTCTTCTTCAGATTGATTATGTGACAGAGCTCTTTAGACTTGCGAAGGAAAAGGGTGTTCACACAACACTTGATACTTCAGGTAACCCATTCACAAGAGAGGAGCCATTCTTTAGTAAGTTTAATGAACTTATGAAGTACACAGATCTCTTTATGCTGGATATTAAGCATATTGATGATGCGAAGCACAAAGAGCTTACATTGCACACTAATAGCAATATTCTTGATATGGCACAGTATCTTTCAGACAACGGAAAAGATATGTGGATAAGACACGTGCTTGTTCCGGGTCATACAACAGAAGATGAAGATTTAAAGAGACTGGGAGAGTTCGTAAAGTCTCTTAAGACTGTAAAGCGCTTTGAAATCTTACCATACCATACACTGGGCGTGTTTAAGTGGAAGGAGCTAGGTGTGGATTATAGACTTGACGGAGTGAACCCACCGACAAGGGAAGAGATGAACAAGGCTGTTGAGTTGACCGAGAGTAATAGCTATAAGGGATATCTTGAGTAAATACAATAATTAAGTATAATAATTGAATATGTGTAGCGGCACTTACTGTTCTTAGGGATGGTAAGTGCTTTTTGCGGGTTGTTTACAAATGTTTTGTCAGGTGATATAATACAATTAATATCTATGTGTTTGTGTGCCGCGTTGGCAGAATTGAGGTGGAATATGAGACTTGAAGGCAAGTTGATTGATTTACATATACATCTTGATGGCTCGTTATCGGAAGATTGCGTAAGAGAACTTGCGAGTATGCAGGGGATTACCATAGAAGGTAATCTTAGGCAAAGATTGCAGGTTTCAGAGAACTGCGCTGATCTGAACGAGTATCTTGAGAAGTTTGATTTTCCACTTGAGCTTTTGCAGACAAAGGATGCGCTTAAGTTTAGCGTAAGCACGCTTCTTAAAGAGCAGTATGCACAGGGAATTATATATACGGAGATACGTTTTGCACCGCAGCTTCATATGAGAAAGGGATTGACCCAGAAAGAAGTTGTGGAAGCAGTTCTTGAGGGAAAGTGTGAAGGTGAAGCGTCCACAAGCAAACTTCAGGATGTAGGTTCAGTGGCTGGCGGCATTAAGTCTGGTATCATTCTGTGCTGTATGCGAGGAAGTGACAATTATGATGCTAATATGACTACAGTGCGTCTTGCGAAAGAATATCTTGGCAAGGGTGTTGTTGCTGTGGATTTGGCAGGGGCAGAAGGACTATTTCCTACAGAAGATTTTGCTGACCTTTTTGAGCTGGCAAGAGAATTAGGAGTACCTTTTACCATTCACGCAGGCGAAGCGGCAGGTTCTGAGAGTGTTATTGCCGCATTAGAATATGGCACTAAAAGAATCGGTCATGGAATAAGGGCTGCATGGGATGATGAACTGATGCAAAGACTTGCGTCTGAGGGCACATTTTTAGAGCTTTGTCCAACCAGTAATCTAAACACTAAGGTAGTGGAGAAGTTAGAGGATTACCCTATTAGGAAACTGCTTGATGCAGGAGTTAAGGTCACTATTAATACAGACAATATGACAGTTTCAGGGACGACACTTTCACGAGAGATTCAGCTCGTGATGGAGAAGTGCGGTCTTCTAGAGGAACAGGTAAAGAATATATTAATTAATTCAGTAGAAGCAACATTTGCGCCAGAAGATGTGAAGAAGTATCTTTTAGAGCAGGTTGTGTCGGGGGAATAATAATGGAAGAATTAAAAGTTAATGAATTATTTTGCAGGGAATGTGTAGAACAGATACATGTTCCTGATGTTGTGCGGGTTGATCTGTTAAGTATTATCGAAGAGAAACTAAAAAGAGCCGGATTTTACTACAGAATTGCCTACAGAGTTAAGGCGGTAGATTCTACAGTTGATAAGCTTATATTTAAGGATTATGGTCGCCCGGGCACAGAGAATGAAGACAAGAAGATGCAGGACTTAATCGGCATTAGAATTATGCTTTATTTTGCAGATGATGTTGATATATGTAGGGATTTATTGGATACTCTTTTTGTAGAGCCCGGCGTATGGGAAACTACAGAGAGTAGTGAATATGAATTTAGAGCTATGAAAGTTAATGGTGTGTTTAAACTTCCAAGCTATTTAAGCAAAACTATTGTTAATCCTATGCTTTCTGAGTATATGGATGACACGTTTGAGATTCAGGTAAGAACTAATTCCTTCGAGAACTGGCATGAGATAGAGCATGACTTAAGATACAAGGGTTCGGCATTTGGCGAGGGTAATGAAGTACTTGCCAGAAAGATGAACAGTATCCTTGCTACATTTGAGTTGTGTGATGATTCTGTTGTGAAGGTGCTCGAGGACTTGGGCCATCAGCACTACAAGTCACGCAAATGGGGCAATATGATACGTTGTCACTACAGGCTAAAGCTTGACAGTGAGCCAATACATCCGCTTATTAAGCAGGTGTTTGATGAGGATATAGAGCTTGCAAAGCAGTTTTTTAAGTTTAAGAGACGCTTTGTTATCAGTCAGTTGTGGAGCAATACTGCGGAGAAGGGCACAGCTCTCACTATTAACAATATAGTCAAGATAGTGAATCTTCTAGGCCCTAATGATGACAGACTGAAGGAAGCTATTGCAGAGATTGAAAGTCAGAATGCACCGGAGGAGCATCAAAGCAAGCGTAAACGTTTTGAGCCATTTAAAATGCTTGGAACATATAAGGTATTTGGTGCCAAGACATATCTTGATACCAGCAATTGTGCAAAGGAAGATGCATTTAAGAAGGCGAGTAACTACATATATTCATGGGTTCGTTCAAGATACTGTGAAGCATTTTTAGATATTCCTGAAAATGTTGCTAATTATAAATCAAGTGCACCGGGATACTCTGTGGATGTGTCTTATGATGAGGATGGACTTTATTTTTCTGAATGTACAACACATATTGACTCTAAGATAGCCAGCAGAATCTGGATATCAAAGGCGGTTGTTAAGGATACACCGGAAGGTGTGTTGTTCACTGTAAGTAATGAATATGCAGAACCGACAGACCGTTATCGTGACAATGAGAATGTTCTGTTTTCACGTCCGAACTTCTACGGTGAAATCGCTGATAATATAGGCATCTGCGACGTGGTAAGATTAAAAGAGTCTGTAAAACCAGTGAATGCAGACAGTTACGACGAATTTAAGGCCTTGATTGATTCAGCAGACAGGCAGTTCCCTGTTATTGTATTTATGGGAAAAGATGAGCATTGGATTGATAAGTTTGATGTAAATTATTTTGCTTATCTCGTTGGTTACTATGCACATATTAAGATTATTGAGTCTGACGCTGAAAAGGAGCGTTTTGCTAAAGAATACGGTCTTGATATGGAGCGTTTCAATGATTCAATCACTGTATTCTATGCGGGACAGGCACCACAGACCAGTTACAAGTCGGACATCCTGGAGACTACATTTGAGGTAATCAAGATTGAGCAAAAGAAGTATTGGAACGAGAATGGTGTCCGTGCTTACAGAAGACAGTTAGTGGCTGAGATTAGGGAGAATAATGCGAAGATATAATGCAAGTCATAATCCTGTGCAGCTATACATATAATTGTGTATCTTAGGACTATTATGGAGGGGTACATGGTTGATTATGGTGTAGCGTATAAGGTTGCAGACGCTGTTTCTTCTAAGATGCTAAATGTCGGCTATTGGCTTATGAGAGATGAAACCGCTGAAACTGTGCGTATGGATAGCGAAAGCATACAAAAGTTTAATAAAAGTAATATGACAAAGCTGACAAGGGATGCGTATCTTTATGACCTTGTCGGCTTTTCTAATGCTTTGGCTTACGGAGTCTGTGTGCGTAGAAGTGTGATGTGGGCCACACCTGAAGAGAAAGAAGCATTGACTGCCATATATGTAAACGAGCCCGTGGTTTACTTGGAAGAGTATAAAGAGTGGGTTAAGATACGTTGTGTGTATTATGAAGGATGGGTCAAGAAATGTTATGTAGCAAGGTTTTATGATGTTGATGATTGGTTAGCTTGTATGAATATGAAGAACTTCGTAGTTGTGACTGGGGATTATCTGATGTTGCAGGATATTAGGTTAGACATGGGAGTTCGACTTGAACTGGATGCAGGATATTGGGATAACCATCGAAAATCAAGCGTAGAAGGTGAAGAGGTTATAGGATACTATTATAATTATGCAGTAAAGGTGCCGGTTAGAGGAAATGATGGTTTTGTGCAGTACATAACAGGGATGCTTCCTGTATCTAAGGATGTGCATGTGGGTTGTCTTCCTTACACTGGGGCTAATGTATTACGTCAGGCCTACAAAATGCTTGGCAATGTATATGGCTGGGGTGGAACTTTGTGTTCAAGAGACTGTTCAGCAGTGATTATGGATATCCACAGATGCTTTGGATTTGTTATGCCTCGTGATGTTTCAGGACAAATGCGTATGACTTCCTGTAGGACGTTAAGATTCGAGGATGTGGATGACTGGAAGATGCTTAGAGCTGGTGATATTGTTGGATGGAAAGCTTGTGGTGCGAAGGAAACATTAGATGAAGCGCGCAGGACTAGTGATTGTATATCTAGTCATACTATGATTTATCTTGGCTTTGATGGTGAGCACTATGTGCTAAGTGCGGTAGGCGGTTCATATGGCAGTTGCATAATCAACAGTGTGGAGCAGCTACGGGATAACGGATTTAACTGGAAGGAATCTGCAAGCTATGCAAAGTTACTGCGGTGGTAGAAGGTTTATAGGGGGACGGCATTTGCAACAGCATTTGCCTAGAAAACCATTGAAAATAGATGAATCGGATGTTATAATTTAATGGAATATGCTTACATTTGTCGCAACATAATGTTTGCAGGCAGGTTATGATTATGGAGGAAGTTATGGATTACAATAAGTTAGCACAATTACTTTTCCCGGATGTTGTGAATACACCGGATTATTATGAGGAGAAGTTCCCATATAGAAAGTTGAATTCAAAGGCACATGTTACACGTATGGCACCAAGTCCAACAGGATTTATCCACTTAGGAAATCTTTATTCAGCTCTTGCAGATGAGAGAATTGCCCACAGAAATGGTGGTGTGTTCTATCTTCGTATAGAGGATACAGACGAGAAGCGTAAGGTAGATGGTGCAGTTGATATTATTATCAATGTGCTTAAGTACTTTAATATTGAATTTGATGAGGGTGCAGGATACGAGCTTGGCGAGAACAATGCTTATGGCCCATATTTCCAGCGTCAGCGAGTTGAGATATATCACACATATGCAAAGAGTCTTGTAGAAAGAGGGCTTGCATATCCTTGCTTCTGTGGTGAAGAAGAGCTTGATGCAGTTAGAGCAAAGCAGGAAGAGGCTAAGGTTCTTACAGGTTACTACGGTGAGTATGCTACTTGTAGAGAGCTTTCATTAGAGCAGATAGAAGCTAATCTTGCAGCAGGTATGCCTTATGTTCTCAGACTTCGATCACAGGGAAGTCCTGACAAGGAGATAACATTTGTTGATGCTATCAAGGGTGAAATTAAGTTGCCTGAGAATATTCATGATATCGTACTTCTTAAGAAGGATGGTATTCCGACATATCATTTTGCACATGCAATCGACGACCATCTTATGAGAACTACTATGGTTATTAGAGGCGGCGAGTGGCTTGCTTCTGCACCAATTCACTATGAGCTGTTCCACGTGCTTGGCTTCAAGATGCCTGAGTACGCACATACAGCTCACCTTATGAAGTTTGATGAAGAAACAGGCGGAAAGCGTAAGCTTTCTAAGAGAAAGGACCCTGAGCTTTCGCTTGATTACTACAGAAAGGATGGCTACCATCCATACACTATGAAGGTTTATCTTATGACACTTCTTAACTCTAACTTTGAGGAGTGGCATGACCAGTTCCCTGACAAGGATATCAACGAGTTCCCATTCTCAGTTGATAAGATGAATCAGTCAGGTGCATTGTTCGATAAGGAGAAGCTTCACAATATCTGTAAGAATGAGCTTTCAAAGCTTTCAGAGGATGAGGTTTACGACTTCCTTTACAACTGGGCTACAGAGAATGAGCCTGAGAAGGCTGCTGTGTGGTTTAAGGATAAGGAGAAAATGTTGTCTATCCTTAGACTTTATATGGGCGTTGGCATGAAGAGAAGAAGAAAAGATCTTATGTATGCAAGACAGGTATTTGAGATGATTTCATACTTCTTTGATATGGGTGATGAGGGCGAGAAGGACGCTTTCAGACTTGATGATGAGATGGTTGAAACAGTTCTTAACGAGTACCTTGCAACATACGACCATGCAGACGACAATTCAGCTTGGTTTGATAAGTTAAAGGTCGTTGCTGATAAGCTTGGCTTCGCTTCAGATATGAAGGCTTACAAGGCTAACCCTGAAAACTTCAAGGGTAGCGTATCTGACATCGCAGAGGTTGTAAGAATCGCTGTTACAGGCAAGGCTAACACACCTGACCTCTGGACTATCGTTCACATCATGGGTGAGGACCAGATGAGAGACAGAATAGCAGAGGTTATTGGGTAAGATAATAAGGTATGAAGAATGCGCCATCAGGCATATGTGAAGACCGCACCGGCAGATGTCGGTGCGGTCTTTAATAGTAATTAATTGATTTCTAAATCTTCCGTAGGAATACCTAAGGATTGTAGTTTTGCTTTAGTTATGGCTATCTGATAGTCGATCTCTTTGTCTCTATCAGGCGAATTCTTGATGCGTTGCAAATCAGTAAATTTGTCAATGTACTTATCAATCATTTCCTTTTCCGTTGGCATATAATCACTCATCCTTTCGCACCCCTTTCTATAAGTATATACTTATTATAAGAGGTTTTGTTTAAAATGTAAAGTATTATTAAATCTATCAATATACAAATAATATTCAGTCATAAGTTTGGGGAATAATTAGGGAATGTGAAAGTGAAAGCACTTTTACATAAGAATAAAAATATACATATGATGTGTGGTGGAGGTGTCATATATGATATATTTCTACTTAAATTAATATATATCGCTCTAGTTATTTTGTCAATAGGGTTTTTATACTGATATAATATGAATGCTTCTTCTTTTAAGTTGTAAGGTAGAATTGTACATTGGAAGAGTTGTAATCATGAATCTAAAAAGCGTAGGTTGTGGCAACAAAGAGCCATAGTTCCTACGCTTTTATTACTTAAATTCTTTTATAAGCTCGTAAACCAGATGCTTCTGTGAGTCGGTTAGTGTGACCCATATATCGAAAAATTCCTGTTGCTCCTTGTTCAATTGAACAAAAACAGCATCATCAGTAAAAACTGAGATAGTCTTAATTTATATGAGCATCAGTCCACATGGAATCCGAATATGCCACTTCGCAATCTGATATACATAACCAATGTATTTCAGAATTATGTGGAGACAGTAAGGAAATATGCCGAAACGATGTCGACTACGGAGGCTGTTATTAAGGCTGTAGATGATTGCATTAAGAACAATGTTCTTAGGGATTTCTTGTTGCAGCAGAAAGCAGAGGTTATCAGTATGAGTATATTTGAATATGATGAAGAAAAAGAGATGGGGCGTATTAAGCAAGCTATTTGGAATGATGCACGGAATGAGGGCATAATCAATGCAATTCTTTAGAATTCGTATTGCTTCATAGGAGAAGGAGCCATTATTGACCTCCCTTTACGAATCTGTTATTATTACTATTAACTGGCAAATAGCAGAAAGGAGGCTGGCCAACATGCTACAGGATTTCATATACTCTAACTACGCAACCTGTCTTATTGTCCTTTTTATGGTTGTGTTTTTGATTACTAACACAACATTTGATAGGAAAGAAACTGCTCTTTTTATGAAAGCGATTCTTTTGGCAGTTGTGTTGTTGGTGGTTGACACTGTGGAGAGTTGGACAGCGGGGCTTAACTATCCGACTGCACTTCGTGTTTGGATGTCGGCTATTGGTTATACAGTAAGACCGATGTGTATTATGTGTATATTGTACATAGTAGTGCGCAATCGCAGTCTAAAGCTGTATTTATTGTTAGTTCCGGCTATGATTAATGCAATTATATCCTTTTCTGCTTTGGTGTGTGATATAGCATTTTCTTATGATGCAACTAACCGGTTCGTTCGTGGACCGTTGGGATGGTCACCTTTTGTAGTTAGTGGTTTCTATCTTTTGGTGCTTGTTATATATTCTATAATTTACTTTAGAGAAAAGAATTATTATGAGGCTCTTATTGTGTTTGCTATAGTTGTTGCGGCAGTGACAGCGGTTATCCTTGAGATGATTTATGGGAAAGATGGTTTGATTAATGGAACTATTGTTATTTCGGTGACATTTTATTACTTGTTTTTCCATACCCAGACATATAAACGGGATCATCTTACAAGAGTATTGAACAGAAGAAGCTTTTATATGGACGCTGCAAAACATTGGGATAGTATTACTGCAGTTATTGGCATTGATCTTAACTTTCTTAAAGTGATTAATGATACTAAGGGACACGAGGCTGGTGATATGGCACTTAAGACTCTTGCAGAGTGTGTAGAGAAAGCTTTGATGAGAGGCTGTTATTTATATCGTGTAGGCGGTGATGAATTCTGTGTGCTTTGCAATAAGAAGAGCGAAGAGCAGGTCAAAAAAATGGTACAGGACATAAAGACTGAGATGGCAAAAACTGAATATCGTTGTGCCATCGGTATTGCTATGAAGACTCAAGGGATGAGCTTTGATATGATGTATAAAGAGGCTGACACGTCCATGTATAAAGACAAAGCTGATATGAAAATGTCTTGACATTTCAGTGTATATTTTGGTGTTCCTTAAAACTTAGTTAATATAGTAAGGATAGTTAAAAAATTAACAAGAAATGCCTATACATTTCTTAAACTGTGTGATATAATGATTAAAAATAATCATATCAACGAAAGAAGGGACTTGTTTATGGAAACTAAAAAGAAATTCAGAATGGGTATTAAGGGAAAGATAATGATGTTTATTATTTTCCCTTGCATTATGATTGCTATATGTGCATCAGTTTATGGTGCTATGGCATTTAACAAGGTAATAACAGAGGAGATTGAAGAAAAACTATTGACAGCAGCTTGGGGTGCAACAGAATTGTCGCAGGCCTATGCTTATAATACTGAATCCATGGCAGGCTCAATTGATGAACTTGCTGCAGAATGTGGTGTTCAAGTTACTATATTTAATGGAGATGTAAGAGCTGTAAGTTCAATCCCTAATGCGGTAGGTACTACAATGGACCCTACGATTAAGGCTGAGTTAACACAGAAGCAAAGTAACATATTCTACACAGATGCCAACGTTAATGGCGAGGCGTACTATGGATATTATATTCCATGGGTTTATGATGGAAAACTTACAGGTGCTGTGTTTGCCGGTATTCCTAAAGCAGAAGCTATGGAGACCATTACTGCCAGTACATTTGGATTATTGATAGTTATTATCGGAATTACCATAGTATTCTCAATTATTGCATTATTATGTATAACACCTATCCTTAAGAAAATTGATGTAACTAAGGGTATGGTTGGCGCATTAGCTCAGAATGATTTGACAATCGAAAAGAATGCTAAATTTGCAAAGAATGCTGATGAGCTTGAAGAGTTGTCTAATCAGACTTATGAAGTTGCAAACAGACTTAATACAATTATGTCAGAAGCACAGAATGTTGCAACTGATTTAAGTACAATATCTGTAGAGCTTAACGATTCGGTTGCTTATACTAATACTGCTACAGGCGATATTACAAAGGCGGTAGAAGGTGTTGCTACAGGTGCCAACGATCAGGCAGACAGTACACAGAAAGTAAGTGAAGCAGTTGCTGATATGGGTGAGAATATTAAGAGTATCAGTGATAATACAGTAAGTCTTGCTAATACGGCTGAAGATATGAATAAGGCGAAGATGAGTGCGATTCAGATATTTGATGAATTACAGGATTCTAATACAGCAATTATTAGGAATATGGAAGAGGCTAATAACCAGATTAATATTACACAGACTTCCGTTGATGCTATCCAGAACGCGATTCAGATTATTGAGAATATTGCATCACAGACAAACCTTCTTTCACTCAATGCGTCTATTGAAGCAGCAAGAGCTGGTGAAGCAGGTAAGGGATTTGCGGTAGTTGCCGGAGAGATTAAAACATTGGCAGAGCAGAGTTCTGCAAACAGTAAGCAGATCAGGGATAACCTTGATGATCTTGTACATAATTATAAGCTTATTATCGATAGTATGAACAGTACTACATCTAATGTTAATGAGCAGAATGTTAAACTTGAGGAAACTAATAAGATATTCCACGCATTGGAGAATGGTATTGATGAGACTATTGCTCAGATAGGATATATTCAGACTATTACTGAGGAACTTAATATCGAGAGAGTTGAAATCGTTGACAGCGTATCAAGTCTTTCAGCAATTTCTCAGGAGAATGCAGCTTCTACAGAAGAGATTATGGCATCTATTGAGGAGCTTAACAGTATATTGTCTCAGGTAGAGGTAAGAGCTAATAAGCTTGGCGTAACAGCTAATGAGTTAGGTAAGATGATTAATATATTCAAAACAAAGTAAGAAGTATTGCTCAGAAACCAAATGTAATATATAAGGTATTATATAAAATATAAAAGGGCGGTGCCTATAGGAGATTAGAGTCTCTATGGCATCGCCTTTGATTTAGCAAAATAGACAAAAAAAATAATATAGTCGGTGGACACCTTAATAAGAGGGGGGATGTGGAGGTGCCCATCGCTATATATCAAAAATGAGAGGTTGTCATAATTATTGTTGCAGGTGGAGCAACATAATAATGAACATGTTGTAATATATTACGCAGTGCGTTATATATTACGTACAATAAATATATAACATTTTATAGGTACAATGTCAACAGTTAATTTGACATTTTATTACATTTTTTGTGTATTTTTTTAAAAACAGAAAATTCGGTTAGTGAAATTATTAAAAGTCCCGCAACAAGAGAGCTGCGGGACGGGTATATAATTATGTGGTGAAATATTCAGGATATCTCGCTTTTACTGTTGATTCAAAGTCGTTGAAACGTGTAGCATGAGTGACAATTATGTTATATGCTGCTTCTTTGTCCTTTGCTTCAATAGCTTCAATAATCTTTAAGTGATCATCTGAAAGATTTTCGTAATGCATATCCTGCATAAGTACAAGCACTCTATCATACTGGTACATATTACTGCTTACAATATGATACCAATAATGTTTATTACAAGCTGTGTATATGTATTCATGAAATGCTTTATCATACATATGCATCTTAGCGCTACTGCCGGTTTTACCATGACACTGCCACAATGCATAGATCTCCTTTAGGCGTTCGATGTCTTCAGGGGTCATAACGTCACAAGCAATTTGTGATAACTTCCCTTCTATAACAGCACGGAATTCAATGAATTCATATATAGACTTAGGATTAATCTTTGATACATATGTACCCTGCTTTGGGTGAATATCAATCAAACGTCGTTGGCTGAGTTGGAGAATTGCCTCACGTATAGGGGTACGACTAAGCTGGCATTGTTCGCATAGCTCAGATTCTATTAGTTTTTCACCAGGCTTTAGATTAAACAGAATAATGTTGTTAAGCAAAGTGCGCATAGCGTAATCTTTAGCTGTTTCACTAGCTGCCTTTTCGGTTATAATCAATGCTCTGTCCCTCCTATCTAGTAATATATGCCAAAAAATCACTTAATATAAATATAAAACTTATTTAGAAACTTTGCAAGGGTAATTTGAAAATTATTTCGACGTGATATTACGATAAAGAAACGCTGTGTCAAATAATACATTTTAACACTTTAAGTTATGAATAATTTATGTTAAAATAGGTTTTGTAGAGTTTTGCGGGAGAAGAGAATATGATATATACAGTAACATTTAATCCATCTATAGATTATGTCGTAACGGTTCCGGGAATATCTTATGAAGATGTCAATCGTGTACAGGAAGAATATATTTTGCCGGGCGGCAAGGGAATTAATGTGTCAAGAGTTCTTCATAATCTTGGTGTAGAGAATATGGCAACAGGTTTCGTTGCAGGCTTTACGGGAGATAATATAGTAAATATGCTTAAAGAATGTGGTGTATACACAGAATTCATTACCGTAAAGGAAGGTATGTCCCGTATTAATGTAAAGATCAAAGCGGAAAAAGAAGGTGAAATTAACGGCAGAGGTCCTAATATCACTACCTATGATGTAGAAAAGCTGTATAAGGTTATATGCAGACTCAAGGAGGGGGATTATCTTGTGCTTGGAGGCAATGTGCAAAGTACCGTGAGTAGTATGATTTATGGTGAGCTTGCCGGTTATGCGGCTAAAGCAGGTGCGCGTTGTGTTGTTGATGCATCAGGAAGTTTGTTGAGCAATGCTTTGAGTGCAAGACCATTTTTAATAAAGCCCAATAAGGTTGAATTGGAAGACTTGTGTGGCAGAACGCTGAATAGTATGGAAGAGATTATTGATAGTGCGAAGTCTTTAAGGCTAAAAGGTGCTCAGAATGTCTTAGTATCACTTGCAGAGGATGGGGCGGTCCTTGTTACTGAAGAATATGTGTACTGTGCTAATGCCCCACAGGGAAGAGTTGTTAATTCCGTGGGTGCGGGAGATTCTATGGTGGCAGGATTTTTGGCAGGATATATAAAGACATGCGATTATAAAGAAGCGTTAAAATTAAGTATATGTGCAGGAAGCGCCAGTGCATTCGTAAAAGAATTGGCGACGGCGCAGGAAATATACAGTTTAAGTGATAAAGTTGATGTTAGTTTAACAAGGAATGGAGTATAAAGTGGATAACGAAATCTATACAGTTACAATTGATAGGCCGATTGGCAGTTCGCATCCGGATTACCCGGCATTGGTGTATCCTATTAATTATGGGTATGTTGAAGGTATAGAAGCTCCAGATGGAGAGGAACAGGATGCGTATGTTATAGGTGTGGATATACCTTTAAAGCAGTTTAAGGGTAAGAGAATAGCTATAATTCACAGAAATGATGATGTAGAAACAAAATGGGTTATTGCACCTGAAAATGTTCCATACAACAAGCAACAGATAGAAGAATTAGTGTATTTTCAAGAACAGTATTATGACAGCTACGTAGAGATTCTTAATGATGAGATGTGGGATGCATATGATGAGCTTGGAAATAAGCTTGGGCTTCAGGTAGGAAGAAGTATGGCTAAAGACCTACCAGATGGTGTTTTTCACATAGTTGTTGAAGTGTACGCAGGTACTGAGGACGGAAGATTCCTTACAACACAACGCTCTAAGAATAAGACAAACCCATTAAAGTGGGAAGTTACCGGAGGTTCTATTCTTGCCGGTGAAACACCAAGAGAAGGCGCACTTAGGGAGCTTAGGGAAGAGACTGGAATTGTTCAGACAGAAGATGACTTAATAGATCTTTTTAAGCTTGTTAGTAAGGAAAAGCATGTAATTTACTATGCGTATCTTACAAAGATATGTGGTCAGGCAGATATACATCTGCAGTATGGCGAGACGATGGATTATCAGCTATTGCCATATGATGAATTTAAGCAGTTTGTGAAGTCAGAGCGTTTTGTTCCGTCAGGTCAGAAACGATATATGATGCATGAATTTGTGATTGATAAGAAAGTTAAGGAGTTGTTTTCATGAATCAGGTAACACCACAAGATATGAGATTATATGCGATTACTGATAGAAGATGGTGTAAGGGTGAGCAGTTGGTTGAAAGAGTAGAGCAGACTTTGAAGGCAGGAGCAACATTTTTACAGTTAAGGGATAAAGAAGTTACCCATGAAGAGCGTGTGAATATGGCCAAGAGGCTGAAAACAGTTGCATTAAAGTATAATGTTCCATTAGTTGTGAATGATGATGTTCTTGCGGCAGTAGAAGCTGATGTCGATGGTGTTCATATAGGACAAAGTGATATGGACTATGAAGAAGCAAGGAAGTTATTAGGGCCAAACAAGATTATAGGTATGACTACAAAGACTGTGGAACAGGCATTGAAGGCACAGGAACTGGGGGCAGATTACGTTGGAGCCGGAGCTGTGTTTGGGACAAGCACAAAAACTGATACTGTGCCTATGTCAAAAGAAACACTGATAGCTATAACAGAGGCGATAAGTATTCCCGTGGTTGCCATAGGCGGTATAACTTATGATAATGTGGAGCAGCTCAAGGGAACCGGAGTATCAGGAGTTGCAGTTGTGTCTGCTATATTTGGGGCCGTTGATGTAAGTGATGCCACAGAAAAGTTGAGAGAGAAAGTAGATACAGTCATAGGATAGAGCCTGATGACTGATATTAGATTGAGAATTAATCCGACAGGAGTTATTTATGGGTAATAATGTTATCGTAGGTATGTCAGGAGGCGTAGATTCCTCTGTTGCGGCATACCTTTTAAAAGAGCAGGGGTACAATGTAACCGGTGTAACTATGCAGATATGGGATGGGGAGTCGGTTCAGCCGGCAGTGGATGCTGCTAAGGTGGCTAAAGAATTAGGGATTCCTCATATGGTTATAGACTTTAGAGAAGATTTTAAGAAGTATGTAATTGATTATTTTATAGAGGAATACACCTGCGGCAGAACACCAAATCCGTGCGTAGTATGTAACAGATATGTGAAGTGGGAAGCGTTGTTATCTAAGATAACAACGCTTGGTGCTGATTATATTGCTACAGGGCATTATGCAAGGATAAAGGAACTGGATAATGGCAGATTGGCAGTAAGCAATTCCGTCAATCAGGCAAAGGATCAGACATACGCACTTTATAACCTGACACAGGCACAGCTGGCCAAGACAATTATGCCTGTGGGAGAGTATTCGAAGGATGAGATACGTGCGATTGCGGAGAAGATAGGAATTACAGTAGCTAATAAACCGGATAGTATGGAGATATGCTTTATACCGGACAATGACTACGCAGGTTATATAAAAGAAAACAGCGGCTATGAAACAGTGCCGGGCAATTTTGTTGATATTCATGGTAATGTGGTTGGTAAACATAAGGGTATTATCCATTATACTGTTGGACAGAGAAAAGGATTGGGACTAGCTATGGGGTACCCTGTTTTTGTGGTAGCGATACGTCCTGAAACCAATGAAGTTGTGATTGGAGAGAATAAAGACGTATTTAGAACAAGTCTATATGCCAGAAAAGTGAATTTTATGGGGATGGAGCCTGCGCACAAAGAGCAGGAATTCCAAGCAAAGGCTAAGATTCGTTATAGTCACGAAGGGGCAGCCTGCACTGTCAGGATGATAGAAGATGATTTGATGGAATGTATATTTGATGAGCCGCAAAGGGCTATAACACCCGGACAGTCAGTTGTTTTATATAAGGATGACTATGTTCTTGGCGGTGGTGTGATTATATAAATAGTTTTGTCAACTGATAAATAATGGAGGGTTTTGATGAAGGGGTTAAATAGGACACAATTAAAGATAATTGCTATTTCTGCTATGGTTTGTGATCATATAGCCTGGGGGTTTTTAGACTTTATGACACCATTGGCACAGGTTCTACACATTATTGGAAGATTAACCATTCCTATTATGTGTTTTTTCATTGCTGAAGGGTTTAGAAAAACATCTAATCTTCGGGCATATATAAGCAGGATGGTTTGTTTTTGGCTTGTAACCATTATACCATTTTATAGATTTTTTGGTGATATGTACGAATATAGACAAAATATTATATTCGATTTATTGCTGGGACTGTTTACTCTCACAGTACTAGAATCCAAGAAGATGAAGAAGATATTGAAGGTTGTACTTGTGGCTGTATTGTTTTTGATATCTATGACAGTAGGTGGATGGCCGATACTTCCAACTTTTTTCATACTTGTATTTTACTATGTTAAAGATTTCAAGAAACAGGTTATATGGATTAGTGGGTTAACAGTGGGATTAGTGGTATTTTTGGCTGTTGCTATATATCTTAACAATATCTGGCACTTCTCCAATTATGATTGGATATGGTATGAAAAGCTATATTTCATGGGGTTTGTTCTTGCTTTAATACCCATTAAGTTTTATAACCATGAGAATGGTAAAACGGTAATATTTAAACACTTTTTTTACGCTTTTTATCCACTTCACTTTATGTTATTAACTTTTGTCAGAGATTATATAGTTAATTATTCGCCGTATGAAATTTATACACTTGTTCAGGTTATTGCACTTGCTTTATCCATAGGAGTTGTTGCACATGTAGCTACAATTCGTCCATCGAAATTGCAAATAGGGACACTAATGTTTTCAGGGTGCTCTTTAATATATACTTTCGGGTTTTTAGTAGAAATAACTTCTTATACAGTTGAAGGCGTGTATTCGGCTATTAAAATGGAGTATTTTGGAGAATGTCTTTTAATAATCTGTTTTACGATGTTTTTGCGTGAGTGTAGCCATAAAGTAATATACCGTTGGGTGTATTTAGTTGAATGTTTGGTAACAGTGTGGGTTACAATGGCAGTGTTTACAGTAAATGATAACCATATATTTTATAAGTCTATGGCCATAGATTATTCAGGAGAGTTTCCACATATTGTTTTAGAATATGGTATAGGATTCTATTTATTCATTTCCTATTTGTTTATAGTTTGTGTTACTGGAATTGTATTTATCATTATTGAGTATCGCCAAAATGATAATGTAGGCAAAAAACGAATGATGTGCTTGTTAATTGCAATTGTAAGTGTATGGGTGCCTTATCTGTTAAAGCTTATGGGACTTACCGGTGGATATGAGATACCGTCTATCGGAATTGTAGGGGCAGTAATAGCTATAGGTACGTCAATTATTAAGTATAATAGCCTTGATTCAGTGACGATAGCCAGTGAAAATGCATTGTTGCACGGGCATGAAGGAATTTTGGTTGTTGATAATAACAGTCGTTTGTTATTCTCCAATAAGCATGCTAATGCGTTGTTTGGTACTATGGACCACTTTACCAACATATGTACTCATTCTATATTAAGAGATTTTATGAATAATAATATTAATCAGTTTACTCAGGATGGGAAGACGTATGAGCTTAGAAAAGATCCTTTAATGGAGGGCGGCTGTAAGCAGGGTGATATGATATGGGTTCTTGACATCACCAATCATTATAATAGGTTTATGGAAGTTAATAAGTTGGCTAAACATGATGCATTGACAGGCTTAAATAATCGTATTTCCTTTGAGTTGAATGTTAAGGAATATTTAAGTAAAGGCAATACTGGTGCTATGTTAATGTTGGATCTTGATAACTTTAAAAATGTTAATGATACATATGGACATCAGACAGGTGATGAGGTTCTTATAATTTTTGGAAATGCTATTATGAATAGTGTTGAAAAAACTGATTATGCAGCCAGATTTGGCGGTGACGAGTTCTGCATTTTCTGTAAAGAAAAAACAGACAAGACAGAACTTGAAAATATAAGCCAAAGCATTATAGATAATTTGAAGAATGAACTCGGATTAGCAGGGTATGGTGGCTTTACTACAGCTTCCATTGGTATTGCAATTGTACGGGACGATGAAGCAAAAGCAGGGATTGACTTTGAGCAGTTGTATACACGTGCAGATAAGGCATTATATCTCTCAAAAAATAGTGGGAAAAATATATACAAATTCTTTGAATAGAATAGGAGAAAGGGGCAACTTATGAAGTTTGCACACATTTCAGACTTGCATATTGGTAAACGTGTTAATGAAATATCTATGATAAAGGACCAGCGTTATATCCTTGATGGAATTGTGCAGATTATTAAGGATGAAAATGTTGACGCAGTGTTTATAGCAGGAGATATATACGATAAAAGTATGCCTTCAGCGGAAGCTGTCGCGTTATGTGATGACTTTATTACTAAACTTTCACGAACAGGAAAGCATATATTTATAATCAGTGGTAATCATGATTGCGAAGAACGCGTAGCGTTTGGTGGAAGAGTTATGGAGAATATGAACATTCATATTGCGCCGGTGTTTAATGGCGAAGTTGCTAAGTATTCACTTGAAGAAGTGGATATATATCTTTTACCTTTTATTAAGCCGGTAGGAATTAAACAGTATTTTCAGGACTATGAGATAAACAGTCATAATGATGCGGTCAAAGCAGCTCTTTCACAGGTTAAGACAGATAATAACAGGTGTAATGTATTGGTTGCGCATCAGTTTGTGACAGGTGCTCTAAGAAGTGATTCAGAGGAAAACTATGTTGGAGGTCTTGATAATGTAGAGGCAGATATCTTTGACAGATTTGACTATGTAGCACTTGGACATATTCATAGGGGACAGCATGTGGGCCGCGAGACAATAAGGTATTGTGGCTCTCCTTTAAAGTACTCATTTTCTGAAGTGAATCATAAAAAGAGTGTGACTATAGTTGATATAGAGGGAAAAGAAGTCTCTATATCTGAGATTCCATTAGTTCCGCTTCATGATATGAGAGAACTAAAAGGTACATTTGATGAAATTATGAATAAGGACAACTATGAAGGCTCTGACAATATGGATTATATAAGGGTTATTCTTACTGATGATAATGATATTCCGGATGCTATGAGTCGTATAAGAAGTGTATATCCTAACATTATGCGCTTGGAGTATGATAATAAAAGAACAAGAGCATACAACAATCTTGTGATAAATGAAGAAGTTACAACTAAGAGCGGTTATGAATTGTTTGCAGAGTTGTATGAATTGCAAAATAATGCACCTATGAGTCAGGAACAAAGTGATTATGTAAAGGCGCTTATGGAGGAGGTATTTGATGAGACCTGTTGAACTTACCATATCGGCGTTCGGTCCATATGCTGGATGTACTCGTCTTATGCTGGATAATCTTGGTGACAAAGGATTGTATCTTATAACAGGCGATACAGGGGCTGGCAAGACCAGTATATTTGATGCGATTACATATGCATTGTACGGAGAGGCAAGTGGCAATATCAGAACCTCTGATATGTTTCGTAGTAAGTATGCTACTCCGGAGACGCCTACATACGTTGAGATGACATTTTTAATAAGAGGCGAGAAGTATTATGTAAAGCGTAATCCTGAATATATGCGTCCTGCTAAGAGGGGCGGAGATAAGTATACTAAAGAATTGGCAAAGGCAGAATTGATATGTCCTGATGGCCGGACATATAGTGGTGTGTCCGCAGTTAATGATGCAATAAAAGAGATTATAGGTCTTGATAAAAGTCAATTTGCTCAGATTGCAATGATTGCACAGGGGGATTTTTATAAGCTGTTAGTGGCTAATACAAAGGACCGTGCAACTATATTCAGAGAGCTTTTTGATACCAGACTGTATTTAAGTTTTCAGAATCGTTTAAAGGACGAAGTGAAAAGTCTTGATGAAACTATGGGTACGGCAAAGAAAAGTATTAACCAGTATGTTGCAGAAATAATATGTGATGAAACAGGAGAATATAGTGATACATTAAGAGAATATAAGGCTGATACCGGTCTTGGAACTCTTGATGAACTTCTTCATTTGGTGGAGATTATGTCACAAAGTGATAAGGAAACATTATCAAACATTGAGAGTCTATTGACGAAAGAGCAGGAGACTATGTCTAAGCTTGACGTTGCAATCGGCAGACTGGAGCATATACAGCGTTTAAAAGTAGAGATAACCAATTTAGAGCGAAATATGCCTAATTTGGAGGAAAAGCTTGCCAAAGCAGAAAAGACGTACAATTGTGCTAAGGAAAATGAGCCGGTTCGAGAGGCGATTTCGGTAGATATTCAAACTGCATTGAAAGAATTAGAAAAGTATGAAGAATTAGAGTCTTATAAAAAAAGAAGCGAAGAGCTTACTAAAGAATTAGAGAATTTAACTACAAGCCTTTTAGAGTCAAAGAAATTGGTTGCTAATATGACCGACACAATAGAGGCTTACAAAGCAGAAAGCGATGATATTAAAGATGCCGGAGTGGAGTATGAGCGTGCGTTGTCTGAGGTTCGATTAATCGACAATGAACTTGCAGGCATAGATTCTTTGATTAATCTGGTTCAAGATAATAAGCTCAGACAAAATCAATTATATAATGCGCAGAAACGTTATAATGATGCAGCGAAGGAATATGACCAGGTGTGGAATGAATGCCAGGCTATGGAACGGGCTTATTATGATGGTCAGGCCGGGATACTTGCCGACAGACTTGAGCATGGTATGCCATGTCCTGTATGTGGTTCAACTGAACATCCACAGAAAGCCAGAATGCATAATGATATGCCTACGAAAGAAGCATTGGATGCACAGAAAGCGAAACTTGATGCTCGATCGAAAGTATGTTCTGAACTCAGTTCCATCGCAGGACAGGCAAAAGGTACTGCCAAAACTTCATACGAAAACATGTGCAAAACATATAACAGTTTGACAGGGGCTGCGGAAGAAGCGATGTCGTATGACAGTATGACTATGGAGCAGGTAGTTAGACGTACTAAAGAAATAGAAGCCTTGTGCGCTGGTATGAAGTCAGAAAAGCTACAAGTGAAGTCTGTTGTAGAGAAAAAAGCGCAGAATTGGAAAGTAAAAGCTGACAGATTCACAACGCTTATGAAGCTTATAGCTGACAGCCAGTTAAAGTATAATAATGCGATAGAAACAGCCAATACTGTGGAAAAGAATATATCAGCAATGGCTTCAACTAAAGAAGAGGTACATAAGCTCATATTAAAGTTAAGTGCCCAATTACGATTTGACAGTAAGCAGGCTGCTATATCGGACGTTGAAAACAAAAAGCGAAAGAAACAGGAGTTGGATACAATATACAATGCAGCTAAGGCTACTTACGAAGAAAGTAATATTCAGGTTGTTACTGCAAAACAGAGATTAATGGATATGAATAATCAACTTGCCGAGGCAACTACAGTGCAGACAGGGGCTGCTACACTTGATGAATGTTCAGCACTTAGAAAAGAAGCTGAGATGAGAAAAAATAATTTATTTGTAAAGCGAAATGAAGTTGAGTATAGGTTGAGAACTAATGAAAATGCTTATGATTCAATAAAACGTGTTAATATAACATTGGAAGAAACAAGAAAGAGATACTCGATGATTAAAGCTTTGTCAGATACCGCTAATGGTACTGTTAACGGTAAGGATAGAGTTATGTTTGAAACTTACGTGCAGATGACTTATTTTGAAAGAATAATTGAGAGAGCTAATATAAGACTTTCTTCAATGACTAATGGGCAGTATCAGTTTATAAGGTCAGAGAATGCGGAGAATTTAAAGAGTCAGTCAGGTTTGGAGCTTAGTGTTATAGATCATTATAATGCTACAACTCGAAGCGTAAAAACCTTATCCGGTGGCGAGTCGTTTATGGCATCTTTATCACTGGCACTAGGACTGTCTGATGAAGTGCAGTCTAGATTGGGTGGAGTGTCAATAGATACTATGTTTGTGGATGAAGGTTTTGGTTCACTTGACGATACCGCTCTTAATCAGGCAATCAATGCATTAGCAGGCCTTGCTAATTCTAATAGACTTGTAGGAATTATATCTCACGTAAAAGAGTTGAAGGAGAGAATTGATAAGCAGGTGATTGTAACAAAGGAACGTAGTGGCGGCAGTGTTGCTTCTATACGTGTGTAGCTTATAGTTATTATGTGATTAAATTAACCTTGATGACTAAATAAAAAGTATAAAAAATATGTAAAATTTGTGAAAAATTGCACAAAGTATAATTGACGTCTGACTTTGATAGTGGTATATTTACATTAATATAATTGAGATATGTGTAGCCTTTACGTGACAAGCTACAAAGGAGGCAACTATGGGAAGAGATACTATATTAATTGTTGATGATGCTATTGTAAACAGAATGATGCTCAAGCATATTTTTAGTGAGCAGTTCCAGATTATTGAAGCTGGAGATGGAGAGGAAGCCATTCCGATGATTGAGGAGAATAAGGACAGAATAGCTGTTATATTCTTGGATCTTTTGATGCCTAAAAAGAGTGGTCTTGATGTACTCGAGTATATGAATGAAAAGAAGCTTATAGCAGAATTGCCGGTTATTATGATTACCGGTGAGTCGACTGCTGAGAGTGATGAGAAGGTATATGACTATGGTGCGATGGATATTATCTATAAGCCGTTTGCTCCAAGAGTTGTTATGCGCCGTACTATGAACATTATTGACTTGTATGAGTCAAGAAGGGATATTGAGGATAAGCTTGCTAAGCGTACCAAAGAGCTTGTGGAGATACATGATATGCTTGCTAAGAATAATGAATTCCTTGTAGATGCATTAAGCTCTGTAGTTGAATTTAGAAGTCTTGAATCAGGAGAACATATCAGAAGAGTTAAATACTTTACAAGAATTATGCTTAAGCATCTTGTTGAGTGTTTTCCACAGTATGAGTATCTTAAGCCGGAGATTCCTGCTATCGTTAATGCGTCTGCATTGCATGATTTGGGTAAGATTGCAATTCCTGACAGTATATTGTTAAAGCCTGGTAAGCTTAATGATGAAGAGTTTAAGATTATGAAGAAGCATACCACATATGGTTGTGAGCTTCTGGAGAACTTTAAACAGGAAGACAATCAGTTCTATAAGTATTGCTATGATATTGTAAGATATCACCATGAACGATGGGATGGTAAGGGATATCCGGACAATCTTGTAGGTGATGATATTCCTATCTGGGCACAGGTTGTATCTGTAGTTGATGTATATGATGCATTGGTTAGTAAGCGTGTATACAAGGAAGCATATGCAGTTGCAGAAGCAGTGCGTATGATTAATGAAGGAGAGTGCGGAATATTCTCTCCAACTATTCTTGAGTGTTTTAATCTTGCGAAGGATGATTTCTTCTACGTTACAGAAGTTCTTGGTCAGTTTACGTTTGTTGATGATGTAGTTAATAGAGAAGAGGTAGAGTAAAGATGGCAAGAATTAAAGTGGTTACAGATAGTACCTGTGACCTTACAAAAGATTTGATTGATAAGTATGATATAAGTGTTATACCCCTTTGTGTTGTTATGGATGATAAAAGCTACTATGATGGTGAAGAGGTAACGCCTGATGAGATGTATAAGTGGGCTGATGCTAATAAGACAACACCTAAGACAGCGGCTGCAACGTTTGACAAGGCAGAAGCGGTTCTTGGACCTATGATGAAAGCTGGCGATGACATTATATTTATTGGTATTTCTACACAGATGAGTACTATGTGTAATGTTATAAGGCTTGTGGCAGAGGACAATGATTATAAGAGAGTGTTTGTGGTTGATTCTAAGAATCTTTCTACAGGAGTTGGATTACAGGTTATAAGGGCAGCAGAGCTTGCAAGGGAAGGTAAGTCTGCTGAAGAGATAGTTGAGGCTATTGAAAGTGCAAGCGGGCAGGTAAGGGCTAGCTTTGTAGTGGATACGCTTACATACCTTGCAAGAGGTGGACGTTGTAATGCTGTTACAGCATTACTTGCCAACACGCTAAAGCTTCATCCGAAGATTATAGTGGAGAATGGAGCTATGACAGTTGGCAAGAAGTATCATGGCGGGCTTAATTCAGCTATTATTAAATACGCTAAAGATATGCAGGATGACTTGCTTAAGGCGGACAAGACTCGTGTATTTATCACCCATTCAGGTTGCGAAGAGACAACCATCGAAAAGATTAAGACATTCTTGGAAGAACTTAACTATTTTGATGAAATTCTTGTTACAAGAGCCGGTGGTGTTATTTCTAGTCACTGTGGACCTGGAACATTGGGAGTATTATATTACGGAAATTAATTGTTAGGGGCTTTTTAAAGCCCCTAATTTAGTGATGAGAGGAGTTAAAGATGGAAAAGTATACGCATAAGATTCATTATTATGAAACTGACAGAATGGGAGTTACGCATCATTCTAATTATATACGTATTATGGAGGAGGCAAGAGTTGACTTCCTTGACAAGGTGGACTGGGGATATGCTAAGCTGGAAGCTATGGGTATTATGTCACCGGTACTGGGGGTGCATGGACAGTACAAGGAAAGCACTACATTTGACGATGAGATAGAAGTTGCAGTGCGTGTGGTTGAATTCAAGGGGATTAAATTTGCCATAGAGTATGAGATGACTAATGTATCTAATGGGCATACTGTATTTACAGGTCGTTCAGAGCATTGTTTTCTTGATAAAGATATGAAACCTTTAAGATTGTCAAAAGAATTTCCAGAGTTTTACGAAGCTATGTGCAAGTTAGTAGAGATGTAGTTAGACGCGCAAAGGTATCTGAAAGAAAAAGATAATGACTTTTAGTTATGTGTTTCTAAAAAGTCCCTTGTTATAAGTTTCTATGTGTATAAAAGCCACTACAATGAGATGATATGTACCCAGAATCCTGGACACATATCATCTCAATGTAGTGGCTTTTTCAATTTAGTTCTTACGTTTCTTTCTTAATGCATCGGCCACCGTTTCCAAAACGGAAATATCATCCTCAGAAAGATCTGATACATCTAGAGTTCTTGAACGATCAAAATCAAGAAGATAATCTGTAGTAACATGAAATGTATGTGCTATCTTTACTAATACGTCATAAGAAGGATACCTGTCACCATTCTCATAATAACTTATAACTGATTTAGCAACCCCTAGATAGTTTCCAAGTTGCGTTTGAGTAAGCTTTTTGCTTTTTCGTAAATATTTTAATTTTTCTCCAAAGTTCACTTGTTTTGTACCGCCTTTCACTATTAGTGTATTCAACAATAGTACAATATGGGTGGAAAATAATTATGATATAGTGGAATTGTTAAAAGAACTATGATATACTTTGTACATAACGTCTCACATGAGTATTAAAAATTCTATTATGTGAGAAAATTCAATATTAAAGAAAGGGTACTTAAGAAGTATGAGGTAATTGTTTATGTACAAAAAGTTAAAATGCATACTATTGATGTGTGTAATGTTTGTAACAGCTGCGATTGTAGCGCTAGGCATTGAATTTGGAACAAAGAAGGTATGGGCTACTGAAAGTGAGGAGATAATTGCTAAACCGATTGTTAAGTCGCTTCTAAGCACTAACCAAGTTAATGAATTGTGGGTCGGTGATATAATATGGTTTGCGGAACCCTATGAATACCCTGCAAGCACATATATATACAAGATAGATATTGTAGAAGGTGACAGTGTTAGCTTATATGGTCGTTATGACAGGGGAGAACTGGCTATTGAGTGTGTTAAGACTGGTTTAGCTACAATTAATGTATATTTCAATAAGGATGGAAAAGAAGGTATCACAACATATAAGATTAATGTAACAGAGGGAAAGGAAGTTGTAATTAGTACTACTGAAATACGAGTTAAAATAGGGGAGTGTCCTGATTCGTATATACGTTGTGACAATAAAAGGTATGGAAGCTGGGTATGCTTCGAACCAATTGACAACTTGACAGAGGATGGTAGCCTCTGCAAATATGCTTATAGATTACAAGCAGGAGGTTGGGGGCCTCTAGGTGCTGGAAAAAGGTCAGGTGGAGCTATGTCAACACTTTTATGCACGCCGACTTATCCAGGAGAAGTAACATTTAAACTCCATAATGAATATAGTGGCGGTTTCTGCAGTAATGGCACTGCTAAATTGATAATTGAAAAACCAGTGATAGAACATAATATATCACAGATAGTTACAACAGGCGATACATATGATTTTCAAACAAAACTAGGGAATATAGGAGACAGTTATATATTAAAGTCAATATACGACTCAGAGATTACCATTATAAAAGGGGCAGAATGTATTGAGAGTTCAGCAAAGAATTATACAGATCTTGCAACTAGTGAAAAACTTAAATTTGTAAAAGCTGGTGAAGTACAGTTGAAGATTACTTACAAGGCGACACCTATATCGGGTTACTCTGAAATTCTAGTTTACACAGCAGAAGAAATTATAACTTTCAATATAGTGGATAAAGGTGCTGAGATTGTTCAAGATGTTAAGAAACAAGAGGTCGATACCATAACTAAAGATACTCTTCTTAATGCACTTAACAACAGCAATTCTGTAAAGGTGAATTGTACAGAAAACAATAAAACAGTTTATTCATGGCAGTTTGCCCCAAAGGATAAAAATTCATTAGTTAATGTTAATATGAAGATAGAAACGGGTGTTGATGACAAGGAAGTGACAAAACTTTCAGGTAATGTGAAGCCATATGTACTTAGCTTTGGACATCACGGTAAGTTGCCTGACAACACTAAAGTATCTATTATGATGCCAACAGACTATGACAACCAAAATGTATATGTATATCATGTTGAATCGGACGGTACAGCGAAGTTATATTTTGAGTCAAAAGTGGAGAATGGTTATTTGAACTTAGCATTAACACATTGCTCAAAGTATTTTGTGACGAAGCAGAAAATAGAAACAGTTGTAAAAGAAACGACAACCGATAAAGAAACGGAACCTGAATCAATCGAAATGACTATGGAGGAAGAAATAACGGAATTTGAAACTACCTTAAACGAGGAATCTGTATATGAAACAGAATCCAATATTACAAATGAAGTAACTTCAACAAGTGCTCCTACCGTAGATACTAATATTACAGATACTCAAGAAAGTGAAAAGGATAAAGAACCATCTTCAGGAAGTGAAGGTAATATTGTATTTATAGTATTAGGAGTAATATTAATTGTTGCTGTAGTAGTTGGAGGAATTTATCTTTATAGAAAGAGTAAAAATAAATTATGATTATAAGGTAAAGTAACTATATAGCAAGCAGGGCCTTTGTTAGATTTTTAATCTACAAAAGCCCTGCTTATATATTAAGATATTATATTATTCTTTTCCGTTCCAACAGTAAGTACACAACTTGCAAGGCTCCAAGCCGATAGATTCTATCATATCGTCTAAACGATGGAACTTAAGGGATGTAAAGTTAAGCTCCTTGCGGATTTCTTCAAGCATCTCCTTGTAGTTAGTACTGTCCGGATTAGCATAATCATCAAGCATATTTATATCGTTTTCACCTTCACGCTTTCTAATAATACGGCGAGTGATGAGATCCATCTCTGAAGATGAACGTGAGAAATTAAGGTACTTACAACCATATAAAAGTGGTGGACAAGCTGGTCTTATGTGAACTTCCTTTGCGCCACTGTGATATAAGAACTCAGTAGTTTCTCTAAGCTGGGTGCCTCTAACGATTGAGTCATCAATTAAAAGCAGGCGCTTATCTTTTATAAGCTTGTGAACAGGAATAAGTTTCATTCTTGCAATAAGGTTACGCTGCGCCTGATTAGATGGCATAAATGAACGAGGCCAAGTTGGTGTGTACTTGATAAATGGTCGTGTGTACGGTACACCAGCTTCATTAGAATAACCGATAGCATGTGCAATACCTGAGTCAGGTACACCAGCTACACTGTCAGGTGTTACATCATCTCTCTTTGCAAGGAGACGACCGCATTCATAACGCATATGCTCAACATTCACGCCTTCATAGCAGGCTGTAGGATATCCATAATAAACCCAAAGGAAAGAGCATATCTTCATCTCTTTGCCTGGAGCGCTTACTGTCTCAACACCTTCAGGAGTCATAAATACAATCTCCGCAGGTCCTAATTCTTTATAATCATCATATCCAAGATTAAGATATGCAAAGCTTTCAAATGAAGCACAGAAGGCATTGGCTTTCTTTCCGATCATAATCGGAGTACGTCCTACACGATCTCTTGCAGCATAGATACCTTCAGGAGTAAGAAGCATAACTGAAAGAGACCCCTGAACTTTCTGCTGAAGGTATTGTAAGCCCTCAACGATAGAGGATTTACGGTTAATAATAGCTGCGGCAATTTCTGTAGGGTTAATTGTTCCGCCGCTCATCTCGAGAAAATGTGTATGACCCGCTTCAAAGCATTCTTTAACAAGCTCATTAGCATTATTAATTCTACCAACTGTAGTTATGGCAAAACTTCCAAGATGAGAATTTACCATAAGCGGTTGTGGTTCAAAATCTGAAATACAACCAATACCGAGATTACCTTCAAGTTTTTCTACATCATGTTCAAACTTAGTTCGGAATGGTGAGTTCTGGATATTATGAATAGCCCGGTCAAAGCCATTCTCTCCATAAACTGCCAAACCGGCACGACGTGTTCCAAGATGTGAATGGTAATCTGTACCATAGAAAAGGTCAAGAACGCAGGATTCTTTTGAAGCTACTGCGAAAAATCCACCCATATTAAAGCCTCCTAACTGTTGTCCTCTAGTGAGACAACCTACCGCATAATCATAATACAACCAGGAAAAAATATCAACATTTTACAGGATTTAAGATAAGATATTTTTTAAAAAAGTACATTTTACGTATCATAATCACAAGAAATATGTTAAAATATGTACAAATAATGTGCGTAAGTATACGGGAATGGAGTTTAATATGCGAATAATTAATCTAATGGAGGATACTAAAGGCAATGAACAGTGTATTTATGAGCACGGTTTAAGCTTTTATGTTGAAACTGCCAGTCATAAAATTCTTGTGGATACAGGTGCCAGCGGGGCGTTTATAGAGAATGCGAAGGTACTGGGAGTTGACCTTGAGAAGGTTGACACAGTTATCATAAGTCACGGTCATTACGATCATGCAGGTGGCGTTATGGATTTTGTGAAAGTTAATGATTCAGCCACTATTTATGTTCAAAAAAACGCCACTGGCGAGTTTTATAATGCTTCTGTAGCAGGTGGCAAGTATATAGGTATGGATAAGTCTATAGCAGAACTTCCACAAGTAAAATTTATAGAAGGTGATTTAGTAATTGATGAAGAACTGAGTCTTTTTACAGATGTAACGGGGCGACGACTTTGGCCAACAGGAAATGAGCTTCTTAAAAAGAAGATTGGTGATGAGTTTGTTCAGGATGAGTTTGAACATGAACAGTACCTGGTAATTAATGAAGGGGACGAACGTGTTCTGTTATCCGGTTGTGCCCATAATGGCATACTAAACATATTAGATAAGTATCTTGATATATATGATGATATGCCAACTAAAGTCATAAGCGGTTTTCATATGATGAAAAAGTCCGGATATACAGAGGAAGACGAGTTCATGATTAGGGCAACGGCAAGGGAGCTAAGAGAGCTTGATACAACATTTTACACAGGACACTGTACAGGCGACTATGCACTTAATATATTAAAGTCGATGATGGAAGATAAACTTGTAGCCATACATTGCGGAGAGGAGATACGATAATGGAAGTAACAATGATTGAAGCAGGGTGGTTGTCAATTCTTCCACCACTTATAGCCATAGTTTTGGCGCTTATTACAAAGGAGGTATTCTCGTCACTTTTCGTGGGAATCCTTTCAGGTATGTTTATATACTGTTGGTTGGCAGAAGAATCATTTATGACTGCTATAGCATATGTGTTTGATATGATGTCAGCAAAGATATCCGGCAATAGTTACATGATTCTGTTTTTGGCACTTTTAGGTTCAGTAGTTGTAGTTGTGACTATGGCTGGAGGTTCAAGAGCATATGGACGCTGGGCAAGCAAGCACTTAAAGTCTAAGACCAGCGCAAAGCTGGCAACAGCTATACTAGGTGTACTTATATTTATTGACGATTACTTTAATTGTCTTACAGTTGGTACAGTTATGCTTCCTATTACAGACAAGCATAAGATTGCAAGAGAGAAGCTTGCATATATTATTGATGCTACAGCTGCGCCGATATGTATTATAGCACCGGTCTCAAGCTGGGCGGTTGCTGTATCATCAGAGGTAGGAGAAGCAGGCGGGCTCAATGCATTTATGCAGACCATACCATACAACTTGTATGCATTGCTTACACTTATTATGGTTCTTGTAATATGTGTGACTAACTTCGATTTTGGTCCTATGAAGAAGGCTGTTGAAGAAGCTAAAAATATTATGATAGAAGATGATGATAATGTATCTGCTGACAGAGAGATGGATGGTATTCCTATATCACAAAAGGGTACAGTTTTAGATCTTGTTATACCTATGGTGGTGCTTATTGTATGTTCAATTCTTGGTATGGCATATGTTGGAGGTTTCTTTGAGGGGGTACCATTTGCTGAGGCTATTGGTGAGAATCCAACAGCAGGACTTTCACTGGGTGCATTTGCCGCACTTATTACTGCATTTGTTATGTACATTCCAAGAAAGCTTGTAAGCTTCAGGGACTTTATGAACGGAATTACACAGGGCGTTAAGTATATGGTTACAGCCATTGTCATATTAGTATTTGCATGGTCTCTTAGTGGAGTTTGCCGAGAAATGATTGGTACGGGAGAGTTCGTAAGTGGTCTTGTAAAGGATTCTAATATGTCACTTAGCATACTTCCGGCAGTGATATTCCTTGTAGCGGCGTTCCTTTCATTCTCTATGGGTACAGCCTGGGGAACATTTGGCATACTTATTCCTATTGTATCTATGATATGTGCAGGAGCTGATGGTGCAGCTATGCTTATTCCGGCACTTGGAGCTACACTTGCAGGTTCTGTTTACGGTGACCACTGCTCACCTATATCAGATACTACTATTCTTTCTTCAACAGGTGCCAAATGCAAACACATTCGCCACGTTGAGACGCAGATACCATATGCTACACTTGTTGCCGGCATATGTTTTGTAGGATATGTGATTGCAGGTTTTGTAGGTAATCCTTGGGTGCCACTTCTTGTTTCAGTAGTATTGTTGCTTGGCTGTTTTGCGGTTATAAATGTGGTACAGAAGAAAATGACAAAGCAAAAAAGTGCAGAATAGTTACAACTTTTTTCCGAATCTTTACGTATATATATGTATACAGCGTAAAAAAGCGCATAAAGGGAGGAGATACGAACATGAAGAAGAAACAATTGGGGTTGCTAATAAGTGGAGTGCTTATGTGTGGTCTGATGTTGGGGTGTAACAACAAGCAAACAACAGCAGGCAACGGCAACGAGACTACAACAGCCGGTGCAGTTTATAATATAGTAGAGTATCAGTCGGAAAATGATGGACCATATGCATTGCTGGATGATGGTAGATATCTTGTTCACGGTGAACGTGCTTTTAAGTATAAGTTATGGGTTACACAAAAAACTGCGGATGGTGCTATTACCAGTTCCTGGGTTGTGCTTTCTGATAAGCCGGAGGTAACCTATGATGAGATAGAAAAGCAGGAAACCAGTTCTTTATTGACTACGTTGGATGAAGCTGAATTTGTAGTTGCGGGATTTTACCATGCAAGAATAGAGTGCACCGTGGATAATATGGGTAGATTCATATATAACGGAAAAGCCTATAAAGATGTTATGGAACTGACTGCCACAGATAAGGATACTTCTAAGAAAACAGTATATTCTGTATTAACTAATGATACTAATATAACTTTATCGGATATTGTGTTAGAGAGTGGACATGATATAGATAAGTTTGTAGTGGTTGATAAAAATGAAATAGAGTAAATATAATCCCGGCATATTAGCTAAAAGCTTCTGTGCCGGGATCGTATTATGCTTAATTATTAAATTGTTTACTTTTCATCCTTTGGCAGACTCTGCATATACTGATGCATAGACTCTGCAACAATCTTACTGTGAGCAACGGCCTCAACAACTGTGCGAGCACCGTTAACAACATCACCTGATGCAAAGATGCCTGGTCTTGATGTGTGACCTGTCTCGTCTGCGTCAAGAAGACCGCGGCTGTTAGCCTTAAGACCCTCTGTAGTATTAACAAGACGGCTCATTGGTCCCTGACTAATAGAGATAATCACGCTATCTGCAGGATAAAGTGTATCTGAGCCTTCAACATCTGTAAGATTGCCTTCCTCGTCCTCAAGAACATCTCTAAAGATAACGCCATCGTCTGTGATTTCAACAGGCTTCTTGTTATATTCAAAGTTAACACCTTCAAGCTTTGCATAGCTGAATTCATAATCGCTGGCAGCAACTTTCTGTGTAATAGAGAAGCAAGTAAGGTCTTCAACACCTTTGCGAAGAGCAGTTCTTGCAACATCCATGGCAGCATTACCGGCACCGATAACTATAACCTTCTTGCCAAGTCTGTAACTGTCAGGATTGTTAAGGTAGTTAATACCAAAGTGAACATGTCCAAATGTCTCACCCTTGATGTGAAGTGAATTAGGCTTCCATACACCTGTACCAACGAATATTGCCTTGTAACCATCACGGAAAAGATCCTCAATAGTGATAGCACTTCCGATATGTGTGTTTGGACGAATCTTGATGCCCTTAAGCTCAAGATGTCTGTATTCAATGTCATCAAGCACGCTTTTTGGAAGTCTAAACTCAGGAATACCGTATCTTAATACGCCACCAATCTTATCCTTACCCTCGAATATAGTAACCTGATAGCCGTATCTTGCAAGTATAATAGCAATAGTGATACCGGCAGGACCTGAACCAATAATAGCAACTCTCATACCATTAGATGGGTGAGGACCATTAGTCATCTGGTTAGCATATGTTGATGAAATGTAGTTCTCAATAGTTGAAAAATGTACTGGAGCACCCTTACGTCCAAGCACGCAGTTTCCTTCGCACTGCTTTTCATGGTTACAAACAAGACTGCATACCGTTGTAAGAGGGTTATTTTCAAACAACATCTTACCGGCTTCGTTTAATTTATTCTCCTTTAAAAGCTTAATAGCCAAGGGAATATTAGTATTAATCGGGCAACCCTTCTGACACATAGGTACCTTGCACTGCAAGCAGCGGTTTGCCTCATCCATTACATGTAATGCCATATTCTAATCAACCTCCCAGAAATTAACTATACATATTATAATCCATTTTTATGAAAAAAACAATTAAGAAAGGACAATATTTGCTAACAATTCTTGTTAATATAGTTTATATTAAAGTTTTTTATATACTGTAAAGTACATAGTCAAAAAGCTTGCCAATCCACCGACGAGGTTGGATATAGGTTCGGCAAGGAATACACCATTAACGCCCAGATTGCCAACAAGCGGCAATATATATATAAGGGGAATAACTATAATTACTTTTCTAAACAGTGAAAAGAACACTGATTGCTTCGACTTTCCAAGCGCAGTAAATGTTGATTGCCCCGTGAACTGAAATGCCATGAAAAAAAATCCAAAGAAATATATGTGCATAGAGGTAATACCGATGGAAAGCAGTGCCGGGTCATTATTAAACATTTGAATTAAAGGCTTTGTAAATATCATAATGAATATCCACGCAGCCAGTGTGTATACAAAAAGTCCCATAGCCATATATCGGATGGACTGCTTTACCCGTGCTGGTTCTTTGGCGCCATAATTAAAGCTTATTATTGGCTGTGAGCTGTTTGAGATACCTAGAATAGGCATCTGTACAACTTCACGGACTGAATTAATAACTGTCATAGCTGCGATATATATGTCTCCACCATGCACTGATAAGCTTGAATTGCCGGCCATCTGGACGGCACTGTTTGTTATAGCCATAGTAAAGCCTGAAAGTCCAAGCCCGCAGATTTTGCGGATGCGCTTAAGTTCAAGCCTAAAATTACTCTTTGAGAGTTTTATAATAGTTTTCTTACCTGTTAAAAAGCGAAGCGTCCATAATGCAGAAGCAAATTGAGATATAACAGTTGCTACGGCTGCACCCTGTACCCCCATATCTAGTGCAAATATAAATATAGGGTCAAGGATAAGGTTAAGAACCGCCCCGATAGTAACTGTAAGCATACCTGTTTTGCCAAAGCCTTGTGCGTTAATAAAAGAGTTTAAACCAAGGCTTAACATCACAAATACAGTGCCAATAAGATATATCGTTATGTATGAGTTTGCATATGAGTAGGTTGCCTCGCTGGCACCAAGAAGATATAATGCAGGTTTTTTAACTAAAAGACCCACTATGCTGATAATCATACCGAGTGTAATAAGCATAATAAAAGAGTTTCCCATAATCTTTCCGGCCTCTTTCTCATTGCCACGTCCTCTTTCAATAGAAAAAAGTGGTGCACCGCCCATTCCCACAAGATTAGCAAAAGCGATGGTTACCGTGCATATAGGAAATGCTACACCGAGTCCGGTAAGGGCATTGGTGGAATCATTAGGAATCTGCCCAATGTATATTCTGTCTATAATATTGTAGAGTACATTTACAAGCTGTGCCAATGTCATAGGAAGAGCCAGTTTAAACATATGTTTAATAATGCTTCCTGTGGCAAAATTATTAACTGTTTTGGAATTGCTTGAATTTTCCATAATGCCTCCTTTTAATGTTGATGTTTTAATGTTAATATATATAATTTAGTGGTTATATTAAAATTGATTGCTAAATAGCATACAGCTTTTTTCGAAAATGTCAATATTTTCTTGACTAAAATTTCTTGGTTTGATATTATAATCAATGATAAAAGGGAGTAGCTGGCACGCAAGTGTAATGTGTTTTCGTCAGTACGGTGATTTGTCGGATATACGTCAATGAACCCGGAGCATGTTCTTAGTAGCGAGACTTTTATTGTGATTATTGTCGCAATAAAAGGCTTGCTTTTTTATTGCAATTTCTGATGCTGAGCCATATATGCATCGAAAGAATATATATAAGGAGGTTTTATAATGGACGAAGATAAAGCTTCTATTAAAACCAAGGTGAAAATGTATCTTTTCATTGGTTCTGTGCTGATATTGCTTTACTGGGGACTTAATAACTTAAGTATGCTAAGTGGTGTGTTTAAGACATTGGTTGGTATAGTGATGCCCTTTATAATAGGGTGTGCTATAGCATTTATATTTAATGTGCCCATGAAGAGTATTGAAAAGCACATTTTTACCAAGGATAAGTATAAAACACCAAGGATGCTGTTGCTAAAAAGAATAATATCATATGTAGTTACGCTTATTGGTATCGTGGCAGTGCTTACTATGACAGTGCTGGTCGTGGTGCCTGAACTGATAGCAACCGTTATGGATGTTATAAGAAAGATACCGGGAGCTGTTGATAATGTGGTTTTATGGGCAAACAATATGCTTTATGAATATCCGCAGATTAGCGAATATATTAACTCTATTGAGATTGACTGGGACGGGCTTACAAAATCAGCCATTAATTTTATATCGAACCAGTCCCCGGGCATAATATCAGGTAGTATAGGTGCAGTCAGCGGACTGTTTTCAGGCGTAACAACAATATTTATTGCATATGTATTCTCTATATACATTCTGTTTCAGAAAGAGAAACTTGTCAGACAGTCTAAAAAAGTAGTATATGGGTTACTTCCAAGTACACATGCGCAAAACTTTGTAAGGGTTGCAAGATTGTGTAATACAGCATTTGCTAATTTCATATCGGGTCAGTGTCTTGAAGCGGTTATACTAGGATTTATGTTCTTTGTTGTGATGAGCCTGTTTAGGATGCCATATGCGTTACTAATTGGTGTTTCAATCGCAGTGCTGGCACTTATTCCTATAGTGGGTGCATTTATTGGTTGTGGACTGGGTGTGGTGTTAATAGCCATAGTCAATCCGGTACAGGCAGTGATATTCCTTGTAATGTTTCTTGTGCTTCAGCAGATTGAAGGCAACCTCATATATCCTCACGTAGTTGGAAACTCAGTTGGTTTGCCGGGTATGTGGGTATTGGTAGCAGTAACTGTAGGTGGCAATTTGTTTGGCGTAGTAGGAATGTTAACATTTATTCCTATATGTTCAGTTGTTTATGCACTCTTTAGAGAATATATAGATAACAGGCTTAAAAGTAAACATATGGATAGTATGGAGGAGCTTTATGGCCTTGACGACATTGTTGAGAGTGCACAGAAGAAAAAGCAAAAGGCGAAAAGCAAGCCTTTAAAGAAATCTAAAGCAAAATAATTAATTAGCGGAGGAAAAAATGGATATTTTATTGAATGTTGTTTTATTAGTAGTAGGTTTTGTACTTCTTATAAAGGGTGCTGACTGGTTTGTTGATGGTAGTGCAGCTTTGGCACAGAAGTTTAAGGTGCCGGGCGTTGTTATCGGTCTTACTATTGTAGCTATGGGTACCAGTGCACCGGAGCTTGCTGTAAGTACATCGGCAGCCCTTGCAGGAGCTAATGAAATTGCTGTGAGTAATGTAATCGGTTCTAATTTATTTAACTTAATTGTTGTACTTGGTGTTTGTGCGATTATATCACCTATGACAGTAGATGCAGGAATTATGAAGAGGGACTATCCAATTTCTATAGCAATCACAATTATGCTTGCGCTTTTTATGGCGAGTGGACTTATATTTGGTGGTCAGGCTATTCCTTCTGACTTTACACAGCCTATTGGAACAATAACCAGATGGATGGGTATAGTATCTTTAGTGATTTTTGTAGCATATATTGCATATACAATCTATATTGCACTTAAGAATCGCGAAGATGGAGAAGAAATTGAATCTATGCCTATGTGGAAATGTCTTCTTTGCATTGTAATAGGTATAGTTGCAATTGTACTTGGAGGTCAGGTTGTAGTTGATAATGCTGAAGCAATTGCACTTAGTTTAGGTATGACACCTACACTTGTAGGTCTTACGATTGTTGCTATTGGTACATCACTTCCTGAACTTGTTACATCGGTTGTGGCTTCAAAGAAGGGCCAGAATGGAATGGCGGTGGGAAATGTAGTTGGTTCTAACATATTCAACCTTATTTTTATACTGGGGGTATCAACAACAATTCATCCTATTGCAGTAAGTATGGAAGCATTAATAGATATGATAGTTCTTGTAGTGGTGAGTATTATATGCTTTGTTCTCTTTAAGACATCAAAAAAGGTTACACGTATAGAAGGCGGTATAATGGTTGTTATGTATGTGGCATACACAGCTTATGCTATTGCTAGAGTATATATGTAAAGGAATTGTAGCACCATAAGTGTATATGTGATAAAGTCGCCTTCGGGCGACTTTTATTACGTATATCGGCTTACCTCTCGACAGTTTGTCTTATTCATTGTATAATACATAATATAAATTGGATAGGACGATGTATTCGTTAGCAGTTATTTGGAATAGGAGGATTTTATGGAAAAGTTTTTTAAGATTAGGGAACGTGGTTCTACAGTGAAGACCGAGATGATAGCAGGACTCACTACATTTATGGCTATGGCATACATTCTTATGGTTAATGCCGCAATGTTTGCCAACCTTGACGGCATATCTTACAATGCCATGTATATATCAACAGCTATTGCGGCAGTTGTAGGAACGTTACTTATTGCATTTATCGCAAATCTTCCACTTGGTCTTGCACCAGGTATGGGACTTAACGCGTATTTTGTGTATACGATATGTCTTACATTTGGATTATCATATGCTAATGCACTTGTTTTAGTTTTGTTTGATGGTATTTTATTTATGATACTTACGGTTACCGGTGCCAGAGCTAAGCTATTTGCTGCCATTCCTGATTGCGTAAGAAAGGCTATTCCTGCCGGTATAGGCCTTTTTATTGCTTTTCTCGGCTTACAAAATGCAGGCATTGTTGTAGCTGATTCTTCTACAGCAGTTAACCTTTCATCATTTAATATTCTTGGTGGCAATGCTACGTGGGCTAGTATTATGCCTAAGCTTGTTACGGTCCTTTCATTAGTTATTATTGCAGTGTTGGCTCATAAGAAGGTTAAAGGAGCTGTATTTGGCGGTATCATCGGTGGCTCAGTGCTTTATTATGTATTGGGAATTACAGTGCCAGGCTTTTATGATGGATTTGTTGACAAATTGAGTTTCAACCCATTTACAGCCTTTGCAGAGTGGGGAACAAACTGCTTTGGTAAGGTGTTTACTGAGGGATTTGACTTTAGTGCATACCTTGCAAACCATAGTACAGGAGATTTGGTATTAGTTATTATCACATCAGCATTAGCACTTTGCCTTGTTGATATGTTTGATACTTTAGGAACATTGTATGGTGCATGCTCAAGAGGTAATATGCTCGATGAAAAGGGCGAAGTTCCTAACTTCGAGAAGGCCATGCTTTCAGATGCTGTAGCGACAACACTTGGTTCAGTATGTGGTACTTCTACCGTAACAACATTTGTTGAGTCATCGGCTGGTGTTGCAGAAGGTGGAAAGACAGGATTTGCATCACTTGTTACGGGTGGGTTGTTCTTTATCGCTATGTTTTTAAGCCCTGTTGCAGCATTGATTCCAGGTTCTGCTACGGCGGCAGCCCTTATATATGTAGGTGTGCTTATGATTGGTGGCGTTGTAGAGCTTGACTGGAAAGATGCAGCAGTGGCAGTACCTTCATTTATGACGCTTATTATGATGCCATTTACATACAATATCAGTTATGGTATTGCGTTCGGTATGATATCATATGTTCTTATAAAGGTATGTACTGGTAAGATTAAGGAGATTAAGGCATTTACATGGATTATCTCCGCATTGTTTTTGATTATGTTCTTGGTAACACATTAATTATTTTATAAAGAAAGCCGGATTGAATAGTGAATAAATTGACTCTAAAAGATTACTTGAAAGAAAATATATTGATTACGGATGGTGCTTTTGGTACCTATTATGCCGATATTTACGATACACAACAGTTACCGGAGAAGGCTAATAGTGAACACCCTGACAGAGTTCAGAACATTCACAGACGATACATCGAAGCGGGTGCAAGACTGATAAGAACTAACAGTTATGCTACTAATACAGGTAGTTTGAATGCATCCATTGAGGATGTGTGCGCTAATATAAAATTAGCCTGCAGTCATGCTTTTGCTGTTGCTGAAAGTGTATCATCTGAAGTATATATAGCAGGCGATATTGGTCCTATTGCTTACGAGAATTTTGCTATGCAGGGAGCGGTGCAGGATGAATACTGCAAGTTGGTACGAACAATGGCACAGTGTAGCGTAGATGCTATTGTATTTGAGACATTTGCAGATATGGAAGATATAGTTCCAGCCATAGAGCTGTTAAAAGAGTATCCGGACATATATGTAATAGTGCAGTTTGCTGTTAATCAGTTTGGCTACAGTAAATCAGGCCTTTCTGCAAGAAAATTGTTGGGTGACGCTGCAGATAATGTACGAGTTGATGCAGTTGGCCTTAACTGTGGAGTAGGTCCTGCACATATGCACCAAATTATATCAAAGCTTTCATTAGGGAATAAGTGTATAACAGCATTACCGAATGCAGGATATCCGCAGATGGTTAGCAATCGTATGGTGTTTGCGTCAGACAATGTTTCATATTTTGCTAAAAAAGCAAAGGAAATAGTTGAGCTTGGTGTTGGTATTATCGGTGGTTGTTGTGGAACAACTCCAGAATATATAAAAAGTCTTTCCAAAGAGATGGCAGATTGCAAGGTGAGAAAACTTGATGTAGCTGTTACAGAGGCAAAGGAAGAAGTTGTTTCTAAAGATAATGCATTCTACAGATTGAAGGCAGGAACTAAGAACAAACTTATCGCTGTTGAATTAGCTCCGCCTGTAGACAGCGACGATGATAAGCTAATGGAGGCTGCTCATATATTGGCGAAGAGTGGAGTAGATGTGGTAACATTTCCGGATTCGCCATCGGGAAGAACAAGAGCGGATTCTGTGCTTATGGCTGAAAAAGTTCTGAAAGAAACTGGGTTATGTGTTATGCCACATCTTTGTTGTCGTGATAAGAATGCTATCGCAATTCGCTCACAGTTGTTAGGTGCACATATTAATGATATTAATAACTTTTTGGTTATTACAGGAGATCCTGTTCCAGGCACCGCACGACAGGCAGTCAAATCGGTATTCAACTTTGATTCAGTAGGCCTTATGAATATCATCAAAGATATGAATGCAGAGCAATTTGAAACTTCTAATATCTGCTTTGGAGGTGCGATTAACCAGAATAGAATTAATCTTGATTGGGAGATTGGTCGCATTAAGAAAAAGATGAATGCAGGTGCTACATTTTTTATGACTCAACCTGTGTTTGATAAAGACGGCGCCGATTTAATTAAGCGTATAAAGGAAGAAACCGGTGCGAGGATATTGTGTGGTGTTATGCCATTTGTCAGTCTTCGCAATGCAACATTTATGAAAAATGAAATGAAAGGTATTGAAGTATCGGATTACATAATTGATCGTTACAAAACATGTGTCACTAAAGAAGATGGTGAGGCAGTCGGTATTGCTATTGCAAAAGAGGTCATTGATATGACTAAAGACTATGTAGATGGATATTACTTTTCATTCCCATTTAACAGAGTATATTTGCTTGAATCTATAATAAATTAGTGAATTGTAAAAGGCCTCCCTTACGGGAAGCCTTTTTACATTGCTTATATTATAAAAATAGGGAGGAGAAATGTGCATTCAACTAAGTATCTATGAGGGGATTAAATATACTTAGGTTCTGCACTATGAAAAAACTAATCAAAGTCTCTCTTGCTTTGATATTTCATATGATACAGCATAATTATGTCTAAAATAAGTACGTTTCATAAAGGTTGTATTACATACAATAAATAAACTAGAAAGAAAAAATAAACAAATTATAAACTGAGATTATAATAAGTATTTTTAAATTAGCCTTGTGGAAAGAGGGAACATTTGGTATAATATATGCAAGTGATAGCGACATATGTTGCGGTACGTGAATAATTGAAAAGTGAGGATGTCGGTATGGATGAAGAACGTGTAAGACATTTTATTAAAATGGAAAAAGAAAAAGGTACATCTACAAACGAGTTGATATTTATACTTAATGACAACGGAATTCCAATCTATGAGATATCCAATTATATGGATGTATCGGCTAAGTATATTGAAGATTTACTTTCAGATTATTAATTGTAGTTTGTAGAGTTCTTTGTATTGATTTTAGTTCATTATACAATATTTTTAGGGTTGCGTGAATGAGCTATAAAGGTATATAATTGTGCGTAGATTGTGTAATCTGTGGGTAAAGATTGCACTCTGTTTTGTTGGATATTAATAGGCATCATTGGTAAGGAGTTATATATGATAATAGCAGGGGCGAGATGTGAGTATTGTGGAAGAGTTGATACCATTCCATATACTTCTGATACAGCAGTTAAAGTTATGTTAGGACAGCAAGGCTGGCAGTTTGACGGTCAGAAAAGCGTATGTCGAGTGTGTATAATAAAGCGTAATGAAAAGAAAGATAAGTAAAAAGGTGTAAAAGTGCCCATCCACAACTTCGCTAAATCACGGTTTAACGAAGTTGTGGATGGGCGTGTGCTTTTAATTATATTTCTCTACAAATTCATCAATAGGCATAGGTTTTGCATAGAAATAGCCTTGAATTAAGTCACATTCCTGTGCTGTCAAAAAGTCAACTTGTTCTTGGCTTTCAATACCTTCAGCAACAATTTTCATATTTAGCTTCTTAGCAAGGTCAATTACTTCAGAAACAATTAGTAATCCACGATCCTCAATATCTGTGCCCCTGAAGAAATCGGCATCAATCTTAAGAACATCAATCGGAAGTTCTTTAAGTGAATTAAGTGAAGAATAACCTGCACCGAAGTCATCCATAGATACGATAAATCCGGAATCTCTGAGCTTTTTAACGGTGTTAAGCAATACACTTTTATCATCGAAAAATGCACTCTCTGTAAGTTCAAGTTCAATTACATTGTGCGGAACCTGATAACGGTCAACTATAGCACAGATATGTTCTGCAAGATCCTCTCTTGTAAAATGTGCTCTTGAGACATTGACTGATATAGGAACAATGCTACGTCCTTCGGCAATCCACTGAGCTTGCTGTTTGGCTATTTCTTCAAGCATATAATCATCAAGCTTTAATATAAAACCATTTTGCTCAAAAATAGGAATAAACTTATTAGGTGGGATGAAACCTTCTGTAGGGTGAATCCATCTGACTAAGGCTTCAGCACCGCCCAATTGACCTTCATTGGTATTGATTTTAGGCTGCAAATATACTTTAAATTCTTTGTTTACAAGCGCACGATCCATATCATCCTCAACCTTGCGCTCCCAAAGCTTCTGCTTGTTCATTTCCACATCGAAGAATGCAATTTTATTGTCAGCCTCTTCACCGGACATTTCACAGGCTATCAATGCGTTATTATATAATTGGTCGATATCCGTATCACCTGACTGAGTCAAATACACCCCGGCACCAAAATATATCTTCATATTAGGAAGAACTGCGTCTAGAGAGTACTCAAGCTCATGTATTCGTGCGGTTAATTGTTCTTTGTCAGTATAAGTGACTAACAAGCCAAATTCGGCATTTTCGCGGTGAGCCATAACTTCCTTGCGGTTCATCTTCTTTTTTAGTGTAATATAGAATTTTTCTATTAGGTCTTCACCTTCCTGTACGCCAAAGCAAGTGCAGAAACTGCGATACTTTCGCATCTTTAAGTGAAGTACAGCATAGTTGTACTTATGCTTACGGTTTTGCTTTAATAAAGAAGTTCCTTTTTTAACAAAGTGTAACCAGTTATCGCCACCGGTTATTATATCAGTGTAAATAATTTGGTTGGTCTTATGTACATTTGCAATAACACTTATGAAGGAAATAATATAGTACATTGCAAATACCAAAAGAAGAACAGAAAAAAGAGTTATGCTTACTACCGTCATAAAAAGGTCATTGCCGTAAATATGGATATCGTTTAGAATATATACTTCCAAGTTGTCTACAGAAACAACATACCATAGTTTAAAATGTGTTAATGAGTTGTTTTCATTTTTTTCAAAAAAGTTGGTAGATTCAAATGCCTTTGAAAAGTCTAGTTTATCGAAAAAATCTTCGCTAATATCAAATTGACCGTTTTCGTATGTAAATATTTGGTCTTTATCTTCGGCAATTATAAATCTTATGCTAGAAGAGTCATCTTCTGTTATTTCTAATTCTGAAATATCGTCAGTTGCAGGATAAAATCCACTACTTGACCAGATTTTATCCCCGTTAGCATTCGCAACACTAACTGCTGTTATCTCAGAAGTAAGATCAATATAATTAGTTACCGTTTCGTGTATGTCAGATGCGGTTGCTTCATTATATTCTTCATATAAGCTTGCAATCTTTGTAGCTTGGTTACTGCCATCAATTAGTTTTCTTTGAACTATATCTATGCACGTAAAAGCAATCACCAGGGCAAAGACAAAAGTGAATATAATGGATATAAAAAGTAATCCAAGTATAGAAGGCCATATACGCATTTTTTTCAGGCGTTTAATTCGTTTATCCTTTGATTTGCTCATATTTTTCCTCCTTAGATATATTACATATTAAAAGTTCAGCAGTTCTAATAAGGCCTTGAGTGTAGCTATCTCAAAAATATCATCAAACATAAATTCTTCATTTAACTCCCACAGATTGTCCTCGGAGTATTCAACCTGACGAGAGAATATATGAACTGTGTCTATTCTGTCTTCATATGAAAATGTTTTGCCATTATCAAGCCAACGTACAATATCCATATCATGAATTACTATCCAGTTAGCGATTGTAAGAATGACTTTATTAAGAATATCATGGTCGTATGAAGCTTTTAAGAAGTATCTGAATACATAGTACTTTATAAGATTGTTGTATTCGTAGGTTTTGTTATGTGCTTCAATATAGTCATTAAACTTCTTTGATAGAGTATCATATGCTTGGCTTGTTACCGGGCATATAATTTCATCGTCATCAGCTTTATGTAACTTTTCAAAAACCTCATCAAGAGCTTCCTGCCATGTAGGATTAAGTACTTCCAGTCCGCTATATGCACAAAGAATGCGATAAACACCTTCACAAGCTGTTAAATTTACACCTTCCCCATCATCAGAGACTTTGTTTAAAACTTCTGTCATATCAAGAGTATTAACATAATGTAAAAGTTCATCATATGTGTTGCTGTTGATGTGCTCTTGAATATAGCAGGCAGTAAGGAGTGTGGCACATAATTTATCGGTTAAGGATAAAATCGTTAGGTTTTCATCGAATAGGCCTATAACTTTGTCGCGATATTGAAAAAGTATGTTGGCTAGTTCTTGGTTAAATTCAGAATCCGCAACAGGTTCTTCATCAATCTCTTTACAATCAAATGAAAATGCTTCTCTATCTGAAAATATAATTCGTTCAGCTTCTTCACAGGCAAGTCCGATACCGGTTTCTTTTATGTTGCCAAAGTACTCTGAAAATCTAGGAAACTGTGCACAGACGACGCCTAGTTTATCTTCACCGAGATGCTTATATACTTCACATAGTCCTTTGCTATCGAGAAATGGACATTGTCCGTTCTTTAACTTAAAACAATATGCGTCTGTGTATTCTATGGACTCACGAAGGCGCTCCCCAAATTCTCCAGGAACACTTATGTAATATTGTGCAGTTTCATCATCAATATCTATCTGCCAGCCGCCAACGCAACAGTTGTCCTTGCATTCAGAGGCAATACAGACAAAATCTTTATAATAATGTGGTGTTCTGAGAATCAAAGTTATTACCTCCTTATCAAAAATGCCTATTCTACAACAACGTCATCTACCTGATAACGTAAAACTTTGTTTATATCATTTAGGTTACATTCTACCTGATAACCAATCTTTCCGGCGCTGAACATAATGGTTTCATATTCGGTTGCTTCCTTCTGAAATGTTGTTGGAAAAACTTTCTTCATACCGATAGGTGAGCAACCACCGTGAATATAGCCGGTCAATGGCAAAAGGTCCTTTGCCTTTAACATATCAATAGACTTCTCTCCTACTGCTTTGGCAGCTTTTTTTAAGTCCAGCTCTTTTTCTACGGGTATGACAAATACATAGTTTTTACCAGACTTAGCTACAGTTACAAGTGTTTTAAATACTCTTTTGGGGTCCTGTCCAAGTGCTGTAGCAACTTCTATACCGCTGATTGCATCAGTATTGGTGTAGCAATGTGGTGTATAAAGAACTTTCTTTTGTTCAAGAATTCGCATTACATTGGTTTTTTCATCCATGTCTATTCTCCCAGTTATATGCATCTTACATATATTGTTTTAGTTGCGTATACATTGTTTTGGACTCGAGTTATATCTATTACACGAGTCTTGTGGTCCACTTACTTGCATCCCAAACGTCAGTTGCGATACCTTCGTAGAATTCCGGCTCATGGCATACCATAAGAATACTTCCCTTGTATGCCTTTAACGCACGCTTAAGTTCGTCCTTCGCATCGACGTCCAAGTGGTTAGTAGGCTCATCCAGTACAAGGATATTGCTCTCACGGTTAATCAGCTTACAAAGGCGTACCTTTGCCTGTTCACCACCGCTAAGTACTTTAACACGACTTTCAATATGCTTTGTGGTGAGACCACATTTGGCAAGAGCTGAACGCACCTCGTACTGAGTATATCCGGGAAATTCCTGCCAGATCTCTTCAAGGCATGTTGTCTGTATATCAGCAGGTGTCTCCTGCTCAAAGTAACCTATTTCAAGGTAATCACCCAGTTCAACTGTTCCGGAAAGTGGTTTGATAAGTCCTAATATACTTTTAAGAAGCGTAGACTTACCTATACCATTAGCACCAGTTAATACAATCTTCTGTCCTCTTTCCATCTGAAGGTTGAGAGGGCTTGAAAGAGCATCATCATAACCTATAACAAGGTCTGTTGTAGTAAATATATATCTTCCGGGAGTTCTAGCCTCTTTAAAGTTAAATTCAGGCTTTGGCTTCTGGGCAGCAAGCTCAATAACTTCCATATTGTCAAGCTTCTTTTGGCGTGACATAGCCATATTGCGAGTAGCTACTCTGGCTTTATTACGTGCAACAAAGTCCTTAAGGTCAGCAATCTCCTTTTGCTGGCGGTTATATGCAGCCTCAAGCTGGGCCTGTTTCATAGCATATACTTCCTGGAACTTGTCATAATCTCCCACATATCGGTTGAGCTTTAAATTATCCATGTGATATATAAGGTTAATAACACTGTTTAGGAATGGAATATCGTGGGATATAAGAATAAAGGCATTCTCATACTCGTTAAGATATCTTTTTAGCCACTCGATATGTTCTACATCTAAGTAATTAGTCGGCTCGTCCAGTAATAAAATGTCGGGTTTTTCAAGTAAAAGCTTTCCTAAAAGAACTTTAGTACGTTGTCCACCGCTAAGTTCGGTTACATCTTTATCAAGTCCTAAGTCAAGAAGACCAAGTGCTCTGGCGACTTCTTCAACCTTGGAATCAATCATATAGAAGTCGTGGCTTGCAAGCATATCCTGAATAGTGCCGGCCTCTGCCATAAGGTCGTTCATAGTGTCTTCATCCACATCACCTAATCGGGCATAGATGTCATTCATCTGATTCTCCATTTCATATAAGAAGTCAAATGCTGAAGCAAGAACTGAACCTATAGTCATTCCTTTTTCAAGAACTGCATGCTGGTCTAAGTATCCAACACGGACATTTTTTGACCATTCTACTTTACCTTCATCAGGCATAAGTTTGCCTGTTATTATATTCATAAATGTTGACTTACCTTCACCGTTAGCACCGATAAGTCCAATATGTTCTCCTTTTAAAAGTCTGAAAGACACATCCTCGAATATTGCTCTGTCACCAAAACCATGTGTAAGGTGCTCTACATTTAAGATGCTCATATATACCTCCGGGATAATTAATTATATAACTAATGGGGCTGCAATATTTGCCGGCCCCATTATTCATAATATCATATTAATTTAATATTGAAAATAATTTACATAGAAATAAATCCAAATTGTGCAAGTGAATATACAATAAGGATAATTAACAAGAGAATAGGTGCAATGTACTTTATAACAATATCAAGTATTGGTTTACGTTTAAATACCTCACCGTTTTTTGTTACCTCATCACTTACAAACTTAGGGCCCACAAACCATCCTATCATAATACATGTGATAAATGCTGTGACAGGCATAAGTACATAGTTACTTACATAATCGAAGAATGATAAGAAGTCCATATCAAGGATCTTAATATGAGACCAAATGCCATTACCAAGTGATGAAGGAATACCAAGTATTAAAGTAACGATAGATACTATAATACAGCTTTTAATGCGGCTTAATTTAAATTTGTCCATAATCATGGATACAATAGCTTCCATAACTGATACAGAGCTTGTAAGAGCAGCAAAAAATACAAGTATGAAGAAAGCTGCTCCTATAATAGTGCCGGCAGGCATCTGATCAAATACCTTTGGAAGTGTCTGGAACATAAGACCAGGACCACTTGATTCCAGACCGGATTCGCCACTGAAGATGTATACTGCAGGAATAATCATAAGTCCAGCAAGCATTGCAACTACGGTATCAAATATTTCAATCTGGTTAACTGACTTTACAAGACTTACTTCGTCCTTTGTATATGAACCATATGTAATCATAATACCCATAGCAAGGCTCATAGAAAAGAATAACTGTCCCATAGCAGCACAGACTGTCATAAATGAGAACTTGCTAAAGTCAGGAAGAAAGTAATATTTCAAACCATCCATAGACCCTGGAATTGTAAGTACAAATACAGATATACCAATGGCAATTGCAATAAGTACAGGCATAAGTATCTTTGAAAACTTTTCAATGCCTTTCTGAACTCCAAGTACTACAATAAGCATTGTAAGTCCAAAGTATATTGCAAAGAATATAAGTGGTGCAACCGGCTGAGAGATAAAGTTTCCAAAAAATGAATCACCAGCGGCAGCACTATGCTGACCGGTAAAGTAAACTGTAACATACTTGGTAACCCACCCACCGATGACGCAATAGTATGGAAGAATAATGGTTGGAACCAAGAATGTAAGTATACCATTAAAACCAAAACGTTTATCTACTTTACCAAAAGCTTTTGTAGGACTCAACTTAGTTTTTCGGCCGATTGCAATCTCAGTAGTCATAAGCGCAAAGCCAAATGTAAGAGCGAGTATAATATAAACTAAGATAAATATACCACCACCATATTTAGCTGCGAGGTAAGGGAATCGCCAAAGGTTACCTAAACCAACAGCACTACCGGCTGCAGCGAGTACAAAACCTATGCCGCCGGAAAAGTTACTACGTTTTTTTTCCATAAAAAAGTCTCCGTTTCATGTTAATTTCATCTAAATAGTCAATTAAATATTAAGTAAGTTATTTACCAAATTATTAACTAGCTTGTGCACAAAAGCACATACATATCAATAATACTTGAAAATGTAACAAGTAGCAACCTAAATTTGCAAAAATATGGCTAAAAATACTACTTAAAATCCTTTGATTGATATAACGCTCATATCAGCTGTTGTTATAACAGCCGAGTCTTCAACTATTCTTTTATACCTTGACATCCACTTAGTGGTTATTCCACAGTATTTTGCAACATTTTCTTCAGATGCACCACCTTGCAGCATATATTTAAGAGCTGCATGACGCATTTGCTGTAATGTGAAGGTTGACATTACACTGCAATGTTGCATGCATTCTTCGATATATTTTTTTAATATGCGTTCAGCATCACGCACCTTAAGTTGTGTATTATGTTTGTTGAAGAATAGAGGTCCGGCATTTATAGAATTGTTATTAATATAATTTATGATAAGCTTGGAAATATCTGAAGGTATGCGTATAATTCGAGAGATTCTTTTCTTGGCAGGAAAACTAATGCATAAATGATCTTTACTGTCAAAAACCAGATATTCATAGTTAAGATTGCATACTTCACTGCTTGTTAGTCCACATTTGATTACTAGAGCAAATATAAGATATGATGATTCATCACCGGTTTTTTTAACATAGGATAATAATTCATTGAGTTCTTCTGCTGATGGTATATTTTCTTCATATATAGTTTTATCTGCATCCGGCAAAATAATATCATTAAAGTGATTAGTGTAATCAATGTTTAATTTATTTTGGTGTATTCTTATATACTCACATAAAGAGCGCATAACACTTATTCTCATTACGGCGGTAGCATATGACAGTTTACCGATTTTGACACGCTCTATTAAATATTGATTATATTTATCTGCATCTTCAAAAGTAAGTTTTAAAGGTGTTTTTCCAGTGAATTTAATATAACCTTTCACGATATTATAATAATTACGACTTGTACGTGGTGAAAGATTTGCTGCATAAAAGTTCCAAATTGAATATAAGAATTCATCAAGTTCATCAAAGCTTGTATTTATCACGTTTTTCAATTCCTCACTTTCATTAGTTTTGTATATTAAAATAATAATTTTCAAATAATAATTGGGTGATTTGTGATTTCTACCTGATATTGAATATTATAATGGAATTGACGACATATGTCTATATGTTTTCAAATAAACCCCACCCTCCACTCTTCTTCAAAATCTATACATAAAATAATTAAGGAATACTTCCAGCCTGTGGCTATTTATCATCACATACGAAATTATAATTTGCATTTGGATTCAATTTTCATTATAATTAGGATTAATAGTTTTACTTTGAAACGGAGGTTTTTATGGAACAATATTCAAGACAGTTTGTGGAAGAACTTGCTAAACACATTGATCCCACTATATCTGAATTTTTTAATAAGAAACAAGCGATTTTCAAGTTTCCCTGCTCTTCTATTTCAGACCTGATTGATGAAACATTGATGGATTATTTAGAGGGTAAGACCAGCCGTGAAGATTTGATACCTGTTATTAATAAAATAAAGAAGTCACGCCTCCAAAAGCGTGCACGCTGGTACAAGTCATACATCAATGATATCGATACCATAAGCATTGACGATGCAAAGCATCCTTTGTCCCATGTGATTAATATGGCGCGCTCACTTCCTGTAGACCAATATGTCAATGTGTTTGGTGATAAAGATTTGGATGAGATTATTTTAGAATATAAAGATATTGCTACTGAATGGAAGAACGACTCCAACAGCTGGCTTATAGAATTTCCCGGCCTTTCTTCTTTTACCGATAATTCTATCTATAACTCTCTTAAAAATGATATAATTATTAGCGCATGGAAGTATATTGAAAATGAGCTTACCGGTAACATTGATTCTTATCTCAGACGTTTCCCGGCTGACCTGCTTGAAAAACCGTTGTTCAGTCCATCTTCTTTCACATTGATGATGGAAACTGCTTCTAACAATTTATTAAAGGAAATAATTACAGACGACGAGGGACGAGAACTTCTTGAGGTAACTGTTAACAACGGAAAGCTTACCCCTCCTAAATCTATGGACTACAGTGACCTAAAGCTCATTAATGCATTTATATCTAATATTAATATGCAGGAATTTTCTCGTGAAAAATCTGTAGTTGTTGATTTGAATACGTTGGGCAAAGAAGTTGTTGATTACCATGTCGGAAAGAATGTAATTAACAAAATCTCTAATTCATGCCAGAAGCTCGTTGAATACAACTTTGCATATGAAGAAGAAGGCAGCAAAATGTACTTCAACCTTTTCGATAACATTGCCATCAAAGAAGATGCAGAAAGACCTTATGCAATAGCACAGTTCGGAGAAATTCTTAGTAATGCTATCATCCAGAAAAAACTTATCTCAATTACTTCTGCTTCTTATGATGTATTACAAAATAACCTTTCCCGAATTATCTGCTACTCTATGAAACGAGAACAGATTGCTAATCAAGAAACCCTTTCTAATGAATATAGCTATACTTACTTTCAGAAGATTGTTCGTTTTAAACTTAAGAACAAGAAAAAGAATATGCAGCTTATACAAGAAAGCCTTCAGGAATTTGTAGATAATAAAATAGCTATAAGAAATTTTGAATTAAAGAATGGTGTATTTGTTATTGAATTTCTTCCACTTTCTCCTGCGGAGCTTATGGATCTTAATTCTGATAATACTAAGTTAATTGATTCTAAAGATTGATTTACGTATATCTACATAATGTCTACATTTTTTAGAACTAACGAATCAAAATAATTTTCAAAGGACAAATGCTGAAATGCATTTGTCCTTTTTAACTTTTCAGTATTTATGCGACTTTTAGCACTTTTTGTCGTTTTAAATCAATTTTCACGCACCCAAATCACTCGCATTCCCTTATTTTAAGCCATTTATTACAAATGCTTTGTTGCAAATATTAATTTGTCTTTTATTACACCTGGTTGAGCATTTTAAAAATGTAGACATTTTTAGAGTAAATGATGCTTATTTTCTTTATCATTATAACAAAATGTAGATGTTTTTGGAGTAAATTAATGAAATGTAGACATTTTTAGAGTAAAATGAGACCTTTTTTTTGTCGAATTTTAGATTTTGAAATTCTTTTAATAATATTAACAGATTTTAAGAATTGTTTTTCTACATTTTTATTATGTAGATTTTTCTTTGATGTCTACATTTTTGGCTTTATTGCTGGATTTGTTCAAGATTTAAAAGAAGTAATATTTTTTATAATCTCAACATGTAGATATTTTTAGAGTAAATTCCACAAAATATAATATTTGTATCTACACAAAAAAATTTTCAAAAAATTATGTAGACATTTTGGGAGTAAATCTCACATATTTTTAAAAAATGTAGATTCCTTTGGAGTAAAAACCGCAATTTTACTGAATTTGTGGACATTTTTATAGTAAAAAGCATAATTTGATTTTTTACCACAAAAACTGTTAAATTATGCACTAGATAGGTTTAAATACGTGGATTGGAGGTGAATGTTTTGGATTCCTTTGCAAATATTGGCAAAGCAGTTCTTGTACAAGCTTTAGGTTTACAACAAAACTATAGTGAAATCGTAGAAAAAACTGTTGAAACCATCGATTATAATAACACTGCATGTACTAATTGTAAATACTGTGCAATTATAAACAGCTTTGCTCCAGGCTCTGAAGCATATGAAGCTGCAATTAAAGCATGCTCTGATTGTCCGAACAAAACATTTACCACTAAGACAATTACACAAAAAGTTTACCACAATGAAAAAAATCGTTATGGCTATAAGCCTAGACTTAAGTCTAATGCCATTAAACTTTTGTTACTCTTCCACTTTTATCATCCGGATCGGTTTGGAATTATCAAGGATCTTGAGTTAGAAAAGCTGGCATCTGATTTATCATGTGATGTTAAAACAATAAAAAATAATCTTGAGACGCTTGCTGAGTATGGTTATATTTCCTACTGCAAAACATCGCCTCATTATATAAACCTCTACCTTTGTGACTATGAGCGCTATTACTTACCGTTAGCCAAAGGCGGTCGAGGTTTTATTGTGTTGTCTTTTGAACTCTTATCAGAGATACTTTCTCTTAACAATCTTTTATCTCTAAGAATTCACCTAAGACAGCTTCTTGAGATTGATAATCTTAATGCCAAAGGACCTTTTACTGCAGTATCAAAAACATATAAGGAAATCAAATCTTATCTTCCAGATTACTGCAAGCCATGTATTATACGTCAAGCAATTCAATCAGGAAGCAATATTTTTTTTATTGACTTTAAACGTGATACACATTCTGTACGTTTTGAGATTAAGGATCAATTCAATTCCCGCAAACAAAAGAATGAGTGTCTTAATAAATATATTCTTATGTTCCGTGAATTTATGACAGATTTTAACTCTACTGTTTCATACATAAATGTCAATACTGACAATCCTGGTAAATACAATGAATTCTTTGATAATTCTGAAAACGTTGATAGTTTTAAACTCATTGTAATCAAAGAAAATGAGCTTGAAGACCTTGCACAATTAGCATTACAATATTCATATGATTATGTTATATCTGCTTATGCGAGCATATATAAAACCTACATATTAAACGAACGAAAGATAATGAATCTTGGAGGTCTGATTCGAACTGCCATTGTTGCACTACAGGAAAATCATAAATCTTCTTTTAAGGCTGCATAATCTGGAGCCTTATTTCGCTATGCTTAATCTGCATATTTTACCTTTTATTATATTTCTAAATATTTTAGCCAATCATTTTTAATCCTACAATACCGTTCCATCATTTCTATTTGTCCCTTAATGATTTTATTAGTATTGATTTTTGTTGCTTTTTTTATTAACATTAGGAAAGTTTTCGACCATTTGCAAAAAAATTTCAACCTTTTTATGAAAGAAAAAAACTATCTTATCCATTTTTTAAACATTAATGAGAAAAAATTGAAACTTAGATTCCCTATTTTCAACAGCTATTTTCCAAAATAAAAACCAGTCAGATTTGCTATAATGCACTACCTGACTGGTTTTTACGTTTTACTATTTATCAATATCTGTTTTTTTAATATTGTATTGTAATATATTATACATACATAAATATATTACAATTTATAGAGTTACACACTCACTGCTTCATTTTACTATTTGAGAAGGTTCTCTTTCTTTTTTTTGCATGTTTGAAAGAAAACCTTCAAAAACACCTCGCTCTAAAATGCTCATATTTCGACTTTTTTCTCTTTTTAGATATAATCCTTAAATATACATATAAATTAAAATACGGGCAAAATACAGTATTATACGGATAATTATATCCTAAATGTAATTTATAAATCGCCTAACAAATCTTCCAAACGTCTTTTTAATATTTCAACTCTAATTTTAAGATCATTATCTGACTTAATTATAGATTTATTGTTTTTTAAAATATCAAAATTATTTTCAAATAATGTTAATGCCTGCTCTGTTTTTGCAATAGATGAAATTCTTTTAAGTTCACCATCAGATATTGGAGCTAAACGCTGCTCTTTCTCTTTTTGCTGTTGCTTCATCTTCTCAATATTAGTTTCTAACTTAGCTTTCTCTTTCTCAGCTCTATTTTTTGCTTCAGTTATATATCGCAGCTCTTCTTCGAGGTCTGCTTTAGACTTTTCAGTTTCTGGAGTCTTCTCCAACTCATTAATACGGTTTTCCAAAAACTTTACAGTACTCTCCTGCTCTTCTATTTGCTTTGATGCAGCATCTAAAGCAGCTTTGTACTTTTTGGCTTCTTCAGCTCTCTCTTCCGAAAGTTTTTTAATAGACTGATATTCGGCATTTTCAATATTGCCATTGCTGTTAATTATGTTAAGGATACTTTTCTGGGCATCTTCATCTAACCGACCAAATTTATCAGCCTGATTAAGGTCAATACCATTGGCATTGAGAAGTTCACTAAGCTCAGGAATGAGTTTTTCTGCAGTTGTATACTTACGAGCCTGACGTTCAGAAATATTAAGTTGCTTAGCAATTTCAGCATTAATATTCTTTATCTCACCTTTTAGTTTTTTAGCTTCATACAACTCTTTTAAACGGGATACTTCCCAGCGTTTTACTTCCATCGATGGTTCTCGTACATCATGGTTGGCTGAAATAAGCATAATCTCTTCGTCGATATCTGATACATCAGATTTTTCAACTTTACAAGGAATACCTGTAGGGAAAAGTCTGCTATAGTCTTTTGAGTCCATCTGTGTTATTGCACGATATCTTCGCTCACCTGAAACAAGTCTGTAGACGTCATGTTCTGCGTCATGTAATACAGAAAGATTGTGACGTAGGCCGTTCACAAGGATACTTTCCATAAGAGCATCTATGCCATCTTGTGTGTACATCTCATTCTTTGGATTAGGCACAATCTTATCTTTAGGTATGTATTGAAAATTGTACTGTGTTTTTGCTTGAAGTTCTTTAAGTTTTTCACCGCCAGAGCTTTCTAATACTCCTGTTTTAGTCATGCCTGCACTAAATGATTTCTTTGCCATTATTTTTCTCCTTTCAGGTATTTTGCAAGTTCTCTAAAATGCTTATTATCCATAAGTCCCAGATAATTGACTAATTCTATGTAATCCTGAGCTGCGGTACAGCGTTTATCATAAGTTAAAAGTGGTTCAAATGTTGTATTTGACTCACTTGCTGCTATACAGTTTCTAATGGATACTGGCAAAAACTTGTCGCCAAACATAGCTTCGTAGCTGTCGAACATCTGTTTGAACAATGTTGTTCTTCCGGTAACACGAGTCATGAATATTCCGGCAAATTCGATAGCCAAGGAATACTTGGTATTAAGTTCTTCAATGGTATCAAATAAAGACATTACACCATCGTATGAAAAATTATCTACATTAATAGGTGTAATAATCTTGTCACTTGCACACATAGCACAACTAGTTAGATAGGATTTGAAAGGTGAATTATCTATAATGATATAGTCAAATTCGTCTTTAAGTAATCCAAGGTTGTAGCGGAAATAAAGTTCAACATTAACTTCTTTACATTTGTCATATATCTTATAAATAAGGGAGTTAAGTTCTCTAGATGCAGATAATATAGAAATGTTCTTATAGTCCGTTTTGGTAATAAACTCAAGAACAGCATCTTTACGCACTTGTTTACTACAAAACAAATGTTCGTAATTAATGCCATTATCTGCTTCTGCTTGTCCAAACATTTTGGTTGTATTCATCTGTGGATCCAAATCTACAAGCAACACTTTGTAGCCGGATATTGCTAAAATCTGTGCAATAGTTATGGCTGATGTTGATTTACCAACACCACCCTTTTCGTTAATTAAACTAATTACTTCTGACATTTCTTTTCGTCCTTTGCCTCTCTTTTTGTTGAAATTGTTAAAAAAGTGAACTGAGTTCACAGATAAATTGTTTATGATTTTATTATACATCATATCCCCCTAAAAGCAAGTAAAAAATGATAAAATGCTACTTTATATATTTATATTATAAGGATGTGCAAAATATGACGTCTGTTGCATGGGTTGTTAATACTATATGTAAAAGATAAAATTTATAAAGGTGTAGATGTTGCTTTCAGGTTGAACTGAGTTCCGTTTTATATCTAAAATAGTATTAAACGGCAAATAAAGAAATTTCTGAACTGAGTTCAAAAGTATAAGCTGACACATAAACTTGGATAAATAAAAATCTAAACAATTAATCAAAATAAAGTGAACTGGGTTCACTGGTTGTAATATCAAAGGAACATATGTTTATATGTTCCACGTGGAACATCTTTCGGCATTTTCTGACAGGATTAGACACATAGGGCAATAAAAAGATATAAAAAAAGATATACAAAGCGGAAGATTAGAGATATAATAAAGGCACATGCATCGATATGCGAATATTACAATAATGTACAAAGTGGAGGATATTATGATTGTATCAGAGAAAATGTACGAATTAGGTAGCAAAAGGTCTGCCATTCGAGAGTTGTTTGAATATGGAAAGAAGAGAGCACAGGAAGTTGGAGCAGAGAATGTGTACGATTTTAGTCTTGGTAATCCAACAGTTCCGGCACCAGACTGCGTTAACGAGACAATATGTGCATTAACAGAGGAATTAGATTCTATTTATTTACATGGGTATACTTCAGCACAAGGTGATATACAGACAAGACAGATTATTGCGGATTATCTTAATAATACATATGGTACAACATTTAGAGCTGATAATTTCTATATAACAATGGGAGCTGCAGCATCCTTATCAATGTGTTTTAAAGCATTGACTACATCTAATGAGGATGAATTTATTGCTATAGCACCATTTTTCCCAGAGTATAATGTGTTTGTTGGAGCAGCGGGAGCGAAGCTTGTTGTTGTTCCGGCAGATACAAAGGATTTTCAGATTAATTTTGAAGAACTTGAAAAATGTATTAGTAAAAATACCAAAGGTATTATTATCAATTCTCCAAACAATCCATCCGGCGCGGTTTATTCTGAGGAGACAATTAAGAAGTTGGCGGGTGTACTAGAGGCTAAGTCAAAAGAGTACGGAACACACATATTTATAATATCGGATGAACCATATAGAGAAATTGTTTATGATGGAATTGATGTTCCATATGTTACAAAGTACTACAACAACACTTTAGTATGTTATTCCTATAGTAAATCGCTTTCACTTCCTGGAGAGAGAATTGGTTTTGTTCTTGTTCCAGATGAGGCATATGAGAGCAAAGCTGTGTATGAAGCTGTTTGTGGAGCAGGCAGAGCACTGGGTTATGTGTGTGCACCAAGTATGATGCAGAAGGTTATCGCAAGATGCATAGGAAAAACGGGAGATATTAATCTTTACAAGAAAAATAGAGATTTATTATACGAGAATCTTACGAAAATGGGATACGAGTGTTTTAAGCCTGATGGAGCATTTTATATGTTTGTAAAGGCTCTTGAACCAAGCGCTGAAGATTTTTGTGAGAAGGCGAAGGATGAGGATTTATTACTTGTATCAGCTACAGACTTTGGATGTCCTGGTTTCGTAAGAATTTCTTATTGTGTAGATGAAGAGATGATTAAGCGTTCATTTAAGGCATTTGAGGCATTAAAGGCAAAGTATAATTAAGGGAACAATATAAATAAAAGTATTAAAGAGACATATGAGGGGGCCGATATTAAAGATATGCACTTTTATATGTCTTTTTTGATAGGAGATATGCCTATGATAAAAAAAGTGAAAAGTTATGTACATCACATATTGTTTGAAGAAGAATTTGAAATATGGCATAAACAGTTGAATCTTATATTGATAGCCTTACTTATAGGAGGTTCTTTATCGTTGGCAGTATGCCTTGTAATGGGGACCAATATGATGGGCAATGTTATATCATCGGTTATGCTCTTAATTGTATTGGTGGCGTTGTGGGTTGCGAACAATCTAGGCAAGCCTACACTGGCAACAGTAGGAACAGGATTGTTTATTAATACAGTATGTATGCCTATGATGTATATGTGCAGTGGTGGCTTGCACAGTGGTATGCCTATCTGGCAGATGTTGGGATTATTGCTTGTATGGCTGGTTATGCGTGGAAGAACAGGTGTGATTGTTTTTTTAATAAGTTTCCTTGCAGAGATGAGTTGTATCGTGTTTGAATTAATGTATCCGCAGTATATCGTTCCATTGGAAAGCGAAACGCTCATAGCTATTGATATTGTTCAGTCTGTTTTTTTTGCAACGTGCATAGTTGGATGTATCTTTAAGTACAGTGATTATATATATGAAAAGCAAAAAAAGCAGTTGCTTATTGCTGACAAAGAACTAAGAGAAGCTGTAGATGAAGCTAAGTTTGCCAATCAGGCCAAAAGTGATTTTCTTGCAAATATGTCTCATGAGATTAGAACACCTATAAATGCGGTGCTTGGTATGGATGAGATGATTTTAAGAGAGTGTACGGATGAATCAATTAGGGGATACGCTTCTAATATTAAGAGAGCCGGACATACATTACTTTCACTTATTAATGATATACTTGATTTTTCAAAGATTGAGTCAGGTAAGATGGAGATTATTCCGTCAGAGTATAGTCTCATGGCATTGCTCAATGATTGTTATAATTTAATATCCGTTAGAGCGAAAGATAAAAATGTTGATATTATATTTAAAAATGACGAGACAGTTCCATCGAGATTGTTTGGCGATGAAGTTCGAGTGCGTCAGATTTTGCTTAACCTTCTTACTAATGCGGTTAAATATACTGATGAAGGAAGTGTTACTTTGAATATTAGTTGGGAAAGGTCTGGTTATGCTGACATTTTACTTGAAGTGTCTGTAAAGGATACAGGCAAGGGAATTAGCGAAGAAGGAATAAAGGTTTTATTTGACTCTTTCAAAAGAATTGAGGAGAAAAAGAATCGTAACATTGAAGGAACAGGATTAGGCCTTACTATCACTAAGCAGTTACTTGACTATATGGGTGGAACTATAACGGTTAAGAGTAAATATGGTATTGGTTCGGAGTTTATAGTAACTATTCCGCAGACAATTGTTTCGGAAAAACCATTAGGAAATTTTAGTGATAAATATACAGCCAATGAAACTAATAGTAAGAAGTATAAGGAAACATTTTGGGCACCTGATGCAGAGATTCTTGTGGTTGATGATGTGCCGATGAATCTTGAAGTGTTTAAGGCGCTTCTTAAGGAAACAAAGGTCAATGTAGACACTGCACTAAGTGGCAAGCAATGTCTTAAAATGCTTGAGAGCAAGAAGTATCATATAATATTTATGGATCATATGATGCCGGAGATGGACGGAGTGGAAGCCCTTAGCCGTATAAGGCAGATGAAGGGTAATCCTAATGCGGATATTCCGGTTATTGCGCTTACTGCCAATGCGATAGTCGGAGCAGAGGAAGAGTATCTTGAGGCTGGTTTTGCAGATTATATATCGAAGCCGGTGCGAGGAAAAGTTCTTGAAAAGGTTGTTGTTAGATTTTTACCAAAGGAGCTTGTAAAGGAAGCTAAGCCGCAAGATAAAGTAAAAAAGGATTTAGGCGAAACTTTGTTGGGGAGATTGGACTTTCTTGATACTAAGACCGGCATTGGATATTGTGGCTACAGTGAAGAGTTATATGGAGAGATAGTTAATACTTATGCAACAAGTCCTTGTGATGAAAAGTTGGAAGAGTTGTATAAAGCAAAGGACTGGGTGCAATATAGAGTTCAAGTCCATGCATTGAAGAGTACTTCTAAGACAATTGGTGCTCAGATGCTGTCAGATCAGGCGTTGCATCTTGAAACGGCAGCAAGGCAGGGGGATGTGGAGTATATTGAAAAGCACCATGATAAGACTATTAAAGCATATAGGGAATTGCTTGAAAAGCTTAATGAGGCTTTAGGTTCAAACTAATAACACTTATCAGAATATTATGTAATAAACACAGTCATTGAAATTGTAGAATTTCGGTGACTGTGTTTATTTGTATAAATGCGTCAATTGATTAAACTCTTTAATAAAAAAACTATTGACATATCCGACTAAGATAGTTAATATAAATTATAGTTAGTTAAAACTAACCGAAGCGATTCTCTGTCTTTTTTTCGTAGGAGAGTGCTTTTACCAAACTTATGAAAGGCAGCAAGGTTATGAGTCAGGATGTTTTTGAACTTGTAAAACAACTGGATACAACAGAGGTGGAGACTCAGATGGCATTGCAGTGTGCACCATTTATTATGGGACTTAGGGTTTCTAATTTATTTGTTGTGCACAATGAAAAGCTTCACGAGTTGCACAGCATGTTGCAGGAGTCGGGAATTCATTATATGGAACTTATCAAGGGCGATATGAAGACGACATTATTTCTTTATAATAAGGAAGAGATTCTTGATTATATGTCAGATGACTATGTTAAATGTGCTATGTCTGGTATGGGTTACGCAGATATGGATTTTCAGGAGATGTTACATTTGTTCAAGCTAAGATATGAGGCATATATGTCCGGTAATGGCGAATTTCCACATGAGATGGGGTTCTTTTTAGGTTATCCCTATGAGGATGTGGTTGGATACATCAATAATGACGGGAAGAATAGCCTGTTTACAGGATATTGGAAGGTCTATGAGAATGTGTCGAAGAAAGTGAAGCTGTTTCAGAAGTTTGAGTCGGCAAAGGACCTTGTAATAAGGTACATAGCTGCGGGATTGTCTATTCCGGAGATTAGGTTAGGATAACTGACAAAATATTTATTAAATATAATTGATTTAATGGAGGTTTACAATGATTAATGTAGTTTATTGGTCACAGTCAGGCAATACTATGGAGATGGCAAAGGCTATCGGGGAAGGAATTAAGGAAGCTGGAAAAGAAGCTAATGTAGTTGAGGTTAGTGCTATCAGTGCTGATGCGTTAAAGGACGAGGCTGTTTACGCACTTGGTTGCCCTGCTATGGGTGCAGAGGTTCTGGAGGAAGATGAGATGGAGCCATTTGTGTGTGAAGTGGAGAAGAATGCATCTGGAAAGACTATTGCTTTGTTTGGTTCATACGGCTGGGGCGATGGCGAATGGATGAGAGACTGGGTTGATAGAATGACTAAGGCAGGTGCGATAGTTGTAGGTGGCGAGGGACTTATATGCAACGAAGCTCCTGATGCAGATGCTATTGAGGCTTGTAAGAAGCTGGGAGCAGAGCTTGCAGCTGTCTAATTATGGAGGTGTAAAGATATGTCTGCAGTAATAATTGGCGGCGTTGAGAGCATGGAACGCAAGTACAAGGATATTTGCAAAAAGCATAATTATAAGGCGAAGGTATTCACAAAGATGTCAGGAAATCTTCGTGAGAAAATAGGTTCGCCGGATCTTATTGTGTTATTCACTAATACAGTTTGTCACAAGATGGTAAAATGCGCTCTTGAGGAGGCACAGCGTACTAATGCCAATGTAATCAGATGTCACACAAGCAGTGCAACTGCACTTGATGCTATACTCAATGAGTGTGTTAACAAAGCGGGATAATTCTTGTTTTTAATGGAAAAATGTGGTTGACAAACAAAGACTACAGTGCTATCCTATATCAAGAGTTAGCTGGTTCTAACGCTTGTTAGACGGCAATACCAAGAGACTACGCTACAGAAATACGAAAGGCGGTCAGAACTATGAATTTGGCAGAAGCTATGGAAGGTGAAGAGTATATCATCCAGGATATTGAAACAGATGATGAGGAATTGAATGCATTTCTCTTCTCGTTGGGCTGTTACAGTGGTGAGCCTGTAACTGTTGTTGCAAAGCGCAAAAACAGTATGACCATTGCTGTTAAAGATGGAAGATATAATATTGACACAGAACTTGCTTCAGCGATCTTGGTCTAATTGATCAAGCGCTGCAAGGCATGTTTTTTTAGCAAGATGGGTTAGATGAGACTAATTTGATATAGTTGAGACTAATTTGATGTCAACATTTGTAGAATGATATAGACTCAATGCTTATATTATTAAAGGAGGTATAGTTATGAGAATTGCCATGACGGGTAATCCGAACAGTGGTAAAACAACTATGTACAATGCACTCACAGGTAGAAATGAGCGTGTTGGTAACTGGGCCGGAGTTACAGTAGAGAAGAAAGAAAGCCCAATTAAGAAAAGTTATTATGAAGGTTTAGAGACAGTTATTGCAGTAGACCTTCCGGGTGCATACTCAATGTCACCATTCACATCTGAGGAGAGTATCACAAGTGGTTATGTAAAGAATGAAAACCCTGATGTTATCATCAATATTGTTGATGCGACTAACCTTAGCAGAAGTTTGTTCTTTACAACACAGTTGCTTGAACTTGGAATCCCTGTTGTTGTTGCTCTTAACAAGAGTGATATCAACGTAAAGAAGGAGAATTCTATTGACGCAGAGGCATTGTCTAAGAAGTTGGGATGTCCTGTTGTTAAGACGGTTTCTACTTCTGCCGATGGTCTTAAGGAAGTTGTAAGTACAGCAGTTGAACTTGCAGGTAAGGGACAGAGTGCTCCATATACTCAGGGCGATATTGATTTAAGCAGTAAGTCAGAGGTTGAGGCTGCTGACCGTAAGCGTTTTGAGTTTGTTAATAAGATTGTTGCCGAGGTTGAGAAGAGAAAGGTCCTCACTAAGGAAAAGAATAAGCAGGATTCAATTGATAAGATCATAACTAATCCAATTATAGGTCTTCTTATTTTTGCAGTTGTTATGTTCCTTGTGTTCCAGATATCACAGGCATGGCTTGGTCCATGGATTGCGGAAGGATATGAGTTTGAGAACGGAACAACTATTCCGGGACTTGTAACTCTTATCGAAATGTTCCAGGAGTGGGTTGGCGGTCTTATGGAAGAAAGCAATCCATTGTTACAAGCTTTAGTAGTTGATGGTATTATTGGTGGTGTTGGTGCCGTTGTTGGTTTCCTTCCACTTGTTATGGTGATGTACTTCCTTATCGCACTTCTTGAGGATTGCGGTTATATGGCACGTGCAACAGTAGTACTTGATCCAATCTTTAAGAAGGTTGGTCTTTCAGGTAAGTCTGTAATTCCATTTGTTATCGGTACAGGTTGTGCTATTCCTGGTATTATGGCTGCTCGTACAATTCGTAACGAAAGAGAGCGTAGAGCAACAGCTATGCTTACACCATTTATGCCATGTGGAGCTAAGCTTCCTGTTATCGCCCTTTTTGCCGGAGCGTTTTTTGAGGATGCGGCATGGGTTGGTACTTTAATGTACTTTGTTGGTATCGTACTTATATTCTTGTGTGCATTACTTGTAAACAAGATTGCCGGACATAAGAACAGAAAGTCATTCTTTATTATCGAGCTTCCTGAGTACAAGGCACCAAGCTTTGTAAGAGCATTTACATCAATGTGTTCACGTGGTTGGGCATATATCGTAAAGGCTGGTACGGTTATCTTGCTTTGTAACACAGTAGTTCAGCTTATGCAGACATTTACATGGTCACTTGAGGTTGCAGAAAATGCAGAGGATTCAATCCTTGCATCAATTTCTTCACCAATAGCTGTTTTGCTTATTCCTATCGTGGGTGTAACTGCATGGCAGCTTGCAGCAGCGGCTGTTACAGGTTTTATTGCTAAGGAAAATGTTGTTGGTACATTGGCAGTTTGCTATGTAGGACTTGAGAACTTGATTGATACAGAAGAGTTGGCACTTATGGAAGGTGCTGGTGCAGAGGTTGCAGGCGTATTTGCTATTACAAAGGTTGCAGCTTTAGCATATCTTATGTTTAACCTCTTTACTCCTCCTTGTTTTGCAGCTTTGGGTGCTATGAACTCAGAGATTAAGAGCAAGAAGTGGTTATGGGGAGGTATTGGCCTTCAGTTTGCAGTAGGTTATACAATTGGTTTCCTTGTATAACAGATTGGTACACTTGTTACAACAGGTACACTCGGTGGCGGTTTCGTTGGTGGACTTATTGCAGTAATCGCAATGGTAGCTATTGTTGTAGCAGTTATTATGAACACAGAAAAGAACTTGAAAAAAGAGTACGCTTTGAGTAATAATAGTAGTAAGTAATCTTACATATAAGGAGTTATTTGATTATGCCATTTAATATTGTCGATTTAGTAGTAGTAGCAATACTTATATTAATAATTGGTGCAGCGGCGGCGTACATCATTCATGCAAAGAAGAAAGGTGTTAAGTGCATCGGCTGTCCGGATGGATGTAAATGTTCCGGAGGCGATGGCTCATCTTGTGGTGGTTGCAGTGGTTGTGGCGGCGTGTAAAGTATATAATTGGCTTTAATCAATGCACATAAGAAATAAGTGGAGGTTGAATATGATTCAGCCTCCACTTTATTAGTTATATATTACTTACGCGAATTAACAAAAGACTTGATGGCCTCAAAGCTTTCACGACTTAAATCATGCTCTAACTTACAAGCATCTTCTTTTGCAATATCTTCAGGTATGCCAAGCTCAGCAAGCCAGGTAGTAAAAAACATATGTCTTTCATATATCATATCAGCGATAGCTTTGCCTGACGGAGTCAATGTTATAAAACCAGCGTCAGACACAGTTATATGACCTTTTTCGCGCAAATGTTTCATGGCAACACTAACAGATGATTTTTTATAATTAAGTTCGTTACATATATCAACAGAACGAACTACAGGTAATTGCTTACTTAACATAAGTATAGTTTCAAGATAATCTTCAGCTGATTCATTTGGATGCATTCGATAAATCCCCCTTTTCATATGGAACATATTGTCGTTAAATGTTAGTCGTAGAATAATACTGGTGACTAGAGTAACACACAATCCAAATTATACCATAGTTTCAACAATAATTCAAATCATAAAATATTAACAAATATTAACAAATGTTTATGAGAAAGCATTGACAAAATGCGAGGGTTAGTATAAACTAACAGTGGTTAGGTTAATATAAGATGAGTTAGGCTTATATAAGACGAGCTATACCTATGCAAGATAGGTTAAGAGAGGACTTGCTATGCAGAAGGAAGCAATTATTAAAGAATTAAAGGAGCGCGGTTGTAGAATTACGAAGCAACGCTTATTGTTGTTAGATATAATTCTTGAGCAAAACTGTTCAAGTTGTAAGGAGATATATTATAAAGCCGCAAAGAGAGATAGCAGTATCGGTTCTGCTACAGTGTATCGTATGGTGAATACATTGGAGGAGATAGGTGCTATCAATAGAAGGGGTATTGAGGTAACAAAGTAAATATATAATGTAGTGGGGTATATCGTGGAGACAAACTATGGATGACATAATTATTATTGGTATAGTTGCAGTTATTATATTGGTTGGAATTATCTACACGGTTAAGCATTTTAAGGGCGAAAGTAGTTGTTGTGGTGGCGGTTCCACTGTGAAAACTAAAAAGAAAAAGCTTAAGAATGTTATAGCGAAGAAAACAGTTATCGTAGAGGGTATGACTTGTGACCGCTGTAAGAACAGAGTTGAGGAGGTTATCAACGATATCAGTGGTGCAGCGGCTATAGTGAATCTCAAAAAGAAAGAAGCGATTGTTTCTTTAGAAAAAGATATAAGCGATGAACAGATTAAAGCGGCTATTGAAAGAGCTGGTTATGAAGTTGTGGAGATTCGGTAAATTAAGAAGTAATTGACATAGTGTGATATACTGAATTTAAAAGGAGTTGATGCTATGCCATTTAGAATAGTACGAAATGATTTGACTAAGATGCAGGTTGATGTCATAGTTAATACAGCCAATGAGGCACCGGGATATTCGAGCGGTACAGATACAGCTGTGTATAAGTCGGCAGGTGTAGATGAGTTGCTTGCAGCCAGGCAGAAGGTTGGATGGTTAGCCGAAGGTGAAGTGGCAATTACACCTGGTTTTAATTTGTCAGCCAAGTATATAATTCACGCAGTAAGTCCTTGCTATTATGATGGAACCAGAGATGAAGAAAAGAAATTAAGGGCATGCTATGAGAAAAGTTTAATTCTAGCTTTGGAAAATGACTGTGAGAGTATAGCATTTCCACTAATAGCGACAGGAAGTTTTGGGTATCCTAAAGCCGAAGCATTGGAAATTGCGCTAAGTAGTATCAATCGATTCCTTATGGATCATGATATGATGATTTATCTTGTTGTATTTGATGATGAGTCAGTTAAATTGTCAGGACAGATATTTAATGATGTTCAATCATTCATTGATGAGAATTATATTGAGGCATTAAGTAGTATTGAGTATGGAAGTCATTATGAAAGCGATGTATGTAGCAGTAGGATAAAGAATTGTGAAGATAAGGCAAAAGATAGGTCTATATTAAGAACAGTTTTTTTGAATCGTTCAAGGAAAGAAAGCATAGACGATTATCAAGAACTGATGGATGAACCTGAAGAGTGCATTTCAACTGTGTACACATCAGTGCCGATTCAATCACGAGCTTTAAAAGATATAGTAAACAATATAGGTGAAACATTTCAGCAGAGGCTGTTTCGGCTAATTGATGAACGCGGCAGAGATGATGTGGATGTGTATAAGCGGGCTTGCAAGGATAAGAAGTTTTTTTCAAAGGTACGCAATAATGTAAATTATCAGCCAAGTAAACATACAGTTTTTGCCTTTGCGATTTCGTTGGAGTTGTCATTGGATGAGACAAAGGATTTACTTGCCAGTGCAGGATTTGCTTTTTCGCCAAGCAGTAAGTTTGACATAATTATGCAGTATGTGTTTGAAAATAAGATATTTGATATGTACAAGATAGATTGTATTCTCTATGATTTCGGAGTCGAGCATTATTTTAGTTGTGAATAATAAAAAGTCGCCTATCGGGCGACTTTTTTTCATATTCTCCATTGTATAGTTAAGGTACAAAATAAAACATATTTGGAGGTAACAATTATGAAAAAAAGTTTAACAGAAATCGTATTTATCTTAGACAGAAGTGGTTCAATGGCGGGACTGGAGGCAGATACCATAGGAGGATACAATTCACTTTTGGAGAAGCAAAAGAAAGAGGCTGGTGAGGCGATAGTTTCGACAGTGCTTTTTGATGATAGGCAGGAAGTTATTCATGATAGAGTAAATGTGGATAAGATTAAGCCTTTCACTGATAAAGAGTATTATGTAAGAGGGTGCACAGCCCTTTTGGACGCAGTAGGAGGAGCGATTCATCATATTGGTAATGTTCACAAGTATGCAAGAGAGGAAGATAGGCCGGCAAAGACATTATTCATTATAACAACAGATGGCATGGAAAATGCCAGCAAAAGATATAGCTATGATAAAGTTAAGCAAATGGTGGAGCGTCAGAAGAAAAAGTATGGTTGGGAGTTTCTGTTTTTAGGAGCTAATATAGATGCCATAGAGGTGGCTGGAAGATTTGGAATAGATGCAAGTCGGGCAGTGAACTACGAGTGTGATTCAAAAGGAACAGCGCTTAATTATAGAGTTCTTAATAAAGTAGTAAGCAGTGTGAGAATGAGCACACCAGAATGTATTGACTCTATATTGGAAGAAAATTGGCAGGAGGAAATTGAAGAAGATTACAGTAGTAGACATAGGACATAATTAGTGATGCAATGATATGAAGAGAAAAGAATTGAAGAAATACTAGTTTTGTAGTTTACATAAGAATCAAGTCTAATCCACTCAGCAGATTGTATAGTCTGCTGAGTGAATTAGCTTATTATGGAATGATAAAGAATTTACAACAGTTGTTTAAATCGCATACCTTCATAAACTCTTACGGCATTGCCTCGCACAATACGATTGTGTTCTCTCCAAGCATCGTTAATCTGTTTTTGCACTGCATTGCGTTCTTGTTTTTCTAGAAGATAGTTAAGCTTGTTTAGTGCGTCTTTTCGGTTGAGTTCCTGGCTGCGTTCAGAGGATGAAGTTACAACAATACCTGTAGGAAGGTGCGTGAGACGCACACCGGTTTCAACTTTGTTGACATTTTGTCCACCTTTGCCACCGCAGTGGAAACGCTCGAACTTAATGTCTTGATCTTTACAGATATGTGGAGCTTCCGGGATAATGCTAATATCTACGAACCAGTTCTTTCTTTTGTGGTGTGGTCTGAAGGGGCTTTGACATATCCATTGGATACTTCCCTCCAGTTTGGAAAAATCGCTTTTGGTGGCAAATGTCATGGAAGAAAAGCAGTTCTTTTCTTTGCCCGGATGTGACGACAAAAGTACTATGTCAGGATATTCTTTTTTTAGTGCATCAAAGAGCTTACTTACGGCAAGCTCGCATTCTGCGGGGCCTTGCCCTGAACTTAATTGTACTATCATAAGTTTAGTTACCTCCTGCTTTGTAGTTATATATTGGTTTGATTATTTTGTTAATAGTGACAGTGTCTTTTATAGCATTGGTTATATCTTCTATGCTCCTGTAGGCAAATGGAGCTTCGTCAAGTGTGTCCTTACCTATGCAGGTTGAATAAATTCCCTTCATTGCAGACTTGTAAGCTGAAACAGTAAAATTAGATTTAACATTTTCACGCTTCATAATTCGTCCGGCACCATGTGGGGCAGAACAATTCCAATTCGCATTACCAAGACCGGTGCCAAGGATAATGCCATCCCGCATATTGATGGGAATAATAACATTTTCACCATTGTGTGCGCTGATAGCTCCTTTTCTTAACACAGGCGAGCCAAGAATATCAATGGTTGCAGATGAATTATCTACATAGTTGTGTATGCAGGAATAACTTTCTTCTATTTTCCATTTCATACCCTTAACTAATTCATCAATCATGATTGTGCGATTGAGAGTAGCAAATTCCTGAACTATTAGCAGATCGTGAAGATAACGTTCTTTGATTTTTCCTTCAAGAAATGTTAGTTCATAAGGAACAGAGATGCCGTGATTAGCAAGTTCTTTCTGCCCTTCATTTAAGTAATATTCGGTTACTTCTTTTCCAAGATGACGGCTGCCGGAGTGAATCACTATATAGATGTTATCGTCTTCATCTTTATCGACTTCAATAAAATGATTTCCGGAGCCCAGAGAGCCAAGACTTAACAGAGCCTTGTCCACACGAATGTGCTTATGGCAGTGCAACCTTGATAAGTCAAATGTGTCGGCAAAGCGATGTGATTTGTTTCTTATTGCATAGCCCGAAGGTATATTTTCCCGAATTACTGTATCCAACTTCTGAAATTCAATCTTTTTACATTTTATACGGGCAAGTGTCATACCGCAACCGATGTCAATACCAACAAGGTTGGGCATGATTTTATCGCCGATAGTCATAGTCAGTCCTATAGTGCCAACTTTGCCGGGGTGGACGTCGGGCATAACACATATTTTGCAATTAGCGGAAGTTTCATGGTCGCAAAGCATTTGTAATTGGGCAACAGCATAGTCATCTATGGCATTGTTTGAATTGTTAGTGGTGAAAATATTAGCGAAACTGTAGATTCCTTTAATTGTTTTCATATAATAAATCCTTTCTGTGATTGAGGTGTCCTCAGTCATCATTTAGTCATTTAAACATATTATGTTGACTAAAAATGGGCGCAAAAAAACACCTCGAAACAGAGGTGTGATTGTCCCAAAGATTCATTATCAAAGGATATAAAGGGTAAAATGTCCTTTAAAGATTATCCAAGAATGTCCCAAAGGATAACAGCGCCTCTGCGGTTATAAGTTGCATAATTAGTTGTAAATAAATTAATTCCTGTCATAGTTATCCTCCTTTCAAATCTTGGTTAATAGTTACTATCCGCAGTATATCCCTTTGATATTATAATGTCAATACGAATGTTTGTTTATTGTAAAAAATGTGTTATAATTAACTAAAGAGTTTGGAGGTGGTTAACGTGAAATACGACGTAATTATTATCGGTGCGGGCCCGGGTGGCATATTTTCAGCATATGAGCTGACGAAGGAAAGACCGGACTTAAAGGTGGCAGTGTTTGAATCAGGTACTGCGCTTGAGAAGAGAAAGTGTCCTATTGACGGAGACAAAGTTAAGTCTTGTATAAAATGCAAGTCCTGTGCCATTATGAATGGCTTCGGTGGGGCCGGTGCATTTTCTGATGGAAAGTACAATATCACAAACGATTTCGGTGGAACACTTTATAAGTACATAGGTAGAAAGCAGGCTATAGACCTGATGAATTATGTGGATGAGATTAATACAACGCACGGTGGTGAGGACACTAAGATGTACTCTACAGCGGGAACATCTCTTAAGAAGGTGTGTATGCAGAATAAACTTACACTGCTTGAGGCATCAGTCAGACATCTTGGAACGGATGTGAATTATATAGTTCTTGAGAATATATATAATGAACTTAAGGATAAGGTTGGGTTTTATTTCCAGACACCGGTTCAGAAGATAGAAAAAACTGATGAAGGATACAGGGTGTATGCCGGTGAACAGATAGCAGATTGTACGAATTGCATAGTTTCAGTTGGACGTAGCGGAAGTAAGTGGATGGAGACAGTCTGTAAGGATCTTAATATCCCTACAAAGTCTAATCGCGTGGATATCGGTGTCAGAGTGGAGATACCGGCAGTTATATTTTCACATATTACAGATGAGCTTTATGAAAGCAAGGTGGTTTATCGAACAGCTAAGTTCGAGGACAATGTTCGTACATTCTGTATGAATCCGTATGGAATGGTGGTAAATGAGAATACTAATGGTATCATCACGGTTAATGGACACAGCTTCGATGATGAGTCTAAGAGAACTGAGAATACTAACTTTGCACTCCTTGTGGCAAAGCATTTTTCAGAGCCTTTTAAGGACAGTAACGGTTATGGTGAGAGTATTGCCAGACTATCCAATATGCTTGGTGGTGGTGTTATTGTTCAGCGTTTTGGTGACCTTGAGCGAGGTAGAAGAAGTACTCAGAAGCGTATAGATGAGGGTACTGTAAGACCAACTCTTGCGGCGACGCCTGGGGATTTGAGCCTTGTTCTTCCAAAACGAATCTTAGATGGAATCATCGAGATGATTCATGCTCTTGACAGAATTGCTCCGGGAACAGCTAATGATGATACACTGCTTTATGGCGTAGAAGTTAAGTTTTATAATATGGAAGTGGAGCTTGATGAGAATCTCGAGACAAAGCATAAGGGCTTGTATGTTATCGGAGATGGCAGTGGAGTCACTCATTCCCTTTCGCATGCTTCTGCAAGTGGTGTGTATGTGGCACGTAAGATTGCTGACAATTTGTAAGAGGTGTTATGAAATATTTAAAAACTGTAAAAGCAAGTTTTATTGACCGTCCGAATCGGTTTATTGCACATGTGGAATTGGATGGTAAAGTAGAAACAGTACATGTAAAGAATACAGGCAGGTGCAAGGAATTGCTCCTGCCTGGTGTTGATGTAATCTTGGAAGATTGTGACAATCCGGCAAGGAAGACACGTTATGATTTAATAGCAGTAAAGAAAAAAGATATAGGCTGGATTAATATTGACAGTCAGGCACCCAACAAGGTTGTAAAGGAATGGTTGGAGAGCAAGGATTACACGTACATTAAACCAGAGTACAAGCATGGTGATTCGCGAATAGACTTTTATATGGAAAAGTGTCAAGAAAAGTTTTTGTTGGAAGTAAAGGGGTGTACTTTAGAGATAGATGGTGTAGGATATTTCCCGGACGCACCAACAGAACGAGGAGTGAAGCATCTTAGAGAATTGGCAGAGGCAGCGAAGAACGGTTACAGATGTGCTGTGGCATTTGTTATCCAGATGAACGGTATAAGTGAAGTTAGACCGAATATTGCTACCCATAAGGAATTTGGTGTTGCGTGGGATGAAGCTGATAAAGCTGGAGTGGAGTTTTGGTTTCTTACATGTGATGTGAAGGAAGATGAATTGGTTGTGTCCGATGTCAAGAAGCAAGGGACAATAAATTGGAAAAGATAATAATTGAATAAGAGTAGTAAAGGGGCTTTTGCACATATTGTGCATAAAGCCCCTATTTAACGGCATTTATCCTCTCACTGTAGGCAAGTGACTTAGATTATTGTCATCAGAATCGTCTGGAAGTGATTTAAGATATTCTGTCTCTTTCTTGTGAGCAACGCCAACGCCTTGAATCTGTCCGGCTTTAGCAAGAGCAACACCTTCTTCGCGGGAAACAATACGTCCATCAGAGAGCTGATAGCCGGTTACGGAACTGCCGGATTTAACTAAGGCAGTTATTTTAGCAGCATCAGCACCGGCATCAGGTATATAGTCCATAGCCAGACGAGGAAGCATTTGCTTGAGGTCAGATTTGGAATTATTGTTGTTATTAACATTATTATCGCTGTTGTTATCAAGTGAATCAATTTGGTTCATAATGATGTCTCTATCCTTTCTGAATATAAGTTTGTATGATTATTATGAACCAAATGTATTAAAATATTTATTCTGTTCTAAATTCGGACTTTCCATCGAAGCATACGGTAATTTTTTTTGCATATAAGGAATTATTGCAAAGCTTATGAATGTAAAAGCTTGCTTTTGTTTCCTGCATTATGTTGTATATTGTCATAAGTCCGATGCCATTACCGCCTGCATCAGCGTGGGTTGTTGTTCTTTTAATTCCCCAATTATTTATAACATCTACTGAGAATTCTTTGCCACTGTCATAGACGTCAATGTAGTAAGTAAGTTCCTGGTTGTGGATGTGTAGCATTATGTTTTTACTAGGTTGAGATTTTGTAGCAATAATTGCATTGTCAAGTATATCGGCCAGTAGAGTGGAAAGAGCTTCTTCCCTGATGAGATTAGGCGACATATTGGTTATATCCGTGTCGTTTTTTAATGCAAAGGCGATATTATAGTCAGTGGCTTTTCTATACATATATGAAATAATTATATCTATACGCAAGACACCTGTAGATATACTTATGGGACATGATTGTGTGACTTTTACAGTGTCTTTACGTTCTTTTGCGAGCATTTTTAACTCGGATAATAAGGCAGAACTTTCATTTGTTATTTGTGCAATATCACCGTTGGATTCACATTTTTTAAATAATTCTTCAACAGATAAAGTCATAGCGGATAGCAGCTTGTTGTCTTTATGAATAAGTGTTGAAAGTGCTGAATTATCTTGCTGAAGATGCGCAATTTCTGACTCTAGATATGCTATCTTTCTGGATTTGAGTTCCAGCTGATATGTATTTGTGATGCGAACATGCCACCAGGTCATTATAAATGTGCCAGCCATAACTATAAACAATATAGATATAAGTAATGTTGTATCAATATTGTGTCTTGCGTGGTACATATGTGTAAGGATTAATATAAGACCGGACATATATACGCCTGCGGTAATATATTTTCGGTGCGTCAAAAAAGGCATGCCTGAACGTAAACGTTTAAAACGGAATATTATTATGCACAAACTAAGTTGTATAAGTCCGCCAATAGGAAATGAGAGAGCATAGTATATATTGTTATTTACGTTGAGTAACTCACAGAGTAATGCAAAAGGAATCATTAGAATTACGCTTGTTATTGAAAGAAAATGTGATATACCTATAGACAGTATGGCAGTGGGAATAGATATGCAATCTGGTATTCTGAAAATTATAGAAGTTGTCATTATGAAAAATAACGTGAGTAGTAAAACCAATAAGAAAGGAAAACGCTGTTTAATATATACCAGCAAAATGTTGTAAATTGCGATAAACAATATAGTTGATACGCTTTTAGGTATATGAGGTTTTATATTAAGAAGCTTAATATAAATATAAAAGCTGCAAAACAAAATGAAAAAGTATTTGATGTATGCGGAAATCATAATAATACCTCCAGATTAAATTAGTATATACATAAACCAACGAAAACCAACAAAAAGCAACGAAAAAAGCATACCTAAAACCAATATCAAAAACTAATAGACCTTTCTATCATTGTATGTGAACTAATGATAGAAAGGAGGAGTACTGATGAACGTATGGGATGTAATAGTGGATTTCGTAACTAATTGGTTATTTACGTAAGTTGTTGGCGTAGAAATGGACAAACTCCATTATGGTTGGCACACCTTTTTCTGAGCTTATTAGTGCCGTATAATGTCTTAATAAATCATCTGTATTAGAGATTTTCCATGCTTTATTAATAGCATTTTGCATAGCGCGTTCAACGCTGTTTTCTGTTTTTTTATACTTCTTAGCGATTATGGTGTAAAAATTATTATCATATGAGTCTGTTATAATCATTATGGCGTCTACCAGGTATCTAAAACCAATTGCTTTAGGGCTGATGCCGATAGAATGTAATTCATTTGTTATACGTTGCTTTAAACACTTATTTGAGGTGAGATTGGGCTCCAATGTGCAATATGATTGATTATCAGAAGAAAGTTTAATAGTGGATGCGATGTCCAAAATGAATGAAAGCGCAGACTTTTCCGTATAACCGGTCTGGTACTTGGTTAGGATAAAGTCTGCGCCTAATTTACGAGCGTAAGAGTGTACAACAGAACTGGAATTGTTAGTTGCGATTAGGATGAAAGGTCTATGCATATACGGTATGTTGCGAAGTTCTTTCAGTATATCTAATCCAGTGCCGCCACCCAAATGAAGTTCGAGGTCAAGTATAACAACATCAGGTTGGTTTGTTACAATAGATTCCAGAGCAGCTTTTGAGTTGCTTTGTATATCTATGATATTGATTTCAGGCATATCCTGAGCATAACGAATAAAAGATGAGCAGGTTGCCATGTCATCTTCAACAATCAGGACAGATATAGATTTCATAATAGTCTCCATTCTAAGAAGTCTCTCGCGGAATACTCCTTGTTTTATTTAGTATAATATTAATTATAATAAGTCAAAAAAACACTAAAAGCAACGAGAACCAAAGAATAATTATAAGGTTGAATACTGTGGAGGAATGAAATATAATTAATATAGAATGTAGTGAACGAGGTGATTAGATGAAAAAAAACATAGTGGTTATGCTATTATTAATATTTCTAATTATGGCTTGTGCGTTGTGCAGTTGCGGCGTAAGGGAGAAGGAGAGTGAAGAAAAAAGTAGCGATGGAGCTGTTTTTGCAGTGCCAGAGTCAGAAATAGAGAGTGAAACGTATGTGCACATAGAAACACCTACTATAATACCGACAGAAACACTGGTAGATGAGGAGACAGAAAAGCCAACGCAGGCGTCAACAGAATTTGTCTTAGAGACACCAACGGAATCTGCGACAGAAAGAACAACAGAGACACCAACGGAGAAGCCAACAGAACGCCCAACGGAGACACCAACAGAGACGCCAACAGAAAGTCCAACAGAACCTCCAACAGAACCTCCAACGCAGGCTCCCATTATTACCATAGACCAAAAGGTTGATGCAAAGCTGGCGTCTATGACTTTAAAAGAGAAGATTTATCAGATGATGATTATTCTGCCGGAGCAGTTAATCGGACAAAATGTGGTTACCGGTGCAGGGACAGAAACGCAGACAGCGCTTAAGAAGTATCCTGTTGGAGGACTTATATATTTTGGAGCTAATTTGAAGAATCCAACTCAGACGAAAACGATGATATCTAATACATTGCAGTATGGAAAGGAAAGTAATGGTCTTCCACTGTTTATATGTATCGACGAGGAAGGTGGACGTGTTGCAAGAATAGGTAATCTTGAGGGGAACCCTTTTAAGGTTACTATATTTGAAAAGATGTCAGAAGTTGTGAGTGTGGCAAGAGCCGGGGAAGTGGGAAGTACTATAGGTGCATATCTTAAGGAAAGTGGCTTCAATGTCAACTTTGCACCTAACGCAGACGTGTTGACTAATCCATTAAACACAGTTATAGGTAATCGTTCCTTTGGTTCGGACTCTGTAGATGTTAGTAACAAGGCATTGGCATTTGCGAAGGGTTTAAAGAAGCAGGGTATACTCGCAACATATAAGCATTTTCCTGGACATGGAGCTACACTAGGAGATACACATGAAGGTTTTGCATATACTGATAAAAAACTTTCAGAGTTAGAGAGTAGCGAGCTTGTACCATTTGTAAGCGCAGCCAACAATAACATAGATTTTGTTATGACAGCGCATATTTCCCTTCCTAATGTGGTGGGAGATAATACACCAACTTCGTTGTCTTATAAGATGGTTACAGAGGTGCTCAAAAAGAAGATAGGGTATAAGGGGCTTATAGTTACGGATTCTCTGAGGATGGGAGCCGTTACGAATGTCTATACTAACAAAGAGATAGCAGTTATGGCAATAAAGGCAGGCAATGATATATTGCTTATGCCAAAGGATATTGAAGAGGCAGCAAATGCTATTATGGAAGCAGTAGGTAGTGGTGAAATCACCCAGAGCCGTATAGATGAGTCAGTGAGAAAAATATTAAAAGTTAAGATGCAGATGGAATAATATATAATATACGATTGTGAGGTAAGAAAGATGAAGTTAATATACAAAGGCGGGTTTGATGGTAATGTAGACAACCTTCCGGCAAGGGAGCATATGCCGGGAGCGACTAAGTTTAAAGAGTTTGAAAATCCCACACAGATGGCTATATTTGCCAATGTGTTTGCTATAGTTTTAACTGTAGCACTTATTGCGGTTGTGTTCTTTTATGGTAGTGATCCGTTTTCCATGTGGATGCCATTGGGGGCTTGTTTGTCTATGGTTACATTATTTCCGCACGAGATACTACATGCTTTGTGTTTTAAAGGTGAAGTTTATCTTTACACTAATTGGAGCAAAGGTATGCTTTTTGTTGTTGGTCCGGAAACGATGAGTAAAGCAAGGTTCGTATTTATGAGTTTGTTGCCTAATATTGTGTTTGGATTTGTACCTTTCATCCTGTTTTTGGTTGTGCCACAATGGAGTCCATTAGGGTGGTTTGGAGCACTTTGCATCGGTATGGGAGCAGGAGATTATTACAATGTGTTTAATGCCTTGACTCAGATGCCAAAGGGAGCAAGAACTTATCTTTATAAGTTTAATTCATATTGGTATATGCCACAGAAATAGTTTTAAGAAGTATCTGTGAGAGAAGGTAAGTTACAGTTGATGTAAGTAGATAAAGGAGTAAGCATATATGGGGCGAATATTGATATTGGAAGATGATGAGTATATTAGAAGCGGACTGTGTAAGTTGCTTGAACAACAGGGCTTTGATGTAAATGGTGTAGGTACAGTCGAAGCATTTTTTCAGAGTGTAAATGCTACTCCTGCCTATGATATGTATCTTGTGGATGTGATGTTACCTGATGGCAATGGTTTTGATGTGTGTAAGAGATTACGGGAAAATAGTGAGGCGGTTATTATATTTTTGACTTCCTGTGATGATGAGGAAAGCATTATAAAGGGGTTGGATATTGGAGCAGACGATTATATCACGAAACCATTTCGTACAGCTGAGTTATTGTCAAGGATTCAAGCCAATCTTAGAAGGTTTAAGCACAAAGTCAGTCAGGTAGAAATAAATCAGGACGAAATATGTGTTGACAGGGAAGGATTTACGGTTACTAAGAACGGCAAAAATATCAGTTTATCGCCTATGGAGTTTGATTTGTTGAATATTCTTGTGGCAAACAGTGGTTTGATAGTCAGAAGAGAAATGTTGTTGGAGAAATTATGGGATAATAGTGGCAATTTCGTGGAGGATGGTACTCTTACAGTAACGGTTAGCAGATTGAAGTCCAAGCTTGGCAACGATAAGTCAGGTAAGCCGTATATAGAAACGATTCGTGGTGTGGGATACAGATGGAAGTAAGGAGAGACAAGTATGAATGATGATGTAATACGAGAGCAGATAGGCCGCATGCGAAAGTGGACTATCGTAACATATGCCATAATGATTAGCTTGATGCTGTGTATGGTTTTAGGAACGATAATTTATTATGAGATGCGTATTCGCTCAATTACCGGTGCAGTATATCAGGAAGATCCAGCGGCTTCTAAGGTACTTGTAAAGAATATGTTTCAAACCACAATTGATTATGAAAGAGTAAAGATATCCGGTGAGGCAGTTAAGAGTGCAGGGTACACAGAGAATGGATTTGATTATTTGTTCTATATGAGTGGACAGAGCTGGATTATTGCAGTAACAGTGATTATTGCTCTAGTAATGGGAGTTTACGCAGTATATCAATATATCAGGTTTAACAAAAGATTCATATATCCGACCATTATTCAGTTGTCAGGTGAAAATCAGGAACTGAAGAATAAGTTAGCAACAAGTGTAAAGTACGTAGAAAAGAGAAATGTTCAGTTACAGGAGTTTATTGAGAATGTTGCGCATCAGGTGAAAACGCCACTTACAGCATTGGGTATGGCACTTGATATGGGAGGAAGCAGGGAAGAATGCTTTTTCCACATTGATAGAATCAAACAATTTATACAGAGACTTATGAATATCAGTCGTATGGAATCAGGGAAGGTTATATTGGCGCGAGAAGATATTGTGATAAGCAGGATGTTGGAGGAAGCCGTATTGGCGGTTGATGTTGATAAATCAAGAATTAAAGTAGTATGTAATGATATGGACTACTATATTAATGGAGATAACGGTTGGCTCAAGGAGTGTTTTATTAATATAATATCCAATTCGGCAGATTACATAAAAAATAAGGAAGACGGTACGATTCTTGTGAATGCAGATTGTCGAGATGATAAATGTGTTATAACCATAGAGGATAACGGTGAAGGATTTACAAGAGAAGATATCAATAGCATATTTAACAGATTTGAAAGTGATAAAGACGCAAGTGCGTTTCATGTAGGAATTGGATTAAATCTTGCCAAGCTTATAGTAGAAGCACATCACGGCAGCATATATGCAAGTAATGCACATGAGCATCAAGGAGCGCAGTTTAGGATTACAATTCCTAAGTATAATTTGAAAAGAGGAAAAAGTACCAATTAATTAATAATTGTAAGGTTATTGTAAGATTGGTAGTGTAAAATTATCCACAGGGGAAACCTAAGTGGATAATTTTTTGTCTTATTAGTCAGAGTGTGTTTGAATGAACAGCTGATGACTAAGGTCTAACTATGTATTAAAAACAGGAGGTAATTATGGAAGTTATTTTGAAGGCGGAGGGAATATCTAAGACATATCATGCAGGTACTGTAGATGTTCCGGCACTTAAGAAGTGTGATGTATCTTTTAAGAAGGGTGAGTTTACAGCTATTATCGGAAAGAGTGGTTCTGGAAAGTCTACACTTCTTAGAATATTAGGTACTATGGATCAGCCTGATGGAGGCGTTGTAGAGATTGAGGGTGAAAATGTACTCAAGATGAATGATAAGCAGTTGTCTGCATTTAGAAGAAGAAAGATAGGATTTGTTTATCAGGATTACAGCTTGTTTCCTGAATTTACGGCATATGAAAATATTATTATGCCGTTGGCGTTGGACAGAAAGGATGCGATTGAGTCAGAGGTGGATGAGATTTTAGAGCATCTTGAAATATCGCATTGTAAGAATAAGTTCCCATCTCAGATGTCAGGTGGTGAACAGCAGAGAGTTGCTATAGCAAGAGCTATTATAGCGCATCCGGCGGTTATATTTGCAGATGAGCCGACTGGTAATCTTGATGCAGGGAGTGCCGAGATAGTGGCAAAGATGCTGTCATTGGCGTCACAGAAGTATGACCAGACAATCATAATGGTAACACATGATAAGCAGATGGCTGATTATGCAGACAGAATTCTTACAATCACAGATGGCAACGTAATTGAGTAAGAGATTGTTGCGTAATGCGTAGGAGAGTGAAGGTTATGATAAATAAGAAATTATTTAAAGTACTGTTAATTGTAAGTACATTGTCAGTAGTTGCCGGATGTGGAAAAACAGATGTCTCAAAACAAACAGAAAAGGTAACGCAAACAGTTGAGAAAACAACTCCGTCAACAAGTGCATATATCACTGATGTAGTAGAAGAGTTCGAAGAGAATGGCGAGAAGTTTTATAGAGAGATTACAGCTACCGCGAAGATGGAGATAATATATCGCAAGTTTGATAAGAAGATTATATCCAAAGAAGAAGTGATAGGGTATCAGCCAACAAGTGTAGCAGATGGTGGAATTGTAAGTGGTACGCAGTCAGGCTCAAGAAACTTGACTCAAATAGCGGTGTACAATATATACAAAGATGAACCAGTCAAGAATGTAGAACTTACATTATATAATTGTAGCGGATATTTTGCAGATGGCAGACAGGAGTTTAAAGCACCGGACCAGATATTTGACTGTCGTGCATCTTGTACAGCCAAGCTGTCTAGTAAAGCGATGGCTAATATATGGGTTCTTTATGATATATATGGGAAAAAGGTGGAAGAACTAGCAAAATTGTGTTCAGTAGTTGACAAGGCCGTAATACAGGCAGACATTACGTACAATGACGGTACAACTAAGACAGAATATCTTAGTTTGGGTTCACATGAAGGAAGAAATTGCAATTATTTGACACTTTATCGTCTGGAGGTAGAGGAATAAAGTTAGGGGGCCGTTATGGGCAGACAATTATTACAGCTTAGTATAAAAAGTCTTAGAAGACGTTGGCGTCAGATAGTGAGAGCGTGCATGGTGACTTTTTTAGCGGTTTTCTTTGTTACAGGTGTACTGCTCTTTCAAGAAAATATGTATCAGTGGCAGATAATGTCTAACAAAGAGCGCTTTGGAGATTGGTTTGTAATGCAGACCAATACTAATGCGGAGAATAGTATAATCACGGAGCATGCATATATTGAAGAGTGTAACAACGCACAGGCGGCTGTAAAATTGTATGATAAAGATTGGGATTTTACTAAGTTATATGTAGGTTATATGCCGTTAGAATTTATGAATCAAGGGCATATTATCGTGGAAGAAGGAAGACTGCCACAGGCCGATAATGAGATAGCAATGGATTGGAATACATTGCAGGTGCTAGGCTGTTCAGCAGAAATAGGCAAAAAAGTGTCTATCAATTACTATGACAGTGATAATGAGAGTGATGAAAAAGGCAGAATACAGGAAGAGTACACCTTAGTAGGCGTGCTTAGAAGTTACACTGATGTATGGAAAAGTGGTAAAAGACTTCCGGGTGCTTTGGTATCACAATCCCGATATGAAGCATTTGATAACAATGCACATAATGTATACATATACAAGCTTAAAAGTGATGTTAAAACGGATGATTATAGTCTTATATACAAGAATATAAAGAAGCAGAGTGGTACTAATCCTCTGTACAACGACTACTTATACGAGTATAAACCATGGGGCACTGAGTCTGTGTACAATTACATATATATGGTGATTATGGCAATCGGCGTTGCAGCTCTTACATATCAACTGGTGAATTATAGAAGTTCTCGTAAGCAGGCATATACATTTATGCGAAATACAGGTGCGACTAAAGTGCAGATAATGTCTATCAAAGGACTTGAGAGCGGTATTATATTGATACCGTCAGCTGTGCTTGGAGTGGTAGTGGCAGTATTGTTGGGAGATGTTATATGTAGTTATATAGAGTCACATATGTCCATTGAGTTTTATTACGTGGATATATCAATACCTATGAAGAGTGTTATATGCATTCTTGTAGCTGTTATTATAGAGCAGATTGCCGGCAAATTAATGTTGTTTTGGGATTATGCAGTTAGAAAAAGAAGAGGACTGTCTGCAAAAGAGTCTGCGGAATCAGATAATAAAAAAGTAAGTAATTATAGTCAGAAACATAGTAAGGTTAAGCTAAAAAAACACAATCTTACATTGCTCATTAGTTCCAGATTAATAAAGCATAATGGTTTCCTGCAAAATGCAGGGGTAAGATTGTTCTCTTTGGCGGTGAGTGTAATCATAATAGTATGCTCGTTTAAAACGTACAATTCGTATCAAGAGTACATGTTAAACAAAGAGTTACCGGATTTTGTAGGATATCAGGATGAAGATAGGGGTTCATTCGTTTATGGCTCAAGATACTTTTACAGTTATGACAAGTTAGAAGGTATGGATGCACAGGAGTCTTACAGTGCACTGGCACAAAGATATAATTACGATAAAAGCAAATTTACTACATCCATAGCATTTACGGAGGATATAGTACAGGATTATATTAATGGTAAATTTGGTAAATGGAGCAATGGAAAGCTGATATTGGATGATACAACTTGTGTGGGTATAGATAGCGTTGGTTGTAAGAATAGCAAGTATGTAAAAAATGGTAATACCAATCTTTTTGAGGGATTCTCAGAAGATTTTGTTAACAAAGTATCTGACATAGCGGGTGTAAAAGATATAACATTTTCAGCATATGAGTCAATGCGCTCATGGTCGTGGGATGGAATGTCAGAAGCATATATGGCAGAGAAAAAATTGGATATTGCAAGGTATGAAGAAAATGGCATTATAGGACCGGGAAAAGAGCCATATTGCAATAAATATCTGTATGCAACCCAATATATTAATCCCACAGAAGAACTTTATGAAAGACTTAGCAAGTATATTGATAAGAGTATGCTTGACTATGAGGAATTTTGTAATGGCGAACAGGTTATAGTGTTTGTTGATAAGAATGCTGATGATGAGTATGATATGTCCATTAAGCCGGGAACAGAGATAAGATATCAATATTATGATATAGATACAACCATATACATTGAAGAACCTAACCCGTTTACAGGTGAGTTTTTGTTTCCAGATACGATAGGAGGAATGCCTGTATGTGGTTATCCATATAGTCAGTTTATATACGAAAACGGACAAGGAAAATTGTATAAAGAAATACAATATGTAAACGGAAAAGAATGGGCTTGTGTGAACCTTTGGAAAGGTACAAAAGAGTATTATCGTGAGAGTGTGGAAGCTTGTGTTACACCAAAGGCTGCAGGGGTTGTGTATCTTACAGAGGATATAAAAGATGAGTTTAAAGACCTGATAGTGAACTATGGCTATTATACAGCTATCGCGTCTACAAAGATGGGTGAGATTGCATGCGAAAGGCAAAATGATTTTATTGGCGATGTCCTCGACATGGAATTGACGGAGGAGACTGATTATGATATGAAATATAATCAACTTACGGTAACCTATGATTTAACTTCATCATTTTCGGCTACCCATAATATACTAGCCAGATATTGTGAGGAAAATAATGTAACATTTAACTCATTAACTGAAGAAAAAGAAGTTTACAGAACAGAGTTAATTAATTCATTTCTGCAAAATGGAGTTACGATAATTGCAGTTATCATCATAAATGTTCTGATAAGTCTTATTATAGCTAAGAATCGTATGATTGAAAGACGGACGAGATTACAGTTGCTATATCGTATGGGAGCAGGAAGAAAAAGAATTCGTCGTATATGTATGATTGAGGCATTTAGAGAATCGTTATGGTGTGTGATTACTATGCCGGTTGTATTGTTGGTGCAATACATATTGTATACAGGTGAGATTAGGAGAATGTAGATATGAAATGTCTAAAAGCGTTAAAAGTGCTGTTAATTGTAAGTACATTATCAGTAGTTGCAGGATGTGGGAAAACAGATATCCCAAAGGAAACGGAAGCTAAGCCGGTCGTAGATACAACCCCACAAACAAGTGCATATATCACTGATGTAGTAGAGGAGTTTGAGGAGAATGGCGAGAAGTTTTATAGAGAGATTACAGCTACCGCGAAAATGGAGATAATTTATCGCAAGTTTGATAAGAAGATTATATCCAAAGAGGAAGTGATAGGGTATGAGCCGGTAAGTATAGCGAAAGGTCAAGCACTTTTTGGGCAATCAACAAGTGGTTCAAAGAATCTGAGGGAATTAACTCTATATAATATATATGATGATGAGTCAATTAAAAACGTAGAACTTACACTGTACAACTGCAGTGCATATTTTTCAGGTGGAGAAAGACAGGATTTTCAAAAGCTGAGTAATGTATATAGATTCTGCGACAGCTACACAGCTAATCTATCAGAACGTTCAATGGCCAATGTGATTATGTTGTTTGACTTTTATGGAAAGCAGGTAGACGAGTATAAAATAATGGCCAATATCATTGACAAGTCCGTAATACAGGCAGACATTACATATATTGATGGCACAACAAAGACAGAGTACCTGAGTTTGGGCTCATATGAAGGTAGAAATTGCAATTATTTGACACTTTACCGTTTAGAGGTAGAGGAATAAAGTTAGGGGGCTGTTATGGGCAGACAATTATTACAGCTTAGTATAAAAAGTCTTAAACGACGTTGGCGTGAGATAGTGAGAGCGTGTGTTGCTACATTTTTAGCGGTATTCTTTATAACAGGTGTGCTTCTGTTTCAGGATAATATGTATAAGTGGCAGATGGCATCTAATAAGGAACGATTTGGTGATTGGATAATCTTAGAAACTAATACGCAGATTCCTAATCCTAATATAGAGAATCATCCCTTGTTGGATGGTTATTCCTATGCAGAGAGTGCGGTGAAATTATACACTCCGATGTGGGGGATGTATGGGTCATATGCGGGATATATGTCACCTGAATTTCTTGAACAAAGTTACATAGATGTTGAAGAAGGGCGTATGCCAAGTGCATACAATGAGATAGCCATAGATTGGAATACACTTCTTAAGATGGAACTAAAACCTGAGCTGGGACAGACAGTAGTTCTTAATTACTATGAAGGTAATGATGAGAATTACTTCCAGAATAGAAGACAGGAGCAGTTTGTTCTTGTAGGGATTATGGAAAGTTACACTGATGTGTGGAAGAAAGGTAAGAACCTTCCGGGAGTGCTGGTAACTAAGGAGCGCTTTGATGCTTTTGGAAGTAGTGGTCAGATTGTATATATTCACAGGTTCAAAGGTGATATAAAGACGGATGACTACAAGCTCGTATTCGATAATATTATGGAGGACAGCAAGTCTTCAGCTTCATATAACGATTATTTATATGATTACAAACCATGGGGTACAGAGTCGGTTTACAACTATATGTACATAGTTGTTATGGTGATAGGTATAGCAGCCATTACGTATCAGCTTATATCATATAAGAATTCAAGAAAAAAAGCCTATATGATAATGAGAGGTATTGGTGCAGAGCGAGTCCAGATTACCATGATTACTCTTATGGAAAATGTGTTGATTCTTGTGGTGTCAGGTCTGTTGGGTATCATTATGGCGGCACTGGCAGGAAAAGTTATATGTAGCTTTATAGAAGCGGATATGGGGATTGTTTTCTACTACGTTAAGTGGACGGTATTGTTAAAGGGCTTCTTGTCAATCGTCATTGCGGTGGCAGTAGAACAGTTGGTAGGTAAACTTCTTGTGCTTAGAGATATACTTAAGAGTGTTGGTTCAGGAGTTGGCAGAAAAAAAGCAGAGAATGTTATTGATATAAAGAAACTTGAGAAGGTAGCAAGAAAAGGCCATAAGATTAACGGAAAGAATGTAATAAGAAAGATAAGTTACAGGCTCACTACAGCTAATGGATTTAAGCAAAATGCAGGGGTCAGAATATTTTCTTTGGCAATATGCGTGATTATAGTATTCTGCTCTGTGAAGATATGTAATGCTTATGTGGAGTATGTTAATAATGATAAGTTACCGGACTATGTAGGGGTTCAGCAAATTGAAGATGCATCATACCCAGCTATGATGAATGGATATGTTAAGTTTAACAAGATAGATGGATTGACACTTGATGAGTCATATAAGGAGAGTCCATTTATTAAAGACAGACATCCGGCAGATGATGTGACATACATCAACAGTATATCGTTTCCAACTGAAGAAGAGAGGCAACAGATTATAAATAACGACCAAGAGTATCCATACATAAGATTCAGTGATGGTATGTATGGACGGAAAATTTTGTACGGATTGGGTGAAAGCAAGTATTCAAAAGGTGGAAATACACATATTTTGCAGGGAGTGTCGAAACAATTTATGGATACTATCGAGAATGTTGCGGGAGTAGAAGCGGTTTCATATTCTGCCCATGAGTCTATTCGTGGATGGACATGGGAGGGTATGAGTCTTTCTAATATGGCTGCTGACAGGATGATGATGTCTGGAAAACTTGTACCATATTGCGATACATATCCCTTTGTAACAGAATATCATCATCCTACAGAAGATTTATATGCCAGACTGAGTAAATATATGGATCCTAATATAGCAGATTATGATAAGTTTTCAAGAGGTGAGCAGATACTTATACTGGTAAATACTAATCCAAGAGATGAGTATGATGAGTCTATAAAGCCGGGAATGAATATTAATTACAATTATTACAGTACCGATATACAAGCTCCATATAATGATATATTAGCGCAGTATGACAAGAAGTTAAAGCAGAGCTTTACCGGTAAAGGTGCCAATGATATTGAAGACTATAAGATGTACCTTAAGGCTGTACAGAATTCCGATGCGTATAAGGAAGAGATGTATGGAGCATGTGCATCTCCGGAAGTTGCAGGCGTTGTGTATGTAACTGATGAGGTGAAGGATGACTTGGAGGATTTGGTTGTAAGCTTCGGATATTATACATCTATAGCTACAACTAATCTGGCACAGACTTTGTGCGATAATCAGAACAAGTTAGTAGAAATGTACATAGGAGAAGAATTGCCTGATACAGCTAGGTGTAAGCTTATGTATAACAGGATGTCCGTAAAGTATGATTTGTCTGCCTCATTTTCTGCAACACATAATATACTTGCCAACTATGGTAGAGAAAATAATGTGATATTTGGTTCGCTTGCAGAGGAAAAGGAAGTATATCGTACTGATTTGATTAATGGTGTGTTACGTTATGGAATAACCATATTGGCGATGTTAATTATTAACGTTCTAATAAGTGCTATTATATCAATGAACAGACTAGAAGAGCGTAAAGAAAGAATTCGGTGTCTGTTAAGACTGGGTGCTGATAAGAGCAGAATTCGTCGTATATGTATGATTGAGGCATTTAGAGAATCGTTATGGTGTGTGATTACTATGCCGGTTGTATTGTTGGTGCAATACATATTGTATACAGGTGAGATTAGGAGAATGTAGATATGAAATGTTTAAAAGTGCTAAAAGTGCTGTTAATTGTTAGTACATTATCAGTAGTCGTAGGATGTGGGAAAACAGATATCTCAAAAGAAATGGAAACTAAGCCGGTCGTAGATACAACTCCTCAGACAAGTGCATATGTCACTGATGTAGTAGAAGAGTTTGAAGAGAATGGCGAGAAGTTTTATAGAGAGATTACAGCTACTGAGAAGATGGAGATAATATATCGTAGATTTGATAAGAAGATTATATCCAAAGAAGAAGTGATAGGGTATGATCCGTCAAGAATAGCAGACAGTGGAAGTGGTGGTACCTTGCAGTCGGGTTCAAAAAATTTGACTTCGATAGAGTTGTACAATATATACAAGGATGAACCAGTCAAGAATGTAGAACTTACATTATATAATTGTAGCGGATATTTTGCAGATGGCAGACAGGATTTTAAAGAATTGAGTAATCAATATGACTGTCGTGCCTCTTATACAGCCAATCTGTCTAGTAAAGCCATGGCTAATATATGGGTTCTTTATGATATATATGGAAAAAGAGTCGAAGAGTTAGCTAAATTGTGTTCAATAGTTGACAAGTCCGTAATACAGGCAGACATTACGTACAATGACGGTACAACTAAGACAGAATATCTTAGTTTGGGTTCACATGAAGGAAGAAATTGCAATTATTTGACACTTTATCGTCTGGAGGTAGAGGAATAAAGTTAGGGAGGAACAGTATGGGGAGACAATTGTTAAAACTTAGTATAAGCAGTCTGAAACGTCGCTGGAAAGATATATTCAGAGCCTGCATAGCAACATTTTTAGCTATATTCTTTATAACAGGCGTGCTTTTGTTTCAGGAAAATATGTACCAGTGGCAGTTGGCGTCTAATAAGGAACGATTTGGCGATTGGTTAATCATGGAAACTAATACAGGAAAGCCTAATCCGGTTATAGTGGACAATCCTTTAATGGATGGATATTCGGTGGCAGAGTCGGCCTTAAAGTTATATAACGCAGAGTGGAAACTGATTAACAGATATGTGGGCTATATGTCGCCAGAGTTTCTTGAGCAGAGTTATATCGACCTTGAAGAGGGACGTATGCCAAAAGCAGATAATGAAATAGCGATGGATTGGGATACCTTACTGCGTATGGGAATTACTGCAAAGCTGGGGCAGACAGTGACATTGTATTATTATGAAGATAACAATGAGCACAAGCTCGATAACAGGAGGCAAGAAGACTTCGTACTTGTAGGTATTCTTGAAAGTTACACCGATACGTGGAAGAGAGGAAAGAATCTTCCGGGTGTACTTGTAACCAGGGAGAAGTATGAGTCTTATGATAATAATGCCCAAAATATGTTTATTCATAAGATAAGAGATAATGTAAAGACTGATGATTATAGTTTGCTGTTTGATAATATCAAAGAAGAAAGTGGTTCATCAGTTCCTATATATAACGATTATTTGTATGAATACAAGCCTTGGGGAAGTGACAGTGTATACAATTATATGTATGTAGTTGTTATGACCATAGGTGTGGCTGCCATTATATACCAGCTTATTATATATAACAATTCCAGAAAAAACAGCTATAAGATAATGTGTAATATGGGTGCTGAGAAATCGCAGATTGCGATGATTTCACTTATAGAAAATGCATTTATACTGGTGGTGCCAGGACTGATGGGTATTGGAATGGCGGCATTGTTAGGAAAGCTTATATGTGTGTTTATTGAGATTCCTATGGGTATACCATTCTACTATGTGAAATGGACCATACTGCTCAAAGGATTTTTGTCAATTATGCTTGCGGTAGTTATACAGCTGATTATAGAAAAGTTGGTTATATTCAGAGGTGTATTTACTTTTGCAAAAAAGAAAAGAAGTGCAGGTACACGTACATACAAAAACGTGAAAGGAAGCGTAGTCAATAAGAGAAATCTTACACGACAGATTAGCTTCAGGCTTACGGCTGCAAACAGCATATGGCAAAATATAGCTATAAGATTGCTGGCGTTGGCAGTATGTGTAGTTGTGGTATTTTGCTCAATTAAGATACATAAAGCATATGTGCAGTATAAAGATAATGAAATGTTGCCAGATTTCGTAGGATATCAGGAAGAGGAAAATAACTATTATCAAAGTATGTGGACTTTTATTCCTTTTGATGTTAAGGAAGGTCAAACATATATGGAGGCATACAGTGAGTTTTTAGAGCAGCAAGGTACAACGAATATGAGTCCGGGATACTCATATAGAAAGCATTATAAGATACCAACACAGGAAGAAGTGCAGTTACTTATATATGGAGAAGGTGATTTGCGTTTTAGACTGTTAGGAGAAGGCAAATGTGCGGCTATATCCGGAGTGCATTTTCAGGATAATAAGTATATGAAAAATGCAACTACAAGTCTGGATACCGGAATGACTGAGAAGATTATAAGCACAATAGAAAGTACCGCAGGCGTGCAGGAAGTGTCTTATTCAAGCTACGAGTCCAGACGAATGTGGACATGGGATGGTATGACCATGGATAACTTGTCTATAGAGAAGCTTATAATGAGTACTGGTAGTGAAAAGGTTAAACCATATGCTGACAAGTATCTTTTTGCTACACAGTATCAGAAACCGACAGAGGAACTCTATTCAAGACTTAGTAAGTATATAGATGAAAGTCGGCTTGATTATGATGCATTTAGTAGTGGAGAGCAGATAATTGTTTTTGTTGATGAGAATCTTGATGAAAAGTTTGATGATTCCATAAAGCCTGGTATGAAGATTAATTATCATTATTATCCTCTTATAGCGCATAATGCTCCGGAATCTAAGTATTACGAATTACTAAGAGATGCATTGAGCGATGTTAGTTATGAAGAATTATATGGGGCAGAGTTTTACAAAAAGGAAATGTATGGTGCTTGCGTAGAACCGCAGGTAGCAACTGTTATACAGGTTACTGACGAAATAGAGGAAGAGTTTAAGGACTTAATTGTTGGATTTGGTTATTATACTGCAATTGCGTCTACAGAATTGGGCAAGAAGGCTTGTGATAACCAGAATAAACTTTTGGAAGAGTGTATACAGACTGACTTACCGGAAGAACTACGACTTAATATGCAGTATAATCAGATGACGATTAGGTATGACATAACTGCTTCATTTTCTGCAACAGATAATATCATAGAGAATTTCTGCAAAGAGAATAATATTACATATAACACTATGGCAGAGCAAAAAGAGATATATCGTACGGAGCTCATTAATGCGGTGCTTCAGTATGGTATAACACTTATTGCTGCGATTGTTATAAATGTACTTATAGTTGCGATTATAGCAAAGAGCAGACTTGAGGCAAGAAAAGAACGCTTTGCTTTACTGTCAAGACTGGGTGCGGACAGTTCAAGAATTGTTAGTGTGTGTATGATAGAAGCGGTGAGAGAGTCTCTATGGTGTGTGTTCACGATGCCGTTGGTGCTTCTTGTACAATATGTGTTGTGTAGAAAAGCTACAGGAAAAGCTGTTGATAAGAGGTCACATAAGAAGGTTATAGAGGAATAGGCAGGAGTATGGATTGTAACAGTTAATGTTATGGAAAAGAGGTATTATGGGAAGACAGTTGTTAAAACTTAGTATAAGCAGTCTGAAACGTCGCTGGCGGGCCTTGACAAGAGCTTGTGTTACAACATTTTTAGCACTTTTCTTTATAACAGGCGTACTTTTGTTTCAGGAAAATATGTATCAGTGGCAGATGGCATCCAATATGGAGAGATTCGGAGACTGGTTTGTCATGGATGTTGCCAGCACTGAACCTAGCGAGTATCTTATGAAGCATCCTTATATCCAAAGCTATTCGGTGGCATCATATGTGATGCAGGTTTATGAAGAACCATTTGGCGAGAGCATAACATATATGGGCTATATGTCTGAAGATTTCATTATAAAAAGTCATATCAAAGCAGAGATAGGACGTATGCCTCAAAACAAGGGTGAAGTAGCCATGGACTACGACACGCTTAGTAAGTTTGGATATAAGGCAGAGGCAGGACAGAATGTTACGATATATTATAAAGATGGTACACAGACGGTTCCTAAACAATATAAGCTTGTAGGTATTCTTAGAAATTACACGAGCTCATGGCCGGATGGTGACCAGTTACCAGGGGTTATTGTAACAGAGGAAGAAGCCCGCAACTTTGATGAAGCGATTAGAAATGTATATATATATTCTATGGAGGATTCCGTAAGAACAGACAATTTTAGGCTTATATTTGATAATATGAAAGAAAATTACGGAAGAACACTTATATATAATGAAAATGTATATGATTATAAGCCATGGGGACTGCCGTTAATCTACAATTATATGTATGTTTTGGTAATGGCTATAGGAATTACTGCATTAACGTATCAGATAATTACATATAGAACTTCAAGGCAGAATTACAATGTTAAACTGCGTCGTATGGGAGCTTCAAGAGGTCAGATTAATATTATAACCTATATAGAAAATATGCTGATAATTGTGCCATTTGGACTGCTTGGTGTCTTGGTAGCAGGATTTATAGGTAAGATAATATGTGTGTGGATAGAACAAAAAATGCAGGTGTATTTCTACCGCATCAATACGGAAATATTTGTAAAGGCTCTTATTAGTATATTTATCGCAGTTGTGGTGGAGGAGATTGTAAGTTTTATATACACTTTGCGTAGCAAAAATGCCAGAAGACCAGTGGCACAGGTGTCAAAGAAGAGATGGGACAGCCCACCAAAGCTAAAACTTAATAAGAACAATTTTGATTATGTGGTACATATGCGATTTATGAAAGGTAACGGAATGTACCAGAATATAGCAATTCGTCTTTTTTCGCTGATAATATGTGTTGTAATTCTGGCGTGTATAATCAATATAGTTACTGCTCAGAAAGCTTACACAAAGAATGAGACCATACCGGATGTAATAGGATATAAGCAGGAAACTGATAATTTCTACTACAGATATCCTATGTTTATAAGGACAAAAAACGCATTGGTTAGTGCAGGTCCTGACAATTGGGAATATGTGGTTGGTGCGGATTATGGAGATTATGAAGAAGAATTTAATACATTTTTTGGTGAAGATAACATTGGTGCTTATGAAAAAGTGAGTTATACGGCATTAAAAATCGCTCGTAGCAAATATATGAAGATTGGTAATACTAATCTCTCTAAAGGATATAGTCAGTCGTTTGTTAATAACCTTAAGACGGTTAATGGAATAAAAAATGTATCTTATTCATATTTCGAGACACAGAGAATGTGGTCGTGGGATGGAATGGATTTTGAGAAAATGGGCATTGACTTATTGTCTGCAAGTGGTGAAGTGTCTGTGGATACGTATGGAGACCGATATTGGTATGCCACTAATTATATAAGTGCTGATAAGCAAATATATAATAAGCTGGGTAAGTATATTGATAAAGAGTATGTTGACTATGATGCATTTGCAAATGGCGAGCAGATAATTGTTTTTATTGATGACAATCCTCACGGTGAGTATGATGATACAATAAGTGTGGGGGAGAAGATTAGTTATAAGTATTATGATGTGCCTATGCTTTATGCAGATAACGGTAATCAGAACAAAGTATTTTCTTATAATGATGCTTTTGAGGAGTTTGCCATAGATAAGTTATATACAAAAGAAAAACTTCAAAATTGGAGAACTTCAAGATATTCAGAAGACTATGAACAAGGATATGTTAACGCTGATAAAGAGTTGGCTAAAGACTGGTATCAGCTTAATTTCGGTTCTTGTGTGGAGCCAACTGTTGCAGGAGTAGTCAGACTCACAGATGAAATAAAGGAAGAATTCAAGGATTTATTAGTAGATTATGGCTATTATACAGCTATAGCTTCCACTAAGTTGGCAGAGACCGCGTGTGATAAGCAAAATGAATTGATGGCAGATATATTAGGTATAGAGGAACTTCCGGCTGATGCTAAGTGCGAGCCGATATATAATCAGATATCTATATATTATGATTTATCATCATCATATTCAGCTACAGCCAATATTGTTAATGTATATTTTAAGGAAGCAAATGTTAAGTTTATATCCAATATTGAGGAGAAGGAAACTCTTCGAACCAAGACTATAAGTGCATTGTTGCAGTATGGAATCACTATGTTTGCAGCAATTGTTATCAATGTGCTGATTATGGCTATCGTAGTTAAGAACAGAATCGCAGCGAGACGTCAAAAACTTAGGGCAATGATACTTATGGGGGCTAACCGTTCAAGGCTTTGCAGAATATGTATGATTGAAGCTGTTAGAGAATCCTTGTGGTGTGTGTTTACATTACCGATTGTTTTATTAGCAGAGTATATGCTTTACAGAAAAGCCATAGACAGGTTGGAGTTGCAAGATGTTGACTGTGATATATTAACTGAACCATTTATTGTTGTGTGGTTAAGAAGAAAAAGATATGAGCTTAGTTTGATATCTGCAGATGCTTATGCGGCTGTGGGGATTGTTGTGGTTATTCTTATGATTGTAATGATAATTCCTATGATTTCTACAAGAAGTATTGAAACTGAAAATGGACTAGGAGATGCAGACTATATAGCTTTAGAAGTAGAAACAGATAATGGAAATGATAACCAGTCAGAGCAGGAAACTAGGAAAGTGGTCATAGAAGGGCCTCCAAAATGGACTGAGACATATGACGAACAAAGGAAGCTTTGGGTAATATGTATGGAACAGCCAGTGTATGAAGCGGGAGTAACCTATGTTAGCACTAGCAGTAGCAGCGACCAAGCATTGTATTCATGGGGGAGATGTGATGAGGATTTAGAGCGGGCTATAGTGGATTATAAAGGCGGAGCTGAGGAGAATCTGAATAAGTATGCTTATAGAGTGCAGATAAACGTAGACAAAGGATCAGATTATGATAACCCTAAGTATGTAGAGGCAGAATACAAGAGGTTAAAAGATCAGACAGACATGAACATACATCTTGGTTATCATTCTAATAGTACTCATCCTTATACTTTGTTTGGTGAACTTACCCTAAATCAGATAAGATATTTTCCTGCAAATGATGAGTATACGTACACTATGTATATTATGATTGAGGGGGGTGAAAATAATTTTGCGAGCGTGGATGTCTTGGGATTGGTTGAATATGAGACAGAGGATGTAGCAGAATAAATTATTAAATATCATTAAATCATTAAATATTTTACAACTTTTTTTGCTCTCTTTACGTATATATGGTTAACAAGGTAAAATATACGTAAGGAGGGCATTGTTATGTGTAAAAAGTTATTATTATGCATTATGTGTATTATGTCTATGTGTCTGTTAGGATGTGATACGGACAGCACCGGTGAAGGTGATAGTGTTGCAGATACTGAAACACAGGCCAATAATGTTATTATATATGACAAAGTGGCTGATAAAGAAGAGGACAGAGTGTTTTATCAGAACCATACTAATAATGATGCTGCAGTTGGAAACGATGGGTACTATTATGTTGTGAATAGTCAGCTACATTATTATGATACGACTACTGGAGTTGATAAAGCATTGTGCGGCAGAACAACATGCAGTCACGGGTATGGTGATACATCCTGCGAAGCATATGTTAGAAGTAAAGATAGTGTCAATTGGGCAACTTGGGTAGGAGACAGAAAAGAGTGTATGGGTAATATGGTATTTTACCATAATAATGGTATATACCTTATTAAAAGTGACGAAACAGGGGATTATCTGGTGAAGTATGATAAAGAGTACTGCGAAATGCAGAGCCTCTGGAGCATTACCGGTAGTACAAAAGAACGTTTTGGTGGATTCAATACGGAGGGGGCGGCAGTTGTATATGGGGACTATCTGTATTATCTTACTGTTATATCAGCGGGAGAAAGAACTGAGGAAGAGTTAAAGGCTAGCAACTATTCAAGCTACGTAAATCTTAATCGTATTAATCTGGAGGCAAGTGCTAAGCCGGAGAAACTTGCAACATTTGATATTTCAGCACAGACTACTATCGGTGGAACAGTGTTAAGAGTGTGTGGAGATTATATATATATGTTTACCGGCACAAGTGAGGTAGGGCATCTTTTAGGAGGGTCAGGCAGAGGTATTTATGAGTATAAAGTTAGTAGATACAATGTAAAGGATGGCACGTTTAAGGTTCTTGATTCACGAGCAGGTGATGCTCAGGATGAAACTTATATCAAAGGAGTTTTCTTTGATGTAATGTTTGATGAGAATCTCTGTATGGATGACAAGGGCAATGTATATGTCATAGCAAAAACAAATGGTTATGAGTATGTGTATGTGATGAACTTTGAAAGCGGTTTAAGAATGGAAGAGTTATATAAAGCATCAGAAGGGAATGCTAAGATAGATAGTTTGTATTTTGACGGAACTAATCTATATGTTTATGAGCACTATGCCAATCATGATAAGGGATATAACAGAATTCTACAGCTTGACAAAACAGGTAAACAAACAGCGGTTATGGAAGTAGAATATGACCATTCCTATATGAAAAAATGGAGTGGCAGTTCATGGAATGAGAAAAAAGCACGCAATCTTCCTATAGATTTAAAGATAGTTGGTGGTGACAGTGACAGGATAATTGTGCGTACAAAGAATGCAGGTGTGAAAGGACTTACTCACGACAATACAGATATTGAGATAAAGGGTAAAGATATAGAGGATGGTGTAGATACATATGCAGTTGGTGTGATAAATAAGAGGACATTCGGACAGCAAGGGGCAGGAATAAGCAGGATATATCAGATACATGAGTAATTAAACATATGAGTAATTGAGTAAGGAGCGTTTGCAAGATTGTTATTATTTTGGAAACGCTCCTTTTAATGTATCATAAAAAATAAAATATGTTAAAATAAAATGAACCTTTTGACAAATTAGATTGTATATGTTAATGAAGGGAGGTACAGAGATGATTAATCAGTATATCAGACAATATGGAAAAAGACTGTACGGACTGTGTATGACACTCTGTGCTAACCAGTACGACGCAGATGACTTGTATCAGGATACCTGGATTAAGGTTGTAAAGAATATTGATAGTTATGATACATCCCAGGAATTTGAGCCATGGCTGACAAGAATCTGTGTTAACACATACCGGAATACTCTTCGCAGAATTGTGAAAAGTCCTATATTCAATGGATTTGCCAGTGATGAAGAAAAGACAGCTGTCATGGAAAATGTTTCAAAGCCGGAGGAAACTGACTATTCATATCTTCATGAGGCGATTGATAAGTTACCAGAGAAGCTAAGAGTCACAGTTATACTCTTTTACTTTAGAGATATGGATGTGACAACTACGGCGAAGGTGCTTGGGATTCCGGAAGGGACGGTCAAATCCCGGTTAAACAAAGCGAGACAATTACTAAAGGAGGTGCTTGACAATGAAACAGATATACGATTTTGAAGCTGAGAATCCACCGGTTCTTAATGAAAACATGCTACGAAATAAAATAGAGAAGTGCAAGTTACAAAGGCAGACGGCAGTTCTAGCATTGTCCGGTATCCTTATGGAGATGGTTGTACTGCTTTTGGGATTGGTGTCATGGAAAGAATATCCGGTGTTGGGAATTATATGTTTTGTTTATGTGATTGTATCTGCCACAGGGGCGGCGATTATGTCTGTAATATTTAGCAGAAAGGAAGGAATGTTGTTATGAGTATGGTAGGAAGCGGAATAGTTGTATTGGCTTTATATCTGTTAGTTATGGCATTTATGCTTATAATACCTATAATAATAGGCGTGTACGTATATAAGGATGCCACAAGAAGAGGTATGAATGCTATTATGTGGACTTTGGTAGCGGTGTTTGCTCCATCTTTTATAGGTTTGATAATTTATCTGGTTGTAAGGGAGAATTATTCGGACTTGGCATGCCCACAATGCAATACTAAGATTACAGAGCAATATGTGGTATGTCCGGGATGTGGAGTTAAATTAAAGCCAGCCTGTGATAACTGCGGCAATCCGATTCAGCCGGAATGGAAGGTGTGTCCAAGATGTACCCACCCGATTACAGGTGCATATGATAAAGTAGTAGCACCAGTGAAAAGAAAGGATAAGGGACTTGGAAAGATATTAATCCTTGCTATAGTGGTGCCTATATTGCTAGTGGTAATTATTGCTGTATCATTTATGGGAATGATGACATATACAAATAGTGCTGTGGATACACATAATTGGTCTATATCAGGATTTGACTATGATAAATATATGGCGGATATTAAAGATGAGGAGATTAAGGAACTCTTGGAAAATGCAAACAGGGATAAGAAATGTGTAGGGTTAGAGTATGAAACTACTGACAATTCGAAGGGTGCTGAAGAACACCATTATCTTTTGTATGTTCCTGAAGGTGGAGAATTTTATGATATGAATATGCAGACGGAAGATGGAATCTTCAAGGACGTATTTAAGATGAAGCTGACGGTAAGTAAGGACAGAAGGCCGATGGTATATTGTATTGATGTGGAAAGAGAAGATGCAGACGCCTTTGAGTTATATATTAACGGTGAGAAGAAAGAATGTGAGGTTATATCATTTGATTACGATCCTACAGGGGATTACTTTGACTATAAGCCAGAGGAATATGTGAAACCTAATATCTACGAGGGGAAATTTACAGAGATTAAGTACGACACATTTTACAGTGAGGCTGAGAATGTTGCTGTAAAGAATATGCTGGACAGAGCTAGGAAAGAAGGTCAGGCCAGAGGTATGCGCTATGCCACAACGGGAAAGCAGGGTAAGAAGATATATTATTATGCTATTTATATTCCACAGGCAGGTTCCGCAAATCTTTTTGGTCAGAATATGAAAGGGTATATTCATAATGTGCATATAATAGATAACGGTAAGAATGGTGATTATGTGTACTGTATATCCCACAGCATGGGTGAACACTATCATACACAGGTTTGGTATAATGACCAGGTTATTAATTGCGAGATTGAATATGTTGAGTTTAATCCTGTAGAAAAGTATTTTGAACAAAGTAAATAGTGTAAGGCGCCCTTTGAAATGAGGGCGCTTTTAATATGAAGATTAACGTTCAATGTCCTTACTATTGAAAAAATGCATTGGCGTGATATAATACATAATTGAGGGGTTAGAATTAGAAAGAGGTTATAAATATGATATTTACTAGTGAATACGTAGTTGGACTGGAGCAAATAGGTTTTAATAATGAAGTGACTAATAGAGCATTACTTTCTATGATGGAGGATATTGCAAGCCTGCATTCCGCAGGGGTGGGTTTTGGTGTGTTGGATGTGGAGAAGAGCCGTAAGGGATGGGTTCTTCTTAACTGGAAAGTTAAAGTTATAAGAAGACCTAAGTATAACGAGACTATTTATGCAAGTACATGGTCCCGCCGATTTGAGAGAGCATTCGCGTGTAGAGACTTTGAGTTTAAGGATGCAGATGGCAATGTGATGGTTATTGGCACTTCAAAGTGGGTGCTTTTCGACATAGATACTAGAAAGCCGCAGCGTCTCACAGATGAAATAGGTGCACCATACCAGTCAGAGCCTGATAGATGTGTATTCGAGGATGAAATCACAGATGTGGTGTATGATAAGGAATCTGTTGACAATGCAGATTCGTATATGTACGATGTTATGCGCCGAGACATAGATATTAACGGTCATATGCATAATATTAACTACGTGGATATAGCAAGTGAAGCGCTTCCGCAGGAAGTATACGAGGCTGGACACTGGGATGAGATTAGTGTGTCTTATAAGCGTGAAATTAAGCATGGAGATAAGGTGGACTGCCGTTATGTGTGCAACGATGGAAGACACATAGTTGCCATGCTGGTTGACGGCAAGGTTAATGCTGTGGTGGAGTTGAAGTCAACAAATCTTTAACTTATGTTAAATGAATAAAGGGATATGTGACAAAACCTTGGGAATGGCGACTTCTCAAGGTTTTTTGAATGTTTGGGTTTATGGAGAAATATCGTAAGTTGACGTAAATTGGTGTAGTTTTCGAATGAATTGGTGTCAAAAAATATGGATTTGTGAGAGGAAACAATGTTCTTTAAGGGATGGATTATCTGATGAAAAAGAAAGAACAATTAGAGAAACAAATTAATAGATTAAAAAAATCAGAGAAGATTTAGGAATGAATAGAATGGTGTTTTCGCAGTATATGGGAATACCATTAAGAATGTTAGAAGAGTGGGAAGCCGAAAGAAGAATGATGCCAGATTATGTTTTACGTTTGATTACTTATTATACCCGTATGGAAAGATTTTTACATTAAAATGAAATTGCGATAGAGGAGGAAACAGATGCAGAGGAATAAAGTAATAACGGTGCAAAATCAGATGATTCCAGAGCAGCAGACGTTGTGCGTAATTGGCTTAGAAACAGGAGAACACTTGACTTTCAAAAGGTATTCGTGTAGGTGAATTAGTTTGACTAAATGTTGATGATATAGATTTTTCAGAACGAGAGTGTGTTGTCTATGGAAAAGGTGATAAAGAGCGAAAAGCATATTTTGATGCCAAGACTAAAATTCATTTAATGAATTATATCGAATCAAGAACAGATAATAATAGTGCATTATTTGTTTCTTTAAATAAGCCACATAATAGACTTACAGAGAGTGGTGTGGAATTGCGTCTGAGGGAAATGGGTAAGAAGGTAGGCGTAGAAAAGGTACACCCACATAAGTTCAGAAGGACTATGGCAACCAGAGCGATTGAGAAAGGCATGCCCATAGAACAAGTTCAGAAAATACTCGGACATGAGCAGATAGACACCACACTCAGATATGCTATGGTAAATCAAAATAATGTAAAATTGTCTCATAGAAAATATATATCATAAATAC
>JAZQME010000023.1:0-109542 GCA_045543195.1 Lachnospira sp.
ATAAAGGAATATATAGATTATTATAATAACGAGAGAATACAGGCTAAAACAAAATGGATGCCTCCTGCAAAATACAGAGAAGCATCCATGTGTTGTGCCTAGTTTAAATTAATGTGTCCAGAATTCTGGGTACATATCAAACTTTCAGCAATCTCGGTTATTTTCATATTAGTATTGGATAGGAGTTCCTGTGCAATCTTCAAACGATAGTTAAGCAGGTATTCCTTGCAGGTGCATGAGAATTGAACTTTAAATTTTTCATTTAGTGAGGTTCTGTTTAAGTTAACAAGCTCACACAGATCATTAAGATTAATATCGTTAGCATAATTGTTCTGGATGTATTCTGCACAGATAGAGGCAGGATTAAGTGAAATCGGCTCTTCGAAAAATCGTAATTTACGCTGATCCACATACACATCATATAAGGAGTTTATAAGTTGCAACAACATTCTGCGAATTCTGCAGGTCCAGAAACCATCGCTTTGAGCATAAGTTTCGGCACCAATCATAAGCATAAGCTCATTGATTCGCATATAGTTAATAGGTGGCAGGGGAATGACGCCTTGAAAGCTATCATTATGTTTAGTGAACATATAGAGTTTTGTGCGGTCATACTCGTATTCTTTTTCTATTTCGACGTCATCATCAAGATTATCAAAGTTTAAGCAGGCTTTAATATACCATGGGTCAAAGTGAAATGTTTTTGCACTTAAGTTTTCGCGATGAATTACTTCTACTTTATCGTACATTGAAAGGCACAACGCGCAGGGAGATTTAAGAAGGCGGATATGACCGTTAATCTTAAGAGTCACGCTACCGTATGTGATAAGTACTAAAGAGCATCGGTTTTCTACAGGAACAGAAAGTATATAATCAAAGAATTCAAATTCGATAGGTATAGAACGGTCTTTAAATCTGTCTTTTTGTGGCATATTAATACTCCTTACATTAATTTTGGCTTATATTTATACTTTTTACAGCTATTTGCGGAGTACTGACTGTAAAAAGTATATAAAAATGCTGTATTTTTACAATTGTTATGCTTTAAATGCGTTGATATACTGTAAAAAGTATAAGAAAGAGAGGAGCGTTTGTCAAGATATATGAAAAGGATGATAAAGTATGCAAAACCATACTGCTTACATATTGTGGTGGCGGCCATTGCCAGTATAGGTTGCTCAGTTAGCGGTGTATGGGTAATCGATATTTTAAAACTAATTGTTGACGGTGCTATTACAGGAAACACTATATTGTATGCATTAATTGTGGTTGTAATAGGTATGTTGTCTAACTACCTTGTTGTTGATATGACAGGGAGGTTTGGAGCAGGCGTTCTTAAGGATTTAAGGAAAGATGCACTTGAACACATTATGAAGGCTTCGCCTGATTTTGTGGAGAAGAATAATTTTGGAGATATTATGGAAAGATTGTCCTCTGATATAGATGGTATTGCAGGATATATGAAAACGTATTTTAAAGATTGTCTGTATGTGCCTATTATTGTGATTGTATTTACAGTGTATCTGGTAAAGCTTAATTGGATGCTGGCACTCGCTTGCCTTATTCCTCTGATTATTCTGGTGCCACTTAGTACGGCGTTGTTAAAGCCGGTGAAACTTAGTCAGCATGAGTATGTGCGCAAGTTGGGACTTACTAATAATAATATCCAGGAAGTTTATGATGCGGCGGACGTTATAAAATCATATAATCTTCAAAGCAAGGTTAAGGATAAGTATTACAAGGCGCTTAAGGAAACTTTGGATATTTCATATAAAAATGATTTGCGACAATATAATGTGAATCCTGTAACCATGATGATTAGTGAAGTTCCAGTGGCTATTGCACTTTGTATGAGTGGCTGGATGGTGTTTGAGGGTAATATAACGCTTGGTATGATGGTGGCGGTGATTAGCGCAGTACAGAAAATGATTGCACCTCTTAATGATACGTACCAGCTTGTGGTACGTACGCAACTGGCAATGGTTTCGTTTAACCGAGTGTGTTATGTGCTTGATTTTCCTGTAGAAGAGCAACAATGGGAGGATTTGGAAAAGAAGGGGAATATTGCATTTGAATTAAGGAATGTGTCATTTTCATATGGAGAAAATAAAATCCTCAACAACATTAATCTCGTTGTAGAGCGTGGCACAAAGGTTGCATTGGTGGGGGAAAGCGGTAGTGGTAAGAGCACTATATTGAAGCTTTTATGCAGGCAGTATGAGGTTGGTAGCGGAAGTATCCGATGCTTTGGTAATGACTATAAAGATGTGGCTCCTGGTGCTGTTAGAACAGAAATTGCACTTATATCACAAGACCCGGTACTTTTTCCGATGTCGGTATTTGATAATATAAGAGTGGGTAATCCAAGGGCTACAAGAGAACAGATTATAGAGGCGGCAAAAGCAGCTGAGTGTCATACATTTATAGAAAATATGCCGCAGGGTTATGATACATTGCTTCATGAGAAAGGCGGTAATCTTTCAGGAGGTCAAAGACAGCGACTCTCTATAGCAAGAGCAATTTTAAAGGATTCGGAGGTGCTTTTGTTGGATGAGCCAACTTCTGCACTTGATGAGGAAACTCAGAAGAATATAAGTGAGACGCTAAAACGTATTGCAAAGGGAAAGACTGTGGTTACTGTAGCACACAGATTATCTACAATAGCAGGATACGATAAGACCATAGTTGTGGAAAATGGAGAAATTATAGGAGGTGAATGTGGATGAAGGAGCTGAAAAGATTTCTTTCATATATGGGAAAGTACAGATATGCTTACTGGTTGATATTTGTCATAACACTTGTTGTATCTGCATTCGTTGAGGTTACCTATTCATATATGAATAAGCTTGTGTTTAACTCTGTTGAGTATGACAACAGAAGTATGTTTATACATGGTGTCGGTTTGTGCGTTATACTGGTAGTGATTCGATGCCTGTTTCCGTATCTAAGATACTTTCAGATTACGGTGGTCCGCAAAATAGTATTTGATATAAAGCTTAAGCTGTTTGATAAATTACTTGGTTTTAATATGGAGTATTATGAAAAGCATCACAGTGGCGATGCGCTGAAAACTTTAAATTGGGATGCTAATTCACTTAAAGACGCATATTTTTCTCATGTGTACTGGGTTACGGGCAAAGTTACTGATGGAGTTGCGGCTATTGTTGCCATGCTTGTGTATAGTCCTTTTTTAGCTTTGGTATCTATTGGTTTTAGCTTGGTAACGGTGTATATTTCTGTAAGAATTAACAAACAGATTAAGAAGATGGATAAGGAGATACAGGGGCGTATATCGAATCTGGCACAACGTTTAAGCGATATTCTATCAGGCTTTCCAGTATTAAAAATGTATAGTGGTGCTACTATTGTCATGGACAATTATTTAGATGAAAATGTAGTAGTAACCAATGGTGAAAAGAAGCGGGTAAGTAAGGCTGCCACAGGAGAGATGATAGCATTTGTCATGGGGATATTAGCTAATTTTGGAACGATTATTGTAGGCGCCGTGTTTGTATCTAAAGGGATGATTGATTATGGAACGGTTATGGCAGTTGTTTCTCTACAGTTAAGTGTAAGTTCAATGGTACAAAGATTTGGCGGAGCCCTTACCACACTAAATTCATCATTAGTTAAGGCTGGAAGGGTTTTTGATTTCCTTGAGTTGCAAGGGATGGAGGAAGTAACAAGTATACTAGAGAACAAGGTTTGTGTAACAGAGGCGGCGGTAGTAGGTACGAATTTAGTGGATATGAACACAGCAGACAAAGATAAAATGGTGCACACCTATGAATATCCGCTGGTTATAAGTGGATTAAGCTTTGGATATGACGATAACAAGGCGGTGCTTGAAAACTTTAACATGAATGTATCAGAGGGGGAGAAGATTCTACTTATGGGTGAGTCCGGCTGCGGTAAAAGTACATTACTTAAACTGCTATTGCGTTTTTATGAAAAAACAGGCGGTGAAATAAAGCTATATGGGAAAGATATAACGCAGTACTCTTTGGAGCAGCTTAGAGAAATGATTACATATGTTCCACAGAATAACTATTTATTTGAAGGGACAGTCCGTGAAAATATTGCTTTTGGATGCAATGACGATAAGGGTGTTTCGGATACTGAAATTGTCAGGGCAGCGGAGTTGGCTTATGCGCATGAGTTCATCAAGGAAATGCCGCAAGGGTATGATTCGCCAATTACAGCAGGAGGCAGTAATCTTTCGGGTGGTCAGCGCCAAAGAATAGCAATAGCGAGAGCATTTATGAAACAGTCGCCAATACTTTTGCTGGACGAACCGTCATCGGCATTGGATGTTCACAGCGAGAAGATGATTAATCTTGCTATGAAACAGCTTATGAAGAATCGAATCGTAATAATGGTAACTCATAGAACTTCGGGACTAGAGGAGTTTGACAGGGTGGTGCGGATGGCGTAGGTATGGATGGCACAGGTACGGATGGTTATAGATATAGATAGATACAGACAGTATTGTTTTACAAAAGGAAATAAAATTATATTTTTTACAGGAAATTGACTTGATTTGAAGGAATAAGGCTGTAAAAAGTATAACTTTTATACTTTCTACAGCGTAAAGGGGCGATATGACCGTAAAATGCTGCAAAAAGTATAAAAAAGAGAGCGGTTTGAGAGAGAATATGTTGTGTATAGGATGTTTTGTACAAGGGGCTGGGGCAGTAACGATCTTACTTACGTTACTGCCCCAGCCCCTCTTCATTAGCCTTAAATTAACTAAAGAGATATTTTATGTAATTGTATATATAATCATTATAAGAACTTATACTGCTGGCTTGGAAGCCTATTGCCAGATTTATAAAAAGTCCAAAGATAAAGCATACCATCACGAATGTCAAGATTAGATTACGTACGTTGGCATTTTTGAAAATTTCCCATAGATGAAGAATTACCATAACTGCCGGGATTATCAAAAGCCAAAGAAAATCATAGTAGTAGCGGGAAAGAATTCCAGCCATTTCACTGTCGGCGATTACTACGATAAAGGCCATCACAACAGAAGTGATGCAGTAACCTAACAGGTGCTTTTCTTTCAATGTTTTGCGCACTTTAGTTTTGCTTAATGCAAGCAGAGCCAAGGTGATTATCTGGGTGAAGAACGCACCGCCAAACATAGCCTCTCTGATAGTGGTTCCTATATATGCTGAGTTAAAAGATGTGTTGAACACATATGGGAATTTCATACCCATATTAGGTGGCTGGAATAGGTACATCCAGATTCCGTCAGCCAGTCGTCCCATATTGAAGCCACGATGAGTCATATCATTGGTTGTAAGGTTGTAGTTGGCACCAAAGTCAAATGGTGAACCAAAACGGATATAATTATAATACATTATACCTGCGGCAACTAATATATAAGGAATAGCTGCCAGTACAGTTCTTATTATAAGTTCTTTTCTAGTATTCCAATTGCCGATGGATTGTTTAATGCAAGGTCCAAATATAAAGAATATGAAAAATGATCCTACTAAATATTGAGGTCTGCAACCAGCTGTAAGCGCCATAAAAAGTGAACCCATAATTATGCGGAGTATTATTTTGCGGTTAATGTGTTTGCCAGAGGTGGCTAGCTGTGCAGTCCATAGTGAAGCAGCTGAGAACCATAGTCCTAATCCCCATAGAGTAAATGCCAGTGCACATATTATAGGCAGTGAATAAAAGTCCGGCCGCATAAGTATAGGAATGGTTCCGATACTATTGCCCGCGATGAAGGATACAACAAGATACAGAAGAAAAGGTGTACTCTTGAAGTAACGTTTCACAATATTCCATATCAGATAAAATGTGCCGATTAAAACAAGGCATGCCATAATGAATATGCCTGCGTTGGTAGGGAAAGCTTCGCCCGTTAGCATATAATATGGCAGGTAAAATATAAGCACCGGGACTATGCCGAAATAAACATAGAACTTTCCTTCAAAAAATGCGAGATCCCATACATCCCATGAACTGCTATCCATAATAGTACGTCTGAGAGTTGTATCGTAAGGGTTGGTTATGGTACTTACAAGGTCTTCATAACCTGTTATTATGTTAGTGCGCCCTTCCGTAAGCGAAACAGCAAGCTCGTGGTACTGTTTATGATGTGTCCATCCGGGATTGTAGAAGCCTGTGTTAAAGCATATTAACAGGATAAAAAACAGTATATTGGCAGTGCATACGGCACATATAATAATTTTTTTCTTCTGATTACTAACCTTTATGTTATATAAAGGTGAAGATGGTCTTATAATCCACAGTAATGTGAGTACAACAAACAATGTAAGGACTCTCGTTATGGAAAAGAACATAGGAACATTGGCGTTATATACGATATCGTTAACCTTAAAGTAAGTATCTTTAGCGTCTTCCGGGTCAATAAGAATCTTTAACTTAATAACATCACCGTAACAGTAAGTGTTGATGTACTTAGATTCCTCTATGGAGCTATATAGTGTTGTTTTAGGCAGAGCATAGAAAGAGGCGTGGCCTTCGTCGATAACTGAGAGGGTTACACCACATTGTACAGCTTTGCCTTTTTCGTCTATGCATTCAATATCTACAAGAAGAGTGTCTAAACTGCTTATAGGACCCTCTGTCATAAGAGTTACGGTATTGTTGGTAGGTATAATGTAATAATCTGAACCAGCTTGCTTGTACATTTCACCAAGGGTTGAGGTGTATTTATATGATACAGGTTTTTCACCAAACCAAGAAAGGTACATATCAAGATTAAATATAGTAAGTTCTGCCAAAAGACATATTAGAAATATAATGCAGAATTGTTTGAACAGTGTTTTTTTCACAACAATATCCTCTTTTCGATTAATTCTTAGACGATTTAGTCTTTGCTTCATCAGTTGCTTTGTATAGAAGTATTTCAAAATCCTGTCGGTTTTTCTGGTAGATTGTCTTTAGTATAAGACCGGAGAAAAATGATATAAATGCAGTAAGTGCTGCGAAACCGCATACAATCAAAGTTGGGAAGTTAGGTACCAGACCTGTTTGCAAGTATGTTATGTATACCGGTATAAAAAATGCTACTGCCAAAGCGAGCAAGATAGCAGCGATACCTCCAAAAAATCCCATAGGTCTATAGGTTCTGAAAAGTCGTATAATAGTAAATAAAACCTTAATTCCGTCAGAGTATGTGTTAAGCTTAGATTCACTTCCTTCAGGGCGGTCATGGTAATCTATAACAACATTTTCTACAAACATATTCTTATCAATGGCATGAATGCTCATTTCTGTTTCTACCTCAAAGCCTCTTGAAAGAACCGGAAATGTTTTGACGAAGCGATAGCTAAAAGCGCGATAACCTGTCATAATATCTTTGATGTCATTTTTAAATAATGTATTGATAGCGAAGCGAACCAGTGTATTGCCAAAGTTGTGAAAAGGACGCTTGTTTTCTGTATAATATGTTGATGAAAGACGATCACCAACGACCATATCGGCTTTTCTGTTAAGTACTTTGTCTACCATTTCTTTAGCATGTTTTGCAGGATATGTATCATCACCATCTACTATAATATAGCAGTGAGCATCTATTTCGGAAAACATACGGCGAAGGACATTGCCTTTGCCCTGCTGATATTCGTAACGTACTATTGCACCGGCATTTCGTGCGATTTCGTCGGTGCCATCAGTTGAATTGTTATCATAAACGTATATGGTTGCTTCCGGAAGTGCTTCCTTGAAGTCAGTAACCACTTTCTTAATAGTAAGTGCCTCGTTGTAGCATGGCACTAAAACTGCTATCTTGTCCATAAAACCCCCGTGTTAATAAATCAGTTGATATCATTGATTCAAAATTATTTAATCGGTTTTGATTTGTAATTTGTTCTTAAAGTTAATCTGCGCAAGAATGATTGCTACGGATATAAGAATACATCCTACAATCTGGCGATAATCCATAGTCTGTCCCAGTAATAGCCAGCCTGCAAGAGCTGCAAATACTGATTCAAGACTCATAAGTAGTGAAGCGATGGTGGGATTAACGCCATTTTGTCCAATAATCTGCAAAGTATAAGCTACGCCGCATGAAAACACACCTGCATAGAGAATAGGAATCCATGCTTCAAAGCTTGTAAAAGATTCGCTCCAACGGATTATGCCTGATATGGAGTGATTCATTTCCACAATAAACATAGGAATAGAGGTAAGTATACCGCTTACCATAAACTGAATGCAGGACATACGCACGCCGTCAACCAATGGTGAAAAATGGTCTATTACCATAATGTGAACTGCAAAGCATAAAGCACATAGTAAAAGCAGTGCATCTGATAATTGTACAGTCCAAGTTCCGTTCATACACAGAAGATATAGACCTGCAACAGTAAGTCCCACGCCAAGCCATATGTTCCAGCCACACCGTTTGCCCATAAAAAGCCCTAGTACAGGTACTAAAAGTATGTAACATGCAGTAAGGAATCCTGCTTTACCGGCGCTTGAACCCATAGTAATGCCTAACTGCTGAAGATTGCTTGCGATACACAAAACCATGCCGCAGGCAATACCGCCTACAATGAGTGTGCGGTTGCACCAGCCTGTGATAATGGAATGTTTCTTCTTTCTGTCTAAGAAAAATATAACAGGAAGAAGTGTAATGCTTCCTATTATGGAGCGGACACAATTGAATGTGAGTGGACCGACAGCATCGCCTCCTTCAGTTTGTGCCACAAATGCAACGCCCCATATAAAGGCTGTAAGTATTAATATTAATGAATTTGCTGTAACTTTTTTCTTATTAGTGTTCATAATGTAGATTGTATCATTTACTTGTTGGTGCTGTCTACACATTTTATGCTATAATGTTGACAATAAATAAGATAATACAAGGACAAAAGGAGTTGTATCTATATGGGACTTTTTAATGATGTGCTTTCTGCAATCAATGATGTTATGTACACTTATGTACTTATCATATTGCTTGTTGGAACGGGGTTATATTTTACGGTGAGAACAAGAGGCGTTCAGTTTAGGTTGTTGAAGGATGGAATTAAGTCTATGCTGGATAAACCGGAAGATGTTAAGGAGGGAAAGAAAGTCTCTTCTTTTCAGGCGCTTATGATTAGTACGGCATCAAGAGTTGGAACCGGTAATATAGCTGGAATCGCTACAGCTATAGCGGCAGGCGGTCCGGGAGCAGTGTTTTGGATGTGGGTTACAGCACTTATAGGTAGTGCATCAGCATTTATTGAAAGCACCCTTGCACAGATTTATAAAGTTAAAAGTGATGGGCAGTTTAGAGGCGGGCCATCTTATTATATGGAACGTGCCTTGGGGAAACGGTGGATGGGTGTTTTGTTCTCTGTGCTTTTGATTATATGTTTTGCATACGGATTTAATGGTTTGCAGTCATATAATATATCATCAGCACTGGAGTATTATATACCTAATTACTCAGACACAATGGTTCCTATGGTTATGGGTATTATTCTTGCTGTTTTTACAGGAATTATCATCTGGGGAGGTGTTCACCGCATCGGTTTTATATCATCGGTGATAGTGCCTATTATGGCTGTTGCGTATATATTGCTTGGATTGGTAACTATGATAATGAATATTACTGAGCTTCCGGGAATATTTGCCATGATTTTTGCCAATGCATTTGATGTGAAAGCGATTATGGGTGGTTTCGTAGGAAGTGCGGTGGTTATTGGTATAAAGAGAGGTTTGTTCTCCAATGAGGCTGGTATGGGTAGTGCGCCGAATGCATCTGCATCTGCTGATGTAGAGCATCCTGTTAAGCAGGGACTGGTACAGGTTATATCGGTATTTATCGATACAATTCTTGTGTGTTCAAGCACGGCTATGATGCTTTTTGCATCCAATGTAGAAGGTGCCAGTGGAGTGCTTGATGGCATACCGTTTGTACAAGCAGCAATCAGTGCCAATGTTGGAGAGTGGGGGATACATTTTATAACTATTGCGATTTTTGCATTTGCATTCAGCAGTATTATAGGTAATTACTTCTACGCAGAATCTAATATACTGTTTATAAAGAATAGCAAGGTGCTTTTGTTTGTGTTTAGAATAACTTGTGTTGTAGCAGTGTTTTTAGGAGCCCAGGCGGACTTTTCACTTGTGTGGAACTTGGCAGACGTAACTATGGGCTTTATGGCGATTGTGAATATTATTGCAATTCTTCTGCTTGGCAAGGTGGCTATTAAGACGCTTAAAGACTATGAGAAGAAGAAAAAGAACGGTGAGCCCATTGTGTTTAACGAGGATGATATTGGTGTGACAGGAACTGTGTGGAAGAAGTGATGTAAAAACGATATCAGGAAAGATAATAGCAGGACAACAGGCACTCGGATTCTATTGCACATTTGCTTATGGTAATGTATAATAACATTATCAGTGAAATACGAAAGTGAGGTAATCTTATGGATATCAAAGAAAAGATTGAACAGGTTGTAGAGAAGGTAAAAAGTGATGACTCATTTAAGGATAAGTTTATGAGTGAGCCTATAAAGGCGGTTGAGGAAGTTATCGGTGTAGACCTTCCGGATGATGTAATCCAGAATGTTATTGATGGTGTTAAGGCAAAGGTTTCTTTGGATTCTGTGTCTGATGCAGTGTCAGGAATCGGTAATGCTCTTAAGGGCTTGTTCTAATTCTTTGAACAGACTAACAATTCAATAATAAGTTTAAAGTGTAGCTTAACATTTGGTAGGCTACACTTTTTGTTTTCTATTTGTATTATAGGTTGAAATTGATTAAATGTTTGTGATATAATTAACAAAATAATATGGTGGACAATTTAATATATGGAAAGGAATGATTATATGCAAACTTATGATGAGAAGTATTTTGCGGCGAAAGCTAATAAGAGAGCCGGAACTACTTGGCTTACATTGATGCTTATTGTTACTATATATTATGGTGCTAAGATGGCATCGGGCGAAGTAGGAGTGGCATGGTACATTATGTTTTCGGCAGTAGGCTGGGCGGAGTATTTTCTGGCCGGTATTATGTTGAAGGTTAAGGGGATGGCTTATAAGAACTATAAGTGGATGTTAGGGCTTGGATATCTTACCTTTTTTGCGGTTATTGCGTGGACGGCGATGGATGAAGTATCTTATGTGTTTATTTTGCCATTGATATCCATATTGATTCTTTATAAGAATCCTAAGCTTATTAAGGTTATGATGTGGGCTACTATGTTTGTGCTTATATCCAGTAACCTTTATAAGGGTTGGGCAAAGGATATGATGGAATTTGTGTCTAGCGTTGATTGTGCTTTGCAGTTTGCTATAGTTTTGTGTTGCTATGCATGTACTAATATGGCTATCAAACATTTGGTGGAATCAGATGGTGCATTGACAGGTTCTATTGAAGGCAATCTTAAGCGGGTTATCAATACTGTTGAGAAGGTTAAAGTTGCCAGTAATGCTGTAGTAGATGGAGTTACTGTCGTAAGAGAGCTTGCTGATGAGAATAAAGTCGGAGCTGACAATGTAGTGAAAGATATGAAAGAGCTTTCCAATAATAACGAAGTTCTTAATGATAAAACGATGTCCTCTATGGAGATGACAACGGATATTGATAATCAGGTTAAGAATGTTTCTGAGTTGATGGAGCAGGTGGTAGAACTTATTAATGCAACTACTAATCATGCTAATACCAGTTCGGAGGAGCTTGTGGAGGTTGTTGAAACCACAAGTAAGATGGCAAAGCTTTCAGCAGAGGTAGAAGAAATTCTTGTTGAATTTAAGGCAGAGTTTGAGAACGTTAAGAAAGAGACTGGAACCATTGAAGGAATTACATCAAAGACTAACCTTCTTGCACTTAATGCTTCCATAGAGGCGGCAAGAGCAGGTGAAGCAGGACGCGGATTTGCGGTAGTTGCCAATGAAATCAGAGATCTTAGCAGTGGTACACAAACATCATCAAGCAGAATTATGGCGGCTCTTGCGCATCTTGAGGAGACATCGGAAAAGATGCTTGAAGCAATTGGTGAAACAGTTGAACTCATACAGGTGAATATGGACAAGGTTTCCCATGTTAACAGCAGTGTAATGGACATTACTAATGATGCTACAAGTCTTGATGCTAATATCAAGGTAGTTGACAGTGCGGTTAAACAGGTAGAAAACTCTAATAGGACGCTTGTAGACAATATGAAACAAGTCTGCGAAGTTATGGAGGTTATGACTGTTAGTATTAACGAGGCAGATGGCACCACGAAAGAAATGCTTAGTAAGTATGACGAAAGTGCCAAGAGCGCTGTTAATATTGAAAATGTTGTGGGACAGCTTATGGAAGAGCTCGGTGTTGGTGGATTTATGGGTGTTCACGATGTAAGAGCAGGTATGAAGTTAGCAGTTGCTATTAAGGATGCCGCAGGAAACACCAGAGCTGAATATGTAGGTGAGGTTGTGGATTGTGTTGAGAGTGATATGTACATTGATCTTGATGACAATGGACAGGCAATAGTGGATGTCAATAGCAGATATGCAAAATGCCAGCTTCGTATAGTGGTTGATAATGTTCTGTATTCTTGGGAGAATATACCGCTTAGCGTGACAAAGCCGGGTGAAAGGGCTAAGTACAAGCTTGTTATAGAAGCTAATCCACAGGTGTTTAACAGAAGAAAGTATCCAAGAATGCCAATCGCCAACAGTTGTACAGTGACAGTAAAAGATGCGAATGGTATGTATAGTGGAAGAATGGTAAATATCAGTGCTAACGGTTTCGCTTTTGCGGTTAAGGAGAGCACATTTGCATCTTTAAAGGGTAAAAATGTGATGGTACAGGTTAATGACTTTAATGTGCTAGGTGGCAAACCATTAGAAGGTGCTATTATAAGATGTTCTAATAACGGTGGTGAATATATCGTAGGTTGCAGAATGCCACAGGATAGCAAGGAGATTAAAGATTATGTAAGTAAGAATTACAGTGAATAATTCTATATGAATTTTTGCATTTTTTAATATATTAAGTTTAAGTTTTAGGTATAAAATCCCTTTATTTACAGATACTAGTTTCAAATTCTAGAATTTGTTAAATGGAGGGATTTTATTATGAAAGCAACAGGCATAGTACGTCGTATAGACGATTTAGGTAGAATTGTTATACCAAAGGAGATTAGAAGAACACTTAGAATTAGGGAGACGGACCCATTAGAGATATTTACTAATAACGAGGGTGAAATAGTTTTGAAGAAATATTCTTCAGTTGGAGAACTTGGAGAATTTGCTAAAACTTATGCAGAAAGCCTTGCGCAAAACACAGGTCATACAGTGTGTGTGTCAGATAGAGACAGAATTGTTGCAGCTACAGGTAGCGATAAGAGAGAGTTGCTAAGTAAAAATGTTTCATGGGAGCTGGAGGAACTTATCGGTGAAAGAAGAACTTTAGTTGCAACAAACGGAGAAAGGGATTATATTAAAGTTACAGCTGATGGTAACGAGTCCTATGCATCACAGGCGATTAGCCCTATAATATGTGAAGGTGATGTGTGTGGTGCAGTTGTGATGCTTTCAAAGGATGCAAAGAGTAAGTTTGGAGATGCTCAGATGCAGATGGTTGCTACAGCCGCAGACTTTTTGGGAAAACAGATGGAATCATAAGGAGAAAATATAATGAATGAGGAGTACATTAAAGATAAATATACATTTCAGGATCTGGTAGACATAGTACACAAGCTGCGTCAGCCGGATGGATGTCCGTGGGACAGCACACAGACTTATGAATCTATGAGAAAGTGTGTTACCGATGAGGCGGCTGAGGTGGTTGAAGCTGTTGATAATAACGATATAATTAATCTTAAAGAAGAACTGGGAGACTTGCTATTGCAGGTTCTCTTATATTCGGATATTGCCAGCGAGCGGGGGGATTTTACACTGGAGGAAGTAGTTGATGAGCTTTCTAAGAAGATGATTAACAGACACCCTCATGTGTTTGAGGACGAAGAAAGTATAACAAGGCATTATGGCGAATTAATGGACCAGGGAGTAAGTTTGTGGAATGCCATAAAGATAAAGGAGAAACAGGAGAAACTTAAGGAGTACGAGTTGATGTACAAGGAAGGGAAAATTCCGCTGGAGTTACTTGAATTAAAGAAAGAAAAATATCTTCAATTCTGTGAAAGAATAAAAATGTAATTTGTTTTGCCATATTTTATTAAAAAATGTCGTAAATTGTATGGTTTGTATTGACAAATGATTAGAAAGAGTATATAAATAACAGTGTTGGGGTAACCAATAATAATATACTTATTGAGGAGATTAATTCGATGAATAAGACAGAATTAGTAGCAGCTATCGCTGCAAAGACAGAGTTATCTAAGAAGGATAGCGAGAAGGCTTTAAAGGCATTTATGGAAGTTGTTTCAGAGCAGTTGAAGAAGGGCGAGAAGATCCAGTTGATCGGTTTCGGTACATTCGAGGTTGCTAAGAGAGCAGCTAGAACAGGTAAGAACCCACAGACAGGTAAGGCTATCAAGATTCCTGCTTGCAAGGCTCCAAAGTTCAAGGCTGGTAAGGCTTTAAAGGATACTGTTAACAAGAAGAAGTAATTCGATTATAATAGTAACTTAGCGTAGAGAAGTACCTATGGTACTTCTCTATTGTTTTTATATCAAGGACACTTGATATAAAAACATATAGAGGGATTGCGCAGATGTGCAAGGAGATATTATTGCTATGCAATTGCACATCGCGCAACGAGTTTACAAAGTAAACTCGTATATGAATTATATCAAGGAGGTGTGGTTATGAGGTTAGATAAGTATTTGAAGGTGTCGAGACTGATTAAGAGAAGAACGGTTGCCAATGATGCCTGTGATGCAGGAAGAGTTATGATAAATGGGAAAGTGGCTAAGGCCTCAGTAGATGTAAAAGTGGGGGATGTAATAGAGATAGAGTTTGGTAATCGTCATGTAAAGGTGAAGGTTACTGATGTTAAGGAAACTGTTCGTAAGGAAGAAGCTGCGGATATGTTTGAGTATGTTCAGTAGTGTTTTAGTGATTAATTGATGGCGGGTTTACACATTTGTCCGAATATATCAGCTAGAAGAATCATATATTTTAACAGAGCAGGTATATGAAAGAAGGCTAATATGTTGGAGGATAAAGTTAAACAGAAGCGTGCCCACAGCGTACAAATGGAGAATCGTAATAAGATGATTATGACAGGAATAACGGATGTAGTGTCCTTTGACCTGAACAAAGTGATTCTTCAGTCGGATTATGGTGTCATTACTATTAAAGGTGACAATCTCCATGTAAATAAGTTATCAGTGGATAAAGGCGAATTGGACGTGGATGGAGTTATAACAGCGTTTGAGTATTCAGAGCTTAGCACTTACAGCGCAAAGGGAGAATCTATATTTAACAGGTTGTTCAAGTAATGAATGTAAGTGAATTTATTGTGGCAGAGGGCAATATATGTCTTGTGGCTGCATTTATGGGAATGGTGCTTGGGCTTGAATATGATTGTATAAGAGTGTTTAGGCGGGTTTTCAAGCACAAGAAAGTGTGGACAATGTCTTTGGAGGATATTGTTTATTGGGTTGTTGCCGCATTTCAGGTGTTTGGACTTATATATGAGCATGGTGATGGTGTTGTGCGAGTATTTCTGTTGGTGATGATGATCTTGGGAACAGTGTTGTACCGCTATGCTTTTGGAAGGTATTTGGTGGTATATGTTGCCAGAATGCTTAATTTTGCACTTAAACCATTGAAAAAAGTCTACTCGTCAGTTACAATATTTATTAGAAAAAAGAAAGATGCGACAAGGAGTGTCTTGAGAAAAAGAAAAGCGGAGAGAAAGTCGCGTAAGGCTACAAAACAGAGGAGTAGTGAGAATGAAATTGGAGTCGAGAAGAGAGAGGGAGATGCGATATAAGCGTCAAAGACGGGCATCGATACTAGGTGCAATTATTATATTTGCATTGATTCTTGTTATCGGTGTTGCGCTTATGGTTGGCAAAAGTTCTATAGATGCGAAGAATAAAGAATACGAATCTCAGATTGCACAGCTTGAGCATCAGCTTCAAGAGCAGGAGGAGCGTAAGCAGGAGCTTGAAGAGTACAGAAAGTACATTCAGACAAAAAAGTTTGTGGAAGAAGTGGCTAAAGACAAGTTTGGTCTGCTTTATCCTAATGAAATAATGTTTAAACCTAAGGAGGATTAAAACGAAAGTTTTGGTCTTCCTTTTTTGTGTGCAAGGGGGCTGGGGTGACTTGTTAATTATATAGTTTGTATTATATGGCTGGGCTACATACCTTGCACACCCGTTCCAACAAGTCACCCCGCCCGGCTTGTACAAAAAAAGAGCAAAACAGTTCTAATCCTCTAAGTGCGTTCATAGATTATAGAGTGGGAGTTTGCGCTAAAGTTGCTCAGGGGGCATAGCAGACGAGGCTGATGGTTAAAACTTATTGCTAGGTGCCCTATGATTAAGAATGGAGGAATATAAATTTATGGAAAATATGCAGGAGTATGTGGCGTCTTATTCATTTGCCAAGCTTGAGGAGACTGCAAAAACATTTAGAAGACTTGGAGAAGCATATGATAATGTAAGCGAAATGAAGGAAGGACAGCCCGGGATATCAAAACAGCTATTGCTGGTGGCAGACGTGCTTGAAGAATGCGTAACTATTAATATGTATGCAGAGGAGATTGGGAAGGATTATACGAAAGAATTGTTTAAGAGATGCTTTTTTAATGGGATTCGAATTAAAAATGTGCAGAGAATCAAAAAAAACAGAGGGCAGAACGAACTTGTGTTACAGGCAAGAACCGTAGGACGTGGATGTGTATCAGTGAAAAAAATGCTGCCTATAATAGAGTCAGTTATGGGAGTTAGTTATTATTCGCCGGGAACAAGCAGGACAACTATAAGTGAGGAGTATCATCAGTACATATTTGTACAGGAAAACAGATTCAGACTTTTGACAGGAGTGGCAAGACGAGGTAAAGGGACAAGCAGATACAATGGGGATAATTTTCTTATATCGAGATTAGAATGTGGAAAGACGATTGCGGCTATTGCTGACGGCATGGGGAGCGGTAAGAGGGCTTTTTTGGAAAGTCGCATGGTTATTGAACTTATGGAGAACTGCATAGATGCAGGATTTGAAGCTAAAGCGGCACTGGACCTTATCAATGCAGCATATATAGCCGGAGGTGCTAAGGGTGTTAATCCTGTGACTATGGATATGAGTGTTATTGATTGTCAGGCGGGCTTGCTTAATTGTATAAAGCTTGGGGCAGCAGCTACATTTATAAAAAGGGATGCTATGGTGGAGGCTATCAAATCTACAACGCTACCACTTGGTGTGCTGGAGAAGGTTGATTACGATTGTGTTACGAAAAAGCTTTATGATGGCGACTATGTTGTTATGATAAGCGATGGAATTCTTGATAATCTGCCGGGAGTGGATAAGGAAGAGCAGATGGCTCAGATTATTAATGGAATCAGAATCAGAAAACCGGATGCAATGGCAGAGGAGATTATGCAGAAGTCTCTTGAGTTTAACGGCAACAAACCATCGGATGATATGACAGTGTTGGTGCTGGGATTGTTTGACACTTACGACAAATAAGAATATAATTACTGTTATGATTGATAGAATTTATGATTATATTAAACAATATAATATGTTTGCAGGGTGTGACCGCATAATTGTGGGACTTTCCGGAGGTGCAGATTCTGTCTGCCTTTTACGTGTGTTACACAGCATTATTGAGAGAGAGAAGCTTGATATAAGACTGGTTGCAGTGCATGTCAACCATGGTATCAGAGGGCAGGAAGCGGCTAGAGATGAAGCATTTGCAAGAAGCTTGTGTGAAGAGTTATGTGTAGAGTTTATCAGTGAGTCGGTTGATGTTCCAAAGCTTGCGGTTAATGAAGGTATGTCAGAGGAGGAAGCCGGCAGAAAAGTTCGATATGCTGTGTTTGCAAGGTGCGCAGGTGATAGTGGTAGGATTGCAGTGGCGCATCATATGGATGACCAGGCGGAAACGGTGCTTATGAATCTGTTCAGAGGCAGCGGACTTAAAGGTATGAGTGGTATGGCTCCGGTTAGGGACAATATTATTCGGCCTCTTCTTTGTGTGAGCAGACAGGAGATTGAAGGATATCTTAGGGAGCTGGGCCAGGAATATGTAACGGATAGCACTAATTGTGAAAATGTTTATACAAGAAACAGGGTACGTAATGAACTGATGCCTTATATTAAGGATAATGTTAATCCTGAAGCGGTTAGACATCTGGTGGAAGCGGCACATCAGGCAAGGGAGGCACAGGAATATATCGATAAATGTGCAGAAGAGCTGTTGTATAAGTGCAGTACTATGAGGGATAAGAGTTGCAGTATCGATTTAAGTGCGTTTGGCGATGCCCCGGAAGTAGTTAAGGCACAAGCGGTGGTAAAAGTCTTGCATATGTTGTCAAAGAATCACAAGGATTGGTACAGAAAGCATGTGGATGCGGTGTTGGAGTTGAAGTGCATGCAGGTAGGTAAATGTGTTAGCCTTCCATATGGTATGTGTGCTAAAAGGACCTACGATTCTATTTATATGGAGCGTGACGGGCAGAAGTCTGTTAATGATGCTGTGATTGGTGACAGGCAGATGGTATGTGAAGCACAAGGAACTATCGCAAAAATTACCGTTAGTGACATTGAGTCTGCTGGTGGAATGTATGAGTTGCCTGTAAGCAGAGAAGTTTACGACGGCACTGACTTGCGTATGTTAAGAAGTGTAAGATTTCAGGTAATAGAGAAATTTTTAACAGATAATTGTTCTTTTGATAAAAAAAATATCTATACTAAATGCTTCGATTGTGATAAAATTAAAGATACTCTTGTTTTGAGATTCAGGCAGGAGGGTGATGTCATTACAGTATGTAGTGATGGTAAAAAAAGAAAGTTAAAAAAAGAGTTTATTGATCGAAAAGTACCTAAAGATATCCGTGATTCACTTTTGTTGCTGGCAGAGGCAGACAGGGTGCTGTGGGCTATAGGCCTTAGAAGAGGTCAGGACTATCTTGTAGAGGACGTTACTAAAAGGGTTCTAATGGTGAGCCTGGAATTTCAGGAGGAAAAGTGATATGGAACACAATATCAGTGTTTTGATTCCGGAAGAAAAGATTAATAAAAGAGTGTGCGAGCTAGCTGAGCAGATAAGTAAAGATTTTGCAGGCGAGACAGTGAAGTTGTTATGTATACTTAAGGGAAGTACATTCTTTACCTGTGAGTTGGCAAAGAGGATTACCGTACCGGTTATGTTAGATTTTATGCAGGTGTCAAGTTACGGAAGCGGTACTACGTCAAGCGGAACAGTTAACATTAAGAAAGATCTTGATGAGCCGATAGAAGGAGACAATGTTATTGTTGTGGAGGACATCATTGATTCAGGTAATACCCTCTCAAGATTGTTACCGATGCTTCAAGAGAGAAATCCTAAGGTTCTCAGAGTGTGTACGCTGCTTGATAAGCCGGATCGAAGAGAAGTGGAAGTTAAGGTTGATTACAATGGTTTTAGTATTCCGGATGAATTCGTTGTCGGATTTGGTTTGGATTATGACCAAAGGTATAGAAATCTTCCTTATGTGGGAGTAGTGCATTTGTAATAGAATAAGCAAGTAAGGGCGCAATAGCTCAGATTATAGAGAATTATAAGTTATATCAGGAGGAAGTAATGAGTAATGGAAAAAGACGCTCCGGAATAGGCTTCTATATGTTTATTTTACTGCTTGTGGCAGTGATTTATATGGTAGTGACTATGAACGGAGACAAGAAGAGCGATTATCAGTACATCGACATGATTGCAGATGTGGAAGATGATAGCATTAAAGAGGTGGTTATTAAACAGAATTCAGAGGTTCCAACAGGTGTTGTTTATGTATATCTGAAGGATGATACTGTTGAGAAGTTTTATGTGGCTGATATCAAAGAGGTTCAGAAGGTTATGCTTAACAATAACATACCTTGTGAGCTTAAGGATGTCACAAGAGACAGTATATGGTTAACCACTATTTTGCCACTGGGTATAAGTATACTGGTGTGCGTAGGATTATTTTTCTTTATGACAAGGTCAGCAGGTGGCGGCGGTGGAACTAATGCTAAGATGATGAATTTTGGCAAGAGTCGTGCCCGTATGATAGACGAGACCACTAACAATGTAACATTTAAGGATGTTGCAGGACTTGTGGAGGAGAAGGAAGAACTTGCAGAGATAGTAGACTTTCTTAAGAATCCTATAAGATATACAGAACTTGGTGCCAGAATTCCTAAGGGTGTAATTCTTACAGGCCCTCCGGGAACAGGTAAGACACTTCTTGCGAAGGCAGTTGCCGGTGAAGCGGGAGTTCCATTCTTTACTATATCGGGTTCTGATTTTGTAGAAATGTTTGTAGGTGTTGGTGCTTCAAGAGTGAGAGACCTTTTTGAGGAAGCTAAGAAGAACGCACCTTGTATTGTGTTTATTGATGAGATTGATGCTGTTGCAAGACGTAGAGGTACAGGTCTTGGTGGTGGTCATGATGAGCGTGAGCAGACATTGAACCAGATGCTTGTTGAGATGGATGGTTTTGGTGTTAACGAAGGTATTATCGTTATGGCTGCTACTAACAGAGTCGATATACTTGACCCAGCGATTCTTAGACCGGGACGTTTTGACAGAAAGGTTATGGTGGGAAGACCTGATGTACAGGGAAGACTTGAGATTCTTAATGTGCACGCAGCAAAGAAACCGCTTGGTGATGACGTAGACCTTGAGTCGCTTGCAAGAACTACAGCGGGATATACAGGTGCTGATCTGGAGAATCTTCTCAACGAGGCTGCTATTAATGCTGCGAAAGAGAAGAGAAGATTTATTAATAATGCAGATATTAATTATGCATTTGTAAAGACAGGTATCGGTGTTGAGAAGAGGAGTAAGGTTATCAGTGAAAAGGAGAAGCGAATAACAGCTTATCATGAGGCTGGTCATGCGATTCTTTTCCATGTTCTTCCGGACGTGGGGCCTGTTCATACGGTTTCTATTATTCCTACGGGTATGGGAGCAGCAGGTTATACTATGCCGCTTCCTGAAAGAGACAGAATGTTTGATACAAGGGGCAGAATGCTTCAGGATATTATTGTAAGTCTCGGTGGTCGTATTGCGGAAGAGCTTGTGTTTGATGATATAACAACAGGAGCTTCACAGGATATTAAGCAGGCTACAGACACAGCAAGAGCAATGGTTACTAAGTACGGCTTCTCTTCAAAGCTCGGTCTTATAAACTATGGCAGTGACAATGATGAAGTTTACATCGGTAGAGATATTGCACATACAAGACCTTATGGTGAAAATGTTGCAGGAGAGATTGATGTTGAGGTTAAGAGCATAATTGATGACTGCTATGCAAAAGCTAAGAAGATTATAGAAGAGAATATGGATGTTCTTGAGCGTTGTGCAGCACTTCTTCTTGAGAAAGAGAAGATTACAAGAGCAGAGTTTGAAGTGCTTTTTCAGGAAGAAGTTACAAGTGTGGATAACGGTGAAGTAAGTGTAGGGACTACAGAAATGTAGATTGTATACAGATGTATAACAAGGTGTTGTGAAAAGTGCACAAAAAATATTTTGATTTTTGGCGATGTTTGTGAACACTTGTGTTTGACAGGGTGATATTATAATCAATGTAAAAACCCCCCAATACATTATATATTTTTTGCTACACCCCATAATAAGTGAAATACCTTACGGAAAGGACAGCCACCCCCGGCTGTCCTTTTTCGTGGTCTTTTGACTTGCATTATGACTGGATTCGTTATAAAATGTAAGAGATAGCGTTTATAGGTTAGGAGAACTGACTCATGAATATTGTTAGATCAGTTGAAAAGATGACTGATAGTGAAAAGAAGCTGTTTTATATGTGCAATGCAAGACCTATACTTAAAATGAGGGCATTGTTTAGTGATGCAACAGCTGACTATAGATATCCGGAGGAATGCGAGCCGGGAGATACTGTTCGATTAAGACTGAGAACAGGTCGATTTAACGTGGATAAAGCCTATGTATACGTTAATAATCAGGAATACCTTATGACTAAAGTCGATAATGATAGGGTATTTGATTATTATGAAGCCCAGATAACAGTGGACAATAGTGCCCTGGAGTATTATTTTAAGGTGTTGTCTATGGGGGCAGTCTGTTATTACAATCAGATAGGTGCAGCAAGGGAACTTAATCCATACTATAATTTTAGAATAATGCCGGGCTTTAAGGTTCCACAGTGGGCAAAGGGTGCAGTTATGTACCAGATATATGTTGATCGTTTTTGCGATGGGGACAAAAGTAACAATGTTTTAAATCATGAGTACTCATATATCAACGAACATGTTACTGCAGTTGATGATTGGGGAAAAATTCCTGCAACTATGGGTGTCAGGGAGTTTTATGGCGGAGATCTTAAAGGCGTTATGGATAAGCTTGATTATCTTCAATCATTGGGTGTTGAGGTTATATACTTTAATCCTCTTTTTGTTTCGCCATCTAACCATAAGTATGATATACAGGATTATGATTATATAGACCCGCATATAGGCGTTATCGTATCAGACAAGGGCGATGTTCTTGCTGAGGGAGATATGGATAATACCCATGCTACAAAATATATTAACAGAGTGACCTCTAAAGATAACTTAGAGGCATCCAATAAGTATTTTGCCAAGCTTGTAAGTGAAATTCACAAGAGAGGCATGAAGGTTATTATTGATGGTGTGTTTAATCACTGTGGCTCGTTTAATAAGTGGCTTGACAGAGAACACATTTACAGTAACAGCGACGAGGACTATGCTGCAGGTGCATATGAAAGCGGTGACAGTCCTTACAATAGTTTCTTTAAGTTTTATGGCACTCAGTGGCCTAATAACGATTCCTATGATGGATGGTGGGGGCACAATACCTTACCTAAGCTTAATTATGAAGAGTCCCAGGAACTTGAGAATTATATTATAGAGATTGGAAAGAAATGGGTAAGTCCGCCTTATAATGTTGATGGTTGGAGACTTGACGTAGCGGCGGATTTGGGCTATAGTGCTGAGTATAATCACGGATTCTGGAAGAAGTTCAGAAAAGCAGTGAAAGAAGCTAATCCGGAAGCAGTTATACTGGCGGAGCATTATGGTGATTGCCATGAATGGCTTAAGGGCGATGAGTGGGACACAATAATGAATTATGATGCATTTATGGAGCCTGTTACATGGTTCTTGACCGGTATGGAAAAGCACAGTGATGAACACAGACCGGATATGTATGGTAATGCAGATGCGTTTTTTGGGGCATTACATCACAATATGTCCAGAATAGGAAGTCAGTCACTCCAGATTGCTATGAATGAGCTGTCAAACCATGATCACTCACGTTTCCTTACAAGAACAAACAGAAGAGTGGGAAGAATAGCATCTGCGGGAGCAGAAGCGGCGTCAGAAGGCATTAATAAGTCAGTGTTTAAAGAAGCGGTGATTATGCAGATGACATTACCGGGTGCGCCTACAGTGTATTATGGAGATGAAGCAGGTGTATGCGGTTGGACGGACCCTGATAACAGAAGAACTTATCCGTGGGGAAATGAAGACAAGGAATTGTTGGAGTTCCATAGGGCGGCTATTAAGATGCACAAAGAATGTGAGGTATTAAAGACTGGTTCTTATAAGCAGTTGGTATCTGATTATAACCTGATTGCATACGGAAGATTTAACAGTAAGGATGCAGTGGTTGTAGTCGTGAACAATTCTGATGATGAGAGAAGAACGCGAATTCCTGTGTGGGAGCTTGGAGTTTTTCATAATGAGGATATGGAGCAGATATTGGTGTCCTATGACAATGGTTTCAGCACGGACAGATTGGGGTATACAGTGAAGGAAGGCTGGTTGAATATGGGGCTTAGGGCTAATTCAGCGGTTGTTTTAAAGAAGATTTAATGGAGGGTTAATATGAACATTATTAACAATGATAACGATGAAAGTCAGGAGATGAGACCACAGATTAAGATAAATAAGAAGATGCGTATGTGGAACAAGTATAAGAATTACTGTTTTATCGTAGCGGGTATTCTTGTAGTGGTTTTGATAGTGGGAGTGTGTATTAGTTTGTTGCCGGATGGAGATAGTAAAAAGCCGGTAAACAATGAGACTCCGGCAGCTACAAAGGACTATATTGCGCAGTTAGGCACTCTCGAAGAGACAAAGACAGCTAATGAGAGTACAGGTGCTGCCACAGAAGGAACACAAGGTAGTGAAGCTCAGACACAAAAGCCAACAGAGTCGCCTACACAGAAACCAACAGAAACACCAACGCAGGTGGCATCATCAGCGCCACAGGTAGTAGCATTTAATACAAAGGATAAGTTTGCAGATGCGGTATTTGTTGGTGACACAGTTGTTAATGGTATATCATATTACAAGCATTTGCCAAGCGGTCAGGTGGTTTCAGATGTAAATATGGTTAGTTCTGATGCCGCAGGCAAGGTAGGAACTGTTATGGCTTCTAACCCAAAGAAGGTTTTTATAATGGTTGGACTTAACGATGCTAACTATGGAATATACAAAACAGATGATATTGTTAAAAATATTGAGAAGTTTGTAAAGGCTGTAAAGGCAAAGAACTCATCTACACAAGTCTATATTATGTCAGTACTTCCTATAACAAAAGCATTTGAATCAAAGAGCAGTGTCAAGCAGTCATTCCTTAATGAGCTTAACTATGCGTTCAGCACAAAGGCTTCAGGCATGGGAGCTAAGTATATTGATGTTGCAACTAACTTTAAGGATAGCGATGGATATATGTTTACACAGTGTACAGGTACAGGTTATAACTTGAAGCAGAATTATTATGGATTCTTCCTTAATAAGATTGCAGCTTTGATGTAATGAAGGGAATAGTATGAGATTTCATGTATTAACATTGTTTCCGCAGATGATACTTGATGGACTTAATACAAGTATTACAGGCAGGGCAATAGAGAATGGTCTGATGTCTGTGGAGGCTATTAATATAAGGGATTATGCGGACAATAAGCATATGAAGGTGGATGATTATCCATATGGTGGCGGTGCAGGTTTGGTTATGCAGGCAGCACCGGTGTGTGGAGCATATGATGCTTTGGCTAAACGTCTTGGAAAACGTCCAAGAGTGGTATATATGACACCTCAAGGATATACATTTAATCAGAAGATGGCGCATGATTTTGCGAAAGAAGAAGATTTGGTACTTCTGTGCGGACATTATGAGGGTATTGATGAGAGAGCATTAGAGCGCATTGTTACGGACTATGTTTCAATAGGTGATTATGTGCTGACTGGTGGAGAACTTCCGGCCATGGTGGTTATTGATGCAGTATCAAGACTTGTTCCGGGAGTGCTTCATAACAATGAGTCAGCAGAAACAGAAAGCTTTGAAAATGGATTGCTGGAGTATCCGCAGTACACAAGGCCGGAAGTGTTTGAAGGTATGAAAGTACCAGAGGTGCTTTTGTCAGGACATCACGGCAATGTTGACAAGTGGAGACATGAACAGTCGCTTATAAGAACTAAAAAGTATCGTCCTGACCTTTATGAAGCTTATATGAAGGCTAAGGAGTAATTGTCACATATCAAGATGCAAAGATTTGTAGAATTGCTTGACGAGCATTCGACTATATGTTACAATGCATCTTGTGTTTTGCCTAGATAGCTCAGTCGGTAGAGCAGAGGACTGAAAATCCTCGTGTCGCTGGTTCGATTCCGGCTCTAGGCACTGTTAGGTCGACAGATGCAGTTTGCGTTTGTCGACTTTTTTTATATAATTATTATGTGACAGGGAAACTTCCTGTCCTTTAATAAAAAGCATAGATAACGGTTTATTAAATGTTAGGGTACTTGGTAAAATATAGTACTTGTAATTAGTAAAAAATTGTTATAATATTAACATAGATTATTGTGTAGTATGGTGGTGATACATTATGAGTGATAAGAATTATGTTCGTGCTCGCGCGGTAATTAATGAGCAGTATAATATAGAGTCTCTTGATGATGAGTTTAGAACTTTTTTGGGTGAAGATGCAGTATATAGACTTACGCATTATGTACACCCAAATGATCTTGTACGCCTTGAGGAAGCTATGTCAACGGCCGTGAAAGAAAAAGAGACGGTTGTTGCCTTAAGAATGGTTAATGGGGAAAAGACGTTCAGATGGGTGTTGGTGGTATTTAAGAGTTGTAATGCAGATAGTGTCGGAGGCAGACTGTTTAATATAGAACTTCAGGATATAAGTGTTTACAATCAGGAGATTGACCATATTGAGAACAAGTACGATAGGTTTATGGAATATTTCAGTCTTATGGAACAGCTTATGTTCTCCTATGATGTTTTGAGTGGGAAGCTTAGAATATTTATGATAGGCAGTCACCAGCAAATTAATTTCTACAATGGTACCCTTGAAAATTGGAAGCAGAGCAAGCTTGCTAACAATGAGATTGATGGTAAGAGTATCAACACATTTTCTCAGTTATGTGAGGATATGAAGTGTGGAGTAGATAATTTCGAGCATGAGCTTAATATGATAGTACTTGAGACATCTAATAAGATGGAATGGTGTATTATAAAGGGCAAGACTATAACAGGAAATAATGGCAAGCGACATGTTATTGCAACTATGTCATTAGTTAATGCTGTAAGTGAAGCAAGTAGTGCATCGGTGTTTTCAGGAACAAGAGATGCAGGTACCGACTTGCTTAATAAGCGTGCTATGACAAGTTATGTTCAGCGCATTATTGAAGATAAGCCTAATTATCCTGTAACAATTGCAGTTATTGATATTGACAACTTCAAGGATGTCAATGACAAGTATGGTCATATGGTAGGTGACGAGATTATCCGCAATGTGGCAGACGTTATAAAGGAAGCCGTTGAAGGAAAAGGTGTTGCCGGACGTATCGGTGGCGATGAAATGATGATTATGCTTGAGAATGTTCAGAATGAAGAAGCTGTAAGATCTGTGCTTAGAACTATTCGTAACAATGTTTCATGGCTATACAACGCCAGAGAAGACAGGCCAAAGCTGACCTGTTCTATAGGAGCGGCATCCTACCCGGATAATGCTAAAGATTATGATACTCTTTTCAATGTGGCAGATAAGATGCTGTATCTTGCAAAGGAGAAAGGTAGAAACAGATACATAATATATCAGAATGACTTGCATGGTGATTATCTGCATGGCACCGGTAAGGCTAAAACCGATGAGTACCTGCTTTACAAGCATAAGAAGTTGAAGACTGTTAATAAGATTATTAATCTATACAGACAGGAGGGAAGCAAGTGTTTTGCGGACTGCGCCAATAGGACTATATTGGCATTTGGCCTTGATAGCATACTTTTATATGAGCAGAATGGACCCGATGACTGGTCGAGGTATACTATATATGGTGAGAATGTGCCGGAACAGGCCTGCCTGTTTATGGAGAGAGATCATTATGAGGCAGATTTCACTGACGAAGGTGTAAGAGCTATTGATAATATATGTTTCTTTGAAAGAAAAGCTAGAACTGTATTTGAGGAGTTCTCACGGCTTGGTGTATGTCAGGCAGTTCAGATATTGGTTAAGGAATATGAACCAAAGAAGAGGGTTATATCATTTAATAGAAACACCCAGCTGAAGAAGTGGAGTGATTCAGATATAATGCAACTTGCTATTCTCGGTAACATATTCGGAATGGGATTTGAGCATGATTAAGGATTATGTAGCACTGGATGTAGAAACGACAGGTCTTAATCCGGCAGAGGATAAGATTATTGAGATAGGTATGGTTAAGGTCAAGAACGGCATTGTGGCGGATAATTACTCAACACTTATTGACCCAAGACAATTGCTGGATGAAAGAATTATACAACTCACAGGAATTACTCAGGATATGCTCGACGGTCAGCCTGTTATTGCTGATGTAATAGGTGACATATTGGAGTTTATGGAGAATCTACCTATTCTTGGACATAATGTTACATTTGATTATGGTTTTATAAAAAAGGCGGCAATCAACAATGGTTACAAGTTTGAAAGAATGGGAATAGATACATTGAAGCTTGCAAGACGTGTATTGCCAGAGCTTCCGCAGAAGAAACTCACTTTTTTGTGCGAGTATTTTGGCATAGATGCAGGAAATTCGCATCGGGCCTATGATGATGCTGTCAGTGCGGTAAAGGTATATGAAAAGCTGTGGGAGATAAGTAATGGGGATGTCGGCTTGGATGAGCTGATGATACTTAAGTGCAGTGTGAAAAAGGACTCACCTGTCACTGCGGCACAGAAGAGTTATCTTACAGCACTCGTGACTAAGCATTCATTGACTTTGGATGTGGATGTGGAAAGTCTGACAAAAAGTAAAGCATCTAAGCTGATAGATGGCATAATATCACAGTATGGAAAGTAATGAGGATTATATGAATAATAGGGGGCGTTTGCAAAATGTTTTTGCAAACGCCCCCTATTTTATACACAAAGCATCGCAAATGGGAGCTTTATTCTACCGATTCTTGTTATTGTTCTGATTCGAGTTTTTTGACTATTATATCCCTGTTTAGTGACTTAAGTTGTTCTGCAACACGGATAAGTCGCTTAATTTTGTCAGGTTGTTCGGTTTCCCTATAGTAATCAGCTAGCAATGTGTAATTGCCGGATATGTCAGTTTTACACTTAATGCCGAATTCCAGGAGTTCTACGCCCTCATCGATATAGTCTCTCTCCATAAGCAACTTTCCAAGTGCGGCAATGGTACGGACTAATGTTGTATAATTGTCGTCATACTCAGAAAGTTCCGTAAGATTACCTACACCATATTCCATCTTAATATCGGTATTGGTGTAACCTGTAAGATTAAAAATCTTCTTTTCACGGAGTGAAAGGAGTTTTTCACGTGTCTTTATAATGTCGGAGTCTGAAGTTTCAAGCTTTTCAAAAGACATATTCTTAGGAATTGTGATATAATCAAGGGCGTCAATGTTTTTTTTGCGGACACTGTTTGCCTTGCTTTCGCGTTCCCAGAACTTTTTTATGGAATCTGACTCTTTTTTAGAGTTTTTTCGTAGTTTTAATTGAATTAAGATAATTATTATTATAAAATAGGGAAATAGTAGTTTCATAATTAAAATCCTTTATAGTGGTTTTAAACGGAGGTATATATGATTAATTTTAATAACAGGAAAACTAAAAAGAAAGTAGCGGCTGTAATAGTAATCATACTTGTATTGGCAATGGTTCTTCCATTGCTGTCTGTCGCATTTATGTAATAATAATAACCTATTTAGTCAGATGTGGCAAGAGAGGAATGCGAAGTGAAAGAAGGAAAAATATCTAATACCATATTAGACAGGTCAATAGTTAAAGTGATAAGTAAAAAGCCAAAGTCTAAGCTTCTTGGACGACCGGCGCCGGGACATGATTGCGGCGCATTTGTAGGGGAGGGCTTTGAGGATATTGCAGTTATTGCAGGTATGGGATATGGTGAACATGCGGTATATACAGCAGTTAATAATGTAGCTGTAGAAGGTGCCACTGCTACTGCTATACAGTGCGGTATTGTTATGCCGTCAAGTAACAGAGAGATTGCTCTAAAGAGAGTTATGAGTCGCATCAACGACGATTGCAGAGAGTTGAATGTTGAAGTATCTGGTGGACATACAGAGGTTAGCAGCGCGGTTACAGAGCCGATAATATCTGTTACAGCAATGGGAGTTTGTGACAGAAAAGCACGCATATTGGCAGCGAATGCCAAGCCCGAGCAGGATATTATTATGACTAAATGGATTGGTATAGGCGGTGCTCAGACTGTAATTGATAAAAAGCGTGATGAGCTGGTGGCATATTTTAATGAGGCTACAGTGCTGGCGGCATATGGAAACAGACAGGATATGTCCGTGGTGAAGGAAGCTAAGATAGCAAAGGAAGCTGGCGTTACAGCTATGCACGATGTTTCTACAGGTGGGATATATGCAGCACTTTGGGATATGGCAGAAGCGGCACATATAGGACTGGATGTAGACTTTAGGGCGATTGTGGTATCTCAGGAGATTATAGAGGTGTGCGAGAAGTACGACATTAATCCTTACGAATTGGATTCCACAGGATGTTTGTTGATGACAGCAGATGACGGATGTGCTATAGTAGATATATTGGCAGAGAATGGTATTCCTGCTGCGATTATAGGAAGGACTATGGCGGGCAATGACCGCATCATAAGAAACAGAGAAGAAACAAGGTATTTGGAAGCACCGAAGCAGGATGAGATATATAGATTTTCGGAGGTAATGTGATATGAGAGAGAAGATTTTAAATATGCTTGAGAAGAATTCAAGAATTGACATTAAGGATATGGCGGTTATGCTTGGTATTAGCGAGGTTGAAGTAGCTAATACAATAGCGGATATGGAGAAGGAGCATATTATCTGCGGTTACAATACAATTATCAATTGGGATAAGACAGGTGATGAGAAGGTTACGGCTCTCATAGAGGTTAAGGTTACTCCACAAAGAGGACTTGGTTTTGACAGTATAGCAGAAAGAATCTATCAGTATAACGAGATTACCTCTGTATATCTTATGTCAGGCGGATTTGATTTTACAGTTATTATTGAAGGTAAGAGTATGAAGGAGGTTGCACAGTTTGTATCTAACAAGCTTGCAACACTCGATTCAGTTCTTAGCACTTCAACACATTTTGTACTTAAGAAGTATAAGGATTATGGAAAGGTACTTGATGTACCTGTAAAGGATGAAAGGATGTTGGTGACACCATGAGAAATGCATTGTCTAAGAAAATTGTTGATATACAGCCTTCAGGTATCAGAAAGTTTTTCGATGTTGTAAGTGAAATGCCTGATGCTATTTCTCTTGGCGTTGGTGAGCCGGACTTTGATACTCCGTGGAGTATTCGTGAAGAGGGTATTTATTCTTTAGAGAAGGGTAGAACATTTTACACATCTAATGCAGGTCTTAAGGAATTAAGAGTAGAGATAACTAATTATCTTTCAAGAAAGTATGACCTTCACTATGATGCAATGAAGGAAGTTATGGTTACAGTTGGCGGTAGTGAGGCTATTGATGTTGCACTTCGCTGTATGGTTGACCCGGGAGATGAGGTGCTTATACCACAGCCTTGTTATGTGTCCTATGTTCCATGTGCAGTTATGGCTGATGCGGTACCTGTAACTATTGATCTTAAAGAGGAAAATCAGTTTAAGCTTACAAAGGAGCAGTTGATTTCTCATATAACAGATAAGACTAAGATACTTGTTCTTGCATTTCCTAATAATCCAACAGGTGCCATTATGACTAAGGAAGAGCTTGCGGAGCTTGTACCTGTTATTATTGAGAATGATTTATATGTTATCTCAGACGAGATATATTCAGAGCTTACATATAACGGACAGCATTGTTCTATTGCGTCATTCCCTGGCATGAAGGAAAGAACGGTAGTTATTAATGGCTTCTCAAAGTCGTTTGCCATGACAGGATGGAGATTAGGTTATGCCTGTGCTCCGGCTAATATAATGGAGCAGATGATTAAACTTCATCAGTTTGCTATTATGTGTGCCCCTACAAACAGTCAGTTTGCAGCAGTTGAAGCGCTTAAGAACTGTGATGGTGAAGTGGCAAAGATGATGGAAGCATATAATCAGAGAAGAAGATTCTTGATTAATTCATTTAAGGAGATGGGAATCGAGTGTTTTGAGCCATTTGGCGCATTTTATGTATTTCCGTCTATAAAGAAGTTTGGAATGACTTCAGAAGAGTTTGCAACACGACTTTTGCAGGAAGAGAAGCTGGCGGTTGTTCCGGGTACAGCATTCGGTGACTGCGGCGAAGGATTTGTGCGTATATCATATGCGTACTCTATTGAGAATTTAAAAGTCGGTTTAGAGAGAATTAAGAATTTTATAGATAGACATTCCGTGGACAAATAGTGTATACTATAAGTAGGTGGAAAGTGATTACAAAGTGAAAAAAGTCGCCTATGCGACAGGAGGTATTTATGGCAATTAATGTAGAATACATCAATCCATTTCTTATGGCAGCGACGACTATTATTAAGGATATATGTCAGATAGAGATGACAGTAGGAAAGCCTTATGTTAAGCAGACAGCATTTGCTAATGATTCGGTTGTTATTATGATAGGTGTTACAGGTGAGATGCGAGGACAGGTATTGATTGCACTTACTTATAAGAAAGCCCTTGAGATAGCATCAAAGATGATGATGGGTATGCCTGTCACAGAGCTTGATGATATGTCAATCAGTGCTATCAGTGAGCTTGGTAATATGATTATGGGTAATGCTGCAACTATTCTTTCAACAAAGGGTGTTGGTATTGATATTACACCACCGACTGTATGTCGTGGTAATATTATTATCTCTCAGTCATATGCGGCGAATATCTGTATTCCTCTTAGTGGAGACGATATTACAATTGAGCTTGATGTAGCTGTGAAGGGCGATAAGTAATATGATTAATATAGTTTTGCATGAGCCGGAGATGCCGGCTAATACAGGTAATATAGGTCGAACCTGCGTTGCTACAGGGGCGAGACTGCACCTTATTGAACCTATGGGATTCAGAATTAATGACAAAACAGTAAAGCGTGCCGGTTTGGATTATTGGGATAAGCTTGACGTAACTATTTATGATGATTATGCAGATTTTCTTGAAAAGAATCCAGGTGCCAAGATATATATGGCTACTACAAAGGCTCACCACACGTATACAGAAGTTAATTATGAGGACGACTGTTATATTATGTTTGGTAAGGAAAGTGCCGGGATTCCGGAAGAGATACTGGTGGATCATGAGGATACTTGTATAAGAATTCCTATGGTAGGTGATATTCGTTCACTTAACCTGTCTAACTCGGTGGCTATAGTGCTCTACGAGGCACTTCGTCAGGGTGGGTTTGAGTCTATGAATTGTGAAGGTAAGCTCCACAGGTTGGAGTGGTGACTGTGATATTCGTATGGGATAATGAATATTAGAATGTGAAAAAGCTACGAGACATTATGTGTCTCGTAGTTTTTTTTGTTGTCGGCGGACATTGGCTAGGGTGGAGTTTTGGTTGTTTTGGTGAGTGTTGGTAATTTTTTGTGCCTTTTGGTTGGACTTTTGGTTGGTGTGTTTTGTGCAAAGTGAATTTTTTATACTTTTTACAGTGAAAGTAGCCTGAATAGGAGCAAAAAATTGTAAAAAGTAAAAAAATATGTGACATTTAGCAGGAACTATAGCATATTCGCTGCGAGTCATTACTGCATAACAAAATGCCGCTACACAATAAATGTAGCGGCATAGTAAATTCATTCTAAACATTTTTACCAAGAGTAAGTGAAAATATAAACTCTGTTCCAACTCCTTCTGTGCTGATAACATCAATGGTTTCGGAGTGAGCCTGGATAATTTCCTTAGTGATAGAAAGACCGAGTCCTGAACCTTTTTTATCACGGCCACGTGAAGAGTCAGACTTATAGAAGCGGTCCCACACCTTGTCGATGCTGTCTTTAGGGATACCACAACCGGTATCTTTCACGGAAACGTAGACTTTTTCACCCTTTTCTTTAAGAGTAATGTATATGATGGAATTTTCATTGCTAAATTTAATAGCATTGTCCACAAGGTTATATATAACCTGCTGAATCTTGCTTTTGTCTGCGTATACGTATGCACTTTCACCGGAAAGTGTAAGCTTAAACTGAATACGCTTTTTCTTGCAGGTTCCCTCAAAGGACTCAATGGTATGTCTTATAATAGGATTGATATCAAAGTTAGTCTGCTCAAGGCGCACCGCTTTCGGGTCAAGCTCGTTAAGTGTAAGAATGTTACTTGTAAGCTTGGTTAAGCGGTCAGTCTCAAAGAGAATAATATTAATATACTTGTTAATCATCTCAGGAGGTACTGTGCCATCAGCAATGGCTTCTAAGTAGCCTTTTATGGAAGTCAGTGGCGAGCGGAAGTCATGAGAAATGTTGGATAAAAACTTCTGCTGGAACTGTTCAGACTCGTTGAGCTCAGATGCCATATAATCAAGTGAGGCTGCAAGTCGTCCTATTTCATCCTGATGGTGGGCCTTAACACGGTATGAAAGATTACCTTTACCGTACTCTGTAATCGCCTTGGAAATATCCTTAATTGGGCGATGTACGTAGATAAAGTGCACAATTATAAATGTTATGTTAAGCCAAAGTACGATTAATAGAGTAAAATAATTAGTTTCAAATGTGGTGTAGACCCTGTCATTAAGCACAGATGCCGGCATATGAACGATAGCAAAGCCTTTTAGGGAAAATTCACCGGCAATAGGTGCAACGGCACTTAAATGATCTTCCTTAAAATAGTTAAAAAAATTGCCATATATAGAGTCGGATGTGTTAAGAGAATCAAAGTTGAAGTTCTCAATAGTATAATATATACCTTCCTCATTGGCAGTTCCTAAGAATCCTGTGTCTAAGTAAACATTGCCTGAGGTATCAATAAACATAATTCTTGTGTCATTGATGCGGGCTACGGTTCTAAGTTCACGATTATCATCCCGCATATTTTCGGGGGTGCCAAATTCAGAAGAATACTCCTTTGCAATGGATGCTGCCTGTCTATAGAGTATATCGGCCTGTTCATCATATACACTCTGATAATCAATACGATAAGATACCACAGACACGGCAACAAAGCTTACCACAGCAATGGCAATATACAGAATGATATATTTGGTTAATAGGTTAAGCTTCATACAATCACACTTTCATTAGTTCTTTAACAAAAACTTGTATCCAATGCCCCAAACAGTATCGATGGCCCACTTGTTGTGATCCTTTATTTTTTCACGGATACGTTTGATGTGAACATCAACAGTACGTGTGTCGCCAATATATTCATAACCCCAGATGTTATCAAGAAGCTGTTCTCTTGTAAATACCTGATTAGGCGATGCTGCGAGGAAATAGAGAAGTTCCAGTTCCTTTGGCGGCATTTCGATATTACGGCCACAGTACTTAACAGAATAGTTAGTTAAGTTAATTGTAAGGTCAGGATATTCAACGCATTGTGTGTCTGAACCGGCTGAAGCACTGGCAGACGGCACACTGTAACGTCGAAGCACGGCCTTTACTCTTGCCACAAGTTCCTTGGTCTCGAAAGGTTTAATCATATAATCGTCGGCACCTAATTCCAGTCCTAGAACCTTATCAAATGTCTCGCCCTTCGCAGAAAGCATAATGATTGGAACATTGTTATTCTTTCTGACCTCCCGACAAACCTGATAACCGTCTATGCCTGGAAGCATAAGGTCTAATAATATCAAATGTGGTTTAAATGTTGGAATCTGAGCTAATGCACTTTCGCCATCATAAACAATCTGAGTCTCAAAGCACTCCTTTGTAAGGTAAAGTGATATAAGCTCTGCGATATTTTCGTCATCATCCACAATAAGAATTTTCTGTTTTGCTACCATGTTTTATCCCTCCAATAAATAGTAGTGTGTTGTTGTATCGGTATTTACTTGAATTCTACAATAGTTACGCCGGCATCTCCCTCGCCTATTTCCCCCAGGCGGAAAGACTTTACATAAGATACACCGCGAAGAAATGCAGTTACGCCACTTCGCAATGCGCCGGTTCCTTTACCATGCACGATACGTACAGTAGGAAGCTTTGCGATATATGCATCGTCCAAGTACTTGTCCAGCTTAAAGACTGCTTCATCAACAGTAAGTCCCAGCAAGTTAATCTCAGGAGATATGCTGGCTGACTTAGACATCTTAATCTTTCCGGAACCTCCGGCTCCGGTTGCCTTCTTTGACGCAGCAATCTCAGGGTCTACGTAGTCATTCATAATCTCAAGATTGTTAAACTTAAGCTTGGTGTTCATGCTTCCAACAGAAACAGTGACCTCCCCCTTTGAAGGTGAAATAGCAGTAACGCTTCCGATAAGATTCATGCTTATGACACGAACATACTGACCAACCTTGAACTCGCTGATATCGTGAGGCTTAAAGGACTTTGGTTTTTCCGTCTTCACGGCAAGCTTTTCCTGTCGCTTATTCATCTTCTCGCGAACGGCGCTACGCTGTTTTTCCAATTCCTTCATAGAAACGCCGGTCTTATTCATGGTCTTAATAGTTTCGTCGGCGAATTCCTTAGCATCTCTTAAGATGTCAGCCGCTTGTTCATTGGCCTTTCTGATAATCTTATCAGTACGTTCATCAAGCTTCTTAGACTTAGCTTTAAGCTCTGCCTTAAGGGCGCTGATTTCGCGCTTGTAAGCTTCAATCTCAGCCTGCTCCTTCTCGATAGTAATTCTACTGTTTTCAAGATCTGTAAGAAGGTCTTCAAAATGTATATTCTCCGCATCAATGCGGTTTGTAGCGTCATCAATAATATACTGAGGAAGTCCAAGCTTGCTTGATATGGCAAATGCGTTACTCTTTCCAGGTACACCTATAAGCAGGCGGTAGGTTGGCTTAAGAGATGCCACATCAAACTCGCAGCAGGCATTCTCTACGCCATCTGTTGTAAGAGCGTAAACTTTAATTTCGCTGTAGTGAGTTGTTGCCATAGTAGTGACACCGCGGTTATGCAAGTCACTAAGAATAGCAATAGCAAGGGCTGCACCCTCTGTAGGGTCAGTTCCTGCACCAATCTCATCAAAGAGAATAAGGCATTTATCATCAGCTTCCTTCAATATATTAACAGTGTTAGTCATATGTGAAGAAAATGTACTTAAGCTTTGTTCAATACTCTGCTCGTCACCAATATCCGCAAATATATTGTTAAATACAGCGATATCCGAATGTTCCATAGCCGGTATATTAAGACCTGACTGTGCCATAAGTGTGAGAAGTCCCACGGTTTTTAGGGAAACAGTCTTACCGCCGGTGTTAGGACCTGTTACGATAAGCAGGTTGAATTCGTCGCCTAAGTATATATCTATAGGTACAACAACGGAAGAATCAATAAGAGGATGTCTTCCTTTCTTGATGTTGATATAGTTACGCGTATTCATAGTTGGGCGGTTGCACTTGTAATGCCTAGATAGCTGAGCTTTTGCAAATATAAAATCCAGCTCTGTAAGAAGAGTGTAGTTCACTTCTATCTCAGCAGTAAACTCGGCAGCCTGTGCACTTAAGTCTGCAAGAATGACTTCAATCTCAGCCGCTTCTTTAAGCTCCAGTTCACGGATGTCGTTATTAAGCTTTACAACTGCGGCAGGCTCAATAAATATAGTGGAGCCGGTTGCAGACTGGTCGTGTATCATACCGGGCACCTGTGACTTGTATTCAGCTTTGACAGGAAGACAGTAACGTCCCTGACGGCTTGTGATAACGAAGTCCTGAAGGCAGTTTCTTACGGATGCAGAATTGAGTAACTTTGTAAGCTCCGTGTGTATGCGGTCAGCAGCGATTTTCTTCTGACGGCGAATGTCGCGAAGATTAGCACTGGCGTCATCACTGATTTCGTCCTCTGAGATAATGCAGTGCTTAATCTGGCTGTTAAGCTTGCCTAGAGGGTCAAGTGAATTAAAGTAGCCTGTAAGGCAGTCATTAGTTTCTTCATAAAATGCTTTGGCTCCGGATGCACAGCTAAGCAATGAACTGATAGCGAGCAGCTCGATAATATTAAGGGAGCCGCCAACTTCAAGTCTTTTAAGAGAAGGACGCACATCGCGCATACCTGAAAAAGAAGGACTTCCCTTTGCGTATATCCTTGAGAGTGCGTCATTAGTCTGGGCCAATGCAGCGTTAATATCGTTTATATCAGTCATAGGTGTAAGCTTGTCAGCCATATTCTTAGCAGCATCAGAGGATGCAAAAGAAACAAGCTTTTCTATGATTTTATTATATTCCAGAGTCGTAAGTGACTTGTGATTCATAATTAGTAATACCTTTCACATAAAAATACATATACACATTTTAACCTATTTTAGAGGAAAATTCCAGTACAACTATACATTTGATGCAAGAAAATAACAGATAAATGTGGTGATACATTTGCAATGTTAACAGGAATGTAATAAAATGTTCATATGTAATGTGTATAATATTATGGAGCCAGTGTGCATATGGTTGTGCAGGTGGCTGATTCTTACTATATGGGGATTGGTTGAATGAACGATAGAGAAAAGAATACACAACAGAATACACAGCAGAATAGTGAGAACTTTTCGTTGTATACAGAGAAGATAGTCGTTAATCCCTTTGTCAGGTATAAAAAGATATTTGCGGTCATTAAGTTTATAGTGCTTGCCATTCTTTTTGGACTTATATCTGCGGCTGTTATGGCATGGGCATATCCTAAGTTTTTAAATGAAGGAAAGCAGACAACAGGTGGCGGTAAGGACGCGTTAGTGCTTAACAAGGATGAATTTCCAAGTGATGCGATTATAGATGAGACGGTACCGGAAACTAAGCCGGTGCAGGGAGGTAATGACAAGCCGACGGGAGAGAAGCCTACAGGTCAGAATCCGACAAGCCAGAATCCAACGGAGCAGGACCCGATAGAAACAGAACCGGTTCTTTCGTATGTTGAGTTGTTAGAGAAGATACAGAAGTCCATAGTAATAATCTCAGATACACCGAAAAAAGGAACTATAGTTCCACCGGTTCCGGGGGAGGAACAAGCTGATGAGACGGTAGGAGTTATTATTGGTGAGCTTACGGGCAGATATCTTGTTCTTACCAGTAATAAGGCAATAAGTGGTTATTCGGAAAGAATTGTCAAAATAGGTGACGAGGCAGAGGTGAGAGGTAATATTGTCAGCTCTGACATAGGAACGGACCTTGCTTTAGTGGCATTCAACAAGGATGACCTTACCGACTACGAAAAAACACTGGTCGCAGTTGCCCAGCTGGATAATTCCTATGCTGTAAAGCAGGGTGATGCATTTGTTGCAGCAGGAAAGCTTTATGGTAAATCTAAGGCTGCGGATAAGGGATTCGTCACAAGCATAGCATCCGAGATGGGCACAGATAATTGCTATGGCGTAATCAATGCAGGTATTCGTGCGGTTGAGGGGGATTACTGTTTCCTTTTTAACGGCAAAGGCAATGTTATTGGTGTTTCAAAGTATGTTGGTAAAGATGCCAAGTTTGTTGCCAATGGAATATCTGACTTTAAGTCCTTAATAGAGAAGCTTTCGTCTAATTCAGATATTATTTATCTGGGTATTAAGGGTACCAATGTGACATCGTCCATGGTGACTAATTATAAGCTGCCATATGGAATATATGTCACAGATGTAGCTATTGATTCGCCCGCATTTAAAGCAGGATTACAGATGGGTGATGTTATAACCGGTGTGGATGGAACGGCACTGCTTGCCATGCAACAGTTAAGTGATAAGTTATATGGCTGTTATAATGGGCAGCAGATTACCTTAAGTGTGAAGCGTCCGGGTATGACCGAATATAAGGATATGACATTTACAGCAACGCTGAGTGTGAGATAGGGATAAAATGCAGAATTGAGTTGCAGGGATGAGCTGCGAGGCCCCACCGTAGGAGTAAAACATAGAAAAAGGGAGAAGAAAATGAGATATATTGATACTTTAAGAGATGGAGACAGAATATCGGATGTGTATCTTTGCAAGACAAAGAACACAGCGCTTACAAAGACCGGAAAGGAGTATGAGAATCTTATACTTCAGGATAAGACAGGTCAGATAGATGCTAAGATATGGGAGGTCAATTCAGGAGGTATTGGTGACTTTGATGCAGGAGATTACATAGATGTGACGGGGCAGGTTACAAGCTTCAATGGAGCACTTCAGATTAAAGTGGACAGAGTGCGCAAGGTGCGTGAAGGGGAGTATGATCCAAAGGACTACGTTCCTACCACAAGATTTGATATAGAGCAGATGTATGCTGAACTTTTAAAGTATGTAAGCAGTATGGAGAATGTATATATCCGTAAGCTTTTGGAGAGTTTCTTTGTGGAGGATGCAGAATTTATCGCAAAGTTTAAGTCTGTTCCTGCAGGTAAGTCAGTACATCACGGATTTATGGGTGGTCTTATTGAGCATAGTTTAAGTGTTACCCGTATGTGCGACGCTATAGCAAAGAACTATGACTACTTGAATAGGGATCTGTTAGTTGCCTGTGGTATGCTTCACGACTGTGGAAAGGTGAAGGAAATCGCACCAATGCCGGTTAGTGACTACACTGATGCAGGCAATTTTATAGGTCATATTGTGCTGGGTTACGAAATGGTAAATCAGAAGGTGGCTAAGATAGAAGGGTTTCCACCATTACTCGCTGAGCAGATAGGACATTGTATACTTTCTCATCACGGCAAGCTGGAGTTCGGTTCGCCAAAGAGACCGGCTATCGCCGAGGCTATAGCACTCTCATACGCTGACGACTGCGACGCAAAGCTTGAGGCTATGTATGAGGCACTTTCGGCAAAGGACAGCAACGACTGGCTGGGATACAATCGCTGGGTGGACAGCAATATTAAGAAGACGATAGTATAGTGAGGGGATTGTGTAAATATTGTAACGATGCGAGAGAGTATGCATTGGATATATTAAGAGATAGGAATTAGGGAAAATGCTTAAGAAAGATGATATTGTAACACTTACAATTGAAGATATAGGTACTGGTGGCGAAGGTATCGGCAAAGTGGATGGATACACACTGTTTGTTAAAGATGCAGTTATTGGTGATGTTATTGAGGCGAAGGTGATTAAGGCAAAGAAGAGTTATGGTTATGGTCGTCTTATGAATGTTATAACTCCGTCAGACAAGCGTGTGGAGCCAAAGTGTCCTGTTGCACGCCAGTGCGGTGGTTGCCAGATACAGCAGATGTCCTACGCGGCTCAGCTTGAGTACAAGCAGAAGCTGGTGAAAGATAATCTTACAAGAATAGGTGGACTTTCAGAAGCTTCTTATGAAATGTGCCCGATAATTGGCATGGACAATCCGTACAATTATCGCAATAAGGCGCAGTTCCCGGTGGGAACAGACAAAGAAGGCAGGATTGTTATGGGGTTCTATGCAGGACGTACCCATTACATCATTGATAACACTGACTGTTGCCTGGGAGCAGAGATAAATAAAACTATCTTGGAAGCAGTGCGTGCTTATATGGAGTCCAATGGTGTGACTGCTTACAATGAGGAGACACACACAGGACTTGTTCGTCATGTGCTTATAAGAAACGGTTACCATACAGGACAGATTATGGTGTGTCTGGTGGTGAATGGAAAGAAACTGCCGTGTGCAGATGACTTGGTGGGACGATTGTGTAATATTCAAGGAATGGCCTCTATCATGATTAATGTAAATAGAGAGAAGACCAATGTAATTCTTGGGCAGGAATGTCACACACTTTGGGGTAATCCATATATTGAGGACAGTATATGTGGCATAATGTATCGAATTTCACCGCTGTCATTCTTTCAGGTAAACCCTGTGCAGACAGAGAAGCTTTACAATAAGGCTTTGGAATTCGCAGGTCTTACAGGCAGGGAAACTGTATGGGATCTTTACTGTGGAATTGGTTCAATCTCACTCCTTATGGCAACTAAGGCAAAGAAGGTTTACGGCGTGGAAATCGTACCACAGGCAATAGATGATGCTAAGGATAATGCTGTGCGAAACGGCATAACTAATGCGGAGTTCTTCGTGGGCAAGGCAGAGGAAGTGGTGCCTGAGTTTTATGAGAAGGCTGTGAAGGAGTTGGTTGCGGCTGGAGAAGTTGGTGGTGCGAGCTTTGAGAAGGATTGTGAGGACTGCGCTTTGCAGACTACCCGTGAGAGTATCGCACCTGATGTGATTGTGGTAGACCCACCGCGAAAGGGCTGTGATGAAGCTCTTCTTGAAACTATTGTTAAGATGGCGCCTGAAAGGGTTGTGTACGTAAGCTGTGACCCGTCTACGCTGGCAAGAGATTTAAAGTATCTTGAGGCGAGTGGGTATAAGGTGAAGAAGGTGCAGCCTGTGGATCAGTTTGGACATACTGTGCATGTGGAGACCGTCGCATGTCTACAAAGGGTGGATATGTAGAAAACTTTTGATTATTCGGTAATAGATAAATTGCTATTAGCTCCGGATAAACAGATATAGTTATTTTTGTTTAGTTAGAAACTATCTATCTAATATCAAAATGTGAGTAGGATGGAAGTAACCCATCCTACTCACTCGTTTTATCCCAACAAATGCTCTATTGAAAGATAGCTAGGCAATCCGTTTTCATAAGGGATGGAAAGTTCCCCTTGGATTAATGGTCTTAAGTAATTAACCATATCTTCAGTTACATCGTTGCCACGTTCATTGATGAAAGAGCGAGGTACCTCTTTAGCTTTGTTAGCAATGTCGCATACTGGTGAACTGCCATATTCAATAGTATAAGGGTTATTGCATGTGCGGTTCATAGTAAGCATAACGGAGGTTTCTCCGGCAGCGGCCAGCGCAACTGCACTTTCACCTAGCTTAAAGGATTCTTTCAAATCTGTTTCAGAGGCTATGTGAGCTGCACAACGCTGCAATACATTTAATTCAACTGAACGAACTTTTACGTCTAAATGTTCTTTTAAGAAATACTCCAATGTTTTGCCTGCGCCTGAAAGTTGGCTGTGACCAAATGTGTCTACAGCTGTAGATGAGGCGCTTATATAGTTGCCGTCTTTGTCGCGAATTCCTTCGGACACTGCAACTATTATGTTATCCTGCTTTGAAAGCAGCTCCTTTATATCTGACAAGAATTGTGTAAGATCAAAGGCACATTCTGGCAAGTAAATCAAATGAGGTGCCTGGTTGTATTCATTGCGGGCAAGAACAGAAGCTGCAGTCAGCCAACCTGCATCGCGCCCCATAACTTCTACAATAGTGACACTTTTTATCTTGTATATATAGGTGTCGTGAGCTATTTCAAGAAATGTTGAAGCTACATACTTGGCAGCAGAGCCAAAGCCTGGTGTGTGATCGGTAAGGCAAAGGTCGTTGTCGATTGTCTTTGGGATACCAATAATTCTTACAGGACTACCAATCTGCTTGGCGTATGCAGAAAGCTTATCCACCGTATCCATAGAGTCGTTGCCGCCTATGTAGAAAAATGCAGCGATTTCATTATCTTTAAAAAACTGAAAAATGTTTTCGTAGACATCCGGTGCAGCATCAGCAGTAGGTAGCTTATAACGGCATGAACCTAAATACATGGCAGGTGTAGTTGTTAAACGGTCTAACATTGGTTTACCTTCTGCAAATATCTCAGAAAGATTAAGAAGGCGGTTGTTAAGAATTCCAGTGATTCCATTTAGAGAGCCATATACGATATCATACTCGCTTGAATTCATAACACCGGAAATAACTCCCGCAAGACTAGCGTTAATAGCTACAGTTGGACCACCGGACTGTGCAACAATACAGTTCTTCATATATAATTTCTCCTTGTCGAATTTTATTAGAATGTATTATATCATATATTGAAGATGATATAAAGTATATATGCTTAAAATGTACCGGGTTACCATAGCTATACTATTGTGGAAGAAAAAGACAATATGTGATACAATAAACACAGTAGTTAGCAATTCTTCAAAGGAAGTAGTTAGTTCTCAGGCCAGTTATATAGAGGTTGATAGGTAGAGACAGGTAAACAAGCAGAAACAAGCAAAACAATAGCGGCGAATAAGGTTGTATCTAATGACGAGACGGTGGTGGTTATTTTAATAAATTTGTAAGTGCAGATTGCAGTAGCAAGGAGGAACAATCATATGAATCAACAAGATTACAAAATTGCCAGAGATTTTTTAAGTAGTGTCAGTGCAAAGCCGGAAAGTTCGTCTGTGGCAGAAAATAAAATGGCTGATAAGGAATACGATGTGACTATTATTGTACCTTGTTACAATGAAGAGAATCACATCAAGCAGTGTCTTGACTCAGTGCTTAGTCAAAAGACTGATTATAAGATAAAGACAATAATTATTAATGATGGTTCCACAGATGGAACAGCAGAGATTCTGGGAAAATATGAAAATGTACCGGGATTTGAGATAATTCATCAATGCAATCGGGGATTTTCGGGGGCAAGAAATAGAGGACTTGAAGTGATAAACAGTAGATATATCCTGTTTCTTGATTCAGATGATTATCTTATAGATGATTCACTTCATAATATGGTGAAAGTTGCTGATCAATATGTGGCCGATATTGTGGAAGCACAAATGTTGAATCTGGTTGAAGAAGAATTAATTCGAAACGAGAAAGTATTTGAAAAAACAGGCGAGGTTGAGGTACAGCAGCTCTCAGGATATGTTTGGGGGAAGTTGATTTTATCGGAGCTTTTTGAAATGATTAAGTTCCCTGAAAAGTACTGGTATGAAGATACCATAATGGAGTTTTTGGTATATCCAAGATGCAAAAAGGTTGTAAAGTATAATAAAGACGTATATGTTTATCGACGAAATCCGAATGGAATAACAGCTACAAGTCAGGGGAAAAATAAAGCTGTTGATACGTACTGGATTACAGAGTTGATGTTAGCGGATATGAGAGAGTTGGGGATTGAGATGACACAACCTATTTATGAAAGTATTTTAAACCAGATTGCAATAAATTATATTAGGGTAAGTACGCTGCCGGACAATGTGCAGCTTGCTGTATTTATGTTGACAGTTGAGTTGTATAAAGGATTAGGCGTGAATTATGCGGTAACAGATAGATTTAAGAATATTCTAGAGAAAGCATTAAGTTTAGAGGATTTCAACCTTTATAAGCAGGTATGTGAACTTTTGTGGCAGAAAAATTTGATGTATGGGTGAAAAGTGATACAGAAGTTGGAGATGACAACAGGCACACAAAACGACTATGTCGATAGTTGTTTTGTGTGCCTGTTTGTTATATTATTTAATCCGCAAAAAGTTCATGTACATAGTTTTTAACATACATATCTTTCATCGCATAGTACCTTTTATGTGTTCGCCAACCTTGATCTACTGAACCAGTACCATGATATACAACTTTTGCGTTAGGATATGACTTACAGAGAAGTTGATAATCCTTATCAGTTAGGTTAGTATGCTCTAGCCACAGGCGTTCAAGTTTAGTGAAATTAAGTAGGTATGAAACATCGCTTATTGGATTGTAGCTGATATTCAAATCCACAAGATTAGGAAGATATTGCAAAAAGCTTAAATCAGATACATCACCTACGAAGAATTCGAGGTAAACAAGCTTAGGAACATATCGTAACATTGATAAGTCTTTGATATAATGTTCATCGGTGTCTCCGTCCCAGTTATCAACAAGAATTAGTATCTTTAAGTTGGGCATATATTGCAGAAAGGAAAGATCTGTAACCTTATTATGTCCGATATCAAGTGCAACCATATCGGTGCAGTACTTTAATACTTTAGTGTCTTCGTTAGTAAGTCTGTAATAAATAGAACCATCTTTAAGTGTTGAGAATGCTACTGTGTCTGTCCTGATTGTCCATAGTCCCATTGTAACTTTCCAAACAAATTTAACTGCTGGATAAGTGTTTCTAAGATCCTCCATCTGTTCATTACTAAGACCACAATCACACATATCAAGATATGTAAGTTTAGGTAGAAGCTTAATTAATTTTTTGAAATCTTCAAAATTATCAACAGTTCTAGTGCTTATATCAGCTTTTGTTGTTTCGCTGTCAATAACGAGTCCACATAAATCGACATTCCACTTGAAGTATACATTTTTACAGGATTCAGTAAGAAGATATTTATCGTTAGTTGTAAGGGTTGTGTTATGTAGATTAACTTCTTTAAGGTTGGTAAGTTTATTAATTGATTCTGCGAGTTCGCTTGCAGATGTGATTTTGGCACCACTTAAATCAATTGATTCTGTATCATATGGATACGTTGTACCATTAACCATAACGTCTGGTGGTAATGTGGTTGGATTTGTAATTTGTGAATCAGCTGTTGTTTTGATGTTGTCATCATTTTTATTGCATGCACTAAATGCTGATAGCATAAAAATGCTTATGATCAGTATTGTAAATCTGTATGTATGTTTCTTAATCATCGCTATGAGTACCTCATTTCTTTATTTTACAACTTCCTACATTATATTCCATTGAGATATTTTTTGAAAGACTTTTATTATAATCTATGACTTTATTTTATAGATGAATGTTTTCGAAGTTGAAAGTAAAATCGTGATTTAATTAAATAGCATTTATGTCGACATATTATATTATGAAAGTAGATTTGAACACAGCTGAGAATATGCAGGCGGCAGAGTCAAGAGTTTATGACTTAAAGGAAGCTCTTGTTTTTTTGTAATGTTTGAATATAATGGATATTAGTATTAGTGAGAGGTAAAAGGTATGAGACTAGTTCCAATTCCTAAAGAACAATTTGACGAATACAGGCTTAATCTTATGTTTGACTGCTATAAGTGGGACCCGCAGTTTGTGGATAATAATACTATAGCGAAGTATGCATTGGTGCTTACAAGGAAAGAGCACGAGGAGTTAGAAAGATTTACGGAGCTTTTGGATGAAGAAACAAGGGCGGCTGAAATATTCCTGAATGATAATCTTAAATATTCGGTACCATTGGCGTTAACCAAGAAGGTAAGCAGTGAGATAAAGAGAATGAAAAACTATAACCCTGATGAGCATATCAGACTTATGCGTTATGATTTTCACCCAACTGTAGAAGGCAAGTGGGCGGTGAGCGAGGTTAATAGCGATGTTCCAGGGGGCTTTGCGGAAAGTTCACTTATGCCGAAGGCTGCCATAGAGACGCTTGGTGGCAAAGGTTATTGGTATAGATGCTTTGGTGATGTTTTAGTCAGTGCCATAAAAGAAAAAGTACCATACGGTGGAAGAATTATGTTGGTACATTGTACTTCATATAGTGATGACAGACAGGTTATGCAGTTTTTAGGTGACAGATTGAAGGCTGACGGATATAACATAGTGTATGGGGCAGCAGATCATTTACGCTTTAAGGATAATAAGGCATACAGTATTCTTGATGGCAATGAAGGTCCTATAGATGCTATATTTAGATTTACACCACTGGAATGGCTGGTTGATATAAAGCCTAAGAAGTGGCAGGGGTATTTTGATACGACGACATTGTCATGCAACCATCCGGTGGCAATATTCGCACAGACAAAGAGGTTTCCACTTGTGTGGGATGTGCTTGAACAGAATGGAATTAGTATGTCTGCATGGAGAGAATTGCTTCCTGACACAGTGGAAGTGAAGACATTAAAAAAGATGGACGCGAACAAACGGGCAGAGTACATATTTAAACCGGCATATGGCAGAGTAGGTGAAAAGATATCTATAAAAGAAGCCTGTAGGGGTGATGAATACAAGAAGATAATTGCTGACGTGAAGAAGCATCCTAAGAAGTATCTGGCACAGAAAATGTTTGTCAGCAAACCGCTGGAAGGCATAAATGGTGAGAAGTTCCATGTGTGTTTAGGTTCATATGCTGTTAATGGTCAGCATGCCGGATATTATGCGAGAATTAGTGATAAACCACGAATTGATTCACATGCAGCAGATATACCGGTTTTAATCGAAGGGGATGGTGAAGAAAGTGACAGGTAAAGAAGCATATAGAGTATGGGCACCGATAGGCAAAAAATGGGTTGACTGGGTGCGACCGGTTCCATTTGTAGCAGTGGAGGACTATTCGAAGGTTTACAATATATCAGACTTTACGGCGCCTAAGGTGGAATTTCTGGAATATATGTGTGAAGATATAGCGATTATAGTGGATTTGCCGGGAGAGGAAAGTGTCAGGGAAGGCATTGCATTAGCGAAAAAAGGGTACAGGCCGATACCTGTATATAACGGTACAATTGAACAACAGGGCGCAAGAGCCACTGTGGATAATCAATCTGTAGGAATGGCACTTTTGAATGCAACGGCAGAACTTAGCAATATAGTCATAGATGATGAGGCGTTGCCGGCATTTTTGCTGGATAGAAACCGATTGCAACGTTTCAAGATGGAAGTTTCCTTGTTTGATAACAGTTGGGATATATATCCTCAGGATATACCATCGCCGGAATATCTGTTGAACAATGGTGTTAATAAGATTATAATTGTGGCGGATAATTTAGCTAAAGATTTGAGGAAAGTTCTATATGATTTTCAGAAAAAGCATATAGAGATATTTCTGACTAATGGTTATGAAGAGCCTAAGAGGATTAAGATTAAGGCGCGTTGGAAGTCTGAGGATTAATAGTGGCAAAGCCAAAGGGGTAAGTGATTTGATAAAGTTTGATGGACGGATTGTTCAGTTTGGATTTGGTGCGGTAGGAAAAAGCTTTTTTGAAAAAATATCAAAAGAGATTAAGTTTAATGAGAATAAGTATTTTGTCATAACAAGAGACAGTTTTGAGTTTGAGGCATACGTTAATATGGGTGGCGTTGTGTCTAACTTTTGTGTATGTGAAGTGACAAAGGACAATTACAAAGAAGTGTTTGGTAAGTTCCTTGAAAGCGGAGACCTGCTTGTTGACTTTGCGGATACTGTGGGAACAAGAGACCTTTGCGACTGGTGCGCAAGTAACAATATTATGTACATAAACACAGGTGAAGCTGACTGGCCGGATAATTGGTACAGCATATTTACAGAGAATGAACTAAAAAATGTGTTGAAAGAGGAATACAGTAAAAGTGACAGTAAGAATAAGTACCCAATAGTGGTGCATCACGGTAACAATCCAGGACTCGTATCACATTTTGTGAAAGCGGCTCTGGAGTACATTGTTACTACGCAGTTTAAGAAAGATAAGAAGCTGAAGGAACTTGTTAAAGCAGGCAGGTTTAATGAAGTGGCAAGGGTGCTTGGTGTGCGTATGATTCACGTTAACGATGTTGATTTACAGCAGGTTAAGGATGAATATAGTATAAGTAAGTTATTTAGTACGTGGTGTACGGACTCATTTTGGTTTGAGATGCTCAGTGAGGCTACAATTAATATTGGAACACACGAGCAGGTAGATTATGAAGATGAGTGCAATTTTGTTAAGCGGGATAAGGGATATTTAGAGTTTAAGAATATAGCGGGCGAAAGAAAGTGCCGCACATATTATCCGGGAGGAATGTTTGAAGGCTTTCTGGTTCCTCATGAAGAGACAGTATCTATTGCTAAGAGTCTTGAAGTAAAGAGCGGGGACGAAGTGGTTTATAGGCCCACAGTTGCATTCGTATACTCACCATGTGACTATGCAACAGAGTATTTTAAAGGTGCTAAGGTAAATGAATACCCGAATCCTGATCCGAATAAGCCTATGGATTGTGAAAATGTAAATGGTCAGAGCATCGTTCGTGGTTATGTGTATCCTCAAGACTATCAGATTGTGTATCAGGAGAATCTTGCTGAAGGAACAGAGTATGTGGGAGTATTGCTTGTTGGAGAGAATTTCAATCCGGTCTGGGTGGGGAATAGAGTGCAGGCATCGTATCTTTATAAGGATAAGAAGAATTCATACTGGCAAACACCAACTATTACGCCGGTTGCTATGTCGGCATTGGCGGCAGTCTGTTGGATGATAAAAAATAAAGAAAAGGGTGGAATATATTTTCCTGACGATATTTTGGATTATGGATTTATTATAAAAACTGCAGAGAAGTACATATCCAAGACTATATATAAAACATTTTCAAAGGATGAGCTTTCACAGGCATTAGGACTGGATTTTGCCAATTTGCAGATGAAGGATGTGTTTGTTTAAGGAAGCACCCTGTTCTATACAGGTAAATATTATTGGTTTCGACAAAGATTGCGTAAATAATCGATAGGTGTTATAATTCGATTATCTTGTGATATGGAGGGTTTTTATGGAAGGATGGATTATAGGCATAATTATTGCCGTTATTGTGATTGCTGTTATAGGATTTGCTATTGTTACATACAATAGTCTGGTGAAGTTAAGAAATTCAGTTAAGAATTCATTTGCTCAGATTGACACGCAGTTGCAGAGAAGATTTGATTTAATACCGAATCTTGTAGATACAGTGAAGGGATTTGCTGCCCACGAGAAAGAATTGTTAGAAAATGTTGCAGCAAGCAGAAGTGGTTATCTGAATGCCAGTTCCAGTGCAGAAAAAATGGCTATGAATAGCAGGCTTACATCAGGACTTAGTGCTTTGTTTATGGCAGCAGAGAATTATCCGCAGTTAAAGGCAGATGTTAATTTCTTGAGATTGCAGGATGAGCTTTCGGAGACAGAGGATAAGATTGCATATTCAAGGCAATTCTACAATGATGCAGTTACTATTTATAACAATAAGATTCAGATGTTTCCCGGCAATTTAATTGCAGGTATGTTTGGCTTTACGGAAGAAGAGCTGTTTAATACAGATGACGAAGCAAAGGAAGCACCAGTAGTGCAGTTTTAATAAGAAAAGAGCTTACTTTGGCGTATTGCCAAAGTAAGCTCTTTTGGTTATGGTCTATACGTATATTAGTGACCGCCGCCACCGCCGCCGCCACCACGACCGCCGCCGCCGTATCCGAAACCACCACCGCCGCCACTGCGTGCGACAGATGAGCCGTGTCGAACGGAAGAACGGAAGGAACGACTTGAGTGATGGATTCGTCCGGAACGACAATAGTTGTTGCTAAGAATAGCACTTGAGCTTGCCTCAGGACATCTGATACCGATTGCTTTGATTACCTTGTTAGATATTCCAAAAGCAGTCGCGTATACTAAGTACTTTTCCCATAATGGCAATTCAATTACAGTACGTTCACGCATGAGTGTTTCACTGTTTAAGAAGTCGTACAATCCACGCCATTTTTCATATTCATCCTCGCCAAATGGTGAGAGCAGAATGAATTTTTTCGATACTTTCTTAAGATACAATGAGCTGATGATACAACTAATACCAAGTATAAAGTAAGCGCCAAAGGCAAGGTCCATACGAGTGTGGTAAGAAATAATGTTAACAAGTGTAATAAACAATATTCCCCATACCATAAATGTATTGGCCTTTGAATTAAGCTGCTTTCTTGGCTGAGTATAATCAGCTTTCTGGAAATATCCTTCGCCGACACCAATATTCACGATAGAATTAGTCATGTTTCTTACAAAATTGTCGGTGTTCTCGTAGTCACTGGAAACTCTTGACTGCAATGTCTTCATATTTATTACGTTGCCTCTTGCGTGGCGAACTAATAAGTTGAAATAATACTGCTCACATAGTGTAAGTGGTTCATATGTATCTTCCGGTTCAACTATATCCGGTGTTGGGTTTGATGTAACTGTATCCATATTCATACCGGTAACAGGAGTTGGATTATTCACGTCAGGCATAATCGGCTGTCCCGGTATCTGGTTATAGCCTTGCATAATCGGCTGTCCCGGCATCTGGTTGTAACCTTGCATAGGCGGTTGTCCCGGTATCTGGTTGTAGCCTTGCATAGGCGGTTGACCAGGTATCTGGCTGTAACCTTGCATAGGTGGTTGTTCTTGCGCCTGGTAGTACCATTGCACAGGAGTTTGTCCTGGTATCTGTCCGTATCCTTGTACAGGAGGCTGTCCGAATGTCTGCCATGACATTTGACCGGGAACCTGATATGGAGGCTGTTGCGGACTGCGTGCAGGAGCAGGCCTTGTAATTTTCTTTATGGTTATCTGAACATCCTTATTAGGTAATTCATTAAGTTCAATATACTCTTTACGTGCAAGACTTAACAATATAGCTGAGTAAACACCGGAATCATCCTTAAGAGGCTTGTGTTTGCAGTGAACCAAAGTTGCTGCAAAGTTAGGATCCAAGTCACTAGGAATATCTCTGAAATATTCATAATCTGTTTCAGGCTTGTAGAAGATATACTTTGATCTTGTGCGTGAAACAGCAGTGAAAGCATATATTAGGATTCCGATGGAAATCGCCAGCAATACAATGAATACTACAATCTTTATGGTCTTAAATAGTCCTGGTGTATTGGCATAAGAGGCCTGTTCATCATATATTTCGTCAAGTACATTGTCATAAGTATACTCATTGATTGAAGCATATTCTGTGAATATGTGTTTATCCTCTCCGAAGGATACCAAGTCGAATTCAATGTATTGATTATATGGTTTAAACTGCAAATCATCTTCGTTTAACAGGAAGTAAAATGTATGATATCCAGGATTAATTGTGTCAGATTCCATAATAGGGAAATCATTGTTATTAGTTCCGTATGTATAAGTCTTGTAATTACCCGGGCTTGGCATATCTTTTTCTGGGAAGAGAATCTGCCCCTTAAATGATTTAAGGTGATTAACAGTGCTTCCAGAGTACATAGCCAAGTATAAATCAGAGCAGTCATTGTATTTTAAAGAAGCATTGTACATCTCGTACTCTATCTCGAAAACAGCCTGCTCACGGTACATACCGTACACATAGAAGAAAACGGCCTCGTAGCGGGCATCCTCTTCGCTGTAAGGGCCTTTGCTGTGATACCATTTGCCCGGACCATATCGTGGGTCAGTGCTTACATAGTCTTCGTCTTCCCAGTACAGTTTAGGACTTTGTTCATAAACTATCTCAGTACCATCAGGAAGAATCTGCTTTACAGATTTAACTTTGTATGAAACCTTAACTCCGTCTACGAAGTCTTCAGGCAGGTCGCGCCACAACTCCCAGAAAAGATTATTCTTAGAGGCTGCGTGCACATCGAATGTCAGTCGCTCTGTTATAACGACTTTGCCACGACTACCTTCTTCATCAACTACTACAGCTTTGTAGTCAACATCAGTAATTCTTGCGTAATCGTATGGATTAATCTGCATATCTTCAAAGACGTATGAGTATTCGATTAGAAAGGGACTGGCAAATATTAATATGACAAAAAGCCAGATTATAATATTAGTTATCTTATCTTTCATGGTACCCCCTTTTGACAAAATTTTCTTAAATAAATATATCAAATATTAAATCTTGTGTAAAGACGAATGGTTGAATTACGGGTATCTGACTTGCAGAAAATATGTGTGTATTGTAGAATGAAAATGATAATGATGGTACATTTTACATAGGGGGAAAGAGTTATGTTTAGCAAAAAAGATACATGCATAGAATATTTGCTGTGATAAATGGATTGGTTTTAATGCCGTTTATTATATATTACAGTTACTATTATTTTAAGTCTATGGCGTTGGCTAATACTGCGGAGAGGAGAATTGGAGTAGTATTTAACTGGAAGATGTCCGACATAAGTAGAAATAAAGCGTATCTTTTGATTAAAGAGGATGATAAAGAATACGAGACACCGGAGATATTTACAAGGGACGATGCACCTGATTATGTAGGTCAAAATGTAAGTTTTGTAATGTTACATGACGTGGCGGTGATACTTGATGTGTTTAAAGAAGATGACAATGAATCAAAAGAATAATATATGTAGGCAGAAGAGGAGTGGAATAAGCGCAGAGTATGAAAAAAATAGAAATTGATAAAAGATTTGAATTTAGAGATATTAAGGCAGACGAGGCAGAGCAGGCGGTGGCTATTGAGCAGATATGTTTTCCACCTAATGAAGCCTGTTCTGAAAAGAATATGAAGGAGCGAATTAAGACGGCACCGGAACTGTTTTTAGTGGCGGTTGACAGGGAAACTGGCAACATAGCCGGTTTTCTTAATGGACTTGCAACTGATGAGGATACTTTTAGGGATGAGTTTTTCACAGATGTCAGTCTTTACAATCCGGCAGGTAAGGCTGTTATGCTTTTAGGACTGGATGTGCTACCACAATATCGTATGCAGGGGCTTGCGACGGAAATTGTGCGTCGTTATCGTATGCGTGAGCAGGAGAAAGGCCGAAAGGCATTAGTGCTGACTTGCCTTGATTCAAAGGTCGACATGTACAAAAAGATGGGCTTTACGGATGATGGCATCGCTAATTCTACATGGGGCGGCGAGGAATGGCATCAGATGAGTTGTGAGGTGTAGGGTAGGTATGTTGAACTAAATGGGAAGAAATTAAGTAAGAGCGATAGTTAAAAAGCAGATGCCGAGTATTCGACATCTGCCCCTAAACAGACTATTGCATTTTAGCTAATAATCGTTTATAATCAATTTAGAAGAAATCAAAGAACCGTGGAAGTTCGATGATTGCCAACTTCGGAACAAAAGTAATTTTAAGTTACAAGCTGTCCTCTATTCGCGGTAGAGGGCAGCTTAATTTTTGTCTTGACGGTTGTCAAGGTATGTAAGAATTGCGAAAATCACAAGTACCAATGTTAACACTTCGAGAGTATTCATTGCACATACCTCCTTTCGGAGTATTTCCGATAAGAGACAACCATCAAACTGTCCTCTGACTTCTAGATTGACTATATATATTATATCATATATTTGCAAGGAAAGCAAACGGATGTTCGGGGATTATCCTTTGGTTTTTCCGTCTATTACAGCTTGTTGTTAATATTAGCATTATAAAAGAAATATATATACTAATCAAAGAAGTGTATTGTCTTTTGATTAGTATATTTTTTTATAAGGTTAAATTACAAAAAAGTTTCCTCTTGCCAGCACGCAGCGTGCAGATTTAGGCTGAAATTATAAAAACTAAAGGAGGAATTGGATATGGAAACCAATACTACACAAAACACAAACAGTAAAAAAATAGGGATGATAGTTTACCCGTGGGTGCTGACCATAGTCGGCACGGTGATGATGATTGCTGTATTATTGCTGCCATTTACTACAGCAACAAAGGAGCACAAGGAGAATCTGCTTAAGTTTCCTAATTTGATGTATGTTGAGGAATTGGATATGACATGCAAGGATGTTGTGGATATGTCACTTGTGGATTACGTAAGGGTTTATGATGTGGCAGCTAATCAAGGATACCAAGAGGATGTGGCTCTGGCTAGTATAGTTATTATTGTGATTTATGGAGTGCTTTCACTGCTGGCAGTAGTACTTGCAGTGTTAAAGAAACCTATGGGAGTAATAATACTTGACGCACTGGCAATGATGGCTTTCTGGATAATTAGATTTGATTTCGAGGGAAGGGGCGTGGTACCAAGTGGTTCTTACAACTGGGGGGTGAGTAGCTGGCTTGCTTATGTCATCGGAGTAGTGGTTGTAGCAGGAGCAGTATGGTTGCTCGTTGTAAAAATAAAAATTAAAAAAGCTAACAAACAGGAAAAGGTAATTAATAGATAGTTATGTGAGATAAAACAAAATCGACTCGCGATAAAAACATTTTCTCTTATGAGGCAGTGATTTACTCAAGCTGTCTTGATGAAAAAAGTTCTTGTCTGCACGCAGTGTGCAGATTTAGGCTGGGAATAGGAGGAAATTACAATGAGTAGTAAGAAAACATTACATGAGGTTTGTGTGGAGTTGGGTATAACCAGACGCACAATTCAAAGGTACGAAAAGGCGGGACTAGTGAGTGCGTCGGATAGGAATAAGTATGGACATTTGCTTTATGACGAAGTAGCTCAGAAACGAATTGCAAAGATTAGATTTTTTCAAGAACTAGGCTTTTGGGTTAAGGAAATTAAGGGGCTGATTGATGCCCCGAATGTGGTAATTAAGGAAGCATATGAGCTGTTAGATATACTTGCTAAGGACAGTGCTGAAAGAAGTGACTGATAAATAAAAGATATGAGTGAAATCGAGCCGGTAGATTTACTATCGGCTCATTTTTGCAAGAGTTCCTCATAAAGATTTACGTAGAAACTATCAATCTTAAGCTTTATGGTCACATTAACTATAAGAGGGAAAATTCTAGTATCCATTCCTGTCGATTAATGTTATAATATATTCAAATACATTGTGATTGAGAATTTTATACACCAAAAAGGAGTTGGATATATGAATATTACCAAACTGGTACTGGGGGCGTGTATTACGAACTGCTATATAGTGGCGTCTCAGGAGAAGAATTGCGTGATTATTGACCCGGCAGACGAGGAGGAGAAGATTATCGAAGCTGTTGAAGAGCAGGGGTTGAAGGTTAAGTATATATTTGTGACGCATGGACATACGGATCATGTGTTGGCGCTTGGAGCTGTGAAAGAGCATTTTGGTGCTGATATAGTAATATCACGAATTGATGCGTGGCGCTTGGAGGATGAGGAACTGATTAATGAGCGACCTTATGTGAAAGTTCCATATAAGGCGGTTAAGCCGGACATTTTAATAGAAGAGGGCGATGTGATAGAGGTGGACGAGCTTAAGTTTAGATTCTATGGTATGCCCGGACATACGGATGGCTCTATGGCAATCGTGCTTGATGATATTATATTTACAGGAGATACGTTGCTTAAGGAGAATCATGGTAAGACTACGTTGCCCGGTGGTGACGAGGATAAGCTGATAGAATCCATAAATCGTCTCGCGAGAGATTTTCAGGGGGATTACAGGATACTTACGGGGCATCGGGATGAGACCACGCTGGCGTATGAGCGGGCGCATAATCCCTATATATTACGAAATGCGTAAAAAGATTAATGAAATGAGGTGTACAAATGTCAGTTGCAGATAAGTTGTTTGAAAGCATTACTACGTCAGATTTTTACATAGTGTTGTTTGCTATTGGAGAATTGGTGTTGTTGGCACTTTCCATATTTTTTGCTATCAGTGTCAAGAAAAGGATTGAAGAGTGGCGCAAGGAGCGCAATGTTGAATTTTCTCATTACCTATGTGAGGTGTTGAGTGTTACATACAGTCTGTTTCTTACCATTATTACCATATTCCCTTTGCTTGGTATGTTTGGAACGGTAACAGCACTTTTAGGTGTGAATATGGCAGGAGATATGGCGCAGCTGCAGAATCGATTCTTCGATGCGCTGACATCTACGGCGTGGGGTATAATATTTTCTATAGTATTTAAGCTTGTTAATGCGCTTGCGGCACCATTTGTTGAGGAGCAGATAGAAGAGTCCAAGAAGTTAAGTGAAATGGAAACAGAGAACGACAGTGGTGCGAAATACATTGGCGAAGCAAAGTACGAAAGCACAAGTGTAATGAGAAAATCTGAAAATGTGTTGCCTGTGGGAAAGGCAGAGGCTGTAGAGCGTTTCTTTGGTGAATCACCGGCGAAGCGGGAAGATATATTTACAGGAAAGCAGTCGGATGTAACAACCAGTGAAGAAGTTAAGAAAGAAACAGAATAGTCAAGAAGAATCGGAGGCGTAGATATGAAGATAAGAGATGTCATACTTGACTTCACAACTCTGCTGGATATTACTTTGATTCTACTGTTCTTCTTCGTTCTGTTCAGCAATGTACAGGTTACAGACGCTGCATCTAATGCAAGTCAGAAGATGCAGGAAGCTGAAAGCCTTATGGCGGATGCACAAGGAATGCAGGAAGAATTAAGTGCGGAGCTTGAGCACATAAAAGGTGCTGCAGATAGAGAAGGCGAGAATATTGAAGGTATTCTGGAGTTTGACAAGGGACTCAATATTAAATTTGTGCTGGATATTACTAACGAATCAACATGGCAGCTGAATGTATATAGAGGTCAGGAGGGGATTGGTAATATATCATGTGAAAGTGATATAGGCGAAGAATTGTTGGAACTGATGGAAGAAGAGCAATATGATGCCAATGACACGCTTATATGTGATTACATATATGATGGGGCTAAGCCGGGCTCTCTTTCGGCATATAGAACAATGGAAGATGTGATAAAAACGGTGAAACAGAAGTATAAGTATTTCTATTATTCAGAAACAGATATTTCAGTATTGGAGGATTAAGGTATGAAAAAGGAACGCAATGAAAAGGAATATATGGATAAGAGACGTATGGACAAGGACGCTAAGAAGCGCAATAAAAAGGGTAAGAAAAAAGGTAAGAAGGTACTTGGTGCACTGGTACTTGTACTTATTGCTTTGCTTGCGCTTGGATTCTTAATTGGCAAGTATGGATTTGGACTTGGCACAGGTCTTGGACTTGGTGAAGGAGAGAAGTCAACTCAGCAGGAATATTCTTATGAGGAAGCTACAAGTGGAAAGAGTATGGTTGCAGTATCGGTGGTAGAGAATGATTACTTATATGATAATAAGAAGTACAGTCTGGATGACCTTATTGCGAAGCTTAAGGAAAAGGACGATATATGTGTTGAGATAACAAGTGATAATGCGGCGCTCAAGGCATATAATAATCTCACGGATGCACTTAAGAATAATAAGATTGAATATGTGGAAAAAAGCAAAAAATAATAGGATGAAGTAGTGATATAATATACTAGAATAGTTAATATGATTAAGGTTGGGTGTAGTGCAGGATTGTTGCAAACTACGCCCAATTTTTTATATAAGCTTGGCCATACCGCGCGCAAGCGGCCGCGGACGGACACATTGTCTAATCTGGTTATATGCAATATTTTAAAACTGGATATTTTTATATAACCACGTATGGGGTAGATTTTATACATTGCTAAAGCAGATGGGAAGAACTATTAATATGCTATTCCTAAACAAAATGGTAGAAAGAAGTATTATTATGAAAAGAATTGCGTTAATTAATGACTTGTCGGGATTCGGAAAGTGTTCACTGGGTGCTGCTATACCGGTTATATCGGTTATGGGAATTCATGCCTGTCCACTTCCAACGGCGGTTTTGTCATCCCAGACAGAATTTGAGGATTATTATTGTCATGATTTAACTGATAAAATGGAACTGATAACGGACCAGTGGAAAAAATTGCAAACATCTTTTGACGGAATATATTCAGGATATTTAGCCACACCTAAACAGATAGAAAAGATGATGTATTTCCTTGAAAGCTTTCAGGGAGAGAATACACTTTATTTGGCTGATCCTGTTATGGGGGACAGAGGTTTTACATATGATATGTTTAATGAGGAGTTTCTTGCTAAGATGAAGGAGCTTACCCGTAGAGCGGATGTTATTACGCCTAATCTGACAGAATTGTGTCTTCTTGCAGATGTGGATTATGAGGAATTAATTACACACCGAAAAGATTCCAACTATCTGAAGCGAATCGAAGAAGTCTGTCATCTGGTTAGGAAAAATGCAGTGCGTTCACAGACTGTGGTTGTGACAGGTATCATCAGGGAGCAGAATGAGCAGGAATACATAGGTAATTTGGCAGTTACTGATGGAGAGAGCATATATATGCAAGATGAGTATACCGGTATGGGATTTTCAGGAACGGGAGATTTGTTTGCATCAGTTATATGTGGAAGCCTTGTAAATGGTTTGACTGTTGGTGATGCATTGGAAAAGGCAGTATATTTTTTGCAGGATGCTATTAAAGAAGCATCAAAAGAGGGCATTCCTTCAGTTCATGGTGTTCATTTTGAGAAATATCTGTCAAGACTGCTGTAGTTAAGAATGTATATTGTATACAACAAGGAAGGCGCACATATTTTATTAAAGGAGTACGATATAATGAAAAATATTAAATATCTCACAGCAACAGGTGTGTTTGCTACATTGATTATTATTATGACGGCATATATATGCCATATTCCAATAGGTGTAAATGGTGGATATATTCATTTGGGGGATGCATTAATATATCTGGCAGCTGTATTGCTTCCAAAGCCATATGCTCTTGTGGCGGCGGCAATTGGCGGTGGCATGGCAGATTTGCTTACGGCACCCATGTGGGCACCGGCAACGATTATTATCAAAATGTTGATTACACTTGGGTTCACCAGTAAAAAATCTAAGCTGTTAAATGTACATAACTACGTGGCACAGGTAATTGCTTGTGTTATTACGGTGGTTGGCTATTTTCTTGCAGAGACGGTTATGTTTGGACAGTGGGAAGTGGCGCTTGCGTCTATACCACAGAACCTTATTCAGTCTATAGGAAGTGCAGTGTTCTTTATAATATTAAGTTTTGCACTGGACAAGGCGAGGGTTAAGACTAGATTTTTTTAATATATTAATATTGATAAAATCATTTATTGTTAAACGGATGTTTGTGTGATATAATCGGTTCGTCACTGCGATGAAGTGGTAAAGCGAAGTCGCTAGTACAATTATAGAACATTGGAAAGGAAAGGTGTTTTTATGAGTATCAGAATAGGTATTATGGGCTACGGTAATCTTGGTAGAGGAGTAGAGTGTGCAGTTAAGCAGAATCCTGATATGGAGCTTGTTGCAGTATTTACAAGAAGAGACCCTTCTACAGTTAGCGTACTTACTAAAGAAGCTGCGGTGTGTCATGTTGATAACCTTGCTGATTGGAAAGATAAGATTGATGTTATGATCCTGTGTGGAGGAAGTGCTACAGATCTTCCAAAGCAGACACCTGAACTTGCTGCTATGTTCAATGTTGTTGACAGTTTTGATACACATGCAAGAATTCCGGAGCATTTTGCCAATGTTGATGCCGTTGCAAAGGAGTCTGGCAAAGTCGGTATTATCTCAGTAGGCTGGGACCCGGGTATGTTCTCTCTTAACAGAATGTATGCTAATGCAATTCTTCCTAACGGAAAGGACTACACATTCTGGGGAAAGGGTGTTAGCCAGGGACATTCAGATGCGATTCGTCGTGTTGAGGGGGTTAAGGACGGTAAGCAGTATACAATCCCTGTGGATGCAGCACTTACAGCAGTTAGAACAGGCGAGAATCCTGAGCTTACAACAAGACAGAAGCACATTAGAGAGTGTTTTGTAGTTCTTGAGGAAGGTGCAGATGCAGCTAAGGTAGAGGAAACTATTAAGAATATGCCTAACTACTTTGCTGATTATGATACAATCGTAAACTTCATAAGTGAGGAAGAGTTAAAGGCCAACCACAGCGGTATTCCACACGGCGGATTTGTTATTCGTTCTGGTAAGACAGGTTGGAATGAGGAGAATACTCATATTATCGAGTACAGCTTAAAGCTTGATTCGAACCCTGAGTTTACATCAAGTGTAATTGTAGCTTATGCAAGAGCTGCTTACAGATTGGCTAGTGAGGGCCAGTCAGGTTGCAAGACTGTATTTGATATTGCACCGGCTTACTTAAGTGCGCAGAGTGGTGAGGAATTAAGAGCTCACCTTCTGTAATTGTAGAGGTACAACATAACAATATTAATGATTATATAGGGGATGTTGCTATTTTGCGACATTCCCTTTTTTAAATCAGTGATATGAGTTTGATATACAAAAATGTCTTTTTATTTCGACAGTTTTTTGATAAAATAATATTTAGTTATGGTAATAAGCTTATAATAAGTAAAGGAGACTTGGTATGAATTGTTTAGAGGAAAGAATCCTTGAGGATGGAATTGTGAAGGAAGGCAATGTCTTGAAGGTCGACAGTTTTCTTAATCATCAGATGGATATTGAGCTTTTTAATGAGATGGGAAAGGAGTTCAAGCGTCGTTTTGAAGGTAAGGATATTAATAAGATTCTTACGATTGAGGCATCGGGCATTGGTATCGCTTGTATTGTTGCACAGTATTTCAATGCACCGGTTGTGTTTGCTAAGAAGGCAAAAAGTATTAACCTTGAAGGCGAAATGTATGTTGCAGAGGTTGAATCCTTTACTCATAAGTGCAAGAATCAAGTAATTGTTGCAAAGAAGTTCTTGAGTGAGGAAGATCATGTGCTTATTATAGATGATTTTCTTGCTAACGGCTGTGCTTTGCAGGGACTTATACAGATAGTACAGAATGCAGGTGCAACAGTGGAAGGAATAGGGATAGCTATTGAGAAAGGATTTCAGGCAGGTGGGACTATTATTAGAAATCTTGGGTTCCAGTTGGAGTCTTTGGCAATTGTTGATGATATGGATTGGGAGACGGGAGAAATTAAGCTCAGACATCAGTAATTAGGAATTATAATTTGTTTATGTCTAGAAAGAGGATATATTATGACAAATGTAGCGAAAAGTAAAAAAAGCGATATAAGTAATATTTATCAGATAAATGGGAAAGTGCCAGTGTTACAGGCTATTCCATTTGGGTTGCAGCATGTGTTGGCTATGTTTGTGGCTAATATTGCGCCTATTATTATAGTGGCGGGAGCTTGCGGATTGGATGCAAAGCAGACTGCCAATTTAATTCAGTGTGCAATGATTATTGCAGGAATTGGTTCAATGATTCAATTGTATCCTATATGGAAAGTTGGCTCGGGACTGCCAATTGTTATGGGGATTAGCTTTACGTTTGTTTCAGTATTTTGCTTTGTTGGTCCTACATATGGATATGGTGCTATTGTTGGAGCAGTTTTAGTGGGAGGTATTATTGAAGGTGTCTTGGGCTTGTTGGCAAAGTATTGGGTTAAATTAATTTCGCCTGTAGTAGCTGCGTCAGTTGTAACGGCCATAGGTTTTTCTTTATTATCAGTAGGGGCTACATCTTTTGGAGGTGGCGCAGGAAGCGAAGATTTTGGTTCAGTTCAGAATCTTATATTAGGAACAATTACATTGATATCATGTCTTGTGTTTAATATTTTGGCTAAATCATATTGGAAACAGCTTTCAGTACTTTTTGGACTGGTAGTTGGCTATATAGTCGCTGTGATTATGGGTGTCGTGGATTTCTCGGCACTTAAATCGGTGGATATTATTGCGTTGCCACAATTATTTCCAGTTGAACCGGTGTTTAACGTGGGGGCGATTATTTCGGTAGTTGTAATATTTATGGTGTCGGCAACAGAGACTATTGGTGATACTTCAGCTCTTGCGGCTACAGGTCTTAATCGTGAGGTTACGACAAAAGAACTTTCAGGGTCCATTGCCTGCGATGGTTTTGTAAGTGCTGTTTCATCCTTGTTTGGTTGCCTTCCAATTACATCATTTAGTCAGAATGTTGGTTTGGTATCTATGACGAAGGTTGTAAACAGGTTTGTCATATTTACAGGAACCGTGGTTATGGTGTTAGCAGGTTTGTTCCCTGCATTTGGTGCACTTCTGGCAACACTTCCTGATGCTGTGCTTGGTGGTTGTACGCTTATGATGTTTGGTACTATTGTTTTGAGTGGTATGCAAATGATTACTAAATGTGGATTTAGTCAGAGGAATATCACAATTGTGGCATTGTCTCTAAGTATTGGCCTGGGTTTTACACAAGTTCCAGAGATATTTGCAATATTTCCGATGATTGTGCGTAATGTATTCGCAGAAAACTGTGTTGCTGTGGTGTTTGTAGTTTCTATTATTCTGAATCTGTTGTTGCCTAAAGATATGGAGACTTAGTCATAAAGATGCTGATTGGTTTTATTCAGATTGATTGCAATAAGAAATTAAAAGTAGTATAATGTTCACAAATAAATAAAGATATGAGAAGATGCGGTTCCAACGGTTATACCAAGTGGACGAAAGAGGGAATCCGGTTAGAGTCCGGAACAACCGCCATTACTGTATTTGACAAGATAGGGCACGATGCCATTGGGACGAAAGTTCTGAGAAGGGGTGCTTTTGTGCAACGTAAGTTGCTACATCATGAGTCAGGATACCTGCCGCAACTTTTTAGGTTTAACATAACTTTGGTGAGAAGAGTGCAACCGATTTATCGACAGGCATAGCTTTGGGGTTGCGTCTTTTGCTCATATGAGGTGGTGAAAGATACTTCTACAAGGTTTGTTTTGCTTATTGTTTATAGATCGTTGTACTCCCCCGACCATATGGTTGGGGGAGTTTTTTGTGGGCTGTAAGATTAGTGGTGGCAAGAATTGGGCTACATACATATATCTTACAGCCACATAAAAAACTCTACAACAACAGGAGGAGACTATGATTAAAGAAAAGGATATTGCTTGGGCGAAGGAGCAGTTGCAAACTAAATATAAAGAACTGGGAAGGCTACCGAAAAAGGATGATTTTGACGAGGTGACAAGGTCACGGATTAAAGCATTTCTTGGGCCATGGCCGAGAGCATTGGAGACAGCAGGACTAAAGGAGCCGCAAGAAAAGAAAAAGGTAAAGCGCTCGCGGGGGATGCGATAGCCTTGCAGTGGTGATGCTAAGAAACTACAAAAAGGAGTTGAGTTATGAGTCGGTTTAAGGACAGCCATCCGGTAATTTTGTTGGTTTACTTTTTGTCTGTGTTTTTGGTGACTATGTTTACATTAAATCCCATTATGCTGGCTATTGCTTTGCTTGGTGGTATGGCTTATAGCACAGTGTTTCAGAAACGTAGGGAGTTTGTAAAGAGCATGGTGTTTTACGGCGTATTGTTTTTAGTTATAGCATTGACTAATCCGTTGTTTTCGCATAATGGCGTGACACCACTGTTTTTCATTAATGGTAATGCTGTTACTCTTGAAGCGGTGCTTTTTGGCGTGGATATGGCTGCTATGTTGGTGGCTGTTATGTATTGGTTCCAATGTTTTAACAACGTAATGACTAGCGATAAGCTACTGTTTTTGGTGGGAAGGTTTTCACCAAAGATTTCTATAGTTATGTCGTCAGTTCTGCGGTTTATACCACATTTTAAAGAGCAGGCTGGAAGAATTAGACAGGCACAAAGGGCTATGGGGCTATATTCATCAGATAGTTTTACAGATAGAATTTGTAGTGTGTGTAGGGTGTTTTCGTCCCTTGTTACCTGGGCTTTTGAAAATGCTATAGATACCGGTGCTTCTATGAAAGCAAGAGGTTACGGGCTTAAAGGAAGAAGCTGTTTTAGTCGTTTCTGTTTTCGAGTAAGTGATGGTGTGTTAATTTCGCTGATTGTAGCGATTGATGTATTGGTGATTATGGTTATGATGACAGGGGGAATAGATTTTAGTTTTTATCCAGAGTTGTCTTCCCTTGATTTAGATGCTTTGGAAATAGTTGCCTATGCAGCTTGGGGAGTATTAACGTGGATACCTTGTATCCTTGAGGTGAAGGAGAATATTCAATGGACATATTACAGGTCAAAAATATAAGTTTTGCATATCCGGAAAGTGATAACGGTGCGGTAAGCGAAGTCTCCTTTTCAGTAGCAGAGGGAGAGTTTGTGGTGCTGTGCGGTGAGTCAGGTTGCGGAAAGTCAACATTGCTTAAACTTCTTAAGCATGAGGTATCTCCATACGGAAAGTTTAATGGGGAGATATACTATTGCGGAGTTGAGCAGTCGAAGCTTGACAAAAGACAGGCAGCATCAGAGATAGGGCTGGTGTTACAAAATCCTGATAGTCAGATAGTTACGGACAAGGTATGGCACGAGCTGGCATTTGGATTGGAGAGTTTAGGTGTCGAGAACTCGGTTATTAGAAGACGCGTTGCAGAGATGGCAAGTTATTTTGGAATAGAGGATTGGTTTCATAAAAATGTGAATGAGCTTTCAGGAGGTCAGAAGCAAATGCTTAATCTTGCATCAGTTATGGTGATGCAGCCTAAGGTGTTGTTACTTGATGAGCCAACAGCACAGCTTGACCCTATAGCGGCGGCTGGTTTTATTGGTACGCTTCACAAGCTGAACAGAGAGTTGGGACTGACTATTCTTTTGGTGGAACATAGATTAGAGGAAGCATTTGGCATAGCTGACAGAGTGTTTCTTATGGACAGCGGAAAGCTTTTGTTTGCTGAAAGTCCGCGAAAGCTTAGCAGGTATTTCGTGCTTAATCCTTCACATCCTATGGTCGCAGGCCTTCCGGCGGCGGTAAGGATATATGAGGCCTTGCAAAGGGATGGGATGGCGCAGAAGGATATGGTGGCACAGATGGATATGGTGACGCAGATGGATATGGTGTCACAGAAGGAAGGAATGGTGCAAAATGATGAAAGCTGCCCCCTCACTGTAAAAGAAGGACGGGAGTTCATAATGACACATTATGATAATAAGGTCCTAAGACTAGAAAATGATGTGGTTAGAAGCAATGCTTCTGATGCGACTCAATGTGTTCTTGAGCTTAAAGATGTATGGTTTCGATACGAGAGGGATTCTTTGGATGTATTAAAGGGTGTTTCTCTTAAAGTATATAAGGGGGAGAATCTTTGTATATTAGGTGGCAATGGTGTGGGGAAAACCACTATGCTTGGAGTTATGTCAGGATTGCTGACTGCGTATCGTGGCAAGGTGTTGGTTGCCGGAAAGGATATTAGAAAGCTAAGTCAGAAGGAACTGTATCAGGAAAATATTGCAGTGCTTCCGCAAAAACCTCAAACTGTGTTCTTGGAAAATACAGTGGAGGAAGATTTGACTGAAGTTTGTAAGGCAATGGGTTTGAAAAGAGATGAGGCTAAGAATCAGATTAGTAATGTGGCAGCGATGCTTGGAATAGGTCACAGGCTTAATATGCATCCTTATGATTTAAGTGGTGGAGAGCAACAGAAGGCGGCCCTTGCCAAAATGCTTTTGTTAAAACCAAAGCTTCTTATGTTAGATGAGCCAACAAAAGGTATTGATGCACATTCTAAACAGGTGCTTGCCGGTATACTTAAAAGGTTGAAGGAAGAGGGAATAACCATTATAACGGTGACCCATGATGTGGAATTTGCGGCGGAAAATGCAGACCGGTGCGGACTTTGTTTTGATGGAGAGCTGGTTTGCGTGGATGAGCCGAGAACATTTTTTGCAGGAAACAACTTCTATACAACTGCGGCCAACCGTATGGTCAGAGGATATTACAAGGATGTGGTACTTTGTGAAGATGTGATAAAGCTTTGTAGAATTAATGGAAAAAAGGCTGGAGAAGGACTTGGGAGCATTGACAGCAGAAAGGGTGTGACTGGTGCAGAATAAAATCATAAGAAGACATAAGGAGGTCATAACATTTTTTCTGATACTGCTTGCTATTCCGGTGATTGTTGTAGTTGGTGGAAGTGTATTTCAGGAAAAATATTATGCATGGGTGGCTGTGTGTGTTGCCGTGCTATCCTGTGTACCGCTATTTTATTGCTTTGAAAGAAAAGAGAGTACTTCATCGGAACTTGTGATTCTGGCGGTACTTGTGGCGTTGTCGGTGGTAGGTCGATTCATATTTGCGTGGTTGCCGGGATTTAAGCCCATTACAGCTATTACAGTTATAGTAGCGGTGTGGTTGGGAAAAGAAGCGGGATTTATGGTGGGGGCTATTTCTGCCATAATTTCAAACTTTTACTTCGGGCAGGGCCCCTGGACACCATTTCAAATGTTTGCCTGGGGGTTCATAGGATTTCTTGCAGGAATGCTAGCAAAGCCTATGAAAAAGAATAAGGTGATGTTGTGCCTATATGGCGCTATTGCAGGAGTAATGTATTCTGCTGTTATGGATGTCTGGACGGTTATATGGGCGGAGAACACATTTAATCTTAAAAGATACGGCGCGGTAATGATGTCATCCATTCCAGTTACCATTATGTATGCTGTGTCCAATGTAGTGTTTTTATTGGCTTTAGCAAAGCCTATAGGTCAGAAACTGGAACGTATCAAGAAAAAGTACGGACTGTTTCTTAAGTAGTTATTTAAAAGATTCAGGGGAGTCCTTGTTTCTATATATTAGTATTTATTAATGTGAAAGAGGTGCAATTTATGAAGAAATTATTAGTATGTTTAATGGCAGTAATTATGGTGTTTGGTATGACACAGGTTACGGTATGTGCTGCAGAAGGAAAATCTGTCAGCGTGTATGTTACAATAGCAGATAAGAATGGCAAGCTTGCTCTTACTCAGGAGAAGATTACAGTAACTGATGTTGATAATGATGGTGTGCTCTCTATTAATGACGCACTTTATGCAGCTCATGAGGCTAAGTATGAAGGCGGAGCCACAGCAGGATATGGTTCTTCGGCAAGTGCATATGGACTTTCCCTTACAAAGCTCTGGGGAGAGGCTAACGGAGGAAGCTACGGTTATTATGTTAATAATAAGTCTGCTATGAGTCTTTCAGATGCAGTAAAGGACGGCGATTATATCAATGCATATGTGATTACAGATTTAACAGCATGGTCTGATACATACTGCTACTTTGATGTGCATACTGTAGAGTCAAAGACAGGCAAGGAAATTTCTCTTACATTGTCAGCAGCAAGTTATGATGCAAACTGGAATCCCATAACAGTACCGGTTGAAGGTGCAACAGTCACAGTGGATGGAGTGGCAACAGCGTATAAGACAGATAAGGCTGGTAAGGTTACAATCATCATTGCTGATAAGGGTACACATATAATCAGTGCAACATCTGCCACACAGACACTTGTACCACCGTCATGTATTGCCACAGTTGTAGAGGCGGAGGTACAGACGGAATCTGCATCAGAGTCAGAAACAGCATCAGAATCAGTGCCGGCAGGAGATAAAAACAATTTTATGTTGTTTGTGGCACTTATGGCAGTTTCCGGTCTTGCTATCTTTGCGATTAGAGGCAAAAGAAATCATGAAGCATAAAATACTAAAGGCAGTTGTATGTTACCTTACAATTATTGTGTTATTGGCTGGTGTGCCGGTTGGAGCAATGTCAGCCACAACGATATATAGTGGTGTGACAGGGCGCGGTAAGGTGTATGCGGAAGCATCTCTTAATAATGCAGCACAAGATAATAGCACCGTCTATAAGGTGCAAAGCCTTATGGATGGTATCGTTGCGTATAAATTAAAGACTTCCGGTGCTGCGTCTGTTCAGCAATGGATAGACGTAGAACTGACAAAGAATGCGGGAACTACATCGGAGTGGTATGTTATAGCACTTAGCCAGAATGGTACATATAATTTTAAGAATTACGAGAAGTCGTTGCTTAAATATCTTTCGGATAATCAGGTTTATTCGGCCGCTTCAAGGCAAAAGTATGCCTTAGCGCTGATGGCAGCAGGTAGTACTGATAAGTATATTCAAACTACACTTAACGATTCTATTGGCAAGCAAGGCGTTATGAGCTGGGTGTATGGTCTTCATATGCTTAACAATGGTTACAGCAGTAGTGAGTATACATTGCAGGAAGCGAGGTCCAAGCTTTTATCCCAGCAATTGGCTGACGGCGGCTGGGCGATTATGGGTTCTAATGGTGATGTTGATGTGACAGCTATGGTGCTTCAGGCGCTGGCGCCACATTATAGCAATGACTCTGCTGTGAAGGCGTCTGTGGATAAGGCACTGACATTTCTTTCAGAAAGCCAGTTGTCAACAGGGGATTATGCGAGCTATGGTGTGGCAAATCCGGAAAGTACTGCACAGGTATTTGTGGCTCTTTGCTCGCTGGGAATCGACCCTATAAGTGACAGTCGTTTTGTGAAGAATGGCAAAACCTTACTTGATGGGATTGGTAATTATTGTTTGCCTGATGGAACATTTTGCCACAAGGTTGGAGAGGGGTATAACGAAAATGCAACGGTTCAGGTATTCTTTTCAATGGTATCCTATCTTCGTATGAAATATGAAAAGAGTCCGTTATATGTATTGGATGCACGGAATCCGGCTGGACTTTCAGGAAACGATGAGGAGAGTTCGGATGCAGGAGAGAGCGAAGGTGAGAGTGAAGGTGAGAGTGAAGGAGAGAGTGAAGGAGAGACTGTAGGTACATCAAAACAAGATTATAAACTATGGGTCAGTATCGCAATTGTAATAGTTGCAGGACTTATTTGTGTTGCATTACATTTAGCAAAAAAAGGCAATGTGAAAAACTTTTGTTTGGTAGGAGGGATAGCGCTTATAGCAGTGCTTGCCCTGTGGTTAACTAATATTCAGTCGGTTGACAGTTACTATGAAGATGCAACTGCGTCAAAGAGTGAAGTTGTGGGTACTGTTACATTGTCAATACGTTGTGACACTATAGTGGGAAAAGACGATAATCAGTACGTTCCAAGCAATGGCGTTATATTGGCGACAGAGGAATATTCTTTTGAAGAGGGCGATACAGTTTATGATGTATTGCGGGAAGCTACAGCTAAGCAAAAAATACATATGGAAATCACGGGAAGTACTGACAGTGCATATGTTCAAGGCATTAATCACATATATGAATTTAATTATGGAGAACTGTCAGGGTGGATGTACTATGTAAATGGTGAGAGTTCGTCTGTAAGCTGTGGTGAACATAAGCTTTCAGATGGAGATGAAATCGAGTGGGTGTATAGCTGTGAAATGGGTAAAGACATTAAGTAAAGACATTAACTAATAAATATTGTTGGTTTTTGGTGAAATATCTGATACAATAGGGATTAGTATTGAAAAAGTTTTGCAATTAGCAAACTAAGGAAAAGGAGCAGATTATGGCAGCAAGTTATACAGGACAATGTTTTTATCCGGTGCCGATAGATTACTTTGTGCAGAAGGCACGAGGAGTGGCGCAGGCAGGTTTGAAGTTGAGATATGCACTTGAAACACCTATACAGAATGGCTTGTTTATTAGAATGAGCAAGGGCACTACATTGGCATCATGGGGAGAGAATGTTCAGATAACACTTATATGTGCTCCTAATGGAACTCAAGTTAATATCTATTCTGAGTGTGCCATGCCTACGCAGATTATTGATATGGGTGCCAATAAGAAAAATGTTGAGGGTCTGTTTAAGTATTTTGAACAGGGGATGCCTGGCAGATAAAGCAAGTTAAGTACTGTAGTAAGGAGAGTAAAGTATAATGGGAATGTTTGATTTTTTAAAGAAAGATAAGGCTGAAGATGATGGTGTTATGACAAGCAGCAGATACACACTTATGGTTGAGGATGCATTTTTGCTTAAGGACAAAGTTGGTGTGGTTGTTGTTGGTAATCTTCATGGAGAGATAAAGGTTGGAGATGTGGCGTATATATGTCATCACACCAGACCTATGGTAGGTGTTAAGGTTAAGGGTATTGAGATTGGAAAGGATCAGCAGGTTGATTCAGCAAGCAATCAGCACGTTGCGTTGTGGCTTGATAAGTTTACATCAAGACAGGATGTTCCAAAGTACTCAGTAATATCAGGTATGGAACCACAGGCAGAGGCGGACGCACACAAGGCGGTAGAGAACCCAATGCTTTTGGGGCTTTCTATGGAGTATGGAAGATTTGCAAGAGATGAGCAGTATTTAAATACACTTATTTATGCAGCAACACATGCTCATTGCATAACACCGGTTAAGATGGACAATAAGCCTGTAGACAATGGTGATGGAACAGCAACATTTACATCAGATACAACAATTAGCTTTGTGAGTGTAACTAACCCTAGCATGCCGGGGGTTAATGTATTACCTTTGTTCACAGACTGGGCGGCTGTTTCTGTTAATGAGTCGTTGTTTGAAGGGGAGAAAAAGGAAACTATGATTCTTAGATTCCCTGATGCAGTTGCAGTTGCAAAGAACGGATATGCAGGAATGGTTATTAATCCATATGGACCGGTTCCGGTATTCCTGCCTATGGAGCTTGTTGAGCATATTACAACACTTGATGGTTACAAGAAGGAGTTTGGAGAGTAATTCTCATAAGTCAAGGTGTGCTCATATGAGTATCAGGTAATTAGACGAGGGGTTTATGGAATTAATAATAATGTCTTTGGGGTTGTTGTGCATAACCTTTTGGAGCTTTTTTTCAAAAATCTTTGGCAAATTTGCCAGAATGATTATATGTGCACTTTTTATCGGGTTGGCATTCTGTGGTGTAGCGGTTGTGCTATATACGGAGCCGGTGTCCATAGTCTTAGTTGTGGTATTTACAGTGGGTCTGGTGTACTATGACTTCAAGAAGGTTTATGATAATTATGGATACAGCAGGGACGATGTGTTTACATTTTTTAATAAAGAGCTTGTGAAAGTGGCTGTTATTGTGCTTTCTATGTGTATGGCAAGTTATTATGCATCGATGAACAATAATGTACTAAGTACGTTGTTTGAGAATAATAGTGTAGTGAAGGTGTTTTATTGCCTTGCAATGACAGGTTTGGTTGCTATTATAGACGCATCGAAGCAGTACGATGTGTACGATGATTTTGAAGCCAGTGAATCAGACCCGTTGCTTACGGGGTATGTTGTAGGTTATCAAAGCAGAAATGTTTTGGGAAAAACTAAACTGGTGATAGAAGTGGATTTGGATGAATATAAGAGCAAGGAAGAAGAGGATGTCTTTGCTGAATACAGGAATGTTGACAGAAAAGGTAATTTTGATGGTAGCGGAAGGTTTGTTAAGTATGACAATCTTGGACGACGTAAAGCACCGGATAATAATGATGTAAGATGTGCGAATAAGCTTGCTAAGCTACAGCCCTCAGGTAAAGGACATATAGTATATTTTATCACGGCTATGCACTATGACAAGAGCGTTTATTACTTTGGCAGGAATTTTTATATTCGTTACAATGTAGAAAAGAAAATGCTGTATGTAGAGGATGAAGTTCAGAGCAATAAAGAGGGATTGAAGATATGTATGGCAGTGGGATTGTTCGCATTCTTTTCTTGTCTGACGTACTTTGTGAAGAATATGTAGGAGTGTAGAGGTTGCGTATGCAGCCTCTTTTTTATGCAAAAAGGAAAATATTTATCGCAACATGATAAAAAGTTGTTGACAAAAGGAAAGCATAAGAGTATATTCATAATCAAGATACGATTAAGTGATACGATAAGTGTACCACGAGAGTTTAAAATGCTGCGTATCAGGAATGGAGGATTTATTATGAGTCAGAAGTCATTATCGGTTTGGTTAAAGTTGATAATAGTAGGTATGGCACTTTGTGGATTGATTGTTTATGGATATATGGTTCCTTTTGGGGATAATCAGCTGTTGGGAGACGTGGCAAATAATCTGGGATGTCTTATATATATCTGGGTAACAGCAATCCCTTGTTATATCGTACTGGTGCTGGGATGGATAATCGCCACTAATATAGGCAGGGATAAGTCATTTTCTCAGGCGAATGCTAATTGTCTTAAGTGGATTGCATTTATGGCAGCCGCTGACACTATAATACTTTTTGTGGGAATCATTATTCTTGTCTGTATCAACTTAAGTTCAACCTTAATTGTAATGTGTGCTTTAATCATATGTTTTGTAGGTATTTCCATATCAGTTGCTGCAGCGGCATTGTCACATCTTGTTTTGAAGGCGGCAGTTTTACAGGAACAGACTGAGTTGACTATATAGAATCGGAGGGCTTATGGAATTAGAATTAGAAGGTGAAATTATATTTAACATAGATGTTATGCTTGCAAAGCGTAAAATGAGTTTAACAGAACTGGCTGATAAAGTAGGAATCACAGTAGCCAATATGTCAATCCTAAAGACAGGTAAAGCGAAGGCGATAAAGGTGTCCACACTTACAAAGCTCTGCCAGGTGTTAGAGTGTCAGCCGGGGGATATTTTGGAGTACAGAGGCCCAAAGAACTAGAAGTGAATGCAACAAACATTACTAAAAAAATACAACAAAATACTACAAAATACAACAAAACACTACAAAAATGTACTACAAAATACAACAAAATGGAGGGATAGAGATGGATAATCAATATGTTCAGTCGCAGGGGATGCCACAGCAGGCACCACCACAGTGGTCAGCAGGATGTCAGGGGGCACCAATACCACAGGGAATGCCGCCGTACCAGGGGATGCCGCCGTATCAAGGAATGCCAAATCCAATGTATGGAACACCGTTTCCTAGAAAACCTGAAACTGTGGAAACAAAGAATATGAGGGAGAATTTTGGCTTTTTTGGAATTGCAACGCTTATATATGCGGTGTTTTACGCCTTTTGTATGTTCAAGAATGATTCCGGTGTAACATTTCCGATTTTTATTGCTGTTGGCATAGTGTATCTGTATCTTGCTATGTGGAAACTGGGAATTGGCTTGAAAAAGGGAAGTGTGTTTTATATAGTAAGTGCTATGCTTCTGGCGGTGTCAACATTTTGCACGGATGACGGACGCATTATTGCCCTTAATAAAACGGGCATATTTCTATTGATGATAAGCTTTATGCTAGGACAGTTTTATGAGACTAAGAAGTGGTCGCTTGGTAAGTATCTGTCTTGTATATGTGTTACTGTTGTTGAGAGCTTAGGAGAAATGTTTCAGCCATTTACGGATGCAAAGCGCTATTTTAAAAGGGACAACGCAAAAAAGAAAAGCGTGGGTTGGTACATTTTTCTAGGAACATTAATTGCTATTCCACTCATAATCTTTGTGGTGTCAATGCTGTCTACGGCGGATATTGTGTTTAAGCAGGTGACGGATGCTATGGTTCAGGGCATAAGCTTCGGAAATCTGTTTGATGTTATGTTTCGTATATCGCTTATATTTTTTGGATCATACTGGTTGTTGTCATATCTGTGCAAACACACGTTGAATGAGGAAGTGAAGGATAACCGCAAGGGCGAACCGGTACTTGCAATTACAGTAAACAGTATGCTTACGGTGATTTATCTGCTCTTTTCGTGTATCCAGATTGTTTACTTATTTATGGGTGGCATGGAATTGCCAGAAGGATATACATATGCCATGTACGCAAGAGAGGGATTTTTTCAGTTGCTTGTTGTTAGTGCGCTTAATCTGGTGATTGTGCTAGTGTCCTTAAGCTATTTTAGGGACAGCAAGGTGCTTAAAGGAGTGCTTACAGTTATGTCGCTTTGCACATTTGTTATGATTGCGTCAAGTGCTATGCGTATGATTATTTACATAAGATATTATTATCTGACATTTCTTCGTATTATGGTGTTATGGGTATTGGCGGTGTTGTTTATATTGTTTGTTGGCGTCATAATAAGCATATTTAAGAAGAGTTTTCCACTGTTTAAGTACAGTGTGGTCATAGTGACTATGTTGTATATGGTGTTGTCATTTGCGCATCCGGATTACATAATTGCTAAGGTTAATCTGGAAAATGCCGGTGAACATTCTGTGGAAATGTCAATGGAAAATGTTGTAATAAATGATAGCGATGTGCTTTCAAGAAACTTCTTTCTGGCGGAGGAAAGATATAAGGATTACTATTACGTATCTACGCTTAGTGCTGATGCTGCGCCTATAGTGGTTCCATATCTTGAAAAGATGGGGTATGACATATCTTCATTCTATGATAATCAGAAAGATTTTAGATATGAAGGGGATTCCTATGGTGAGCAATACCAAGATGACTTTGGATATATTTATATGGAGAATTTAAAGAATTCTACAGACAATCTTGGAATTCGTACATATAACGTATCAAGACATATGGCTTTGATAGAAGTGAAGAAGGCGATGGAATAATAATTAGGTGTAATTAAGGAATAACGAGGCAGTGGAGTTGGTTAGCCACTGCCTTGTTTTTGTGCAAATGTTACAAAAAACAAGACATATTTTAACCACTTTAAAGTGAAAAAGTCTAGGAAAATATCCGAATTTGTGATATAATAATCGCAGTATTTTAATGGAAAGAGGAATATTATGCCTATTACAGAGTTTTTGGAGAGGAATGCCAGAGAGTTTCCTAATGACATCAGTCTCGTGGAGATTAACCCTGAGATTAAAGAAAACAGGCGTGTAACTTGGAAGGAATATGAGCTTATTGAGCCTACACCACAGACAAGTTACAGAAGAGAGATTACTTGGAGCGTATTTAACGAGAAGGCTAACAGATTTGCCAATCTTTTGCTTCAGAGAGGTATTAAGAAGGGTGATAAGGTTGCAATACTTATGATGAACGGTCTTGAGTGGCTGCCTATATATTTTGGTATATTAAAGACAGGTGCTTTAGCGGTGCCTCTTAATTTCAGATATTCATCTGATGAGATTGAGTACTGTGTTAACCTTGCGGAGGTTGATATACTTGTGTTTGGACCATCATTTATTGGCCGAGTAGAGGAGATAGCGGACAGAATAAGTAAAGGAAGACTGCTCATATATGTAGGAGAGGGATGCCCTAGCTTTGCAGATGATTACAATTCGTTGTCAGCTAACTGTTCAAGTCAGTCGCCGGATATAGAGTTAAGCGATGATGACGATGCAGCTATTTATTTTTCATCAGGTACTACAGGATTTCCTAAGGCTATATTACATAAGCACAGAAGTCTTGTGCATTCCTGTAAGGTGGAGCAGAATCATCACGGACAGCAGAAGGATGATGTGTTCTTATGTATTCCGCCACTTTACCATACAGGTGCTAAGATGCACTGGTTTGGAAGTCTTCTGTCGGGAGGTAAGGCGGTGCTTCTTAAAGGAACTAAGCCGGAATTCGTTCTCGAGGCAGTATCTAAGGAGAAATGCACTATTGTTTGGTTGTTAGTGCCATGGGCACAGGACATATTAGAGGCTATTGAAAGCGGTAAGGTTGACCTAAAGGATTATGAGCTTTCACAGTGGAGACTCATGCATATAGGTGCACAGCCGGTTCCGCAGAGTCTTATTAAGAAGTGGAAGTCTATTTTCCCTAATCATGCATATGATACTAATTATGGCTTGTCAGAGTCCATAGGACCGGGTTGTGTGCATCTTGGCGTGGAGAATATACATAAAGTAGGTGCTATCGGCAAGGCTGGTTACGGATGGGAAGTTAAGATAGTTGACGAGCATCGCAACACAGTTGAAAAGGGTGGCATAGGTGAGCTTGCGGTTAAAGGACCTGGCGTTATGACCTGTTATTATCGCGACGAGAAGGCGACTAATGAGGTGCTTGCAGACGGCTGGCTTTATACAGGTGATATGGCACAGGAGGATGAGGATGGATTTATCTTCCTTGTAGACCGTAAGAAGGATGTTATCATCAGTGGTGGTGAGAACTTGTATCCTGTACAGATTGAGGACTTTATCAGAACTAATGATAAGGTTCACGATGTGGCAGTTATAGGTCTTCCGGATAAGCGACTTGGAGAAATCGCAGCAGCGATTATTGAACTTAAGGAAGGTGTGTCTATGACTAAGGAAGAGATGGATGAGTTCTGTCTTAAGCTTCCACGATACAAGAGACCACACGAGATTATATTTGCGGATATTCCGCGTAATCCGACAGGAAAGATTGAAAAGCCAAAGCTTCGTGAGAAGTATGGTGCGAATAAGTTGATTGCAGATCAGAATTTAGGTTGAGATATTGTTGACAGTATTAGTGAGAAATACAACCAAATAACAGATAAAGATTATGGAGGATATTATGAGTGAAGTGAAGATTATGCTTGGTAATGAGGCTATTGCCAGAGGTGCATACGAGGCTGGTGTGAAGGTATCAGCGGCGTATCCGGGAACACCAAGTACAGAGATTAGTGAGAATATTGTTAAGTATCCGGAGATTTATGCAGAATGGTCTCCTAACGAGAAGGTTGCTATGGAGGTTGCTATCGGTGCATCTATAAGTGGTGTACGTTCGATGGCATCTATGAAGCATGTTGGTGTCAATGTTGCTGCTGACCCTCTTTACACCATAGCTTATGCAGGTGTTAATGGTGGTTTGGTACTTGTGGCAGCAGATGATCCGGGTCTTTATTCTTCACAGAATGAGCAGGATACAAGATGTGTTGCAAGAGCGGCTATGGTGCCGGTTTTGGAGCCTTCTGATTCACAGGAAGCAAAGGACTTTATGAAGTACGCATTTGAGCTTTCTGAGAAGTACGATACACCAATGATTCTTAGAACAACTACAAGACTTTCGCATTCACAGGGACCTGTTACTCTTGAGGACAGAGTGGTTCCAGAGGATAAGGTGTATGAAAGAAATGTTTCAAAGTTCGTTATGATGCCTGGTAACGCTAAGGGCAGACACGTATTTGTTGAGAAGAGACTTAAAGATATGGCAGAGGACGCTTGCAATATGTCTATCAACAAGGTAGAGATGAATGATACAAAGATTGGTTTCATCACAAGCGGTATTGCTTATCAGTATGTTAAGGAAGCCTGTCCTGAGGCCAGCGTGTTAAAGCTCGGTCTTGTTCATCCGCTTCCAAGAAAGCTCATAGAGGATTTTGCGTCAAAGGTTGACACATTGTACATATTTGAGGAGTTAGAGCCTGTATTTGAAGAGCAGATTAAGTCTTGGGGTGTGAAGTGTATCGGTAAGGAAATCTTCACAGTTCAGGGTGAGTACAGTGCTAATATGCTTCGCAAGGCAGTTCTTGGAGAGGATGTGGATATAGCGGCAGCCGCACAGGTTCCTGCAAGACCACCTATTCTTTGTCCGGGATGTCCTCACAGAAGTGTGTATTCAGTGCTCAATAAGTTAAAGATTCACGCTGCCGGTGATATTGGTTGTTATACACTTGGTGCAGTTGCGCCACTTAGCGTTGTTGATACAACAGTCTGCATGGGTGCAAGTATCTCTACACTTCATGGTATGGAGAAGGCTAAGGGCAAGGATTATGTAAAGAATTGGGTTGCTGTTATTGGTGATTCAACATTTATGCATACTGGTGTTAATTCACTTCTTAATATGGTTTACAATCAGGCAACAGGCACAGTTATGATCCTTGATAACTCTACAACAGGTATGACAGGTCATCAGGACAATGCTGCCACAGGTAAGACACTTATGGGCGAGGAAGTTCCGGCTATTAACATAATGGGGCTTTGCAAGTCTATGGGCATTAAAAATGTTGTGGAAGTCAATGCATTTGATACAGTAAACTTAGAAAGAATCGTTAAGGAAGAAGTGGCGAAGGATGAGCTTTCTGTTATTATCACAAAGTCACCTTGCGTACTCCTTAAGGGTCAGAAGTTCCCTAACAAGTGTAAGCCAATTCCTGAGAAGTGTAAGAAGTGTGGAATGTGCTTGAAGCCAGGCTGTCCGGCACTTACCAAGAATGAAGATGGAACAATCTCTATAGATATGACAATGTGTAACGGCTGCGGTCTCTGTAAGGGACTTTGTAAGTTCGACGCAATAGAAACAGTGGAAGCATAAGGCTGGAATGGAGGAAAATATGGCTAATAATACAAAGAATATAATGATCGTTGGTGTAGGCGGTCAGGGTACCCTTCTTACAAGCCGTGTGCTTGGTGGCATTATTGTAAATGCAGGATATGATGTTAAGCTTTCAGAGGTTCATGGTATGGCACAGCGTGGAGGAAGCGTTGTAACATTTGTAAGATATGGAGAGAAGGTTGCGGAACCTATAGTAGAGGAAGGTCAGGCAGATGTGCTTATTGCCTTTGAGAGACTTGAGGCACTTAGATATGCACATTTCTTAAAGAAAGATGGTGTTATCATCGTTAACGACCACAGAATTGACCCTATTACAGTAGTTACAGGAATGGCTCAGTATCCTGATGATATTATCGAGGGGCTTGAGAAGGAGCATAAGGTACTTAGAGTAAATGCTATGGAAGAAGCTCTTAAGATGGGCAATTCTAAGGTGTTTAACATAATTGTACTTGGCGTTGCTGCAAAGCATATGGATTTCTCAAAGGAAGCATGGCTTGAAACTATTGAGAAGACTGTACCACCAAAGACAGTAGAGATTAATAAGCAGGCGTTCTTGCTTGGGTACGAAAGCTAGTGTATGAGTAAGTCAAGACGCAATCTCCTCATTGCTACGATGTTTGTCATGTTGGCTGTGATATCAGTTATAGTGGCTGTTTTACATAAGCAAAATAATCCAGATGTTTCAGATGACGAGCAAAGTACAGAAGAAACTCATTATACTCAGGAACAAGTTGAAACACAAGAAAGTACGGAGGTAGACAATTTCCGTATTAATTGGGGGAAGGCTCCCGATTTCATTAAAGTGAGTGAGGGTGTCTTTTCATGGGAAGAACTTGCGAAGGCTACAGTACAAGCTGACAGTACGATAGTGACTAATTCATACGCAACAGTAAAGTATACAAAAGTGCCTATTAAGTATCATGAAATTACGGGACAACTTCTTACTGATATTAGAATGGACTATACAAGCAGTGCAGGTTCAGTATCAGGAATTATGTTGGATGTGACAGAAGATGCCAATGGCTCAATACAATACCGCTTGGATGTGTATGAACTGGACATTAATAAAGATGGAAGTAAAGAACTGGTTGTACGATATAATTCAGTTTCCGAGCCCGGTATGTGCATTATATATAATATGTATATATATGATTTTCACTCAAAAGAGGGCAAGTATATAATAGGATTTGAGGAAAGTCAGGAAAAAGTTATACTTGAGACCATGAAGAATTGGTTTAAGAACGGTTTTATTGAATTGTTGGAGTATAATGGAATGACGTTTGATACACTGGATCATGATTATTTCTTTATAGATATGGTAGAGTGCGAAGGCAATGTCGGATATAAGGTGACCTTCTATGACAATGGGTTAAAGAAGTATGATGCAGGATACTTTAATGCCTTGATAACGTATGAAGATGGTGATTTTGTAGTCAGTGATGTGTGGTACGTTTATGGCGTATACATAGGATGAATAGAAAAGGATATAATGTGTGATTTAGGACATTGGATTAGTGTCTCAAATTAATAAAAAGGAGTGTGGCAATTAATGATTTGGAATGAAGCAAAAGAATGTATGAGCCGCGATGAAATGCGTGCCTTACAAAGTGCAAGACTGGTAAAGACTGTAGACAGGGTTTATCACAATGTTGAGTATTACAGAAAGAAGATGCAGGCATTAGGTATTGAGCCGGGAGATATTAAGGGCGTTGAGGACCTTCATAAGCTTCCGTTTACAACAAAGGATGACTTAAGAGATACATATCCGTTTGGATTGTTTGCAGTGCCGCAGTCACAGATTGTACGTGTTCATGCTTCTAGTGGTACAACAGGTAAGGCTACAGTAGTAGGTTACACAAGAAAAGATATTTCGATATGGTCAGAATGTGTTGCCAGAGCATTTTCACAGGCCGGGCTTAATAGAGATGATATTATTCAGGTAGCTTACGGTTACGGTTTGTTTACAGGCGGTCTTGGTGCACATTACGGAGCAGAGAATCTTGGTGCAACAGTAGTTCCTATGTCAACAGGTAACACAAAGAAACTTACAACAATGATGAAAGACTTTGGCGTAACTGCTATCGCTTGTACTCCATCTTACTTGCTTCATATTGCTGAAACATTAGAGGCTGACGGTGATCTTGATAAGATTAAGTTAAAGGCTGCTATCTGTGGTGCGGAGCCATGGACAGAGCAGATGCGTATTCAGATTGAGGAAAAGTTACATATTAATGCACATGACATTTATGGTCTTTCAGAGATTATGGGACCGGGTGTTGCTTGTGACTGTCAGTATCACAAGGGACTTCATGTATACGAGGATCACTTCCTTCCGGAAATCATTGACCCTAAGACATATGAGCCACTTGGCGAGGATGAGACAGGTGAGCTTGTATTTACAACAATCACTAAGGAAGGTATTCCTTTGATTCGTTATCGTACAAAGGACCTTACAAGCATCAATTATGGTAAATGTGAGTGCGGAAGAACTCTTGCTAGAATCAGCAGATTCAAAGGACGTTCAGACGATATGCTTATTATTCGTGGTGTTAACGTATTCCCTTCACAGGTTGAGGCAGCTCTTCTTGAGTTGGGCGAGACTGCACCATATTACATGATAATCGTAGATAGAGTTAACAATCTTGATACATTAGAGATTCAGGTAGAAGTTGGTGAAGAGTATTTCTCAGATAAGATAAGTGAGCTTGAAGGTCTTGCTAACAGAATTGGTCATGCAATTCAGCAGGCAATCGGTCTTTCTGCGAAGATTAAGCTTGTTGAGCCAAAGACTATCGAAAGAAGTATGGGTAAGGCAGTTAGAGTTATTGATAAGCGTAAGTTAGTGTAAAATGTAAGGCGGGCGGCGAGAAACACTTTGTGTTTCTTGGCGCCGCAGGCGCGAGGCACCGATGGTGCCCCGCCGCCCGCCTGCCAATAGAATGGAGGGTTTATTATGGTAGTTAATCAGTTATCGGTTTTTATTGAGAACAAGGCTGGTCGTCTTGAGCAGGTACTTGATGCTTTGAAATCAGAGAATATCAATATTATTTCGCTGTCACTTGCGGATTCAAGTGATTATGGACTACTCAGAATGATAGTGTCAGAGCCGGAAAAGGCAAAGGCTGCATTGAAGGCAAAGGATTTCACAGCCATGCTTACACCGGTGCTTGCGGTTAAGCTTTCACACAAAGTGGGTCAGTTACAGGAACTTTTGGCTAAGATATGCGAAGCTGGTATCAATGTTGAATATACATATGCACTTGCAACAGGTTCGGATGATGCTTCTATTGTTATAAAGACAGCAGATGTAGAGAAGGCAGCAGCAGTTCTTGCGGGAACAGATGTGGAGCTAATTAAGGCAGAAGAATTAGGTTAATGTATATATGTGGCGGGCGGCGGTGCCGTATGTCGACACCGCAACCGCCCGCCACAATTTATGCAGAATGGAGAAGTTATGATTATAGATTTTCATACCCACATTTTCCCTGAAAAGATAGTTGCAAGAACTATTGAGGCTCTGGAGCAGAGAGCAGGAATTAAAGCTTCCACCAACGGTACTATTGATGGACTTATTGGTTCTATGGATGCAGCAGGCATTGATATGTCAGTGATACTGCCGGTGGTTACTAAGCCATCTCAGTTTAAAACTGTCAATGAATATGCAGCAAGTGTCAATGAAAATTACAAGGGCAGACTTATTTCCTTTGGCGGAATTCATCCGGATAGCGAGGATTATAAGGCTGAACTTGATATGATTAAGAGTCTGGGATTACCCGGCATAAAGCTTCATCCTGATTATCAGGGTGTTATGATTGATGACCCGAGATATATGAATATTATTGAATATGCAGATAGTTTGGATTTGATTATTCTAACTCATGCAGGGGTAGATATTGGTCTACCGGAGCCGGTGCATTGCACTCCGGACAGAATGCGTAGAGTTATTGATGATATAAAGCCTAAGAAGATGGTTGTGGCACACTTTGGCGGTTATGACTGTTGGGAGCAGGTGTATGAGTGTCTTGCTGGAGAAAATATTTATCTTGATACAGCATTTACACTTGACTATATAGGCGAAGAGATGTTTTATAAGATATTGGATAAGCATGATTCTAAAAAAATTTTATTTGCATCAGATTCACCGTGGTCAGATGTAAAGAGAGGTGTTGAACTTATGAAGCGAATGCCTTTAAAGAATGAGGTGCTTGATGATATATTGTCCGGTAATGCAAAGCGATTGTTAGGGCTTTCATAATCACGGACAGGGAGGATTTATAAGTGGCTGTTAAGATTGTATTTTTAGTTTTATTTTTTGCGATAATGATAGGAGTGGGGGTTTACTCGAGAAAACATGCTACCAATGTAGGCGATTTCGTGCTTGGTGGAAGAAGTGTAGGACCATGGCTTACAGCATTTGCTTATGGAACATCGTATTTTTCAGCGGTTGTTTTCGTAGGCTATGCAGGACAGTTTGGTTATAAGTATGGACTTTCTGCCACATGGATTGGTATTGGTAATGCAGTTATTGGTTCGTTACTTGCGTGGATAGTGCTTGGTAGAAGAACAAGAGTTATGAGTAATCACCTTTCGGCGTCAACTATGCCGGATTATTTTGGAAAGCGTTATGATTCTAACGCAATTAGAATCGCAGCATCTGCCATTTCTTTCATATTCTTGATTCCGTACACTGCATCAGTTTATAATGGTTTATCGAGACTGTTTGGTATGGCCTTTGATATTCCTTATACAGTTTGCGTTATTGCTATGGCGGCACTTACGGCTGTGTATGTTGTGTTAGGCGGATATATGGCGACAGCTATTAACGATTTCATACAGGGAATCATTATGTTGTTTGGTATCGTGGCTGTTATTGTGGCTGTTCTTAATGGTCAGGGTGGTTTCTATGAAGCTGTTAAGGAATTGGCAACTATTGAAAGTGATGTACCGGTTACAATGGGACAACAGGGAGCGTTTACATCCTTTTTTGGACCGGATATTATTAATCTTTTAGGCGTTGTAGTGCTCACATCCCTTGGTACATGGGGCCTTCCACAGATGGTTCACAAGTTTTATGCAATAAAAGATGAAAAATCTATAAAATCAGGTACCATTATCTCCACAATATTTGCTATAATAGTGTCAGGAGGATGTTATTTCCTTGGAGGTTTTGGACGTTTGTTTGATACACCGGCCATTCACAATGCAGATGGCAGTGTTATATATGATGCGATTGTTCCAAGTATGCTTGCAACTTTGCCGGACATACTTGTTGGTATAGTTATTGTTCTTGTATTGTCAGCATCTATGTCAACACTTTCGTCACTTGTGCTTACATCAAGCTCAACTCTTACACTTGACCTTATTAAGGACAATGTAATTAAGAATATGAATGAGAAGAAGCAGCTTTTGTGTATGCGTATTATGCTTGTGTTCTTTATTGTTATAAGTGTAGTTATTGCATTGGACCCGCCGACATTTATTGCACAGCTTATGGGTATATCTTGGGGAGCTTTGGCGGGAGCCTTTCTTGCACCATTTATGTATGGACTTTATTGGAAGGGTGTCACAAAGGCCTCTGTTTGGGCAAGCTTTGCATGTGGCGTAATCCTTACAGTGTCCAATATGTTCTTTAAGTTTATAGCATCGCCTATCAATGCAGGTGCAATAGCGATGGTTGCTGGTATGATTATTGTTCCGGTTGTGAGCCTTATTACTCCTAAGATGAAGAAGGATAAGGTTGATAAGATATTTGAATGTCTTGAAGAAACCGTAGTTGTGCACAGAAGAAGTTCTATTGAAGAGTAGTTGTTAAGTCTGCTGTGACACATTTTTATAGAAAGGAAGCTTATGGCAGAGCAGGTAAGTTGCGATTATTGTAATAACCTCGTTTATGACGAGGAGTTAGAAGAATATGTTTGTGATGTTAATATGGATGAGGATGATTATGCCAGACTGTTGACATCGTCTTATAAGTCCTGTCCGTATTATCAGAGCAATGATGAATATAAGATAGTACGACACCAGATGTAATGAAATAGGAAGGGAGGAAGCCGTATGGATAAGAAATCGATTTTGATAATTGATGATGTTAAACTTAACTTAGCATCAGCAGCGGATGTTTTGAAGGATGAATACATTCTGTACGAGGCACTGTCAGCGGCAGAAGGATTTGCAATTCTGGAGGATGTAATTCCTGACTTGATACTCTTGGACATTAATATGCCGCATATGAATGGTTATGAAATGCTTGAAAAGATAATGCAGAGCAGACGTCTGAGGGGCATACCGGTAATTTTTTTAACCGGAGATACTAAGGCAAGTAGTGAGATTATGGGGTTGGAACTTGGTGCTGTAGACTTTATTACCAAGCCGTTTGTAGCATCGGTTATGAAGCGTAGGATTAAGACACAGTTGGAGCTTTCAGAGTATAAGAAGTCGCTTGAGAAGCTGGTAGAGGAAAAGGTTGCGGAGAATGAAAAGCTTCAGGATATGCTTTCTGTAGGCTTTGCCGAGCTGGTAGAGTCAAGAGATGGTGTAACCGGCGGTCACATTAAGAATACCTCGATATATTTCGATGCATTTATTAAGCACTTAAGAAATGTGCCAAGATATAAGGAAGAGATAACTGATAAGTATGTTAAGTATGCGATAAGGTCGGCACCTCTTCATGATATTGGAAAGATTGGTATTGATGATAATGTACTTAGAAAGCAGTCATCTCTTGAAAAGGGCGAGATGAAGTATATGAAGACGCACTCTGATCTCGGGGCTATGACGTTTAGAAAGATAAGAGAAGAGATGTTTCCGGACAATGAGTTTTTGCTTATTGCAGAAGAGATTGCCCTTTATCATCATGAGAGATGGGATGGCAATGGATATCCGACGGGCAAGGCTGGTACAGATATACCATTGTGCGCGCGCATTATGAGTGTAGTTGACGTATATGATGCACTTACTTCAAAGCGTCCGTACAAGGAACCGTTTTCACATGAGAAGGCTATGGCTATCATTAAGGATGGAAGGGGAACTCAGTTTGATCCTGAACTTGTGGATGAGTTCGTTAGTATAGGGGAAACTATACGTAATTGCTTACAGCATAAGATTCTTATTAATAGTGGTAAATTGCTTAAGTTTAATCATGATAAGTAGAATTTGAAAGGGATATTTATATGAATAAGATTGCAAGTTTTACAGTAAATCACTTGGATTTGCTTGCAGGTATATATGTGTCGAGAAGGGACTATATAGGAGCAGAGGTTGTTACTACATTTGATTTAAGATTCACAAGACCTAATGTAGAAGCACCTATGGATACAGCAGGTATTCATACTATAGAACATTTGCTTGCCACATTTCTTCGTAATCATCCTGTTTGGAGTGAGAAGACTATTTACTTTGGGCCAATGGGATGTAGAACGGGATTCTATGTGCTTTTTTCAGGGGAACTTAAGTCAGAGGATATAGTTGACGTTCTTAAGGAGGCTGCGGATTTTGTTCTTGCTTATGAAGGAGAGATACCGGGATACTCGCCAAGAGACTGCGGTAACTATCTTGATAACAATCTTTCGCTGGCAAAGCTTTATATTAAGAAGTACAAGGAAGAAGTGCTTGATAATCCGGTCCCTGAGCGACTTAATTATCCTGCATAAGTGTAGGTGTAGAGTACGGTATTAGACTTGGAAATATACAGCGATGTAGAGAGGAAGTAAGAGGATGGATAGCATTTTTGGTGGATTAGCTAGTGTTGAAGAAGAGTGGAACGAGGCGGCAAGAGAAGCTGAGGAAGCGGCAAGAGATTCGGAGGATTCTGAAAACACAGGTTTTGGATGTCTTCGTTGTGGAACACCTATGGAGTACCTTAAGAAGGAAAAGATTCAGCTTGGTGAGCAAGGAGGGTTCGGAGGCTCTTTTAATCATTTAATAGCCGGGTCACTATCTGTTCATATATTTATGTGTCCGCTGTGTGGAAAGATTGAATTCTTTGACCCATATGTATTTGAAAAAGGTTGGAGAACAGAAGGGATTGCAGGAGTGGAATCTGTTGAAGAAGAGCAGATAGCTCAGGTTCAGTGTCCTAGATGTGGTCATTCCCATGATATGGACTATCCGAAGTGTCCGTTTTGTAATTATGATTATAATGAAGAATAAGATTATAAATAATTTGTGTATTAAAGAGAGGCGACCATTTCACACTGGTCGCCTCTTTGCTGTTTTATTGAATTGATTATACTTCGAAAAGCATATCTCCGTATGATGGGAATGGCCAATAATCTTTATCTACCAGCATTTCCAGTTCGTCCGCAGGAGTGCGAAGTGCATCCATTGCGGTTGTAACGGCATCTCTGTAGTATACTGCCTGCTCGCGTCCTGACTTCATATTAGCAGCAGTTGCAGTAACATCCTGAAGATTAGTAAGTGCAGTTTTAGCAGCTCTAAGGCGAACTGAAACGGCATCTAAAAGTTCCTTCTGTGCAGAAGCGTCGCATCCGGCTTCAGAAACAGCAAGATATGAGTTAGCTAACTCTGTTGTGTATGAAATAACTGCAGGAATAATCTGCTTTCCAGCAATATCAATCATAGTTCTTGCTTCAATGTTTATTGCCTTTGAGTATGCTTCGTACTGAATCTCTGCTCTTGATTCAAGCTCAGCTTTGGTATATACGCCAAATGTTTCAAAAAGTGAAATTGTCTTGTCACTTACAAGGGCAGGTATAGCGTCTACCATAGATGTGAGGTTGGCAAGACCTCTGGCTTTAGCTTCCTCGACCCACTCATCTGAGTATCCGTTACCATTAAACACGATTCTGTGGTGCTCTGAGAAGAGTTTTTTAATCATGTCATGACATGCCATATCAAAGTTTTCAGCCTTTTCAAGCTCATCACATATTTCCTTGAAGCTTTCTGCAACGATTGTGTTAAGAACAACGTTGGCAGGAGCAACGGAATCTGAAGAACCAACCATACGGAATTCAAACTTGTTTCCTGTAAATGCAAATGGTGAGGTTCTGTTTCTGTCAGTAGCGTCTTTGTTAAAGTCAGGAAGTGTAGAAGCACCAGTCTTTAACTTGCCTTTCTGAATTGAGCTTGTAGCGTCACCTCTGTCAATAAGCTGCATAATAACGTCTTCCAACTGCTCGCCTAAGAATATAGAGATAATAGCAGGTGGAGCCTCATTGGCACCGAGTCTGTGGTCATTACCTACATCAGCAGCAGACTCACGAAGAAGCTCTGCGTGCTTATCAACAGCCTTCATAACAGCACCGAGTACTAAAAGGAACTGTATGTTTTCGTGAGGTGTTTTTCCGGGATCAAGCATATTAATACCGTCGTCTGTTGTAAGAGACCAGTTATTGTGCTTTCCTGAACCGTTAACACCAGCAAATGGCTTCTCGTGGAGAAGACATACAAGATTGTGGCGGTATGCCACTTTCTTTAATACTTCCATGGTAAGCTGATTGTTATCAGTAGCGATATTGCACTGTGCATATATTGGAGCTAACTCATGCTGTGCAGGAGCGGCTTCATTGTGCTGTGTCTTTGCTGTAACACCGAGCTTCCAAAGCTCCTTGTTCACATCCTTCATATATGCGCCGATTCTCTCACGGATAGCACCGAAGTAGTGATCATCAAGCTCTTGTCCCTTTGGTGGCATAGCACCGAACAATGTGCGACCTGAGAATATAAGGTCTTTTCTCTTTAAATATAAATCTCTATCTACTATAAAATATTCCTGTTCAGCGCCAACTGAAGGAGTAACCTTCTTTGCTGTAGTGTTGCCAAACAGTCTTACAACACGAAGTGCTTGCTCATTAATGGCATCCATTGAACGAAGAAGAGGAGTTTTTTGGTCAAGAGCCTCACCTGTGTATGAACAGAATGCTGTTGGAATACAAAGTGTTGCTCCAGTGGCATCTTCACGTACAAATGCAGGTGAAGTACAGTCCCATGATGTATAACCTCTTGCTTCAAATGTTGAGCGCAATCCACCGGAAGGGAATGAAGAAGCATCAGGTTCGCCCTTAATAAGTTCTTTACCCGAGAATTCCATAAGAATCTTTCCGGCAGCATTAGGTGCTGAAAGGAAAGAATCGTGTTTCTCAGCAGTAGTGCCGGTAAGCGGCTGGAACCAATGTGAGTAGTGGGTTGCCCCCTTCTCAATAGCCCAGTCCTTCATAGCGTTAGCGATAACATCAGCATCGGCAAGAACTAATTCCTTCTCGCCGGTCATAGCCATTTTAAGGTTTTTGTATACATTTTTAGGAAGACGTTCACGCATAACAGTGTCGTTAAAAACGTTTTCTCCAAAAATGTCAGCTACGTTGAAATAATCACTCATTGTGTTGTAATCTCCTTGATTAACTTTATTAAATATGTATCGGTTACTCAATGTATCCGACGTTTGTAAGCACTCCATGTACTATAATACGATTTTCTGTGTCATCTGTGCAAGTAGAAAGTGTAACAACCTGAGTTGCATTGCTAACATCCACACCAGTGTCGTACAATGACTGCTCCTGCATATTAGATGCGTACGTTCTAAGTGTTTTTTCGCTTAAAAAGTTAAATGCATAAGTAGTGCTTATAGGTTCTGATATGTATACACTAAATATCTTATACTGTTGTACTTTATTGTCTATGTATAAGTAAAATGTGTCGTTGCCCTGCTTTTTATAAAAGCTTTCCTTAAGATAGTTCTCAAGTTGGGCAAACATAGTACCGTCCTGGCGGTTGTGTCCATGAAGAATAATGTGCGAACTGTCGATACCGTCGGTTATTCGATAGTCAATAAATATAGAACCTGCCATACTGAATGTGTGGTCCACGGCACGACGCAGATAATATGCATTATTGTTGGTCTGAACGATTGGAAGACGCTTGTTGATACTTTCTATGTATATGTATCCTTTACCTTCAGCGTTCATATTAAGCAACTTTTGATGGTCGTATCTGAAAGGGATGGTTACACTGGTTCCATCCGGAAAGGTTACAGTAGTAGACGTTGTGCTGTCAACAATAATTGAGTCAATTTTTCTGTTAGTGCGGGCATCCTTCTCATACTCGGTCACAATAGTAAACAGCATATAAGCTGAATAGCAGAATATGGCCGCGGATATAAAAAGTACAGCAAGGCGGAGTGCTCCGCCCCATCCGGACTTTTTGGCAGGCTGAACTGACTCTTTTACAGAGTCAGTTCCATCCATAATATCATCGTAGATGTCATCACCCATAATATCGTCTAAAAGTTCATCTTCAGTTGATATATTATCACTGGTTAATTTAGTGCTCATTACATATCTCCATGAATTAAAGTTAAATATTAAGCCTTGCCGGCAGAACCAAAAAGATTAATCTTTTCTCTAACAGTTTCCTTAATGGCTTCTGTGCCAGGGGCAAGAACCTTTCTTGGGTCAAAGCCCTTTCCTACAAGATCCTTACCTTCTTCGATATACTTTCTTGTAGCTGCGGCAAATGCAAGCTGGCATTCTGTATTAACATTAATCTTAGCAACGCCAAGAGAAATAGCCTTCTTAATCATATCCTCAGGAATACCTGTACCGCCATGTAATACAAGTGGCATATCGCCAACCTTTTCGTTAACTGCAGCAAGAGTTTCAAAGCTTAATCCGGCCCAGTTCTCAGGATACTTTCCGTGAATATTACCGATACCGGCAGCAAGCATATCAACACCTAAATCTGCAATAGCCTTGCATTCATCCGGATCAGCACACTCACCCATACCTACAACGCCATCTTCTTCACCACCGATAGAACCAACTTCGGCTTCAAGAGACATACCCTTTTCGCGGCAAATATTAACTAACTCAGTAGTCTTAGCAACATTTTCTTCGATTGGGTAGTGTGAACCATCAAACATAATAGAAGAAAATCCTGCTTCAATACACTTGTAACAACCATCGTATGTACCATGGTCAAGGTGGAGGGCAACAGGAACTGTAATATTCTGTTCCTCAATCATAGCCTTTACCATACCGGCTACAACCTTGAAGCCACCCATATATTTACCGGCACCTTCAGATACTCCCAGGATTACCGGTGCATTCATCTCCTGTGCAGTAAGAAGAACAGCCTTTGTCCACTCAAGGTTATTGATATTGAACTGTCCTACAGCATACTTGCCTGCACGGGCTTTTGTTAACATGTCTTTAGCTGAAACTAACATAATAGTTACCTCCCTGAAAAATTATTACATTAATTATACAGTAAAATGCTAGAAAATAAAAGCAAAAAGCGACAGAAATGATTAATATTTTCTAAAAGAGGATGTTTTTTGTTGTTATTAGTAGTAAAAATGATGTATAATCATAAATGATTTTACACTATAGTAATGAAAAAAAAGTATTGAAAGGTGGGGTATTTGTGAAAGAATTGTTAAGTAGTGTTTATTATCATGCACAGAACTTCCTTGTGGCAGCAGAGACGAAAGTGGATTTTTATAATCAGAATGGTGCTGGCGAAGGCGAAGGAAGTATATTACCGTTTATTGGGTTTATGTGTGCTGTATTTGCACTGGTGGCACTCGGTACAGGTGCAGTGCGATATATTAGTGCAAGAAAGAAGTTTAATATGTTTTTTGACCAAAGAGACCAGAAAGACGCACCGGATGAGGCAAAGTACGAGAAGGAAAAGCGTGCCGGAATGGTGTCTATGATTGTGGGTGCGGTTCTTATGGTGTTATCATTTGTTTTATTGTAATTTATGCAGTTCCACAAAAAACATCGCCCACGGGACAGTGGACGATGTAGGGAGGAGAGCTGTATATATGAGAAATAAAACAACTCGATATATGAAAAAGACACATAATTTCAAAACTCTTTATATTAGTTATTATATTGGGGAAAAGTGAAGAAAAAATGTGCATATTGTTAATTAATATTGAAATAAATGTTAATAAAATATGAACGTTTTTCTATAAAATTATTATGGGAGGGGAAGTATGCCTATTACTTACAAATGCCCGTCATGTGGCTCAGCCATTATGTTTGACGGAACAAGCCAGAAGATAAGTTGTTCATCCTGTGGGTTTGAGATGCCGGTTCAGGATTATGAGCAGATGTTCGGTGGATTTACAGAAGAAGAGACTGTTGAAAACACAAGCTCGGCTAATTACCAGCCGGAGACTATGAATATGAAGACGTACCATTGTCAGAGCTGTGGTGCAGAGCTTATGTCAGATGAATATACATCGGCAGTTATGTGTTCTTTCTGCGGCAATCCTTCATTAGTGGAAGATCGTTTGCAGGGAGCATATAAGCCAAAGAGAATCATTCCGTTCAAGATTGACAAGGAGCAGGCTAAGCAGATATATAGAAGCTGGGTAAAGAAGGGTAAGCTTACACCTTCAACACTGTCAACAAGCAGTACTATTGAGAAGATTTCCGGTCTTTATGTACCATTCTGGCTTTACGATTACAATGCACGCTCTAATATGAGTGTTAATGCTAAGCGTATCAGAACAACCAGACGTGGTGATACAGAGTATACATATACGGACCATTTCTATGTTTACAGAGATGTGGAAGCAGATTTCTTAAAGATTCCGGCAGATGCATCTGAGAAGATGGCAGATGATGATATGGATAAGATGGAGCCATACAACTATGGTGAGATGCAGCCATTTGCTATGCCGTACTTATCAGGTTATCTTTCAGAGAGATACAACTACACAAGCGAGCAGATGCTCGATAGAGTTGGAAAGAGAGTTAATCAGTACATAACAGATATTACAAGAGACACTATTAAAGGATATGATGTTGTCAATATAGTTAACAATCAGGTACGTATGCGTAACACTGACTTTGAGTACGTGTTGCTTCCTGTTTGGGTGCTTAATTGCAGATATAACAATAAAGAATTCAAGTTTATGCTTAACGGTCAGACAGGTAAGATTGTTGCCGACAGACCGATAAGTAAGGCGAAGGCCTTTGGTTGGGGTATTGGTATATTTGTTGCACTGTTCCTTATTATGTCGTTGGGAGGTGTGCTGATATGGTAAAGAGTTCTAAGTTTACATATTCTACAACTAAGTCAGTTGTAGTTAAGATGATGGTGGCACTTCTTGCTGTGATTATGGTGCTTGGTATGGCAGGAGTAATGCCGAGTAAAGCATATGCGGCATCTCTTACAGAGGAAGAAAAAGAGATGGCGGCAGATCATTTGATTCATCTTATAGAGAATAGCAGTGAGAAGCTTTATGTTATTGATGCTGCTAATATATTTACACCATCTGAAGAGGAGAGACTTACAGAGAAGTGTAAGAAAACATCTAAGAATTGTGAGACTGATATTGTTATCATTACCATGAAGACCGGTAAGGATTATTCAGAGTTTGATAATTTTATCAGGGGTATCTTAGAGGCGCATTATGGTTACAATGGAACCGGTGTTAATTCAGAGGCTATCATATACGGTATCGATATGGTATCAAGAGCTGACAGAATTATTACATCAGGTAAGACTAGAAGTGATATAAGTCAGAGCGACCTTGATGATATAAGAATAAGTGCAGAGGAAGAATTAGCTGAAGGTGATTATTACGATGGATGTGTGAATTTCATCGAAGGTGTTGAACTTCAGATGAATAACAGTTTTTGGTTTGAGTTTACACTTTTCTGGCCGATTAAGCTTATTATAGCGGCTGTAATTGCACTTGTTGCAGTACTTATCATGATGTCTAGTGCAAAGAGTCGTATAACAGTTGACAGTAGAACTTATTCAGGCAATGGATTCAAAATGCATCGCCAGGAAGACAGATTTATTAACACAACTGTGAGAACAAGAAAGATAGAAAGTAGTAGCAGCCACAGTGGCGGCGGAGGAGGCGGAGGAGGAAACTCCGGCAGCTCCGGCGGACATTTCTAACGAAAAACATTTGTTATGTGGCAGCACATTAATGTGATGGCACATATATTAAGGGCGAAGCGTATGTCTAAGATACATATGCTTCGCCCTTGTTAGTTATTGTGTTACTACATTGAAATTTTACATCATTTCCGGTTCCGGATAATCTACACCAAATGTATCAACAGTTACGCTTTTGATAACCTGTGGAACTCTTGGTCTGTCGCTCCAGTCTGTATCAACAAGTGCAATCTTATCTACACACTCTATGCCTTCGATAACCTTTCCGAATGCAGCGTAGCTACCGTCAAGGTGAGGAGAAGTCTCGTGCATGATAAAGAACTGTGAACCTGCTGAATCAGGATGATTAGCACGAGCCATTGAAAGAACGCCCTTTGTGTGCTTTAAATCATTCTTGAAACCATTAGTATTGAACTCGCCCTTAATTGAATAACCAGGACCGCCCATACCTGTTCCTTCAGGATCACCGCCCTGAATCATAAATCCCGCAATAATTCTGTGGAAAATTACGCCATCATAAAAGCCCTTCTTAATAAGACTGATAAAGTTATTTACTGTGTTAGGTGCGATTTCAGGATAAAGTTCTGCCTTGTAAACATCACCACTTTCCATAGTAAATGTAACGATTGGATTCTGTGCCATATGTGTATTCCTTTCAAAATTCATAATATTGTTGTCCTAAAAGGACGAATATATGTTATTGTATATATGAAAGTAAAAAATGTCAATGATTGAGGTGGCAGATTTGGACGTACAATTAAGATACATTTATATAAATATAGTAAATCATGTTGTAGATGCCAGGGAACGAAAGAATTTTGAGGAGTATATGGCGGAGGAAGGCATCGAGATTAAAGAGGGCATGCCGTTATATGAGGAGGACGCAGGCATACCGTTGGAGGAATGGGAGAATGGTGAAGGAGTACTTGTTATAACAGACTGCGATGAACTTTATGATGGCATAGCCGTGGCAATGGTTGGGTATGGAGCTAACTATAACGGTAGTGCAAAGTATGTTATTGAGAGTCTGGATGTGTGGGTGTCTTATCTGAAAATGGCATATGCAAGGTATATGGAGCAACCTTTTGTGGTGGCAGAGACGGAAAGGCTGATTATTCGTGAGATGACCTTCCAAAGATGTATGAGCTATATGAGTCTATCAAGGATTGTCCATATGTTGAGCCACTTTATGATTGGGATGAGGAGTATGATTTTTGCCAAAAATATATAGAGAATATGTACGCATTTTTCGGGTATGGACTGTGGCTTGCCTTTGAGAAGGAAACAGGGGAACTTGTAGGACGTGTGGGCATAGAAAACAGAACCATTGATGGGGAGATGTGCAGAGAGCTAGGGTATCTAATAAGAAAGGACAAGCAGGGTAAAGGGTATGCCTGGGAAGCCTTAGAGGCAGTGCTTAACTATGCAATGAATGACTTGTGTTTTAAAGAGATATTTGTATGTACTAATAAGGATAATGTTCCATCTATTGCCATAGCTGGAAAGCTGGGATTTGAAGAGTATGCTATGGATATTGATGGGATGAACCTATACAAGAAAATGTTGTGAGTAGTGTGACATGTTATATAAATAATAATCAGGGAGTAGGAGGACTTTATATGGAATTAAAGAAAAGTTATAAGGGATTTGTTATCTGGATGATAGGATTTTTTGCAGCTTTGTTTATGGTGTATTCGGTTGTGGCGCAGATGTTTGGCGTACATATGCTGGTGGATGCATTGGTTGTGACAGTGGGATTAATTGTTGTAGCGGTAAGTACAATAAATATTAAATTGTGATATAGATAATTACATAATATACATAATATAAAGATATTTTGTATTGACAGTGAAAGTTTTTAATAATATAATAACATTGTTACGTAACGATGTTATTATAAAAGGAGGAGATTTTATGCCACCAGCAATAAAGATTACTAAAAAAGAGATATTGGATGTTGCTTTTAAGATACTTAAGGACGAGAATGTTATGGCTATTACTGCAAGAAGATTAGCCAAGGAGTTGAATTGTTCCACACATCCAGTTTATCAGTGTTTTAAAAATATGGATGACTTATATGATGAGCTTCATCTGATGGCATCAAAGTATTTTGATGATTCAGTGGAAAAAAATATGAAGGAAAGTGGTCATCCATGGTTAGAGCTTGGTGTGTCTTATGTGCAGATGGCTTATAGGGAGAAGAATATATATCGGTTCTTGTATGTTGATAGAACGAGACCTATATCAGATATAGAGGAATATATAGATAATTCTGATAACAAGAGTTTTAGTATGGAGCTGGCTAATGTTGGTGATTGGAAACTGCGAACAGAGGAAGAAAAAAGAGAACTGCATCTGTTAATTAGAGTGCTGACGCAGGGTCTTGCATCTATTGCCAACAATTGTCAGAGTGAGTTGGATGAAAAGCAGATTAGAGGATTGTTAAAGAGGGGATTTGAGGTGTTTAAATAATAATGACGAAGAGGATAGGTATATAAATATTATGGATATGAAAAGAGAAGATGATGCAGATTTATTAAGAGCTAAAGTGTTGTATAACGAATTGGATTTAAAAGGGAAGGTGGGACATTTTTGGGAGTATCACAAAAATATAATTATAGCGTGTACTATATTGGTTGTGGCAGCTGTAATAATATATATGTTGCTTCCGGAACCTAGTCCTGAGGCGAATCTTAGAATTAAGTTTGTCAATATATATGTGAATGGATTGGCGGAAGATACTAATATTATAGAAACGGATTATGAGACTCATCTTGGCGAGAATAATACTTGTGTAATGTCTTTTGACTACACTGAACTCAATGAGAAGAATGAACGACAGGGTGGCAAGAATATGGAAGGTATGATGATAGAGGTTGTGGGCAACAATCTTGACTTATTTATTTTTGATGAATTTGCTATGAATAAAATGTGTCCGACGGGATTTCTTGTGAACTTAAATACATGTATGGAAAGCGAGTATCTTCGGAATGTTGCCGATAGGTTGGTTTATCACGCGGATGAAGATGGAGAAGTAGTTCCGGTAGCTATTGATATAACCGATACACAGTATGTAAAAGATATGGGGATTCGAGGGGGAAAAGTACTAGTTTCTTTTATTGCGAATTCACATAATCAAGAGATTGCCAAGGAATATGTGAAGTATATTATATCCCGTGGATAGGGGGAACAATAGCATATAATATTAATATGAGCCGCCCAATGGGCGGCTCGTGCTGTATATTTACATATCAAAGGCATATCTGATAAATTCAACTGCATTATCCTTGTTAGGAGCAGTGATTACTACACCGTAGTAAGGGTCTTCAGTTGAAAGCTTGAATTCAGTTTTAATCTTAGTGCCGGCAAGATTCACGGCAATCGGATATTTTGAACCGTCTTCCTTAGTGTAGTAGTGAATATTTTCTTCGCCAATTTTTTCAAGTTCTTCAGCGGTAAGAATCTCTCTTAAATCACAGAGGAAAAGTTCTTTATCGCTGGAGAAATGCTCTATATTCTCTTCCTTGGTCAGATAACCGTCAAGGTTTCCGGTGGAAGCCAGAATATATATTTTGTTCTGTGTAATGCCGGCTTCCTGATCGCCTACCATATACTTAAGGGAATGTCCGTAGCTGATTACGACGCGAGTGCTTTTGCCATCTATTCCTAAGTGCTCGGTAAAGCCTTTAGTAATAGCATCTTTCCCGGTGCCATAATCATCTACGAGACCGTCAACCACAATGATTTCACAAACAGACTCATAGTTGTTCAGATTATAGTAATATACTGCACTGGCGATTACACCGGCGATCATAATCAGTGCTATTATGTGTATTTTATAATACTCCCAAATGTAAATAAGCTTTTGACTAAATGGCAGGTCTTTAAACTTAGTTTCCTGCTCTTTAGGCATTTTATTCTTTCTAATAGCCATAATAACCTCATTTCTATATTGCTAAAAGTGGCAATGTACAATAATCTGTGGGCGTTATAGTAACGCACTAAATGGTAGTTTAACACATTTTTGGGGCAAATAACACATATTTATAATAATTTAATAAATATGTGACAAATCTTTTGTTTGCATTTTATTTTATATACAGTATAATTAACAATGTTATGTTATTTGGATATTAACATTTTAAATAGATTGCAGTAATACAGAAGGTGAGGAATTGATATGTTTAGTGTAGAAGGCAAATTTTTTAAGGGATTAATGAAAATTGGTGATTTTCTTATATTGGGATTTCTAGGTGTGTTGTTTTCGCTTCCTATTGTTACACTGGGAGCCTCTATAACAGCTATGTTTTATGCGGGAATGAAGCTTGCTAAGAACGAAGAAAGCTATGTGTTTAAGGATTTTTGGCGTTCGTACAAGTCTAATTTGCGTCAGGGTTTTTTGATAGAGTTGATTATTGCGGCTCTGGCTGCAATCATGGTGCTTAATATCGATATATGTATGCAGTGGGGTCAAAACGAGGGCGGTATGGTGCCTGTACTTTTGGTATACGCTACAATTGGTATGCTTCTTGTGCTTGCAGGCGTTACTATATACACATTTCCACTGCTTGCAAAGTTCAATAACACAGTTATCGGAACGCTGAAGAATGGTTTGCTTCTTTGCATGAAGCATCTTCCACAGACCTTTGTAATGCTTATAGTTACAGTGGTTATTGGCTATTTTACTACAACTATGCCACCGGTTATGATTCTTACAATTCCGTTTATCTGTTATGTGGACAGCTTTATTATGTCAAGAGTTCTTGCAACTTATGTTAAGCAGGCAGAGGAAGCAGCTGCTAAGGAATTAGCGGAAGAGGAAGCTAAAGAGGCGGCAGCGGCTGAAGAGGCTATGGCATTGGAGGCGGAAAAACTTGCCAAGATTATGGGAAGAACTGACAAGGAAGAGGCAGAATAATTGTCACTTCTGGTTAATAAATTGCTAAAAATGTAGTAAAATTCGACAAAATATAAAATTATTCAACACACAAGGAAAAATCTATGTTATAGTGTTGTTATAACGTGAATTTAGGAGATGGACATGGTTTTTTCAAGTCTGTTGTTTGTATATATATTTTTGCCGATAAATCTGCTTTGTTATGCGTGTTTTTCGGATATTAAGAAGAAGAATTTTTGTGTGTTGATATTTTCGCTCATGTTTTATGCGTGGGCATCGCCATTGTATTTAGTTTTGCTGGCAGGAATGGCGCTTATAAGTTATGTGTCTGCGAGGCTTGTGGAGAAGTATCGTGGAACAGTGAAGTCCAAGATTACACTGATTGTCAGTCTGTGTGTGACCCTTGGAATATTAGTGTACTTTAAGTATTTGGGATTTTTTTGTGGAGTCATAGATTCTATTGTTGATGTGTTTGGTGTTATTCCGGCGGTAGTGTTGCCGGTTGGTATATCCTTTTATACATTTCAGCTTATTGCTTATGTTGTGGATGTGTACAGAGGCGATGTGGAGGCTGATAAGAAGTATTCCAATGTATTGCTTTATGCAGCGTTGTTCCATCAGTGCATAGCGGGACCTATTGTAAGATATAAGGACATTGCTAATGACTTAAAGGAGCGCAAGACCAGTATCAATGATATGAATGATGGTATATCGCGATTTTGTGTAGGCCTTGCAAAGAAGGCACTTTTAGCTAATACATGTGCTGCTATAGTTGATAATGTGTTACCGCAAACACTGGCGGTATCTAATAACGTAACAGTGCTTGGAGCATGGTTTGGCGGACTTTTGTATATGTTACACATTTACCTTGATTTCTCTGCTTATTCGGATATGGCCATTGGTCTGGGTAAGATGACAGGATTCCACTACAAGGAGAATTTTAATTATCCTTATATAGCCAATTCTGTTACAGATTTCTGGAGAAGGTGGCATATATCTTTAAGTACATTTTTTAGGGATTACGTTTACATTCCTCTTGGCGGAAACAGGAAGGGTTTGTTTAGACAGATAGTTAATATGTTTATTGTCTGGGGCCTGACGGGTCTATGGCACGGAGCATCTTACAATTTTGTGTTGTGGGGATTATATTACTTCTTGTTCCTCGTACTGGAGAAAGTTATATTGCTTCGTTTGTTTGAGAAGTTTAAGTGTATACCTACAATGATTTTGCAACATATATACACACTGCTTGTTGTATTTTTTGGATGGGTGTTGTTTAGATTTACTGATTTTGAAAGTATGTTGATTGCCTTAAAGGCTATGTTTGGCCTTAACGGCAATGCGATTTTTAATATGGAGATTGTAACTGTTATTATGAACAATTTCGTTTTTGTGATTGTTGGTATCATAGCAGTGACACCGGCTACGAAGAAGGTAGCGGAATGGCTCAATAGTAAGTCCAGAGAAGGGGATATTGTATATATGAGAGTATACAATGTTCTGAATATGGTATTACCTATTGTTTTGCTGTTTCTTGCAACTATTGCGCTGGTGGGTGACAGTTACAACCCGTTTATTTATTTTAGGTTTTAGAATTAGAGAGTTGAGAGGTTTATATGCCGGATAATGTTAATGAGGATGTAAAGAAAGGCGTAGATATAGATAAGAATAATGTCAAATACAGGGATTATCTTATGAAGAAGGCTGCAATCATAAAGATTGTAGTCTTTAGTGTCGTGCTCGTAATCGGTGCTATACTTTCTTTAATTATTCCATTAAGACCTACGGTTTCCGTAAGTGAAAACAGAACACTTACAAAGTATCCGACCTTTAGCGTGGAAGGTTTTATGGATGGAACGTATTTTAGTACAGTTGACAAGTGGTTTTCGGATACATTTCCATTCAGAGACCAGTTGCTTGTGTGTAATGACAGGTTTACGTCATTATATGGTGTTCGTGATACAGCGGTTCATGGAGAGATAGTGGCGGGAGATGAGATTCCGGAAGTGGATATTGATGTGGACGAACTTATGAATCCGGTAGGTAGACCTGAAAAAGAGAGTGGTACTGCACCAACAGTGGGGGACGAAAATGAGGAAACAAAATCTTCGCCTACATTAAGCACAGATGCTTCCGTTTCAGGTACGGAAGAAACCACGTCGAGTACAGAAATTTCAACGCAGAAGCCTAGTCAAGGTCAAGAGGAAAGCGAAAAACAGCAGGAAACTGGTTCAGAGGTTAAGGGCGAAACATTTGGTTCAATATTTGTATATGGAGACAGTGCTTATGAATATTATGTGTTCTCGCAGAAGAATAGTGAGCAGTATGTAAGTATGGTTAATGATTTTGCAAATTGTATGGGAGATAATACGTCATTTTACAGTATAATTATTCCAAATAGTATGGATATAGCTCTTAATGATGATGTAAGAAAGGGTGTTACAAGTAGCGATCAGCGAAAGGCAATACTTTATATGTATAGCAAGATGGGGCAAAATGTTAACAAGACATTTGTATTTGATATGTTAAGAGGTCATAAGGATGAGTATCTGTATTTTAGAACAGACCATCATTGGACTGCCTTGGCAGCATATTATACGTATTGTATGGTTGCACAGCAGATGGGAATGACGCCTAATAGCCTTGATAGGTACGAAAAGAAAGAGTTTACTAATTTTCAAGGAAGCTTTTATACAAGTACCAAAGCACAGTCTTTGGTGGAAAAGCCTGACACGGTTGTGGCGTATGTGCCAATGGCGACTAACTCACTTAAGTATATGAGGATGAATAATGACATAGTGAGTTATAGGATAATTGCAGATGTGTCTAATTTCCAGCCTCGTAATAAGTATAGTACATTTATAGGCGGTGATAATCCATATACGGAGATAGTTAATCCCAATCTTAATGATGGATCATCTTGTCTTGTTATAAAAGAATCTTATGGTAATGCATTTGTACCATTTTTAGTGGATCATTTTCAGTATGTGTATGTCATTGACTATAGATACTATAATGGAACTGCAACAGAATTAGTGAAAGAGAAGAATATCGCTAATGTTATTATGATTAATAATATCGTTGCCACAACTGCATCCGGAAATTTGGCATTGATGAAGAAGGTTTGTAAATAAGTTAAAAAGAGCTTTTGCAGGATTTTCGTGCTATGTTTATAGAACGAAAGTATGCAAAAGCTCTTGTTTTATTACAGATTACTCATATCCATATGCTTTGTTGGAAGACCTTCCATATAAAGCTGGTTGCAGGCTGTGAGTACGGCAGATGAATAGTAAACAGCGAAGATGGCTGTGATTGCTTGCACTACAGTAAGAAGCCATGTGTAGTCTGTCGTGATTGTTATAAAACATGCAAAAATCAGTGCACCCAGGATAAACCACATTTTTCTAAAAGAGCGTGTAAGCGCTGCTTTTTCTTGGAACTTAGCTTCTAGCATAAGTCCTTCTGTGAAGTAATAAGTATAGTAAATAAGTGGGATGGTTGACAGTCCTGTAACGATTTCTGAAGTTAAGGCAACTCCCTTGATTCCGCCATATATGCTGAAAGCAATACCCAGTGCTGAAAGCACGATGCCAAGAATCATAATAGTGCGGGTTTTCTTAAATAAAAGATTTCTTTTACTTATTGGAAAACCGCCGACTGCAATAAGTACCGCGCCTAAAAGGTCGGAAAATATGTCAACATATACGGTACCGATTCGTATATTAAACTGTACAATCATCAACAGTATACCAACAAGGATTAGTGATATATTTTTTTTGTTCATAGTTCAAAGCCTCCATTTGTAAACTGTGACTATTTTAGATTATTTCAACAATAAGGTCAACAGATTAGACGGATTTTAGATAAATTTAATAGTGATTGGGTAAAATGTTATGAGGCAAGGTTGTTCTTTGTGGAAAGGTGTGTTAAAATAATCGTCGAATTTGGCAGAAGGAGAACAGTATGCTTGAGTGGTTGAAACCTGAAATATCAGATGGCAACTGGATAAGAGAATTGGTTGGAGAGTCCGGTAATATGGGGAGTGATTGCACATTTGCAAACATATACCTGTTGCGGGATAAGTACAACATAGAGATATGCAGATATAGAGACTTTCTTATAAGAAGGTATAGTGGTAAAGGTGCCAGATGGGGTTACACATTTCCGATAGGGGAAGGTGATGTAAAAAGAGCACTTGAAAAGATTATAGAGGATTCTGAAAATCGTGATGAGGAACTAAGCTTTGCATTTGTGACAGAGGAGCAAAAAGCGTTGTTGGAGGAGCTGTTGCCGGGGATGTTTAGCTTTGAGTCAGATGCGGGGGACAGCGATTATGTGTATCTTAGAAGTGAGCTGGCGGCTCTTAGTGGAAGAGCGTTTCACAAAAAGAAGAATCATTATTCGCGATTTGTAAGAACTTATCCACAGTACGAGTTTGCCGAGATTGGTTGCGGTAACTGGGAAGATGCAAGACAGGTGGCAGACATGTGGTACGAGGAGCGATGTGGAAGGAGCGATGTGACCGGAGAAGGTTCCCGCAACGACGGAGAGGGTAATGCTCAGGATGGTGAGGCTGATGTGGCATCTTTGTCTATAGAGTATCAGGCTATATGTGAGGCATTGGAACATTTCGAGGAACTTGAGCTTCGTGGAGGTATTATATATGTAAATGGAAAGCCTGTGGCTATGACTATTGCATCTATGATTAATGAGGATATCTGTGACATACATTTTGAAAAGGTTGTGGGAGAGTATGCGGCGGCAGGCGGTTATGCTGCAATCAATAAATTGTTTGCAGAGAGTCTGGAAGGCGTGACATACATTAACCGCGAAGAGGATGTGGGGATAGAAGGCCTTCGCAAGGCCAAAATGTCCTACCACCCGAAGCTGATGATTAAGAAATACGGAGCGAGTTTATAAATTTAAGTGCAGTTGTGGTGATGTGTACTGTGACATATATCTCACAGCCTATAGGAAAACGTCAGCACTTAGTGAGGATAAGTTAAACAAAGTTTAACTTGTACGAACTTAGTACTGCTACGTTTTTCGACAAGTGGGAACGAGGCTGTGAGTTATATAGTCATAGTACATTAGCACAACGGTACTACAAAATTCAAAGGAGAGAATGATGTTATCTAAGGTTTTGAGTAAAGAGACTTGTGCAGGTTGTAAGTTCTGTTGTTCATTTATAAGATGCAGTTTGTGGGAAACCCCTCTTTTTGATAAGAAAACGGTGGATAAGTACAGCCCCAATGGGGTATCATTTAAGATGGAAACTTACGACGGTTGCCAGTACGGTAAAGTGGACTATACAGGAAAGTATGCTACAGACAATGAGGATGAAGAGGCTGCCTGTGCGTTCCTTGATTCGGATAAGGGATGCGTGCTTTCTGATGAGGATAAGCCTTTGGATTGTAAAATATGGCCTCTCAGAATCATGAAAAAGGGTGATGAAGTGGTTATTGCACTTACTCCAACCTGTCCGGCCATTAATAAGTATCCTCTTGAAGTTATGAAGAAATTGGTAAATGACGGTTTGGGGGATAAGATATATGAATACGCTAAGTCTCATCCATATATCATCAAGGAATATAGGGAAGGATTTCCAGTTCTTAAGAGGTTTTAGAATGGCCGTGAGAACAGTGATTACAAAGGATTAGCGGTTTCTGATAAAAAGTTTAAAAAAGTGCTTGCATTATTTTTAATATTGATGTATAATACCAAATGTCGCTAAGATAGTGGGCTTTCGCCAAATGGTAAGGCACCGGATTCTGATTCCGGCATCTGGGGGTTCGAGTCCCTCAAGCCCAGCTCTAAACCCCACGCAGTGAGCGTGGGGATTTTTTGTACTTATAAGGAGTTTGAGAAGCAAACCCCAAAGTTCGGCGCAGCCGAACTTATTTTAGAGGAGTTTGAGAAACAAACTCCAAAGTTCGGCGCAGCCGAACTTATATATTAAGGAGAGGACGGTTAACAAATATGATTGAATTAGGAAAGACACAATGCTTAAACGTAGTTAAGAAAACTGATTTTGGTGTGTATCTTGGAACTGAAGAGGACAAGGTATTGCTTCCGGGGAAGATGGTTCCGGAGGATATTGAGATTGGTGATGCGCTCACAGTGTTTGTTTACAGAGATTCAAGCGACAGACTGATTGCAACTACTACAGAACCTAAGATAAAGCTTGGAGGGCTTGCTGTGCTGAAAGTTTCGCAGATTGGAAAGATTGGCGCGTTTCTTGACTGGGGTTTGGAGAAGGATTTGTTTCTTCCATTTAAAGAGCAGGTTACACATGTGCAGGAGGGCGATGAGTGCCTGGTGGCATTGTATATAGATAAGAGTAACAGACTTGCAGCCACTATGAGGGTTTATCCTTATCTTTCATGTGCAGAAGGATATGTTAAGGACAGTGCTGTAAGTGGTAAGGTTATCGAGATAAAGCCGGAGTTCGGAGCATTTGTTGCAGTAGACAATAAGTTTTATGGTCTTGTTCCGAAGAATCAGATGCCTGAAAGACTTAAGGTTGGCGACACTGTGTATGGAAGAGTTGCACAAGTTCGCGAGGATGGTAAGCTTACAATAAGTCTTAAGCAAAAAGCATATATTCAGATGGACGAAGATTCAAAAATAATATATAATGCAATAGTGGAAAATGGTGGTAAGTTACCATTTACAGATAAGGCTTCCGCTGAAGTGATTAAGGAACATTTTGATATGAGTAAAAATGCTTTCAAAAGAGGTGTTGGACGCTTGTTAAAAGAAGGTAAGATAGTCATTACAGAGGATGCCATTATTCAAAAATAATATTTATGCGTACGATACGCAGGAAAGAGGGTTAATTATGCAGAAAGTTATCAGTACAGACAAGGCACCAAGTGCAATTGGACCATATTCACAGGCAATTGAGATTAACAATATGGTTTATACATCAGGTGTAATTCCTGTAGTTCCTGCAACAGGAGAGATTCCAGAGGGTGTAGAGGCTCAGGCTAATCAGGCATTCCAGAATCTTTGCAATCTTGTAGAGGCTTCAGGTTCTAAGGTAGAGAATATTGTTAAGACAACTGTTTTTATCAAGGAAATGAATGATTTTGGCAAGATTAATGAGATTTATAAGAACTACTTTAAGGAGCCATTCCCTGCACGTTCTTGTGTAGAAGTTGCAAGACTTCCAAAGGATGTACTTCTTGAGATTGAGGCTATCGCTTACAAGTAATATTAAAAGGGGGAGTTTATATGTGCAAGAGGATTAATCTGTTTTATCCCTGCCTGCTGGGTGGATATTATGCATTAAGTCTAGTATTTAGTATTGTGCTTATGATTCTGGATGCAGAACTTCCGTTGTGGCTTAATCTTGTGGTGAGTCAAGGAATCCTTGTAGCTATAGCTTTGGTTTATGTGCTTGTTAACAAGATTAATATAGTAAAATGTATACCATACAGGAAGTTGAAGCTTGGTGATGCGTTTCTATCTATACTGATGGGGTATATGATTGTACCATTGGTGCTTTTTATCAGCAACATTACAATGCTGTTTTCAACCAATCATGTGGCAGAATCTTCTAATGAGTTGGCAACATATCCTTTTTTGTTACAGATATTTCTTATGGCGATGATTCCACCAATGGTTGAGGAGTTCATATGCAGAGGATTATTTTATCACTCATATAGAAAGAATGGTATATTGGGGGCTGCGGTTACAAGCGGTTTGGTATTTGGTGTTCTTCATCTTAATATCAATCAGTTCTGCTATGCATTTGTTATGGGTATAATACTTGCATTTATGGTAGAGGCAACAGGCTCCATCTGGTCTTCAATTTTGGCACATTTTTCTTTTAATACTTACTCCATTATTATGATGAAGTTGTCGGAGATTCTTATGGATGGTGCGGCAGAAGAAACAGCTACAGTATCAGATGCAGAGATGTTTGCTGCTCGTATTATTGCAATATTTATGTTAGGAATTATGGCTATTGTATTCTCAATACTGGCGTTCCTTATATATATGGCTATGGCGAAGAGAAATGGCAGATGGGAGTATATTAAGTACAATTTCAAGTGGGGTATGAAGCCTCGTAACGGTGAGAAGTTCTTTGATTTAAGTTTGATACTTACAACAGTTGTGGCACTTATGTATATGGTGTTTATAGAATTTGCGTCGTGACGCAGTAAATATGTAAAACAAAAACCCGCGGGATTAACCGCGGGTTTTGTCTTTGTGGGGGTTCCACAAAAGAAAATGAGAAAGGAAAAATATAAGAAAAATTATATGCTGTAATCAATATTCTGTCCCAGGTGTGGTGTAACAGATGCTTCAAGCATCTTCTGTAACCCGTCCCCTGTAGTCTCCAATGTGTCTAAACTTTTGTTCAACATAGCAAGTTCGATGCCGTTAGATACATTAGTCATACTCATAGGAATAGAAAGAGAAGATATATTCATAACAACACCTCCTTGACTGATTTTGTCGAATGTTCTTTATATGTATTTATTATAATACAATCTGAAGTGTAATGCAAGAATATTTTTGATAAATTGAATAAATGTTTTTGAGGAGAGAATAATCTATATAAATATTGTATTTTGCTATGAGGCTGTTATGTGGGGCACAAGGGATGTAGGAGGAATTATGGCGGGTTATAAAAAGAGAAGTATACAATTGGTTATTGGAACATTGTTTATGGCAGTGGCCTATAAATGTATATATGATTCAGTTCAGATGGTTACAGGTGGCTTTTCGGGTATAGGTGTCATTGTCCGCTACCTGACTATGGGGCTTGTGACAGATGGCATTCCTATGTGGGTTACCAATGTGGTGTTGAATGTACCGTTGTTTATTGCTTCATTTATAATAAAAGGAAAGAAGTTTGTGGCGGATACCATTATGGGGACTGTTCTGCTTACGGTATTTCTTGCAGTGTTGCCGAGTCAGATGGTTGATGAGGCGGATTATCTGTTGGCAGCTGTGACAGGTGGAGTTTTATATGGAGTGGGAATTGGTCTTGTGCTCAATGCAGGGGCTACTACAGGCGGAACAGATATGCTTGCTGTACTTCTTTCCAAGTCGCTTAAGGGGTATTCTGTAGTCAGAATTATGCAGGTTATTGATGGCGTTATAATTACGGCTGGAGTTGTGGTGTTTGGATTAAGAGTGAGTTTGTATGCTATGATTGCTATTTATATAGGTACAATCGTTTCTGATAGGATTGTGGAAGGTGCCAAAAGTGCCAAAGCGGTGTGGATTATTTCGCAGAATTACAAGCAGGTTGCAGCCGGGGTTATGCAGGAACTTGGACGAGGAGCGACACTGTTTAAGGGCAGTGGTATGTACAAAAATCAGGAAAGAAATGTGTTGCTGTGCGTGGTGTCGAAGAAGCAAATTCCTAGGCTGAAGGAGATCGTAGAAAAGGCAGATAATAAAGTTTTTATAATTATTGGTGATGTTCGTGAAGTTTGCGGTGAGGGTTTTGTGAAAATTACACATTAAAAACACCTTTGTGGTAAAAATGCCTAAAAATTGAATTGATGTTTGGTAAAAGTGGATATGGTAATTGATTTGGAATTATAGTATATTATCTACATCAATCAATTGGTGCTTTTATGCACCTATTCATTTAACAGGAGGATTTTTAAGAATGGCAAGTTTATCACTTAAGAATGTATGTAAAGTATATCCTAACGGATTTGTTGCTGTTAAGGACTTTAACCTTGATATTACAGACCAGGAGTTCATCATCTTCGTAGGTCCTTCAGGTTGTGGTAAGTCTACAACACTTCGTATGATCGCAGGTCTTGAGGAGATCAGCTCAGGTGAGTTATGGATCGGTGACAAGATGGTTAATGACGTAGAGCCAAAGGATAGAGATATCGCGATGGTATTCCAGAACTACGCTTTGTATCCACATATGACAGTATTTGATAATATGGCATTTGGTCTTAAGTTAAGAAAGGTACCAAAGGCTGATATTGCTAAGGCAGTACATGAGGCAGCTAAGATTCTTGATATCGAGCACTTACTTGATCGTAAGCCAAAGGCTCTTTCAGGTGGTCAGAGACAGAGAGTTGCCATGGGTCGTGCTATCGTACGTAGCCCTAAGGTATTCCTTATGGATGAGCCTCTTTCAAACTTGGATGCTAAGTTGAGAGTACAGATGCGTGTTGAGATTTCTAAATTGCATCAGAGATTACAGTCAACCATCATCTATGTAACACATGACCAGACAGAGGCTATGACACTTGGTACAAGAATCGTAGTTATGAAAGATGGTATTATTCAGCAGGTAGATACACCTCAGAATTTATATGATCATCCAGCAAATCTGTTCGTTGCAGGTTTCATGGGTATGCCACCAATGAACTTCATTGAATGTAAGGTTGTTAAATCTGGTTCTGATGTATTATTAATGTTTGGTTCTCATTCAGTTAGAGTTCCTGATCAGAAGGCAGAGATCTTAATTGAGCAGGGTTATCTTGATAGAGAAGTTGTTTTGGGTATTCGTCCAGAGGATATTCATGATGAGCAGTTATACATTGAGTCTTCTCCGGAGAGCGTTATCGATGCTAGAATTACAATCTATGAAATGTTGGGTGCAGAAGTTTACTTGTACTTTACAATTGATCAATTTGATATTACAGCAAGAGTTAATGCACGTACAACAGCAAGACCTGGTGATACAGTACAGTTAGCGCTTGACTTAAGCAAGATTCATATTTTTGATAAAGAGACTGAGCAGAAGATTTTAGATTAAGATTTATGCTTCGGGATAGAAAGCGGCTACAACAATAGCCGCTTTTTTAATTTATAGAATGTTCGTCTTATAACAAAATGAAAAATATACTTTCTTTTTTCATGAAATTCCGTTAAAATATAGATTAGGTTTTTACTATAATGCAAGGAGTGGATAGAATGATATCGAATCAGATTTTACAAGATACTATTGAAGGTATTAAAGCAATTACCAGAATTGATTTGTGTATAATGGACACAGAAGGTAAAGTGTTAGCTTCTACTTTAAGAGATACTGCAGAATACGAGAAATCAGTTCTTATGTTTGTAGATTCACCGGCGGAAAGTCAGATGCTGCAAGGGTACCAGTTTTTTAAAGTGTTTGATGATAATCAGTTGGAGTATGTTATTATCGCAAAAGGAGAAGCTGACGATGT
>JAZQME010000024.1:0-418291 GCA_045543195.1 Lachnospira sp.
CAATGTAATTATCTCCTATTCCAAAGTGCTGTCACCTGTTTTATAATCTATTACTATTGTTGGTTGAACATTATAACAATACACACAAAATGAAATTCCTTCTCCCTTATCTTCAATAGAATATGCCTCAATTAATACTCCATCTGCCAAAAGATTACTACTTTCAAAAAATGGAGTCACACGATACATAACATTATTTCCGGTCTTTTCAATATAATCATCAATCATATTCTCAAATGGAAGCATACCATCAATATTTAAATATCTTGTTCCTGTGATAAGATTTCTTTTATTTGCATTCTCACCTGTTAGTTGATATCCAATCAAATGACACCGATTATACAGATACTTACCATCAACACAATCATATTTAACTGTATGCCATCCACTAGGTTTTACTGCACCTATAGTCCCCCGTTCTTCCGTCGGCATTATATCTTTTCCTATACACGCATATACCACACCACATCTACCAAGTGAATCCAACGCACTATAATATTCATATGATTTTGTAGACATTTCTGAATCTGCAAAATTAGGAATATTATTATTAAGCACTGTATATGATGCACCAGCATAATTAGGAATATTAGATATATTAATCTGTACATAAGCATCATTATTTTGTATATTACTTTCATTCTGTGTCTGAGAAGTACTTGAATAATTATTTTGATCAGCCTGACTATATTGGGCAATCGTAGTCTCTCTATAATCACTAATCTGTTGAGTATCTTCGATAGTAATTAAGGCTTCTGTTTCATATATTCCAGCTGTTTCTAACACAATGTCCGCCACTGTACTTTCATACGACTTTGATGTATCTACATCATAATCACATGAACACATAGTCAACAATAACAATAAACTAAGAAAGACGCTGGACACCTTTTTCTTCAATATTGACATAATCTCCGCTCCCTACTCTGTATGTTCCATACGTATCAACAACTTGTGAATTACGTATAATAATTCATGTCTGTGTTTTATTATATCACATAACTTTAGTTATTGCTAATGTTATTTAGCATTAACTCCTTAATATATTGCAAATACTACATTAGTATTAGGATATATCGTTGATATAAGGAGTGTATCTATGATTGACTTAAACTTTAAAGTAATTGGTATAAAAATTAGAAAACGAAGAAAAGCATTGGGAATCACTCAAGAAATGATTGCAAATAAACTCGATGTTAATCCTTCTCACATTAGCAATATAGAGTGTGGACGTGCTAATCCCTCACTTACTGCACTTGTTCAAATAGCAAATATACTCGAATGCAGTGTTGATTGTTTTATAAGTGACGAATACACTTTCGACACAAATAAAGCCACTGACAACAATCTGGATAATATGATTATGGAAAAAATAAAATATTATGACCCCCATAAAAAAGATAAAATATTAAAAATGATTGATATTCTATAAAATCCCACCGCATACAAAAACCTCCCAACCACGCTCTTTCGCATGATTGGGAGGTCTATTAATCTACTAAACTATATTAAATTGTGTTAATCACTGCCCTACTTCTCAGCTATAGCAGCCTGTGCCGCTGCGAGTCTCGCGATAGGCACACGGAATGGTGAACAGCTTACATAGTTGAGACCTACCTTATGGCAGAACTCGATACTTGATGGATCACCGCCGTGCTCGCCGCAGATACCACATTTTAACTCTGGACGAGTAGCGCGGCCCTTTTCTACTGCCATCTTAACAAGCTGACCTACACCGTTCTGGTCGAGACGTGCGAATGGGTCTGACTCATAAATCTTGCTCTTGTAGTATGAGTCAAGGAACTTGCCTGCATCATCTCTTGAGAAACCAAATGTCATCTGTGTTAAATCGTTAGTACCGAATGAGAAGAATTCAGCCTCTGTAGCAACCTCATCTGCAAGAAGTGCAGCTCTTGGGATCTCTATCATAGTACCTATCTTGTACTGGATATCAGAGTTCTTTTCTCTCTTAACCTGCTCTGCTGTCTCTACAACAACATCCTTAACATACTTAAGCTCCTTCTTTTCACCAACGAGAGGAATCATAATCTCAGGAACGATATCATAGCCCTTCTCATTCTTAACCTCGATAGCAGCCTCCATAACAGCTCTTGTCTGCATACGAGCGATTTCAGGATATGTAACTGCAAGACGGCATCCTCTGTGACCCATCATAGGATTAAACTCGTGAAGGTTAGCACATGTCTCCTTAATCTCCTCAACTGTGATACCCATATCATCAGCAAGTGCCTTAATATCTTCCTCAGCTGTTGGAAGGAACTCATGAAGAGGTGGATCAAGGTAACGTACTGTCATCGGCTTACCCTCAAGGACCTCATACATACCCTTAAAGTCTGCCTTCTGGAATACCAAAAGCTCATTAAGTGCTGCTTCTCTACCTTCTACTGTCTTAGAAAGAATCATCTTTCTAATCTTAGGAATTCTATCATCTGCAAAGAACATATGCTCTGTACGGCAAAGACCGATACCTTCTGCACCAAGCTTAACAGCGTTAAGTGTGTCTGCTGGAGTATCAGCATTAGTACGTACACCAAGTGTTCTAAACTCATCAGCCCAAGCCATGATTCTTCCGAAGTTACCACCAACTGTAGCCTCAACAGTCTTGATATCACCCTTATAAATCTTACCTGTAGAACCATCTAATGAGATATAATCACCCTTCTTAAATGTTTCTCCGCCAAGTGTAAATACTTCATTCTCTTCATCGATTGCGATATCGCCACAACCTGATACACAGCAAGTACCCATACCTCTTGCAACTACCGCAGCATGTGATGTCATACCACCACGAACTGTAAGGATACCCTGTGAAGCATGCATACCTTCGATATCCTCTGGTGTTGTTTCAAGACGAACAAGGATAATTCTCTCACCCTTTCCGTCCTTACCAAGCTCCTTAGCTTCCTCTGCTGTAAATACAATCTTACCTGCTGCTGCACCTGGAGAAGCTGGAAGAGCTGAACCGATAACCTGTCCTGCCTTAAGTGCATCTGCATCAAATGTTGGGTGAAGAAGCTGATCAAGTGACTTAGCCTCAATTCTTGCAACTGCCTCCTTAGGAGTAATCATGCCCTCATCAACAAGGTCACATGCAATATTGATAGCAGCCTGAGCTGTTCTCTTACCATTACGTGTCTGAAGGAAGTAAAGCTTGCCTTCCTCAACAGTAAACTCCATATCCTGCATATCACGATAATGTCCCTCAAGCTTCATAGCAAGTTCCATAAACTGCTTGTAGCACTCCGGCATATCCTTCTCTAACTGAGTGATAGGCTGTGGTGTACGAACACCGGCAACAACGTCTTCGCCCTGTGCATTGATAAGATACTCACCATAGATACCCTTCTCACCTGTAGATGGGTTACGTGTAAATGCTACACCAGTACCTGATGTCTCACCCTTATTACCAAATACCATAGTCTGAACGTTAACCGCTGTACCCCAGTCACCCGGAATATCATTCATACGACGGTATACAATAGCTCTTTCATTGTCCCAAGAACGGAATACTGCCTTGATAGCCTCCATAAGCTGAACAGCAGGGTCCTGTGGGAACTCCTCACCATTCATATTGTCCTTGTAAATCTTCTTAAAGCGAACAATAAGCTCCTTTAAATCATCGGCTGTAAGCTCTGTATCGTACTTAACACCTTTTTCTTCCTTAATCTCATCAATGATCTTCTCAAAGAATGACTTAGGAACTTCCATAACTACGTCAGAGAACATCTGAATAAATCTTCTATAAGAATCGTATGCGAATCTTGGATTACCAGTCTTCTTCGCAAATCCTTCTACTGCAACATCATTAAGACCTAAATTAAGAATAGTATCCATCATACCAGGCATAGATGCTCTGGCACCTGAACGAACTGATACAAGAAGCGGATCAGAAGTGTCACCAAACTTCTTACCATTGTGCTCCTCAAGCCACTTAATAGCATCAAACACCTGCTCCTTAATCTCATCTCTTACCTTTTTGCCGCTGTTGTAATAATCAGTACACGCCTCTGTTGTTACTGTAAAGCCCTGTGGTATTGGCATACCAAGACCTGTCATCTCCGCAAGGTTAGCTCCCTTGCCACCCAAAAGCTCACGCATATTAGCGTTACCCTCTGAGAACTTGTAAACCCATTTTGTCATCGATTTGTCCCTCCATAAATGTATTTGTAGAAATTTTAACATACTTTTTGACATTTGTACATAAGAAAATACTTATAAAAATAATATTTACAAAAGTAATTTTTTGTGGCAATATTATCAAGAAAAACGTTAAAAATGCGGTGCATTAAAGCACCGCACTTAAATAAATTAACTAATTATTCAATAAATTATATCTCGGAGGACACTATGCCACAGTTACCAAAAGACCCTGTTATGCTTTTATCATTTACAAATACTCAGCTTCGAGACAACTTTCCGAACCTTACAGAATTTTGCAAGGCTTATATCGTTGACGAGTGCTATATCGTTGATAAATTAAAGGGTATAAATTACGAATATGATAGCCGCACTAATCAGTTCATATAACGTTACTCCGCTCTTGCAACCAGCTTTCCATTCTTTACATCTATAAGAATTGTACTTCCGGCTGTGATATCTCCTGCAAGAATCAGCTTTGCAGCCAATGTCTCCACAGTCTTTTGAATATATCGCTTAAGCGGTCTCGCACCATAAGTTGGGTCAAATCCATGTTCTATCACATAGAGTCTCGCTTCATTAGAAAGCTTAACCCTAAGCTCTTTATCTTCCAGACGCTTATTCACATCATCTACCAAAAGATTGATAATATTACCAATATTATTCTTTGTAAGCGGCTTAAACATAATTATCTCATCAAGACGATTTAAGAACTCTGGTCTAAAATGCGCCTTAAGTTCTGTCATAACAAGTTCTTCCGCCTCATAAGCAATGCTTCCGTCCTCAGCAATTCCCTCGAGAAGATATGATGAACCGATATTGCTTGTCATAATAATAATCGTGTTCTTAAAATCCACTGTTCTTCCCTGTGAATCTGTTATACGACCATCATCAAGCACCTGAAGAAGCACATTAAACACGTCCGGATGAGCCTTTTCTACCTCATCAAAAAGCACTACTGAGTAAGGCTTTCTACGCACTGCCTCTGTGAGCTGGCCACCCTCATCGTAACCTACATATCCTGGAGGCGCTCCTATAAGTCTGGACACTGAATACTTCTCCATATACTCAGACATATCAAGTCTTACAATATTGCTCTCATCGTCAAAAAGGCTCTCAGCCAAAGCTTTGGCTAGCTCTGTTTTACCTACACCTGTTGGACCTAAGAAAAGGAACGAACCAATTGGTTTTGACGGGTCCTTAATACCTGCTCGTGAACGAATAATAGCTTCTGTAACCTTAGTCACGCCTTCATCCTGTCCTACAACCCTCTTATGAAGCTCATCTTCAAGATGCAAGGTCTTTTGACGCTCAGATTCGCTAAGCTTAGCAACCGGAATACCTGTCCAGCGTGATATAATCTTGGCAATCTCTTCCTCGGTAACGCTTTCACGCACCATATCAAGACTTCTTTCCTTCACCTTCTGTTCAGCCTCATTTAACTGTTTCTGAAGGGCCGGCAACTTACCATACTGCAATTCTGCCGCCTTATTAAGATTATAATCTCTCTTAGCCTTTGCTATTTCGTTGTTAACCTGCTCAAGCTCTTCCTTAAGCTTACTTATAGAATCCACGCTGGCTTTTTCATTATCCCACTTAGCCTTCTGCTGTTTAAACTCTTCTCTAAGCTCCGACAATTCCTTCTGAAGGCCTGCAAGACGCTCCCTGCTTAGATTATCAGTCTCCTTCTTAAGAGCAGCTTCCTCGATTTCAAGCTGCATAATCTTTCTCTGCATTTCATCTAATTCTGCGGGCATAGAGTCAAGCTCTGTCTTAATCATGGCGCAGGCTTCATCCACAAGGTCAATAGCCTTATCCGGCAGGAATCTGTCAGAAATGTATCTATCAGACAGCACAGCCGCTGTAACTAATGCACCATCTGCAATCTTAACGCCGTGATATACTTCATATCTATCCTTAAGACCTCTAAGAATAGATATTGTATCCTCAACTGTGGGTTCATCAACCAACACAGGCTGGAAACGACGCTCTAAGGCCGGATCTTTCTCAATATACTGTCTGTGCTCATCAAGAGTTGTAGCACCGATGCAGTGAAGCTCACCACGTGCCAACATAGGCTTAAGCATATTACCGGCATCCATAGCACCTTCTGTCTTTCCTGCACCTACTATAGTGTGAATCTCATCAATAAAAAGGATTATCTGACCATCACTGTTCTTAACCTCTTCCAGAACAGCCTTAAGTCTCTCCTCAAATTCACCTCTATACTTGGCACCTGCCACCAACGCACCCATATCCAGTGCAAATATCTGCTTATCTTTAAGTCCTTCCGGAACATCACCACGTACAATACGCTGTGCAAGCCCTTCCACAACCGCAGTTTTACCTACACCCGGCTCACCTATAAGCACCGGATTGTTCTTAGTCTTACGGGAAAGAATTCGTATAACATTACGAATCTCATTATCCCTGCCAATAACCGGGTCCAGCTTGCCATCCTTCGCTCTGTCTACCAGATCCTGTCCATACTTCTTCAATGTATCATATATAGCTTCCGGATTGTCACTATTCACAGTCTGACTTCCACGAACTGTAGCAAGCACTGAAAGGAACTTATCCCTCGTAATCCCATAGGTCTTAAACACATTTTTCATAGTATCGTTAGGAGATGTAATCATAGCAAGCATAAGATGCTCAACCGATACATATGCATCTCCCATACGCTTTGCTTCATCTTCCGCGTTAATAAGCACTTTGTTCAAAGAATTGCTAAGGTATAGGTTAATATTACCATTCACCTTAGTCTTTCTCGCCAACAGCTTCTCAATATTCTCTATGAAGGAATCCTTGTTAAGCCCCATTTTCTCTATCAGGCTGGCAATCAAACTATCTTCAATTGTCAACAAACTATAAAGAAAATGTTCCTGGTCAACTTCCTGATTGCTATAGTCATATGCAATCTTTTCACATCTGTTAACTGCCTCAATAGATTTCTGTGTAAACTTATTGATATTCATAATCTCATTACCTCCTGTTTTCTTTTCCCATTTTCCTTTGTGAATTCACAGAAGCAGCCCTTAACAGCAGTCATCAAAAGCCATCGAAAGCAACCTGCCAACAGTGGTTAACACTACATTCTGTGCCTCACTAATTGTGTTATACCACTTGTTGTTAGCACTGTCAATAGGTGAGTGCTAAAATTATCAGAAAATTTATATTTATAAAAACAATGGCATTAAATTATAAAAAACACATATATAAACTTCTTAAGGAGACTCTGCATTTCCTATGCTTATCCCCCATACTGTATACCCATTTCTATCATGTATCATACGTGTACACCCTTTATCGATATATGCTTTAGGATAATATTTTTTCAATCCATTCTCTACAACTCGAATATCCTCAGTCACCTCATCACTATCTTTAACAACTATCGTTACCCCTACTGTTGAAAATGTGCCATGTTCCGATTGTCTTGCAACATTTTCACATCCACTAACTACATAATCAATGAATTCTGCGGTAGTTGTTGCTACTGATGTACTACTATTATATTGCAAATTTCCTACATCCAACGAAATAACATTATAAGCAGACGCTACTTTTTCCATATCAGTATCAATATAAGAAGATGATGTAATGGATGTTTTATAAACATCTGCTTTTTTTACATATTTATCGTGTTGAGCGGAATACTTCGAGCTAAATGCTGTATATTTACTCTTCTGAAAGGCTGCATCTATTACCACTATCGCACAATTACCATATCCACCTTTTAAAAATGCGTTAACTATATCATAATACTCTTCCTGATTGTGAGCGATGTCCGGATAAATTCTATCCGCCTGAACATCCATATACATCCGATATATAATATAGTTCCCCCTACGCATAACTTCGTGTACCCGCCATAAAACTAACTTCTCACACTTCTCTGAAACTTCCTCATAGTCTCTTAACTCATCCTCTGAAAGCACTTCTTTCTTGATTACAACAGCAACCTCTTTACTATCGCAATTATCTGCCATATAATCAACAAACTGTGCATCGCTCAGAATCTTTTTGTCATTGTAATAATAGTCATAATAGCTGTACTTCGTATCCTTGCATTCGCGAACCTTATTCCACGTATGATTAGCACTAAGTTCCTCGTCAGTTACATTGAAATAGTCATAGGACACCTTGTCACCATATCCGTCATAAGTATCATCTGCCACCACATCAATATGATACCAAGAACCATCCAACTCAATGGTCACCCATTCAGACGCACTTCCATTAAACTGTCCCTCTATACGCTCACAAGGCACGCCAATAACACCCATGCACAAGGCAAATGCGCTATTATACCCTGCACAGGTAGCCCTTTTTTGCACAAATGCCCCTTCAGCACTAAGTGCCAATGCCGGAACATCAACCACCTTATCTGCATAAAGTGAAACATTCTTAATTAACCAATCATGTACAGCTTTCACCTGCTGCGGCTTATTATCATGCTTACTTACTGCCTCCATACATTTTACAAAGTTATCACCATACCACGCTGCATTCTTATCAACATTTTGTAAAAACAACTCTAACTTTTCTGACTCGCTATCCTTAGCAGTCCCCTCCGATACAATATCATCGGATGACTGTGTAAGCTCAGTTTCATCGCTGGAAGCACTATTATTGCAAGCACATATACTAACAAGCATTAATATAAGCATCAAACCTATAAAATATCTTCTAATCTTCATGTAATCGCCCCTCTTCCTTATCTGATAAACCGACCTACTCTTCCAGCTTATTTAACGATTTAAGCACAGTATCTACCAATGACCCTACAGCCACCTTATAATCTTTTATGCCTTGCTCAGCAGAATATGATGGATCAAGTGCTACTTTATTAATTATAGTTCTTCTCTTTTGGTTAATATCAGCCATATGGGTACCGTATTCCTCAGTCATTGGCAGTCTTTCATGCAATACAGAATTATCAGAAAAAACCTTCGCACTTTCTTTCATAAACTCAGGCATATTATTCATACCAATATCATTCTCCATAGGAGCTATTGTAAGCAATGGCGGAATATGATTAACACTGAAATCCTGTGAATCGTCATCCCAGTGAACGCCCTTCACACCGTATTGCCATGCCATCTGAATATCACCACCATCAAGCATTGAATCAATAAAATACTTATACACACCTTCCGGATTCTTGCAATCCTTATTAATACACCAAACAGGGGCATGGCGTTCTACATACTCACCAAGCTCTGCTACCGGTTTAATGGCAATCAACTCACCACTCATAGTAGTACCATCTGCTCTTAACGCACCTTTTATCCTTGACTTTAATCTACCTCCCCAGTTGCCTGACCAATAAGAAAACACTCCCGATTCCTCTTTAGGATCTGTTGAACAAAAATAATCCTGAGCCTTACTCGTACGGTCCTGTGTAGCATTTTTATTAATAATCCCCTCTGAAACAGCCGTCTGAATCCTCGTAAGTGCATCTATCATCTCCTGCTGCACAAATCCGTCCACATATTTACCTTTATCATCCTTGTAAAAATCAAACCAGGCATCCTGATAAAACTCCGGCAAATAATTAGTGTAAGGATATTCCGTAGAAATAAATCCCGGCGGAGAAATAACGAAATCACTCTTACTTGAAGCTTTCATTTTCTTAAGCATTGCGTAATACTCCTCAAAAGAAAGAGTCTTGTCCACAATAGTACTCTTATCTATTCCCGCACGCTCCAGCCATTCCGCCTTTACATATGTACAACATCCATTACCTCTATATGGAGAAAATCCATACATAGCCTCATTACCCTCTAAGTCACGCACATAGAGATTAGATATTATATCTTTGGCACCATCTAACACCCTGCCAGACTGCTTTGTCTTAGAATTCTCCCAAGCTTCAGTCATATCCCAAAGCATATCACTTGCAGCATACAAAGTATAATAATCGCTGGTCAGCAACATAACGTCCGGTTTCCAATCACCATTATACATATCATAATATCTCGAATCCTTAGGCCCCACTATATCTAAATCAATAGTCCCCGGATCACCATAAGATGCAAGCAGACCTTCCAGATACTCTTCAAACTTCTTAGTTCCCTCTTCATCTGACACTACAGTGCCGTCAACCAAAACTCTAATCGTTTCAGGCTTTTTAATCTTACTGGCATCTCCACTCTGTGTCTCTTTTACATTCTTGTAAACCCCATCACAACCTGTGGCAAATATGCAACCTGTGGCAAACATCATCGCCATAGAAATAGACAACGTCTTTCTTGTAATCCTTTTTAATGTACTTTTCTTCATGATCGTTCCCCCTTTATTCTTTCGTTTCAGGAAGTACAGTTCATATACTGCCTTCACTTCTATAGAAAGAATTTGCCCCCTTGTGATTACATATTTTTTAATTTTTTTCTTTTATTTCCCCTTTGTCAACCAACATCTCCATCAACTCGTCCACAATCTCCTCTGCCACAGCAAGCTTATACGCAAGTCTTGTGTCCTGCATCGGAATCTCTCTGTAGTAGTCTTTTACTTCATCACCAAAACTTATAGCAAAGTACACCTGCCCCGGTACTGAAGACTCCTCATTGGCCGAGTCAATATTGCCCATGGTACCGGTTACACCTATACCAATGTTAGCACTATATGCTTTTTGACAGGCTTTTGCCATAGCTATAGCAGTTTCCTTTGAATACACTGTGTAAGTCTCGATAATTTCTGACGGAACGCCCTGCATAATCTTGGCCTCATTGCAGTATGTGATATAGGCTCCCTTAAAGACCGCCGATGCCCCCTCTGTGTCCGTTATAAGTGAAGCAATCTGCCCTGATGTAGCACTTTCCATAGTAGTTATGGTTAGTTTCTTTTGAATTAACATCTGCGTAAGCATTCTATACTTCTGTCTTATGCTCTGCTCATTGTACAACTTTTCCACGTGCAACTTCTCCCCCTACTCTTTTTACATATAACCATCGTTCTCTATATAGCCTTTCCAGCCAGTATCTCCTTATAATCCTCCAGATTCTTCCTAAGAAGTGCTGGTGTATCCAGTCCGTACGGGCACTTACTCTTACATTGACCACAATTCAAACACTTTTCGATTAGCATCATCTTTTCCTGGGTCTGCGGTGTAAGCTGTGCTGCCGATGGTGAACGTCTAATCAAAAGACTCATTCTGGCACAGTTATTAATCTCTATTCCCACAGGACATGGCATACAGTAGCCACAACCACGACAGAACTCACCCAAAAGCTCCTGTCTGTCCTTTTCAATAACCGCCTGTATCTCTTCTGTCATAGTCGGAGGATTATCTATATATGATAAGAATTCATCAAGCTCTGATTCTCTCTGTACGCCCCATATAGGAAGCACATGGTCAAACTGCGCAAGATAAGCATATGCTGCCACTGAGTTAGTTATCAAACCACCTGACAAAGCCTTCATAGCGATAAAGCCCATCCCAGCCTCTTTACACTTATTAACGAGTTCAATATCCTTTTCTGTCGCCAGATAGCAGAACGGAAACTGTAATGTTTCATACAAACCGCTTTCAATAGCCTCATTAGCCACATGCAAACGATGATTAGTAATACCTATATGTCTTACGATTCCTTTTTCCTTAGCTTCCAGCATAGCTTCATAAAGTCCGGTTCCATCCCCAGGCTTAGGACAGACTGCCGGATTGTGAAACTGGTATATATCAATATAATCTGTCTGCAACTTCTCCAGCGAAGTATTCAAGTCTTTCCAAAACTCCTCTGCATTCTTCGCACCAGTCTTAGTCGCTATGTACACCTTTTCTCGCATCCCTGCAAATGCAGCACCAACCTTCTCTTCACTATCTGTATAATATCTTGCTGTATCATAAAATGTAACGCCATGTTCATATGCCTTGCGAAGAAGTCCTACTGCCGCTTCCTTAGATATACGCTGAATAGGCAATGCACCAAATGAATTCTTCTCTACTGTTATTCCTGTTGAACCTAATGTAACCTTTGTCATATATTATCCTCCATTCTAAAATCTGCGAACTGCTATGCTTTCACATACCAGCCCGCAGATATTCATTACACTCTCGTATTCTCTATAACCTTACTTATATTAACCTTATAAGCATCCATAGCCTCTACAATCCCTGCCACAGACTTTTGGTTGTCCTGAGTAAACCTGCCCATCTCACCGATTCTTCCATTCAAATCCTTAAAGATATTATCAACCATCACAACATTGTTATTCTGTTGCTCTATGTTATCATAAAGGGAATCAAACTGCTGTGTAAGGCGTTCAAAACTATCCTGCAACTCTTTCATAGAAGCATCCGACTTATTCAACGCCTGTCTACTCTTCATAAACTGCTCGCTAGTCTGTGATACCTGTACTTTAAGCTCCTCAACCACCGCTGCAACCTGCTCAGAAAACTTTGTACTAGTAACAGACAATGCTCTCATCTCCTGCGCAACCACCTCAAAACCAACACCTGCTTCTCCTGCTCTTGCCGCCTCTATAGAAGCATTGAAGGAAAGAGTTGTTGTATTAAATGAAATACTATTAATCTGCTCTGTTATCTTGGCAACCTCAGCCATCTTAGCCTGTATCGCTTCAAATACACTATTAGCATCATATATAATATCGCTAACAACCTTAAGCTGATTATTCATAGCCTCTATACTGCTACTATTCTCTCCAAGTGCAGCTTCAAATTCTCTAACTTCATTATTAAGCTCACTTATTGTTTGTTCTGTAACTACGATTCTTTCATGAACATTCTCACAGCTTTCGGTAATTTCATTAGTTCTCTCAACTATATGCATAGACCCCATCTGAAGGCCCTTTGTGTTGTCATCTATCTGGGCTGAAGACTTCTGGAAATCCTCCTGAAGCTTATCTCCCATCTCTCTCATGGAAGCCAGTACCTTCTCGGTCTCTTCAACTCTGTCGTTGCTCATGTTAACAAATGCGCGCCCGCGCTTAATAGTCTGATAAAAAAGCTCCGCTGCCAACATAAACACCACAACACATAATATGTACTGAGAAAGACTCTCTGCTTTCTCCGGATGAATCACATACATAAGAATAAGACACACATCTGTAAGAAGTATCTGTATTCTCGTTATCTTAATCTCCATATATAGTCCCGACATACCAATACATGCCAGATACAATGAAAAATCATCACTATAGGATGCTCCGCTAAAGAGTGATATCAAAAATATCATAAACACAATAGCAACTGACACTACAAGTTCTCTTATACTGCTATTAACATTCTTGACGCGCATCACAACCATAGATCCTACAAACACTACCAGCGTCAAACCTATAACAACTATACCACCTATATTCTTTCCTATTAAATTCTTCACAAAAAAAACACTGGCAGCAATGATTGTTACCCAAACCATCATCTTATATATGGCCATTCTTGAAATAGGTTGCTTACTTTTTATTCTTTGTATACTCTGTTCTTTAACTTCCTGCATATTACGCCTCTTTCCGCCCATACAAAGGCACTGAACATTGAATATTTTTTCTTATTTAGTTAATCCGAAATATTTATTACATTTTATCAAAAAATCAACAATCATTCAATACCCTTTTAGACAGCTTATGCATTTCTTCTGTAGCAAATGATATCTTAGTTATGGCATCTCTTTTTGATAAGTAGCACCAAAAGCTATCATCTGGTATTGAGATGTCCACACAATCACCATGTCCCAGATAATCATACTCAATATGCATACTCTCCAATGTCTTCGCACTTCTTACAAGCTCGTAATCCTTACCATAATACTTGCATCGTATAATAGTTTCTGTCGGTGTCTGAATCAGCTTGCCCATTCCCTGCTTATAAAATCTCCACGCGTTGGGCAAAGTCTCTATACGAACTTCATCCTCAAAGTAATATGTGCCATCTTCTATCTCCTTACGTACACACTCCCTCTCCCAATTACTCCAGTCAGGAATATGCTCAAATCTGGTCTTACCGTCTTTAGCCTCAAGTCTTCCATACTCAGTCATAACCCAGGATTTCTTACAACAGTCGCACCATAATTTAACACCTTCTGAATACATTTTACCTTCCTGACCACATTCGCAGCATTTATACAAAAGCGCATGCAATCCATTGGCTCTTGTAGGATGGTCTATCTTTATCCTGTTGTCGTACTGCCACTTGAAGTCATCATATTGAAAATGCTCTCTAATCCTGTCATTAATCTGCGAAGCTGTCATTGTCTTTATTTCATCAGCAGTAATAATCTGCTTCATTACCGCCTCAACGTAAGTCTTTTTATTCTTCTTATTCCACTGTGGACAAGTAACAAAATTGCCATGAATCTTCAGTACAACAACCGGCACCTTCATTAGTTTTGCCATCTTGCCAACTGACTCCGGAAGATATGAAGTACAACCATCCAAAGAATATCTTGCCTCTGGAAACAGTACAAATATATTGCCAAGCTCATGCAGACAATACCTTATATTCTTTATAAGATTAGTATCCGTTATAAACTTCCTTGTTCCAAGCACACCAAGTGAACGCATCAATGGCTCTGTATACGTCTTAAATCCTTCAAGCGTCATAACATTGTTAATCTTATGAGGATGTGTGGCTTTAGCCATAATATTAAAATCAACCATTGATGAATGGGTTACCAATAAAAGGTATGGCCCCTTAATACCTTTCATATTGACTTTCTCCAGCTTTAACTTTCGCTTTCTTAAGTCTGGCCAGCTTATAATCCACTTAGCAAGCCACATAATGGGTGTTGGACTTATTGGCTTCTTTGTAAAATCAAATCGTTTAATATTATCTTTTTTCATAGTAATTATCTCCCGAACCAACATATATAACATATTATACCACAGTTCTCAGCTCTATGCAAAAGGGATTAGAGCTATGTAAAATATTACATAGTCTAATCCCTTAATCGATCACTCAGCCAACAATAATGCAGTAAGTTCTGCAACAGTATCAACTATATAATCAGCCCCCGCATCCTCCAGTTCATCAGGCTTTGCATAACCAAAACGTACTCCTACAACCTCAACTGAAGCCTTATGCGCACCATTAACATCCTGGTCCCTGTCTCCTACCATAATAGCATCTGCTTTGAGCTCAATAACAGGCTCACCTGTCTTTTCTGACAACTGCCTAAACACCTCTTCAATAACCTCGTGCTTATGCTTTCTTGTTCCGTCAAGCTCACTACCTACCGCAAAGTCAAGATACTTAGCAAGATCAAAATGTTCTATAATCTGGTGCATAAACACCTGTGGTTTACAAGTAGCCAGTATAAGTATCTTTCCAGCTGCTTTAAGTGTTTCAAGACAATGTGGAATACCGTCAATCACAGCATTTTCATACACGCCCTTATCACGGAATCTTTCACGATACTTGTCTACCGCTTTCCATGAATCTTCCTCATTCAAACCATGAAATGTCTTAAAACTAACATCCAACGGCGGTCCAATATAACCTTCAAGGTTGTCAAGATTGGGCTCATATATGCCAAATGACTCAAGTGCATACTGAACACACTTTGTTATACCTTCCTTTGGATCCGTAAGTGTTCCATCTAAATCAAGTAAAATATACTGCTTATCCATACTCTTTCTCCCATCTTACATATTTGTCAAACATTTTGTCTAATCTTCATACAGTCTTAATGCAGTCTTAATACAGTCATTCAAACGCACCTTGATACTGCGAAGCTGACAACAAATCTCCATAACTCTCTACGTAAACATCGCAAACTTCTCTAATCCTTGTCTCATCTTGTTTCGAGCCTGCATCTGCCACTCCTACCGTAAAGAATCCCCCCTGTTTAGCACCTTCCATCGCTTTAATAATATCTTCATACACTACACAGTCTTTAATATCTACTCCTGCCTTTTCTGCAGCTTTTATATACACATCAGGATATCCTTTACCACGCTCAACCTCGTCAGTTTGCGTAAAATCTTCAAACATATCATATATTCCATTGCGCTTAAGACATGGTTCATACAACACTCTATCTGATGATGTGGCAACAACCAGCTTAACGCCTTCCGACTTAAGGAATTCAAGATATTCTCTTACATATGGCTTTATATCGATACAATTAGCATATTCATATATTGCCATATCATACCATTCTTTTACAATATCTTCCGGCTTTTCATCAAGCCCAAAACGTTCTACTGCATACACTGCACCACTCATAAAGTTGTGTGTCTTTATAGCTTCCATAAAGTCCTGCGGCACTTCTATCCCACGCTTGCCTAGAAACTCAATATCAATCTGCTCCCAAACTCCCGTAGAATTAAGTAATGTGCCATCCAAATCAAGGATGGCACACTTAAAGTTCGCTAATTTAAAATCATTAATATTCAAATCCGATTACTCCATAATTGTAATTCTCTTCTGCTTATCTTCAACCTTCATAGCTTCTGTATATGGTTTGATAAGCTCTGAGTACTTGTTAGCATAAAGTGTAGATGCAATACTGTCATCGTTAGCATCATCGTATGCTCTCTTTACAAAGTAAAGCACCTGATACTGGTCATTATCCTCATCAGCAATAATCGTCTTATCACCGGCTTTTCTATCCTTGTTAAACAACCAGTCTGACTCATCTGATGATATATGACTCTTATAAACATCCTTCATAAGAGTAGCGTTGTCTTTCTTATATGTCTCCACATCTCCTGATGCAACATAATCAACAACCTTATCCTTAAATACATCTTCTGATGTGATTACTTTCTTAAACTGTTCAGCCTTACTCATAGCATCCTTCAATGACGCTTCATCGTCTTTCTTCTCAGCCTTAATGTATGCTGAATGATATGTTACCATATCATAATCATCTTTGTGCTCTTCATAGTACTTCTTGATTTCATCATCAGTTGCTTTCTTTTCCTCATATATAGCATCACTGTATGCTAAAGCTCTCAAGTACTCACGAACATACTTCTCTGAATTAGCTTTAGTCGCATGCTTACCTAATACCTGCTTATAGTATGCGCCTAAAGAAAGCTCTGCTTTATCAGCTTCTGACTTCATATCATTAACAAACTTCTCATAATCTGCATCAGCATCTTTATAATCAAAGTTATTCTCATCAGCAAGCTTATTCAACGCTTTATATTCCTTGATAGTATTGAGTGTTGAATTACCGAAGTAATCAAACCATGTATACTTATCACTATAATCCTGAACCTTATCACTCTTTGATGTATCATAGCCAAGATAAGACACAAAATAATCAAGGTATGTCATATCGCCATACAATGTCTGTGACACGACATTAGTCTTTGTAAGTGAATAATACATATCAAACTCAATCTGGCTTACAGACTCATCACCAATCTTAATATACTCTCTGTATATTCTGTTAACATTAATAACTGTTGCTGTAACAAGCGTAACAAATGCAACTAATAAAACTACAATACTTGTAATCTTAAAAATCTTCTTGTTTCTAGCATCCTTACGTGCTTCAGCTCTTCTTTTCTGCATCTTTTTGTCATACTTTGTGACTATCTTTTCTTCCTTTACTTCTGTCACTTCTGTGTTCTTTTTGTTTTCCTTACTCATAACTTCCTCCAAAATGTTACTTAAGTTTGCACATTATTGTTTAGTATATCACAAATCAATTACAAATGACAACCTTATGATAACATTTTTAAGTAAACAAAAAGTGAAAAAACAAGCCCTGTATACATAATACAAGGCCCGCTTCTAAAACTATTTCATTAAATTATCTCATCTCATCATATCATCTACAGCATCTTTTGCCTTAGTTGCAGCTTCCTGCACTTTATCAGCAGCATCTGTAGCCATATCTTCTAACTTATCCTTAGCTCCCGTCACAGCCTCTTTTACATCTGTCGCCGCTTCTGTGACTACTTCCTCAATTACTCCTTTGCTGTCGTTACCTCTATCAGTATTACTCCCATCGTCGTTATTGTTCTTTCTTCCACATCCAACAACAACACCTGCAACAAGCACTAATAGTAACGCAAGCAATAACATTTTCTTCTTCATACTATGTCCTCCGAATTATATTTAATACGGTAATAGTATTTCCCAAAAAATGTTATGTATTCACTAATTTCTAACTTTGCAATTTTAAAAGTTTACTGATAAATTTATACATTACACCTGTTGGAACGCAGACTAAAAACGCCTTAACAAAATTGAACGGAACAACCGCTATCGCAACAAAAGTTGGTATATTAGTTATAATTGGATTGATACTTGCTCCCATTTTTATAAATCCTTCTATTGGAATTCCATAAAGCTGTGAATATCTTGGCAACAGGTAAAATCCATTCATCAAACCTCCCGCAACAACAAATATCAATGTTGCAATTACCATACCTACAAATGCACCCTTCTTGGTTTTCTTTAAGTGATAAATAGCCGATGCCGGAATCACAAGGCAACATCCCATCATAAAGTTCGCAAAATCTCCCACAAATGCTGTTGATGTACCCTTTATGCAGAGCTTAAGAAGGATCTTAACAGCTTCCATAACAACACCTGCAACAGGTCCATACATAAAAGAACCTACAAGTATCGGTATTTCACTAAAATCCATCTCATAAAAAGGTGGCGCTATAATTGGTATAGGGAATTCAAAATACATAAGCACTACAGCTAAGGCTGAAAACATCGCCATAACTACCAGCTTATTGACTTTCGTCTTTCTTGACGAAAACTTTGCACCGGTTCTTTTCTCAATCAACTTCTCACTAGCCAGTGCTATAAGATAGACACCTACCATCATTGCCAGGGAAATAAGCAAAAATTCCACATTCTCCTTAGCATTTTCGATAAGCTTGTCAAAGGAACCTATTGCGGCTCCATACACAACGTAATTAAACATAATTACTCCTCCATTCGCTTCTTTCATCCAGACTTTACTGTCGGTCCAAGATTCACACTCGGTCAGCTTTTCGCTCGCGGACTTGTTGCTACAATATGTATGGGTATCGGTCACCACTTACTTAAACTGGCACCATCACTTACCATAACCTAATGTCACACATCACCGCCGGTCAAGAATTGGCATCACCGCCTCACTTTGCCCTGAAGTTCAGAGTTTCACTCTCGCTTCATATTAAATTGTAAAAGACTTTTGCGTCGACTTCATCACTTTAACATAATAGCAGACTGGCGTCAAGTACCAGTCTGCTATTATTGTAAAGTATAATTTGCAAATTAGCTAAAGCTCGCAAATTCCTTAGCCCATCGCCACCACTCTGTCCGCTCTTTCGATAGTAGATGTTCGATGAGCTATCATAATGGTAGTTCTATCTTCACATAATCGTTCAATAGCTTCATTAACCAAACGTTCTGACTCATTATCCAAAGCCGAAGTTGCCTCATCAAACAAAAGCACCGGTGGATTCTTGTATACAGCCCTAGCTATGGCTATTCTTTGCTTTTCACCGCCGGAGAGTGTATTACCGCGCTCTCCAAGCACTGTATTATATCCTTCCGGAAGTTTCATAATAAAATCATGTGCATTGGCAGCCTTCGCTGCTTCAACGATATCATCCGTATTAGCTTCCTCTATTGAGTCATACTTTCCAAAAGCAATATTTTCAGCTATAGTAGTCTCAAAAAGATATGGTTCTTGTGGAACATATCCAATCCTGTCCCTAATCTGTCTATAAGTCATATCTTCATAAGACTTTCCTTCTAATGTAAATGTACCTCTCTTTGGCAAATAAAATCCAAGTAGAAGCTTTACAAGGGTACTTTTGCCACATCCCGAATGACCTGTTATGGCAACAAACTCACCTTTTTTTACATCAAGCGAAAATCCTTCCAACACATTTCTATCATCGCTGTAACCAAAGACCACATCCCTAACTGATAGTATACTTCCGTCATCCAAGTCCTTGTGGTTTACTTCTATTGTTTCGTTTGCAGTTTCCTCTTTAACAGCTATATGCTCAGACTCTTCCTCCAACTCAAGGAAATCATATATTCTCTCAGCATTAGCTACACAATTCATCATCTGTGGTATGTATTTGCCTATTTCCAGAACTACCCGTCTAAATCCGCCATATATAGAATATATTGCAGTCAACTCACCTATATTAACCATATTGCGGGATAAGAACCACACACCCACTCCAAGAAATGCCAAGCTGCTAAGCAAATCCAACATACTGTTTACACTTTCAAGCCCTGCACTTACATAATTAGTCTTTTTCTGTACTTTGAAGCACTCTTCGTTAACTACATCATATTCCTCTAAAACCTTATGGCCTGCCGGAAATATCTTTATAGTTTCCATTCCTGACAATATATTAGTCAACTTCTGTGTAAGAGAATTATTCTTAGCAGACAGTTTCCCGCCCATACTTTTCATAGGCTTTGTAAACAATCCATTCACGGTAAGAGACACACAGCTTAGTACTATAAGGCATAAAGACAACCTCCAGTTTAATATAAGCATTGGTACGGCATAAATTATGGTTGCTAATACAGCATCCGCCAATCTTCTGAATCTGGAGCCATAAATATCCCCAGCCTTTTCCATATCATACACAAGCTTTGACATGAAATCCCCACTATGTTTATTGGCATAATATGAGACAGGCAGCTTCAACACTTTTCCAAAAACTCTTTTCTCCACTCTTGCTATTGCCAGCTTTGCCTCTATATTGTACCTGACAATTCCAACTCTCCACGTAAACATAGCAAGAACTATGACGATAAAATTAATTATAACAGTTAATATTATTCCTTCTGTTTCTCTTGTCTGGGCGGCTGTCATAATATTTTTCACAAGCCATGCATTAGCAATCTTACTTCCTGCCAACCCCAGTGTTGACACAAAAACAGCCAGCAAGTATATAGGAAGTCTTCTTCCCATCAGCCCCATAAACCAGAAAAATATATTAGATTTCTTAACTTTCATCAGACATTGCCTCCTTTCCATGCATAGTGGCATATATCCCTTCTAAAGCAATCAACTCTTCATGAGTTCCTGACTCTGCCACAGTACCTTTATCCACCACATAAATCCTGTCAGCATTTTGAATAGTTGACAGTCTGTGCGCTATAATCAGCACTGTCTTACCAATAGATACGCGGTCAATAGCTTCCTGTAACAGTTGTTCGGTCCCTGCATCAACAGATGCCGTAGGCTCATCAAGCAAAAGTATAGGGGCATCCTTTAAAAATGCTCTGGCTATAGAAAGTCTCTGCCGCTCTCCGCCTGACAATCTCACACCACGTTCACCTACCATAGTATCGTACCCATCAGGAAGTCTTATAATAAAATCATGAATATTGGCACTTTTACAAGCCTCAACAACCTCATCCTTCGTTGCTCCCGGCTTACCAAATGCTACATTTTCCCATATAGTCTGTGGAAAAAGAAATACATTTTGCGAAACATATGAATAGCAGTTTCTTGCAGACTCAAGCTGCCAATCCTCAATTCTGTGTCCAAACAGCTTGTACTCTCCGCCTGTTTTCTTATAAAATCCACACAACAGTTTAAACACAGTACTTTTGCCTTCACCCGAGCCACCTGCAAATGCTACCGTTTCCCCTTGTTTTATTCCAAAGCTCATGTTGTTTACAACATTTCTTTCATCATCATAAGAGAATTTCACGTCATTCCATTGAATGGCGTAATCGCAGCCCTCATCTTTGCTATATATGTATGTTCCACTTTCCTCTACATCTTCAGAATATATTTCCTGAACTCTTTTTAATGAAACATTTAATTCTCTTATATCATTAACACAGAATACAATATTGCCCAATGGCCACACTACACGACTAAGTAGTACGCTAAATGCCAACATATCTCCTGTTGTCATCTTTCCTGACAATGTCTCATAAAGAGCAAACATATAGCATATTACAACAGGAACAGTATTAACAGTGTGTCTGATTACATATCCCATAGAGGTTATCTTCGTGCTTTTGCAACCCTGTGCAGCCACATCGTCTATATGATAATTAATCTTTTTCTGCATAGCGCTCTCAAGATTGTAACTTTTTACAACCTCTATCCCTTGCACTGCATCAAATGCAACCTGCGTGCGTAAATCCATACTGTTTCTACGTTTCTTTACTACAGAAGTAAGTCTTTTTGACAACATATCTGCCGCCATAAGTAAAAACGGATATGTTGCATAAAGCACCACCACAAGCCAAACATCCATATTAAGAAGATACACCGTAACTGTTACCACCATGATAACATCCACGATTAATTCAGGCATTACCTCTGAAAAGAAACGTCCTACTTCATTAATATCTGATACCAGCTTTGTCATTATACTGCCTGTACCCTTTTCATCATAGTACTTATAGGGCAGATTTACTAACCTTCTTACAACACTCCCCTTTACATCCCTTTGTACATTTGCACTATAATTACTGCCGGAAATGCTTTTTATATATGTCATAAGTGTTCCTATAACTATTAATGCTGCCAAGGGTATAAATAATCCGCTAAAATCAATGCTATCCCCATCCATAAGTTTATCAGTAGCCCTTGCAAGATAATCATTGCCGATTATGACAGATACATTAACTACCAATGCACTAAGCACATACACAAAAAGCAATATGCTGTGTTTAGCTCCTACCTTAACAAATATATTTCCCTTTTTTACCATTGTAATTCTCCTTCGTACCACACTTTCTCATCCTTATGCTCCACATCTGCCTTTATACTTCCTATAACAAAACATTTATGGTACTTACTAACTATATCAAGCGCTTTATCTTTACTGTCAGCCGGCACGATTAACAGCATACCAACCCCTAAGTTAAATCTGTAATGAAAATAATTATTTCCTACCAAATCAAGACTTTTTAAGTACTTATACATTGGAAGTGCCGGAATTGAACACATATCCACACACAACCCAAGACCTTTTGGCATTATCTGACTGTAAAGTCCCGAATTAAGGATAGTTGTATTAATTCTGCATACTCCATGAAGCATTTTGGCCTTCTGTAGTTCTTTTACTGCATACGTGCAGGCACTTGCAGGCTTAAGAAGTTCTTCCGGAAGATAAGTACCGCCTTCTATCTTTTTGTATGCTATCTCAGGTTTACGATTAAGCATTACCTTAACAAACGGATAAGAACACGCTTCAAGTCCATCCATAAGCACTCCTATAACTACATCACCTTCCTGTATCTTATCGCCCTTTATCATATCATCACGCTCAGCGGCACCTATCAGAGAAACACTTATCTCGTACTCATTGTCACTGTAGTTAACAGGTTGAGCTGATATCCCCATTCCTGCAAATATTACACCATTGCTTTCACACATTTCTTTAAATCCCAGTGCCATATTGCGTAATCTATCCTGTCCTATATTACCGCATACTACATGTGCTTTAAGCAGTTTAGGCATAAATCCATATCGTAAAACATTGTTTATCGCTGTCACTACTACATCCATACATATCTCTTTGTCACACTGTCTTTCTTTCGCAAGCTTTACTTTAGACCCCGGAACACTTGTATCTAATATATATACAGGGTCTACCATATTCTCCGTACCCATTTTAAACATAACAGGAGCAACGTAATGAGAATACAACAGATCATCGTCCTTAGTTACCATATCGTTAATCTCTGCCTTTAGCGCATATAACTTCTTTGTGTCAAGTCCTGTATCCATATAACAGATATCTCTGTTTTCAAGAACCGCATTACTAAGCAATGTGTCTACGCTTACATCAAGCGCCTTAGAAAGTTCACAAAGCATCTCAAGTGTAGGAAGACTACCACCTGTCTCCCACTTAGATATACTTTGCACAGTTATGTTAAGCATAGCCGCCAATTCTTTCTGGCTGAACCCTCTATGCTTTCTATATGCCAAAATATTTTTTCCTATTGTGTCCTTATCTAACATACTTTTTCCCTCCAATTCGATTCCTGACAATAATGTTATACTGAATATTAATAAAATACAATCATTTTAAAATAGTGATTTGTGCTATTCAATCAACTGCTAGTTGAATAAATTTCAATTTCCACTCATTAACTCTTATATGCAAAAAAGGTTACGATACTTATATAATTCTCCTTAAACATACAGGAAAATCATATATACCGCAACCTTTTATACACATTAATATTAGTTTGAACAACCGTCAGATGACTTAATTAGTAAATGCTTGAAAACCAATCACCAATAAGTGCTACAGCTTCTTTTATTGTATCCTCATCAAGCACCAGTGCAAAACGCACATATCCTTCACCAAGACTACCAAATGCACTTCCCGGTGTACAAAGCACGCCGGTATTCTCCAATAATTGCATACAGAAATCATCTGACGAAGCAAATCCTTCCGGAACCGGTGCCCACACAAACATTGTTCCCTCTGAGTATGGAACCTTCCACCCCAAAGAATTAAGTCCGCTACAAAGAGCATCTCTTCTTCTTTGGTACGCCATACACTGTTCTTTAACGCCCTCCTGGGGACCATCCAGTGCAGCTATAGCTGCCTTTTGTACTATATAACTTGTTCCATAGTCAAACTGTGAACGTATTGTCTTAAACTTCTTTATAACCTCTGAATTACCAACCGCAAAGGATATTCTTAACCCCGTAAGATTATATGTCTTAGAAAGTGAATTAAACTCAATACCAACTTCCTTTGCACCAGGAACAGACAAAAATGAAATACCTTCTCTTCCATCATATATAATCTCCGAATATGCATTATCATGAACTACAAGTATATTATATTTCTTTGCAAACTCCACAAGCTTTGCGTAGAACTCTCTATCTGCACATGTGCAGGTTGGATTAAGAGGATACGAAACAATAATCATTTTGGCTTTTCTAGCCTTTTCCTCGCTAATTTTATCAAGCGCAGGCATAAAGTGATTATCCTTATCAAGCTCGTAATAATCTATCACCGCATCATTAAGATATGGTCCCACTTCAAATACAGGATATCCCGGATTAGGCACAAGTACCAAATCCCCCGGATTACATACTGTCATAGCCACGTGCGCAAAACCTTCCTGCGAGCCTGCCACTGACATTATCTCATCTTGTGACAATTCCACGCCATATCTTCTCTTATACCAGCCCTGAACAGATTCTACAAGCTCTTTTGTATCTCCCAGCGAATACTTATAATTCTCAGCATCCTTTGAAGCTTCAACTACTGCATCCATCACATGCTTTTCCGGCTGAAAATCCGGTGTTCCTACAAATAAGTCATACACTCGTTTTCCTCTAGCCTGCATATTAGCCTTTCGCTCATTAAGAATGTTAAATATATTCGGTTTAAAACGATTGGCTTTATCTGAAAAATTAAACTCCATATTAAACCAGCTTTCTACATATCCTTCTCATAATCATTAAGACTCGCAATACTTACCTTAAGCACTCTATGTCCGTTAAGAAGCTTATTCTGGATTCTGATAAATGAAACAACTTCTGTTGTCTCACCTGACTTTGTATACATCTCATGCTGGTAGCACACATAATTCTTATCTATAAGTTGTTCTTTAAGTTCATCAATGATGGCATTGTATTCAACATCAGGAACCAACTTCTTAAATATAAGTCCTCCATCAATATCTTCTTGTGTATAACCTAAAATCTCTGTAAAACCATCATCAATCTGGAATATCTTACCGCTTCGCATCTCCATAAGATACTGACTGTAAGGAATTGAAATCATACTCTTCTCTGCCATATTTACCGCCTTTCCCGCCTTTCGGCACTTAAACCATCGGGGACTGAATAATTCAGCCCCGACGAATTATAAAACTAATCTACACATTACTTAGAAAGAGTTGTAAGACGCTCTGTAACCTGACCTAACATCTGCTGATACTTCGCAAGCTTCTCTTTCTCTTCATCAATCTTTGCCTGTGGTGCTTTAGAAACAAACTTCTCATTGTTAAGCATACCTTCGCAACGCTTAATTTCGCCTAAAAGCTTTGCTTCTTCCTTCTTAAGTCTCTCGATTTCCTTATCAATATCCACAAGCTCTGCAAATGGAATGTATATAACCGCGTCCGGGATAATTGTTGATACCGCATCATCTGCAATACCACTCTTATCGCTCTGAATAATTACCTCACTTGCATATCCAAGTGTTGCAAAGAACACTTTACCATTCTCAAATATATCTCTAACAACTGCATTCTCTGAAACAACATACACAAGAGCTTTTCTACTTGGTGCAACATTCATCTCTGCACGAAGATTTCTTATATTGCGAACTGCTGTCTTGATTGTTTCAATAGCATTTTCCTCTGTAGCAAAATTACGCTCCTCTGAGTAAACAGGCCAGTTAGAAATCATAATTGACTCCTCATCCTCCTGAATATTACAGAAGATTTCCTCTGTAATAAATGGCATATATGGATGCAACAGCTTCAATGCATCAATAAGCACTGTCTTAAGAGTCCAGATAGCTGCTGTCTTAGTAGTATCTGTATCACTGTAAAGACGTGGCTTAACCATCTCTATATACCAGTCACAGAACTCTTCCCAGATAAAATCATTAAGCTTTGCTACTGCAATACCAAGCTCATACTTCTCCATATTGTCAGTAACTTCTTTAATAAGATTATTCATCTTTGAAAGAATCCACTTATCTGCCTCTGTAAGGTTAGCTGGAATTACACCGTCTGCCTTAACCTGATTATCAGGATCATTCATCATAATGAATCTTGACGCATTCCATACTTTGTTAGCAAAGTTACGACTTGCCTCAACTCTCTCCCAATAGAAACGCATATCGTTGCCAGGTGCATTACCTGTGATAAGCGTATAACGAAGTGCGTCCGCACCGTACTTCTCAATAACTTCAAGCGGATCAACTCCGTTACCAAGAGACTTACTCATCTTACGTCCCTGTGAATCCCTAACAAGTCCGTGGAACAATACCTTGCCAAATGGCTTCTTGCCCATATGCTCATATCCTGAGAATATCATACGAATAACCCAGAAGAAGATAATATCATAACCTGTTACAAGTACATCTGTTGGATAGAAATACTCAAGTTCCTTAGTATTCTCTGGCCAGCCAAGGGTTGAGAATGGCCAAAGTGCTGATGAAAACCATGTATCAAGTGTATCAGGGTCCTGTTCCATATTAGTACCTTCACACTTTGGACATGTACATACAGCCTCATCTGCAACAACCATCTGACCACAGTCCTTACAATAATATGCAGGGATTCTGTGTCCCCACCACAACTGTCTTGAAATACACCAGTCACGGATATTGTCAGTCCAGTTATAATATGTCTTATCCATAGATGCCGGCATAAGCTCTATATCACCATTCTTAACGCCTTCAACAGCTGGCTTTATAAGCTCATCCATCTTAACAAACCACTGCTGTTTAACCATAGGCTCAACTGTCGTCTTACAACGATCATGTGTACCTACATTATGTGTATGATCCTCAACCTTAACAAGAAGACCAAGCTCTTCAAGGTCTGCAACAATTGCCTTTCTAGCCTCGTAACGCTCCATACCTGCGTACTTACCACCAAGATTGTTAATAGTGGCATCGTCATTCATAACATTAATCTCAGGAAGATTATGTCTCTTACCTACCTCAAAGTCGTTAGGGTCATGTGCCGGTGTAATCTTAACAACACCTGTACCAAACTCCATATCAACATAACTATCTGCAATAACAGGAATCTGTCTGCCTGTAAGCGGAAGATCTACCATCTTACCAACAATATCCTTATATCTGTCATCCTCCGGATTAACAGCAATAGCTGTATCACCAAGAAGTGTCTCAGGTCTTGTTGTTGCTATCTGAACAAATCTTCCTTCCTCACCTACTATAGGATAATTAATATGCCAAAAATGTCCTGCCTGCTCAACATGTTCAACTTCCGCATCTGAAATAGATGTGTTACATACCGGACACCAGTTTACTATTCTTGAACCCTTGTATATAAGGCCTTTCTCGTAAAGGTTAATAAATACTTCCTGAACTGCCTTAGAACAGCCCTCATCCATTGTAAACCTTTCCCTATCCCAATCGCAAGATGATCCAATCTTTCTTAGCTGACTTGTAATAGCTCCGCCATATTCTTTTTTCCACTCCCAGCTTCTCTTAAGGAAACCTTCTCTTCCAAGCTCATGCTTATCAATACCTTCAGCTTTAAGAGCATCAATAACCTTAACCTCTGTTGCAATACTAGCATGGTCTGTTCCCGGCATCCAAAGAGCCTCAAAGCCCTGCATACGCTTAAAACGGATAAGGATATCCTGCATAGTATTATCAAGAGCGTGTCCCATATGCAACTTACCTGTAATATTTGGTGGTGGCATAACAATAGTAAATGGTTTCTTATCCGGATTAACTTCCGCATGAAAATACTTCTTATCCAACCACTTCTGATACAATCTGTCTTCAATTTCTGAAGGATTATAATTCTTCTCCAATTCCTTACTCATAACAACATCCTTTCTTTTTGTTTTGCGTTATCAACTTTCTATCTTTCTTAGCTGCAAGGAGCTTTTTTACTGACTGTTTGGGTTGTGTATGAGTATATAATTTGTTTGTGCCTTGTGAAGAACATTAGATTTTCTTAGTGCTTTCATTATTTATAAGTGATTTGCGGACAAGGATGTCCGCAAAAGGCTTGACTGAGCACGGATGCGAATTCAAGCCGTTCACGTCACCTATATAAAACTTATCAAAATCACTTAGAAAATCTTATGTTCGCAACTCGAAACAAACAAATTATATAACTCGATGCACAACTGTATACTAGCAATAAAAAAGCCCCTTGCAGAAAAACTGCAAAGGGCGACTATATCGCGGTACCACCTTTGTTCAATCACCTGTACGGTAATCCTCTTGGTTCTATAACGTAAACCACTCCGTCATCAACTACTCTCTTATGATTTCACTGATGCTGCTAAAAAGCTACCTTCCACATACACTTACCGAAACCACCTTTCAGCCCACGAGTGGTTCTCTCTTACGGCGCCATACATGTACTCCTCTTTCTCGACGCATGTAAATATTTAATACAAGGTTAATAATAATATGCCTCGTAAAAAAAAGCAAGTACATTTTAACTAAGATTACACTTCAAAATACTATCTTGAAAGATACGAATCCATCTCTTCTGACAATTCCTTCAAGTCTCTATCAAGAACTGCTGCCAACTCACCATACAATAACTTCTTTGCCGTAGTAAGCATATTACTATCCATAGTTTTCATTTTTCTCAAGTCTTTTGCTCTCTCATTCTTAACATTGTACAATGCTCTAACCAAATGTAATAATTCTACGGGTTTCTGTGACTTAACCATATCATCATACATAGCTGCTGTAACCGGCTCATTAAGCGGCGTATCCTTAATGCAGTTCTGTGCGCGTACAATCAACTTATCGCACTCCTCCTTGCTTATAATATAACGCATAGGAACCTTATTACTGTCAACAGGTGAATATATAATCCCCCTACTGTCATATATAGGCTGCAAATAATAATACTTTCCCTCTATACCTTTTATAGGCGGAGCTGCAATATCCACTATCTCACATACACCCATAACACCGTATACTATCCTGTCGTTAATCTCAAATGTCACGATTCATACTTCCTTCCTGCTCATTAGTATCTAACTAATATCTAACCGAACTTTATCTGCTTCTGTCCATATTATACACTATTTTCTATTAATTTTCAAAAGTATTTTTTGTAAAAAAGATGAATTTTCACTGTATTTTTGCTCATATGCATATAAAAAAGAGGACTGCATATGCAATCCCCTCTTACTCTTATAATATGTATAACTCAGATTAGAACAAATCAACCTTACCTGCTACGTTACCATTAGCAACATAATAGCAAGCATTGTCCTGTGGCTTTAAGTAAAGCTTTAACTCCTTAGCATCAACACCCTGTGCTTCGCAATCAGCCTTTACACGATCCATCAATGCTGACTCATCAAGCTGGTTATCGTTATACTGAAGGAACATCTCAACCTTTGCTGCCTTCTTTGTAGCAGTCTTCTTAGCTGTTGTAGCCTTCTTTGCAGGTGCCTTCTTCTCTGCCTTTTCTGTCTCTGCCTTCTTTGTAGCAGTCTTCTTAGCTGCTGCCTTCTTTGCAGGCGCCTTCTTCTCCACCTTTTCTGTCTTTGCTGTCTCTACCTTAGCTGCCTCAACCTTTGTTGCCTGAGCCTTAACTGTCTCCTCTGCAACTACTGTCTTTGTTGTTTCCTTAGCCATTATGATTTACCTCCTCAATCTTTAGCTTACTAAAAACTCCTTTATTGTATCTACTGCCTGTGCTTCATCCACACCGTCAGCTGATATCTCAACTTTAAGTCCTTTACGCAGTCCAAATGCCATCATACCCATAAGGCTCTTCGCGTTAATGTACTTTCCGTCACACTGAATTGTGATGTGACTTTCAAACTTGCATGCAGTCTGAACCAACTCTGCAATTGGATTGCTGTGAGCTTTTTCAATGTCCGCAACTTCCACCATCTGTATCATTGTATAACTTCCACCTTAATATAAAGTTTTTAACCACGATAAAAATATACCCCATACTTATTTAGAAGTCAACCAAAACATTGCATTTTTGTTTAGTTTCAATAATAAAGCACTTCATTTTACAGTGTTTTATCATCAAATCCTACATAATAAAGTTCCAGCATCTGTTCGTCAATCTTGTCTGACGGTTCATATTCTTTCAACATCTCAATCAGACGCTTCATAGAATCATTAGGTGGTTCATATCCCTCCAGCTTTGCCAAAACACTTTTTTGCAGCTCCACTATATCTGTGATATCCTCTTTTCTTTCTAATCCCGCTGCTGCTGACAAAAGCCCCAGAGCATATGCACATTCATAATTCCCTGTCATACATGCTGTTGTAAATCCAGACTTTGTTTTAACCGCATTTCTTGCAAGCAATGGTATCATACCGCATCTCCTTCATTATCCAGTGTGGTTTCAAGCTCATCAAGCAACTTCTCAAGCTGGCTATCTCTTGTTATATCATACACTATTGAAAAGCAGTCTCTGGCAAGAGAATATTCCTTATCCTCCATCATAAGCTCTCCAACTCTGTAAACAATACCTATTGTATCCGGGTTTGGTCCGGGTTCAATGTTATGTTTAGTAAAAATCTCCTGCATCTCAGATATAGTCATATCAGGCGTCTTATCTTTTAGTGCTTCTTCCAGATACGTAAGCTCACTATCCGCATTATCTGTGTGATAATATATATTACTATACACATAACAAGCTCTTGCCACTTCCGGCTCGTACTTACTCACATAATAATACCCCATATTACGATAGTATCTTGCCATGGTAGCTCTAGTACAACAATACCTATAAGCTTCCTTAGTCACTATAAGATATCTTTCCAACATATTAAGTCTTTTGTAACACTCAGCAAGACCAAGTATTGAATCCAAATCAACCGGGTTCCAGCTTATTGCATCCTTGTAAGCCGCCTCTGCTGCCCGAAACCGCTCCTTAGTCATTAGCAAATCACCATATTCTCTAAAGTATCTTCCATATGGCTTTTCACTAACAACTACACTTGAATCAGGATTGTAAAACGTAGCATAAATATAATACTCCATAATATGATTAAGACTTATATGGATATCATTAGATGTATTATCATCATCTACTTGACTTATTGAAACATTTCCACGCTTATCAACACTTCCGGCACGTCTTACCTTCGCACAATTCTTAAGAGCTTCTAACATATCTTCCAGCTCTTTTTCATTATTAAGTTCCATAACCCTAATCCTTTTTCTTTGATTTCTTTTTAGGCTTTTCCGGCTTAACTTCCGCCATCATAACAGCTATTGTTCTAGGTGCAACTACTACTACCTTTTCATCTTTCACATCTGTAGTATCCACTTCTTTATCAGAACACATAACAATCTTCCATGTACAGCCTGCCGGTAACTTAGGCAATGCAATTTCATGTGACTCCCAGTGCATATTATAAGCTACATATATAAGCTTAAATGTATCATCCTTAGAAACATTGCCATCATATCTTGTACAATACATAACACCTACGTGTCTGTCATAGTTCTCACAGGCATTATACCACGCACTGCTTCCATGATATGACACATCAGGATATCCACATGATATAGGATCTGATGACATTAATCTATCCTGCATATGAAGTATCTTATTGTTCTTTCGTATAGCTATAAGCTCTTTAACATAACTAAGCAACTCCCTTGCTGAGTCTGTTTTTTTCCAGTTAACCCAACTTACCTCACTGTCAACGCAGTAAGGATTGTTATTGCCTCCCTGAGAATTCTCGAACTCATCTCCAGCCATAATAAGTGGAGTACCTGCCGATAACATAAGCATAATCAGTGCATTTTTTACTTGGCGCCTGCGAAGTGCAAGAATCTTCTTCTTTCGGCTGATACCCTCTTCACCACAATTCCATGTATAATTAAAATTCTCACCATCACGGTTATTCTCACCATTAGCTTCATTATGCTTTCTTTCATAACTCACCATATCTGCAAGTGTGAATCCGTTGTGATTAGTAATATAGTTAATATTGGCACTCTGAACCGGATTATCTCTCGAAAGTCTCAAGAAATCTGCCAACTGATTCTCATCACCCTTAAGAAAACATCTGGCAGTACGAAGGAATCCATCATTATAATTAGCCATATGCTTACTACTTCCCTTAGCACCATCCCAATAAACCGTTATAATCTTAGTATCTGCTAATATAGGATCTGCTGCCGCTACTTCAAGACTTACAGTAGGACCATAAAGATGCACTCCATCAATATGATACTCCGTAACCCAGTATCTTAGACAATCAAGTATAGTATCCGGCGTTTCTTTATCAAAGAACATCTCCATAACTACTTCTATTCCATCTTTATGGCACTGCTTTACAAGATTCTTAAACTCTACCGTATAGTCAGACCTGTAAGTTGCGCTCTCTGTATATGCTGCCTTTGGAGCAAAGTGAAAACCACTAACATATCCCCAATAATTAATAGGCGTCTTTATAGGCATCGAAGTATATATCCCCTGCCCTGCTTCCTTTTCTTGTAACTGTGCGAATCTTCCCACTTCATCAAACTCATAGGCCGGCATTAACTCTATAGTAGTTATTCCAAGTTCTTTAAGATATGGAATCTTCTCTATAATACCAGCAAATGTACCTTTTGCTTTAACGCCTGATGTTTTACTCTTTGTAAAACCTCTGGCATGAACCTTATAAAATATACAATCTTCATACGGTATGTTAAGTGGACTATCCCCTTCCCAATCATATTCATCCAACACTACACGACTCACATACTTTGCGTCGCTCTTTTCTTCACCGAATATTTCACAGTCAGTTATAGTTTTAGCATATGGATCAACATAATGCTGTCCATCCACTTCGTATGCATAATACGCACTTTCCAAGGACTCTCCTGATAACTTTACAGCATATACATTGCCTACTTTGTAAGACTTGTCCAAGACTATTTTCTTCTTTACCTTAAACGTTTCATCATATATAAGCAATTCTACTTCATTACACTCACAAGACAGTGCAAAATTGTATCCATTGCCATCACGACTGCTTCCCAGTCTTGTAACATCTCCCTTTGTTATAATCATCGTTGCCTCCATAAATCAGTAAATCGTTCTTATATCAGTTAATTTCTTCCTCATTACGTTTATCTGCATACATATCTGCCACAGCCTTTTTATCAAGCTTATAATACTTCATAACGCATATAGTTACAAGCCATCCTATTATAGGAATTACACAATAAAAAAATATGGTCATCCACTTTAATTCTGGTGTCAATTCATCTCCTACCTGTGGAAACACCTTTGAAAATCCAATAGCAGAAAGTGCTATTCCAACAAAACCTGTTCCCAATGCTGAAAATGACTTATCAATAAATGAAAACAATGCCCCCATAATTCCCGGAACAAAATGTCCACTCACTGTATACTCATAGTCTGTACAATCTGCAATCATCGGCACTACTATATTGTTAGTTATTGACTTAAAACCATTCAATGCCATAAACACAACAAGAAACACAACCGTAATCAGGTTGATGTTTTTTAGGGAAACCTGTGTCAAATCACAAAATGCCATCATAAGTAAAAGTAAAAACTGAAAAAGAATGGCAAGCCATGTAGCATCTATCATAGCTTTCTTTTGACCAACCTTCTGAGCATACTTAATACCAAGATATATTATCCCCAGATTCGGAATACCAATAATAAGCCCTATCACACCTGCCAGAGCATAATTATTCATAAGTATGCCATAAAACATAACCAGAACTGTTGCATGTCCATACACCATAGAAGCAAATTTATTAGATGCCGCCGCTATAACAAGCATTCTTATAGGACTATTGTGCTTAAGTATCTCCCAATAATCCCTAAACTTAATATTATCATCACTGTTATCCACAACATCCTTAGACAATTTAAAATTGCTAACATTATCTTTCTGCCATATTCCTATAACAGCAAGCACCGTGCATATACCTGACACAATAACAACCGTCAGTACAAACTCATCAAACAACAACTCATTATTAAAGCTTCCATACTTACCAATCAAATACACTGAAACATAAAAAGCAATCAGTCCATGTGCCGCCATAATAAATGTAGAATCAAAAAAAGTTATCATTGGGCGTTGTGACACATCATTAGTTATAACTGACTGACCTGACTTAACCACCGCTGTTTGAAATGTATAACCTATTATGTATATAGAATACACTAATATAAAATAGGGTATTCGCAAGTACTCCGGCACAAGGTGCGTTGTATAGTAAAGTGTCAGTGAACTTAATGCCAACAACACATATCCTATAATCATAAACGGTCTGAACTTTCCGAATCTTCCATTAGTCTTATCAATTATGTAACCAATAATAGGGTCCGTTATACCATCAAACAATCTCATACCTGTAAGTATCATAGATATAACAACCACACCTATACCCGCTATTCCATTAGCATAATATGACACATATCCCATCATGGCAAGATACAGGTTAGTTGATGTATTGTTAAGCGAAAACAGGGCAATCTGCCATATATGTGCTCTATTCTTCTCTATTTTGTTAACAGTTGACTCCATAGGCTCCTCACGAACACATTTTTAACTATTATAATATTTTTTAGAGATTTACGCAATCACTTTAAACACCTTCATAATCAAAGTCAGGAATAAAGCTTTCTTTAGCGGTCTCTCCTTCCTGTATATAAGCACATTCAACACCAAGGTTTATAGCATAATCCACCACCTCATCGTATTCTGCTTCGGTTACTTTTCTGTTTATCTCCGGATATTCTTTAACCTGAGGTAATGGGGTATATTGATTCATTATACTCATAAACAACTTATCATGATATGTATGATACAAATATTCTACTATTGACTTTGCTTCCTGTACCTGCCCCGGAAGCACTAAATGTCTAACGATCACACCTTTAGTCATAATCCCATTACTGTTTAAAACAGCAGGGCCTGTCTGACGATACATTTCTGCCAGAGCACTTTTGGCAACTATAGGATAGTCCTTCGCTTTTGAATACTTATACGCCACTTCTTCCGACATATACTTAAAATCCGGAAGATACACATCCACCACACCATCAAGCATCTTAAGTGTTTCCACTGTCTCATATCCACTGGTATTATACACAATAGGCAGTACCAGACCTTTATGCTTAGCTTTCTTAACAGCACTTACAATCTGTGGTACATAATGTGTTGGAGTTACGAGATTAATATTGTTAGCTCCTTTTTGCTGTAACTCCATAAAAATCTGTGAAAGTCTGTCAACAGTAACGCTTTTCCCAACTTTTCCGGCTGCTATATTGTAATTCTGGCAAAAGACACATCTAAGTGTGCAGCCTGTAAAAAAAACTGTTCCCGAACCTTCCTCTCCTGATATACAAGGCTCTTCCCACATATGTAATGCAGCTCTTGCGATATGCACATTATCTGACATACCGCAAAAACCTGTAGTTACACTTCTATCTATATTGCATTCTCTTGGACAAAGATTGCATAATTTTTGTTTCTTACTGTTCATATATCCCTCTTTATTTATCACTATTCATTAGTTCTGTAAGCTTTCCAAAGGCCTGACTTATGCCGCCAACTTCGTTAATAAGTCCTTTATTCACCGCTTCCTGCCCCACCAGGATAGTTCCTAAGTCTTTTGTCAGCATACCTGTATTAATCATCATAGACTCTAACTCTTCTTTAGCCACCTTTGAATGAATTGAAATAAACTTAACAATTCTATCCTGTATAAGTTTAAAATAATCAAATGTTTGTGGTGCCCCTATTATCGTCCCATTCATACGCACCGGATGCACTATCATAGTCGCAGATGGTGCTATATATGAATAATCAGTACTTACTGCCAGCGGAACTCCTATGCTGTGAGAATCTCCAAGAACAAGTGAAACTGTCGGCTTTGACATAGATGCTATCATCTCAGCTAACGCCAAGCCTGCACTAACATCTCCACCAACCGTATTGATTAAAAACAATACACCACCAATATCATCGTCATCCTCTATTGATGCCAACTGCGGCAATATATGCTCATACTTAGTAGACTTACTTGTAGGTGGCAACACATCATGCCCTTCAATCTCACCTATTATAGTCATCAGTTGAATTCGGTTGTGCTTTTTATTGTTTTCTAGTATAACCTGTCCATACTCATTAACCTTTGCATCCTTTGCTTCCTGTTCTTCCTTTTTTCCCATAACGCCTCCTAACTACACACCAGTGCTGCTTATAATAAATGTTATGGTTAGTATTTTACTTTTTGGTGATTTTATGCAAAGTTTAACAAGAAACAACCCCCAAAGCTGCACTTACAACTTTGGGGGCAATAAGAGCTACCAGCCGGACTTGAACCGGCGACCTATTGATTACGAATCAATTGCTCTACCGACTGAGCCATGGTAGCACTACCTACTTAATTATACACATTTTGCTACATTTTACAAGAATTAATTCTATTTAAAAACCTTCTTTTTATATCAGAAACCAATGAATCCATATACTCCTTATTCTGCACAGGATTGTCTATGCTTTCATCATAAACAACAAAACCTCCGGCCATATTTTCATGACCGCCTCCATTACCTATGCCTTCAAGGGCATCATTGGCTATTCTACCTACATTACAGTCTGTCATAGTTCTTATAGACAACTTTATTCCGTTATCCTTCAACGAATAAACCACTGTCGTATCTGTTGTATCAAGCATCATAATAAAATCTGAAATGGATGCAATCAATGCCTCCTGACAGTTGTATCCAACACATGCAAAACTCACTCGGTCATAAGTCTCAAGTGAACTTATAGCAACTTCATAAGCCTTTAAATCATCCGGACGTAACACACTATTGTCAAGCTCTGTAATCATGTGATGATCGGCCTTGCTGTATATTCTATAGAACATATCAAGGTCAAGATCCGACACACCTCTTGTAAGATTAGCCGTATCTACCTTAATTCCATAAAGAAGTGCTGTTGCAACTTCTTTACTCATATCTACGCCGTTATTAAAGAAATACTCAGCAATAATAGAAGCACATGCACCAACTTCAGGACGAATATCAGCAAAAACATACTCTACCTTTTCAAATGTAGGATGATGGTCTATACACATCACTTCATCCCCTGGCATATCTATTATATTAGCGTTACCTTTTTGCGAATCCACAAGAATGATTTCAGCTGTTTCTGCCATATTCTTAATCTGTGCGTATTCTACAATCTTAATATCGAGTTTTTCTGCCATAGCCATAGCACTCCCATGGTCAACCCTTCCCTTATAGCATATGGTAGATGTAATTCCACTTTGTTTCAATAACTCCTGCAAACCATATGCACTTGCAATAGCATCCGGATCTGGAAAATTGTGTGTCTGTATAAATATATGCTTGTCCTTTAAACCATTAATAATCTGATTGAAATTCCTCATATGGTCCCCTTTTGTATATTTCCTCTTCTGCTTGATAATAGCATACTGCTATGCCTTTTGCAAGAAACACTATAAACCTTTTACGTAACAAACGCATATACTAACATATAAACTTAAGGAGCCCTGTTATGAAACCAATACTATCATTATCCAAAGTTAATTATTCATATCACACAAAAGACGGCGAGACAGTGGCACTACAAAACATTAGTTTTGATATTATGCCTGGTAGTTTCACAGCCATCGTAGGGCCATCCGGATGTGGTAAATCCACGCTACTTTCTCTAATCGCAGGACTTACTCCACCTGATTCCGGATATATACTACTCAACAACCCAAAAACCGAACAGTCAGATGTACATGTAGGTTATATGTTACAAAGAGACAATCTCTTTGAATGGCGCACTGTCTATAAAAATATTATGTTAGGTCTTGAAACAAGAAAAGAATGCACACCTGAGAAAAAGCAACTTGTTAACAATCTGCTTGATGCATATGGTTTAAAAAACTTCAAAAACTCACGTCCCTCTCAACTATCAGGCGGTATGAGACAGCGTGTAGCACTTATTAGGACTCTTGCTCTAGAACCCGACATACTGCTGCTTGACGAACCATTCTCTGCCCTGGATTACCAGACCAGACTTGAAGTAGGCGATGATATATACAAAATTATTAAAGAGCAAGAAAAAACAGCTATTCTTGTAACTCATGATATATCAGAAGCAATTGCCATGGCTGAAAATATCATTATTCTTAGCCCACGTCCCGGCACCATAAATAATATTATTGATATTAAAGTTACAACCACTGGAGAACGCACTCCATTTAACACCAGATCTGCACCGGAATTTGCCTCATACTTTAACAAAATATGGAAGGAGCTTGCACCATGAGTGAATTGCAAAGGGCATATATAAGAAAAGTTAAATGCTATAACACAACCATCACTATCCTACGCATTGTCATATTTATAGGATTTATAGCACTATGGGAAACAGCTGCTCAGCTTGATTGGATTAATTCTTTTGTTTTTAGTTCTCCCTCACGAGTAATAAAAACATTTATTAAAATGTATAACGAAGGTACCATATGGAATCATATATCAGTAACTTTAGGCGAAACTTTCTTAAGCTTTGGACTTATTGTAGTACTAGGAATTGGTACAGCACTTATACTGTGGATGTTTACCCCTCTATCCCATATACTTGAACCATATCTGATAGTGTTAAACAGCCTTCCTAAATCAGCTCTTGCACCTATGCTTATTGTGTGGCTTGGAAACAACGCCAAAGCAATCATTGTTACCGCTATATCAATCGCTATATTTGGCACAATACTAAATATTTATACCGCATTCTCACAAACTGACTCAGAAAAAATCAAACTTATGAGAACCTTCGGTGCTTCCAAATTCAACATTTTTAGAAAACTTGTATTACCGGCTTCATTAAACACCATAATAAGTAATATGAAGGTTAATATCGGTTTATGCTTAGTTGGCGTTGTAATCGGTGAATTTCTTGCTGCACGTCAGGGCCTTGGATACCTTATCATATATGGAAGTCAGGTATTTAAAATGGATTGGGTTGTAATGTCAATCGTTATACTTTGTGTAATATCTGTTATTTTATTTAAGCTTACTGATATAGCTGAAAAGTTGGTTAAAAAAATGTTTTAACCCACAACTCGACATTGACTTTTTATATAATCAGTATTAAGATAATCTTTAGTTTTACTCCTCCACCACTGTAAAACTATATATCAACAATACGGAGAATTATATATGATTGCACTTAACATAAAAGATATTAAAGGATTTATGTCACATCTGCTTGTAAAAGATACCTTTGACACAATGTTGTTAACAGAAGCTACTATTGCTACTGCTAACACATATAATATATCCGGAAGTATCAACAAAGCCTTTTATTCTGAAGATGAGCTCAGTACACTTCCTGATACAAACTACTCTTTATGGAGTATGATTAAACCTTTTTGTTTCAATCTTATTAAGGGTAATAAGGTTCCTACAGGTATGAAGCTTGTGTTTTCCCTATCATCAGATGACATTAAAAGATTTTTAAGTACATTCTCAGCAATGGGTGAATCTCTATTATCATCAGATGACATTAATGGTCTTTTTCTGAATATCAACTATGCCGATGGTGCAGCTACTATCATCACAGGCATATCGCTTAAGATATTCACTTTAGATAAGACTACGGAACACTGTTTTGACAAGTATATAAAGAATTATCTTGCTGAAGCAGGAATTGATTTTGAAGAAGCTTAATAACTGTTTATTCTTTTTTAATAAATGCTTAAAGCATTGATAATACTGGGATCTCCTCTTTCTTGTTAGCACTCATTTCTTATGAGTGCTAATTTTTTCTTGACTTATTTCTTACTCTGTATTAAATTACTTTATAGTGAAATATTCGGGCTTTTACAGCCCCTTAATGGAGGTATATTTATGGCAAAAGAACATGGCAATTTGTCTATTAACAGTCAAAACATTTTTCCTATAATCAAAAAGTGGATGTACTCAGACCACGACATTTTCTACAGAGAGTTAATATCTAATGGCTGCGATGCTATTACAAAGCTTAAGAAGCTTGACCTAATCGGCGAATATGAAGCTTCTGATGATATTGAATTCAAGCTTAACATACTTGTTAGTCCTGAAAAAAAGACTATTAAGATAATCGACAACGGAATCGGTATGACTAAATCTGAAGTTAATGAATATATTAACCAGATCGCATTTTCCGGTGCAGAAGCATTCCTTGAAAAGTACAAGGATAAAACTAATGATGACCTTATCATTGGTCACTTTGGATTAGGCTTCTACTCTGCATTTATGGTAGCTGATAAGGTTACCATCGACACTCTTTCATACCAGGAAGGTGCCGAGGCTGTTCATTGGGAGTGCGACGGCGGAACTGAATATGATATGTCTGAATGTAGCAAAACTACTGTGGGTACAGAGATTACTCTGTATTTAAACGAAGACAGTTATGAGTTTGCTAATGAATACAAGGCACGTGAAGTTATTGAAAAGTACTGTTCATTTATGCCAATCCCTATTTATCTGTCCAATGAAGATGCCGGTCAGTTAACTGAGGATATTCTCGAGGAGGACGTAACAGATAAGGACACTGTACTTGATACTTATATAAAGGACGCCGTAACTGAGGAAATCGAAAATGAGGATGGAACAAAAGAAACTGTTGAGAAGGTTCCAGCCAAAAAGATGGCTAAGATTGTTAAACGTCCTGTGGCTATTAACGATACTCACCCTCTTTGGAGCAAACGTCCTAATGACTGCACAGACGAGGAGTACAAAGCCTTCTACAGCAAGGTATTCCATGATTATAAGGAACCTCTTTTCTGGATTCATTTAAATATGGATTATCCTTTTAACTTAAAGGGTATTTTGTACTTCCCTAAGATTAACACAGAATATGAGTCAATTGAGGGAACTATTAAGCTTTATAACAATCAGGTATTCGTAGCAGACAATATAAAAGAAGTTATACCTGAATTTCTTATGTTATTAAAGGGCGTAATTGACTGCCCTGACCTTCCGCTTAACGTTTCAAGAAGCGCTTTACAGAATGACGGTTTCGTTAAGAAGATTTCTGAGTATATTACAAAGAAGGTTGCAGATAAGCTTTCCGGTATGTGTAAGACTGACAAGGAAAACTATGAAAAGTACTGGGATGATATTAATCCATTTATCAAGTTTGGCTGCTTAAAGGACGAAAAGTTTGCTGACAAGATGAATGATTATATTATCTTTAAGAATCTTGAAGGCAAGTACCTTACACTTAACGAGTGTCTTGAGGAGAATAAAGAGAAACACGAAAACACAGTCTTCTATGTAACCGATGAGACTGAACAAAGTCAGTATATTAACATGTTTAAGGAAGAAGGCATAGATGCTATCATTCTTACACATAATATAGATCAGCCATTTATAACTCACCTTGAGGGCAAGAATGAAGGTGTTAAGTTCGCACGTATAGATGCAGACCTTTCTGACAGTTTCAAGGAAGAAACAAGCGAAGATGAGCTTAAAGAAATAACTGAAACTCTTTCTGCTACATTCAAAAAGGCTCTTAACAATGATAATCTTACTATTAAGGTTGAAAAATTAAAGAACACTGCTATTTCTTCTATGATTACGCTTTCAGAGCAAGACAGAAGAATGCAGGATATGATGAAAATGTACGGTATGTATGGTATGGACCCATCTATGTTTGGTGGTGCCGGCAAAACATTGGTACTTAATGCCAACCACGCACTTGTACAGTACATTTTAAACAACAAAGATGGCGAAAACACTACAATCCTCTGTGAGCAGCTCTACGACTTGGCTCTTCTTAGCCACACAAACCTCACACCTGAGCAGATGACTGGTTTTATCGCTAGAAGCAATAAAATTATGGAATTGCTTGCTAAATAACCACTTTTATCGTATTATATATATAAGGGGACGGCACTGGGTAAGTTTCGCCTAGTGCCTCTTTTCTTTTACGTGAATTAAGCGACAAGATATTGAAAGGAACTACTTATGTCAACATATAAAGACGATATTAACTACGAAACTGATGATTATGGAATTGAATTCCTTGAAGATGAAGCCTACGATGCTGATATCGATGACGATGATGAAGAATTAGATATATACGAGGATGACGAGGACGAAGAAGACTTAGGCAACAAACTTGACGATAATGTCGATTACGTAAAGATTCACAAAGAACTTACCAAAAAACCAACATTAAAGTCAGAACTTCTTAGTTGCTTAAAGATATTCCTTATTGCCTTTGCAGCTGCGTATATCATAACTACTTTTGTAGTTATGAACGCTGAGGTGCCAACAGGTTCTATGAAGGATACTATTATGGAAGGAGACCGCATTATCGGACTTCGTTTGTCCTATATGTTCTCGGATCCTAAGCGTGGCGATGTAGTAATATTTACACCACCTCACGAAGACACTTACTACATTAAGCGTGTTATTGGTGTACCTGGGGATGTTATCCAGATTATAAGCGGCTCACTTTATGTAAATGGCGAATTACAAACCGAGGATTACATTCGTGAACCAATGATAGCCAATGATGAGAATATGGTATTTATTATACCTGAAGACAGCTACTTTATGATGGGTGATAACCGTAACAACTCCAGTGATTCAAGATACTGGACTATTAATGGTACTCCATCTCCATACGTGTCGCGAAAAGAGATTCATGCCAAGGCGTTGTTTAAGTACTATAACAAAGATACTAAATCTATTGATTTTGAAATTGTAGATTAATGCACCCGATTGCATAGTCACAGAATAATCCGTCAATAATATATCTGTTCACTTGATTTCAAGTGGGCAGATATTTTTTTGAAAGGATGGGTATCTTATGACTAATTTAGGATGCAATGTTATCTCATGTGTACACAACGATAACAGCAACAAACTCTGTTGCTTATCTTCTATTCAGGTTCAGGGCAATACAGCCTGTCATTGCGATGACACATGTTGTGGCAGCTATGAAGAAGCTAAGAAGAGCTCTGCTACTAATTCTGTAAAGGACTCTAACACCTCACTCAACGTATCTTGTGAGGCAACTAACTGTATGTTCAACAACAACAAGAAATGTTCAGCTGACCATATTAGCATCTCCGGTGTATGTGCTTCAGATGCTTGCGAAACAGTATGTGCATCATTTAGATGCAAGTAATCTGTTGCCTATGAAAATGCTTAACAGAGCTTATTCGAACTTTCTTGTAATACTTGGATATATGTATATTTGTTACAAAGTATTCCAATTGAATCACAGCTGGAAAAGTCTGCAGCAGAAATAATAAAGTGAGGTTGCATATGCAACCTCACTTTTGTTAAACATATTAAACTCTTGAAATGTACTCGCCTGTACGTGTATCAATCTTGATTGTATCGCCCTGGTTAACGAATAATGGAACCATAACCTTAGCGCCTGTCTCAAGAATAGCCGGCTTTGTAGCACCTGTAGCTGTATCACCCTTAACACCTGGCTCTGACTCTGTAATAAGAAGCTCAACATTGATAGGCGGCTCGATAGAGAATACTTTGCCTGCATGTGAGCAAAGCTTAACCATCTCATTCTCCTTAACGAACTTAAGTGAATCACCTACATCCTCAGCAGCTAACGCAATCTGCTCGAATGTTTCTGTATCCATAAAGTTGTAAAGATCGCCATCTGTATAAAGATACTGATACTCTTTTCTATCAATATGCGCTAAATCAAACTTTTCTGTTGGTCTGAATGACTTTTCAACCACACCACCACTTACAATATTCTTTAACTTTGTTCTAACGAACGCAGCACCCTTACCAGGCTTAACATGCTGGAATTCAACTATCTGCCAAATACCATTGTCCATCTGAATTGTAAGACCATTCTTAAAACTACCTGCATCTACCATTCTTTGGTATACCTCCTATAATCAATAACTTATATAATTTTATAATAAAACACAGCATTTGGCAACTACTTTTTGCCATTGTTGTGCTTTTTTCTTACAAATGCAACTTAAACCACTAACCTGTTACATATTCGCAAGTGCTTCTAAAGCGTATAAATATCCGTTAAGACCAAGTCCTACAACCTGTCCGATACAAACAGGTGCTGTAACCGAAATATGTCTAAACTCTTCTCTCTTATGCACGTTGGATATATGGACCTCTATCTTAGGAATCGCTTCAACAGATGCAAGTGCATCTCTTATAGCGTAGCTGTAATGTGTCCATGCTCCCGGGTTGATAGCTATACCATCAACTTTATCATAATACGCCTGCTGTATCTTATCTATAACAGCACCTTCGTGATTACTCTGGAACACTTCTACTTCCACTCCAAGTTGTGCAGCCTTATCTTGAATCATCTTTACAAGGGACTCATAATTATCACTTCCATACACGCCCTTTTCTCGTATACCTATGAAATTAATATTAGGTCCATTAATAACTAATAGCTTTTTCATATGCTTATATCCTTTCCATAATAGTATCGACTATCTTTGCCTTACTTAAACCATCTGTATCAACAATAAGCTCAGCTGTACTTTCATATATATCTTTCCGTTTACTCATAAGATCATCTATCTTCTTCTCAACATCACCACCTGCAAGCAAAGGACGACTTTTATCACCTTTAAGCCTTCTTACAAGTTCTGCTTTTGAAGTTCTTAGATACACACATAATCCTAACTCTCTAAGTAGTGCCCTATTCTCTTCTTTCACCGGAAGACCACCGCCTACTGAAATAACCGTATTAGAAACACTTCCTATCATACCTTTTATAACATCTGTTTCTAACTGTCTAAAATAAGCTTCACCCTCTGTGGCAAATATATCATTAATACTTCTGCCTTCTTTTTCAACAATCATATCATCAGTATCCACAAATTCAAAACCTTTACTATTAGATATAAAACGCCCCAGAGTAGTCTTACCACATCCCATAAACCCCAGCAAAACTATATTACGCATGTCTTAAAGCTCTCCTTTAATAATATCGTAAACATGGTTTACAGCCTCTTTAGAAACTGTCATATCATTAAACAGCTCATATGCTGCAACTGCCTGGTAAAGAAGCATCTTAAGTCCGTTATAAGCCGGCTTTCCTTCTTTTTTCATAAGCTTCATAAACTTAGTCTCACTTGGATTATATATAATATCAACGCCGACCTTAGCATTTTTATAAAAATCTTTATCTTCAATAACAGCTTCATCATCATGTGGATGCAATCCTACACTTGTAGTCTGTATTACAACGTAATTCGAACCATTAATCGAATTATAATCAGCTATACCCATAGGTATAACCACATCTGTATCAAAATACTTATTAACAGCAGCAGATATTTCCTCAGCCTTACTAACACTTCTGTTAAGAAGATACACCTTTGCTGCCTTCTTCTTTGCACAAAGAAATGCTATGGCTCTTGAAGCTCCGCCTGCTCCCAATATAACCACTGGCTCATCTTCTATCTTTACGCCTTCGTCATCTAACTCACGTTCCAAACCGAATATATCTGTATTATATCCCTTGTATCCGCCATCAACACGCACAAGAGTATTAACTGCCCCTATTGCCTCTGCCAACGGGTCAATACTAACAAGTGCTTCTATCACTTCCTGTTTATGAGGCACAGTAACATTCATCCCCAGCACATTAAGTGCATAAGCACCATCAACTGCTGTTTTAACCTGTCCTCTCTCAACCTTAAATGTTACATAAGCAAGGTCTTTAGCTGTAACTTCTGCCAAACTGTTATGTATAAGCGGGGATATAGAATGTTCCACCGGATTACCTATAAGGCCACACACTCTTGTTGTTCCATTAATCCCAGACATAATCAAACTCCTTTAATTCGTATATCCGCTGCATCGCTTTTCTTATAAAAATGCAACACAACTCTCTCCAGATATCGCTTTAATACAATCTGAATTTCTTCATGCTTATCAATAGGCATAACAAGCATACTCATCATACCTGCTCTGTTAGCTCCCCACACATCTGTAAACAACTGGTCTCCCACAAAAAATGTGTTGGTGGTATCCGTACCCATAATCTCCATAGCCTTAATGTAATTCTTCTTAGATGGCTTGTTAGCCTTACTTACATACTTAGAATTAACCTTATCTGCCAATGGTTTAACCCTTGGCTCACTATTATTAGAAATTATGCAAGTCTCATACCCCATAGCCTGCAACTGTGCAAAAAGACTGATAGCCCGCTCAGTAACAGGTGCTCCGTGTTCTACCAGAGTGTTATCCACATCAAACACAATACCTCTGTATCCAGCTTCATACAAATCCTTATATTCAATATTGTAAGCAGAATCATAGAATCTATCCGGATAAAATCGCTTAAACATGCTGTCTTCCTACTCTCTTAACTGATTACTTCAATATCTTCTTTATCTCATCAATAAATGTGTTAACATCCTTGAACTCTCTATAAACAGAGGCAAAGCGCACATATGCAACTTCATCCAGCTCTTTTAACTTATCCATAACACACTTACCTATAGTAGTAGATGGAATCTCGCGTTCTCCTGTGTTAAATATCTGTGTCTCGATTTCATCAACCATAGAATTAATCTGACCAATAGAAACCGGTCTCTTGTGACAAGAACGCACAATTCCGGCAACAAGCTTATCCCTATCATAAGGCTCTCTGTTATCATCTTTCTTAATAACAATAACCGGCAAAGTTTCAACCTTCTCATAAGTTGTAAATCTCTTACCGCATTCATCACACTGACGTCTTCTTCTGATAGAACTGTCATCAGTTGGTCGTGAATCTATAACCTTTGTGTTATCTTTTCCGCAAAATGGACACTTCACTACCCCGTACCTCCATACATTAAAAATATACATTATATTATAATTTAACATTATATCACAGTCAAGTTAAACTATAATTAAAATGCTACGATGTTACCATTCTGTATCACCGTAGCATTTCTTTATGACTCTTTTATAAATAGTTAAGGATTCAGACTCACACACAGAGCAGGGCGAACAGAGTTACTCTTCATATCAATCTTATCACCACGTGAGAAAACATCCGGACCATAAGTTACATCCATTGCTCTGATCTGGCTTTGGCCCATCGTACGCAGCCACCAAAGACCACTACCATCATTCTTTCCATAATTGCTTACGCTTGCCCCTCGCGCTGCCGCATATTTTGTCACCTGGGATGGAACGCGACTATCACTATACTCCCAATATTTCTCTTTTAAAAACATGCGCTGAGTACTAGAAAAATACTTGTTTAATTCTTCAAATGACAAAGCAAACACCTTGTCTTCCGTATCTTCTCCACCATCTGTTCCGTGCTCACTGTTATCCGCAGTGACTAGCTTTGACAGCTTAATATAGCTCTGCTCCTCGCTACTAAAGGCAGTATTGTAAAATTCACTATTTAACCAACTGCGAAGCGTACAATCTTTCCATGTAATGTATTTCTGTTCCACATGATATGGTTGTGCATCTAAGCAGTACTTGCTGAGCAACAAAAGCTCGTCTCCCTTTCGGTCTAGCACATACCACTCAATTGCCTCCGCTCCATTAGAGGTCACATTGTCCTGTTCATAGGTTCCAAAAATCACCGTGTCCCCAGCCTGGGCTTTATTCAACCCTTCAGCGCTAAAAGTCGGTGTTGCTATTGATTCCGGCGTTGCTGTTGGTTCTGGCGTTGTTGCTTCCTGCATTGCCGTAGATTCCGGCGTTTCCGTTGGTTCCTGCGTTTCCGTTGGTTCTAAAGTAACCGTTAGTTCCTGTGTTGCATTAACTTCTTGAGTCTCAGTTAACTCAGTTTCGTTTTCCTTTTGCCCTACTTTCTCCTGTGCACCACATCCAACTATCCCAAACAGCAATGTCAAAATACAACACAATGCCAGATAACGATATCGTCTGTTATTCGTAAATTTTTTCTTCATGTTTACCACTCTGCCTTTCTTTAATGTAATATTAATATTTTATACAAATCAAGAACGCAATAATCACAATTCCACGCTACATCCTATTTTTTATTGTACATTATCCACCTTTAATTTTCAAGTGACAGCTTAGCATAAAAACATTATATAAAATGGTTATTCTTAACAGTATTAAACACATTTTCTTCGGCAATCATTAGATGTGAAATACAAAATGATTAATAAAGGAGAACAAACGTGGCCGGATACAAAGTTGAAATATGCGGTGTTAATACTTCCGCTCTTCCTACACTAAAGCCTGAAGAAAAGGATGAACTCTTACGAAAAATCAAAGCCGGAGATACGAAAGCTAAAGAACAATTTATAAACGGTAATTTAAGACTTGTACTAAGCGTTGTTCAGCGTTTTTCACAGTCACAGGAAAATATTGACGACCTGTTCCAGATTGGCTGTATAGGTATGATAAAAGCCATTGATAACTTTGATTTAAGTCAGGGTGTACAATTTTCAACTTATGCAGTTCCTATGATTATCGGTGAGTTAAGACGTCACTTAAGAGATTACAATACAATCCGTGTAAGTCGTAGTCTTAGAGACACCGCATACAAAGCTATATATGCAAAAGAAGAACTATCTAAAAAGAATCAAAAAGAACCAACTATTACTGAAATCGCTAATGAAATCGGTGTATCTAAAGAGGATATTGTCATTGCTATGGATGCCATCCAGACACCTATTTCATTGTACGAACCTGTATTCTCTGATGGTGGTGACACTTTATATGTTATGGACCAGATAAGTGACAAAAAAAATCGTGAAGAAAATTGGATAACTCACATTGCACTTAAAGATGCTATCGCTAATCTCAGTGAACGCGAACGTACAATCATTAACAAAAGATACTTTGAATGTAAAACTCAGATGGAAACCGCCGAGGAAATTGGTATTTCTCAGGCTCAAGTCAGCCGACTTGAAAAATGTGCGCTTCGCTCTATGAAAAAATTTATGAGTTAACGGGCAATATTACAACTCATAACAAAGTATGGCTATGTAATCAACACATTTTTTCTTAAAACGCATATTATATAATAACTATTAAAGGGCGGGTGCCATATATGCGTATATGTGATCTTCGTAACAAACAGGTAATCAATGCTTGCGATTGTCGTATACTCGGCTGTGTTATAGATATTGACTTTAATGAATGTACCGGTTGTATATGTTCTGTGATTATACCGGGCCCCGGACGACTCTGTGGTCTGTTCGGACACGATACTGAATATGTTATTCCTTTCAAATGCATCCGCTGTATAGGACCGGATGCCATCCTTGTAGATGTGTGTCTTGATAATGTAACTCAAAAATGCGTTTAATCTTATGTTTAAACTTGAAAAACTCATCCTAATGGATTAAAATAGTATCTATCACAGATTGGGAGATGAAGTATTTATGAGTAAATATGTTGCATACGCAGGAAGCTACACACATGAAACAAGCAAGGGAATTCAGATATATGATATGGATGTGGAAAAAGGACGCATCGTTAAACGTAAAGAAATAGAGATTGACAACCCATCTTATGTTGCATTTTCACATAACGGCAAGTGCCTTTATTCAATATGCGATCAAGGTGTGGCTGCTTATAGTATATTGCCCGACGGCGACTTGGAATTGTTAAATGTTTTATCTATTAATGGCATGCGTGGCTGTCATATTACAGTCACAAAGGATGATCAGTTTATTGTCGTTTCAGGATATCACGATGGAAAGATTACCGTTGTTGCCCTCACAGACGATGGTTGTCTTGATCATATCGCCGACGAAGTATTCCACAAGGGCATGGGAAGTATTGCTGACCGTAATTTCAGACCTCATGTAAGCTGGTCAACATTCACCCCTGACGAAGAACTTCTCTGTGTATGTGACTTAGGCATCGACCAGATTAAGTTATATGAATTCAACCACAGAACAGGAAAGCTTAAACTACAGGACATTCTCCGTTCTCAGCTTGAATCGGCTCCACGCCAGATGATATTCAGTCCTGACGGAAGATTTGCATATGTATTATGTGAATTAAAGAATTATATCAATGTTTATTCATACGACAAAAACAGTGACAAGAACCGCTTTGAGTTAGTTCAGAATATATTTACAGTTAGAAAGGGACATCGAAGCAACAGTGCTGCTGCTAACCTTATATTCTCTAACTCAGGAGATAATCTTATATGTTCTAATGCGGGTGATAACACAGTTACCATTTATAATGTTAACAAAGAAGATGGTACTTTGAGCAGTATCTCTTCCCTACCTGTAAGTGGTGATTATCCTAAGTATATAAGTATGTTCCCTGACGACAAGCACATCCTGTCTATGAATCACGAAGGTAACTCAATCACTATCTTTACGATTCATTTTGACAGAGGCCTGATTGTTATGAACGGACCTGAACTTAAGGTGTCTAAGCCGAATAATTTGATTATTAAGGAATTATAAACGTAACAGTACTAAATTCAACAAGGGTGTATATTGGCGAAGATTACTTAAAAGTATCTCCATCAATATACACCCTTGTTTCATTAAGTGCTGACGTTTAAATCTATTTAACCACTATACTTCTCTGACTGAACTCTAATAAGCTCCGCATCATCAAAGTAATTAATCTTCATAGCAGCCTTTACTTCATCGAGAGTAGCCTCTGCTACCTTATAGGCTTCTTCTGTGCCCTTCTTAAGAATATTGTAAACCTCAGGAATATCCTTCTCATATTCATGACGCTTTGCTCTGATTGGTTCTAAATTCTTCTCGAGAACCTTATTAAGGAACTTCTTAACCTTAACATCACCAAGTCCACCTCTCTTATAGTGGTCCTTAAGCTCATCAAGGTTCGCATAGTCAGGTAAAAATTCCGCAAAATCTTCCTGAACGCTAAATGCATCAAGATATGTGAAAACTGTGTTACCCTCAATCTTACCAGGGTCCTCAACTCTGATATGGTCTGGGTCTGTATACATACTCATTACCTTCTTCTTTACTTCCTCAGCAGAGTCTGATAAGTAGATACAATTTCCAAGTGACTTACTCATCTTAGCCTTTCCATCTGTGCCTGGAAGTCTTAAGCAGGCTTTGTTGTTAGGGAGAAGAATCTCAGGCTCAACAAGTACATCTGCATATGTTGAATTAAACTTACGAGCGATTTCTCTTGCCTGCTCGATCATAGGTTCCTGATCTTCACCAGCAGGAACAGTTGTTGCCTTAAATGCTGTGATATCTGCAGCCTGACTGATTGGATAAGTAAAGAATCCAACAGGGATACTTGTCTCAAAATTACGCATCTGAATCTCAGACTTAACTGTAGGATTACGCTGAAGTCTTGATACTGTAACAAGATTCATGTAATAAAACGAAAGCTCTGTTAACTGCGGTATCTGCGACTGAATAAATATAGTAGACTTTGTAGGGTCTATTCCACATGAAAGATAATCAAGTGCTACCTCTATAATATTCTGGCGTACCTTCTCAGGATTATCAGCATTATCCGTCAATGCTTGCGCATCCGCTATCATAATAAATATCTTCTCATACTCACCCGAGTTCTGTAATTCCACTCTTCTCTTTAACGAACCAACATAGTGTCCTAAGTGAAGCTTTCCTGTTGGTCTGTCACCTGTCAAAATTATCTTAGACATAAAATTATTCCTTCCTAATTAACCCTTTTCATTAATTGAAAAAATGCTTAAAGCTCTTAATTCAAGTCTTTATGCACTTTTTAATTCTCTGTGGTACATTTTAACATACATTTTTACAAATAACAATTGAGAATTATCTCATTTCATAGTAAAATATAATGCAGAAAATTAATCAGGAGGTCGTTATGAGACATTTGCTTAGTCCATTGGACTTTAGTGTTAAGGAACTTGACGATTTGCTTGCCCTTGCAAGTGACATCGCTGCTAATCCTACTAAGTACAATCATCACTGTGATGGAAAGAAACTTGCTACATTATTTTATGAGCCTAGTACAAGAACCCGCTTAAGCTTTGAAGCTGCTATGCTCAATCTTGGAGGTTCAGTTCTTGGTTTCTCTTCTGCTGATTCAAGTTCAGCCGCTAAGGGCGAGAGCGTATCTGATACAATTCGTGTTATCTCATGTTACGCAGATATCTGTGCCATGAGACATCCTAAAGAAGGTGCACCTATGGTTGCCTCTGAGAAATCCGGCATCCCTGTTATCAATGCAGGAGATGGTGGCCATGAACATCCAACTCAGACTCTTACAGACCTTATGACTATAAATGAACTCCGTGGCTCACTTGACAATTTCACAATCGGCCTTTGCGGAGATTTGAAGTTTGGACGTACTGTTCACTCACTTATCAACTCACTTATCCGCTATGCTAATGTTAAGTTTGTTCTTATCTCACCTAAGGAGCTTCGTGTTCCTGACTATATCCGTGAAGATGTTCTTGAAGCAAACAACATAGAATACAAGGAAGTTGAAAAGTTAGAGGATGTTATGCCTGAGCTTGATATTCTTTATATGACACGTGTACAGAAGGAACGTTTCTTCAGTGAGGATGAATATTTACGCATGAAAGACTTCTATATCTTGGACAAGTCAAAGATGGAACTTGCTAAACCTGATATGTACATCCTCCACCCACTTCCAAGAGTTAATGAAATCTCTGTTGAAGTTGATGACGACCCACGTGCTGCTTACTTCAAGCAGGCACAATACGGCGTGTATGTGCGTATGGCACTTATCCTTACGCTGTTAGGACTTAATTAGGAGGTGCTATTATGTTAAATGTTGGAGAATTAAATGAAGGCTTCGTACTTGACCACATTGAGGCCGGTAAATCTATGATGATATACAACAACTTAGGCTTGGACAAGCTTGACTGCTGTGTTGCCATTATTAAGAATGCCCGTAGCAATAAGATGGGCAAGAAAGATATTATTAAGATTGAAGGCGGACTCGACCTCGTAGACCTTGATGTTCTTGGCTTTATCGACCACAACATCACTGTCAATGTTATCAAGAATGGTGAAATCGTTGAGAAAAAGAGACTTTCTCTCCCTTCATCAATCACTAATATCATCAAGTGCAAGAACCCAAGATGTATCACATCCATCGAGCAAGAATTAAAGCACGTATTTATGCTTACTGACGAGGAAAATATGGTATATCGTTGTAAGTATTGTGAAGAGAAGTATAAAAGATAATATCAGTTATAATATAAGCGCGCCAGGAGAGTTCCCCTGGCACGCTTTATTAATTTATATTTACATTCCACATGCTTTTCTATATAATCTACCCACTATACTGGATAGTCAACATATTCTTTAATATCTTTCACATCCCGCTCAAGAATATCTATTCTAACAAGCCCTAATTGAAACTGCTTTTTTATCTCTATGGCCTCGTCCAATTTTCTTGATAAATCAAGGTGACTTTCCATAACCAACTTAATATTCTTCTCCAGTTCATTCTCCATCTTCAGTTCTAAACGATTAACTGCAGCTCGCAAACTTGCCGTTTCTGCCTTCAAACTGATATTATCCTCTTTCAAACCTGATACGTCTTCTTTCAAGCCTGACACATCCGTCTTCAGCTCTGACACATCCGTCTTCAACTCCGATACATCCGTCTTCAACTCCGATACATCCGTTCTTAACTCGGCAATCTCGCCTTTCAATTCGCTTCTTAAGTCCCCAATAGCTTCTAAAATAATCTTACCTTCTTCTGACATACACTTTACCTCCCTTTCTCATTATTCATTATATATTTTCATTACTATAATACTATCATACTTTCAATAAACATGCAATACTTTTGTTTATTATTTATATTATTTCCATACTTATCAATGCAAGAAGGCTCTATAATAAATTAATACTTATCTCTCCATTTTTCTCAAAAACAAAGCAATCATAAATGGCAACATAAACACTACCGGAATTGTATATCTCCAATTTGCATTCTCTGGCGACACCATATTTACCAAAAAGGTCAGTATTAAAGGCATCATAATAAGCATCTCTTTCCATTTCTTCTTATAACACCCATATCCCATAATTCCTAAAAAAACAATGCCATAAAACCCAGGATAAAATAATAGACAAATTACCGGTAGCTTTGATAATATTACACATAACATTTGAACTAAAATTCTGCCAACAGAAAGAAAATCCGGTCTCTCAACAGATACTTTATCATCCCATTCAAACCACCCAGACTCAGGATAATCAAAATACACATATGTTCTTCTAATTGACGGATAATAATATCCATAGAAGTTATTTATCGAAGCTTCAAGATACGTTAATGGATCCTTAAACATATGCTGTAACCAAAGCTTTTTATATGCACTTACTTCTTCGTCAGTGGCATCCTGCTTAAAGCGAAACTTTACCGGATCTGACGACTCCGGATTATATAATTGTGGTATTTCTTCATATGGAAGCACCTCATTAATAATCCGCTTTTCGTCCTCTGTCATCTCATCTTTATTACACACCACATAATATGCGGTCTGCTGTATCATCAATGCCATTGCCTCCTGTTTCCCAACCGATGCAACCTTCCACTCTGGCAAAAGCACATTATTCCATATATCAAACAACAAAACAACCATCATAAGCGATGTACATATCTGTAACCAGCACTTTCTCCAATAAACAATAAGAAGAATCACTGATGTTATAACAAAATAATATATCCCTTGATTCTTCATTAGAGACATTAATATACCAATCCCTACATATGTAAACCAATTAACTATACTTCTAAAATACGCCCCCTTTTGCTTAACAAGCTTAATAAGCTGAGCTGAATAAAGAAGCATCATTGCAGTTAAAAGTACGTCCTTTATAACTGTTGCTGTCCATAATCCAAAGAACGGGACGCAAACATAGAACATTCGCAGAAACCTAATGCCTTTTGCAGACACATCCCAGTCCTGTAACTGATATATAAAGTAAGCAACACAAAAAGCCACCAAAAGTTGCTGTAGTAAACAGAACAAAAAAATCCCAATTCCTGCGTCACCTAACAATTTTCCAAGGTCAGCACTTAATCCATACAATGCAGTTGTAAATATGGGATGGTGATTAGACAATTGCGAATTTTCAATCATTACTGTGTAGTTAGACATCTCATGTTCATATCCGTTCCACTGCAATAATGCCGTTACAGAATCTGTGTATAACATACCCGGATAAAATATAATCAAGTACGGCACCCAACAAACAAATAACCCTAATGTCAGTTTCTTTAGGGAACAATTTGCCTTTTCTGACTCTATTTCCAAAGTCATAATCCTATCCAATTGTATATACGCATATATGAGACACCAATAAAAGAAAATTGAAAATGCAAGGAACCTCACTACAGTCTTGACAATGCATGCCATCGAACCAAAAAGAAGTTCTGCTGTATTAGTCTGCGAAAATGCATCTCCAACAAGATACACAATGGCAAATAAAATAGCAAAAGACATCGGCCATAACTTTTTCACTTCACTACCATCAATCTTCGTTATCTGCCGATACAAAACGCTAACAAATACTAAAACCAATATTGAATAGAAATGATTATCTGAGAATGAAGACATTACCTCTTTGGCAAAGTTATAGAAAAAATCAGACATTTTCTCAAACTGTGGAATCTTAGATTCTAATAACAATCCAAAACCCACATATACAATTAATAAAACACCTTTAAGTTTATTAATAAGATTTTTCGCTTGTTCACTCATTCTTTACTCCAAAAAAATCTGAGCAGCACTATAAGCCGAGTTATGTCCACGCATAAGCGTGTGATGATCATCTATCTAGTTCTGCCGTCGCCGACAGACTCAAGCGACCTACCTAAAAGCACGACGGGCAGCCGTATCGCTTTTTATTTGGTCTTGCTCCGGATGGGGTTTACATAGCCCGTACTGTTACCAGCACAGCGGTGGTCTCTTACACCACCTTTCCACCCTTACCATAAGTATACAAGCAAATTCGCCTACGACGAATTCACTTGTAAACTTGTGTAGAATGCACTAGTGCATTCTACAACACTAGACGAAAACTCGTCTAATCTGGCGGTTTATTTCTGTTGCACTATCCTTGGAGTCGCCTCCACCAGACGTTATCTGGCACCCTGCCCTATGGAGCTCGGACTTTCCTCACCTGCGGCCTTTCGGCACTTGCAGCCGCGATCATCTGTGCTACTCAGATATTTATTAAATAGATTTTATGTGCATTATACTTTGCAGACACGCTTTTTTACGGTCTGACAAAGTACAAGCACATAATCCATAAACATCATTTAACAAACATTGCATCGCCGAAGGAAAAGAATCTATACTTCTCCTCCACAGCAATCTTGTATGCATTCAATACATTTTCTCTACCAGCAAGCGCTGATACAAGCATAACTAGCGTAGATTCCGGTAAATGGAAGTTTGTTATAAGATTATCTATACACTTGAACTCGTACCCTGGATATATAAATATCTGGGTCCAGCCACTACAAGGCTTTATAGTACCATCTTCTGCCGCCACTGATTCAAGTGTTCTTGTACTTGTGGTTCCTACAGAGATAACTCTGCCACCATTAGCCTTCGCTTTATTAATCTTTTCTGCCGCTTCCTCGTCAACCATATAAAACTCAGAATGCATATGATGCTCTAAGATATTTTCAACCTTAACAGGACGAAATGTTCCAAGTCCCACATGTAGCGTGACTCTTGCAATATCCACACCCTTCTTCTCAATAGCATCAAGAAGCTCAGGTGTAAAATGCAATCCCGCTGTTGGAGCCGCCGCAGAGCCCTGATGCTTTGCATATACTGTCTGATAGCGATTCTTATCTTCAAGCTTATGAGTAATGTATGGCGGCAGTGGCATTTGTCCAAGTTCATCAAGAATCTCTTCAAAGATTCCATCATAGGTGAACTGAATAAGTCTGTTACCTTCCTCCACTATATCAATTATCTCGCCAACAAGCTTTCCACCACCAAAAACTATTTTGGCTCCTGGTCTTGCCTTTTTCCCTGGTTTAACAAGTACTTCCCAAGTATCTTTTAAGTCATTCTTTCTTGTAAGAAGGAGCACTTCTACAGCGGCGCCTGTCCCCTCTTTCTCTCCTATAAGTCGAGCCGGAAGAACCTTAGTATCATTGATTACCAAACAATCTCCCTGATTAAGATAATCAATAATATCCTTAAACACCTTATGACTCACCTCGCCAGTCTCCTTATCAAGCACCATAAGTCTTGAGCTTGAACGGTCTGACAAAGGGTCCTGTGCAATCAGCTCCTCTGGTAGATCATAATAAAAATCATGTAAATTCATATTAATTATACCTTCATATATACATTAAATTTGCCGATTGTGGATAACTATTATTTAGGATTATACACAATCAGCAAATTCACAAAGTTCAGTCATAACCGAACACATTCTAACTTATTATCTTAGCTTCTAAGCTCAATCCCCATCTCTGAAAGATCTTTTAATATCTTTTCCATAACCGGCTGAATATCCTTATCTTCCAAAGTTCTGTCATTAGCTCTAAATGAAAGTGTATATGCTACTGACTTAAAGCCTTCCTTAATCTGAGCACCTTCATATATATCGAAAAGACTATAGCTTTCAACAAGCTTTCCGCCACGCTTTTCTATAACCTTCTCTACTTCACCAACAAGTACAGACTTTGGCATAACCATACTGATATCTCTTGTTACTGCAGGGAACTTTGCAATTCCCTTATACTTAATATCAAAAGATGCCAACTCATTAATTACAGGTAAATCAATTACTGCAACATATGCCTTCTCACCGATTTCATATGTATCAGCAACTGCAGGATGAACCTCTCCTAAATAACCTACACAAACATCACCATATATTATATTAGCCTGACGTCCCGGATGAAGGAATGTTTTTCCTGCCTGTGGGTCATATGACGGTTTATTCTTCATACCAGCCTTCTCAAAGAACTCCTCTACAACTCCCTTCATAGTGAAGAAATCTTCATCACCAAAGAAGCCAAGTGTAAACTGCACTCTTTCATCTGGAAGCTCCTGTTCTTCAGTTGGCACATATACTGTTGCAAGCTCGTAAAGCTTAACATTCTTATTACGTCTGTTGTAGTTCGTAGCAAGTGATGTAAGCATTCCGTTAAGTGGCAATGTTCTCATAATAGAGAAGTCCTCACCTAATGGATTAGAGATAACAACTGTATTTCTAAGTTCTGAATCAGCTGGGATAAGCAACTTATCAAACACCTTTGGACTCTCAAATGAATATGTCATAGCCTGTGAGAAACCACTAAACAACGCTGTCTGGCTTGCAACCTCTTCCACACTATTCTTGAAAGAAATCTTACCCATTGTTGTTGCACCGTGAGGAAGTGTTGTAGGAATATTATCATATCCGAAAAATCTTGCAACCTCCTCTGCGATATCTGCACATCTAACCAAATCCTGACGGAATGTAGGAATGATAAGCTCATTAGCAGCCTCATCATACTCTATCTCAAGTCTTGTAAAGTACTGCATCATATCCTCTACAGATACACTAGTACCAAGTAAAGCGTTGATTCTTTCAGGCTCAAACTTAATTCTCTTCTTCTCATTCTTTACAGGATATACATCCACTGCACCACCAACAACTTCACCGGCACCAAGCTCCTCAATAAGCTGGCAGGCTCTATTCATAGCAGCCATAGCATTTTCAGGGTCAAGTCCCTTCTCAAACTTACCTGAAGCATCAGTTCTTAAACCAATCTTCTTAGTAGTCTTTCTAATATTAGTTCCATCAAATGTAGCAGCCTCAAAAAGCATTGTAGTTACATCATCTGTAATCTTTGAGTTCTCACCACCCATGATACCAGCGATACCTACTGCCTTCTCAGCATCACTAATCATAAGCATCGAAGAATCAAGCTTTCTCTCCTGACCATCAAGTGTCTGGAAAACTTCTCCGTCCTCTGCTTTACGCACAATAATCTTATGACCTGCAACGGTATCAAGATCATATGCATGCATTGGCTGACCGTACTCTTCCATAACATAGTTAGTGATATCTACGATATTGTTGATAGGTCTGATACCTGCTGAAGCAAGTCTTCTCTGCATCCACTCAGGAGATGGAGCAATCTTAATATTCTTAACTACTCTTGCAACATATCTTGTACAAAGGTCTGAAGCCGGAACTTCAACGCAAATATAATCATTAACATCTTCTGAATTACCAGTTTCAGTTACAACCGGAGGATTAAATGGCTTACCAAATGTTGCAGCAGCCTCTCTTGCAATACCAATAACGCTATAGCAGTCAACTCTGTTATTAGTAACCTCATACTCAAATACTGTATCATTAAGACCGAAATACTCAACTGCATTAGAGCCTACAACTGCGTCATCACTTAAGATAAAGATACCGTCTTCCGGTGCATTAGGGTAGAACTCTCTTGATGAACCAAGCTCCTCAATAGAGCACATCATACCAAAACTCTCTACACCTCTTAACTTACCCTTCTTAATCTTAATGCCATCCTCAGGAAGCGGACTACCGTCATGTCCTCCTGCTACTCTACCACCATCAAGTACAACAGGAACCTTCTGTCCTGATGAACCAACAGAAATATTAGGAGCACCAGTAACTATCTGAACTGTCTCTGTACCTACATTAACCTGACAAACAACCAGCTTATCTGCATCCGGATGTCTTTCTACCGAAAGAATCTCACCAACTACTATTTTTTCGAGATTCTTATCTAACTGCTCATATCCTTCAACCTTTGTTCCTGAAAGAGTCATAGCATCTCTATACTGCTGATTAGTAACATTTTCAAGGCCAGGAACCATTGATTTAATCCAATTTAATGATGTATTCATATTAATTAATCCCTTTCTATTATGGTTAATCAACCACTTACTTAAATTAATCTTAACCTTCTTAGAACTGCTTCAAGAAACGTGTATCATTCTCATACAACAATCTCATATCATCAATTTCATACTTAAGAAGAGCAATTCTCTCAAGTCCGATTCCGAATGCAAATCCTGTGTACTTATCCTGATCGATTCCACTCATCTCAAATACATGTGGATGAACCATACCGCAGCCTAATATCTCAATCCAGCCTTCGCCCTTACACATACGGCAGCCCTTACCGCCGCACTTAAAGCAAGAAACATCCATCTCTGCACTAGGCTCAGTGAATGGGAAGTGATGTGGTCTAAACTTAACCTTTGTCTCCGGTCCAAAAAGTTCCTTAGCAAACTCTGCAAGGGTTCCCTTAAGATCTGCAAATGTGATACCTTCGTCAATTACAAGACCCTCTACCTGATGGAAACATGGTGAATGTGTAGCATCAACCTCATCTGAACGATAAACTCTACCAGGTGAAATCATTCTAAGTGGCAACTTACCTCTTTCCATCTCATGTACCTGAACAGAAGATGTCTGTGTTCTAAGTACAATCTTGTCATTTATGTAGAATGTATCCTGCTCATCCTTTGCAGGGTGGTTTGCAGGAATATTCAACGCCTCAAAGTTGTAATAATCATACTCAACTTCAGGTCCTTCAACAACCTCATAACCCATTCCGATGAATATCTTCTTAACTTCTTCAAGAGCAAGAGTATTAGGATGCTTATGACCTACGTTAGACTTCTTAGCCGGAAGTGTAACATCAATAACCTCTGCTGCCATCTGTGCCTCTCTTGCCTTAGCTGAAAGCTCTGCCTTAGCATTCTCAAGTACTTCCTCGATTGCCTGTCTTGTTTCATTAACAATCTGACCAACCATAGGTCTGTGTTCAGGAGCAACGTCCTTCATACCCTTTAATACTTCAGTAAGTTCACCCTTCTTACCCAAGAAGGCAACTCTGATATCGTTTAACTGCTCCAATGTATCAGTAGCATTAATCTGCGCTAATGCTCTCTCTTTAATTTCTTGTAACTTCTCTTTCATAATTAATTATTTCCTCCATTTCAAACCGTTTTTTGCTATCACTCACAAAAAACCACTCTTTATTGTACCACATACGCCACATTTAGCAAGCAAATTTTATAGCAATATCTAAGCCGTAATTACAATTCAAGCTTCTTACTGCGCTTTTCATACTTATCAATTATCTTAAGAATATCCCCCGTAAGGTTCGGATATTTTTTTGTAACAAGCTTAATATTTTTCTTGGCGTCATCTATGCGCCCTTCATTAAACTCTATCTGTTCACGAAGTTTCTGTCTTTGAACTGCATAGTCATGACGAATCTCAACCATTTCACTATGATTATATAAAGCTCTTACCTGACCTATCCATATATTACAGTCTGCCATTCCGATTTGATGCAACAACTCTATAAGTCTTTGCTCTGCCTGACTTAACTTCGACGTCATATCAAGTACATTTTTTTGTTCCTGCTTCATCTCAAGATATGTAGTATACTTTCTTGATAATTCATACCCGTTGGTTATCTTATACTTTTCATACTCATAATCAAGAACATTAATTGCATTAACATATCTAATCTTAATCTTATTTAACATACTTGTGGTCTTGTTTAACTTTATCTGTGTTGCCTGAACTGAGCGTTGAGTATTCCTTAATATAGCATACATTCCAAGTGCAAGTATTGCACTAAGCACAGTTACTATAATAAACAACAACATATTAGTTTCATCCTGAGTAGCAACTAAGGCAATTACAAATATCGAAAAAACAATTATCAGACATACTAACGTAGCCATGGCAGCATGCTTTATGTTCACCTGTCGTCTTTTAAGTGTTCTGGCCTCTAAACGCAATGCCATCTGTTCCCCCTGAACAGCTCTCATATCCTGCTTAACATGCTCGAAGTAAGACTCTTGTTTCTCTATAAACTCAATAGACTTTGGTATTTCATTCTCATACTGCTCCATTATCCTATAAGTAGTATTGGACAGCTTACTTTCACTAGCCTTAAATATCCTTCTGTCCACAGTGAGATTATCCACACGTTCAGCCTCCGACGCAATCTGACGTTTCAACACTTCTGGTGCTTCCTCGAGCTTTTCTATGTCTGCAAAATGCTCTGCCACATTGCTATACTGTTCCATTGCTGCGTCTATATGTCTTATGGACTCCTCCATTATCTCACACTGGCCAATTACATAATTGTTAATATCTTCGCTGTTATAGTCACTAATCTCAACACGCTCAAAAGTTCTTAATCTGACATCCTTATCAGTTATCTCAAGAGCTTTGTTAAGTTCCTCTGCATGAACACTATTAAGAAGCTTGTCATACTTAGCTTCTTCATCCCTCAAATACTCTCTTTCTTCCTGAACATTGCGTGCTTCATCATTCTGTTTAGTTCCCTTTGCTGCTCTCCTCTTCTTGGCCGCGGCAACTGCAGCAGCTCCGGCCTCACCTGCATTAGTATTCTCAGGTTCCGCTTCCTTTTGCTTTGACTTAGTAAATCTAACAGGTTCATACTCATCACTGTCATACATAAGTTCATTGAGTTCTTCTATATTAAGTTCTTCTTCAACTTCTTCAAAAAAATGCTTCTTAAAAAATTTCTTCACACCCATACTCATTCCTCATACTCATCAGGAAATATACTTAATATATCTGCTTTTCCATATTTCAAGAACTTCCGTTATCTTCTCATAATACTCAGATACTTGACCGACTTCCTTTATTTTTTCAATATCTGCCAACATTCTATATTCATCACTGTATCTTGCATTATCCATAAGAGTTTCAATCTCTCGTTTTAAAACGTACTCTTCCTCCGTAGAATCGTCACGTTCGATTATATTGTCACCTAATGCAAGTCTTGCCGCAGCGACACTACACTTTTTCGATTCCTCATGCCAGCCTATCTTGTAGGCCTCATCAAAAAATGGAATTGCCTGCTTATACAAAAACATCTGTGTATAAGCAACTCCTATATTGTGATTGACCTTTGCATAAAACATAGCAGAAAGCGAGGTGTCTACCGGACTTTCCAATATCTTTACATAATTACTTATAGCACTGTAATAGCACTTATTCTCAAGGAAACTGTCTGCCCTTGCCTTCAGTCTTTCCAAAACATTTTGTGTACTCAAGGATTCAAGCACACTCTTAATACTTTCTATCTCACTTATAGTATAATAATCCACATACTTAAGAATAGTAACCATAAGCTCAGCAAGTCCTGCACGCTGTTCCTGTAATAACTCCAATCTTTCCGCAAGCTGCTTTTCACCTATTTCTTCACCAATAAACTCAAGCAATTCATCATCAATAAAGTCATTACTTAATAAGTACACATTGTTATAAATATAATAACACAACTCTTCCAGAGAATATATTCTAACACCTATACCATTAACTCTGTAGGGTCTTTTTGCAGTTTTTGATCTGCACAATATCATTGAACCCATAGCAACCTCCTGTTAGTCATCGGCATTCGCTCCATAACTAATTATAACTCTATATCTTTACTTACAACCACGCCGGAACTTTTTACAAAATCTCCAAATCCCTTATCCTTTACTGTAATAGTACACCAACTGTCAGAATTAAACTTAATATCTAATTCAACCCTTGTCATCTTACCTTTACGATATGGAATCTGGCTTATATCAATCTCTTCATAGTATTCTTTATTACTGTCACATGGCCTTAATATAACCTTTATAGCACTGACATCTTCCAATATAAAATCCAGCCTGCGTCTTGCGGTATACCAGTTAGTACCCGGCTTAATTACACGAAGTCTCTTTGCTGTACCTCTTTCAGTTATATCCACCTCTATACCTGTAGTAATACGGTTTGAACAAGCAAGAATAATATTGTCCTTATTGCCGCCGACAGACTCCTCATACGCACCAAAACATGCGCCCTTAACGAATAAATTCTGCCCTGCAAACACTTTTCTCCTATTACAGAAAAACTTAGTCAATCCGTCAGGAAAAGCATCGACATTAAACCCTTCTCCTGTAAGATATATAGACGAAACGATATGTTCCTGTAAAGGTTTGATAAGCCACTCCATAATATCCTGGCTAACTGAATCCAGTCCTGCCTTCTTTTCGTATACCTGTACTAAATTGTCGCCTAGCAGACAATACCGGTTCTCCATAATAAGACCTGTATTACCAACTTTACCGTCACTCATAAGATATGCATAAATACCATCTGCTTTATAATCAAGCAACATAACTCCTGACGCATACAACTCCCGCTTCTGGTTATAGGCATAATAAGCAAAGCTTTCTTCATGGCTTATAACGCACCATTGCTCCCTTGAATACTGAAGTCTCGCCATAACTGCAGCAATTGCGTCAAGTATATCAGCCTTAAAATCTTCAACAGCAATACACACTTTTGCAATCTTATTAGATCTGGCCAATCTTTTGGCATACTCAATCAATGTAGCAACAAAATTAACAATAGTATCCATCTGAATCATATCACCTGACTTGCTAATACGTCCCCACTCTGACAGAGCAATCGGATTATCCTGTGTTGTTTTCTTATCTGAAAACAATATATTTTGCGGCTCTTTTGCCAGCACATCCAAAAAACTCACCATAGAATGTGTCTCATTAATATCGATTCCCACAAATAATCCGATACTTGCTTCCATAACTGTCTCCTTTAATCCTCTTACATAGGTTTAAATAATTCATTTACAACATAATCCTGAACAAGATAACCATGCATAAGCTTTCGCATCGTTACAATATCATGCAACTCACGACTTGCAAGCATATCATTGATATACTCAAAACGGCAGTCTGTATGATCCGGGTTAATATTGTTGCTTGCTACGCTTTGCATATCTGTTCTCACTGATTTACCATCCATATCAACCACAAAATAATACTGTATACTGTCTCCATAGAACAACGTCATAGTCTTAGTGAAAACACCTGCCGTACTTGTAAGCACTTCAACTACCTCATCCTGTGAACCATTGAGATAATAATGCATTGTTACTTTCCAGTCCGGATTGGCCACATACTCAATAACGGTTTTATCAATCATATTGTGTGGCATCACCAAAACACCTGCAAACTTCTTATAGAATTCAAAAAGCTTATTCTCTTTGCATAATCTGTCAAGCAAATGTTGGGCCAGCTTCAACTGGCTTTCATCCAGTTCTTCTACCTTTGCTGAATAATTCTTAAGAAGGGCAATTCCACATATGTCAGGAAGTGAAACACCATCCTCAATCAACTGTTCAAGATTCTTAAATACTATATCATTAGTTCTCTTTTGTTTAATAAAATACAAGAAAGAATGATACGACACATACGCTCTTACTACATCCATTCTTCCGCCGTGAGCAAGATAATACCCAAATACTTCTGTCATACGTCCATTATGCTCACCTGTAAAAAGCATCTGTGCCACTATACGTTCAGCTAAAGGCTGACATTCCACCTTGAAATTCTGGCATGCCTTAAACACTTCATACATCTGCTCATTACTACCATTGTAGTGAAGCACAAGATGATCCAGCACCGCTTCATTATATGTCTTATTGTTAAACACAAAAGTACACATATCTGTGAGCAATTCATTCTCCGTCTCTCCAAAACAATCAATGAGGTAACGTACCAGCTTGAAAATCTTGACAGGCGAAACCGACGAATACCCATATCTAAGAACAAGTTCCTTTGCCTGCTCATAATACTCCTGTGTCACACACACCTCGATTAATTTAACGGCACTTTCTAAATCAAGGCCCTTATCATTAATTCTCTTATAGCAAAGCTTAAAATCATCACCAACATAAAATGTGCTATAGTATCCAATAAGCCATGCATTATACTTTTCTTTAGTTTTCTTGTTAATATCCGGTGACTTTAACAGTTCTAACACCATATTATACATTGCTTCGCTGTCAAGCTTAAGCTTTGAGGCATTCTCAAACATATGCATCTTTACATATGTATCAGTGTCATAGGATTCATTAATCCTCATAAACAACGAATCATCCTCAAAGACTTTTGCTACTTCGTACTGAATGCTGTCCTTACGATAAACTCCCTCTTCATCAACAAATGACACTGCAGCATTGTCAGTATATATCTGAATATATGTAACTCCGTCAATAAGAGGATACTGCTTTATATCATCCTTCTCTTTATGCTTTACAGCAACAGCTGTGACCTTAGAATCAAAACAACTCACCTTATATGTAAACATAAGACGTCGCATATTATCGTAAGTAGAATTGTCTATTAGCTTTTCGTTCCAAATATGCTTATAAATAATCATAAGATTATCATCAATATTGCCAAGTCTAAGCTGCTCATGAGCAAAATACTCTATACTAGGAATATACGCATCAATAATATCCTTAGACTGCAACTCATTAGTTATAACATTGGCATAAAGATACGCTTTATCCCTATACTCTAAGTTGCTTTCATAAGTAAAGTACATAAGTACCATCTTAGGAAGTCTCATCAGCCTGCTCTTATCAATACACTTTATGTAATGCTCATACAACTGAGTAATGCGAAGCCCTCTAAGAATACCTTTCTCGTAAACACTAAAGAACTCCTTTCCCACCATTCCATTACGAATCATCTGTGTCACAACGCAACCTAAGATTACATCATTCTCAAACAACTGATTAATCTTCCCGAGTAAAAGTATCATACCCTTTGTAGCATGCTTTTCGCCTTCTATTATATCAACAGCCTGCATTGCCAGCTTCTCACTAATCAGCTTGTACTTACAACCGAAGTAAAGCACCTGCATCTCGAAACGATTAAGAACTCTTAATAGTGCCGGCTGCGAATTAAGTATGGAAAGAGCCTCCATATACATAACAGGGCTTGTACATCCATTATGACAAACATCTTTAATACGCAACAACTTAATGCTTAGGTTACGATTAATCGTGCTATCAAGATAAAACATAATCCACAATATGCGCCATGTATCATATCCATTCTCATAATAATTCTTTACAATTGATGCTACCTTAGCAGTATAAGACTCATCTTTTATAGCAAGAGAATTAACATACAGATAATAACAGTACAGTTCAACCGACGGTACATCCTTTGCACTTCCGATATTTCCAAGGGCAGTCTTTGCACTATCCAAAAGCCATTCCGCCTCTTGAATTCGCTGTCCGGCAATACACATCTGTGCTTGTATTAACTTATAGCTGACATTGTCATTATCAATTCCTCGTATCCTGTCAAGAATCTGATTGGAATTGGTAATCCATGCCGCTGTGTCCTTAACCTTAGTTCTATAAGCAAGATATTCCCTTACAAGTCCCATATCCGCATTGCGTTTTTCTAATAAAGTTCTTTCCTGTTTCTTACAATGGGCTGTAATTTCATAAACCAACTTCTGATTAAATGTAGCAAGCTCTATTCTGCAATAATTGTTGCCCGCATGCATTTTACTTACATCAAGTAAATACTGTAACTCATAATGATTACCAGTAAATAGTTCACTTGTTATAATATTAAATTCCGGCTTAACAAATTCAGCATCCGTTGTTACACTTATACTGACTTCGCCCCATCCACTCTTAGTTATCCCTATACTCTCCTGAACATTTTCCGTAACATCATCATATACCTTTTCTAATTCCGAGAGCTTAATAGTAACCGGAGCTTTTTTCTTTGCTGCTATTAAGAATTCTTCCATTGCACTTTCAACTGAAGAACCTGATTTAAACACATCATAGAGATTGTCAAGTAACAAATCATCGCCTATAACTATACTTTTAAACTCTTCTGAATAAAATATTGTTATAGCTTCTTCTTTAGCATTCTGCACCAGCCCTGCAAAATTGAACACACCTGCAATCTCACCGCATGTAGTATTAAATACAGCCGGAACAACTTTAATCTCATAGGCAAGCCTTGCTTCTCCTATATTACTTACTATCTCAAATGTCCCACTGATAATATCCTTACACTTAAGGCCTTTAGCATTAACCTGAAACTCAATCTCACAATCTCTACCCGCAAATGTGCGCGATTTAACAACAACACGCTCATTATCAGACCATACCACACCCTTTATAGGCTGTACTGCCTTGATAACAAAGCTGCTGTTTAACATATCATCAACAACCACCTGCAACGAAAGACTATCTGTTGCAAAACTAAGCTTACTGTCATTATATAGAAAATGTCCTTTTGTTAACCGCTTGAGGTATTCTCTCATATAGTCTCTGCCTCCGACCTAATTCTTTCCATATGTTCTTTCATAACTTTCTCATATCCGTTATCCGTTGGTTCATAGAACACTCTTCCTACCAACTCATCCGGCAAATACTGCTGTACCACATAATGATTCTTATAATCATGAGCATACTTATATCCAACTCCATGTCCCAATTTTCCTGCTCCGCCATAATGTGCATCCTGCAAATGTACCGGCACCGCATAAGTTCTTTCGTTTTTCACAACATCTAATGCTCCAAATATGGCATTAGTTGAAGCATTACTCTTTGGTGCACATGCCACATAATTAACAGCCTGAGAGAGAATAATCTGCGCCTCCGGCATACCAATTCTTTCCACCGCCAGTGCAGCATTAGTGGCAACAACAAGTGCCTGCGGATCTGCATTCCCCACATCCTCACTTGCACATATCATAATCCTTCTTGCTATGAATTTAATATCTTCCCCTGCATACAACATTCTGGCAAGATAATAAGTTGCCGCATCCGGGTCAGAACCTCTCATACTCTTAATAAATGCTGATATAGTATCGTAATGATTGTCACCACTCTTATCGTACTTAATGGCACGCTTCTGAATGCACTGCTCCGCAATCTTTAGAGTAATATGAATCTTGCCATCCCCTGAAGGCTTTGTAGTAAGCACACCAAGCTCTATGGCATTAAGTGCGCTTCTTGCATCGCCATTAGATATATCCGCAAGGAATTCCAATGCATCTTCATCAATATCGGCTGACAAACTGCCCATACCCTTTTTTTCATCATATACTGCTCTTTTTAAGATAGTTTTAATATCTTCTTTCTCCAAAGGCTTTAACTCAAATATAATAGAACGTGACAACAACGCCCCATTAACCTCAAAATATGGATTCTCAGTAGTGGCACCAATCAGCACAACCGTGCCATCCTCAACAAATGGCAATAAATAATCCTGCTGTCCCTTATTAAATCTATGAATCTCATCCACGAAAAGAATAGTCTTCTTGCCATACATTCCAAGATTATTCTTTGCCTGCTCTACAATCTCTTCCATATCCTTCTTGCCTGCAACCGTGGCATTAATCTGCTTAAACTCTGCACTTGTAGTATTAGCAATAACCTTTGCCAATGTTGTTTTGCCAGTCCCTGGTGGACCATAGAATATAATAGAGCTTAACTTATCAGCCTGAATCGCTCTGTACAGCAACTTATCCTCACCAATAATATGCTTCTGCCCCACCACTTCATCAAGAGTTGTAGGTCTAATCCTTGATGCTAATGGAGACTCATTCTTCATTGTATTTTCACGCATATAATCAAATAAATCCATAGTTATATCCCTTAAATCCTGCAAAATCCATTAACTATGATATTATAACAGAGTATAATACCACTATTATAAAGAATATACCACATTTTCTGACAAAATTCACTACTAAAATAACAATTTATGAAGCATTTTATAAAGAGTATCTATATATGTCGCCTTTTCAACATTTTCTGTCGCAACAATATCCACAATTCCTATAGTCCTGCCATCATACGTGTATGTCAGTTGTCCGATTACATCTCCCTCCTTGACTGGAGCAGTAATACCTTCATACATCTTTAATTCCTTTGTTATAGTGCTATGATCCACCTTATCCATAAACATATATGAAAAATTTTTAGCATACTTTGCCCCAATCATATCTTTCTTGCCACCTTTAACCTCAACCTGCGATAACTGCGGCATAGATTCATCAACATATATATCACACACGCTGTAACCATAATTTAGAAGATTAATAGCCTCCGAGAATCTGGTTTTACTATTTGGTGCCGCAAGTATTACTGCAATCAGTTCAATTCCATCTTTTTTAGCTGTAGCCGACAGGCAGCATCCGGCTTTACTGGTTGAACCGGTTTTCAATCCCGTTGCCCACTCATATTGTTTTATAAGCTTGTTAGTATTAGTAAGTCCGAATTCTTTATCACCTTTTCTAGTTGAATGTGTCATAGTATCCATCCAAACTGTAGCATAATCACTTATCTGTGGATGCTTGGTAATCAATTCCCTACTCATAAGTGCAATATCCTTAGCTGACGACACATGACCTTCCACATCCAATCCACAAGCATTAACAAAATGTGTATTATTCATACCAAGTCCCGCCGCTCTTTCATTCATCTTCGCAACAAAAGCTTCCTCTGTCCCACCTATATGTTCCGCCATAGCAACAGATGCATCATTAGCGCTTGCCATACTTATACACTTAATCATTGTATTAACAGTCTGTTTTTCCCCTACTTCCAAGAAAACCTGACTTCCGCCCATAGATGCTGCCGTTTCTGACACAGTCACTTCATCCTCAAGACTAAGCTTTCCTTCTGCAATAGCATCAAATATAAGTAACAATGTCATAACCTTCGTTACACTTGCCGGCGGCAAGGATTCCTCTGAATTCTTCTCATATATTATCTGACCTGTTGAAGCTTCCATAAGAATTGCTGAAGGGGATTCAAGGGTTAGTTCTGTCCCCGCTGTCTCCTTTACCTGTACACCGCTTTCAGTGATATTGTCAGACGCTTTCTCATCCGTATTTTTTTCCTGTTCAGCCGCAATCACACAAAATGGTGCTGACATAGCAACCATAATCGCACTCGTAGCCATTATAATTGCAACAATCAGCACCAAAATCTTTTTTAATAATATTTTACTGTAAAATCTTCTAAGCATATGCATATCTGCACCTAAACCTTATGTTCTTGTGAAAGTATATGTATAATTCTACTCACATATTACACTCTAATAAGCCTTACTCCAAACTTTCTTTTCAACACCTCATCAACCACACAACCTACCATAAGTGTCATAGCAATCCACAATCCTACAACAGCAATAAGTGGTACAAATGCCGGATTAATCCCTAACACAAAATAAACTAACGCCTCCATCTGTAATCCTAACAAACAACTTATTATTATTCCTACTCTTCTAAGATTCTTTTTCATAATAAAACCCTCCGTGTTTAATATTAATCATCTTTCGCAAAGCACTGTTGCTTTGTTCTAAACGAATAATACCAAACACGAAGGGTAATAAATTACACTCGCATAAGAACATTATTAAAGTCTGTTATAATTTAACCACAATTAACATACAATTAATTCTTCAATGCATTCTTTGCCTCATCTGTTATCTCTCTCTGATAAGCGATCTCGTTCTCAATATTGCGTGCTAATGTGTTGGCTGTAAGTGCTGCTTCTACAACCTTATTAAGAACGCTCTCAACAGAATCAGCCTTTTCTTTCTGTGCGGTTGCATTAGCATAAACTGTATTCATAGCATCCACTGTTTCACCTACTGATTTCTGCACTTTAATGATTGTATCTGTAATTTCCTTAGACGACTTAGCTGACTGTGCAGCCAAAGAACGGACCTCTCCTGCTACCACAGCAAATCCGCGTCCATGTTCGCCAGCTCTTGCTGCCTCTATAGAAGCATTAAGAGAAAGTATGTTAGTCTTATTGGAAATAGCCGCAATAACACCTGCAAAATCTTCAATCTTCTGTGACAACACTTCCAACTGCTTAATCTTTGCAGCAGACTCCTCTACTACCTTGTTAAGCGCATCTATCATCTTAAGTATCTCTTCAACGCTTCCAATACTGTCTCTTACAAGATTAAGTGAAGTATCAGAAGAATTAATTACATCAAACGCATCCTTCTCCAACTTTTCCTGCGACTCATCCAATCCTTCGAGAATATTCTCAAGATTCTTAATTAACTGTGTATCATCCATATGCTCTCCTCTCCAACGTAAATCCAATTACTGTTTACAACAATTTAATCACTTCATTCACGTTACGTACACCTATTAGATTTATTTTACCAGTTTTCTTAACATTTTTCAAGCTAACTTCCGGTAATATAACATTTTTAAAACCAAGCTTCATAGCCTCATTAATTCTGACCTGTGGCTGACTTACTGCTCGCACCTCACCCGCAAGTCCAACTTCACCAAATATAATCGTATCATCCGGTATCGCTTTATTTCTGTAACTGCTTACCAGAGCCATAACTATACCTAAGTCCATAGCCGGTTCTGCCACTTTAAGTCCGCCTGCTATATTAACATACGCATCGCTTCCCGACATATGAACTCCTGCACGCTTCTCAAGTACGGCCATAAGAAGGTTCACTCTATTATAATCCGTTCCTGCTGCAGTTCTTCTTGGAAGTCCAAAATTAGAATCACACACCAATGCCTGTATTTCTACAAGTAACGGTCTGGTACCTTCCACTAAACATACCACCGCAGAGCCTGAAGCACCTTCCGGGCGTCCGCTAAGCATATATTCCGACGGATTCTCAACCTCGACTAAACCAGCCTCCTGCATCTCAAACACACCTATTTCGTTAGTCGAACCAAATCTATTCTTAACACTTCGAAGTATTCTATAAGATGCATTGCGGTCACCTTCAAAATATAATACAGTATCAACCATATGCTCAAGAACTCTTGGGCCAGCAACAACACCTTCCTTTGTCACATGTCCAACTATAAATATTGATATTGAAAGGCCCTTGGCCAACTGCATAAAAACCGCTGTAGTTTCCCTAATCTGACTCACGCTTCCAGGTGCAGAACCGACTTCTTCTCTATACATAGTCTGAATAGAGTCCACAATAACAACTTCCGGTCGAACTTCCTTAAGTGTGTCTTCAATAGCCTCTAGACTTGTTTCACAAAGAAGCAGTAAGCTGTCATTAAATCCTCCAACTCGTTCCGCTCTAAGCTTTATCTGTGCAAGAGACTCTTCTCCTGATATATACAAAACCTTCTTACCTGATGCAGACAAATTGTAGCACATCTGTAAAAGCAGTGTTGACTTACCTATACCAGGGTCGCCTCCCACTAAAACCAACGAACCTGCCACAATTCCACCACCTAACACTCTATCCAGTTCTTTTATAGATGTTGTAGTTCTATCAGACGATTCCATATTAATCTCAGACAGCTTAACCGGAGTCTGTGTACGGCCACCACCTCTAACTGCAATATCTACAACTCCCTTAACTGTCTTACCTTTACTCACCGGTTCTTCAACAAGTGTATTCCACTCTTTACAGGCAGGACACTGTCCAAACCACTTTGTTGTTTCATAACCACATTCTTTGCAAAAAAATGCTGTAGCCTTACTTTTTGCCATAACCTTAACCAAAAACCTCCCAAAAACAAAGTGCAAAAATGGAAGCGAATAAATTATTCGCTCCCACTCATTACTTACTTAATTAAAAACTTATGCCTTAACAATCTTAACATCAACAGGACCAGCGCCAAACTCTACCGAAAGAACAAGCTTACCGCCCATATTAGTCGACATCTTGCCAACACTATCACCATTAATCATAGCAACATACTCCGAGCCTTCTTCAAGTTCAAGTGTAATCTGTGCATTCTCCTTACCTTCTACAATAAAGCTCACCTCATCAGCTGCTGCCGCAAAATTGTTAACTGCTGTACCAGGTACTGATTCATATACAAATGAACCATTGCGCTCGAGTTTAGTAATCTCAAAAAAAGTCTTTACTTTATATGAATCACCGCAATGTGGAAAGTCTGCTACCTTCGACTTAGTCTCCAATTCATAATTACCAAAACTAAGTGTACCATCACTTTCTGTGCGAATAAGTTCATTAACCACTGCCATTACAATGCCCTCCTATACTGTTACGTAATCAATTCGTTGTAATTATTATACAATAATCCGACAAAATATGCTAGTGGTTTTCAGTTAATTTATATATATTTTTGCTATGTTACTTATACTTAAAAGCGCGAATTATAATTAACGATTCCTGCCCCTTTTGTTGCTAAAATTAAGTTTATCATCTTTTACAGTAATTAATACTTTATTACCTTCTTTAACACTGCCATCAAGAACCTTCTCTGCCAGGATATCTTCTATCTCATTTTGAATAACACGACGCAACGGTCTCGCACCATACTTGACATCGTATCCCTTCTCAACAATATATTTCTTCGCATCCTCGTCAAGTTCAATTGATAACTTCATCTGTTCCATAATACGCTTATTAATAGTAGCAATCATAAGTTCAACAATCTGCCCAATTTCTTCTTTACCAAGCATATGGAATACAGTTATCTCATCAATACGGTTTATAAACTCCGGTTTAAATATTCTCTTTACCTCATCCATAACCTTGCTCTTCATAGCTTCGTGTTCTTGCTTAGAATCTGAATTACTTACGAATCCCATTGTTTTAGGAGCAACAATATTCTGAGCGCCTGCATTAGATGTCATAATGATTACCGTATTCTTAAAGTCTACAACCCGACCTGTTGAATCAGTAATGCGACCATCATCAAGCACTTGAAGAAGCATATTAAACACATCCGGATGCGCCTTTTCAACCTCATCAAAAAGCACTACTGAATATGGATTGCGACGCACCTTCTCACTAAGCTGACCGCCCTCATCATATCCAACATATCCCGGAGGTGAACCGATAAGCTTAGACACCGTATGCTTTTCCATAAACTCAGACATATCAACTCGTATAAGTGCTTTTTCACTTCCAAACATAGCATCTGCCAAAGCCTTAGAAAGCTCTGTTTTACCTACACCTGTTGGACCTAAGAAAAGGAACGAACCAATCGGTCTTCTCGGATCCTTAAGACCTACTCTACCTCTTCTAACAGCCTTTGCTACCGCAGTAACCGCTTCATTCTGACCAATCACTCTGCTATGCAAAGTATCTTCAAGTTTAATAAGCTTTTCTGTCTCAGCCTGAGCAAGCTTACTAACAGGAATCTTGGTCCACATAGCCACAACAGAAGCTACATTATCTTCATCCACTGTTGCCTTCGTGTCATTATTCTTAGCATCCCACTCTTTTATAAGCTTTTCAAGCTTTTCCTTTTTCTTAATCTGCTTTTGCTTTATCTTTGAAGCCTCTTCATAAGCCTCATTCTTAATAGCCACTTCCTTTTCTTCTGAAAGACTGTCAAGTTCTGCCTGTAACTTCTTTATATTGTCAGGAGTTACGTAAGCATCAAGTCTTGTGCGTGATGCAGCCTCATCTATAATATCAATCGCCTTGTCTGGCAAACATCTGTCATTAATATATCTACCAGCAAGCTTAACAGCAGACTCAAGCGCCTCATCTGTTATAATCACATTATGATGTTTTTCATATCTGTCTCTAAGTCCTTTAAGAATAAGTACTGATTCTTCTTCAGTAGGCTCCTCAACTCTTACAGGTTGCAATCTTCTCTCAAGAGCTGCATCTTTTTCTATATGCTTACGATATTCTTCTTGAGTTGTTGCACCTATGAGCTGAACTTCTCCTCTTGCAAGTGACGGCTTCAATATATTAGAAGCATCTATAGCACCTTCTGCTCCACCTGCCCCAATAATTGTATGAATCTCATCAAGGAACAAGAGTATATTCCCGGCTCCTGTTACCTCTGCAATAACTCTTTTTATTCTTTCTTCAAATTCACCTCTGTACTTTGACCCTGCAACCATTCCCGATAAATCCAAGGTCATAACACGCTTATTCTTTATAGTTTCCGGAACATTGCCCTGCACAATTCTTGCGGCAAGTCCTTCAACTATAGCAGTTTTACCTACACCCGGTTCACCTACCAAACAAGGATTATTCTTAGTTCTTCTGCTAAGTATCTGGATAACTCTTTGTATTTCATCCTCCCTACCTATAACAGGATCCAATTTCCCCTGTCTTGCAAGTTCTGTTAAATCCCTGCTATACTGTTCAAGTGTCTGTGTAGACTTTTTATCTTTACTTCTGACCTTTCCATTATGAAAATCTTCCTTATATGCGCTAGTATCTTCTCCCATAGCCACAAGTAAATCCATATAAAGTTTTTTAATATTGACACCCAATGTATTTAACAAACGTGCTGCCACACATTCTGTTTCCTTAATAATAGCAATTAGCATATGCTCAGTGCCTGCAAGCTTAGAGCCAAAACGTGCTGCTTCTTTCACTGCATTATCAAGTATCCTCTTCACTCTCGGTGTGTATCCTGCTACATCTTTTACGGCAACAGCAACATCCGGTGCTATAAGCTGATATACAAGATTAATTATCTTTTCGTCTGTTATATCATTATTAGTAAGCACTGTTCCTGCAAGACACTCTTCCGTCTGCAACAAACCTATAAGAATATGCTCCGAACCTATATAACTGTGCCCCAATAACAACGCTGACTCTTCGGCCTTTTTTAGCACCTCATTTGCTTTGTTTGTAAATCCGCTCTGCATTCTCAGTTCCCCTTTGCTTTTATATTAATTATTTCTTAATTTCAACGTATTAATACATTTTCTTCTTTCTAAACAGTAACAACGGTCCGAAATACGACAAGGCCGCCATTACCAATGCCAGCATCAACGATACCATATTACTTTCACACAACATATACATCAATTTATAAGTAAGCCCTGAACATATACCCATTATAATAGCGCATATCAGTGGTACACCAAATGATTTAACATACTCCAACTTAAAATTCACATAATGCCTTAACGCTCTTAAATTAAGCAGGAATATCAAAATCGGAAATGTTGCATTACCTATTACCACACCATATATACCCAGATTAGTAAACTTCAGAAGTATAAACACTAACACCACATGTATGGCTACCGAAATAGCTGCATGCTTTACAGGAACTCTCATCCTATCAATTCCCTGAAGCGCCGAGCTGGTAACAGTGGACATAGTGTAAAATATAACTGCGGCTGCACCTATCTTTAACATAATAGAACCCTGCATACTGTCATATCTTGGAAATAACAGCTCTATAATCGGCTTTCCAAGAACAAAAAGTCCAACAAAAGATGGTATCGCTATAAACATATTGGTCTTAATCGTACTTATAATCTTATCTCGTATAGCCTTAAAATCTCTTACGGTATATGATGCAACAACACTTGGCAACATGGATGATGACATAGCCGATGCAACTCCCTGTGGTATACCCACCAAAAGGATATAACTTGAACCATAGTTACCTAAGTCTGATTCAATATTAATCGAACTCCCCGCCATAATATTACTAAACATAATATCATCGACTACTGAGCATATATGATACAATGTCTGGCTGAGAATTATAGGAACCATAGTCATCCCAATAAGCTTATAAACCTCTGCTGATTCTCTTTGCTCGCTAACCCGGTCTCTTCGCACCTTCTTTTGAAACACAGGCTTATATAAGGCATAAAGAACAACCAATACGATCAAAGCCGACAAAGCACCCATACAGGTTCCTAATGTACCTCCGGCAGCGCCAAAGGCAGCAACCTCTGTAGATGCTGCAAAAGATTGAACTAACACTAACGCTGCCACTATACTTACAACAGCATTAACTATCTGCTCTACCAGCTGTGAAAAAGCTGTTGGAATCATCGTTCCCTGTCCCTGATAAAATCCTCTTACAGTACCTAACATTGCCACTAAAAATATGGTTGGTGCAAGTACTCTTAGAGGTATGGCAAGTCCATTAACACCTTTATACATAGACTGAATCAAATCAGCCCCAAAGAATAATATAAGAGCTGCCAGACCACCTGTTACTGCTGAAACTACCAGCGAACACTTATACACCTTATCTGCATTCTTATATTCTTTTTTTGCCAAACATGCTGACATAAGTTTAGACACTGCCATTGGCATACCATAAGAAGACAGTACCAACATAATATTATAAATATTAAAAGCTACTGAATATATACCACTGCCTTCTTCACCTATTATATTGACAAGGGGTATTCTGTAAAACATACCAATAATTCTTACAAGAATTCCTGTTATGGCTAATATGCCACCATGTATCAAAAACTTTTGTTTATTCTCTGACATTATTATAACTACTCCTTAAACACCCATACCCTTTGAATCTGAAAACTTATCAAAAAAAGTATAGTATCAACCACTACCTTAGCCACAATAGTTAGTATCGGATTAAGTGAAAGTACATCTGTGATAAGATACACTAATCCATATGATACACAAAGCTGAATCGCACACAGGATATAATATCTTATAAATGAATTCTTCACCTGTCCCTTTGACTCAAAAACAGCATTTCTATTAAAGCTATAATTAAATAACGAAGAAATCACTCGTGCAACCAACGTAGCTATAAATATTCGTACAGAGTCAGAAACTCTGCCTACAAGCAACAGTCCCAACAGCGAAAAAACTCCAATATCAATAAGAGATGACGCCGCTGAACTAAATAGAAACTTGAATATCACACCATATATTTTAATTGAATCCTTAATCGGATTAAAATGTGACGACGCATTATCTTCTATATAAACTGTTTCTATCACTTCTTCTTTAAACTTAATATGCTTTTTATTTAACTCCAAAAGCATATTGGTCTCATACTCATACCTTTCCCCTTTAACTTCGCACAACATAGGAAGATACTTGTATGGTATCGCTCTAAGACCTGTCTGTGTATCGCTGATTTTCAACCCACAGGTAAACCTAAACACCCATCTTGTCATATTATTGCCAAAACGGCTTCTAAAAGGCACCTCATCACCTGAAAAATCACGCACACCTAAAATAACCTTATCATCATTCTTTAACATACTTTCACAACACACACGTATATCCGGTGCTTTATGCTGATTATCACCATCCACAGTAATTACACCGCTTATATCTTTGCGATTATCTAAACAATACTGGAATGCAGTTTTTAATGCGCGCCCTTTTCCTTTATTAACTTCATGACTGATAACAGTACATTCTTTATATGATGCCACAGTATTGAAATACGACAAATATTCTTCGCCACTGCCATCATTCACAACCAACACATCATCAAAGCCCGCCGAAATAAGATTTTGCACTACTTCTACAAGCTTTTCATCCGGTTTATATGACGGTACAATAATCGTAACACTCATAACATTTCTCCTTTTGGCATTTTTTCTCACATATATAGTAACACAAACAAGCAGATTTTCATATTATTTTATTGTAAATGATTTTTGGAGGTATTTAAAATGAGCGATTTATCATGTGGATGTGGTTGCGGCAATGTATTTAGCAATAACGGAGGTTCTTCTTGCTTGTGGATTATCATCCTGTTATTCCTTTGTGGCGGTTGTGGCAACTCATTTGGTGGCAACGGATGCAACGATGGTTGTGACAACAACTGCAGCTGTATCTGGATTATCATCCTTCTCTTCTTGTTCTGTGGCAACGGCAGCAGCGTATTCGGTGGCAACAACAACTGCGGTTGCAGCTGTGGATGCAACTCTAACTGCGGTTGCAACTAATTGCGCAACAACTTATGGCAGACGGGGCTTCCCGTTTGCTGTAAGGTACATATCCTGCAATACTACTACATACGCAGGTACTAATCATACTCATATCTATGCTTTTTCAAGCATATAGTATTGTAATCATTTTAATTAATGTAAGGTTGGAATCATGGCAAAAAACACACCCTTAACTGAATTCGACTTAATAACACTGAATCCTCTTATGCAGGTAGTAAAAGCCGTGATTCCTTTTTTAGACTTACAAACCCAAAAAACATTTTCTTTTATGATACGTTTTAACGAATTTCAACAAACCATGCAGTTTTTTAATTCTTTGCATGGAAAAAACCCTTTTTCAACACATTCAAAATGCTCTGCAACCCCTATACGTTCCTTAAACGATATAATCTCAAATGATGAAATCTTGGACACAATTGTAAAATATTGTCCCGAAAACTACGCTTCTATGATTAATAGTTACAGGCAATTCTCAAAAATGTCGCAAATGTTTGATATGTTTAATACCACTTCCGAAAAGAATGATAATCCGTTAAACAATTTAAGCAGTCTCTTTGGAAACACTAATCCGTTTCAAACTTTTAATAATACATCCGACAATAAAAACAATGAATCCACCCCGGCATTTATGAACAACATTATGAACGATAAACAGCAGGCAATGTATGAACAATACATGAAAGAGCTTGACGGTCTCGACTTTAACAATATCAATCTTTAATGAAAGGAATTAATTACATTATGTCCGAACTAGACTTAAAAAAACAATTACTAATCAACGAATTCAAAAAGATTTCCGAAGGTAAAAACAATGATGAAATCTTACCTTTAATTATGGCATTAAGCAACAAAGCAAAACAAGCCGGAATCTCATTTACAAAAGACGATTTAATGTTAGTAATTGACCAGGTTAAAGATAATTTATCAGAACAACAACGCCAATTATTACCTGGATTATTAAAATTAATGGAACACCAATCGTAAATTTAAGATGCTTTGTTTTATGTCTGAAAACTTTCATTCCAATTAAAGCTCCCACGGAGCCCCCTAATGCAGCCACACCAATAAGTGCGCTTTCGGGTGTTCTCCATGCACCTTTAATGGCTTTTTGTTTATCGAGGTAATACATAACGCAGGCAATGACATTTATCACACATAGATAAACAACAATACCAATGATTATTAACTTATCTAATTCAAACACACTCATCACTCCTTTATAGTAAGAAAGGCCTTTGCAAACATATAGCAAAGGCCTTGTTTCTTTTATCTTTTATTACTTAGCAACAATATTTAAAATTCTGCCGGGTACATAAACTTCCTTAATAACATTCTCAGGGAACTTATCACCAATAGCCTCTCTTGCTGCTGCCATAGCTGCATCCTTATCAGCATCAGCTGGAATGGTAATCTTGCCTCTCATCTTACCATTAATCTGAACAGCAATCTCAATCACATCATCTTTCATAGCTGCTTCATCGTATGTCGGCCATACATTGTTCTCAAATACACTTGTATCGTGACCGAGAACCTCCCAAAGTTCTTCAGCAACATGTGGAGCAAATGGCGCAAGCAATGTTACAATTGTCGCCATTGTCTCCTTATCAATGCCACCCTGCTTCTTTGTAAGATCTGTAAGCTTATTAGTGTACTCCATAAATCCACTTACAACTGTATTAAGACTGAAATTCTCGAGTCTTGTAGTTATATCATGAACCATTCTGTGTCTAAGCTTTGTCATCTCTGTTGTAGCTGCAAAATCCTTATCTGCATTATCAGATACAAGGTTCCAGAAACGGGCTATAAAACGACGAACACCATCAATACCTCTGTCATCCCACTCTGCATCAAGCTCTGGCGGACCTACAAAAAGCTCATACATTCTAAGTGAATCGCATCCATAATCATTTACCAATTCATCCGGTGATACAACATTGCCCTTTGACTTACTCATCTTTGCACCATCTTTACCAATCATACCCTGGTTAAAGAGCTTTGTAAATGGCTCATCAAAGTCAACCACACCAATATCATGTAAGAACTTTGTATAGAATCTTGAGTAAAGCAAGTGCAGAACAGCGTGCTCAACACCGCCAATATACATATCAACAGGAAGATACTTCTGTGCACGTTCCTTGCTTACAAGTTCTTCTGAATTCTTGCTATCTACATATCTTAAGAAATACCAAGATGAACCAGCCCACTGTGGCATAGTGTTTGTCTCTCTCTTAGATGGTTTTCCACAACATGGACAAGTAGTGTTAACCCACTCATCAATGCCTGCAAGTGGTGACTCACCTGTACCTGTCGGCTCATACTTCTCAACTTCCGGAAGAAGCAATGGAAGCTGGTCTTCTGGAACCGGCACACAACCACAATCAGGACAATGCACGATTGGAATTGGCTCACCCCAGTAACGCTGACGTGAGAATACCCAGTCACGAAGCTTGTAATTCTTCTTCTTACGACCAAAGCCCATCTTCTCTATCATCTCTGGAGCTTCTTTCTTAAGTACAGCTGACTCCATACCATTCCACTCACCGGAATTAATCATAGTTCCTACAGCATCTGTATAAGCCTCTGTCATATTCTCAATTTCCACGCCATCCTTTGCGATAACCTGAATAATAGGAATATTAAACTTAGTAGCAAACTCAAAGTCTCTATCATCATGAGCAGGTACACACATAATAGCACCTGTACCATAATCAGCAAGTACATAATCAGAAAGCCAGATAGGTACCTGCTTTCCATTGAGTGGATTGATAGCATAAGAACCTGTGAATACACCTGTCTTATCCTTATCAGCCATTCTATCTACGTTAGAACGTGTTGACGCCCTATAAATATAATCCTCAACTGCCTGTCTTGTCTCATCTGTTGCAAGGCTCTTTGCCATAGCATGCTCTGGTGCAAGCACCATAAATGTCGCACCGTGAAGTGTATCCGGTCTTGTTGTATAAACAGTAATAGCCTCATCCTTACCTTCAACCTTAAAATCAACCTCTGCACCGTAAGATCTGCCAATCCAATCAGACTGCATCTTCTTAACCTTCTCCGGCCAGTCAAGCTTATCAAGATCATCAAGAAGTCTGTCACCATACTCTGTAATCTTAAGCATCCACTGCTTAAGGTTCTTCTTTGTTACTTCCTCACCACAACGCTCACAGCAGCCATTAACAACTTCCTCATTAGAAAGTCCTGTCTTACATGATGGACACCAGTTAATAGGCATCTCCTTCTCATAAGCAAGGCCTGCCTTGAACATCTTAACAAATATCCACTGTGTCCACTTATAAAACTCTGGATCTGTTGTGTTAACCTCCATATCCCAATCGTAAACAGCAGAGATTTCCTGAATCTGGCGCTTAATGTTTGCAACATTCTCAGCTGTTGACTTTGCTGGATGTACTCCCATCTTAATAGCATAATTCTCTGCAGGGAGGCCAAATGCATCCCAACCCATAGGATGTATTACATAATATCCATGAAGCATCTTATATCTGCTCCAAACATCACTAATAACATATCCTCTCCAGTGTCCTACATGAAGACCGCTTCCTGATGGATATGGAAACATATCAAGACAATAATACTTTGGTTTCTTACCATCATTAACATTAATAGGGCGTGCTTCCCAGTTACCACGCCATTTTTTCTCAACAACCTTATGGTTATATGCTGTAGCCATGACAACAAATCCTCCTTAAATCAACTAGTCGTATTTTAGCACACCCACTGTATTTGTCAAGATTATCAACCAACTTAGTTACCATTCAACCCCAGTTTTATGCCATATATTACGATTGTATTTTATTAAGTACATTTCAAAACTCTATTTCTTTTTTCACTTTAAAGTGTTAAAGTGAGGTTGTCGTAGTATTATTTAAAATTCTATGACACACTTATATTACATATTTAACACTATTTCACATTCATATCATATGACAATTATCACCCCACATAGAAAGGAAGTATCATATGAAAAACTCAGCTCTTACAATAGGTTTTATAGGATTAGGACTAATCGGCGGCTCTATAGCAAAGGCCTTAAAAGCCTCACATCCTGAATATACAATGATAGCAACCAGTCGTAGTCTCGCACCTCTTCAAACAGCAAAGGATGAAGGTATAATTGATGTTGTAACAGAAGGTCTAACACCACACTTTAGCCAGTGTGATATTATATTTTTGTGCACCCCTGTTGTAACTATTACAAAGTACCTGGTGCAATTAAAAGATATTATCAAAGATGACTGCATCGTGACTGATGTAGGAAGTGTAAAAGGTAACATTCATAAAGCAGCTAAGGAAGCAGGGCTAGACAATCACTTTATTGGTGGACATCCTATGGCCGGTAACGAGACCTGTGGATACGCCAACTCAACTGCTGCATTTCTTCAAGGTGCAAAATATATTGTAACAAAAACAGACTGCACTACCGATGATAAACTTCAGGCATATGAAGCTTTGATAAAAGATATGGGCGCCGTTCCTGTGGTTATGGACTGGGAACTTCATGACATAACCGCTGCCGGCATAAGTCACGTACCACATCTGGTGGCTGCAGCTCTCGCTAAGATTGCTAAGGACAATGAAGACCCTAACCAATATATGCACACTCTTGCAGCCGGCGGTTTTAAGGACACTACAAGAATCGCCGCTTCAACTCCTGAAATGTGGGCACAGATATGTAAGGCTAATTCCACCGCTATATGTGATATGCTTGATGACTATATTAGCTTACTTGTAACTATTCGTGACAATATTAAAAATGATTCTAACGAAGATCGCGTATCGTATATTGAAGACTTATTTACAGAAACCCGTCAATATCGCAATACATTTTAAAAGATTTTCTATATTTTTTAGTACAAATGCGTTATAATGTATTTTAGCAATCGTACCGGAGGAATCTATATATGGAAAAAATCAGACGAAGGGTATTTGATATAATACAGATTGGAAACACAAACGATCTACCCAGCCGATTATTTGATTGGTTCATTGTTTTCGTAATCGCTATTAGCTTGTTCACAACTATTTTCGAGACATTTGAAGAAGCTACTCCTTATCTTGGACTTCTAAAAATCATAGAACTTATTGCAGTTATAATATTTACAATTGAGTATATTTTACGACTTTGGACCGCTAAATATCTGTATCCTGAAAAAAAGGGGCTAAGAGCTCCTATTGCGTTTGCTCTATCTTTCTTTGGCATTATTGATTTTCTGACATTCTTTCCGTATTTTCTTCCATTTGTATTCCCAAGTGGAGCAGTTGCATTCCGGGTATTTAGGGTTATTCGCGTATTTCGCTTATTTAAAATCAACACAAAATATGATGCATTCAACGTCATTGTAGATGTTCTAAACCAAAAGAAAACTCAGATATTTTCCTCAGTTGTACTAATTCTAATTCTTATGGTTGCATCTTCATTGTGTATGTACAGTCTTGAGCATGAAGTCCAGCCCGATAAGTTTGAAAATGCATTTTCAGGAATATGGTGGTCTATGTCTACCCTATTGACTGTTGGATACGGCGACATATATCCAGTCACCATACTCGGAAAGTTGATGGCAATTATTATTGCATTCTTAGGAGTAGGCCTAGTTGCTATTCCTACGGGTATTATATCTGCCGGTTTCGTTGAGCACTATCAAAAATTGCACACCAATATGCACCATTCAGTAGAACGCGACTTAAAGTTTGTAACCTCTGTAATTAATGATAAACATGCTTGGAATGGTAAATGCATAAAAGATTTAATATTTCCTCCTCAACTTATTCTTGTATTAGTAAAGCGAGGCAACAACGCTATAACACCACGTGGCGACTTTACAATCCAATCAGGAGATACACTGGTAATTGGCGCTAAAAACTTTAAAGACGAAGCTGATATCAATCTAAGAGAAGTTATTATAAAAGGCAAAAACCCTTGGATTGGCAAGCCTATTCGTAGCCTTGATATATCAAGGCAAGATATTATCGTAATGATTCGTCGAAAGAATAAAGTCATCATTCCTAACGGTTCCACAATCATCATGAACGGAGACTCTTTGCGCATATATTCGCCTACCGATAAACACGATGAAACACAAGACATCGATATGTATTCATAGCGTACTATATTAAAGTGCCGTAGCAAAAATATATCGCTACGGCACTTTTTATTCTCGTATATTTATACCTTGAAACATCCTCCGCCAACGAACTCTCTAATAATCGAGTTAATTGGAATATTTTCTGTAGTACATGGCATGAAATAATTCAAGAATTTAAGTAATCTCTTTGCTTCCTGATATTCAGGTTCATCCTCTCCTATCGAGAACAACAATGACTCCGCGTATGGCTTAAGCACCGCAAGTTCATAAGTTAATGCAGAGTTAAACATAACATCTGCCTCTTCCTGGAATGGGAAGATATTCTTTTCTTCTCCACGTCTTACGGAAGCCCACATAGAAAGGGTTCTCTTTGCAGATGAACCACGTGTTCTTGCGTCACGCACCATTCTTCTTATAAGTCTGCCATCTGTAGTTGCAACTCTATTATGCTCATCTACATTGAGCTGAGTCAACGCACTTATGTATATCTTAAACTTACTTTCAAGTGGCAATGAATGTGACAACTCATCATTAAGGCAATGAATACCTTCAATAACAAGAATATCATCCTCGCCAAGCTTTAGCATATTACCATTGTATTCTTTCTTACCTGTTTTAAAGTTAAACTTAGGCATCTCAATCTCTTCACCGGCAAGCAATGCATTCATATGATTGTTAAACAGCTCGATATCAATCGCATGTAAATCTTCAAAATTATATTCACCATTCTCATCAAGAGGAGTCTGTTCTCTCTCTACAAAATAATCGTCCACAGCAATTGGATGCGGTCTATATCCCTTTGCCATAAGCTGAATAGACAATCTGTGTGAAAATGTTGTTTTACCTGAAGAAGACGGACCTGCAATCATAACAAACTTTGTTCCCGGACGAGCCTGAATCATCTGAACTATCTCAAATATCTTCTGTTCCTGAAGTGCTTCCTGCACAAGAATTAAATCATTCATAGTTCCATTAGTAAGATGTTCATTAAGTTCTCCTACAGTAGACATATTAAGCATCCTAGCCCATTCTGACGACTCCTTAAGCACATTAAAGAGCTTTGCTGGCGGTGCAAACTCAGGAACCACATCCGGAGCCTCTTTAACCGGCAACTGTAAAACAAAACCCTCATCATACTTAAACAAATCAAACACTCCAAGTATACCTGTTGAAGGAGCCATATATCCATAGTAATAATCCTTGTAATCCTCAAGGCTATACACATTCACATATGAGCTTCGTCTATACTTAAAAAGTTTTGTCTTATCCTCCATACCACACTTGTCAAAAAGTGCAATGGCATCTTTTGTCTTCATAAGAGTCTTAGTAATAGGCAAATCAGCCTCCACGTCAGCAAGCATCTGTGCTTTCACCTGTGTCAAAAACTCTTCCGTTACATCAAAATCTCCTTTAACATTGCAGTACAACCCCTTGCTAATAGAATACTCAACCACAACCTTTACATCCGGGCCTGCAACCTTACTAATAGCATTAAGCATAAGAAACACAACGCTTCTTCTATATGTTTCATTGCCTATTGCTGTATCTGTTGTTATAAATTCGCCCCTACCATTCGGAACTTCTTCATCCTTAATCTCCTGCAAACGTCCATTAAATTTCACGAGAATAATTCTGTTATTAAAGTCCTTCTGTGCATCTTTTACAAGTTCTTTAATCGTCATCCCCAATACCTTCTTTCTGCTAAACGCATTAATCATAATAGCGTCGTGCCATTTCAATACACTGAATATCCTTCTTCAATTGTGCAATTCTTACCTTCACTGCCTCTTCCTGACTTTTTAGTTCGCTAACCTTCTCAAGCAATGAAGATGATACTTGCATTTCCTTTTCCAGATACTCATATAAGCACGCACATTTACTTTCCAGTAACATTTTACCATACCTTAAGTGAGTTTCGCAAAGCAAATCATCTGACAATTCGCATTCTTTTAAAACATTCTGTGAGCCCTTAGTACACTCAACTATAAGATAAAATTGTCCTTCTTCCTTTAGCATATGCTCTGCCACAACATTGTAACCATTATCATAAAGATACTTTCTAAAATCACGAATCTCTGATTGTGGCGACAATATAAGCTGTGTTGTCGCCTCAAGTTTTTCTTTTCCTCTTTCCAGAATAGCCTGTATGAGTTTCCCACCCATACCACATATAGTCACAGTTTGAGCTTCACCTAAAGTAAGTTTTTCCAATCCATCTGAAAGTCTTATATCAATGCTATCTTTAACCCCATATTCTGCAACATTGTTACAAGCTTTATCAAGTGGCCCTTTTCTTACATCCATAGCTATAACTCTGTCTGTTATACCTTGCTTAACAAGATATATCGGCAAGTATCCATGATCAGTACCTATATCTGCAACTATATTACCTCTCTTTACAAGGGACGCCACTTTCTGTAATCGATTTGATATTCTTAATTCGTCCATAAACTCCTGCCTTACACTTATTACACAGTCATTGATGCTCAATGTAACACCCTTGACTTATCTTACTCAAGATAATCCTTAAGCTTACGGCTTCTACTTGGATGTCTTAATTTTCTAAGTGCTTTGGCTTCAATCTGTCTTATACGCTCTCTTGTAACGTTAAATTCCTTACCTACTTCTTCCAGAGTTCTTGCACGTCCGTCATCCATACCGAAACGGAGTCTAAGCACTTTCTGCTCTCTATCTGTAAGAGTTCCCAGTACTTCTACAAGCTGCTCCTTAAGAAGAGTTGATGCTGCAGCTTCAGCCGGAACAGGAACATTATCATCCTGAATAAAATCACCAAGATGACTATCTTCTTCTTCACCAATAGGTGTCTCTAATGACACAGGTTCCTGTGAAATCTTCTGAATCTCTCTAACTCTTTCTACAGGAATCTCCATAGCCTCCGCTATCTCTTCAGGAGATGGTTCCCTTCCTAACTCCTGTAAGAGCTGTCTTGAAACTCTTACAAGCTTGTTGATTGTCTCTACCATATGAACAGGGATTCTGATTGTTCTAGCCTGATCCGCTATAGCTCTTGTAATGGCCTGTCTTATCCACCAAGTTGCATAAGTACTGAACTTATATCCCTTTCTATAGTCAAACTTTTCTACAGCTTTAATAAGACCAAGATTACCTTCCTGTATAAGATCAAGGAACAGCATACCTCTACCAACATATCTCTTGGCAATACTTACTACAAGTCTTAAGTTAGCCTCAGCAAGTCTCTTTTTAGCCTCTTCATCGCCTTGTTCCATTCTCTTTGCATACTCGATTTCTTCATCAGCTGAAAGAAGAGGCACTTTACCAATTTCCTTAAGGTACATTCTAACCGGATCATCAAGACCAACACCATCTGGCACGCTTAAGTCAATTTTCTCGATGTCAATATCTTCTTCATCATCAAGAATAACTTCATCATCATCAGCTTCATCTTCAGCCATCTTTACATCTACATTATTGGCCTCTAAGAATTCAAATACCTTTTCCATCTTATCTGCCTCAAAGTCAGAATCCTGAAAAAAGCTCATAATCTCTTGATAATCAAGCACATTCTTCTTTTTCTTTGCAAGTTGTAAAAGATTCTTCATCTTTTCTTCAAACTTAGCAATCATTTCCTGCGCTCTCTCCGCCTCGGACATCTCGTCATCTGAAGACTTTCTGTCATTGTCCATTACAAAATCATCAACATTGATCGAAACTTCATCAGCGAGTTCTTCTTCATCTGTTGACTTTGCTTTCTTTGTCGACTTCTTTGTGGCCTTCTTTGCAGGCTTGTCAGCCTTCTCTTCCACAACTTCTTCTACCTTCTTAGTAGTTTTTCTGGCAGTTTTCTTTGCCGGCTTGTCTTCTTCCGACTCCTCAACTATCTTTGATGCCTTCTTTGTTTCTGTTTTTGTTTCTGTTTTTGTTTCTGACTTAGTTTCCTTCTTAGTGGCTTTCTTGGTAGTCTTCTTTGGTGTTTCCTTAACTACCTCTTCCATAATCTCTTCTGTAACGTTTTTCTTCTTAGCCATCGATTGTTCCATCCTTCCCATTTCTTTCTCTTAACTTACTGTAATCTATATCTTATAAACTTATATGAATATTTTTAACCTTTAACTGTTTCATTAAAAGCTCCTGTAATTCTTTGGCATCCTTAGTATCTTTTAGTGCATAATCAATACTGTTATTTTTAACCTTCTTCACAGTATCATTAAGTGCCTTTTCTCTTTCATTTTTATTCAAATCCTCACTTAAATCTGCACTAAAAAGCGCTGCAACCTCTTTATGTTCTTCCTCTGTTTCATACGTATTAACAATAGCGGCCGGATTGACCTGTCCATTCTCATACTGCTCATACAACTTCAACGCAACATCCTGCAATAAGGAATCTATAAAATCTGTTGGCTCTATGTGCTCCTTTACTTTGTAAAACACATCTGCATCATCAATCATCCATGTAAGTAATATCTTCTCCGCCTGTCTGACTCCGCTTTCACGCTTCTTTTTCTTCACTGCTTCGTCATTTCCTGACTGTTGCTTTCTTATTATACCTTCTTTACTGCCATAGGACGCTACCAACTCCTGCATACCAAGCTCAGATATTTGGAACTGTCTGCACACGGCCTTTAAGTAATTATCTCGTTCCAGTCTCTCTGTAAATGCTACTAGCTTTTCTGCAACCGCTTTTTCAAAGTTCGTTGCCCCTTCCGGATCTTTTCTGTCATATTGTTTCTCAAGAACACCTATTTCATACATAAAGCTATTCTGCGCTTTATCAATGCGTTCTTGAAACGCCTCTGCTCCCAAAGCTTTTATAAACTCATCCGGATCCTTATATGGCGACATATTAATAACCTTGGTTGATAACCCTGCCTCCTTAAGAATCGGAATAGCTCTGAGTGCCGCCTTAGTTCCAGCTTCATCACTATCGTAGGTTATAAGCACATTGTCTGTATAACGCTTCATAAGTCTAGCCTGTCCCGGTGTTAATGCCGTTCCAAGCGAAGCAACCGCCTGATTAAATCCAGCCTGATGCAGCGCAATTACATCCATATAACCTTCACATATAATCAAATTCGGCTTTCGTGAGGTCCTTGCAACATTAAGCCCATACAAGTTCTTACTCTTGTCAAACAACTTCGTTTCCGGCGAATTAAGATATTTAGGTTTCGCATCACCCATAACTCGTCCACCAAAACCGATAACTTTATTATTAATATCCATAATTGGGAACATTACTCTATTCCAGAACTTATCATTGACACCTCGTTCATAGGTAAACAATCCCGTTTCCTTAAGCAAATCATCGTCATAGCCTTGGCCCTTAAGATACTTATACAATCCGTTGCTGGTCTGGCTGGAATAACCAAGACCAAAACGATTAATAGTATCATCGGATAAACCTCTTTTTCTAAGATAGTTTAATCCGACACTTCCTTGCTCTGCTCGTAACTGCTTATAATAATATGTAGCTGCCAGCTTGTTAATCTCAAAAAGCTTCGTCTTCATATCTTTAATCTTACGTTCTTCTGTAGAATAATCTGTTTCCGGCAAACTCATACCCGCCCTGTCTGCCAACATCCTGACAGCCTCTAAAAATGTGTAGTTTTCATATTCCATAACAAATGTTATAACATTACCACCCACACCGCATCCAAAACAGTGATACAACTGTCTGCTTGGAGACACTGAAAACGACGGCGACTTTTCATTATGAAATGGACATAGTCCCGAATATGAGCTTCCACCCTTTTTTAACTTTATATATCCTGAAATAACATCTACGATATCATTGCGGGATACAACTTCTTCTATAATCTCACTTGAATACATCTGTTACACCTTCCATGACTTTGGAACATATATCTCCTCAAATACTGCTACTGAGTATTGATCACTCATACCGGCAATATAGTCACATACGACTCTTTCTACCGGTTCTCCCTTATCATCTATAAATTTTCTATAGTTAGTTGGCAAAGCTTCCGGATTATCCATATAATACTCATACAATTCACTAATAAGCTTATTAGCCTTAACCTCTTCACTCTTAGCTGTAGGATTCTTATAGAGACTTCCAAACATAAACTGTCTGAGTTCTGTCATTGCACTGCCAACTTCTTCTGACATACATATATCGTTTTTCCCGAAGCTATTGTTAATAATATCACTTATAAGCGTATTAAGTCTTGATTTGGTAGTATTACCAAGAACATCCGTATAGCGTTTCGGTATAGCATCCTCGCTAAAAATGTGTGCTCTAATGGCATCATCAATATCATGGTTAATATAGGCAATCTTATCCGAAAGTCTTACAACCTTTCCTTCCAATGTAGAAGGATTTCCTGTAGTTCTATGATTAAGAATTCCATCTCTTACTTCCTTCGTAAGATTAAGTCCCACACCATCTTTTTCCAAAAATTCCACAACTCGCACGCTTTGCTCGTAATGTGTGAACCCTAACGGACATATCGAATTAAGCGTACGCTCTCCTGCATGCCCAAAAGGCGTATGTCCGAGATCGTGTCCTAGCGCAATCGCCTCTGTTAAATCTTCATTGAGCTTGAGCGCTCTTGCTACACTCCTTGCTATCTGAGCAACCTCCAATGTATGTGTAAGTCTTGTTCTGTAATGATCACCTGTTGGGGCTAAGAAAACCTGAGTTTTATGTTTCAATCTTCTGAAAGCCTTACAATGCAATATTCTATCTCTGTCCCTTTGATATATAGTTCGCATAGAACAAGGTTCTTCGAATCTGTCACGACCTTGTGACATATCACTAAAACTAGCATATGGACTTAAATACTCATGTTCATGCTTTTCCTGTTCAACTCGTATATTCATATGTATTATCCTTTCAGAACATTAAAACTAATATACATTTTGCCTGCATTATTAATATTCTTTGCCAAAAACAACTTTCCTTTTTTTATTCTAAAATTTATTAAATTCTTTTAATATACTCACTTAACCAATATTCCTCCTATGCCCCCAAATACCACACACGCAAGCATACTTTTAAGCATGGCCTGCACATCAATATTACCTGCCCCCACAGCAAATGATACAATACATAACACTGCAAAATACATTACTCCATATGCTATGCCACATATGAGTCTTCTTTTCTTTTCTCTATATGCCAACAAAAATCCACCCACTAAAGTAGACAAACCATACACAGCAATCACACCTGCGTTTATTAACGACTCTCCCCAATCGAAACGGTGTACACAAAATGCCATACCACTTAGCATAAGTGCAGTAATCACCAAACCTACTATCAATAATTTCACTACTCCTAAAACCTTCGATGTCATATATCCTCCAAAAGCTTGATACTATTGATTAATGATATGTTTTATACAATGGTTATATTCCATATTATGTAACGCCACATTTCCATCAACTTGACATATCTATAAGAATTTTGTAAAATCATAAATGCTATGCATTTAGCAAATATATTATTTAGACTAAGGAGGTTGATCTTTTTTGGACCCGTCCAATATAGTACAACTAGTTATTATTGTTATTTGTTTAGGCTTATCTGCATTCTTTTCATCAGCAGAAACAGCATTTATGTCTGTAAATCGAATCAGACTCCGTTCACTTATTGACGAAGGCAATAAACGTGCCGTAATTGTCACTTATATACTTGACAATTCCAGCAAAATGCTTAGTGCCATACTTATCGGTAACAACATTGTAAATATATCGGTATCTGCAATTGTAACTACATTTACAATTGATGTATTTGGCAGTTATGCAACCGGAATTGCTACAGGCTTGTTAACACTTTTGGTACTTCTCTTTGGTGAAATCACACCTAAGACTGCTGCCACTATTAAAGCTGAACCATTGGCATTATTTTATGCTCCAATTATAAAATTCTTAATGACAGTTCTTACACCTGTTATTATAGTCGTTGATTTTCTTGCAAAGATTGTGTTAAAACTTCTTAGAATCAACAAGAACGATGCTAACACTCAGATTACCGAGGAGGAGCTTCGTACATTTGTTAAGGTAAGTCACGAAGCTGGTGTTATCGAATCCGATGAAAAGCAGATCATCAACAACCTTTTCGATTTTGGTGATTCAAAAGCAAAGGATGTAATGATTCCTAAGATAGATATGACAGTTGCAGACGTTGACTCAACATATCAGCAGATTATTGCACTTTTTAGAGATACGCAATACACTCGTATACCTATATATCAGGATAATCCTGACAACGTTATAGGTATTCTTAATATAAAAGACCTTATTCTTGCACCTGTAGAGAAAGCTTTCAGTATCAAAAATGTTATACGTGAACCTTTCTTTACATACGAGCAGAAAAACACTTCTGACTTATTCAAGGAGATGCAACAGTCTTCTCACAGCATTGCTATTGTCCTGGACGAATATGGTGCAACAACCGGTATGATTACTACCGAAGACTTGTTAGAGGAAATTGTAGGTGATATCCGTGATGAATATGATGCTGATGAAGGCAATGCTTTCATTAAGCTTTCTAACAATACATACCGTACCGATGCCTCCTACAAGTTAGATGACATTAATGAAGCAATCGGTGTGGCTCTTCATTCTGAGGACAACGATTCCATCGGTGGTTACATTATCGAAAAGTTAGATCGAATTCCTGCAAAAGGCGAACGTTTTACCATAGATAATATTGAATTTATGATTGAGCGTGCTTCTTCAACAAGAATTGAAACAATCATCTTTAGAATACAGAATCAATAAATAAAAGCAGTCAGAACATTACGTATCACTTACAACACAATGCTCTGACTGCTATTTTTATACATTCTGTCTTTTCATATCTCTAATCCACTTTATAAGAATGATGATACCATTTATAAGATATACACACCACATAAGAAGTGTCGCTATATCATTACCACCCTGCATATAGTCTGCTATCCACATATATACAGTTACTCCGTTAACAATGGTCCACAACACCCACTGCTCAATCATACGCCGTACGCTAAGAACCATAGCAAGCACACTCAAACAGGTCGAGATGCTATCAATATAAGGGAGATTACCGCCCAACTTCTCTAGCAGATAACCATATACAATTATTGCAACTATTGATATGACTATCAGTATCAACTCCCATTTAACTGACATACGCTCCTTTACAATCGCCTTAGTTTCATCGTCCATATGCTTCCGCCACATAAACCATCCAACAAAATGCATAGGAATATAATATAATGCATTTAGCATAACTTCACCATAATACTTGGCCTCGAAAGAAATAATGGCATACAATACAACATTAATAAGTCCAAATATATATCCACTAACCTTACCTTTACCTGTAAGAACAACATACATTACTCCTGTAACAGCTGCAATAATGCCTCTTAGATTATCGCCCAGACATATAGACAGTACTATAATTGACAGGACATTTAACACAAGCCATATAATTTCCCACGTTTTCCAGCCTGTTAATTCATCTTTAATAAAATGCTTTATCTCGTCCATAATTACTCCACCTTATAATAATAACAGGTGCATTATACATTATTTATCAGTACAAAGCAATAAATGTCGTCATATGTATAATATGTACGACATCTTCGCCCATTAATCCATTCTGTTTACGTTTAAACTGTACTTTATTATTTAATCTGCGTCCTGTTTCCATCCTTATCGATATGAAACCTATACTTACTAATAGCTGTCTTTTCTTCCTCCGTCATGGCAGACCACTCCTGAATGGTAATCTTACCTACTGAGTTAAACCAAGCATCGTCACCTTCTGTACGTCTTATAAATGTGGCATTATATCGGCTTGAGCTTATCTTAACAAGAAAGAACTCTTTCTTCTTCCACTGAGCAAAAAGTGTAACTGTGGCGCCATCCTCTGTTGTAAGGTTCTTTACAACCGCAGTCTTATCGTATGCTGTGCCTGTTCCGTCCGGCTTTGTGTTCCATCCGTCAAGCTTAAAGCCTACTTTACTTCCCTTATCCTGCAAAGTAACCTCGTCTCCGTACTTTACCTTTACAGGGTCAGGACCGTCCTTACCGCCATTCATATCAAATACGATAGTGTACTCAATATCCCTTGTGGCACTGTCCCATACTGCAATAAGGTCTGTGTTGCCTTTAATAGTTACGGATGAGCCTGAAGGATAAACTGTATCACTGCCCGAAGTCTGCCAGCCCTTAAGCTGGAATGATGTAACAGTTCCATCACCATTGTTTCTGTCTGGTCTGTCACACCCCGGCATAGTAATATCGCCGCCCAAAACCTCATTTAAGTTACCAGCATTCTTATAAACAGGTATCAGCTTGTCTTCTGTTGTATCTGTTTCCGTTCCGCCATTTTCATCAAATGTTACCTTACCAAAGCCCTTGTATACTGCGTAATATTCCTCACTGTCACTTACAGTTATGGACTTTCCCGCATCAAGCTCGCTTATAGTTCCGTTTGTAGCATTAACATTATTGCTTGTAGTCCAGCCGATGGCAACCTTAGCTGAAACATCGTTCCAGCTGCTATTATCCCTTACATAAGGGGTAACTATGTCGCCCTGGCTTGTTCTATTATAAACAGTTACCTGCTTCTCACGTCTGCCTAATGCATCTGTAAAACCTATCTTAATAGTCTTTTTGTAAACCGCATAAAGTGTTGTATCGCTTGTTATGGTTACTGTGCTAAGAGCTGTTGTTGCGTCTTTGTCAGTGTTCCAGCCAACGAACTCATATCCGTTCTTTACAGCTTTATAACTTAAGTTAGCACTTGCACCATAATACTCATACTCAACCAAGTCGCTGTTATCGTACTCGTCCCACATACCACCGTTGTAAGATACATTATACTTAACGGTATATGCCTTTCTTGAGTAATAAATCTTAACAACATTTTTAGAAGCATCTGCCGATACAACTCCCGATGAAGGAAATATATAGCCACTTACTGATATAACTCCAGCCTGTTCAAGACTTGAATCCTTAAAATAGTTATATCCGTAGCTTTCAAAGTCCCTTCCAATTATAACAGTTGCATTAGTAGTCTTGGTTGGTGTCGATGGAAAATCTCCGTTTACATCCATTACATAATGCTGCACCGTAGCGCCAACCTCTGCACTTTCCCAGTTAGCAGTATAACTTAAATCCCCCGTTGTACCCGCTGCAATATGTACTGTTGTCTGCGGCGTACTTCCGTTAGAGCCGGTCCATCCTACAAACCTATACCCCAGCCTTGTGGGATTATTTAGTGTAAAGGTATCATTTATGGTATAGCTTGTCCTGTTTGCACTTGATACCGTTCCCCCCTGTAAATCATAGGAAATGTTATAATTAACAATATCCCACTGAGCCACAAAGTACGTAGCACCGCCTTCACTAAATAGCGATGAATAAAACCTACCATCGGATAAGATATTACCACCCGATGAATACTTAACACCATCACTCATAAATGAGCCATCACCATAATAAATATTCCCCTGCTGTTTACCACCTGTTGTCAATTTCCACCCGGCAAAAGCATGACCGCTTCGGGTTACAGTTGGAAACGCAAGCTTCTCAGATGTTATCTCATTACTGCCTGTGTCAAAAATGTACGGAGAAACACCCATACGTCTAAGAATGGCATTATTGCCATAGTGTACAGTACCTCCATTCCCAATAAACCAGTACTCAAAAGGATAACCCACTACATACATGTTAGGGAACTTACTCGCAAGAAGGCTTCTTGACATAGTAAGGTCATTTCCCGCTCCCTGTGTCAAGTCTCCCGATGCAACTCGGACAACTATCATTACATAGGCAACGTCCTGTGCTCGCTTGTATTCATTCTTCCCCTGATACTTAGGTGCCAATGAATTATCGTGACCGTCTACTGTATTTCTCTCCGTTCCTACTGTCCAAGTCTTATAAGTACTTCTCCAGTCTCCGTCATATATGGCATAACCATTCGCATCAAACTCCATAATCGTCCAGTAGAAGGTATTACCATCATCCACATCACTTCCGCCATAAGTTCTTCCATCCTCAGTAGCACCTACAACAGAAAGCACAGTCCCCGCCTCTACCTTTATCTTTGTAGCAAAGATAACACGGGAAGGTTGATTAACTATAAATCCACCCCAACCACCACTTGCAGCAGTTGACCTGTTATCAAAGTGAGTAGTCTGATTGTGCATAATCTGCGCATTAAAGGTACAGCTATAAGCCTCCGCTTCTCCCGGAACATTTAGCTTAACATAGGCATTACTATCTGCGCCTATACTATGTACAGGAAGACTATTCCAGTTCGGAATATCATCCCAGTTAGTACTATTTATATCCTTTTCATAATAATCAGAGGCGGACGCACTTACGCCCTCATTTACAACAAACCACGAAAATGCCAGCACCACAGCCAGCAGTCCCGTTATTAAATACTTTATAATTCGTTTCAAACCAGTTCCTTTCCCGTACCGTCTATAAACGGTACGAATCAGTAATAAAAGTTAATCTTCTTAAAGTCATTAGCTTCATATGTAAGTGCATTAATTCTACTAAGATACTCTGACTCCGTCTTACCTTTAAAGTCAGGAATAGTCTGTGGGTCTTGATAGAAGTTAATTGAGTCAGCACTAAAGAAGCTCTCACCCAAAGAACCACCATCAACAAACTCATACTCTATATCTGTTATAGTACCCTTTACATACAATTCCTTAAGACCATAACAATAACTAATCATACAAGAAGTAAGCTCTGTTATTCCCCTACCAAGCGTTAGTTTCTTTAAGTTCTTGCAGTTTGCAATCATAAAATAATCACTAATATTATCAGAAACAGTAAGTGTCTCAACATAGTTATTGTCATAAAATGATAATATAGTAATCGGCTTACCCATAAATGTAGATGGCACAACTACGTCCTTTTCTTTACCAGCATAATATGCACTTACAGCACCATCCTCTCTATCTATACCGATTTCCCAACCATCTGATGTATAATACCCCATTCCGAAACTATCTTCCTCAACCTTCACAATCGTAGCTCCCCAATCAGTAGTACCATAATTACTTGTGGTTGGTGTCTGTGTTGGCGCTGTTGTAGGTGCACTTGTTGGGGCTTGTGTTTCTACAGGCTTTGCACTCTGAGTAGGTGCTGTTGTAGGAACCTGTATTTCCATAGGCTTAGTTACAGCCTGTGTCTCCTTCTCTGTTGATGCTACAGTCTGACCTTCAGTAGCCTTCACGGCATCCTTACTAGCCTGCTCCCTTGACTCCTTCTCTGCCGCTTCCTTAGATGCCTGCTCTCTTGGTGCCGCTTCCTTAGATGCCTGCTCCTGCTTTTCCAACACATCAACAAGCTTATCAAGTGATACAATCACATCAGTAGCAGTCGAACCATCGTTGTTATCCTTTACACCACCAACCGTAGCTCCATTAGTATCAATGATTGCTCCATTACTGCCTGTAAGGTTACCGCCCTGCTCTACTACAGCGTTATTAACTGTCTTGTTCCCCTCTGCATCAGTAGCCGCCTCACCCTTAATAACAGTTGTGTTGCCGTTCTTGTCTGTAACAGTAATGGTTGTCTTACCATCCTCACCTGTAACACCAACGCCTTCAAGCTTGTGCTTATTTCCGTCCTTATCAACAATATCCACCGCAAAAATATCAGTTGATGTAGACATTTCTCTCTCCGCCTCTGTCTCCACAGCCTGATCATTGCCCTTACCTTCACTGCCACATCCGGCACAAGCTGTAAGTGACATTGTCATGACTACCATTAATGCTACCGCTGTTAACTTTAATAATCTTCTCTTAATCATAATATTTTCCTCCATTGAATTAGATATTTAAAGAGTCTTTTGCTTTTACACATATACTCTTGTAGTTTTGCTCTGATATCAAACATAAAATATTTAAAACATTTCGTCAAACATTTATGTCCTTTGGAAAACCAGCTCAAAACAATCTTTAACTTAAAATAACAGCACGCTCGCACCTAGCATAACCGGGTCTGCCTCTAAATGCATAATTATAATATTCCTCAACTACTATCTGAAAGGAACCGGTCTCAACATCTGCCTCAACAATGGAGATATGTAATTCACCGTCAGTACCTATCATAGAAGTAAGACTGTCACAGAATACATCAAGAAGCTCCTTAGTGTACTCTGCGTCCTTCCCCTCCACATAGTCCATATCCTTATAGGCATCATCCATAACATCAAGAGCATAGTCCATAGAGGACTGAAGACCATAATTAACTTCCATGTCACGCACGGATTTATTTATAACGGAAGTGTGGATTAGAACAATTATTGTAAGCGTAACAAAAAGTCCGCTGCAGCTCACTACTACCCGCAACCTTATCACCTCCTAAATATCCACTCTTGCAATACCATCAAAAGTATGCGTTTTCCCTAGATTAAACATAGCCGAACGGAGTGAATACCTTACTTGCACCTTGTAGTATGCATAATCGTCAGTACTCTCTATGTACTCATAAGTAAAAGTAACATTCTCGTTCTTCAACGCTTCGTTTATAGCACTAACAGTAGCTGCATCCAGGGAATTGTCCGCCTGTCGCACACCATTAAGTTCAATGTAATCTTCCACGTACTGCTCTAGCTGGCCTACATTGGTAATCCCCATATTCATTGATACAAAATCTATTGAAAGCAGACATATAAGCACCATAATTATCAAGTACATAGAACTCTCTATAATAACTTTCATCCTTTTAAAATGTGTGGAATATCCATACATTTTCAGATATTCCACACAACCTCCTATCACTTATAAAATATCGCATCAAGCACTTGTTCAATAAGTCCCCGATACACTGCACAACCATATACAAGCATTGACAAACCGCCAAACACTCCCATTACATTAACAACAGCCTCTTTATACTGTTCTATAACATTTTGCATATTAAACACCTCCTGTAACCTGAATAAGTATCATAGTAAATATTGCTAATATGCTACTTATAAAAACCATAGAAGTTATCACTTCCCCTAAAAAATCAACAATACTATCCATATCTTCACCCCTTTTACTCATTTATAAATAATTGCTGATTATAAGAAGCATATCCGCCCCTAACTTTAACGCCACAAATATCATTGGGATATACTCACTGAATTTCATAACACTAATTGTATCAGTATTGCTAAGTTCTTCGTGTTTATCAACTATTTCATAATTGCGCTTAATCAGTGAATTTAAAAGCCTATCTGTATTCTCTGTTTCCAATTCCGACACAGAATACAGTGTTTTTACTGTAGAAGATATGTCCAATATTCCATATTCACTCATAAATGAATAATATGGTCTTACATCCGTGGGATTATCTTCTATTTCACATATAAATTCTCCAAGAGACTTCTTAAGTACGGTCGGACAATTTTCATATGTACTTTCTATTGCCGCCTGCAAAGGCATCTCATAAAGATTAATTACCACATCTCTTAACCACTCAGAAAATGCAATATATACATCTTCTTTAAGCCTTGCAAATGCTTGTTTTTTGTTAATATATGGAACCATAACAAGATACAATGTTACGATACTCACCGCTATGCCGGCTACTATATGAACAGTTACACCTAAACATATTGAGAGAATTAGACCTATAACTCCCAAAGCATAACCAAACAACTTAACCGAGCTTGCACCTTCTTCAAATGCCAGCTTGTAATCCCGCATTATTGTTTCTTTTGTTCTTCCACTATCCAGCCAATCTTTATTGCACTGCACCTGAACAATCAAAAAATACAATATATTAAGTATAATGAATATTGTGGATACTGCATGATATAGTCCGTCATGTGTAATATCCATCTTAATTCCTGATGAATTACCCAATATCAAACTTATTAGCAATGATGCAGTCGATAAACAACTGCCAAGAATAACACCTATAACAGAGTTCCTTTTAACCTGACTTATATCTTTCTGATACTTGTAAACTCGTTTAACCCATCTGTCATAATCATTAATAAGTACTTCTATTGAATTGTAGTAGCTCCCTCCACGCTCCTCAATACTTATTAAAAATCTGTGCAAAGTCTCTATCCTGGGACAGGGAAACGCATCTTCAATTATCGCCAAAGCATTATAGTAAACTTTATCTGTTTCACTATATTCTAACTCTCTTATAGCTTTATTAACAACGTCCTTCATATCACCTGTGAGCACCTTAACTGTGTCAGCAAGAGCTACATTAATCTTAGGATAACGTTGAAAAGAATATGCCATCTGATGCAGATACACATCTACATCATTAAACCTTCTGCATTCATACCTTTGCATGTAATAATACATAATCAAGGGTGGCATCGTGCCTAATCCAATCAGCTGAATACATAATATATATCCAAACTTCAGCCGATAAGCCACGCCTATTAACAAAAGGCTTATCAAATATACAATCAACAGTGCAATGTAACGCTTCATAGAAAATGTTAATCCGCTTCTTTTCGCGAGTCGTTTCACTGCTTTAACTGAATAATACTTCTTAAACTTCATCAGCACCTCCATCTGCAGCATACGGATTACTTATTCCATAGCCTGCAAAATGATCCATCACCTCAGTCGGTAATTCTTTCGCTGTAAAGTCACCATTCTCGTATATGATTGTACATTCATTATCATTATTACTTCTTGTAAAGAACCCTACCTCCTTTATAATTCTCTTTTCATGCTTATCGCATTCTACCAAAACTCCCACATCAATATACTTATATATGCTGTTCATAAATCTGTCAGTGATATGACTATCTCCAAGCATATTGTATATTCGATCCGGAATATTCGATACTCTGTCAAGATGCATAGTTGTCATACAATAGGCCCCTGTTGACAAACTATTCAAAAGATCCAAGACTTCACTTCCCCTTGACTCTGATAACAACATCCAGTCAACATTGTGTCGAAGCCCCGCCTTAATAATCTGCGAATATGTAAACTTACTGTCTACAAAGAACTCTACACATTTCTTACCAGGGTTAATAGTACGATAATGAATCTCCTGATTATCCTCATACACCCCAACTTTCTCATACTCCGGTATAAATGTTGATAAGTACTTTAACAGTTCCGTTTTCCCTGCATGAGGCTGACCGCCTATAACGCAGTTCATATGCGCCTTTACACAATTCTCTAGCAGGTTGATGATTGTTTCCGGGGCATACCTTGTTTCTATCAGACTTTCGTGGTTAAATCTGACCTGCTGGGGAATCTTTCGTATCGCCATACTCTTTTTACCACATCTGGACTCATGCCATATAGATATTCTTAAATCTTCTGTATTGGCCTCCAAAATAGGATAAGTACGGTTAAACGACACCATCATAATATTAGAAAGTCGAATAGCAAGATTATCTACATATGTATCTTGAAGCTTTTTAACCGATAGATAACTCCCCTTCTTCAAATCTGTAATCCACAGATTATAACCATCCCATTCTATATCCGTGATGTTATCGTTTATAATTTCTTCCTTTAATTCACAAAACAACTCGTCCCGATGTTGCTTTATGTACCTTTTCAATTCCTTCTCCTGCACTGATTAATTCACCTCTGTAGCGCCACTTGGCTGTTCGCCGTTAATAGCATCATTAATCTCCTGCTCGTAAGAAATGTTCTCAACTGCCGCAGTAGTCTTAGTATTAACAATCCCAACCACAGCAACCGTTAGCAGTACCGCGGCTAGCACACCAGCCAAAGCTACTACTACCTTTCCATAATGTTCAATAATGTCGTGCATACTTTGCCCTCCTTTTTATATTTTTTATTTGTAATATGTATTGTAAAGCTTTATATTTTATTTGTCAACACATTTTTATATAGTATTTGTAATCAGAACTTATAAAAAATGTTGCAAGCCAGACATATACTGACTTGCAACGATAATATTTTTTTATTATTTTTATAAAACAATTACACATTCATCTCAACAAGTTTATCAACAACTTTTGCAAAATTCATTCCATGAGATGCTTTAACTAAGATATTATCTCCCGGCTTTATGGTATCTGCCAAACATTTCATAAGTTCATCCTTAGTATCAAAACTCTTAATATCGCAGGAACCACTGCCTAACTTTGATATACCGTCTCTTGCTCCAAGTGCTATATTCTGTGCCAGTTTTCCCACTGTAAGAAGTATATCCACATTCTTTCCAGCCAGATATTCTCCTACTTCATAGTGAAGTTTTACTTCCTCCACGCCTAACTCAAACATATCACCAAGAATACATATTTTACGCCCTACAGCAGTTTCTATAACATCTATAGAGGCCTTCATAGATACAGGGTTAGCATTATAACAATCATCAAGTATAATCACCGACTTAGTCTTAATAATATTATTTCTACCTGCAATTGTCTGAAGAGCTTCAATACCTTCTTTTATCTGCTGGGCACTAAGGCCACAAACCGAGCCTACCGCTGCTGCAGCACAGGCGTTGTAAACCATATGATTACCTGCAACAGGAATATGTACTCGCACTCCATCCTTGCATCCTTCAATGCCATATATGGTTGCATCCATTCCACAAAGTCCCTGATTATCAATATCATCAGCATATATGCCCGCTCTGTTCTCTATTCCAAAAAACAGTGGCAGATTACCATTGACTGACGTAACGGTACATAACTTATCATCATCACCATTAAGAACTGCGATGCCATTAGCACTTAAGCCTTCAAATATCTCAGTCTTAGCTTTAAGTATTCCATCTCTTGACTTAAGATTCTCAAGATGGCATAAGCCAATATTGGTAATAACACATATATCAGGCTTTGCTATGGCCGTAAGTCTGCTCATCTCTCCAAAATCACTAATACCCATTTCAAGCACTGCTATTTCATCATCATCCCTAAGTCTGAATATAGTAAGTGGCAATCCCAATTCATTGTTAAAGTTACCTAAAGTTTTTAATACCTTGTACTTAGTTGAAAGCACAGAGGCTATAGTCTCTTTAGTACTGGTTTTACCAACACTTCCGGTAATACCCACAACCTTTATGTCAATCTGACTTCTGTAATATGTCGCAAGTGCTTTTATTGCTTCCAAGGAGGATTCTACCTGAATATATGGTCTGCTCTCATCTGGCAATTCCACCTCCGAAATACAACATGCTGCCCCTGCATCAAAACATGACTTAATATAATCATGTCCGTCACTCCTTGCGCCTTTAATCGCAACAAAAAGGCAGTCTTTCTCTGCCTTTCTGCTATCAGTAGTTATAGACATCACTTCTTTGTTAAGTTCTGATTCCTGTCCATGATAAATGCCTTTACAAACCTTTACCATAGCTTCGATTGTCATACCCTTCATATCTACTCCAACCGGGATGTCAATGCTTACACTGCCACCCTAACATTTTTATTAATTATACTTTGCTAAAGAAAGTTCTATGATTTTCTCTGTAAGTTCATCGTAAGACATACCCGCTGCCGCTGCTTCCTGCGGCAACAAACTCGTTGGTGTCATACCTGGAACTGTATTAATCTCCAAGCAGAATATCTTACCTTCTTCATTAAGAAGTGTATCAACTCTTGCATAAGTCTTAATACCTACTATCTCACAAGCCATCTCCGCATATCGTTGCATTTGCTTTGCAATATCGTCCGGTAAATCAGCCGGACAAGTCTCCTTTGTAGAACCATCATACTTGTTCTTATAATCATAAAAACCTTCCAACGGTTCAATCTCAATTATAGGCAAAGCTTTACCGTCAATAACACCTACAGAGAATTCACGTCCCTTAACATATTCTTCAACTACTATTTCATCCTCATAGCTAAAAGCCTCATCTACTGCCTTAACAAACTCATCTTCGTCATTAGCAATAGATACACCCACACTTGAGCCTCCGCAACAAGGCTTAACAACGCAAGGATATGGAACATATTCTATCTTATGCCCTTTCTTTAACATAATACCTTTAGGCATAGGCACCCCTTCTACCATAAGCATCTTTTTAGTAAGCTGCTTATTCATAGAAATAGCACTGCTTATATAGTCAGTACCGGTATACTTTATACCCAACAGATCAAATACCGCCTGCACCTTGCCGTCTTCTCCATTAGAGCCATGAAGTGCAATAAATACCAAATCTGCCGCCTTACAAAACTCTAATACATTAGCTCCAAAGAAACCTTCTCCTGCTTCACTTCTCTTCTCAATTAAAGATGGAATATCAGCCGACACCTCTTTCAATTCACTTCCAAGAACGTCAAGGTCATTCTTTGCAACAAAAAATTCCTCCGCTGTATTATACTCCTTCGTTCCCAAGAAAACGTCTACCATATTAGCATTGTGGCCGTTATGACGCAACGATGCTGTAACCATCTTACCTGTTACAATAGACACATCTCTTTCTGAGCTGGTTCCTCCAGCAATAACAACTATATTCATCTTTCCTATCCTTTCACCAAACAATCATCTGTCTTTCAAAGATGTATAATCTTTATGCTCCGCAATGCTCTTATATGCAGGACGAATGATTTTATTACAGTTAATTAATTCTTCAATTCTATGAGCACTCCATCCTGAAATTCTTGCTATAGCAAATAATGGCGTATATAACTCCTGTGGTAATCCCAGCATATTGTATACAAAACCGCTATAAAAATCCACATTGGCACTAACACCCTTGTATATCTTCCTCTCCTCTGCAATTAATCGCGCTGCAATTCGCTCCACATCATCCATAAGTTTAAATTCTTTCTCGCAGTGTTTCTCCACTGAAAGTTCCTTTACAAATCCCTTAAACACACGTGCTCTAGGATCAGAAAGAGAATACACGGCATGTCCCATACCATAAATAAGTCCGGTTTTATCAAAAGCCTGCTTATGCAGAATCGCATCAAGATATGCTGTAAGTTCTTCTTCATCATCCCAATTCTTAACATTGGCTTTAATGTCCTTAAACATCTCTACTACCTTTAAGTTAGCACCACCATGCTTTGGACCCTTAAGAGAACCAAGCGATGAAACTACTGCCGAATAAGTATCTGTACCTGATGAAGTAACCACATGAGTGGTAAATGTTGAATTGTTACCACCACCATGTTCTGCATGAAGTACAAGTGCAACATCTAGTATCTCTGCCTCAAGTGGCGTATACTTTCCATCATCTCTAAGTAAAAGAAGAATATTCTCCGCTGTTGATTTATTCGGATCCGGCTCATGAATAACCAGACTTCCACCCTTGTGAAAATGCTTGTAGGCCTGATAACTGTATACAGCAAGCAGTGGAAATTCTGCAATAAGCTGCAATGACTGTCTTACTACATTAGGAACACTTATATCATCAGCCTTAGCATCATATGCATAAAGCATAAGAACACTTCTTGCAATAGCATTCATAATATCACAGCTTGGCTTCTTCATAATAATATCCCTAACAAAATTGGGTGGGATACATCTATAATTACCCAATATTTTATTAAACTCTCTTAACTCTTCTTCATTCGGCATATGACCAAACATAAGCAAATATGTTACTTCTTCAAATCCGAATCTGCCATCCTTTGTAAAACCTGCAATAATCTCTTCAACATCAAATCCACGATAATAAAGCTTACCATCACAAGGATGTGACACTCCATTCTCATCCACCTCTGATGCCTTAACTTCTGAAATATCCGTAAGTCCTGTTAACACGCCCTTACCATTGATATCTCTTAACCCTCTCTTTACCTCGTATTTGTCGTACAAAGAAGTGTTAATTTTGTTTTCCTTGCAATAATGTGCAAGCGCTCTTATCTCCGGTGTAATCACTGAAAAATCTTTACCTTCCAAAACATTTCCTCCTTCTCGCCCCTTACGGCAAATATTGTGTTGTTATACTATATTAAACGCCAAAAAATGACGTAATATACATGTACTAATACTGTTCATTAATGCAAACGATTGGTCTCGTACTTAGTTTGCATACGTATACAATTCATTAACGATTGATATCTTGAATCCAAACTTCCCTCCGGAACCTCAACATCCAACGATACCGCCATAGTATCAATCATCTTATCATCAATACTATTTCTTAAAAACTTAAGAATATCCATCTTCTCCTGGTAAGTATCTGCATCAAGGAACTTTTCAAGTCCGGGATGAAGCCCTGACTCCGTAGTCTGCTTCTCCACTTCCTGCGGTTGTTCATCGCTTGAACTAGTGTCAGCATTCTTTACAACCTTATTCTGTGGCATCTCACTGCCATCAAGAAATACCTGTTCAAAGCGATACTTCTGTGTAACATCCGGATACTTAACGTGGTCAACTTCACTTAAAAACATCTCAAATGGTCTCACATACAAAGAATAATCTCCATATAAAGCCTGATATACAACCATCTTCTCTTTAGTCTCTGAATGATACGCAATTCCCTTGACCTGATATAATTTGTCTTTAAAATGCTTGTAAAATCCGCCAATAACTAATTCACGATTATCCATAAACAACCTCCATCTGAAGATACTGCGTCAACAGATGTAATACCCCTTCCACTACTATCTGACAAAGAGAAACTATATACATACAATCTGATGCAATATTCTTCTCAACCTTAAGGTACTCACTGTGCATATTCTTCAAATAATCACATAAATCCTGCGGTGTATTAAAAGTTTTCACTATACTTCTATTCACTGTAAACTGCTCTGCAACAATATAATCAACTAAAGCATGTTTTAACTCCCCCTCATACACGCAATGATCTTTCATACTTCCATCGTATACGCTATTGTGAGGATAGGTAAAATAATCTGCTACATAATGAGTCACTTCTCCGAGCTTTCTACAATACGCCGTAGAAATTCTCTTATAATCAGTGCAATTAACTGTAAGCTTTTCAACAGACTCTGTCACTTTATCAAATGTTTCTTCAATACTGTGTCTTTCCGTAACAAATGAAGGCTTGCAATCCGGCAATATACTTCCAAGTATAAAAGCTTTCCTATGCTGCTCCAACAACTCACTATCAACATTATCTAAAAGATACTTTGACAATGATACGTGTGACTTTTTTCTCATTACACAACTCCTACTACTATATTACACATATGTTCCCAGTATAAACATATATGTTAATTATACTCCATAAAGCACCAAAACACAAGCATTTGACATTTTTAATTAATAATCTATAATTAGTCTATATAGGTGTGTTACCTATTAGACACACTGCGCAATCTTAATCATATGGAGCTGGAATTATGACACAAGTAGATTTACATGTACATTCAACATACTCCGATGGAACCGATACTCCAACGGAACTTGTTACTAAAGCAAAAACTGCCGGGCTTTCAGCTTTCGCACTTACTGACCATGATACTATAGAAGGTATCGACGAAGCTGTTAATGCAGCTAACGGGATGGATATAGAAATAATTCCCGGCGTGGAATTAAGCACTGAATTTGATAAAAAAGAAGTTCATATGGTAGGGCTTTTCATTGATTATAAAAACGGCGTATTAAAATCCGAACTGGAACGCTTACAAAACACTCGTCTCAACCGTAATCGAATAATGGCAGACCGCTTTAAGGAACACGGAATCAACGTAGATTATGATGAAATGCTTGCTATATATCCCGATGCCGTTATTACAAGGGCTCACTTTGCAGACTATCTATTACAAAAAGGCTATGTAGGCGATAGAAACGAGGCCTTTGACCGATACTTAGGCGACCACTGCCCTTGTTACGTAAAGCGTGAAAAAATGACGCCGGCAAGAGCTATCGAACTCATAAGAGCTGCCGGTGGCGTACCCGTACTTGCTCACCCTGTGCTCTACCACTTAGGCAAGGAACAGATGAACAAACTTGTTAAACACCTTTGTGAGTGTGGTCTTGTAGCGCTGGAAGCAATCTATTCCACCTATACTTTAGGTGATGAGCTTGAAATGCGACGACTGGCAAAAGAAAATGGCCTGCTTATATCCGGCGGTTCCGATTATCATGGTGGGAACAAACCACATATTAAGCTTGGCACCGGTACGGGAAAGCTTTATGTTCCAAGTGAAGTCTTAGAACGCTTGCGTGAACGCATCCCAAGAACTTAATCAGCGAATGTGTGAAATTTTTCTTTAATTAGATTTTCTATGATACTTTATGAGTCCGATGTTTTTGCAGTTCAAAGATTGATGCTACGATATGTAAAAGAACCTTCGCCCACAAACAGTAAGATCAACTTACTGTTTGTATGGACAAAGGTTCTTTATTAACAAGCTTTATAATTACAACCTATTCTTTCGATATCAATACACTTTCTTTGATACCTTTTAGATCTACGTATGATTTACGCTTATTAATAACACCATTCTCTACAAGATAAAATGTACCTGGTAATGAACAATCACTTGTAATATTATAAGGTGTTTTTATCTGCGTAAGCGATAAACAACCAGCAAACACCTCAACCATATAAACTCCACCAGACATATTAAACGAACTTAAATCAAGGGTTCTAAGAGAACTACAACCACTAAACATACACATCATACTATTCACTTTAGATGTATCAAACGAGCTTATATTAAGTTCTGTAAGCAACTTACAATTTTCAAACACTCTAACCATTCCTGTTACATTAGATGTATTAAACGAGCTCAAATCAAGCACTTTAAGCGAACCACATCCACTAAACATCCATGACAAATCTGTTACCTTGTTTGTGTTAAATTTACTTAAGTCAATTGAAGCAAGTGAACTACATCCAACAAACATAGCTCTCATATCAGTTACATTGGAAGTATCAAATGAACTTACATTAATATTAACAAGCGAATTGCACCCATTAAACATATATCTCATACTTGTTACATTAGATGTATCAAATGAGCTTACGTTTACCGATTTAAGTGAACTGCACAAAGCAAACAAAAATTCCATATCTCTTACTTTACTTGTATTAAAGTTACTTAAATCAATCGTCTTTAGCGAAGAACACTCGTAAAACATATCACTCATACATGTTACATTAGACGTATTAAACGAACTCAAATCCAGTGATGCTAACCGCTTACACTCCTTAAACATCCCCCACATATTAGTTACCTTACTTGTATCAAAAGCTTTTAAATCTAGTGTGGTAAGGGAATCGCAAGCTTCAAACAGACCAGACATTTCAATTACATTGCCAGTATCAAAATTAGAGCCAAATTTGATAGTTGTACACTTAGATAACCCTTTAAAAAAAGAAATCATATTATTTGCTACGACATCACAATAAACAGAGGTTACTGCTGTATTGTTCTGCCATGGATATGTAAAACCATCTACATAACCTGTTGGTCCTGTCTGCGTACCACTCATATGCAATAATCCAGTATCATAAATCTTCCACTTAATCCCATTTATTTCTCCACTTTGAACTACATTTCCATTGAAAACAGGTGCTTCTGTTGATTTATCAGTAGTAACTTCTGTCGAAGTATGTGTTTCTTTTTGGGTTGTTTTTTCCGTGGACACCTCCGTCACCTTCTGTGTCTCCGCTGGCTTTGTAACCTCTGTCTCTACCTTCTGTGTAGCTGTCACATCTTCCTTACTTTCTGTTACCGAACTATTTTCAGCTCCTACACTACTCTCTACACTTGCCCAATCACTCATCCCCTCTGTTTCCTTTGTTCCAGTATCAACATTCTCTGCCACTGTCTCGTTTACGCTTTCTTCGCTTACACCCTTAATCGTCTCGTTTTTATCCGCTGACTTTCCACAGGCCACAATTGATATACACATAGCACATATCAGTAGCAAACTTATAATGCTTTTAATTCCTCTTGTCTTTTTCATAATGTCCTCCTCGTACATATCTTGTGCAATGCGACACACATATATATCGCTTTGTTTCACACATCTTCATCAAATATATCACACCAAATCCCATATTTCAACCAAAATAGCGGATTATTTCCAACACTACTGACATATATGTTAGATAGAATGTAACAAAAAAAGGAGTGTGTAAGACATGTACGAAGAAGAATTTTCAGCAAGATTATCTCAACTTAGAACTATAAAAGGCGTTTCCGCCCGTGATATGAGTTTATCAATCGGTCAAAACGCCGGATATATCAACAACATAGAAACCGGTAAGGCTATGCCTTCTATGGCAGTTTTCTTTTTTATATGTGAGTATCTTAATATAACTCCACAAGAATTCTTTGATACAGATGCCCAACAACCAGAGGAGATAAGAAACATTTGCAATAATCTTAAGCAATTAAGCCCCGAACACTTACATAGCATATCTAATATAGTTGAGGGATTGGTCTATATAAAATAATAGCAAAATGCGGGAGCCCTCGACTCCCGCAAATCAATTACATATACTCTCTCACAAAAACTTCTCTTGACTCTTCATAAAGTTCTTCGCTCCTACTTCCTCTATCAACATTAACCTCATGAAAAACCGATGTTGGCTTAACATTAATAAATCCTACAGCATAACCTTTTCTTTGAAATTCCATACACTGGGACACATCATAAAAATGAAAGTACGGAAATAAATCTTCCCGCCACAAAACATCTCGGTTAGTTGCCAGTAGCACACCGTCAAGCACTTGTACATCACAAACAGTTTCTTCCATATACAGATTCGCAGAATGAATTATATATATAGCCATATCCTGATAAAGACACATAAGCTTCTTTTCATCCTCTCCATCCCACCATCTACCTGTATCCGCCATATTGGCTACTCCTGCCAGACCTAACATATTGTACTTTGTCGTACTAAGATAATGTATTAGTTTAGAAGTGTAATTCTCTTCTGCTATAAATGTATCCTGATGAATATAAAACTTGTATCTTGAATCCGAACACATCATTCCCACATTGTAGCCGGCACACATACTTTTCGCTCCTGTAACCACATACACTTTCATATTAAAGCCTTCCGGCAACTTCTGTCTTTTAAGATACATCACCACTTCATCTACATAATCAGTACGATTTGCACACATTACATACGATACTTCCTGTTCGTTACGCACAGAATCATCTATGGTTGCACGCATATCCACTTCATATTCCTCTGCATCAACCCAAATCACTTCACATCCATTATCACGATTTTCTCCCCACTGAACTAATTCCAGTGTATGATGCACGTTCTCAAACCATTCCGCATACACTCCAATAATCCGGCTTGTTTCAACATCGCCACATATTGCAAATATATCAGAAGCCCTTTTAAGGATTGCCGCTGTGTAACAACTGTACACGGCACATTTGCCCATTATAACTACAAACTCTGGCGAAACCTTATACTTCTCTTTTAATTCTACAATTTTTTCTGTAGTCCCCCTAGAAAAATCAAACCATATCCTTCTGTATGCAAACTTAAACTCACAAAGCACTTTCTCGAATTCTTTCCAATCCTTGAATCGTCTCGCGCTCACATCCACAATCCCGCGGTTCTTCTCACATGCACTTATCTCCAATATCACGCTGTAATATCTAAGCCACGTATCAATGACTTGTTTAAATAAAAACGGATCATCTGAATGAACCACCTCATTCACAAACCGATGAAGTCCGGACAAATCATCAAGACAGAATCTGTCCAATATGAGTTTTTGCAATATATCTTTTACCAGCTTTGCATCAAGTCCTGATGTATCAAAAGACTTCCAATTCTCTGTTAAAAATGCTTTATCTTCGTTATCACATACACCTTTAGCAAACAGATACCATACATACGCCTTCTCGCGCTGACCTTCCTGCATATAATAATTCCCCAGCATAAAAGCTAACTCGTAATTATCTGCAAACTGCTCAAGCGCCTTCTTCGTTACATTCTTGGCTGCCCCGACATTTCCCATACCCTCCAGTGCCGCCGCCTTATATATATGATATTCCGGCATATTCTTATATTCTGTCATTATTATAAGATCTTCATAAGCTGATTTATATTGTTTATTTTCTATGTATTCTCTAATACGTTCCATAAACGCCCCCTATGTATTGTATTAAAAGATTTTATCTTAATATTTACTTAATTATATATACTTTTTAATATTACAGCAATAAAAACTTCCGAACTGCATATAAAATACAATTCGGAAGTTTAATTACAATACATAATACAACTATTTAAAAAATCCCTTTTTCTTAATCTGCTTCTCTTCACCTGTAAGTGCCTTGCTGTAAGCAAGAAGCGCTTCCTTCTGAGCTTGGTTAAGCTTTGTTGGAATATCAACTATAAGTGTGATATAGTGGTCGCCACGTACCTCTTTGTTACGAAGTGTCGGCATACCTTTACCCTTCAAGCGAACCTTTGTGCCAGATGAAGTTCCTGGCTTAACTTCATATAATACTTCACCATCCACAGTCTTAACCTTAATCTCTCCGCCAAGAACTGCTGTCGGATAGTCAATGCGTACATCTGAGAATATATTGTAACCATCACGGGTAAAATCAGGGTCTTGAGATATTCTGACAGTAACAAGCAAATCACCTCTAGGACCGCCGTTAGTACCCGGTTCACCCTTGTACTGAAGACGAATACTCTGTCCATCGTCAATACCGGCAGGAATAGTTACTTCAATAGTCTTTCTACTACTTATATAACCTGTTCCGTAGCAATCAGGACACTTTTCCTTAACAATCTTACCGGTTCCGCCACAGTCTGGACATGCCTGCACATTACGAACCATACCGAAAAGTGACTGCTGTGTATATACGACCTGACCCTTACCACCACATTTGCTACAAGTTTCAGGCTGTGTACCAGGCTTTGCGCCTGTTGCACCACACTTATCGCAAGGATCTTTAAGTGTAACATCCAACTGCTTACTTGTACCACTTACTGATTCTGCAAATGTAATTCTGACTGAAGCTCTGATATCAGCACCTCTTCTTGGGCCGTTGCTGTTTCTTCTGCTTCCGCCACCAAAGATATCACCAAATATATCGCTTCCAAATATATCACCAAATATATCGCTAAAGTCAAAGCCGCCGGCACCACCTGCGCCACCGCCTTCAAAGGCAGCATGACCGAACTGGTCATACTGTCTTCTCTTATCAGCATCACTTAAGATGGCATAGGCTTCGGAAGCCTCTTTGAACTTAGCCTCGGCTTCCGCATCACCCGGATTCGTATCAGGATGGTATTTCTTAGCCAGCTGTCTGTATGCTTTTTTTAACGCGGCATCATCGGCATCCTTTGAAACACCAAGCACCTCATAATAATCTCTTTTCTCTGCCATGATTTATTAAACCTCTTTGTAATCTCCATCTACAACATCATCACCGTATGGATTGCTACCAGCACTCATATCAGGGCCGACACCTGCACCCATATCAGGGCCGGCACCTGCTGCTCCCGCTGCATTAGCCTGCTCATAAAGCTTTGCAAAAAGCTTCTGTGCGCTTTCCATAAGCTTCTCTCTACCAGCCTTAATAGCCTCAACATCTGCATCTGTCATATTCTCAACATCTGACTTCTCAACAAGCTCCTTAAGTGCATTAAGATCTGCTTCTACTGCTGCCTTATCAGCTGCATCGAGCTTATCTCCAGCCTCATCAAGAGCCTTCTGTGTCTGGAATACGATAGAATCTGCATCATTACGAACTTCGATAGCTTCCTTACGCTTCTTATCCTGTGCCTCAAACTCAGCAGCTTCCTTTACAGCCTTCTCAATATCTGCATCTGACATGTTAGAACCTGCTGTGATTGTGATGTGCTGCTCCTTGCCTGTTCCAAGATCCTTAGCAGATACATTAACGATACCATTAGCATCAATATCAAATGTAACCTCGATCTGTGGAACACCTCTTCTTGCTGGTGGAATACCATCAAGTCTGAACTGTCCAAGTGACTTATTATCCTTGGCAAACTCTCTTTCACCCTGAACTACATTAATATCAACTGCTGTCTGATTATCAGCTGCTGTAGAGAATACCTGACTCTTCTTTGTAGGAATTGTTGTATTTCTCTCAATAAGTCTTGTAGCAATACCACCCATTGTTTCAATAGAAAGTGAAAGTGGTGTTACGTCAAGAAGAAGGATTTCACCTGCACCCGCATCACCTGCAAGCTTACCACCCTGGATAGAAGCACCCAAAGCTACACACTCATCCGGATTAAGTGACTTGTTAGGCTCATGTCCTGTAAGCTGCTTAACCTTATCCTGAACAGCAGGAATTCTTGTTGAACCACCAACCAAGAGAACCTTTGAAAGATCTGAAGCTGTAAGACCTGCATCACTAAGAGCGTTACGAACAGGCTCTGCTGTCTTCTCTACAAGGTCATGTGTTAACTCGTCAAACTTAGCTCTTGTAAGAGTCATCTCGAAATGCTTTGGCCCCTCAGCAGTAACTGTAATATATGGAAGATTGATGTTAGTCTGTGTTGCACTTGACAACTCCTTCTTAGCCTGCTCTGCTGCATCCTTAAGTCTCTGGAGCGCCATTGTATCCTTTGCAAGGTCAACGCCTTCCTTTGCCTTAAAATCATCTAACATATACTGTGTAATTCTGTTATCAAAATCATCACCACCGAGTCTGTTGTTACCAGCTGTAGCAAGAACCTCGATTACACCATCACCGATTTCAATGATAGAAACATCGAATGTACCACCACCAAGATCGTATACCATAATCTTCTGCTCGCCTTCGTTGTCAAGACCATAAGCTAAAGCAGCCGCTGTAGGCTCGTTGATAATTCTCTTAACATCAAGACCTGCAATCTTACCAGCATCCTTTGTTGCCTGTCTCTCAGCATCGTTGAAGTAAGCAGGAACTGTGATAACAGCCTCTGTTACCTTCTCGCCAAGATAGTTCTCAGCATCAGCCTTTAACTTCTGGAGAATCATAGCTGAAATCTCCTGTGGAGAATACTTCTTGTCATCAATAGATACCTTGTAATCTGTACCCATATGTCTCTTAATAGAAGAGATTGTCTTATCTGCATTAGTAACTGCCTGACGTCTTGCCAAGTCACCTACAAGTCTCTCTCCTGTCTTTGTAAATGCTACGATAGATGGAGTTGTTCTAACGCCCTCTGCGTTAGTGATAACAACCGGCTTACCACCTTCCATAACTGCTACACATGAGTTTGTTGTACCCAAGTCAATACCAATAATCTTTCCCATTTTGTTTTCCTTTCTGCGAATCATCGCACTTAAAATAATATTTTAATTAATTGTTACCTGATTAGTTAGCTACCTTTACCATAGAATGTCTTACAACTGTTCCACGATAAGTGTATCCTTTCTCAAATTCTTCAACAACAATGTTGTCACCAACTGAATCGTCGTCAACATGCATTACTGCATTGTGAAGATCCGGATTGAATTCCTGTCCTGCCGCTTCGATAGGTTTAACATCCATATCATCAAACATCTTTGTAATCTGCTTGTAAACCATATCCATACCCTTTGCAAATGGAGTATCTAACTCTTCAACTGACACAGACTTAAAGCCTCTCTCAAAGTTATCCACGATAGGAAGAAGCTTCTTAATAACATCTGCTGCTCCCATCTCAAACATCATAGACTTTTCTTTCTCTGTACGCTTTCTAAAGTTATCAAACTCTGCCATCTGTCTCTTCACCTTATCCTGAAGCTCCTCTATAGCAACATCCTTAGGGTCTTTCTTATCTATATTCTCGGCATCCTCCACTTGTTCACACTCGCATTCACCTTCGCATGTGCATTCACCAGCCTCTGTTTCCACATCAGCCTGGCACTCTGCGCCGGCTTCGCACTCACATTCACAAGTTTCTGCCTCGGAATTCATAATAGTTTCCTTAGAATCTTCATTAACCATCTTATCTTTCTTAGACACCTCTTAACCGCCTTTCCTATGTCTTCTTAAACACATCGTCCAACTGCGTCTGAATGGTCTTTAACTTCTCAACCACCTTTTCATAATCCATTCGCTTTGGTCCGATAATACCGATTGTACCCTTCATGCCGTCCTGCAATTCGTAAGTTGCTGTAACTACACTGCAATCCTTCATGGACTCAACCGGTGTTTCATTTCCTATATATACCTGAATACCATGGTTTCCAGCTACATCTTCCTCTTCCAGATTAACGAAATCAGTAAGACTCTGCTTTTCCTCCAAAGTATATATAAGCTCACTCGCTTTAGAAGAATCACTAAGTTCAGGATATTTAAATATATTCGTAGCACCACTTGTATATATCTTAAGGTTATCTGCACTGCTGATAGTCTCAACAATAGCATCAAGCACCTCTTTAATAATCTTGGTGTATTCTCCTGCCTGATTCTCCATCTTTGCCACAAGTCCTAAGTTCATCTCCTGCAAGGTAAGACCTGTGAGTGTAGTGTTAAGAAGAATGTTAAGCTTTAACAGATTCTCCTGTGATAACTCATCACTTATAGTTATTACCTTATTCCTAATGAGATTACCTTCCATAACTATAACCGCAAGTATCTTATCAGGCTCCAGCTGCGAAAGCTGAACAAACTTGAGTCTGTTACCCTTTACCTGTGGTGTAGTTACCATCGTGGCATAGTTAGTATCTTTAGCAAGAACCTTCGCTACATTTTGCAGAAGCTCCTCCACTCGGTCTACCTTCTCATTAAGAAACTCTTTCATAGACTCCACTTCTTTTTCTCTGTCTGTGACTTCGCTCTCTCTGGTAGCAAGCTCCGCTTCCTTCGTAGCCATCATATCATCCACATAGAATCTATATCCCTTATCTGTAGGAATACGTCCTGCCGATGTATGAGGCTGTACTATATAGCCCAGTTCTTCAAGGTCTGCCATTTCATTCCTGATAGTTGCTGAGCTAAGCTTCAGATCCGTATACTTGGAAATCGTTCTTGAACCTACAGGCTCGCCGGTTTCAAGATAGTTCTTGATGATAGCTTTCAATATCTTGACTTTTCTATCATCCAGTTCCATGACATCACCCCTTTCAATCTTTGTTAGCACTCATTTCTTTAGAGTGCTAATATCGATATACATAAGATACCACCTGTAACTTATTATGTCAACAGATTTGTTGGGATTTTTCTATAAACAATTTATAAAATGTATAAATTGCATTTCACATTTCACTATTATATAATATCAATAATTGTTACAATTTCCACTATGGGGGCAAAATATATGGTAGCATTTGACTTAACCGCATTTATCGTTTCGCTTATTATGATAGGCAGCGTTCTTATACGATATAAAAAAATAGACACATTATTCATTTTATTGGAGTTTGCCATAACAACCAGCTGCTTAGGACGCTTTATGATTTCTATCTCCCAGTCCGTTGATGCAGCAATCATAGCAAACAAACTGTTGTATATTGGCGGTTGCTATATACCGCTTCTATTGGTAATTATATTATTTAAACTGTGTAATCTAAAGTTACCCCGCGCAGCTACCATCCTTATGACTACATATTCCACTGTTGTTATGACTTTAGTTATGACCATCGGATATAGTGATATATACTACAAGGATGTCCAATTGGTCATAACTGATGGTTACAGCTGGCTCGATAAAACATACGGACCATTGCATATACTATATCCTATAATGATGGTTTTCTATGCATTGTTTCTTATATTATCTACTATTTATATGTGGAAAATGCGCAATAAAGTTCCTTTACGTATCGCAATCACAGCAACCACACTTGGTACAGCTATTATTCTATCCTATGTTTTAGAGCGACTTTTAGACTCTAACATAAGTTTTTTGTCTATAGGATATCTGATTGCTATGCTCTTAGTAATACAATTTTTTGACCGTATCAATATGTATGATATGTCAGCTAATATTGTCAGTGCTGTTGAACAGCGTAAAGAGTACGGCTACGTTGTTTTTGACAACAAGCTTAGATATGTAAACTCAAACGACTATATAAAAGAAGTCTTTCCGGAACTAAATGAATGGACAATAGATTCAAAAGTTCCAAAATCAGACTCACTTCTTTACACTGAAGTAATTGAATACCTGATTGGTATGCAGTGGAACAAGGATGAGAAAAAACTTATATGTGTACCCGACAAATATTTCGAGCTTGATATAAAACGTATATCCCATGGCAAAAAGCCCGTTGGATACCTTATTGAATTTGTTGATAGAACTCTTGAACATAATTACTATAACAGCATAGAAAACTATAATACAGAGCTTGAACGGGAAGTTGCTGCCAAAACTGCCAACATATTGCATATCAAAGATATGATGGTTCTTGGTATGGCCGATATGGTTGAAAGTCGGGATAATAATACCGGTGGTCACATAAAGCGTACCAGTGCAGTTGTACATGTTTTTGCAAAAAAACTTAAAGAGCATTATACACATACCCAACTTAGTATTGATTTTCTCAAGCAAGTGGAAAAGGCCGCACCAATGCATGATTTAGGCAAAATTTCCATTGATGATAGTATACTTAGAAAGCCGGGCAGATACACTGACGATGAATACAATGAAATGAAACGCCACACCACTGAAGGCGCAAAAATCGTAGAAAACATCCTTAGAGGTGTAGAAGATGATGAATTTGTAGAAATTGCCCGCAATGTAGCACTTTATCATCATGAAAAATGGAATGGACAAGGATATCCTACCGGAATATCAGGCACTGATATTCCACTGGAGGCAAGGATTATGGCCCTAGCAGATGTATTTGACGCCCTTGTTAGCAAACGTTGTTACAAAGACGCCCTCTCATACGATGACGCATTTGTCATAATAGAAAGAGAACTTGGCGAACATTTTGATCCTGCACTTGGCAAGATATTTCTTGACTGTCGCAAGGAGCTTGAAAACATATACGATTAGTTATTGCTAAAAACCGCCCGCAAAAGTCCAAATCAGACTTCTGTGGGCGATTATAATTCACATACTTAATTATTAACAATTAGTTATTAGATTCCAAGAATCTTCTTAACACTGTCGCACATCTCGTTAACTTCGCAAACTGTATCATGAAGCACCGGAGCTGTACGAATCTCTTCGATTGCATTAGGTACCGCAACATTAGAAAGCTTACTAAGTTCATCAACAAGCTCGAAATCGCTCATAGCATCATACTTAGCATCAATAGCGTTCATAACGCTTCTTGTAAACTTATATGGACTTGCTGTTGAAGCAATAACTGTCTTTGTCTTATCGCCAGTCTGAGCTACATACTTATCATAAACTGTTGAAGCAACTGCTGTATGTGTATCAAGCACATAACCTGTATTCTCGTAAAGCTTCTTAATAGTAGCTGCATCCTCTGCCTCTGTAGCAAAACCACCATAGAAGTCATCAAGCTCAGCCTTCATCTCATCTGTGATAGCATACTTACCAGTTTCTTTCAAAGACTTCATAAGTTCAGCATTCTTTTCTGCACTGTTTCCTGCGATTCTATAAATAAGTCTCTCAAGATTGCTTGAGATAAGAATATCCATAGAAGGTGATGTAGTCAATACGAAATCTCTGTTTCTGTCATACTCGCCAGTTGCAAAGAAATCATATAAAACCTTATTCTCGTTAGATGCACAGATAAGCTTATTAATAGGAAGCCCCATATTCTTTGCATAGAATGCAGCAAGGATATTACCGAAGTTACCTGTAGGAACTACAGCATTAATCTTCTCTCCTGCCTCAATCTCACCATTAGCAAGAAGTCTTGAATATGCGTAAACATAGTAAACAATCTGTGGCACCAAACGTCCAATATTAATTGAGTTAGCTGATGAGAACTGGAAGCCTGCATCTGCCATAATCTTCTCAAGTTCCTTATCGCTAAATATATTCTTAACACCAGTCTGAGCATCATCAAAGTTACCCTTGATACCGATAACATATGTATTGTCACCCTTCTGAGTAACCATCTGCTTCTCCTGAATAGGACTTACACCATTCTTAGGATAGAATACGATAATCTTTGTTCCCGGAACATCTGCAAAGCCCGCAAGAGCAGCCTTACCTGTGTCACCTGAAGTTGCTGTAAGAATAACAATTTCATTCTTAACATCATTCTTCTTAGCTGATGTTGTAAGCAAATGTGGAAGGATAGACAGAGCCATGTCCTTAAATGCAATAGTTGCTCCATGGAACAACTCAAGATAATATGCACCGTCTGCCTTTACAAGTGGCGCAATCTCTTCTGTATCAAACTTAGAATCATAAGCCTTTGCAATACAACCCTTTAACTCTTCCTCTGTGAAATCGTCAAGCATAAGCTTCATAACCTCATATGCAACCTCTGCATATGACATCTTTGACAATTCCTCTAAACTCTTATCTAATGCAGGGATGCTGTCAGGCACGAATAAACCGCCGTCTGCTGCAAGACCCTTCAAAATAGCCTGTGATGCTGTAACCTTAACGCTGTCGTCTCTGGTACTTCTGTAAAATAAACTCATTATAACACTCTCCGTCTTCTTGATAGAATAGTCATCAGGTGCTCATCCGATGACTAAATGTATTTATACGCTTGCCATTATACACCAACCACAAGGGCAAATACAATAGATATTTTTTATAATTCTTATTTTATGTTTTTTAGAACAACTACCTTATTACCTATACATTTATATTCTTCTACATGTGTAACCATAATAACTGTTTTCCCTTGCTTATTTAGATTCTTCAATAAGTCAATAACTACTTCTGCATTGTCTTTGTCAAGAGACCCTGTTGGCTCATCTGCAAGAATTATTGAACATTTCTTTATAATCAACCTGGCAAGTGCAACCCTTTGCTGTTCTCCGCCTGATAACTTATATACTTTTGTATCCAACACATCCTTTAATGCAACATATTCTAGTGCTTGCTCAAATGTTATATCCTCGCGATTCTTCCTAGATACAAGTTCAAGATTTTTGCGCACTGTCATATTATCAACCAATGCAAAATTTTGAAACAAAAAACCAACTTTAGTCTCTAAATACTTTCTTTGCACTCCTTTATCAAATATGTCAACTCCATCAACTATAATCTTTCCTGAATCCGGTTGCTCTATTGAACCTATCATATTAAGCAACGTAGTCTTTCCACATCCACTAACTCCTGAGAAAATCACAAAATCCCCATCTTGAATCGCTAAATTATATTTATCGAAAAGAATTTTGTTATCATATCTTTTACACAAATCTCTAATCTCTATCATAAGCAATAACTCCGTTAGAAACCATTTTTTAAAATTCTTTGTATGTTACTTTTATCGCTGATATAGCAATTTACTGTAATGAACCCAATTTCAATCAACGTGATCAACAGTGCAATAATACCAACTACATGACCATATGTTATATCAAGATTTTTTATTAACACCCCAACCATCATTAACCCAATACTACCTGTTATTAACGTAGACAAGTATATGTTCTTGAATCTTGATATTAACGAGTATCCTAATGTCTTTTTAATAGCAATCTCTTTCCTGTTTGCTATATATTCCAACCTTATTATGGTTGTTATAAGCATTACCAGAATTAAAAGTAATACAACTGATACAACAGTGTTACATACAAAAACTCGTTTCATTACAAGCAGTTCGTATTGATAAATATCATAAACATCCGTAACAACCACATCTACCCCCATATCAAAAACTTCTTCTTTAACAGCAGCTATCTCCTCGTCAGATATATTGACAAAGTATCTATTAAGGGTAATCTGTGAAATCCCCCAATTCTCCTTTTTTATACTATCCGAGAAATCAGTCTGTTCACTATAACAAATAATAGGATTATCCAAATATGTATACGGATGGGTTATGTAACTATTCTGCACCGGAAATCTTAAATTTCCCTCATAATATATCACCTTGTCGTCTATATTATCAGATAAATACATATTCCAGTTACGTATATCCGTTTCTTGAACACTTCCCTTATAGCTTATCGGGATAAACATATAATTAGTTGTATTACTATTAACTTGGTTGAATTCTGCCATGTGTTTTTCCAAATACCACTTAAAATTTGCATTTACCATACATACATCATAATCCACATCATCCACTATCCACTCAAAAGACACTATATCCATATCCCTTATATTTTTTTGATAAAAGTAGCTTGAATACCCAAACCACACATAAGGATTTTTCGAATCATTAGATGCTTTGAAATCAATGTATTTGTAGCCTTTATATTTCTCATATATTGATTTTTGTGATAACACCTCTATATACGCTACAGAATCTACAACATTACCAGCAATAGATAACACTAAAACAACAGAAGATATCATTTTAATAACATAACTCATCTTTAGTATCTTACTATTTACATTAAGATTGGCAAAAGCTTTTTTATAATTTCCTCTCAACACAACAAATAATATAGCTGTATTTATGCAAATCATAACAACTGAACCAACAATCGCAATTTCAAATAAAAATATTTTCCCAGCATAATTACTGGTCACTCCCCATACCACTAATGTGATAATAACACATATCAGAAAATCTGCAATTATGTATCTTATCGCCCTCGCATAAAGCGAATCCCCCATTGTCATACGAATAGTTATTTCTTTTCTCATACTTATCGAGATATAATATGATATATATGATACGATGCACACAAATATCAACCATATTATACAAAATACTACTTCATATTGTAGTTTGCTCTCAGAATACGACAATCCCTTCGATGAATTATTATATTTATCCACCATTGGTATATCTAATTTTTTCGCTTCCTCCAACGACAGTAACATATAGTATCCATTAGGATTATTACAAATAACCTCGCCCGAAAGTTCGTCCCAATCCATGAATGTCACATTACTCTCACCCGAAACAAAGCTTCTAACTCTGCCCGATTCTATACCATATTTTTCTTTTATATACTGCATTACTTCATAATCACAATATATTTTTATATCTTCATAATACAAATTAACAATATTCTTTTCCACATAATACATTTTGATATTATTTTTATATGCTTCATCCAGTATTTGTTGTAGCATTTCCTCACATTGAATGTTATCAGGACATTCAAATGACACATTCAAATCGCTCATAAAGTTAATCACATAATTTTGATATATTTCACCCGGAAGTGCTAATCCAAAAAACACAAGCATTGCTACAACCAAATATTTTAACCGCTTCATTTTTTATATCACTCCTCATAGAAATTGTTTAAAACAGTTTTCACAATTCTATATCCCAAAGCAGCTCTGCCCTTTCAAGTAATCCATCAAATTCTTTACGATTACTTTCAAATCCATCTACTGCCTTTTTTTCACCATCTGATAAATTAGTGTCACCTTGCAAATCCAATTCCATATTCTCGTCCAACATATATTGATACCCTACGTTTTCAAACCGCTTCTTTTCCTCATTCCATTGTACCAATATTATCGTTACACCAATCTCATATGATCCATCTAATTTAGGCCATATAAAAACCTGAAACTGAACATCTTCTTGTTCTTCTTGTCTAATCGTATGTGCTATAGAAAAGTTTCCATCAAACTCCAAAAAATCAGGATAATGGCATGAGTAAAAATAATCGTTCTCACAATAAATATACCCTTGGTATTGTTCGTCATACCCTGTCATTTTTACCCAATGGTCATATTTCATATAATTAAACACCCAAAATGATAAATACAACACAACTGCAACGACAACAACAATAACAGCAATTAGCAAGGCTCTATTCTTACCACATTTTTCTTTATTTGTACTTGTCATAACTTTGCATCCCCTTCTACATCTACTGTGTTGCACAATGGCTGCCGCACACTCATACGGCAGCCATTAAAATCTAATTTTTATAACTTATCTTTGCTCCATATGTTACAGGTTCACTTCTATGTTTTATACTTACTAAGCCCGACTCCATTGTTGGTTCTTGCCATGCTGTATACCTTGTCTCATATGAATTTCCGACATAACCACATCCTCTATATGTACTTGCCGTTCCACCAACATTTATTATATAATCTGTATCACTCCAAAACCCATCATCAAAACCACATGTAATCTTAACAGGCAAAGACAGATCATCATACTTCACATAAATATATGTCGACAGTTCCCAATCTCCAACATCAAAGGTTTTTGCTAACACGACATTTTATGAATGTGCTAACCCATCACATTCATAAAATGTTTCAGCACTAACTGGAACTATTCCCTGCAACGACATGATAATTACCATAATTACAACTGTGATTACTTTCAAAAAATTCTGTTTTTTCATTTTTCCCCCTCTTTCATAAATGGTATTATTTACAACTCTCATAAAAAAATGTATACTAAACTTACAATTTTTCTACAAGTGTTCGTCAAAGGTTTCTGAATTATAGTCAAATAAACTTCAGGAATCCGCATTTGTGGAATTAATTTAAGAACAGTCACTTGATTTTATAGTTAAAAATTGCATATAAATGCACATATACATATCTGTTTACACAAATATAATTTCTATGCTCATCCATATGCAACCTGACAATCTTACCATATAAGACTCAAAGCTTTGCGTCCCATCATCACTGATGGTTTGCCCTATACTAATTAACCCACAACATAATTGTACATTCTTTAACATATTATGTCAAATAATTTAATTATCAAATTTTTAATCAGAGGTACCCTATGCCAGCAGGAGTTTACATTACAAAGAAAAAAGACAACACGGAATACTATCGCGTGTCATTCACATACAAGAATAAGCATATCAGCCTTGGAAGCTTTGACGATATATCCAAGGCTTCTTTGGTGTACTCTGAAGCCTTGGATATTGTAAATAATACACAAAATCACTACATTGACACTGAAACTCATTCAACTTCATACACAGAACATAACTTAAACATCACATTTGAGAAGTACATTATTCTTCTTAACTTTAGAGATAACAACATATACATAAAGACCCCTATATATCTTTGTCATAAATACTTTTTGTACTTTTTAAGTCAGGAAAATGTGTTGACCTTTAGCACTGACGACCTTTTCTACTACTCTAATCACAAGATTATGAGTCGTGGAGGTTATTACTTCATCAACGATTATGGTATTCAGTCAAGCATTCTTGCAAGATACGGAATTCGCCCACACTCTGTTAAGGGACGGGACTATGTATTCAGAAACGGAGATGAACACGACTTCCGCTACGAAAACGTTCACGTAATCAATCAATACAACGGTGTCAGTGTTATTGAAAAGAAAGGAAGAACTATGTACAGAGCCGTTATTCACATAAACGGCAATTACATAATCGGCGACTATGCAAGCGAGGCCCAAGCTGCCATCGCCTATAACAAAGCCGCCGATATGTTAAAGGGGAAAACCAGTGTCAATTACACCGAAAACTATATAGAAAACATCACCAGCATCGAATATGCCTCTATGTACAACATGGTAAAAATCTCGAAAAAATTCCGAGAATACATCGCTACGCTTTAATAGCCCAGCGTAGCTTTGTAGACTTCGCTCTTGGATTGCGTGCACATTCCTTTGCCGACGGACGTATAACATCCTCTGACACTTGGCTATACACCCCATCTTTAGCCAGTTGTTTAAATGCTTTCTTAACCAGCCTGTCCTCTCCTGAATGAAATGTAAGTATAGCAACTCTTGCTCCCGGCTTTAATATATCAGGGAGCTTTTCTAAAAATGTATACAACACCTCAAATTCGCTGTTTACATCTATTCTTAACGCCTGAAATACTCTTGCACAGGACTTCTTAACAGCTTCCTTACGTTCTGCCACCGGTACTACAACCAATGCCGCTTCTATGGCATCCTTGAGTTCAGTTGTAGTTGTAAACTTCACACCTCTTCGCATTCTGTCAAAGACAACCTTTGCTATTTCTTCCGCATAAGGCTCGTCAGAATTATCTATTAACATACCTACAAATTCTTCTCTCGTAACACTGTTAAGTCTTTCCGATGCAGACTGTCCATGTTCGGGGTCAAGTCTTAAGTCAAGGGGACCATCTACCTTATATGAAAAACCTCTTTCCGGATTATCAATCTGCATAGAAGACACACCTAAGTCTGCCAACACAAAATCAAACCTCCCTGCTTCCCTTGCCACCTCATCAATATTAGCAAAGTTAGTCTGGTGAATTGTAAGTATATCTTCACCAAAGCCTTTTTCCTCAAGTCTTTTCTTCGTCTTAACTATTTCAATAGGATCCACGTCCAACGCATGCATATGCCCTCTGCCTTCAAGCTTTTCAAGCATAGCCTTAGTATGTCCGCCATATCCAAGTGTAGCATCCAGTCCCTGCTCTCCCGGCTGAATCTTTAACACATCGAGTATCTCGTCCACCATAATAGATATATGCATACCAGCAGGAGTACTTCCCTTGCTTATAACCTTCTCTATGGTATCAGCATACTTTTCAGGCTGCGCCTCCTTGTACTTCTCATGAAACGAGCGCGGGTGAGTCCCTTTATATCTTACGCGTCTCTTATGCGGTGTCTCTGTTACATTTGCCTTATTATCTTCCACGTTAATTCTCCATTTCCAGCAACTTTATGTCTTTATATCGGTATATCCTTATACCTCTACATCTTCCTAGTTATCAATAATCCTTATAACTGTGTTCAGGTTTCTTCTCCACAGCATGCTTTTTCTGAAACAATATCTTTTTTATCCAAAATAGTAACAAAAATGTTATAAGCAGTCCAAAACCATATGACATAATCCAAGTATCAACACTTTGTCTTATATATGCCGTATCATCATCTTCCTCATAATACACGGTAACCTTACCATCTATTATATTACTATTATCGATAGGTATGTTGCGGTATGTATTATCTGGTCTCTTAATAACCACATACTCCTGATAGTCTTCAGCTGCCACCTCATACTTTTCTGCATAAAATGTATACTTCAACTCCATAACTGTAAAGTATATGGTTATTCCCCAATAACATACCATAAATAAAACCAAAACCAATGGTAGCAATATCTCTTTGAATTTATTCGCACGTTCCTCACCGGCATCGTAACGACCCTCACCGACGCCACTGCCTTCGTAATCTGCTCCATCCCTATTCATTCTGTCCCTGACAAAAATTTCATTACCTCGTTCATTCATACGCTATTACCTCCCATTTTCAAGTTGTATTTTATTAATTATCTTTGCTACTTTGTGCATTCTCTTTTCTGACTGCGTGCTTTTTTCTAAAAATTACTTTCACATTCCAATAAACAATAAGCACTGTCATAAGAATCCCAATTGCATACACACACATCAACATATCCTGATCTAATGGAATATACCACGTTCCTTTGTCTTCGATATAGTATACTGTAACCTTCCCATTTTTAACCAGACTGGAACCAACCTGACATCTGCTCCATATCCATTCATTTCTGCTAGGTGGTACTCTTATATATATATTTTCATTATGCTCAATTGCATCGGCAACAAAGGTTTTAGGGCTCGACCTATACTTCATATCCGTTGCCGCAACATATATAACCATTGCCCAAAAGACAACAATCGCCAATAAAAACACCAGCGGCACCAATATCTCACGAATTCTTTCAGTTCTTTCCTTACGCAACTCATCATCCATTAGTTTACTCATAAACATTTTATCCTCCCCTTTGACAATTATATTGTAACATACCCCATAACAAAGTAAATGCGTATTCTTTCATATGTCACTTTTTGACTCTGAACTATACATTTTTGCCACTTAAAATACACAAGGCAGAACACAATACTATATTGTGCTCTGCCTTGATCTACATATATTACTTTTGGTTAATGTAGTTAACAAGGCCCTCTGCCTTGATAATCTTTTGCATAAACTCAGGGAATGCCTGACCCTGATAAGATTCACCTGTAGTCTTATTAGTGATTACACCACTGTCGAAATCAATCTCAACTGTATCTCCTGCATTAATAGCCTTCGCAGCTTCAGGACACTCAATGATAGGAAGACCTATATTGATTGAGTTACGATAGAAAATTCTTGCAAATGTTTCAGCAATAACACAACTTACACCTGCTGCCTTAATAGCGATTGGGGCATGCTCTCTTGATGAACCACAACCGAAATTCTTGTTAGCCACGATGATATCGCCCTTATTAACATTTTTAACAAAATCCTTATCAATATCCTCCATACAGTGTGTAGCAAGCTCCGCAGGATCTGATGAATTAAGATATCTTGCAGGGATAATTACATCTGTATCTACATTGTCACCATACTTAAAAACTTTTCCTTCTGCTTTCATTGTCTTATCTCCTTAATATTCAATAATAGTCGTTAATGTTCGCTGTTAATTAATGCTATCTTACATACCAATATCACTTGGCTGACTAATCTTACCTGTAATAGCACTTGCTGCTGCAACTGCAGGACTTGCAAGATAAATCTCTGAATTAACATGTCCCATACGACCAACGAAGTTTCTGTTAGTTGTAGATACACATCTCTCGCCTTCTGCAAGAATACCCATATAACCACCAAGACATGGACCACATGTTGGTGTACTAACAACTGCTCCCGCCTTAATAAATGTCTGAACAAGTCCTTCTTCAATAGCCTGCATATAGATGTTCTGTGTTGCAGGAATAATGATTACTCTAAGACCCTTAGCAACTGTCTTTCCTTCAAGAATCTTAGCTGCAACTCTTAAGTCATCAATACGACCATTAGTACAAGAACCGATAACAACCTGATCAATCTTAATCTCATCAATGCTGTCAACTGTATGTGTATTCTCTGGAAGATGTGGGAATGATACTGTTGACTTGATTGTAGACAAATCAATCTCAATAACCTGCTCGTACTCAGCATCATCATCTGCTGTATACTCAACCCACTCTCTCTTTGAGTGTTCTTTCATATACTCTCTAGCCAAATCATCAACAGGGAAGATACCATTCTTTCCACCTGCCTCGATAGCCATGTTAGCTATAGTAAATCTGTCATCCATAGAAAGATTAGCAACACCGTCGCCAACAAATTCCATAGACTTATAAAGAGCTCCATCAACGCCAATCATACCAATGATATGAAGAATAACATCCTTACCACTCACCCACTTAGAAGGCTTTCCTGTAAGTACAAACTTAATAGCTGAAGGCACTTTAAACCATGCCTTACCTGTAGCCATACCGGCTGCCATATCTGTTGAACCTACACCTGTTGAAAATGCACCAAGTGCACCATATGTACATGTATGTGAGTCAGCACCAATGATAACATCACCAGCTACTGTAAGTCCCTGCTCAGGTAAAAGCGCATGCTCAATACCCATCTGACCTACCTCAAAGTAGTTAGTTATATCGTGCTTCATAGCAAACTGGCGAACACATTTGCAGTGCTCTGCTGACTTAATATCTTTATTAGGCACAAAGTGGTCAGGCACAAGAGCAATCTTATCCTTATCAAATACTGTCTTAACAGTCATCTTCTCCATCTCATGAATCGCTACCGGAGATGTGATATCATTACCAAGAACGAGATCCAAATCCGCTTCAATTAACTGTCCTGCCTTAACCTCTGAAAGACCTGCATGTGCTGCAAGAATCTTCTGTGTCATTGTCATTCCCATAAATCAAAACCTTCCTTTCGTTTCCATATGATAGTATATTACATCATCCGTTAAGATAATGCAAATATTTTGTTGAGAAAACGCAACTAATGGGCTTTGTTATGTTACCATATCACAAAGCCCATTATGTATATTATCATTCAATCAATTCTTATTAATACTTACCAAAACCGCCATCAAGTGAAATCATTGATTCTGCATTATCGTAAGCCTGTGATACTGAGCTGCCAAATGACTGCTCAAAAGCAACATTTCTACCATTAGCACTTGTAAGCTTATACTTTGAAATTAAGTTACGAAGTGCAATTGCCTGATTAGATAACTCTTCACTAGCTGACGCACACTCTTCACTTGTTGCAGAGTTAGTCTGAACAACCTGTGATACCTGATTAAGTGCCTGATTAATCTGTGCAACTGCTGTTGCCTGCTGATTACAAGCTGTAGCAATTGCCTCAATCTGACCGATACATCCTTCAAGATCTGTAACAGTCTGGTCAAGTGCTGCAGCTGTGCCTTCTGCAAGCTCTGAACCTTCCTGAACCTTATCAATAGATGACTGAATAAGCTCTGCTGTCTCCTGTGCTGCTGTTGCGCTCTTCTCTGCCAAATTCTTAACTTCTTCCGCAACTACTGCAAAGCCCTTGCCATGCACGCCCGCTCTTGCAGCCTCTACTGTAGCATTAAGTGCTAAAATATTAGTCTGGAATGCAATATCATCAATTGTCTTAATAACCTTTGAAATACTTTTTGAAGCAGACTGAATAGCATACATAGCCTTCATCATTTCTTTCATCTGCTCGTTACCCTTCGTAGCTCTTGCCACCATCTCACGAACAACAACATCTGACTGGTTAGTAACCTCTGCGTTAGCATTGATATCCTTTGCTATCTCTGTCATAGAAGCTGTTATCTGTTCAATAGCACTTGCCTGCTCTGTTGAGCCCTGTGCCAATGCCTGACTGGCACTTGCTACCTGACCTGCACCTGATGTAAGCTGCATACTTGACTCTCTGATACCAAGAAGTGTGTTATTATTGTCTGTAACAAGTTCTTTAAGAGCCTTACCAAGAGTATCATTCTCTGAACGGACCTCAATATTAACAGTCATATCCCCATGTGCAATCTTATATGCGGCCTCCGAATACTGCTGTGTAGCATCAACAACTGAGTTAAACTCCCTAACAATATGTCCAAGCTCATTACCATCTGTCTTATCAAACTTAACACTTGTATCACCAACTGAAAGATTGTCAGCTAACTGCTGAAGCTGTCCCATGCTGTACTTTATCGTCTTTACAACCATGTTACCTACTGTAATACCTGTTGTAATCGAACCTATAACACACAAAAGGAACAATATCTGAAACACTGTTGCCTGAGCAGATTTTTCCGACAAATTAACACCACCGTTTATCATCGCTACAGCAATTACCATCATAATTAATGCATATACACTACACAACATAAAAGCCAATCTTATAACAGTAGTTATTTTCATGTTTTTCATTCTTTTCGAAACGCCCATATTATCTATCCTCCTAAAACGTTAGTACTTTCCAAAGTTGCCATCAAGCGAAATCACTGACTCAGAATTATCATATACCTGTTCACTTGTACTTCCAAATGACTGCTCGAAAGCAACATTCCTGCCATTAACACTTGTGAGCTTATACTTCGAAATCAAATTACGAAGTGCAATTGCCTGATTAGACAACTCTTCGCTTGCCGAAGCACACTCTTCACTTGTTGCCGAGTTAGTCTGAACAACCTGTGATACCTGATTAAGTGCCTGATTAATCTGTGCAACTGCTGTCGCCTGCTGATTACAAGCTGTAGCTATCGCCTCAATCTGCCCTATGCATCCCTCAAGATCAGTAACAGTCTGGTCAAGTGCCTCTGCTGTTCCCTCTGCAAGCTTTGAACCTTCTTCAACCTTATCAATAGATGACTGTATAAGTTCTGCCGTCTCCTGTGCCGCTGAAGCACTCTTTTCAGCCAAGTTCTTAACCTCTTCTGCAACTACCGCAAAGCCCTTACCATGAACACCTGCTCTCGCAGCTTCTACTGTTGCATTAAGAGCTAAGATATTAGTCTGGAATGCAATGTCATCAATCGTCTTGATAACCTTTGATATATTCTTTGAAGCAGCCTGAATCGCACGCATAGACTGCATCATCTCTTTCATCTGCTCATTGCCCTTTGTAGCACGTGCAACCATCTCACGAACAACAGCATCAGACTGGTTAGTAACTTCTGCATTGGCATTGATATCCTTTGCAATTTCTGTCATAGATGCCGTAATCTGCTCAATAGCGCTTGCCTGCTCTGTTGAACCCTGTGCTAATGCCTGACTTGCACTGGCAACCTGGCCTGCACCTGATGTAAGCTGCATACTTGACTCTCTGATACCAAGAAGTGTATTGTTATTGTCTGTAACAAGCTCTTTAAGAGCCAGACCTAATGTATCCTCATCCGAAAGCACCTGCACCTCCGTTGTCATATCACCTTGTGCAATCTTGCGAGCAATCTTCGCATGCTGTTTTGTTGAGTCAACAACTATTCTAAACTTATCAACAAGCTTACCAAGCTCATCCTGATAACTTTCACCTATCTCTATCTGGGCATTTCCCTTTGACATATTATCAGCAATATCTTTAAGCATATTCATATGGCGTTTAAATGCCGCTATAACAATCCACCCTGTAAATACACCTGTTACAATCTGCAAAACCATACACCCAAGGACTATAAACTGCCATACAATCGCTTCCGTGGACCATGCCTCTACAGCAAGACTACCTTGTAATGCACATATTGCAATAACACACACAACCAATCCGTACAAACAAGTTATTGTGAAACTCATTTTTATCTTTGTAACAAGCTTCATCGACTTAATATTATTCATCATATCACTCCACCTCCTGCTCCTTTTCTTCCTCACCATCAGCAAGTAATGATATGTCCTCATACTTAATGAGCTTGTGCGGATCAAGTAACAACTTAACCGCATCATCTACCTTTCCAAGTCCATACACGTACTTATTCTTTCCGTTTTCACTCGACAATGTTGGTGGTGGTTCGATATCGTCTTCTTTAATATTAACAACGCCCGCTATCTTCTCAACTATAAGGCCTACCACAGTACCACTTACATTAATTATGATAATACAAGTTCTGTCATTGTATTCATGTGGTTCCTGCTTAAATCTTACACGCACATCGATTACCGGAATTATCTTTCCTCTTAAATTAATGAGTCCCTTTATGTAATCCTCCACCTCAGGAACTGCTGTGATAGGCTGGATACCGATAATCTCTACAATGTACTTAAGTTCAATTCCAAAAAACTCATTTCCAGACTTAAAGGTCATGAACTTCCCTTTTTGAGTGTCTTCTTCCAACTCTCCATTCAACTGCTCTAACACTTCTTCTGCCATAGGTTATACTCCTTTCACAATAATTCCTTATAACAAACCGCCTACATCCACAATCAATGCAATGCTGCCATCTCCAAGCTGTGTGCAACCTGACAAGCCTTCAACTTTCTTGATATATGGTGGTATAGGTTTAACAACTATCTCCTGCTGACCTATAAGCTTATCTACGAACAGACAAACTTCTCTATCCTCGTGCTCTACGATAACCATTATTCCATCCTCAACAGCCTTCTTACCGCCATCAATATGGAATCTGTCATCAAGTCTGATTACCGGATATGCCTGTCCACGAACCATTACGTATTCTTCACCATCAGGTTCAGTAACCATATTGTTCTCCCTGACATTGATAAACTCTTTAACAGCACCAGTTTCCACAACAAATGTTGAATTACCAACATTCATAACAATTCCATCAATAATGGCAAGTGTAAGCGGAATCTTAAGTGTCATAGTTGTTCCCTTACCCTCTTCACTATCAATATCAAGCTGTCCGCCTATTGACTGGATATTCTTAACAACAACATCCATACCTACGCCACGACCAGAAAGTTCTGTAACTTGTTCCTTTGTAGAAAATCCCGGATATGTAATAAACTGGTATATCTCTTTCTTACTATACTCTGACTCCATCTTGTCATATCCAATAAGTCCGTTATCTCTGGCTTTCTTAAACAACTTGTTAGCATTAAGGCCTTTGCCGTCATCAGATACTGATATAAACACTTTACCGCCTTCATTCTTAGCTTCAATAGTTACAGTACCCTTTTCCGGCTTGCCCAGTGCAACTCGTTCCTCTTTGTTGTCCTCAATACCATGGTCGACTGAATTACGAACCAAATGCATAAGAGGATCCGAAATATGTTCAATAATACTCTTATCCACCTCTGTTGACTCGCCAATCAACTTAAGTTCTATATCTTTTCCAAGCTTCCTTGATGCATCAAACACAATTCTGTTCATCTTCTGGAATGTATTAGCAAGTGGCATCATTCTCATAGACATAATTACATCCTGTAACTCTGATGTAAACTTTGTAAGCTGTGCCGCCGCCTTATTAAAGTTGTTAAGGCTAAGGCCCGGAACTCTAAGATCCGGATTCTGAAGCACCACTGACTCTGCAATAACAATCTCACCAATAAGGTCCATGAGTGCATCCATCTTAGCAACATTGACACTAATAAACTGCTGTGAACCACCTTTATCCTTGCTATTCTTAGCAAGCTGCTTTGGCTTACCCGGTGTCTTAGACTTAATGACAAAATCACCCGGCTCTAACTCTTTCTTAGGTGCATCAGCCTTTCCATCAACTTTCGCAACTATTGCATCCACATCAGAATCTAAATCAATCTCTTTTCCATTAGCAATAGTAACAGGTACATCAAAGCCCATAAGATACTCTTCTGATGAACACTCGTTAATCTCAATCTTCTCAACTCCCGAGCCATCAATTAACTTCTCAATAGCCTCCTTATCACTTTGAGTCTGAAGAAGCATTTTAAATCCGTGCTCAATGATAACATCACTTGAATCCGGATTGGTCATAATATCCTCAGGACTATAAAGTAAGTCTTCTGCAATTTCTTTCAATGCATATGTAGCAGAATACGCCTTTAAGTTACTCATCTGAGTATCATTGCGATAATATATACATATCTTATAAAACTTACTGTCCGGAGTAGCCACCGGTCCAATGTAGAAATGACTCGGTGCAACATATGTATTTTCCGGAGGAAGCTCCTCCCCACTTGCACTTACTTCATTCTTAATCTTCTTTAAAAACTTATCAATATCCGCAATAAGTTCTTTAGCATCTCCGTCCGGCTCACCGCCATCTCTTAACTTATCAAATTCCGCAGATATAAAATCTGTAACCTTAAATATGTAATCTACAAGCTCCATATGTGGAACATTATCCGGATGTGACTCCCTCAAATAATAAAACACATCCTCAAGCTTATGTGCCAACTTTGATATGTCATCAAACATCATAATGCCGGACGAACCTTTGATAGTATGCATTACTCTGAAAAACTCATTGATATCTGCATCATCAAAACTATCTGCATCCTTCTTATCAAGTGTTGTGGCTTCCATCTGCTCAAGAAGCTGACTGTTTTCAAACAGATACATATCCAGCATACCATCTGTGTTGAACTCTTCTGCCATTAATCAATTCCTCCTTTCTTAAGCTATAAACCTTACACTACTGTAAAAGGCCCAGCTTCTGCATAACCATCTTAACCTTGTCTAAGTCAAGCGGTTTTGCACAATATACGGTACAGCCCATATCAAACGCCTTCTTAACGTGCTGTTCCTGATTAAGGGCAGTCATCATAATAATCTTAACTCTATCCTCTTCTGCTACCCCCTCTTGTGTCTCCATATCTCTAATTGTCTTAAGAACCTGGTATCCATCCATCACCGGCATCATAACGTCAAGACATATCAAATCATATGGTTCTCCATCATCCTTTGCCATCATATATGCATCCACAGCTTCCATACCATCTACGGTAACATCACATACAGCGTAATCCTCCATAAACTTCATAATAAACTTACGGCTTGCAAAATCGTCCTCTACTATTAATACCTTCATAATAACCTCCTATTCTCACATGTTATCCAACATGTTGTACGCTTTTTGTGCTATCTGACTCAAATCTCCCTGCCATTCAACAGCACCTATATCATACGCCACCTTCGGCATACCATATACTACACAACTGGCCTCATTTTGTCCGATAGTTCTTGCTCCGGCCTTTCTCATAGCAAGAAGCCCATCCGCTCCATCTTTGCCCATTCCGGTAAGAATAATCCCTACCGCTTTGTCCTTAGCAACACTGGCTACAGATTCGAACAAAACATCAACTGACGGACAATGCCCGCTGACCTTCGGTCCCGGCTTACACTCTACCTGATATATCCCTCCAACTTTAACAAGTCTCATATGCGCGTCTCCCGGTGCTAACAATACCTGTCCCGGTACAACCCTGTCTCCCGTCTTAGCTTCCTTAACAACCACTTCGCAATGATTATTAAGTCGCTCTGCATACATTGCCGTAAATCCCGGAGGCATATGCTGAACAATAAGTGTTCCGGGTATATCCTTTTTAAAATTCTTAATGACATCCAATATAGCTTCTGTTCCACCGGTTGAGGCACCTATGGCAACTACAACATCCCTGGCATAGTTTTTTCCACCTGAAATATTCTGTACCACATCAGCCTTCTTCATCCCCCCTACTTTAACCGTAGAAGCTATCTTTATCTTAGTAGCAAGCTCTGTCTTAACAAATGACATTAGCTTATCACCGGACATTCCCGTTGGCTTACTCACAAAATCCACAGCCCCGGCTTTCAATGCTTCAAACACTTTATCGCTCAAGGAACTGACCATAACCGTAGGTATCGGATACTGTGGCATAAGCTTTCTTAAAAACTCTATGCCGTCCATTCGTGGCAATTCAATATCCAATGTCATAACATCAGGTTTATACTTAAGTATCGCATCTCTTGCCTCATACGGGTCAGACGCAGTTGCCACAACTTCTATGTAACTGTCCTGCGCCAAAGCCTTCACCAGAAATTCTCTAAACACCAGCGAATCCTCAACCACAAGAACTTTAATCTTTCTCATACGCGTCACTTCTCTTCTATAATAATTAATTGTTTATTCAAGCCCGATTCTTAATCCCCAACTTTACTTTACGAACACGGAAGGCATTACATACTTAAAATCCGTCGCACTTCTGTCTATGTTCTCCGTCGTTCCTATAAACAGGTAACCACCAGGCTCCATAAATTCATATATTCGGTTAATAAGGTTTCTCTTAGTCTCTTCATCAAAGTAAATCATCACATTTCTTAGAAAAACCACATCCAGATTCTTCTTAAATGGTAAAGGGTCCATAAGATTAAACTGTCTGAATATAACCTTATCTCTAAGCTCCTGTTTTACTTGATAAAATCCGGAATCACACTTTTTAAAATTATTCTTAACCCAGCGTTCCGGTAGTGTCTCCACCTGTTCTGCCTTATAGATACCTTTCACTGCCGCTTCCAACACTTTCCTTGAAATATCAGTTGCCAGTATAGTGGTATCCCATTCATGATAATCAAATGCAAAAAAATCCTTCATAATCATTGCAAGGGTATATGCCTCTTCACCTGTAGATGATGCTGCACACCATACCCGCACATCTTTAGTTCTCGCATTCTTTTCTTTAAGTCTTGGTAAAACCACCCTGTGCAGAAACTCAAAGTGATCCGTCTCTCTCATAAAGTACGTATGATTAGTCGTCAGCATATTAACAAGATTCTGAGCTTCTTCCCCCGAATAATCAGCCTCAACTTTGTCCATATATGAATCATATGAATTGAAGCCGTGATTCATAAGGTAATTATCCATCCTGCCTTCTACAATAACCTTCTTACTGCTTAAGTCAATTCCATATCTCGCAGAAACGTACTTTACAATTCTTGTAAATTCTTTTTCTGTCATAACTTAATCCTTCTTTAACTGTCTCTCTATCTTAAAAAACACATCCAGCAGATAAGGATCATACTGTTTACCGCTGCCTTCACGCATAATATCCAGTGCAACACTCTTATCCTGTGCCGCCTTGTAACAACGCTCACCAAGTATACAGTCATAGCTGTCGACAATTCTAACAATTCTTGCTGAAAGAGGTATATCTTCTCCTTTCAACCCCTCAGGATAACCGCTACCATCCCAATTCTCATGATGATATCTGATAACCTCTGCTGCCATCTTGATAAACTGATTCTTTTCAAGGTCAGGATACGCCGCTTTAAGAAGCTCTTCACCTTTTATACTATGTGTATTAACAACTTCTCTTTCATGAGGCGTCAAAGTTCCCGGCTTATTAAGAATTTCATTAGAAATCGTAATCTTTCCAATATCATGCACTGAGGAAGCAATCTCTATAGTCTCCACAAATGTGCCGGAAATCTTATTCTCATACTTCTCTGTAAAATTTAATGCTTGAGCAAGCAATCTTGAGTTAGCCGATATATTATCAATATGTCTGCTCATCCCCACAAACTCGCTACCCTCAGCAAGTTTTGCAATAGCTTTTAAAAGTCTTTTCTGTTCTTCTTCAAACATAATTGACTGCTCATTGATTATTCTGTTAAGACGTCTGTTGTTTTCTTCCAATTGCTGCTGCATTTTGTACATTTTGAGATATGTATTAACTCGAACATTAACCTCCATATACTCAACAGGCTTTTTCAAAAAATCTATGCCTCCAACCTCAAACGCCTTTATCTTGCTGGACATATCTTCTTCTGCTGACACAAATATAACCGGTATCTGTCTTGTTGTAGGATTAGCTTTTAGCACCTCACATATCTGGTAACCATCCATATCCGGCATACTTACATCTAATAGAATTAACTGTGGAAGCTTCTCTTTAATCATTTCAAATGCCTGATTAGCCGTAACAGCTGCTCTTCCCTCGTATCCCATACGCTTTATCATAGCTATTAACAGCTGTCCGTTCAAAACCACATCATCAATAATAAGAATATCAGGAACACTATTTTTCTCCATATGCACTCCATTCCGGGAAACTAAATCCTCATCTGTTTCCTCTACTCATAATAGTCGGTTAAACCACTACTCGTTTAACTTCTTTGAGCATTTCTATACTTTTATCATAATCTTCTTTTCTTACTGCCATCTGAAGCTTAAGCACGAAGCTCTTGACATCTCTTTGTGCCTCTTGTGTAAGACTCTTTATTGTATCAGAGAAAAACTCCGCTTTATCCCAATTACCCATATCAATACAAAGGGATAATTTTTCAATATTATTACTAATCTCCTTAATATTCTCATCAGTTCCATACACATAAACACGGTCGAGATCTTCCATCTGTTCAAGCTGCAATGCACCTCGTGCCAAAAAATCAGTGGAAACAGCCATAGTTTCTGTCTCATCTTCCACACCTTCAACACCAACTTCTATGTTAAATGTAAATGTGCTTCCTTTGCCTTTTTCACTCTCCAGACTTATATCTCCATGCATCAGTTCAATAAGCTGTCTGGTTACATAAAGTCCAAGTCCTGTTCCTCCATACTTTCTTGTAATAGAACCATCTACCTGGGAGAAACTCTTAAACATCTTTTCCTTATCTTCCAAACTAACACCAATTCCTGTGTCCGTTACGAAAAATGTTAATTCCATCCTTCCATGCTTAAGTCTTGTCTTATATACATCCACACTTACATAACCTATAGATGTAAACTTAAGGGCATTAGATACAAGATTATTAAGCACCTGAACTATTCTTAACTCATCACCTATAATAAACTCAGGAATATCATCAGACACCCTCGCCATAAGCTTAATGCCTTTCTCATTCGCAATCATCATACTTGTATCAATAACATGGTTAATACAGTCTCTAAAGTTAAAACTTGCTTCATTAATCTCAAACTTACCAGCTTCAATCTTTGAAAAATCAAGGAAGTTGCTAATAATCTTCTCCATATTTTCGCAACACTTGATAACGATATCCATAGTGCGCTTTTTCTCTGTGTCTGTCTCTACATTGTACATATTTTTAATATGTCCCTTGATTCCATTTACCGGAGTTCTCAGCTCATGCGTTACATTGGCCACAAACTCATTACGTGCTTTCATGGTTTCTTTCATAGTATTCTCGACACGTTCTATCTCTTGTCTTGCATAAACTTCATACTGTTTATTCAATAAAGACACAACATTACAGCACATACCATCGTCCATCTGTAACCTTACGACCTTTACATCAGCATTAAAGCATGTGCAATTCTTTCTATATACCGTTGTAGATATTTCTTCTTCCATCTTCGACACAACATCAACAACACTTGCTATTTTAGTGAATACTGTAGGCAAAACCTCCTGTATAGTCACTTCTTGTTCCTTATAACCCAGTTCCTTTTTTCCTGACTCGTTGATATAAGTTACTATACCATCATCATTAAATGCCAGCATAGTGCACACAACATCATCAATCAACTTCTGTACAGTAGCGGGAATTAATGTAGCAATCTCCATATTAGCCTCCCGAATACACTTAATGCATATACTAATTTGCGATATTACACGAAATAATAACTGCATTTATTATACAATATTCACAAATGTTATGCAATATTTATTTTAAATCTGTCTCTTCATTGTCTCTTTGTAAAATTATCTGATAATTGCAAAAGCGTGTCAGAAGACCTAATTGCATAACTCTTCTAACACGCTATAAACCAAACTTTATTTAATTGAACCATGCATTACTCCAGCTTCATGGAAACAGTCATATCATTCTCCACAACTGTCACTTCCGCCATAGCACCACTTATAAGCGGCATAGTCGGTGGCAAATGTCCCAAATCGCAGTCCATGATAACCGGCACACCATACTTTCCTGCCACATCAAGCACCGCACTATACTGGTCAAGGCCCATCATCTCTTGTCCAAACACAAGTGGACGCCCAATAACAAACCCCTTAACATACTGAAACCATCCGGCATTCTCCATCTGCCACATAGCACGTCTTATGGCAAACACATTAAGGTCGCAGCTTTCTAAAAACCAGATAATACCATCCTCTTTATATCTTTCATTAAACTCTTTAACCTTGTCGTACTTAGTTCCCGTAAGATTAACCAGACAGTCCATGCAACCGCCCACTAATCTTCCACTAAACTTAACATCAACAGATGTTTTCGCACAATTCTGAAGTTCTCCATCTGTATACGGCTTCCCACCAGAGAAACATTTCAATTCCCTCTTTTCTGTTATATTCCAAGGAGCTGTAGGATTCTCTTCAGTCTTAAGCGACTCCTTCTCCCAACCATCATACGACTTAAGCATAAACTTCTCACCTGTAAGAATGCCAAATGCATCCTCAAGTGCCGGGTGCCACTTATCCATTCCGTAGGTTGCTGCACAAGAGCCATATATAGCGGCTGTATCGCAAAGCGTTGTCTGCAAAAATGTAAAGTTAGTATTGTCTGAGTAGCCCATATACCACTTTGGTTCAGCCTTCATCAGCTTATCGAAATCCACATGACTTATCGTCTCACACATAAGCTCTCCACCACCACATGATATAAGAACATCACTATCATCATCCAGATACATATCCATAAGCTCTTTACCACAAAGCTCCGGCTTATTACTTATTCCTATCCCTTCACCTTTGTAACAGTTATCTCCAAGCTTACAGTTATACCCTAAGGCTTTAAACTTTTCCTGTGCACTTCTAAACCCTGTAAAATATGGTTCAATGGCACATCCAAAAGATGGCGCCACAAACCCAATCGTCCCATTCTTCTTCAAAAACTTCGGATATCTCATCCACATTCCCTCCCGTGATATAAAGCTATATTGACTGGATATGTATGCCTTTTCAACTGTAGAAAAACGTCAGCACTTAACGATACAAGGGGCGGACTGATAAATAGTGGATTTTAATCCAACTATTTATCAGCCAGCCCATTGTGAGTTTAGTACTGTTACGTTTTTCGACAAGTGAAAACGGGTTGAAAAGGTATATATATTCAGTCGTTTATACTTCAAATCACTTCATAAATCCATTAATAATCTGTTCTTCCGCCTCTTCTTCTGTAAGTCCCAAAGTCATCAGTTTAATAAGCTGCTCCCCTGCAATCTTACCGATGGCAGCCTCATGAATAAGGCTTGCATCAACATTATTAGCGTCAAGTGCAGGAATCGCACTGACTCTGGCATTATCCATAAGAATTGCATCGCACTCTGTATGACCGTAACACTTACTGTTACCACATATCTTTGAATAAAACACCTGCTCTGACTCATCTCTTGCCACTGAACGCGAGATAACATTAGCACTTGAATCCTCACCTGCAAGGTCTACTTCAAAATTAGTCTTAGCAACCTGCTTACCGTGAGTCATAATCTTTTCCCTTATAACCAGTGTAGCTCCCGCCTTAAGATCAGCCTTTGTATCACGAATAGTCGAATCCACACCCTTAATCTGAGTGCTCTCCATCTCCATATAACCGCCCTCATCAATATGAATGACAGTTGTAGGATTAAGAATATTCTCTCCTGTTCCTTCACCTTCACCATAATGCTTCTCTATATACTTAACTTTAGCATTCTTTCCTATGTGAAATGTATGAATACCCTCATGCTTAGAAGTATCCACTCCACAATTGTGAATTCCACAGCCTGCTACAATAGTAATATCTGCATCATCACCAATAATAAAATCATTGTAAACCATATCAGAAAGACCACTTTCAGCTAAAATAACCGGTATATGAAGGCTCTCATTCTTAGTACCAGGTTTAACAATAATATCAATACCTTGTACATCTGTCTTTGTTACAATATCTATATTGGCTGTTGTGTTACGACTCTCTGTTTTTCCATTGTAACGTATATTGTAAGCACCTTCCGGCACTTCATGCAAATCAGCAATCTTTTCAAGCATACTTTTCTGTAACTGATCCATATTTAATCCCTTGACCTTTCCCTATATATTATGCCAACTTGTTCATCAATGTGGCACATGCTTCTGAAGACGCTAATAGCTTTGGCATAACTTCTTCTTTTGTGCCCTGTGCAGTAACCTCTCCATTAGCAAGAACAATAACCTGGTCTGCAATATTAAGTATTCTTTCCTGATGAGAAATAATAATAATCGAACCATTAATTTTATCATGCATGCTTTCAAACACTCTGATAAGATTATTAAAACTCCAAAGGTCAATGCCTGCTTCCGGCTCATCAAACAACGAAAGCTTCGTACCTCTTGCCATAATCATAGCAATTTCTATTCTCTTAAGCTCTCCACCTGAAAGAGATGCATTAACCTCACGATTAATATAGTCCTTTGCACAAAGCCCTACCTCTGAAAGATATGAACAGGCCTCTGTTATGGATATTCTTTCGCCCTTAGCAAGAGTAATAAGGTCTTTAACTGTCAATCCCTTAAATCTTACAGGCTGTTGAAACGCAAAACTTACACCTTTTCTGGCTCTCTCTGTAATAGAAAGTCCTGTAATATCCTCGCCATCAAGTATAATCTGTCCTGATGTAGGTGTTACAATACCCGCTATAACCTTAGCAAGGGTTGACTTACCACCGCCGTTTGGTCCTGTAATAGCCACGAACCCATCATCAATAGTAAGATTAATATTTTTAAGTATCTCTTTTTCATTGTTGTCTTCATTAACCTGAAAACATACATTTCTCAACTCTAACATAATGCCTCCAACTCTTCTAAGATGCGCAATACTTCTTTATTATATTAACTGCATTGTCTGCTATATAAACTTCAAAATGCTCCTTCATATAAGCGATTTTGTCTGTGCTATAAAGCACTAAATCGCTATACTCAATCATATTGTTAACAAACAATTCAAAACGCTGCTTTGAACTTCTGCCCCTTTCCAGCACAAGATAAAACACATTATACTCTGTATCCTTATATAAAGCATTCTTGATTCCCCAAGTCTTAGGTGTGCTTTGACAAAATGTTTCAACGTCCTCTAAAGAATCAAATATACCTATAACACCATCTGCCCCAATTCCATTACCGGCTCCATCAACAGCTATAATACCCGATACAGGCTCTTTCTCTATAGTTTTAAAAGGTGCTGCTTTTATTCTGTCATCATCATCACTTTCACTCTTTTTTATAACATTGCCACCCGACTTAAGCTCCGATATCATCTGTGCTGCTCTTTCTCCTGCGTGCTTAAGCATATCGCCAACTTCATCCTGTCCGCTGGATACCGTAAGCAACAACGCACGATTAGGCTGTGGCGATAACTGTAATGACACAACGCCACCATCCAACTCCACACCTATGCTATCATGTGCTCTTTCCATAACCACTTCAAGCAGACTATGAATCTTCACCGTATCATTTCTAAAGAAATCATCCAGTGATATATTATTTTCTTCTAAATCCTCTTCCTGCAACAAACACTGAAACTTGCTGTCGCTAATCTTCTTAAACTCCATATAATTTTACTCCATTAGAACCAGTCACCGATACTACGGTCACATTAGAATACATTTCTTTTTTGTAAGAACCTTCGCACATCCTCTTTCAAGTGTAAAATCATCTGTTCCTCATCTGTATATGTTCCACTTTTTTCAAAATGTGCTCCTGTTCCTTCTTTATTAATATAGAGATAAATCTCTAACTTATCCTTATTTATACAAGCTCGAACACTGACATTCTCCACTGACAGCTTAAGATTATCAAAAAGCCAATCCCTCAGTTCACCTTCTATCGCAAGTTCTCTTGCTATTCGTCTGTTATCAGCCTTCCCCAGCGATTCTTTATATGGCAGACTCTTTCCTGTCAGCACCACTATGACACCGTCACCATATTGTTGAACAATCTCATTACTGCCAAAGTACTTATATCTCACTCTTGGCATTTTGCCATACCCTGAATTGATAACATCTGAAGACAATGCCATAACGCCATCACACTTTTCCCCCAGTAGCCTATCAATCTGTTCTCCGATGGTCTCACTGGTTTCTACACATGTAACACCATCAAACATCCCCTGCAACTGAGCACTTATACTCCCCTTTGGAGAAGTTACCAATGCATTCGCAAAATATTTTCCACTCTTTCTTCTTGTCAATAAGACATATCTATTATCTACGTCTTTGATACGCGCCACCACTGTTATATCAGGCATCAGATACTTAAATGAATCTGAAAGTTTCACTGCAACAGCATCTATCTTCCCTTTTCTTACCATCTTAATAAGTGTATTAATATCCTTAGACTTAACACCTACTACACTACATTTTATATCTTTACAACGCTTCTCTATACAACGCATTGCCAGCTTTGTCTGTTCGGCCATAAGCTTATCATCCAGAACTCCAAATCGTAATCTGTTCACAGCATTATGCCCCTTCCATAATTAATTGGGGCTATTAAACCCAATATAAGAATTATACGAATTATTACCCTATATGTCAAATGCGAAATACATAAAAAGCGAAGGACGACAATTGCTTATGCAACCATCGTCCTTCGCAAAGAAAAATAAAATATGATGAAGAAAATTATTAGTTGTTAATAAACTTGCTAGCCTCATCATTCCAGCTGTAAAGCTTTCTGATGTCCTCGCCAACTGCCTCTGAGCAATGCTCTGAAGCTAACTTTCTCATAGCCTTGAAGTGAACCTGACCGCCAGCTTCTGACATATCAAGTAAGAACTCCTTAGCAAATGAACCATCCTGAATATCAGAAAGAATCTTCTTCATAGCCTTCTTTGTATCCTCTGTGATAATCTTTGGTCCTGTTATGTAATCACCATACTCAGCTGTGTTAGAGATTGAATATCTCATACCTGCAAAACCTGACTGATAGATAAGGTCTACGATAAGCTTCATCTCATGGATACACTCGAAGTATGCATTACGTGGATCGTAACCAGCCTCAACAAGTGTCTCGAAACCAGCCTGCATCAATGCACAAACACCACCGCAAAGTACTGCCTGCTCGCCGAAAAGGTCTGTCTCTGTTTCTGTTCTGAAGTTAGTCTCAAGAACACCAGCTCTAGCACCACCGATACCAAGTGCATAAGCAAGTGCCATATCAAGAGCCTTACCTGTCTCATCCTGCTCTACAGCTACAAGACAAGGAACACCCTTACCAGCCTGATACTCACTTCTTACTGTATGTCCAGGTCCCTTAGGAGCGATCATTGTAACATCAACACCCTTAGGAGCCTTAATCAAACCAAAGTGTACGTTGAAACCATGAGCGAACATAAGCATGTTACCTGGCTCAAGATTTGGCTCAATAGCTTCCTTATATAACTTAGCCTGCTTCTCATCGTTAATAAGAATCATGATGATGTCTGCTCTCTTAGCAGCCTCATTTGCTGTATAAACATCAAATCCCTGCTTTACAGCCTTATCCCATGACTTTGATCCCTCATAAAGACCGATGATAACATTGCAACCTGAATCCTTAAGATTAAGTGCGTGTGCGTGTCCCTGGCTACCGTAACCAATAATGGCGATTGTCTTACCATCTAATAATGATAAATTACAATCCTGCTGATAAAAAATCCTAGCTTCTGCCATTTTACTCTACCTCCAAATAGTAATAATAAATATTTATTTTAAATTTGCAGCGCCTCTTGCAAGACCTGTAATACCGGTTCTTGCGAGTTCTGTAATTTTAAAACCGTTAAGTAATGTAATAAATGCATCAACCTTACTCTTGCTACCATGTATAGCAATAATAAGTGATGTTGGAGCAACGTCTACAATATTAGCTCTGTAAATATCTGTAATTGACGCAATCTCCTGACGACCCTGAGCATCACATTCAACCTTTACAAGAACAAGTTCTCTACATACCGACTCCTGTGGAAGTTCAACAACCTCTCTAACATCGATAAGCTTAGACAACTGCTTCTGAATCTGCTCTAAGATTTCTTCTTCTCCTGTTACTGCAACAGTCATACGCGAAATCTTTGGATCAATTGTCTCACCTACAGTAAGACTGTCTATATTGTAACCTCTTCTGCTGAACAAACCTGCAACACGGCTAAGTACACCGGCTGAGTTGTCAACAAGTATGGAAAATACCGCCTGTCTCATAACTACCTCATTCCTGCACTGTCTCTTTAGTGCACTAAAACTTATTCACAATCACCCATTATTGTAGCAACTGCACCCGAACTTGTCAACAAGTAAATCTTCGCATCCAATGCTTTTGCTTCCTCCTTGCTGTGAGTAACGATTAGAGCTGTTCTACCTTTCAACCCTTCTTTAATATAATTGTATACATTAGCCTTATTGTCATCATCAAGCCCGGTAAAAGGTTCATCTAAACACAGCGTATTTCCCTGCTTCATCATAGCCCTTACTATTGCCACACGCCTTTGCATTCCGCCGCTTAACTCGGACACACTCTGATGTATACAATCCTTTGGGAGCAGCTTTAATAACTCAGCTTCAATACCTGTTGTATCTGCATTACCCAATACAAGCCTTATATTATCTACCGCAGAAATATCATCAACAAGTCTGTTTTCCTGGAATACCGCCGATACAACTCCAGCTCCTTCCACTATGCCTTCTGCCTTCTCAAGCCCCATTACCAGTCTTAAAAGTGTAGTCTTACCTACACCGGACTCTCCCATTATACAGTGAATCCTTCCCTTCTCAAATGTAACACACAAATCATTGAGAACACATTTATCACCATAGCTCTTATTAACATGACTAAAAACTATATCCTTACCACTCATACAATTCTTAAAACCATCCTTCACAGCTCAGACCTTCCTGATGAACTTAACTGACACTTTTAAAACTTTTATAAACAAGAACTCAAATAACATACTTATAACAACAACCACTATGCTCCACGCAAACAATTCCGCCGTCATAAGATACAACTTTGAGTAATACAGCTGCTCACCTATTGAATATCGCACAAGTCCAATAACCTCAGCCGATACACCTGCCTTCCAGCACATGCCCATGGCAGTTTTAACCCCTGTCTCCACAAAGGGAAGCAGTTTAGGAATATAGATTCCTCTTATTCTTCGCCACAAAGACAGTCCAAACACATCTGCCATCTCAAGGAGTTGCTTATCTACCTGCTTCACACCTGTCACAACAGATGTATATATAATAGGAAATGTTACAATAAATGATATGAATACAGCTACATTTTTTGAACCAAACCATATAAGCAATAGAATTATAAAAGAAGTCATCGGCAAGGTTTTCATAAGTTGCACCGGCGGTTTAAGAAATTCATCAATAAAACTTACTCTTGAAGCTACAACACCTAAAATACTACCACTTACAAATGCAACAATAAATCCAAGCATTATTTTGAAAAAGCTATAACCAACTGTTGCATAAAACCTTCCCAATTCCAACAGTTCCAATATCGCCCAAAACACACTAACAGGACTTGCCAATATAAGCTCAAGTCCTGTTACCATGCTGGCGATTTGCCATATCAACAGCCAGACCGCCACTATTATTATTCTAATGCATATTTTTTTACTTTTTTCTTGCATGAGATATAGCCTTCACAACAAGATATACCATATTAACGTCATCCGCACTCCACTTTCTTCTGTGCTCGCCAAATATGTCAAAGCTAATAAGCGCACATATCTTATTGTCTTCCTTTATTAACATCTGTAATGATGAACATATGTTATGTTCCATAAATATGTCATAGACACACGGGAAATCAATAGATAAAGATTGTGCATTATTAATGATGTTGATTCCATATTCATCAAAACGCTCAAGATACTTCTTATCTAAAACATACTGTGCCTTGTCCATCGGTGTAGCATAGTGTCCAAGCGAATATTCACATTTAAACTGTTCGCCTGAATACACACTAATACCATGAATATTCATCCTATCAATAAGCTCTTCAAGTGCTGGTTTTATAGCCGATTCGCCCTCTTCCATAACTTTTATCATAAGCTGGGAAGCAAAATCGCTCTTGTCTATAGGCTTCATAAACTCTGCACTCTTATTGGTATTACCACTTCTTACTTCATCGCCAATAAGAGACTGATGCATCTCTTTATCATAGATAATGTATCTGTCTTTGCCCTTGCCTTTAGCAATATACAAAGCACCATCCGCTATCTTAAACAGCTCATCATATGTAATACCATCCTTCGGATATGTAGAAATACCAGCAGATATAGAGAACATATACCCAGCCTTCTTCTCTGCGAGCTTAAGCTTAAGACGCTTTCTTACCGCTTTCAAGGCATCCTTTACCTCATCGATATTCTCGAAATCCTTATAAAGCACCATAAACTCATCGCCACCGATTCGTCCTACAATACCTCTATCTCCAATAGTACGTTGAAGCTCTCTTGCAAAGCTAAGTATAACCTCATCACCAAAATGATGACCATATGTATCATTAACCGATTTAAAGTCATCAATATCCGAAACCATAAGATACATCTGCTTCTTGTCAGTAGCATCCGTATCCTCTATGGCCGCCTTAATCTCATCTGTTACTGCCTTCTTATTAAGTATACCCGTTGCTGAATCCTTATTAGCTGCATTATCGAAAAGAACTGCTTTAGGCTCTATTCTTCCGCCTACCTCTGTTATAATACCAACAACCATTGTCCTATCAATACCATCAGTAACCGTATTACCTCTGAAGTTAAGCGTATCTCTTCTGCTACCCTTAGTCATAAATTTAGACTTAAACGTAATAGAAAATGAATCCGCTCCACTTCTTATATAATCACAAAGTCTATTAAAGGACTCTATCTCTGACTTCTCTACGTAATCAAAGGCAAGCACCTTCTGCTGCCATGCATCCAGAAAATCCTTCTCTATTATTTCAGATCTTCCGTTAGCATAGAAGTACATTTGAAAAACGCCTGTATTTAAATCATATTCAAAAACCTTTTCATCAATCTGCGTAAGGATTGCACGATATTTATTAACATTACCACGATACAGTGAAAACTTATGCCTTTGTACGATTATGTCATAAAGTCTTAACTCTATAAGATCATGTCCGTCAACCTGATTGTCTGTAGACTTCTTATACAAGAGCATCCAACGATACACATCGCCTCGTAACTGACACCTGATAAGAATCGGCTTACTTTCATCACCCTTGGCTATATATTCAACAAATGTTTTTCTATCCTCTTCATGCACTAAGCGGTCAAATGTAAACATTGTATTGGTACCAATAGCTCTGTAGAATCTTTCATCACCCATAATTATCATATAACTGTCATCTATAGTACAATTACATTCAATGATATCTCCACCAGATATATCCATACTTACCGGTAACATAAATATCCCCTCCTTTGCATCTTATTAATCAATTAACGAGTATACTCTAGTGTTCAAACACTAACTTTCATTTAAAATGTTGCAGCCATTGCCTGCTGTAAATCCTCGATAATATCGTCAACATTCTCAATACCAACTGACAATCTTACTAAATCAGGCTGTACACCTGCCTCAACAAGCTGCTCCTCTGAGAGCTGTCTATGTGTATGACTTGCAGGATGAAGCACTGATGTTCTTGAATCAGCTACATGCGTAACAATAGCAATCATCTTTAAGTTATCCATGAACTTAACAGCAGTTGCTCTATCTCCCTTAAGACCAAATGAAATAACTCCGCAAGTTCCATTAGGCATATACTTCTGCTGAAGTGCATGATACTTATTACCTGGCAAATCTGCATAATTAACCCAAGAAACATGTTCATTATTCTCTAAGAACTGTGCCACCTTAAGCGCATTAGAACAATGTCGCTCCACTCTTAAGTGTAATGTCTCAAGACCAATATTAATAAGGAACGCATTCATAGGTGCCTGAATAGAACCCAAATCTCTCATAAGCTGTGAAGTAGCCTTTGTTATATACGCTCCCTTACCAAATCTCTCCGTATAAACAACACCATGATATGACTCATCAGGAGTTGTAAGACCTTTAAACTTATCGCCATATGCTGCCCAATCAAAATTGCCGCTGTCTACAATACAACCACCAATAGTTGCCGCATGTCCATCCATATACTTAGTTGTAGCATGTGTAACAATATCTACTCCAAACTCGAAAGGCCTGCAATTAATAGGTGTCGCAAACGTATTATCAACGATAAATGGTACTCCATTCTTATGTGCAATCTTAGCAAACTTCTCAAGATCAAGTACAACAAGTGCAGGGTTAGCAATTGTTTCACCGAACACACACTTTGTATTAGGTCTGAAAGCAGCCTGAATCTCTTCCTCTGTTGCATCAGGATCAACAAATGTAACCTCAATGCCGAGCTTTTCCATAGTTACACCGAAAAGATTAAATGTACCGCCATAGATAGCTGATGTACTGATAAAGTGATCTCCTGCCTCACATATATTAAATACTGCATAGAAATTAGCTGCCTGTCCTGATGCTGTAAGCATAGCTGCATAGCCGCCTTCAAGATCACATATCTTCTTAGCTACACAATCATTAGTTGGATTCTGAAGTCTTGAGTAGAAATATCCTTCCTTCTCAAGATCAAATAACGCACCCATTTCATCACTTGACTCATACTTAAATGTTGTACTCTGAATAATAGGTACTATTCTTGGTTCACCATTCTTTGGCTCCCAACCACTCTGTATACATTTTGTTTCTATTCTGTAATCACTCATGTCTCAACCTCATTCTGTCCCTGTTATGGACTATTAATATAATGTTTTATAATTATGCAGATGCCTGAATCTTCGCAACCTGCACCTTATTAATAACCTTACCTGTAACCTCCAGCACCTTAAACATATATCCGCCACACTCGCACTGGAAATCATCACCTTCCTGCGGAATTCTTCCCATACAGTTAATTATATAACCATTAATTGTATCGATATCTTCACAGTCAAACTTAATCTCAAACATATCCTCAATGTCCTCAAGATACGTCTTACCCGACATAATATATGTACCATCTGCCTGACTGCTTATCAATTCTTCATCGTCATCATACTCATCTAAGATATTACCAACTATCTCTTCAAGTATATCCTCCAAAGTCACTATACCGGCTGTCTGACCATATTCATCAACAACTACCGCCATATGCACTTTCTTAGACTGCATTGCTTTAAACAGTACATTGACATTACGTGTCTCAGGAATATAACTTGCATCAAACATAATATGATTCTTAAGTTCAATAAGCTTCTTTCCTCTGTTATGCTCATCCACATATATCTTTAAAAGATCTCTAAGATGCATAACACCTACAATCTTATCAATATCCCCGTCATATACCGGATACCTTGAATAAGTACCATTCACAACAATGTCAAATGCTTCATCTACAGTAATATTGCCATCAATGGCAACAATGCTGTTGCGATGAGTCATAACATCATGAGCCTGCTTTTCTCCAAGCTCGAAGATATTATTAATCATCTCAGCTTCATTCTCCTCAAGAACTCCCTGTTCCTGTCCTTCATTGACCATATCAATGATCTCTTCTTCTGTTACATCATCTTCTTTCTTGCTTTTACCGGAAAACTTCCTCAATATAGAAGACAATATTCCTTCATTATTCCCATCCGCGGGATGGCCATCGTTCATGTTTTTATCCTTCCTTTTGAAAAATATAGTACTTTAACTATAACATACCAATATACTAAAATCAAGTTTATCACCTAACATCTCAGCCATTCATCTCAAGACTGATTGATAAGGCATGGTTCACCTGGGTAATAATCTCATTATCAAGATGACACACTTTATCCTTAAGACGTTTTTTATCTATAGTCCTTAACTGCTCAAGCAATATAACAGAATCCTTCACTATATCATAGCGCATAGAATCAATTTCCACGTGAGTTGGCAATTTAGCTTTCCCCATCTTGGAAGTTATGGCCGCGCAGATAACCGTAGGACTATGGCGGTTCCCCGTATCATTTTGTATAATAAGTACAGGTCTTATTCCTCCTTGTTCAGACCCCACCACAGGTCTCAAGTCTGCATAAAATATATCCCCTCTTCGTACTACCACAATATTCACACTCCCTAATCGCAAAATCTCTTAACTACTGGTAGTATTTCCATCTTGCGGGCGTGTATTCACATCATTGTAAAAATAATGCTTTAAATATTTAGTTATCAGAGTTAATTGTCCAGTTCCCACTTCTCATGAAAGTAATCATGGCTTCCGATATATCTTCCATTCATATAATAATTTCTTGGAATTCTCTTATTAAGGTCGCAAACAAACTCATAGTTAAATGTTCCTGCAAGCTCCGATATCTCCTCAACTGTAATAACCTCGTCGCCATCTTTTCCTATAAGAGTAACAACATCATTACGCTTAACATCCTTAATCCCAGTCACATCAATCATAAGCTGATCCATACAAACTCTGCCTATAATAGGTGCCTTCCTTCCATTGACAAGAACATATCCCCTAGAAGATAAGGCTCTTGGATATCCGTCACCATACCCTAAAGAAACTGTAGCAATCTTAGTTTCTTTATCCGTGACAAATGTTCCACCATAACTTACAGGTTCTCCTGCAGGCACAGTCTTTACCATGGTAATATGACTCTTTAATTCCAGTGCAGGTGTAAGCTTTACATTTTCCTTAGACACCTCGTCAGAAGGATACATACCATACATAGCAATTCCCAGTCTTACCATATCGCAGTGAGTCTCTTTCATATCTATAGTAGCCGCACTGTTAGCACAATGTCTGTACTCGAACTCAATATCTTCCGCCTTTAGTTCTTCCACAAAGGATATGAACTTCTCGTACTGCTTCTTCGCTGCATTCTTTTCCACCTCATCTGCCGTTGCAAAATGTGTAAAGATTCCCACAGCATCAATATCAGAAAGGCCCTTAATCATCTTAACAACTTGCTTACCGTTCTCGTCCGGCTCCAGCCCGATACGCCTCATACCAGTATCAACCTTAATATGACACAACGCCTTTTTCCCAAGCTTCTTTGCGACACTGGCTAAAGCATTAGCAGTTTCATAATCAAACACCGTCGCTGCCACTTCATTGTTAACAAGTGTCTCATATTCATCAGTGTTAACAAAACCCAATATGAGAATCGGCTTATCTATACCATTCTCTCTAAGGTTAACTGCTTCATCAAGGGTGGCAACTGCATACCCAAACACCTTGTCATATACAGCCTTCGCAACTGCAACGTCACCATGACCATAACCATCAGCCTTAACAACTGCCATAGCCTTAGTACCTGCTTTGCATGGTCTCATAAGAGCCTGCACATTGTTCACTATAGCATCCAAATGTATATCCGCATACACTCTGTAATACTTACTCATCTATATTAATCCTCACTATACTTATAAATCTTCGGCAAATTCTCAACCATATCCCATGCCTTCATACTGCGACTTCCAATCTCAGCCTTGCATATGTCTCCTGTACAAGCATGAATATTAACTGCCATAGCAACTGCATCAAACACATTAGAAAATCCTGCCGTAAGCATTCCTGAAAGAACCCCTGCAAGCACATCCCCTGAACCCGCCGTTGCCATTCCACTGTTGCCTGTAGTATTAACATACACTCTGTTACCATCCGTAACAATAGTTCTTGCATCCTTAAGCACACATATTACGCCCAAACTCTTAGCCAATTCTTTTGCACATTCAATAGGTGCTGTCTTTATATACTGCACTGACTTACCTGTAAGCCTAGACATCTCTCCTACATGCGGTGTAATAATAACAGCCCCTCTCTTATCTGCAGGCAACATATCCTTGTTACCCGCCAATATATTCAGACCGTCTGCATCTATAACAAGTACTTTATCTTTACAGTTGTCAAACACAGTTTTAAATATATCTTTTGCAATATCCGACTGTGACAGCCCCGGACCAACCACAATGCACTCTGCCCAAGCACATGCTTTAGTAAGCTCCTCCTTATCTACCTTCGTACAGTCATCTTTATAAGTAAGAGAAACCACCTCCGGAACATGCTTAAGAAGCAACTCACGATTGTTACTATGTGTATATACCTTAACAAGTCCTGCACCGGAGCGATAAGAGGCCCCTGCTGACAGACACACAGCCCCGCCCATATCAGCACTTCCTGCCACGATAAGGACTTTACCGCAATCACCTTTATTAACGTCATCTGCCCTCACTGGAACAGAAGCAACATCACAAAGTTCATATGTGTATGCCACATATTCTCCTCCAAGCTCTGTAACAGGTGGCTCCACAAATCCTATATCTGTCACAAGCACATCTCCTGAATACTCTGCTCCAGGATATAGAACCATACCAAGCTTCTTATAGCCAAATGTAACCGTCTGGTCTGCCTTAACAGCCACTCCCATAACACTTCCATCTGTTGCATTGACTCCTGACGCTATATCCACTGACACAACAAAGACACCCTTATTCTTTCGTGTAGCATTAATATCCTCTATAACCTTAGCATATTCACCGGTCACTTCTCTGGAAAGCCCTACTCCGAATATGGCATCCACAATATAATCATATTCTTCATAGTGTACACATTCTCTTATATCAGCTCCCATATTCATAAGAATTCTTTTCTGAATCTTATACTCCTCTGTGCATGAACCATTATCACTGCCAACACACTGCACAGTAACATAGCAACCGGCTTGTATAAGATGCCTTGCTACAGCAAGACCGTCTGCACCATTATTACCTCTTCCGCACACACACAACACTCTTGGAACACGAATTGTATTAACTGCTGAAGAGTCTGTAAAAACATCAGAAGAACACGCTGCATATGCAACAAATGCCCGTGCTTTAATAAGCTCGGACACCGTGTATGCCGCGCGTTCCATCAATACTATTGAAGGAATTCCTATCTTATTAATTGAATACTCATCAACTGCTTTCATTTGTCCGCTATTCAACAGATATTCCATAACATTCCCCTTAATAGTCATCATGTGTTCTAACTAACACTAAAACCGCACTGTATTAGATTTGCAACCTTATTCGTTACATATGTTACTCATCATTAAGCTTGTCAAGTTCTCCCATCACCTCATGCCCAAGAAGGTCATGTAAGCCTGAGTAAATCTGCTCATTCTGTTCTTCCTTATCCTGCTTGATTAAAAGATTCTTCTTAAGCTTAAGCCTTGTGGCATCTATCCATTTATTAAGCACCTCTAAGTCAGCCCTGTTCTCGTTCATCTTGCTGTAGCAAAATCTTGCTGTCTCTACCATAAGTCGCTGATTAGCCATGGCCAGTTCTCTTGGAAGTTCTCTTTCTTCATCTTCCAACTGCTCTATCTTATCTTTAGCTTCATATATAAGCTTCTGATTCTGATCCATTAGCTTCTTACGTTTACGACTGTTACTTCCATCGTCTTCCATGTTGCTTACAACAGTCTGTATAAGCTGACTTTTTATCTTCTTAACATCCTTTAAATCGTTAGTTACCTGACCTTGCCTCTTTAGCAATTCATTAACCTTCGACTCCCAATACTTTATCTCATCCGTCTTGCTAGCCTCTGGAACTAACTGATACCAACGTGGATCCAAAGTCAACACCGGAATCTTCTTAGCCGCTACCATATCCTTAATAACATCATAAGTAATGCTTGCCATAGCGAGCCTCCTCCCCTAATCTCAGTCCCTAATAATTCGTAATCAGTCCATCTTATTCTTGTTTGCTATATTGTAAGACAACCTCATAAGTGACTCCGACAAGTGTACATTCTCAACTATAACACCTTCCGGAAGACTTAAATCAGTATGAGCAAAGTTCCAAATAGCTGTAACCCCTGCATCACATACAACCTTAGCAACTTCTTTTGCAGCTTCTTTAGGAAGAGTAAGCGCAACTATTTCAATATCATTATCCTTAATAAATTCAGCCAGACTATCCATCATCATAATAGAAACTCCATTTAGATGCTTTCCACTAAGTTTTTTATTATTGTCAAATACACCCTTAATAATAAAACCTCTCTTAGCAAAATCGCCGGAATTAACCAGCGCCTGTCCCAGATTGCCGGCACCTATTATAATCATGTTGTGATTGCGGTCAATACCAAGAATCTTACCAATCTCATCATAGAGATATTTAACATTGTATCCATAGCCCTGCTGCCCAAAACCGCCAAAATTGTTAAGATCCTGTCTTATCTGCGACGCAGTAACTTTCATACGGTCACTAAGTTCCTTAGAGGAAATCCTTTGCACTCCACTTTCAATTAATTCTCCCAAATATCTGTAATATCTTGGTAATCTTCTAATAACCGCAGAAGATATCTTCTTTGTTTCTTCCATCTATCAATCACTCCTATACTTATACATTATGTCTATATAGTTTCTTCAATAAAATTATATATCAATGTTAAATATCTGTCAAACTATTATCCTAATACTTTTCTTGCTACATCCACAGACTCTTTAGCATCCTTAGAATAATAATCAGCCTTGATTTCCTTAGCATATTCCGGCGTAAGAACCGCTCCACCAACCATAATCTTGCAATCAAGACCTTCTTTGTGAATAAGCTCAATAGTTTCCTTCATAGACACAAGTGTTGTTGTCATAAGTGCCGAAAGACCTACCAACTTAACATTATGCTTCTTTACAGCATCAACTACAGCCTGATACTCCACATCTTTACCTAAATCAATAACCTCGTAACCGTAGTTCTCCAAAAGTACCTTCACAATATTTTTACCGATATCATGAACATCACCTTTAACAGTAGCAAGTACGATCTTACCTTTGCTTACAGGCTGAGAGTTACTCTCCACCATCTTTTTTCTAATAACTTCAAAAGCATTCTGAGCCACTGCTGCTGACATAATAAGTTGCGGAAGGAAAAGTGTGCCTTTCTCAAAGCCTTCTCCCACTTTATCTAAGGCAGGAATAAGAACATCGTTGATAATCTCCATAGAATCATATGTACTAAGAAGCTTTTCAGTGATGGTTGTTCCCTCATTCTTAAGTCCCGAAAGCACTGCATTGTAAAGTGCTTCCTTCGAATCAGCACTTACAGACTCCACATTAGTCATATTTCCTGCTACCGCAACATCGGTATTATTAGATGTGATAGCTGTAGCCTGTGCACCCACTACAATCTTTGAAACAGGCATATTAGCGTATATTTTGATAAAGTCTGTTGAATTCTTATCATACCCTGCAAGAAGCTTATATGCTCTAACAGCGCCTGTCATTTCTTCTACATTAGGATTAATAATCGGAAGGTCAAGACCTCTATCGAGCGCCATTGTTAAAAATGTTCTGTTTACAAGCACTCTGTTTGGTAAACCAAATGATATATTGGACACTCCAAGCACAGTCTTTAATCCAAGTTCTGTCTTAACGCGATTAACGGCTTTTAACGTCTCCATAACACCATCCTGCTCTGCTGAAGCAGTCAGCGTGAGACAGTCTATGTATACATCTTCTTTTCTAATTCCATAACTTTCAGCTTTTTCCATAATGCGTTTAGCTATTAAAAACCTATCATCAGCCAGTTTCGGTATACCATCTTTATCAAGTGTAAGGCCCACAACAGATGCACCATACTTCTTAACTATAGGAAGTATCGCTTCAAGCGTCTCTTCCTCTCCATTAACTGAATTAACAATAGCCTTGCCGTTATATACACGAAGGGCTGCTTCAAGCACCTCCGGTATAGTTGAATCAATCTGCAATGGCACATCAACCACTGACTGAAGCGCCTTTACAACAGTTATCATCATCTCTTTCTCATCTATTCCCGGAAGTCCTACATTAACATCAAGAATATCTGCTCCAGCCTGTACCTGTTCCAAAGCCTGATTAAGTATGTAATCAATATCACCCCTAAGAAGTGCTTCCTTAAAAAGTTTCTTTCCGGTTGGATTGATTCTCTCACCGATTATTCTCGGTTCACTTATATCAACAGTCTTTGTGGCAGAACATACCGCTACAGGAATACTCTTAACCACACCTGTCACTCCCGGTATATTGTTTCCGTTCACAGCTAAAGCATCCGACACCGCTCTAATAAATTCAGGATTGGTGCCACAGCAACCTCCAAACACCTTGATACCATACTTTCGCAGTTCCATCATAAAATCTGCGAACTCCGTAGCAGTAACATTGTACTCATTGGTCTTAGGATCAGGAAGTCCCGCATTAGGCTTTACCACTATCGGAAGATTCGTCCAAGCAGAAAGTTCTGCAATAACAGGCTCCAATTCCTTAGGTCCCAAGGAACAGTTTACACCTATTGCATCCACGCCAAGACCTGAAAGTGTAAGCGCCATAGCTGACACCTGACACCCTGTAAATGTACGCATATTAGTCTCAAATGTCATAGTACATACTATAGGAAGGTGAGAATTCTCCTTTGCCGCCAGCACCGCCGCCTTAACTTCCATAAGGTCTGTCATAGTCTCAAACACAACAAGGTCAGCTCCAGCTTCACTTCCCGCCTTTACTATCTCGGCATACATCTCATAAGCTTCCTCAAACATAAGAGTTCCTGTAGGTTCAAGCAACTGGCCTATTGGACCTACATCTAGTGCAACAAGTGCCTCCGGCTTAACATTGGCACACGCCTTTTTAGCATTAGCTATTCCTGCCTTAACAAGCTCCTCGACACTCTTTCCACAATCTTCAAGCTTATAACTGTTTGCGCCAAATGTATTGGCATACACTACATCAGCACCTGCCTTTAAATACTGCTCATGTATTGATACTAAAAGTTCAGGATTAGTTACATTAAGCACCTCCGGTACTTCCCCCATCTTCATACCTGCCGCCTGAAGCATAGTCCCCATACCACCATCAAATATTACATAATCCCTTTTCAACAATTCTCTAAACCTATTCATTACAACGTCCACCTTTCTTTCTAAACTGACATACTTCTTTCATATTACAGGTAATGCAACCCCGCATCCCCTTTTCGATCGGTTTTTCTGATAAACCTATTACTGCTGTCACAGATTTAGTTGGAATCAGCATACCGGACTCAGTGACGCTAAGTCCAATTAACTTATGCGCATTAAGCACATTAACAAAGTCCTTCTGTATGGCAATAGGCAAATCTCCATATCCTACACCATATCTATATGTAGTAAACATTGTAGGAAAATCCCTTACAATCATCTGCTCAACCTTATCGCACACCTGCTCCACCGCTACGGATGCAAAACTGTCAACCATTACAGCCTCTGCCATATCAGAAAGCTGTGTAACTCTTATGAGCCTGTCCACATCCAACGACACTGTAACCGCCATAAGCACTGCTTTGCGACAGTCTTTTAAATGTGCTCTTATTGATTCACCGGTAAGCACAAGTTTAGTTCCAAAAAGCCCGATGCCTTCACTCAGATTCTCTATATCAAATGCCTTATACACATATGCCGGACGTGCTGTTTCAAGCACTTTAGCCTCACATTTATCAAGAAGAAGAGACACTTTCTCATCAATCCTTCCCTGGCTATTATTATATCCCATATATCTTAATGCTTCTGCTCTATTTAGTTGTTCAAGTCTTATATTATTCATTCTCTAATTCCACCAGCTAAAACAACTTATTTATTGGGGTTCATTCCAATACAATAACTAATCATATATAACTTATACAGTATAATCCCTAACCCACCACATTGTCAAAGAAAATAGGGATTTGCTTTTATTTCTTATAACATATATAATATGTTATGTTTTTTTATATCACTACATTTTAACTACTACACAGAAAACGGAGAATTAACTATGATTTTAGCATGTAATCATATAAGCAAAGCATTTGGTACAGATGTTATTATTAAGGACTGTACCTTTCACATAGAGGACCGCGAAAAAGCAGCCATTATAGGTATCAACGGAGCTGGAAAATCTACCCTTTTAAAGATTATTGTAGGTGAACTCAGCGCTGACAGTGGTAATGTTACCATAGCCAAGGACAAAACCATTGGATATCTTGCACAGCACCAAAACCTTGATTCAGACAACACTATATTCGACGAAGTGCTATCCATAAAGCAGGATATTCTTGATACAGAGGCTTCTATCCGTTCACTTGAGCATCAGATGAAGGATGTTGAAGGCGAAGAACTTGAAGCATTACTTAAACAGTACACAAGACTCAACCACGAATTCGAGCAAAGCAACGGCTACGCATACAAAAGTGAGGTAACAGGCGTACTTAAAGGACTTGGTTTTTATGAAGAGGACTTTAACCTAAAGGTTAACACCCTTTCCGGAGGCCAAAAAACTCGCATCGCATTGAGTAAATTATTAGTTTCAAAGCCCGATATCATACTTCTTGATGAGCCTACCAATCATCTGGATATGTCTTCTATTGCATGGCTTGAAAATTACCTCCTTTCCTATGACGGAAGCGTGATTATCGTAGCTCATGACAGATATTTTCTTGATAGGATTGTCACAAAGATTGTAGAAATAGACAACACTGAAGTCACTGCATTCACAGGAAATTATACTGACTATGCTTCTAAGAAGGCTATACTTCGCAATATGAAGTTAAAAGAGTACTTAAATCAACAACGTGATATTAAACACCAAGAAGAAGTTATTGCAAAACTTAAACAGTTCAACCGCGAAAAGTCTATAAAGCGTGCAGAGAGTCGCGAAAAAATGCTTGATAAGATTGAGCGTATAGAAAAGCCTGCAGAGCTTAATGACAAGATGAATATTGTACTTGAACCCCAGATAATAAGTGGCAATGATGTACTTAATGTAGCGAATCTTTCCAAAGCATTTGACGGTAATATTCTCTTTAACAATATTAACTTTGAAATCAAACGAGGTGAAAGAGTTGCCCTTATTGGTAACAACGGCACCGGTAAAACCACTATACTCAAGATTATTAACGGATTAATCCCTGCTGATAACGGTACCATAACTCTGGGTTCTAATGTTACCATCGGTTATTACGACCAGGAACACAATGTACTTAATCCTGACAAAACACTTTTTGAAGAAATTCAGGACGCTTATCCTGACCTTAATAATACCCAGATACGAAATACTCTTGCCGCATTTTTGTTCACAGGGGATGAAGTATTTAAATATATCAGAGAACTCAGTGGTGGCGAACGCGGTCGTGTTTCTCTTGCAAAGCTTATGTTATCTAATGCTAACCTGCTTATACTGGATGAGCCAACAAACCACCTTGATATTGTATCCAAAGAAATTCTTGAAAAGGCCCTTAACAGTTACACCGGCACCGTGCTTTATGTATCTCACGACAGATACTTTATAAACACTACCGCTACCCGTATTATTGAATTAACCGGCCAGACGGTTATTAACTACATTGGTAATTACGATTACTATCTGGAAAAGAAAGAAACATTAACAAAGGCCGCCGGTATTGCATATGCTACTGCCGGCACAATGAACACAACAACCTTAGCTAATGACACATTGGACAAAGCATCAGTTTCTAAAGCTGACTGGCAGCAGTCAAAGGAAGAACAGGCACGTATTCGCAAACTGAACAACGAACTTAAAAAGGTTGAAGCACGCATCGAAGAACTTGAAAATAAAATCGCCGCTCTTGATGAAGAATCCGCTAATCCTGACATATGCTCTAACACTGGAAAGCTCATGGAACTCCACAATGAACGGACTAAATGTTCTGACGAATTGGAAGTTTTGTACGAAAAATGGGAAGTTTTGTCAGAAAATGCTAGTTATTGTTGACAAACAAATATAATAGGAGTATAACTTAAGTATAAAATCATTTATCTTTAAGGAGGATGTAGTTCAATGAACAAGACAGAATTAGTTGCAGCTATGGCTGCTAAGGCTGAGTTATCTAAGAAGGATACAGAGAAGGCTTTAAAGGCATTTATGGAGACTGTATCTGATGAGCTTAAGAAGGGCGAGAAGATTCAGCTTGTAGGCTTCGGTACATTCGAGGTTGTTAAGAGAGCAGCTAGAACAGGTAAGAACCCACAGACAGGTAAGGCTATCAAGATTCCAGCTTCTAAGGCACCTAAGTTCAAGGCTGGTAAGGGTTTAAAGGACACTGTTAACAGCAAGAAGAAGTAATTAATATTACTGTCACCTAAAGATTAATAAAGGGCTGTAGCATTTGCTACAGCTTTTTTATGCCCTAAACTGCATATAGAATGGAGATTACTATGGAAATTGAACGTAAGTTTTTAGTATCAGATATTCCTGTGGATTTATCTGAATATAAATGTCGAATCATTGAGCAGGGCTACCTCTCTACTAATCCTGTTGTCAGAGTTCGCAAAGATAATGACGAATACTATCTAACATACAAGGGGAAGGGACTAATGGCTAGAGAAGAGTATAATCTGCCACTTAACAAAGAGTCTTATGAACATTTGTTAAAAAAGGCTGATGGCAATATAATTACCAAGCATCGTTATGAAATTCCTGATAACAATGGAAAAATTATTGAACTTGATATATTTGATGGTGTATTTAAAGGAACTGTTCTTGCTGAAGTAGAATTCGATTCTATTGAAGAAGCTGACAGTTATACCCCACCCCACTGGTTTACAGAAGATGTTACTAACAATAAAGAGTATCACAACAGCAATATGAGCAAGAGGTCACTATAATGAAATCAACATATAATTTTTCTTTCTCTGAAGCAAAACAGAATATTTCTTCCCTCACAAGTGTTACAATACATTCCATAGCTGGCACATCGAAAACTTTTCTCAAATGGTTTTTCTGTGCCGTGATTATCGGAGTCGTTGTAGGCTTTATAGGTTCCGTCTTTCATCACATGCTAGAAACTGCAACCCACATAAGAGAAGCTAATTCATGGGTTTTATATTTATTACCGATTGCCGGCCTTATTATAGTTTTATTGTATAAACATATTGGTAATAGCGTTAAAGAAGGTACAAACCTTGTTATTGCCGCCATACAATCAGGTGAGCGTGTACCGCTTCGTATGTCGCCACTGATAATTATAAGCACCACTCTGACTCATCTTTTCGGTGGTTCCGCCGGACGCGAAGGTGCAGCGCTACAAATCGGAGGTTCTTTAGGTAATTTCTTTGCGAAGCTGGTAAAATATGATGAGAAAGATACCAAAATCGCTATTATGTGTGGTATGAGTGCTTGTTTCTCCGCACTTTTCGGCACCCCTGTTGCCGCCGCTATATTCTCTATGGAAGTTATAAGCGTTGGTATTATGCACTACGCAGCTCTGGTTCCATGTGTTATAGCTGCACTTATCGCCTATGGAATCGCATGTATGACAGGTCTTTCCGGAACACGTTTTGCAGTCAGTGTAGTTCCGGAACTTAATATAATCACAGGAACTAAACTTATAGTTCTTGCCATCACATTTGCCTGCGCAAGCATATTTCTATGTGCAGCACTCCATAAAACTGCACACATATATAATAAGCTAATAAAGAATGATTACATACAGATTGTAGTCGCCGGTTTACTTATTATCGCATTACGTTTTCTTACCGGCACTACGGATTATCTTGGTGCTGGTACAGCAGTTATTGAAAGAAGCTTTGTAGAAAGTTCTGCATGGTATGTATTCGCACTTAAAATATTATTCACTGCCGTCACTCTCGGTGGTGGTTTTAAAGGCGGCGAAATTGTTCCAACGCTGTTTGTTGGTGCCACACTTGGAAGTTTTCTGGCCCCTATATTCGGTTTACCCATTGCCCTATGTGCAGCCTGCGGCATGGTCAGCGTATTCTGCGGAGTAACCAATTGTCCACTAACATCACTATTATTGGCAATCGAGATGTTTGGTAGTGAAAGCATGATGTTCTGCATGCTTTGCATAGCTGTAAGTTATCTTCTTTCCGGATATTTCAGCTTGTATAGCACACAGAAAATCACCTACTCAAAACACAAACCTGAATTTATTAATAAAAAGTCCCACTAAATCAGATTTTATATTATCACTAGGACAAAAATAGGCTATAGAAAAAGCATCCATGCTTTTCTATAGCCTATTTTAGTTCCTAATTAATGTCCTAATTATCAAGTGTTCATTCGAACACTATACTTACTGTGTCACATAAAATCCATCATCCGGCAACTTTCCTCCTACCGCATTAGGATTCTCGTCATATAACACCTTAAGATAGTTTGTTACTTTCGTCTTCATATCGTTTCCTGTAACCAATGTTATATTACATTGTGGAATAGCCTTCTTTGCCACAGCCGCCTTAAATATGCCAAAATCCTCTACCAACTGTGCGGCTGAGTCAACATTAGCATTAACGTACTCAACAGATGCCTTATATTCTTCCATAAACTTATCAACAACTACCTTGTTCTTGTTATAGTAGTCTGCATTAACAACAATAACACCTGTAACAACGGTACTATCATTACCATTGAGTTTCTCCCACTCTTTAGTTACATCCAAAGCTACTCTCATAGCATCATTGTTCATAGTCACTGTTGTAACGTAAGGCTGCGGAAGCATACAAACTACATCAGCATTGCCACTCGCCAACATAGAAGCTACAACCTCTGTGGCCTCAGACTTAAATTCTAATTTAACATCTCTATCAGGGTCAATGCCTGCACTTTTAAGAAGATATCTCATAGTATACTCAGGTGTAGTTCCCTTGCCTGTAAGATATATTGTCTTACCTTTTAGGTCTGCAACAGATGTAACTGCACTTGATGCATTCTTATTTTCAAGAATATAGAGCACGCCGAGAGTGTTGATACCAACAACCTTAAGCTTACCACCACTCTTATTGTACAATGTTGACGCCGCATTACAAGGCACAGCAGCCATCTGTATATCACCTTTTATCAAAGATGCGGTAAACTCGTCAGCCGCCGCTGCAATAGTAAACTCGTAATTATTAGCAGCCTTGCCTTCCTTAGCATCCTGCATAAGCTTCACCATGCCGATACCTGTAGGTCCCTTCATAGCCGCAACCTTAACATCCTGTGCTACATACTCTATTGAACCTACAGATTCCCCGATTTTTTCTGTCTCACTGTTCTTTCCTGCCCCCTGTCCACAAGCTACAAGCGAAAGCGTCATAACGCCAGCCAGCACTGCTACAAGGCTTTTCTTAAATTTCTTAATCATACTACTTTCTTCCACTCCTGTATAATAAATTGTATTGATTTACGGCCCTTAAACTCATTAATAGCCGGATAGTAAACCACAGATATAACATCACCTCTCTGTGGGATATCACTTGAATTAACGTTAAACTGTATACCATCCGCTACACTTCCGTCGCTACACTCTAATTGAAGCTTTAACACATTAGAGTTCTTACCTATTACAGCAGAACTTCTAACTAAAAGATTCTTATCAGCAAATACCGGTTTTTCATTGCCCTTACCGAATGGTTCCAAAAGTCCCAGTTGCCCAATTAACGGCATAGTTACGTAATTTAACGGCATAGGCACATCAATCCATGTAATAGGCGTCAAATCATCTTCCGTCAGTACAGCATTGGCATTAAGCAAAGCCCTTAGCTTATCAATATTTTCCTTTTCCAGGGACAAACCAGCTGCCATAGGATGTCCTCCAAACTTAGTAAGTAATTCTCTACACTTTGTAAGTTCTTCAAACATATTATAGCCTTCTATTGAACGTCCTGACCCCTTTGCTCCATCTGCAGCATCCGTTATAACTATTGATGGCTTATAAAAATGTTCTCTTATCCTACCAGCAATAATTCCAGCAATACTTTCATGACAATCCGGAAGATAAACCACCAACACATTATAGTCCATTTTATCTTCTAACTCAACCATATCAATAGCAATCCTAGCCTGCTTTTCAGTCATAGCCTTTCGTTCTTCATTGAAACTCTTAAGCACCTGCGCCATCTCTCTTGCCTTATCTGAATCTTCTTCAAGTAACAGCTGCACAGCTTTCGATGCTGTATCAAGCCTGCCACTGGCATTAAGGCATGGCCCAACCACAAAGCCTATATGATAAGCGCTTATACACGCTATATCTACACCACATTCCTGAATAAGCAGTCTAAGACCTACATTTCCGGTATCCTTCATAGTTCTAAGACCATTTCTTACAAGAATTCTATTTTCATCCTTAAGTTCAACTATATCTCCAATCGTAGCTACCGCCGCTAATTGCCTATATTCTTCCAAATCTTTCTCATCAAGAGACAATCGGTCATACAATATACATATAAGCTTGTAAGCAACCCCGGCACCACACAAAAGCTTATAAGGATACTTACACTCTGCCTGCTTAGGATTTACTATTGCATCTGCCTTAGAACTAAGATATATTTTTTCACCATCTTCTTCCTCAAAAGGAATATCATGATGATCCGTTACTATTACAGTCAGCCCCTTCGACTTAGCGTAATTAATCTGGTCTATGGCAGCGATACCATTGTCACATGTAACTATAGTATCCACATCATCTTCTAAAGCCTTATCTATAAGACTTTCATTAATTCCATAACCATCTACAACCCTATCAGGCACCATATAATCAACATCAGCCCCCGCCGCCTTAAAGCCTTTAATAAGAATAGTGGTTGAACATATTCCATCTATGTCATAATCACCAATAATACGTATCTTCTTAGATTCTGTAATCTTCCTAATTATAATATCAGCCGCTTTGTCTGCATCCTTTAAAAGCAATGGATCATGCATCATATCAAGTCCGGCACCGATATACATCTCAAACTCTTCATCCGTACATACATCTCTGTTGCGTATAACCCTTGCAACCACCTTATCAATTCCGTACTTAAGTCCAATACTCTCGAAATCCGCTTTTTTAGTCTGTACCATCCATTTACTCATAAATCCCTCATATAAAAATGTCACAGCAGACAGCCCATTCCGCCCACTGTGACACTTATGTCTACTTTATTTCACTAACTATACAACAGATCCGTCAGAATTGCGCTTAATCTCTTTAGCCTTCTGTCTCTTCTTTTCTGCCGCGATAACGCCCTTCTTCTTACCTCCCAATACATACCACAATGGGCTTGTGATACATACTGATGAGTATGCACCTATAATTACACCAACCATAAGTGGAAGCGCGAACTCCTGTACAGAAGCAACACCAAATATAAATAATGATGCTAACATAATAAATGTTGTAATATTAGTGTTAATTGATCTTGTAAATGTACTTGTAACGGCATCATTAACAAGGTCAACTATGTTCGCCTTCTCGTCAGCTGCCGCAAGGCTCTCTCTAATTCTATCAAAGATAATGATAGTAGCATTGATTGAGTAACCTACGATTGTAAGCATACACGCAATAAATGTTGTACCAACCGGCACTCTTGCAAGTGCATAGAATGTAAGTACAATCAACACGTCATGAAGCAACGCAATAACAGCAGCTGCCGCAAACTTAATATCCCTAAATCTGAACCAGATATAAAGAAGCATACATATAGTAGCAATAACTACTGAAACGATTGCACTCTGCTTCATAGAAGCACTTACCGAACCACCGATAGTATCTGACTCCATCATAGTTCCTTCCTTAAGAGGGAACTTCTTAGCCACTGCCTTTTCTAATGCCTCTCTCTTATCCTTAGAAAGCTCTATGGTCTTAAATGTTACCTGTGTACTTTCCTTTACCTTCTGCTGCTGAACATTCTTAGCTCCTGTAGATTCCTTTATAACCGGAATAATATCCTTTTCAATTTCTTCCTGTGTATACTCTTTATCAAATGTGAACGTTGTCGATGTACCACCAACGAACTCAAGTCCAAAATTAAGTATTCCTTTACCTGTTGCCGCCAATACTGCCATACCAATAAATCCGGCAAGAACAAGTGCTATCGAACCTATAAAACACCACTTACGAATTCCAAGAACATTCAACTTTTTATTATGAACTGTCTTACCATACCACTTTGCATCCTTGAAACCAAAGTTATAGAACAACTTCATAATAATCTTTGTAATAACAAGTGCTGTAAACATAGATATAACAATACCAACTGCAAGTGTTGTAGCAAATCCCTTAATAGGACCTGTACCAAACATATAAAGAACTGCTGCAGCAATCAAAGTTGTAATATTACCATCTACGATAGCTGATGTTGCCTTATGATAACCTGCATTAATCGAATCCTCAACATTGCGTCCGGCACCAATTTCCTCTCGTATACGAGAGTAAATAACTACGTTAGCATCCACCGCCATACCGATACCAAGTATAATACCAGCAATACCAGGCAAAGTAAGCGTAAGGTCATAAGAAGCTACAGCAACAATAACCAATGCTGTATACATCCACAATGCAAATGTAGCAACCACACCCGGAAGTCTATAAACAACAATCATAAAGATGCAAAGAATAACAAGACCTAAAGCCGCAGCATAAAGACTTGACTTAATAGCATCATGTCCAAGCTGTGCACCTACGATATTAGAACTAACTTCCTCAAGCGTTACCGGAATAGCACCGATTCTGATATATGTAGCAAGCTCTGAAGCTGATTCCCAAGAGTCCATATCTGTGATAGATGCAATACCTTCTGAAATAACTGCCTGAACAATAGGTGAGCTAACTACCTCTCCATCATATATGATGTAAATTGGATTACCCATATTTTCTTTAGTAGCAGTTTCAAATGCCTTTGCTCCTGCAGATGAAAATGTCAACTGAACACCAAATGACGACTTTGAATTTGACGAAGTATCTGTATACGCAACAGCACCTTCAACATCATTACCTGTTATAACAGCCTTATACTCCTTATCAGCTGCCCACAACTGATAATTCTCTGTATCAAGGAACTCAAGTGTACCCGGATTACCTAACTCTTCCAATATGGCATTAGCATCTGTAACACCAGGAATCTCAACTGTAATTCTATTGCTGCCTGATGGATATACCTGTGACTCTGTACTCTTACCTTCAACTCTGTCCTCAAGCTTTGCTATAGTATCATCAATATCCTGCTGAGTCGGATTATCTTCCTTAATCTCATACGTGATGCTTACACCACCGGCAAGGTCAAGACCAAGAGGAATATCACTCGCACTACCTGAACCTTTACCATCTATACCGATTGTTGCTGTAATTGTACTACCTACAAGCAATACAACGATAATCAATGAATAGATTATCTTCTTTCTTAAACTGTACTTCATTACTAATTAACTCCTTTCTGCACTAATCATTAGCCAATGCAGCTTTAATCATAATTGCACACTCTACGCGCTTGCGTTGCATCTCACATCCCACATCATAAGCATCATTGATGTTACCATGGAAATTGTAAGAGTTAGCAGCGCATCCACCACTACAATAAAACTTAGCGAAACACTTCTTACACTTATCTTTAGAATAAACATTGCAATTCTTAAACTCCGAAACAATGTCATCTCTTATAATACCATCATCAACATTTCCCATAAGGAAATCCTCATTACCAACAAACTGGTGGCACGGATAGAAATCTCCCCAAGGCGTTACAGCCAAGTATTCACAGCCTGAACCGCAACCTGAAAGTCTCTTAGCCACACAAGGGCCACCTGTAAGATCTATCATAAAGTGGAAGAAATTAAATCCGTTACCGGCTTTCTTTCTCTTAACCAGTTCTTTTGCAAGCTTATCATACTGTTCAAAGATAACCGGCAAGTCTTCCTCTCTAATAGCATAATCATCTGTAGGCTGTGCCACAACCGGCTCAACAGAGATCTGTTCAAATCCTTCATCTGCCAAATGTAACACATCACTTGCGAAGTCAAGATTGTGATGAGTAAATGTACCTCTAACATAATAATTGTTCTGTTCTCTACTCTCTGCCACCTTCTTAAACTTAGGCATAATGATGTCATATGAGCTTCCATGACCATTTCTTGTAGGACGCATCATATCGTTAACCTCTTTACGACCGTCAATACTAAGAACTATATTACTCATTTCCTTATTGGCAAATTCCAATATCTCATCATCAAGCAATATTCCATTAGTTGTAAGCGTAAATCTAAACTTCTTGTTGTTAGCTTCCTCAATGCTTCTACCGTACTCTACAAGCTGTTTTACAACTTCAAAGTTCATAGTAGGCTCTCCACCAAAGAAATCCACCTCGAGATTCTTTCTTGAACCTGAGTGAGCTACTAAAAAGTCCAATGCCTTCTTACCCACTTCAAAACTCATCATAGCTCTTCTGCCATGATACTCGCCTTCTTCTGCAAAACAATACTTACAGGCAAGATTGCAATCATGTGCTACATGAAGACATAGCGCTTTAACAACAGTTGGTCTGTCCTTAAAACTGTCTATATAAGGCTCATATATATCCTCTGTAAACATCTGCCCGTTCAACTTAAGCTGATGAATCTCATCATAAGCTTCCTGAATCTCAGAAGCCGGATATTTCATCTCCAACTGTTCCAGAATCTGCTCCAGTGTATTCTCCTCATAAAGAGCAATAATATCATAGCCTAAATCATCCACTATATGTACTGAACCACTGTTGACATCAAGCACGATGTTATATCCATTACTTTTATACTGATGTACCATATTAACTTTACACTAACCTTCCTAACCCATATACCGAAAAGAAGAGCGTGTTGAAATGCTTAAACACGCTCTTTCACATCAATTACTTATTCTTATTCTCGCAGCTCTGATTACCAACTGTGCAAGATGTCTTACAAGCTGACTGACAAGATGTCTGGCACTCGCCACATCCGCCATTCTTCATAGTATCCTTTAAAACATGGTTGCTGATTGTCTTAATATGCTTCACGACAATACCTCCTTTTGTTATTAAACTAGGATGTATTATAACATAATGATATAATTATTTCAACTAAAAATGTACAGAAAAAAGTAGCAGCTGACTACAGATATCCCAACATCCTAAGTAGGAATACCCACCCCGTTAGGGTTACTGCCGACAACAAAGTTGAGAGCACGATTATACTTGAAGCAAGAACACCATCGTTATTCATATTTTTAGCCATGATATAACCGCTTACAGTAGCAGGGGATGCCAACATTATAAGTATTGCCATAAGCTCCTGATTTCTAAATCCAAGCCAGATAGCCACCGGAAGAAAAACTACCGCCTGACCTATTAACTTAATAAACGTCGCAACAATGGTAGGTTTTATCTTCTTTATAGCCTTTCGCCCTTCAAATCCGGCACCTATTACTATCAATGCAATCGGCGTAGCTGTTTGTGCCACATTAGCAATAGTTCTGTCTATTATCACCGGAAAATCTAATCTAAGGAGCGAACAAAGCATTCCAAGAAAGATTCCTATAATAATGGGATTCTTAATAATATTCACACAGGCCTTTTTTATATTGTCGCTATGACTAGCCGAATTCTTCCCATCCCCCTCAGGTGATGCCTTAAATGTAAGCACTATAACAGAAAATATGTTATAAAGCGGTACTGCTGATACAATCATAAGAGGAGCCATACCACTTGAATCGTACATATTGTGAATAAATGCAATACCAAGTATAGCTGCACTGCTCCTAAAAGAGCCCTGCACAAAACTCCCCTTCATAGTGTCATCCTTCATTAACAATTCTGCAAAGAACCACACTAAAACAAAGCACAATATAGTTACTATCATACAATAAAGCACGAATTTAATATCAAATCTGCTTCTAATGTCACCTGCAGCAATGTCTTCAAACACCATAAAAGGCAATGCAACATTAAATACATACTTATTGGCCTTATTAACAAAATTATCATCAATAATCCCCCATTTCTTTATAAGACCACCAAGTATCATTACCAGAAATATAGGTACCGTTGCATTGACACTATATATAAAGCTTTCCATCCGATTCATTCCTTTCTATCATCTTTACCCTGTCGCAACAATTTGTTATAAGAATAAAAGATATATAACAAAAGACCCTTATATCCGAAGATATAAGGGTCTTAGTGCAGTCGGCGGGACTTGAACCCGCACCCAAGCAATATGGACTAGATCCTTAGTCTAGCGCGTATGCCAATTCCGCCACGACTGCTTGATTGCTTTTGTGTTGCTCTCGCAACGACTTGTTTATAATAACATCCGCAAAAAGTTTTGTCAACAACTTTTTGCGGATTTTTATATATTTTTTTACAAAACATTTAATTCATAATTTCTTCAATGCTTTTGATAATTTCATCCTTATCAAATGGCTTTGTAATAAACTTCTCTGCACCAAGCTTTAAAGCCTCTATAACCTTATTCTGCTGACCTGCAGCAGTAATCATAATAGCCTTTGCATCACTATCGTACTCTCTGATCTCCTTTAAAGCCTCTGTTCCACTCATATTAGGCATAGTAATATCAAGTGTAATTACATCAGGGCTAAACTGCTTATATGCAAGAACTCCTTCCATACCATCTGCAGCTTCACCAACAACTGAATATCCGGCATCTTCGATTATATTACGAAGCATCTTTCTTGACATACCAGAGTCATCAACAATAACGATTCTACCTTTACTGCCTTCTTTTTCAACACCCTCTTTAACAAGAACCTTACGAACAAGAGGCATCGAACCGATATTAACCTCACTGTCAACTGCCACGTAAAGAAGAACTTCTTTACCACCTATATAAACCGGTATAACATAAGCATTACCCTGAGCCACCTGATTCTCATATGCAAACTGTGGTTCAATCTCGAGATTAATCTCCTTTTCTGACAATGCTGTGGCGAAAAGACCACTTACACAGTTAATAAACTCACCAACTGCATCATACACCTCTACAGAACATGTATCATACTCTTCACCTGTGAATCCGGATGCAACTCTAACAAATGCATCATCATCACCTGTTACTGCCAAACCAATACATACATCATGCACACCTACGCATTTCTGACCTGCAAAGCATCTATACTCCAACTGATTAACCGACTTAATGTGACCAATGTAGAAGTCTGTTGTAACAAATCTTGTTATATTACGAAGCACAAGTCCTACAATACTTGTAATATATGGCTTAGACGCAAATGCAAATATAGGAACTATTACATCAATATCGTCCTTCTTAAGCGCTTCCATCTCCTTAGCATCAAAACCATTCTCCTTCTGGAAGCTTTCCAAATATCCATCAACCTTAGAAACCTTAACACTACTCTTCTCAAGCATAAGCTGCAAGAACTTCATATATGGACTTCCCTGCTTAGAAAGCAACTCTTCCAACTGTGCTTCTGTTAAATATCCCTTCTCTATAGCAATATCTCCAAAACGCTTGTCCATCTGCATCTGTAACTGATTAATCTCTTCAGCCTGCTCCTCTGAAAGCATCTTTTCTGCTACCGCTATAACACCTAACTTAACTCTGGCTTTTGACTGCTCTGCAAGAATATCATTAAGCTCAGCCTCTGTCAAAGCTCCCTCCTTCACCAGATAGTTACCAAATAACTGACCAAACATAGCATTTACCTCCGTATATATAATTCGCACACATTTTATAGAATTATATCATATTTTTTTTGAAAAAGAAACTGTTTTATAGTTTTTTCGAAACATTTTACCTAAGGCCGTTTATCTCAAGTATAAAATCTTCAAACATTGTCTTATTAGATGAATATGCTGTTTCATTTGCCATACCTTCCAACTCAGACAATCTTGCAGTTAACTTATCAGACGCACCATTCATACCGGACTTTTCGCACTCTACCCACTGTTGACACTCTACATATAGTTCATATCCATCAATAAACTCCCAGTATTTTTGATACTTTTCATCATATGTGGCATATAATGACAACTCTGTTTCCAGTGCATCATAATCCATATCAATATAATATTTCTCACAATATTCCAAAACATACGCCGTATTGTCACCAAGATTATCAATGGTATATACTACTAAAAATATAGCATACATCACTGCAAAATTAGCAATCAAATGTATTATAATACTCTTTATTACTATAGGTACTTTAGACTGCTTTCCGGTTTCAGCCATACGCTGTTGCATCTGCATAGCTGCCATATAACCGCTTTCGTAGCCATTATCATATCCCTCATTATACTGTTCATAACCATTATTCTGCATCGCTGTAACTCCTCCTTGCCTTAATCGCCTTGCGAAGTTTAGTTTCTGCCTTATCATCTATATAACTGCTTTCTTTTAACACCTTAATTTCATCATCAGTCAGCTTAAGAATCCCTCTTGCAAATGCTTCTACATCTTCCCTATATTTCGAAAAATACTTCTCATTAGCTTTATCATACTCAGAAACATAATCCCCATCTTTCTTCTCAAGCACACTATTCATATGCCTAATCAAGCTGTTAATGGTGCTATCATCTATATCATCCTCCTTTACGCCCTCCATATATTCAATCCTGTTCTCAACAAAACGTTGATAGCTGTTATAAAAAACCGCCATAGATATCTGCAATCTAATATCCTCATCTCCAATAATATCAGTATCATTATAAAGATTCGTCATCTTATCAAATTCCTCAGCCTCATAAAGGCGCTTAATCTCTGCCTTGCACTCGCTTTTTGACATATTCTTTGCAACACCCGTGCTATAGCTGGCCTCTTCAATAATGCCTATAATTCCAGTAAGTACGAACAATGCCAAAACAACCATCGCCTCTATAATTAACACTTTGTTAAGCACCTGATTAACCGTTTTTTTCTGTATTTTCGGCTCCCATCTTTGTTTAACTGCATTATATTGCATCTGCGCCGCATTTTTTCGCTTCTTAAAAAAAGTTTTCTTCTGATTCACTGTATTGCAATAAGGACAACATTCCACCATTGCATCATAATTTGCGCCACAATTTGTGCACTTCATAAGTAGTACCCCCTAATCAGTTCCTATTAATCATTCGTCCATAAGACAACTTCGAAAGTTCTTCATATTCCTCAGAGTCACGTTTACCAAGCTCAGCCCACTCGACAACTTCCTCTTTAGTTATCTTATATGTATCAGTAAACATCTTATATACTTTATCTCTATTTTCTTGTATGAATTCAGTTTCCCTTTTACCATATCCAGTTTCCTCAAAGTCTTCTATATCGTCAAGTGCCACAAATAAAAAGTAAAAGTCAAAATTAAGATTGGACACCACATATTCTTCTGTCTCTCCTTCTATATTAAGCTTCTCAACTTCTTTCTCACAGTACTTAATGTCATCTATGATATCCACAACATCTCTATACTTATAATAAGTTCCGCTATAGGCATCATCCCCCATACTATCCAGAAGCTTTTCCATTCCACTATAATCTTTGATATCATACATTTGTTCAAGCTTCGCAAGATTGTCCTGTTGTTTTTCTATCTTTTTATCAGACAATGGCTTAGAAACCAACACTCCTATAACTATAACAACCACAACCAGCACAAGAAGTGCAACTGCAATTATAACCAACTTCCCCGCCATCTTGTTAGCACGCCTCTCCGGCTCCATAACCACATCATTAATCTGGGAATATATCTTACCAAGTTCTTCATTCTGTCTGGCTACAGTCATTCTTTCATTCTCTTTGCCACAGTACGGACAATTAAACATCTTGTCTTCATATGCAGCACCACAACCTACACACAACATAATCCTACCTCACCCAATACTATTCCATTATAAACAGTATACTATATCGTGCTACATTTTTCCATTATTTTCTGTGTTCATTAGAAAATATTTAACTCCATCTTCCGCACTGCATTGGGCAACAAGGGAGAGCGGCTCACGATGTCCGGTGGGCCTCAGCTTTACGCGGATCGAATCGTAGTGAAGACCTTGAACTCTTGGTTCAAAGGACACTCCCGCTTCTGAAACAAAGAAAGACTCAAACGATTTCTCGTCTGAGTCTTTCTTTTTCAATGCGGAAGATGGGACTTGAACCCACACGTGGTAAACCACACAAGAACCTGAATCTTGCTCGTCTGCCATTCCGACACTTCCGCTCATAAAATATTAAATTATGGCAGGATACCTACCTTAATCTTAACTATCACTGCTTCTCTTTGTAGCTGCTACATACCAGCTTCCCATCTGACATAGCCTGACATTTACAGTCTGATAGTATACACACTCCACTTCTATTATATGCACAAGTTTGAGCGATATTACTACTATCTTGCAAAGAATCGCCAGCAGTCCTAACTGAATCAGTCTGCATCCTAATACCCCATAAACTCATGAATATCTCTCAAGACATCCTCTATAAGAGAACCATCATCATGAACAGTAAGGTTTAACGGCTTGCTTATATCAAGACTGAACACACCAACAAGAGACTTTGCATCTACGCAACTATGTCCCGACTCAATATCAAAAGAACATGAATACTTACTAATAATACTTATAAAACGCTGCACTTTCTCAACTGAATCCAACAACACCGAAACTGTAATCATAGTCATCCTCCCATCTGTGCTACATGCTACCTATTCCACCCTGCACACCACAAACATTACATAACGGTGGCATATTCACACCACCGTTCTCTACTATACAACATTTGTGAAAGAAAAACAACCAACAAATTCGACATTTTTTGCAAATTTAATCAAAAATCAATCAACTTCCTGCTACTTTTAGGCTTTATCATAAAATCAACTGCCTGGGGCTGTACATCAAACACAATATTCTTATGTTCTCCTCCAAACTCCCCATCAAAAGTCCAGTTAATCCCCTCTGCACACTCAAGTTCGATATGCTTTGCCTTTATAGAGAATATGCTGCCGGAGTTATCATAATTCTGCGTAAAAAATGCTGTAACAAGCTGTTGGAACTCCGTTGGACTATTAATTTTTCTAACAAGAGTAACTTCAAAAAGTCCATCCTGCAAATCCACACTGGCTCCTGCCAATCCCTTAACGCCGCCTACTGATTCTGTATTACTCACCATACCATAGACAAATTCGCCTTCTACCTTGTGTCCGTCAGCATCAACGCGTACATAATATGGTTTCAATGCCGCAAGACTCTTTGCCGCCTCTAGCACATATGCCTGATGTCCAAGCATATTCTTAAGAGACTGTGGTGTAAGATATGAAACCTCCGTAAATGCTCCAAACGCCGCAACATAACAAAAACACTTCTCTTTATCAACCAATCCGATATCGCAGGAGAACAGTTCTCCTTCCACAATATCTTTTGCCGCCTTCTCCATATCCTTAGATATACCTAAACTATTGGCGAAATCATTAGTAGTGCCGCTTGGAATATAACCTATGGGTACTCTCTTATCCTGACAAGAAAGCACAGCACTGACAGTTTCATTAACAGTGCCGTCACCACCACTGCATACAATCAAATCATACTTATCCATATTGTCAATTATATGATTATACCCATCCAACTTAGCTTTTGTAGGATATACCGTAACTTCATATCCTGCATCTGAAAAAGTTTGAATAATTGCCAAAAGATTATTCTTTATACGCCCTTTCCCCGAATTAGGATTGAATACAAAAAGCAACTTTTTCATATCAATCTCCACACTATCAATTCAAGCAATATAATTATCTGTCCCACTTATCACAAAGTGCATTAATCTGGTCGGCAAACTTAGCCAGATCTTTGTTAGCCCCACCTTCATTGTGACTAATAACCGTAAGCAATCTGTTGCCGGCAGCCAAAAGCCTTCCAAACACACCTTGATTGCGCTTTGTAACAGTTCTTCTTGTCTTCTTCTCTCTGATACCTTCTGACAACCACTGTCCGGCTATCAAATCATAGGAAGCCCCTGTATATGGAGCAACTGCATCATGTCCATACTCTTTTTTCAACAGTTCAGTAAATGCATCACACACTGTATCTTCACCGTGTACAACAAAAACCTTCTCAGGCTTTCTCTCAAATGCATTAACCCATCCAACAAGACCATCTCTGTCTGCATGGCCACTTGAACCCGCAAGCTGCGCAATCTCTGCCTTAATCTGAATAGGCTCACCAAACAGCTTAATTTCAGATGCGCCATCAACAATAGCACGTCCTGTTGTTCCAAGAGCTTGATAACCTACAAAAAGTATGGTACACTCCTGCCTCCAAAGATTGTGTTTAAGGTGATGTCTTACTCTACCTGCTTCACACATACCCGAAGCTGAGATAATAACCTTAGGATTGTTATCAAAGTTAATCTGTTTTGACGCGTCACTGGTTACCGCAAACTTTAGCCCCTCAAACATAAGTGGATTGATACCTTTTCTGATAAACTCCAGTGCCTCTTCATCAAAACATTCATCAATATTCTTGCCAAATATATTAGTTGACTCAATGGCAAGCGGACTATCCAGATATACATCAAAGGTCCTGCTAACAAGCTTATCTTCCTTAATCTTTCTGATAAAATACAGAAGTTCCTGTGTTCTTCCTACTGCAAATGACGGAATAACAACATTGCCACCTCTTTCAAAAGTTCTTGTAAAAATAGCTGCAAGCTCTGCAACATAATCAGGCGTTCCTCCATGGGTTCTGTCACCGTATGTAGACTCCATAACTACATAATCAGCTTCATTTATAAAGGATGGATCTTTAATAATCGGCTTGTTGATATTACCTAAATCACCTGAAAAAACTATCTTTTTAGATACTCCATTCTCTTCAACCCACACCTCGATACTGGCCGAACCCAAAAGGTGACCTGCATCCTCGAATCTAACCTTAACACCTTCACATACATTGATAATCTCATCATATGCACAGGCACTAAACTGCTTCATAACATTGATAGCCGCATCCATATCATAAAGAGGCACAAACTCCTTAAGTGTTCCATTAGAACGCTTTGCCTTACGATTACGCCATTCTGCCTCGAACTCCTGAATATGCGCACTATCCTTTAACATAATCTCACAAAGATCCACTGTAGCCTTAGTAGTAAACACTGTTCCTCTAAAACCGTTAGTATAAAGAAGCGGCACCAAACCTGTATGGTCGATATGTGCATGTGTCAAAAGCACATAATCCACCTCCGACGCCGGTATCGGCAACTCCTGATTCTCATAAACATCATTGCCCTGCTCCATACCACAGTCAATAAGAATATTCTTTCCACATGCATTCAAATAATGACAACTGCCTGTTACTTCATGATCCGCACCTAAAAATGTTAACTTCATAAACAGCCCTCCATCAATTACATTATTCCCTGTCTTTAGTACAGCATACCTTGCATATGCTTATTCCTGATAAAGAACAAACTGATTCTTCCCTCTGTTCTTTGCTATATAAAGTGCTCTGTCCGCCTTTTCCATAAGTTCTGAAAACGTGGTAGCCATACAAGTATAAGCAACGCCTATTGAGCATTCCAGTTTAACACCTGACTCCGTAATAACATTGATAGACTTAAGCAGATTATCGCATCTTCTTACAAGGTCTTCTTTAGACGGAATATCACTTACAAATATGACAAACTCATCGCCATCATATCTTTCAACGATATCACACTTTCTAAAATACTTATTAAGCTCCTCACCAAATGACTTAATCGCCTTATCACCCTCTATTCTGCCATACCTCTTATTAATCTCCTCAAAGTTGTCAACATCAACCAGCATAAGTGCTCTGGATGTTGCGCTTTCTCCAAGCACAGCCTCAATCATACTGTCTATCGTGTGAGTATTATAAGCTTCAGAATCCTGGCCTTTTCTAAATGCATCAGCTCTGCTGCTGATAAATGCATTGTCCACACGTGCCCTTACCACTTCGGTTATAAAAGGCTTTACAATATAATCGTTAGCACCAAGTTGCATAAGTTCTATCTGACTTTCCGGTTCATTCTCAGATGATATGACAACTACCGGAATATCTTTATACTCTACACGGTTCTTCAAGCTTTTTAACAAATCCACACCATTCATATTAGGCATAACCAGATCCAAAAGAATCATATCAACTTTATAATTCTTCAGGCATCTCATAGCAGCTATGCCATCCTCAGCCTCAATAACAGTGTATTTATCTGAGAAAATACTGCTAATAAGTGTTCTGTTAATAGCTTCATCATCGACTACAAGTATAATCTTATCCTTACGTTCATCAGGGAATACATCCCTGCGATAATTAGCAAGCTCGGCATATACCCGTTTCTGTGCCGTAATATCCATAATAACAGCGAATATTATACGTCTGTTCTCAACACTTCCCACATACTTATAATCAGCATGTATCCACTTATAGCTACCTTCGTCAGTATGACGCACATACTCACACCATGCCGAATCCTTAGTTGTCGCTGTATCTTCAAAAGCCTTTAAAATACGCGGTCTGTGGCCTTCTTCTATGCTTCCGTTAAACCAGCCATCTGTTACTTTAACATTCAGGTCGTTGTGACCAAAAAGTTCATAATATGCTTCATTAGCACGAATCACCTCTATCTCTCCATCCGAATACTCATAAATAGCAACGGGCTGGAAAACATTAGAAAACATCGCATCCATCTGCTCATTATATGCATATATGCTCTTACTGTCACCGGATATCACTCTAGGCTCATATTCTTTGTGATACGGCATCTCTTCAAATGCTTTTTTCTCATACTCCTCAACCGGCATCGGCTTTGCAAAATAATATCCCTGTATACACTCACATCCGATACTCTTTAAAAAGTCAAGCTGTTCCTTTGTCTCCACGCCTTCCGCAGTAACTGTCATCTTAAGCCACTTTGCCATACGTACAACCGACGCCATAATGCACTTGCTTCTTTCAGGATTATCAGTTTTAGAGAGGAATCGCATATCCATCTTAAGCACATCTAACGACATATCCTTAAGGGCATTAAGCGAAGAATAACCACTACCGAAGTCATCCATAAGAACAGTGAAACCATTCTCCTGCAAACGTTTCATAGTATCTCTTATAACTATTGGATTACTTGTGAATGCACTTTCAGTAAGTTCCAACTCTAACAGATATGCCGGTATATCATACTTCTTTACAAGACCTGTTATAATCTCAACTATCCTTGGATTGTACAAACTGATTCTTGACATGTTAACAGATACCGGTTCCGGCTTTTTCCCTTCATCAAGCCACTTTCTTATAAGCTTACATGTGCTTTCCCAAACATAACAGTCAAGCTGCATAATAAAACCATTCTGCTCAAATATAGGTATAAACAATCCCGGTGAAATCATTCCTCTTTCAGGATGCATCCAACGCACCAGTGCCTCCGCACCAACCAGTTGATTATTCTTAATCTCATACTTTGGCTGCAGATATAACACAAACTGCTCATCCTCTAAAGCATCTGACATCTCGTTGACAATCATCTGTTCATCAACAAGGGCACGCCCCATCTGTTCATCATAAAATGCATAATTCTCCAGATAGTTACCCTTACACTTTTTAGACGCCATATTAGCTCTGTCATACATATCATTAATAGACAGCGTTCTGTCTTCCACAATATACACACCGAATACCGGTAATATAACAAAGTCCAAACCATAATCGTCAATTCTTTTTCTGATAGCCTTAAAATACTCAAGAATAAGCTCCTTACTTCCAAATGGTACAAAGCAACAGAAAACATCCTTCTCAATACGTCCATATGCTACAGCTCTCTTGCCATTCTTGCCATATTTCTTCTGGAGCCCCGCCATATCTGTCGCAATATCATTCGCAATAAACTTAAGCAGCCTATCACCTTCATCAATACCATAGAATTGATTAATAAGCTGGAACTTATATATATCGAATCTTATGAAAGCATAATTATACTCCGGATTATCATCAAGAACTCTTCTTGCTTCCTCATAAAATCTTCCTCTGTTATATACACCTGTAAGAGAGTCAAACATCTCGCGATACTTTAACTCTCTGTACATAGACATCTCGTTAGCATTGATAATATTGTTAACACGAAATTTAACCATACCAGGATCATGAGGCTCTTTAAGGTAATCCCATGCTCCCCCCTCAAGACACTCATTAATAGCCTCTTTATCTGAATTCTCATCCACAGACAACACAATCGGAATATTATGTAACGTCCTGCAAGACAATATATTTCTCATAAATTCGGCATTAGCAAGTTTTTCCTTTTCAAGGGATAATATAATAAGCGCAACTCTTTCCTTAGACCTTTCTATCGCTCGCACCGCTGAAACAACATCATCAACCTGATCAATATAGTAATCTTCAGATAGAATATCACTCAAAACATCACTTTTTTGCTGGTTGTCAAAAGCCAACAGTATCCTAAACTTCTTATCCATAATCAAAACCTCCAGCTCATAGATAACATACTGCTATTCTTATATTCCCCAAATATGATCCTACGTCTCTATACTATACACACATATCTACGCATAAAAATACACATAGTTTCAAAACTATGTGTATTTTATCAAATTCCTGACTTTTTTTCAACTAATTATGCAGATTTTATGTAAAATTTATGTGAATTTTCCGATAATTCACCTGCACCCTGCATAATGTTACGATTGTTTCAAACCTTTCGTATAGCTTAGGTACAATGTAGACGCATTTAACAAAACTGCTACAACTCCTGCTATAAGTGGTATCCACGACCCCCATAAAAGATTAAATCTGCCGCCATTGGCAAGAAGATGTATAAACAATGTAAAGATCTGTATAATCACTGCATACACCATATAATGTTTCACCATCCTAAGTACTTTTGTTATAAAAAAGCACTTTAAATCTAGCGGTACATACAATAATTTCTCAAATTCATTCTGCGGCTTATTATTTTCAATTATAGCGTAATTAGTTCGTTGAAGCATAGACATTTGGACAAGGTAGCACATCCCATATATAAAACTCATATATGCTGTATCACCATCCTGCGGCTTAATCAGCCCACACACCGCTGCAAGTCCAAGACCTATAAACCCCAGCAACCAAAATACAAATGTATACTCAAACCGTCCAAACACCTTGCGATTAGCATCTTCGAAACCATCATATCGCTTTATCAGTTCCCGGTTCATATTATCCCTCCTTTGCAGCTTTTCGGTAGTCATAATAGACCCGACCTATACATATCAGTGTAGCTAAAGCAATAATACACGCCGGAGCAATTAACTGCCCGAAACTTATATTAAAAAAATCATAATACATTTCATCTAAAGTCACCATTCGTTGCTTAAACAGTAACTCACCCCAAAAAGCACTTTCTATTCGCCACACTAATCCGTTTAACGTAATAATTGCAATGTAAAAACTACTGAACCTTACCATATCTAATATCTTTACAATAAACATAGTCTTAACATCAAAGGGAACATACAAAAACTTATCAAAATAATTAGTATTCTTATTCTTCTCAAGCACCTTTGATTGACATTGATGCAACTTAACCATGCCCATAAACATAAATGTAGCATAATACCACCATTCAAATGTAAGTCCTTGCTCTGCCATTGCTATCTCTATGGAAAAAGTTCCTGCGAATGCTCCAAAAACAAGTGCAACTACAGCAAGCACTATGTCACTTGTTGTTGCTATAAATTTTGTATGCTGTCTGTTTATGGCTCTATATTCTTTAATCATGTGTTTATCCATAGCCCCTCCTAAACATTTTCTCTAATAGAGCATTGTCCATCCTTCACATCTATGATATAATCCGCAATCTTATTAATATCATTGGTCATATGCGTTGATATAAGCACTGTAACCTCTTCTTCCGCCACTATCTCTTGTAATATCTTTATGTAATCAACTCTAAACACCGGATCCAAACCTGCTGTAGGCTCATCCAGAATCAGCACCTTTGGATGATTAGCCATAGCAAATGCGGTCTGAAATCTTATAAAGTTACCCTTTGACATATCTCCAACCTTAGTCCCCATAGACACGTTCATACGCATCATAAGCTCTTTAAATCTTTCATCATCCCAGTTATCATAATACTTACTATATACTTCTACGTTGTGATACGGTGTCAGTTCTTTAAAAAATGCTCTATCCTCCGATACAAAGCTTACCACCTTAAGCATGTCCACACGGCATTTAACCACATCAAGCCCGTCCACCGTAATACTACCTTTCATCTTAGGATACATACCAAGTATCATCTTAAGAAGTGTTGTTTTACCGGCTCCGTTATGTCCTTCTATGGCAGTTATCATGCCCTTTTCTATGTTAAGATTTACATCCTCCATAGTAAAATCTTTAAACTTCACACTTGCATTATTAATGCTAATAATTGACTCTCCCATCTTATACCTCCTCGTATAAAACCTTCACCAGATTGACAATCTCGGATAGCTCCATACCTGCTTTGCGACTATCACTGATAAGTTCTGCGTATCTTTCCTCTAAAAGCATTATCTGCTTTTCTTTCAATATATCATTACTCTGCTCGCACACATAGAAACCTTTACCCGGAACAGATGTAATAACCCCTTCTTTTTCAAGGTCTTCATAAGCTCTCTTTGTGGTAATAACGCTTACCTGCAAATCCTTTGCAAGAACTCTTATGGACGGCATAGCCTCTCCCGGCACTAACTTCTTTGCCACCACCGCGTCTCTTACCTGATTAATAATCTGCTCATATATAGGCAGACTTGAATTAGCTGAAATTATTATCTTCATATCATCCCTCCCTATATAATACCTTTTTCCTTAAGCTTTGCTCTCTTATCAAGCGGCATATTCGTTACCGTAAGTTTTTCGTAATCCGCAAGGTCTGCACACATTCTGTTAGTTGTGGTTACCGGCTTATACCATATAAGCGCCCACGATATTAAAGTAAAAAAAATTAAAATCAGAATAATAATCACATTTCTTGAAAAACCATCCGGTGAAGCGTTCGCAGCTGCTTCTCCTATCACTGCTGTAAAAAACATCGCAATAGACAACATACTGACACCCGTAACTAACCTTTCCTGTGCTTTAACATTCTTACCCTGATAATAGCTGGTAAGGACAAGGGCGTAAGAAACCGCAACCGTATCAATTACCAACAGTAACGCAAAGGCAGGCATAATAATATTACATAACACCGCCACAACCATAAGAACTGTTTCCAGCAATGCAGCTACCACAAGTTTTCCGACAAATAACTTCTTTATATGGCATTCCATATTAACCTTTGAAACAGGCATAATAAATATCGTTTCCGGAAGTTTCGGCAACATCGCACCTATCCCAATAAATAGCAGAGTAAAAATAATCATAATTATATGTGCCAATTTTCCATCCCTAGCAGACAAAAACAACCAATAAACACCCCAAAATAATGAACTTGCAATAGAAAAATTAATCCCTCTATTTAACATATAATTCAATGATATCTTTAGCATGTGCATTTCCTCCCTTCACAAAATGATACATAATCTCCTCAACAGTAGGCGTCCTCTTCTCATAATCGTTATCCAGAGGAACCTGCTTAGAATTAACCACCAAGGCACTACCACCATAAGCCCCCTCTTCTTTATGAACCACTGCCATAGGTTTTAACAGTCTCAGCTTGTAATTTTCTGCCTGAACATACAGGAATCTGCTACAAAGCTCTTCCTTAGTCATAGAAAAAAGAATCTCTCCGTTCTGTATAAATGTTATGTAGTCCGCAATTCTGTCCAAGTCCTCTGTAATATGTGTAGAAAACAATATACTCTTCTCCCCATCCTCTATAAGTTCCATACATATATCAAGAAACTCTTTTCTAAAATCTGCATCAAGCCCAGCTGTGGGCTCATCAAACAAAAACAGCTTCGCCTCATGAGACAATGCAAAGGCTAACTGAAACTTCACTTTCATACCCTTTGACAGCTTCTTAAGCCTCTTATCAGTTGGCACATTAAACTTCTCTAGCCAGTCAAGATATACTTTCTCATCGAAATGTGTATACAAGGGACCATATAACTTACCAATTTTCCCTGGTGTCAATTTCTCATCGTAAATATTCTCATCAAGAACAATCCCCATCATATCCTTTATATACGCCTCATTACTATGAAATTCTTTTCCATCTACCGTAACAGTTCCTTCATCCTCTTTATATAATCCAATAATAGTTTTAATAAGTGTGGATTTACCTGCACCATTCTCACCAATAAGTCCGCATATGTATCCTTTAGGAATATACATATCAATATCTTTAAGCGAAAAGCCGTAGAAACTTTTATTTACATTTTCCACCTTTAACATAACATCCTCCATTCTGATATACAGCCAGTTTTACGCACAAAAAGTGTGCATATACCGTATATATCCATATACACAGTATATACACACCTTTATATGATGTCAATACCTAATTTTACATTTTATAAAATTCTTTCATAAGCCTATATAAATTCCCGGTATCCTTTGTGCCTGTAGTCTCATAAGCAGAGTGCATAGCAAGCTGAGGCGCACCTATGTCAACCGCCGGAATCGATACATTAGCCATAACAAGATTGCCAAGAGTTGAACCTCCTGCAATATCCGAATTATTATGATATGTCTGATAAGCAATGTCCTTATCCCTACACAACTTCTTAATATACGCACCTGTATACGCGTCAGTTGTGTACTTCTGCCCTCCGTGATACTTAATAACCACACCCTGATTGATACGAGGCTTATTAGTGACATCCGCTTTTTCCGGATGATTAGGATGTACTGCATGAGCATTATCCGCACTAATCATAAAACTGTTATCAAGCATCTGTCTGTATTCCGCCTTTGAAAGTCCTAATTGCTCTGCAACCTCTTCAAGAACCACCTGCAAATAATCAGATGCAGCTCCTTGTCTTGAAAGGCTTCCAACTTCCTCATTATCAAACACCGCAAGAACATTAACATATTCCTTGCTTTGTGACTGTGCAAATGCCTTAGCTGCCGCAAATGCACACTGCAAATCGTCAAGTCTTGGCGCACACACATAGGAATCTTTTCCACCCACGATGCAACCCTCCTGACAATTATACACATAAAGGTCCGTACCAAGAATGTCCTTCGCTTCTATACCTTTACCAACACACTGAGAAACTTTCGCTGCCACAGCCTCCATAAATCCCTCATCGCCTATAGGCTGCAGGTCCGTCTGAATACTTAAAGGCTTTTCATCACTTCCTCTGCTCATATGCACAGCAAGATTTGGAATTATATACATTGGTTTTTCCATATCTATATGGATGCTCTTAAGCGTATCACCATCCTCATAAACCACACGACCGGCAACTGAAAGTGGTCTGTCAAGCCATGTATTTACAATCATTCCACCATATTTCTCAAGATTTATCTTAACATATCCATTGCCATCCTTAGTTTCAGGATTCTCTTTTACCTTAAACATAGGTGAATCTGTATGGGCACATATTATGTGAAAGCCTTTAGGCAACTTTCTAGCACCCTCTGTACTTTCTGTACTTTCTGTACTTTCTGCACTATCTGCACTTTCCGGGCACGCTTCCCACACAGGCATCTTATACGCAATCAATGACGCGCCTCTGGTTGTGTGTTCACAGCCTTCTATCAGCGCTTCAATGCTGTCCACCGCCTGATATGCTGTAGGACTGTTTTTTATAAACTCAAGCAGCTCCCTGTTTAACTCTTCATTCTTTATATCACTCATAAACTGCCTCCCTTTGTTAATCTGTCGTATACTTCTTTAGGCACATAGGCCTCAACCTCAATACCATCAGCCGTATATTCTTCCTTAACAAGCTGTCCTAATTCACGAATCATCTGAATCCTGCCGGCTTCGTTATAGCCAAAACAATGCTCTATATGCACCCTGCTTTCCATAATAATATCCTGTAACACGTGCTGAAATTCTTCCAGCCCTAACCCTGTCTTTGCAGAGATATTAACTGTTTTGTCAGCATTGAGGTCTTTGAAGGTCAGGTCACCATCACACACATCACACTTATTAAAAAGTGTAACAATAGGCTTATCACCAACCTTAAGCTGCTCTAACGTGTCATACACAGTTTTTATCTGACTGTCTCTGTCCGGATTAGATGCATCTACCACATGCACGATTATATCTGCATATTTGGCCTCCTCCAAAGTACTCTTAAAAGCTTCTATCAGGTTGTGTGGTAGCTTTCTTATAAATCCTACAGTATCTGTAAGAAGCACTTTTTCACCATTAGGAAGTTTAAGTGCTCTGGTTGTCGGGTCCAATGTAGCAAACAACTTATTATCCGAAAGCACTCCCGCATCAGTAAGCTTATTAAGAAGCGTTGACTTTCCAGCATTGGTATAACCCACTATAGCCACAACCGGTGTAGAATTCTCACTGCGCTTCTGCCTTTGTATATCTCTGTGATTACGAACCTCGTCCAATTCTCTTTGAAGTTTTGTAACACGCTCGCGAATAATTCTTCTGTCAGTTTCTATCTTCTTCTCTCCCGGACCTCTTGTACCAATACCGCCTCCAAGTCTCGAAAGCGTAGTTCCAAGCCCTGACAATCTAGTCATTCTATACTTAAGCTGCGCCATCTCCACCTGAATCTTTCCTTCACTTGTATTGGCTCTTGCCGCAAATATATCAAGAATAACCATTGTCCTGTCCATAACCTTAGTTCCCAGCACATCTTCCAGATTTCTAAGCTGTGCCGGCGTAAGTTCATCATCACATATAATACCCGTTGCCCCTAATGTGTCAATAAGCTCTCTTACTTCTTCTATCTTTCCCTTACCTATATAAGTTGCCGGATGAAATGTGTCCCTTGGCTGTATAACTTTTCCAAGAGTTTCTGCACCTGCAGTTCTTGCAAGTTCTTTAAGCTCCTCAAGCGAGTTTTCTGCTTCTTCTTCACTCCCAAGCTGTACACCCACCAACAATACCTTTTCTAATTCTTCGTCAGTTTCATAAACTGTTGACATATTCTCTAATCTCCTCCGCTGATGTCATCTTCAATACATTGTCTGCTATCGCTTTAACCGTCTCAACATCCCATTCTGCCAGATTCTTTTTAGTATCTAATATAAGCGATGATGCAACACTAAACTTTTTAACACCGATTCCCAGCAAAATCGGCAGAATTAAAGGATCCGCCGCAGCTTCTCCACACACACTAACTTCTATACCTGCTTCGTCCGCCACCTTCACAATATGCTTAACAGCTCTTAGAACCGATGGTTCTAATGCATCAAACAGATATGCAACCTTTTCATTTCCTCTGTCTACCGCCATAGTATACTGCGTCAAATCATTGGTGCCAATAGAAAAGAAGTCCGCTTCCTTAGCCAGTACATCTGCCATCATAACAGCAGCCGGCGTTTCTACCATAATACCTACCTTAATAGAATCATCATAAGTAATACTCTGTGCCTTCAAATAATCTTTAACCTCGTCAACGATGGCTCTAACCTCTCTAAGTTCACTAACGTTCGTAATCATCGGAACCATTATACGAAGGTTCCCATTGCTATAGACACTCGCCCTAAGTATAGCTTCTATTTGAGTTTTTAAAATCTCTCTTTTTTCAAGACACAATCGCACACCTCGAAGTCCCAAAAATGGATTAATCTCCTTTTCAAGACGTAGAGAAGGAACTTCTTTATCCCCTCCTATATCAAGTGTACGTATAGTCAAATCTCTGCCTTCATTTATCCTTACAACATCGCTATATATCTGATACTGTTCCTCCATAGTTGGCACACGGTCGCCATTCATAAAGATAAACTCTGTTCTAAAAAGTCCGATTCCGTCAGCACCACATTCTTTAACTTTTTCTGCCTCTTCTACAGAGCCTATGTTAGCGTGTAACAACACCCTCTCTCCATCTTTCATACAGGCTTCTTTATCTTTATAGATATCCAGTGCAGCTTTATGATTTTGCAGTTCATTTTTCTTCACAATGGCAGCTTCTATAGTTTCGCTATCAGGCTTTAATACAACTTCCCCCGCATCACCATCTACCACTACCATATCTCCATCGGTTACATTTTCAACCAATCCCTTAACACCAATAACAGTTGGCACATCTAATGCTCTTGCAAGTATTGCCACATGAGAAGTCTCACAACCATTTTCCACAACAATTCCGGCAATCTTAGAAACATCTAAAGCAGCTGTAACTGATGGTTGCAATTCCTTTGCCACAAGGACATATTCTTTCTTCCAATCATCCTGCAATTTTCCTATCAATATATCCTCTGATTTACCATTTTCCATACTATGAAGTATACATATGAGTCTACTCTTAATATCTTCAAAGTCGGCTGTTCTTTGTGCAAGAACTTCATTATCCATCTGACTAAACAAACTTATATATGAATCACAAACCACTTCAACAGCCCACTGAGCACAGAGTTTATTATCAATGATTTCTCTCTTTATATCGTTTTCAAACTGCACATCATTAACTATGGCAATATGATTGCGTATAACTAGCGCAACTTCAGCATTATCTATTCTGCTCTTTAAATCATCAAAAATAGTATTGGTATTATCTATAAACTTACTTCTTGCATCAAGAAATCTCTTATATTCCGCCTGCGCATCGACTGCTTTAACCCTTTTTACAATCACATTATAGTTCCCAAGCACAATCGCCTCTCCAACTCCAACCAGCTTAGTTACACCCACACCCTTAAATACATTTTTACTCATACGCATCACCATAATACAAAAGCACAACCATTAGAAGCCCTAGACTTTAATGATTATGCTTTATTAAATCCTTATTTAATTATCTCTTGAACTTCAATATCCACTGCTTTACCCTACCTACTTCAGCGGTTTCAAGTTCTTCAGACTCATCCTCACATATGGACTCAAACACTTCGTCTTCTCCTTTATCAAGTCTTCTGACAAAGTTCTGTGCAAAGTCAAGGACATACATCACAAGCAATGCACCACCAATAGCTGTAGCAAATCTTACATCAATCATCTTTACCAATGCCTCGATAACATTGTTGAGGAAGCCAAACACAATCAAAGCCACAAGTCCCCAACCCAATGTACTTTCAAGGCAAAGAATACCCTTGTAGTTAAATGGCAGATGATCATAGTTCCACCATATTTTTCCAAAGAGTCTAAGCATCACAAGAGCTGTTATATACTCCAGTGTAGTTGCAGACAATGCACCAACTATATACAATGCAACATAATTGTTTTCAATCGGCTTAAATAAAATCATAGCCAAAAATACACCAAAACCGTATATTACGCAGAATGGCAATCTGGCAAAACCTCTATTCTCCCATCTGCCAAGCTGTATACGAATAACAATACATTCCATTACCCAGCCAATAAAGCTATAGATAAAAAACCATATCAAGAACTGACCTATACTCATTCCACGAAAAGTTAACTCAACCATGACTATCCCTTTCTCTAATGTATCTTAATACAAAACTTCTTCGTTCCTATGTTCCTTTGCATCAAGAATCATTATAATATACAATCTCATATACATCACAAATGCCAATGTCAGACCACCTGCACAAACTGCTATAAGCAAACTCTGCATGTGAATCTCCAACTGCGGAAATGCCACAAGTACAAGCATAACCACATATAACAGAAAAGTACATACCTTTCCATACCATTTAGCTCCATTCAAGCGCTTCTCATATAACTTATATATAATAAACGCTGTAAGTGTACTAACCACCTCTTTAACAACAAGATAAATAATTAGTATATACATATACTTAATCTTTATAGTCAGTGCCACCAGCATAGCTAACTGCATCAGCTTGTCCGCTATAGGATCTATAAGTTTTCCTAAATCCGTTATCATATTAAATCGTCTTGCAATCTGTCCGTCAAGAAAATCTGTGAACCCCGATATAAGAACCACTGCCGTAGCCATATAATAATCTTCTTGATTAGTCGCCGTAAAATACACATAAAGAAATAACGGAACCATCGCAATTCTAAGATAACACAGGATATTAGGTAGCTTAAACAAATCAGCAAACTCAAACTTAAACTTCATTGAACCTCTCCCGTTCTATGCAACATTTACTCTTACATTAAACTGTCAAGCGTTCTTCTAACCGCCTTTATAAAATCCTGAGTATTAAGAGTCTTAGGATTCTCCATAGTCGTAATCAACGCTAAATCCTTTGTCATCTCACCATTCTCAATAGTCTTTACACAAGCCTCTTCAAGCTTATCAGCAAACTTACAAAGCTCTGGTATACCATCAAGCTCTCCACGCTTTCTAAGCGCACCTGACCATGCATAAATAGTAGCAATCGGATTCGTAGATGTCTCTTCTCCCTTAAGGTGCTTGTAATAATGTCTCTGAACAGTTCCATGAGCAGCCTCATACTCATAGTATCCATTAGGTGACACAAGCACAGAAGTCATCATAGAGAGTGAACCAAATGCTGTGGCAACCATATCACTCATAACATCTCCGTCATAGTTCTTACAAGCCCAGATATAACCACCTTCAGAACGCATAACACGTGCTACTGCATCATCAATAAGTGTATAGAAATACTCAATGCCTGCTGCCTTAAACTTATCAGCATACTCATTGTCGTAAATCTCCTGGAAAATATCCTTAAATGTATGGTCATACTTCTTAGAAATAGTATCCTTAGTTGCAAACCACAAGTCCTGCTTTGTATCAAGAGCGAAGTTAAAGCAGCTTCTTGCAAAACTTTCAATAGAATCCTCTAAATTATGCATTCCCTGAAGTATTCCTGCACCCTTAAAGTTATGAATAAGTTCTCTCGTTTCATTTCCCTGCTCATCTGTATAAACAAGTTCCGCTTTACCTGCGCCTGAAACCTTCATTTCTGTTGCCTTATACACATCACCATAAGCATGTCTTGCGATAGTGATTGGCTTCTTCCATGTCTTAACGTAAGGCTCTATTCCCTTAACAATAATAGGTGCTCTAAACACAGTACCATCAAGCATAGCTCTGATAGTTCCATTAGGGCTCTTGTACATCTCCTTAAGGTCATACTCTGTCATACGAGCAGCATTAGGAGTGATTGTAGCACACTTAACAGCAACGCCATACTTCTTTGTTGCTTCTGCCGAATCAACAGTAACCTGATCATTAGTTTCATTTCTATGAACAAGACCAAGATCATAGTACTCTGTATTCAATTCTATATATGGCTTCAAAAGCTCATCCTTGATAAGCTGCCAAAGCACTCTTGTCATCTCATCTCCATCCATCTCTACAAGTGGAGTTGTCATAGTAATTTTACTCATAATAGCACCTACCATCCTATTTTAATCAATATTCCGTAATATTATACAACTTTTAACTTTATTTGTAAATAACACATTAAATAAAATCACTTAACTTTATCTTTAGGAAGATACTTCTTTATCATCTCCTCTAAATCCTCAGCAACAACCGGCTTACACAGGTAATCATCAAAGCCTTCCCGCAGATATTCTTCTTTAACTCCAGACACAGCATTGGCTGTAAGCACAATAATAGCACAATCTTTGTTAATATTATACTTATCCCTGTCACTCCTTATACAATGCAATGTTTCAATACCATCCATATCCGGCATCATATGGTCAAGTAGCAAAATATCATACTGCTCCTTTTCCATATGGTCAAGACACTCTCTTCCGCCTGAACATATAGTAAGATTAATCTGTGTACGTTTTAAAAGATTCTCTATAACAATACGATTCATCATATTGTCATCCACCACTAATATATTCGCATCCGGTGCAATCAATGTTTCCTTACCTGCTTTATTAACCTCTTTTTTGCTACATGTAGTATAATCACCAACAGGTTTCTTATCTTTCACTAATTGTGGAATTGTTACTATAAATGTTGAGCCTTTACCATACTCGCTTTCCACACTAATATCACCATTCATCCTTTGTAACAATCTGCTGGTTATGGCAAGACCTAGGCCGGTTCCCTCAATATCTCTGTTTTCTTTAAGATCAAGCCTTTCAAAGTTATTAAACAGCTTGCTTTTGTCTTCCGCCTTAATTCCAACCCCTGTGTCTGCTACTTCGATACGTAACATTATAGTACTGTCATCAACCATTTCACCATCAACCTTAAGAGTTACACTGCCTTCCTTAGTATATTTAACAGCATTGTTAAGTACGTTAAGTATAACCTGTTTAACTCTTGTCTCATCACCATAAAGATTATTGCAAACGGTTGGTTCTACATAGACACTATACTTAAGTTTCTTCTGTCTTGCCTTAATTCCAATAATATTGTCTATATCCTTTATAAGAAGTCCCAGACTATAATCGCCTTCCACAATCTCCATCTTACCTGATTCAATCTTTGAAAAATCAAGCACATCATTAATAAGATTAAGCAATGTATGACTGGCACTGTCAATATTTTCAGCATAAGAATGTATCTTTGTATCATCACATTCCCTAAGCACCATCTCATTCATACCAATAATAGCATTAATAGGCGTTCGGATTTCATGTGACATATTAGCAATAAACTCACTCTTTGCCTTATTAGCCTTCTCAGCTACATCCTTAGCCGCTCTTAACTTATCGCTTTCTTTAGCCTTCTCTTCAGCATTGTAAAGATAGAATACGCATACCACAAACAATACTATAAAAAGGCCAAACACCCACTCTACTAGTATAATCACATTAGACGCACCCTTTGTAACAGCCTCCTGTGGTACATAGCCCAAGACCAACAGATTGCTGCCTTCAAGCTCTGACACAAACAAGAAGCAATCTCTAATTCCATTAGCATTATACACAGCCACAGCTCTTGATACGCTCATCTTTTCAGCAAGTTCCTTAAGACCTTCTTTAACCTTGTCATCATTAACAAATTTAACATCTGTGTCATTCCAGTCCTTAAACGGTATAACTATATTGCCTGACCATTCTGTCACCAGAACTCGCCCGGCTCCATCATAGCAATCTGCCCCAAATATCCTCTCAAGCTTCTCATTTTTATAAAGTCGGTACACTACCGCTCTAATATTTTCACCATTGTATACAGGCACGCAGAACAATAACCCTTTATCTTTGTTATAACCAACTACATTATTGCCTCTGAACGCATCCTGCATATCAGGGAAATCAGCGCAGTTTAAGCCCATTCCATAAACAGTCTTACCATATACATCCAACACGCCCATTGTATAACTGTCGGAATAAGTTATTAGTTCGTTAAACTCGGCTTTTTCTATATCTTCTACATCGAAGCTGTCGGCAATATATTCTAGAGACTCAAGTTCATTTGCAAACTTTTCTTCATACACACGAGACATTATTTGTGCCTGCTCTGCAACCCTCGTTGAAATATCATCATATAGCAGTCCCTTAAGTCTGTTACTCATAAACACACCGACTATCAAAAGCACAAAAACAACACAGGCTAAAAAGCCTGCAATTCGTCCATATCTGTTTTTGTCATGTCTCATCCCCATAGAATTCTACCCCTTCTACATACCAGTCAAAATTATTCAACATAGACGCATCTGACATGCTTTCATTAACATTTACCCTTATATTACCTTCATTATCATTAATCGGACCATAAAACACATCATATGCTCCACTCTTCAAACGCTTTGCTTCCTCTTCAACCACTCTTGCAGTTTCCTCTGAAACATTCTTTGTAAGTGGCGCAAGATCAACAATCCCATCATTCACATCAAGCCAATAGTGTTCTCCCCTGAATTTCCCCTGTAAACATTCTAATATTCTTGGTTCATAAAACTTCTCCCAACGCCATATCGGTGCCGTAAGATATGTATCCGGATAGGCTTCACTATTATCCATATTGTAACCAATAGACCAAATACCTCGTTCTTTTGCCACATTTAAAGGCTCCAATGAATCAGAATGCATTGCAAGAACATCTATATCATATGCATCCAGCAAATCCTCTGTGGCCTTTCTACATTCTGATGCACCATTCCACGATTCAGCCCAATTCACATATACTTTTGCATCAGGATTAACCGATTTCACTCCCAGTGTAAATGCATTAATTCCTCGATTCACTTCATCTATAGGAAATGCTGCAACATATCCAATGGCGTTAGTTTTTGTCTGCAATCCTGCAACTATACCTGAAAGGTATCTTATCTGATACATTCTTCCCATATAACTTGTAATATTATATCCCTCTTCCACACCTGTAGCATGGAAGAAATATATATTAGGATGCTTTTGTGCAGCCTCAGTTATCCATTCCCCGTGAGAATAGGAATCACACATAATTATCTTGCATCCACTCTTTATAAGTTCATCTATAACATCAAGACATGTGCTGTCTCCTGGAACATTTTCCTTACATACAATTTCCAGATTAAGTACATCAGCACAAGATAACATAGCCTCATAATGAGACTGTCCCCAGCTTTTATCAGACTTACTTCCAATAAAAACACAACCAACTTTAGTCTTATTCTTAGTAACTTGCGTATCAACATCTGTGTTTCTTATATAAAACATTCCTGCAATTACTATCAAAATCACTACACCCGCTATAATTGCAAATCTTTTCATACAGTCTCACCTCCAAAACACCATTACTTTCATTATACTCTTCGTGCAAAACTTGTCAACACTACTGACTTTTGCTATAATTTTAGTGTATTTAATTAAAGAATGTATCGGAGGTAATATATGAGCGGTTTTGCAGGATATACCAATTACAAACATACGTATAAAGAGAATGAGGCAATTCTTAACAACATGTTGAAAACCATGCTTCATAGAGGACCTGATAGCAAGTCAGAGTATAACGACACAACTGTACACATGGGCATACGACATAACGATTATGGAAATCCAATAGCATATCACGCAATTAAGATTGCTAACTATATAGTTGTATTTGATGGTGTAATTTATAATGCAGAATCTTTGTGGAACAGTTTATCAACCAGCGAACTCTTCACAAGTGAGCAAACCACTGAAGCCCTTATAATCAACATGTACCATCAGCTTGGCAAGGCAATGGTATCCCACCTTAACGGTATGTTTGCATTTGTTATCTTTAACACCACAGACGGTTCATTCTTTGGTGCCAAAGACCGATTCGGTTCAAAACCATTGTATTATACATGTATAGATGGTGAGTTTTTATTTGCTTCTGAAATTAAAGCACTCCTAAAACACCCGGATTATAAAGCTTCTGTCAACAAGGTGGCACTTAAGGATTATCTTTCCAATGGATATCGCACTACCAGTGACACAATATTTTCTAATATATATGCCATTCCTGCCGCCCACACATTTACTTACAAAAGCGGTAAACTTAGTATATCACGTTACTGGAAACCAACTTTAACACCTGATAACAGTAAAGATATTGTCACATCTGCAACAGAGATAAACACTTATTTAACAGAAGCGGTCAACAATGTTACATCTTCCTACAATAATTGTGGTACATTGCTTACCAAAAACCTTGCAGGCAACTTGATAACAGCCATTTCACACGCTGATGACTGTTACTCTGTACATTTTGACTTCGACAAAACAGATGAGATTAATTATATAACCAATCTGTCTAATTCTTTAAGAATTGATAACCACGGAGTATATATAGCAACCAATCAATGCATGGAAACGCTTCCGGATATGCTGTATCATATGGATGAACCGATTTCAGATGAAGCTGTCATTCAGACATATTTTATATGCAACAATGCATCAAACCACACTCATGTTGCATTATCAGGCACTGGTGGAAGTATCTTACTTGAATCACCAGACACAACGTCCAAGTTTGATACACTGGAAGCTGCACTTATGATATATGACAAGTTAGGAATGGCACACAGTCTTGAGGTCCGTATGCCATATTTAAACAACAACTTTTTTGACATGGCATGCACTGTACCTTCCGAATATAAAACTAACAAACTATCAAGAACCGGTAAGATTCTTAGTAAAAATGTATTGCGTCAGGCATCTGTTAAGCATCTGCCTAATTACGTTACGGACCAGCAACACACAACAAGACAGATTCCGTTAACCGCCTGGCTTCGCAATGAAAGATACTATAAGCTTGTAAAGCAGGCTCTAATGAGTGATGTCGCTAAGGAATATCTAAATCAGCAACAGTTGCTAAAGGATTTGGATGCCCATAAGAGCTACAAAGCAGATAAATCAGAAACTTTATGGAGAGCTTATATTTTTCTTGTATGGTATAAGACATTTTTCAATGAATAATCATCAGGAATAAAATATCTGAAAACCAAAACAACGGGGCATTGTGCACTAATTCAGTTCACAACGCCCCATTTATATTATGTACTTACAAAAACCTTATACAAATGGTTCTGCTTCATCAGCCATAACGTCAAAGTCCATGTCATCATGCCCTCCATGGCTAATCATATTCTCTCTGTTAACAACTCTCTTCATATCTCTCTGACGTTCAACAAGATCTGAAAGAAGCTCTTTTGTTTCCATAGGCTTCTTGATATTAATTATATCAAAATCCTGCATCGTCTTATCACCTGAACATACATGAATAGTTCCAAGTCCAAATATACGCTGAAAAAGTGAACGCCTTAAGGAAATATCCATAATTCTATATAGACGCACTTCATCATCCTTAACATTTAACAACCCCTTACTGATGAAGAATCTTTCCTTGTTTACTGAGTACCGTGTAAATGTAAATGGAAGCCCAAAAAACAACCATCTCTTTCTGTCATGCCATAGTCTGTCATTAACCTGTTTTGCCATAATAACTACCTCCCATTAAATGCAAGTTCTAACATATATTAATTATATCTTTTTTGACTATTCTTGACAAGATTATATTTGCAAAGAAAAAGACCTTATGGCAGTTTCCCCACCATAAGGCCTGATTATTGATTATTGATTATTTCTTATTACATTAATCTACATTAATACTTAATTACTTAAAGTACTTAACACCTGACTCGAATATCTTCAAATCCTGCTCTCCATAGATATTAATAGCAACTGAATCACCACGTCTCTCTGAGTGAGCCATCTTACCAAGGCATCTTCCGTCAGGACTTGTGATACCTTCGATAGCCATATAAGAACCATTAACGTTCCACTCCTCATCCATAGAGATATTACCATTAATATCGCAGTACTGTGTAGCAACCTGACCATTCTCAAAGAGCTTATCAAGCCACTCCTTAGGAGCTACAAAACGTCCCTCACCGTGTGAAGCAGGGTTGCAGTATACTCCACCAAGCTCTGCTTCCTGAAGCCATGGACTCTTATTAGTAACAACCTTTGTATAAACCATCTTAGAGATGTGACGATTGATTGTGTTAAATGTAAGTGTAGGCGAATTAGCATCCTGACCTGTTATAGCTCCATTTGGCACAAGACCAAGCTTGATAAGAGCCTGGAAACCATTACAGATACCAAGAGCAAGACCATCTCTCTCATTAAGAAGCTTCTCTACTGCTTCCTTCATCTTAGCATTACGGAATGCTGTTGCAAAGAACTTAGCTGAACCATCAGGCTCGTCACCAGCTGAAAAACCACCTGGGAACATAATAATCTGTGCCTGATTAATAGCCTTTGTAAACTCATCAACAGAATCTCTGATACCTTCCGCATCAAGGTTCTTAAATACCTTAACGATTACATCCGCACCAGCTCTCTCGAATGCCTTAGTACTATCATACTCACAGTTAGTACCCGGGAATACAGGAATAAATACAGTTGGCTTAGCAACCTTATTCTTGCAGATATAGATGCTGTCTGTATTGTAAAGCTTTGTTTCGATTGGAGTAGTCTCCTTAACAGCCTTTGTTGGGAATACCTTCTCAAGCTTCTCTGTCCAAGCCTTCAAAGCCTCATCAACTGTAATAACAACATCCTTATATGCAAATGTGCCATTATCCTTAACTTCACCAACCTTAGTGTAAGCTACGTTAATATTAGCAAGCTTATCTGCTGACACCTCAGCTACGATACAACCATATGCCGGAGCAAACAAATCACTTTCCTTAACATCTGCACTAATCTCGAAGCCCAACTTGTTACCAAATGCCATCTTAGATACGGCTGGTACAAGTCCGTTGCCATCAAGTACATATGCAGAAACGATTGTGCCGTTTCCTGTTAATGCATGAATTGCATTGTAAAGTTCCTTAACCTGCGCAAATACCGGAAGGTCATACTCATCCTTCGCAATATCAAATCTAACAAGCACATTGCCCGCTGCCTTAAGCTCAGGAGTAACAATATCAGCCTCCTTAGCAACGTCAACTGCAAATGAACAAAGTGTAGGTGGAACATCGATATTCTCAAATGTTCCTGACATACTGTCCTTACCACCGATTGATGGAAGGCCAAATCCCATCTGAGCCTCATATGCACCAAGAAGTGCTGCGAATGGCTGGCTCCAACGGCTTGGATCCTCTGACATTCTTCTGAAGTACTCCTGGAATGTAAATCTAATCTTGTTAAAGTCACCGCCTGCTGCCACAATCTTAGCAACTGAATCCACAACAGCGTACATAGCACCATGGTATGGACTCCACTTAGAAAGATATGGGTCAAAACCATATGACATCATAGTTACTGTATCGCACTTACCCTTAAGCACAGGAAGCTTTGCAACCATAGCCTGTGTCTCTGTAAGCTGGTACTTACCACCATATGGCATATATACTGAACCTGCACCGATTGAAGCATCAAAACGCTCAACCAAGCCCTTCTGTGAACATACATTAAGGTCGTTAAGTGTCTTAATCCACTTATCCTTAACATCTGTAACTTCTGCCGGATTAAGATAGCAATCTGACTTCTCTGGAATATCAACAAGCACTGATGTCTCCTGATGAGCTCCGTTAGTATCAAGGAATGCTCTTGAGATATTAACTATCTCCTTTCCTCTCCACTCAAGCACAAGTCTTGGCTCAGCTGTAACCTCTGCCACCTCAATAGCCTCAAGGTTCTCTTCAGCTGCATAATCAAGGAACGCCTTAACATCCTTAGGATCAAGAACTACTGCCATACGCTCCTGTGACTCTGAAATAGCAAGTTCTGTTCCATCAAGGCCCTCGTACTTCTTAGGCACCTTATCAAGTGATACTCTAAGACCTGCTGCAAGCTCACCGATAGCAACTGATACACCACCGGCACCAAAGTCGTTACACTTCTTAACAAGCTTTGTTACCTCAGGTCTTCTGAAGAGTCTCTGCATCTTACGCTCTGTAGGAGCGTTACCCTTCTGAACCTCTGCTCCACAAGTCTCAATAGACTCTGTTGTATGTACCTTAGAAGAACCTGTTGCACCACCGCAACCGTCACGGCCTGTACGTCCGCCTAACAATACGATAATATCACCAGGATCTGATGTCTCTCTCTTAACTGCACTTCTTGGAGCTGCTGCAATAACAGCACCAATCTCCATACGCTTAGCAACATAGTCAGGATGATAAAGTTCCTTTACATATCCTGTTGCAAGACCAATCTGGTTACCATATGAACTATAACCATGAGCCGCACCTGTAACAAGCTTTCTCTGTGGAAGCTTACCCTTAATAGTCTCTGAAATAGGCACTGTAGGATCAGCCGCACCTGTAATACGCATAGCCTGATATACATATGTACGACCTGACAATGGATCACGAATAGCACCGCCAAGACATGTAGCAGCACCACCAAATGGCTCAATCTCTGTTGGATGGTTGTGTGTCTCGTTCTTGAAGTTAACAAGCCACTCTTCTGTCTTACCATCTATCTCTACAGGAACAACAATACTACAAGCATTGATTTCCTCTGACTCTTCCTGATCTGCAAGCTTGCCCTCTGCCTTTAACTTCTTCATAGCCATAAGAGCTAAGTCCATAAGACATACGAACTTGTCCTTACGTCCCTTATAAAGCTCCTCTCTGTCTGCAAGATACTTATTATAAGTAGCCTCCATAGGAGTTCTATAGAAACCGTCCTTAAACTGAACATCCTTAAGCTCAGTAGCAAATGTTGTATGACGGCAGTGATCTGACCAGTATGTGTCAAGAACACGAATCTCTGTCATAGAAGGATCTCTGTTCTCCTCTGATGAGAAATGCTCCTGAATAAACTTGAAGTCCTTAAATGTCATCGCAAGACCAAGTGAATCATAAAGCTCCTTAAGGTCTGACTCTGACTTGTCCTTAAATCCGTCAAGAATCTTAACATCCTCCGGTACATCAAACTTAGTTACCAAAGTCTCAGGAATTGCACTGTCTGCTTCTCTTGAATCAACAGGGTTAATGCAAAGCTCCTTAATCTTAGACTTCTGCTCCTCTGTAAGAGTTCCTTCAATAACATATGTTGTAGCAGTCTTAATAACAGGCATCTCATTCTCATTAAAGAACTTAACGCACTGCTCTGCCGAATCTGCTCTCTGGTCAAACTGTCCCGGAAGATACTCAACAGAAAATACAAAATCATCTGCCTTACACTCAAAATTCATCTCATACACATCATCAACCGGTGGCTCTGAAAATACTGTTGTAAGTGACTTGCCATATGTCTCCTCAGACAAGTTCTCTATATCGTAGCGGATAAGCACCCTCACACCTGTAATAGTACTAATACCGAGATATCCTGTAATCTCGTCGTGCAACTCCTTCGCACTAACCGCAAATGGCTTTTTCTTCTCAACATAAACTCGTTTTACGCTGCTCATATTAATCCTCCTAGAAATTGTGCCTGCACACCTTTGCTTCTTGCCAAGCCAATGCTGTGGCAGACATTTATCTGTGCATAGATGAAGTTATTGTAGCACATTTTGACAAAATGTACAATAACGCTTTAGCATTTTATTCAGTACCTTTCCAAAATGCTGTAACCTCACTACCTACACTATCTTTAGTAACTGTTATTACATTATCCCATTCTCTTGGATACAAGGCCTTGTACTCTGTTGTTAAGAATCTGTCGTCAAGCAGTTCAATAACACCTCTATCCTCATGAGTCCTTATAACGCGTCCTGCGGCCTGCTCCACCTTATTCATGCCCGGATATACATAAGCATATGAATAACCATCCTTACCACATTCATCAAAATAATTCTTTAGTATATCACGTTCTCTACATATCATAGGAAGACCTGTACCAACTACAATCACTCCAATCAGACTGTCTTCCCTTAAATCAATACCTTCCGAGAACACACCTCCTGTGACACAAAATCCCACCAAAGAGCCCCTACAGTCATAATCATCAAATAAACTTAAAAACCACTCCTTGTCCTCATCCCTCATACGCGAATTTTGCGAAACCACATGCACACCTTCTGCAAGAAGCATTTCTTTAAGAGTTTCCTTCTCACAATCCACAACCACATCACATTCTACACTTTCACAGAATATATCCTTAACAGCCTCCATAAACGCATATGACGGAAAAAACACCATATATTTACCGCTGTGAGCCTTTACCGTCTCGGATATATAACGAACTATCTTTTTGTACTCCGCTTCACCACGTCTCGAATACCTGCTACTCACATCTTTTCCAACTAACACGCACCTATTCTTACTTGGAAATGAAGACTTCGCATAGACTGCATAATCCTCCACGTCCCCCGATAACATTTCCTTATAGTAATTCACCGGAAGAAGCGTAGCTGAGAAAAACACCGCACTCTTGCCCATTGCAATTCTTTCTGACAACTGGTCTGAAGGGTCCACACAATACAACCTGATTCTAAAGTGTCCTTCTGCATCATGCTCTGTATACATTACATAACCATTATCCTTACAATCATACATATTAAGAAAATGTTTTATATCAAAGAAAAAGTTTAGTACAGTCTCCTTTTCAGGAAAATCCGGATGTTTCTCTAAAAAGGCTGACATATGACCTGCTGCTCTATCTAAATCAGAAACAAACTTCGCTGCATCATCAATAACCCGCATAGTATCACACTGTCTCTTTAACTCGAGCAGTGCTTTATTGCAGCGTTCAAGGCTACCCGCAAGGCGTTTATCAATCTCTTTCACAACATTTTTAACCTTGAGAACGTCTTCCTTAACTAGCGTTGCAGTGTACATTTCTCTCGCTCTGTCTACGAGATTGTGAGCCTCATCCACTAAAAATGCATAATCGCCCTTAACCGATTCTCCAAAATACCGCTTCAATGCCACATTAGGATCAAATACATAGTTGTAATCACAGATAACTCCATCACACCAGTATGATATATCCAGGGACATTTCAAAAGGACAAACCTCATGCTTTATAGCATACTCTTCAATACATTCCCTATCTATTACATAATTATTAGTTATAACATCATATATAGCATCATTAATTCTGTCATAGTGCCCTTTGGCATAAAGGCAATCCTTGGGATTACACTTACGTTCTTCGCACATACACACCTTGTCCTTTGCAGTTATTGTAAGCGCACGAAAACTAAGCCCCTTATCCCTAAGCAATGCATAGGCATCCTGAGCCACTTTTCTCGTTATAGTTTTAGAGGTTAAGTAAAATATCTTATCAAGCATTCCCTGTCCCATAGCCTGAACTGCCGGAAACACTGTGGACAATGTTTTTCCAACTCCTGTAGGTGCCTGAATATAAAGCACTTTTTCCTGTTGAATGGCTCTATATACACTGACAACAAGGTCTCTTTGCCCCTCCCTGTAAGGAAACGGAAACTGCAAGCCTTCAATAGACAACTTTCTCTTACTTCTCTCTTTAAATATAAAATCAGTCCAGCATACAAACTTCCCAATCAAGTTTTCAAACCAGTCTGACAACTGTTTAAAACTATACTCTTCCTTAAATCTCCTAATCTCCTCAGTCTCAGGATTACAGTAAGTTATCTGAACACTGAGTTTATCAAGCCCTTTTTCTAAAGAATAGATATAGGCATACACCAATGCCTGAGCTTTGTGAACATAAACTGCTTCCTCCATCTTCTTAACATCCTTGTTCACAGTCTTAATTTCGTCTATCACCACATCAGAAACAGGTACTCTGTTACCTTCATCATCTTCCTCTAAATCGCATATAATACCATCTGCACGTCCTTCTATGTGGATAGTGTAAGACTCCTTCTCCCTCTCTATGTCATGCTTTAACATAACCTCAGCATGGTACATACTACCCATACTCTTTTGAATCTTTCTATGAAGTCTTGCGCCTTCCTGCATAGCCTTCACCGAATCCCTGTTGCTTCCGGATTCAATATCTCCGCTACGACATATAAACTCCACAAGATTCCTTACAGATATTTTAAGAATGTTATCCTTAATCACATACATAACAATAACTCCTTACAAACAAAAAGCGGCGGCGCAATGCACCGCCGTTAAAACACATATTAAAACTTCTTATTCTTGCCTTTATCATTGTTTACGCCACCGCTAATCTTCAAAATAATAGCACTGGCAATGCTGAGTGCACCATCAATAGTAAAGAACAAACCTATCATTCGTATAAGAAGTGTATCTGTGCCAAACAGATCCAACAACATCATAGCACCAAGAGCAATCGCTACAAGTGCAAATATAAGCACTATCCACCACTTAGCGAAATCATTTCTTCTTACATTGAAGCTGTCCTGCACCTTAACAATACCACTTACAATAAATACAATACCTGCCACAATATGTATAATCGATATAATAACATCATGTCTGAATATAATAATAAAGCCTACTATAATCATAATTATTGGCAATATAAAATCCGGCTCAATAAAAAGCTTTTTCTTATCAGACAGAAAGTACTTAATAAGTGTTGCAATGGCATATATAAGACATATGGCACCAAGCGCATAACATATAGCATTCACAGAAGTGTCCGGCTTAATAAGCAGACTAAGACCAAATACCACATAGGCTACCGCCACAAACACATAACTATTCTTAAGCTTGTCATACCATGACTTCTCAACTACAGCTACTTCTTCTTTCTTCTTCCCAAACATAAATCAACCCCACTTTTTTATTGTATATCTTTTTCTATATTTCTTTAACCCTATATATGTACGCCCGACCTTTCTTGCCGACTCTTTCCAAAACATCAATCTTACATAAAAAGTTTATCACAATCGAAGCCTTTTCGCAACTTATATGTGCTTCTTTTCCAAATTCTGCCACAGTAAAATCCTCTGAAAGCTCATATGGCACGAACTGCACGTAGTCTTCTTTGCACTCTAACGTTACAATCTCCGTAATTCCCAAGGGAATCTTATCATACTTGTCGGTTCTTTTCCTGCCGACCTTGCGGCTTCTGGTACTAAGTCTGTACTCTTCCACATCCATAAATACAAGTTTCACCTTAAGTCCTTCATGTCCTAAACTTTCTCTTATATTGTACAACTCATAAAATGCATCATAAACTGTCATATGCAGTGGCGACTTTCTTCTTGCAATCACCTCTCCTGTTGTTCCATTAAATCGCGTTACCCAGGTATTGGCCGCCAACGGGTACACCACCGTCACCGGATAATACTGCAAAAAAACATTCAACTTGTCCCTTAATCGGCCAAAACTTCTTGTCTGAATCTCTATAACTCCATAAGGTCCGTATATATCAGCAAAATATCCTTCCATAGCCACTTCATGGTAATCTTCATCCGGCTCAAAATAATGCTTTAAAACTCCATGAACCGACTTCTCCGCAAGTGTCCCTATTCCTTTGTCATCGTGCGATTTTCCTACGATTTTATCCCTTGCCCTAAGGAAACGTTCATGGTCTACGTACTGCATAACTATCCCCTTTTTCAAACATTACTGCACCGCATTTATTATACTGCTTTAAACTATACTAATCAAGTTAGCAACACAAAATCCCTGACAGGACCCATAAATCCTGACAGGGATACTTTACTTTTATGTCTTTTTTATGAATTCAATTCTACACTTTGGACACTTAATACTTATCTTGCCCTTATTCTTTGGAACACGAATCTTTTGGCTGCACGACGGACACTTAAATATCTTATGAGTCTTTGAATCCTTGCATCTTGCTTTCCACTTATTAAATCTGCCTAACACTTTATATCTTACCTTTAAGTAAGCCTGATTCTCAGCATACCTTTTAGATATATTGCGTGAAAATGTCCTAAAATACACATAGAACACTAATCCTGCACCTATTATATACACAACCGTATTATACCAAAACATAGTAATAATAAGTAATGCCGCTCCAACACACAGTATCATTCGCGACAAGTGATCCATACCATATCTGCCGTACATGAATTTAACAAGTTTGTCTTTAAACTTAGCCATACCTCTGCCGCGCACGCGTATCCTTTCTCACATCTGAATGTCCCATATATAATAACATTACAGGACACCATAAATACTGTACCACAACACACAGTAAAATCAATTAAAAATGTATAAACTCTTGATAAATTCCTAATTACAGTGCATTTATTCTGTCATATACACTTCACCTTCAATATCTTTCCAGTAAAACTTATCCGAAAGAATCATATAGCTGTTTACACTGCCTTCCTTAGGAATAGACACCGAACCGGGATTGATATATGTGTACCCCTCTCTCTTCTCACACTTTGGAATATGCGTGTGGCCGCAAACCAGATAGTCACCTTCACAAAGTGCCGGCATATTCTTCTCGTCAAGCTTATGACCATGCACAAGCACCAATCTTTTATCATTAACATATAAGCATGCCTGTTCACAAAGCACATTAAAATCAAGAACCATCTGATCAACCTCAGTATCACAGTTACCTCGAACACACATAATACTATTCTTTAAAGGATTAAGCATAGCAATAACTTCCTTTGGCGCATACTCCTTTGGCAAATCATTTCTTGGTCCATGATAAAGAACGTCTCCGAGAAGCACTAACATATCAGCGTCTTCCGCTTTAAACCTTTCAATAAGCTTTCTGCAATAATACGCAGAACCATGAATATCTGATGCTATCATTATTTTTTTCATAAAACTATTAATCTCCATTTTTCTTAACCTTTTTAACTAATACAAGTATAACATATGTAATAAATACATTAATCGGCAACTGAATAATATTCTTCATAAATCTGGATGTAAAGTAAAAATCAAAGCCTTTACCATACATAAGCACACACCAGAATGTGCCAAGCAAAAGATTAATAAGCACCATTTCTGCAGTTAATGCCAATACACAAAGAATCATGTACTTAATATCAAAAACCTTCTTAGGAAATCTTTTATAAAAGAACAGTCCAAATATTAATCCACTAAGTGCCGCGCTAAGTGTCCAACCCGGGAAAAATGCACCTGTAGGCTTAATAACAAACTGTATTAAATCACCTACTGCACCTGACACAAAGCCAACTACAGGACCATATAATACTCCTATAATCACATTGGCAAGGAAGGATACAGATATTCTAAGTGTTGGTGTTATCGGAAATGACAGAAACACTGCCAGAACTGTTCTCATGGCAATTAATAGTCCTGTTGTCGCCAATGAATTAACTGACTTGAACTCCTTTGCTGAATCCTTGAATGAATTGATTAACTTTTTCATAATAAAAAAACCTCCTTTGCAGTAGCTTTCGCTCTACATAAGAGGTAAATGTGCCACTAATGGCACTCCGCACAATATGTAGCAGCGGGATGCGGGTCTGGTATCGCAAGAAACCTTTTCGTCCCGATGACAACTCCCTGTTCACCAGGCACTTAACGCACCAAACCCTACTCTGCTTATTAAATTAATAACTAGATTATACACACATACCGCACAAATGTAAAGAAATATTATCTTGCAATTCTTTGCACCGGTGGAACCTTATACTTTGAGGCATAACTAAGAAACTGACTTAAAGTATTAGGTATCTTATACATATCAAGCACCTTCTTTAAAAATGCAATTGTACTCTTTTTGTATTTTACATGCTTTATAACATACACTGCCGCAGTATCATCGTATCCCTTAGCAAACTGCTTAGCAAATCTTGCGAACTTATACTTATTAAGCTCAGGTATATCATCATAATTCTGCATAATCTCAAGCGCCTCGATAACCCTTGCATTCTCATAACTTAGCTCAACATCTATACGCTTAACGTGAATATTACCTATATTGCATACATTTTTACTAACTATGTTAGAATACAACTCAATATCATCTGTAGGTACGTTAGATATTCCATACTTTGCATACAGCTTTTGACCGATATACATACCATTATCGTTATTTTCACCAAAGAAATGATTGAGCATATCAATATCCTCACTGTCTTTTGTACTAAGACAGTACATACCTTTTGCAGGTCTTTTAAGAACATCTTCCTTAACCAGCCTTTCCAATGCCTTGAAGAAAGAGGCTTCTGACATCTTTGAAAAATGTTTCTCATATATCTCATTGGCTGAAACTATGGTACCTTCCGGCAGCTCACTAAAAAAATGAATAATTTTATCCTTGTTTTTCATACACGAATATTACTCTGTAACCTCTTCTACTGCGTCTTCTACTACTTCTTCCACTACCTCAATAGTTTCTGTGACAGTTTCCTCTGCCGCCTTTTTGCCTCTACCAAAGAGTCCTCTGACTTTACTTGTAGCCTTCTCCTCAACTACAGGCACAGCCTTCTCCTTTACTGTCTCTACTACTGGTGCAGCCTTCTCCTTTACTGTCTCTACTACTGGAGCGGCCTTCTCCTTTACTGTCTCTACTACTGGAGCGGCCTTCTCCTTTACTGTCTCTACTACTTCCTTAGCCTTCTCTACTACAGTTTCCACCTTACTATCTGACTTGATAACAACTACTTCTGACTCATCCACAAAATCATCATCATCCATAAAGTCATCATCCTCAAGACCTTCAATGTCTTCATCATCAACATAGAAATTAATTGGAACAATCTCGATGCTACTGCATGTAGCCTTACCGATTACATATACTGTGCTGATACCTTCCTCATCAACATTGTCAACAAGATTGCGCACACCACTAAGTGTTTTGTTGATATCACAGGCAACATTAACTCCTTCCGGAAGTATAATAGTCAATCCACTCATCATACTTGTGAAATTGATATATACATCCTTTTCAAATGTAGCAAGGCCCAAATCAATTACTGTACTTGAAAGCGTTGTCTTTATCTCACAACCTGTAAACTCTTCATCTTCTACTTCTACCATCTTCTTCTGACAGATAGCATTGTACTTCTTTATCTCGTCATCAATACTGTCATTCTCTTCCTGAGTGTACACTTCTTTAACACTCTTATACTTATCATAAGCAACCTTACCGGCTACTGCAACAGCACCGATACCAACAATAGCCTTTAACCACTTCTTCTTTGCCATAATATAATCCTCCTAATCTCACGTTTATTATTAACAAAACCTTTGCTAGTTATTATTTTATCATACTTGTGTTATTTTATCAAAATATTTTTATGAATCCTTAGATTTATGAATCTGAATCTCATCAGACTGCACCTTCGAGTACACACATCCACAATAATTCTGTCTATACAATCCGTATTCTCTGGATAACTCTATAGAACGCTTGTATCCTTCCTTCTTCTTAAAGTCCGATAACAGATAGGGAACTCCTACCGATTCGCCCAAATTAAATCCTATCTCATTTAGCTTAGCACTGTTCTTAAGGGGGCTTATAGTAAGTGTCGTTGTAAAGTAATCATATTCTAACTCTTTTGCAAGCTGCGCTGTGCGTGCCAGTCTTAACTCATAACACCTAAAGCACCTTTCGCCACCTTCTCTACACTTTTCATATCCTTTTGCCATTTCATAAAAATCTTTTGGCTCATAATCCCCTTCTATAAAATCAACCTTATGGACAGTAGGAAACTCTTTAATAAAGCGCTTCTGTTCCTCTACGCGCTTTCTGTATTCCGAGTCCTCCGATATATTGGGATTGTAGTAAAACACTGTAACATCCATATGCTTGGACAAATACTCTATACAATAACTGCTGCAAGGTGCACAACAACTATGCAACAAAAGCCGCCTTACTTGTCCGGCGGCTTCTATCTTTTTTAGAGTAGTCTCCAGCTCTTTTTGAAAATTTCTGTTATCAAAAGAAACTGCCATACTTCCTCCATTTTTAATTAGCTTCAATAATTTCCTTAAGAGCAGAAATCAACTTATCCATCTGCTCATCAGTACCTACTGTAATTCTAAGATAATTATCTATTCTTGGCTGTTTAAAGTATCTGACAAATATATTACGTTTCTTGAGCTCCTCAAATATCACAGAGGCTTGTACACGCTCATGCTTTGCAAATATAAAATTAGCCTTAGAATCCGGATATGTAAATCCTAACTCTGTAAGCGCTACCTTTGAACGTTCTCTTGTAGCAATTATCTTATCAACGCATGCCTTAAAGTAAGCCTCGTCCTTCATAGCTTCTGAACCATACACAAGACTTGTTTCATTCATAGTGTATGAATTGTATGAGAACTTAACGTCATTAAGGGCCTTAATAAGTCTTTCATTACCCATAGCAAAACCGATTCTCATACCAGCCATTGAACGGGACTTAGAATAAGTCTGAACCACTAAAAGATTATCATACTTATCAATCAGCTCATAAGCCGACTTTCCGCCAAAATCAATATAAGCTTCATCCACAATAACCACTGAATCCTGATTATTCTTAATAATCTGCTCTGTGTTGTCAAGCTCCATATAAACTGATGTAGGCGCATTAGGATTAGGAAATATAATTCCACCATTCTTCTCGTTAAAGCTATCTACAACTATGTTGAACTTATCATCAAGCTCCACTCTCTTATAAGGAATCTTAAACAAATCTGCCCACACACTGTAGAAAGAATATGTCACATCCGGAAACAATATAGGTAACTCAGAATTAAAAAATGTCATAAATGCCATCGCAATAACATCGTCAGAACCTACGCCTACAAACACCTGTCTGCTATCAAGTCCATATCTTTGCGCAATAGTCTCAACAAGCACACTACACTCAGGATCCGGATAAAGTCTTAATCTGTCATAATCCAGATGATTAGCTGCCTCCACTGCCTTTGGCGACGGCGGATAAGGATTCTCGTTAGTGTTAAGCTTGATGACATCCGCAATCTTTGGCTGCTCACCAGGAACATACGGCACAACTTTTCTAATGTAATTCTCCCAAACTCTCATAATAATCTCCCTTTAACAGCAATTTAGTCATCATATATCCATTCGATGATTAAGTCACATTATACATATTCCTGCGAATTTTGACAATACAATTTTGATAATGACTCTGTTTATATTACTGTGTTCAAAAAATCAAACATTATTAATGAACTCGCCAATAAACTGTAACGCCGCTCCTGTTTGAGCAAGTTCATAATCGCAGGAAGCCAACCCGAAATAACTGCCATCTGTATCAAATGAATACTTTGCTACCAGTTTCGCTCTAATATCCTCAAGATAATCCTTAAGGTAAATAGCTAGCGGTCCTGCTATAACTATGTCTCCATCCGTCATAACATACAGATTATTGATACCAGTAGCAAGATCCTCAAGGTAATTCTCAAAATGTTGCTCCAATACGACATCTCCAAGCTTCAATCTCTCAAAATATTCACTCAGACTTATTCCCAACTCGCTGGAAAGACATCTTGCAGAAACATAGCTTTCGAAACAGCCTTTTCTTCCGCAGAAACACTGCTTCCCTCCCGGATGAATGGTCATATGTCCCACTTCGCCGTAGCGGTTATGCTTTCCCTTAATAATATGGTCACTTCCAATGTATGCTCCGCCTACACCATTATCTAGCATCACATACATTTTGCCTTCCATTAAGTCTGACATCGTAGAGCGTTCCACATCCTCGGACATAATATCGCGACTCTTTTTTCTTCGCTCAAACCAATACTCCGCATAAGCTCCTGCTCTTGCATCATTCATAGCAACACACTTATAGGGAATATGTGCTGTAATATTGCCTATGTGATACTCTTTAAGCCCCATAGTTGGTGCAGCAAGAATAATTCTGTTATTCTTATCAAAGACTCCCGGCACTGTAATCCCTACCCCCAGAATCTTTTCATCGTCTATGTGGTTGTCCTTTATTATATCCATAACACTACGGCCAACCTGCTTTGCATAAGCTTCACTTGCTAAGAACAACGCTTCATACTTCTTAACATCAACAACACTGCCCTTTAAATCCACTAAAGATATATTGTAACCTTTATCATATAGATTCACACATACAGCATAAGCCGCTGACGGATTAACCGATATTACCTGTGCTTTTCTGCCACCCGTGGAATCAAAGTTACCTTCATAATATATAAGGTTCTCCTCTGCTAGAAGCTTAAGATTCTGATTTACCGTAGGAAGGGATAACTTTAGTATATTAGCAATCTCTTGTCTGGAAATCTTCTGTGCAAAATAAATAAGCTTAAACACTCGGTTCTTATTATACTTTTTAACATCTGAAGTTGTGATTTTCTCAGTTCTGTTCATAACTTCACCTATCCTTAATTATTCTCCAAAAACCGCCTTATAATCGGCCTTAAACTTCTCAATACCTGCGTCTGTAAGCGGATGTTTTACCATCTGTTCAATAACCTTATACGGAACTGTGGCAATATCTGCGCCTGCCAATGCACAATCAGTAATATGTATAGGATTTCTTACACTTGCACAGATAATCTCTGTCTGAAGATCATAATTGGCAAATATGTCAACAATATCCTGAATAAGTGTTATACCCGGCTGCGATATATCATCCAGTCTTCCAAGAAATGGTGACACATAAGCCGCACCTGCTCTTGCTGCAAGAAGTGCCTGATTAGCTGAAAAAATAAGTGTAACATTTACCTTAATTCCCTCTGCTGAAAGAACCTTAGTTGCCTTAAGACCTTCTACAGTCATAGGAATTTTAACAACCATATTAGGATGAATCTTTGCAATCTCTCTACCCTCTGCAATCATCCCGTCTGCTGTTTCTGTTGTAGCCTTTACTTCTCCACTGATTGGTCCGTCAACAATCTGTGTGATTTCCTTGATTACTTCGTTAAAATCTCTGCCTTCCTTTGCAATAAGAGATGGATTAGTAGTAACACCACATATAACTCCCATATCATTGGCTTTTTTAATATCCTCTACATTAGCTGTATCAATAAAAAACTTCATTACATTAATCTCCTTAACATATTATTTGTTATTCTCATCGTTACTACGTATGCCTTGCGGCAATCTTTATCACTCCGCCAGCTTATCAAACACCGGTTTCATCGCAGGATAAATCTCCTTAAACTGCTTATACTTTTTTTCGTAACGCATAGCAATCTCTGCGTCCGGTTTAACAACATCCACAACCTTAACAATTGCTTCTGCTGCCGCATTCACACTTTCATATCGTCCGGTGCCTACTGCCACAAGCATAGCAGCTCCCAACGCAGGACCTTCCTCTGTTTCAAGAACGCACACATCAATATTTAACACATTGGCAATAATCTTTCTCCACAAAGGACTTTTAGCACCACCACCGCATATCTTTGTAGACTTAATATCTATACCAAGCTCCTTTGCCACTTCAAATGAATCTCTTATAGCAAATGCAACGCCTTCCAGTACAGCCTGTGTCATATCTGTCCTACTTGTATCCATACTCATTCCGGTAAATGTTGCTCTTGCCAAAGGATTATTGTGAGGCGAACGCTCTCCCATAAGATATGGAAGATAGAACACATTATTACAGCCTAGCTTATCATCTGTAATATCAGCTTGTTCTCCCGCATAATCCTTTGTATCAAGTATCTCGTCCATCCACCACTTGTTACAGGAAGCAGCACTAAGCATACATCCCATAAGATGATAACTGCCATCCGCATGGTCGAAGGAATGTAATGCATTGTTATCATCCACCCCAAAACTGCTACTTGATACAAATATAGTTCCGCTGGTGCCTAGTGATATATTACAAGCTCCATCTCCCACGGTTCCTGTTCCAACTGCTGCCGCCGCATTGTCTCCTGCGCCGGCTATAACTTTAACCTCAGTTGTAAGTGAAAGTGCCTCTGCTACCGCATCTGTAAGCGTTCCAACACATTCGTAGCTCTCATACACCTTAGCCATCTGGCTTTCTGAAATCCCACAAATATCAAGCATATCTTTAGACCAGCAACGATTCTTCACATCAAACAAAAGCATTCCTGATGCATCCGAAACATCAGTGCAATGAACCCCACTAAATCTATATGCCAGATAATCCTTTGGAAGCATAATCTTTTCTATCTTTTCAAAGTTCTGTGGCTCATTTTCCTTAAGCCACAGAAGCTTCGGCGCCGTAAACCCTGCAAATGCAATGTTAGCTGTATACTCCGACAGTTTATCCTTGCCGATTACATCATTAAGATAATCACATTCCTTTGTTGTTCGTCCGTCATTCCACAAAATCGCCGGACGGATAACATTGTCATCCTTATCAAGTATAACAAGTCCGTGCATCTGTCCACCAAAACTTATTCCGGCAACTTCATCAGGGACTATTCCTGCCCCTGCAACCAATTCCTTCACTCCTGCTACGGACTGTTCATACCAGTCATAAGGATTCTGCTCCGACCAGCCCGGCTTAGGAAACATAAGTGGATATTCTTTTGAAACCGTATTGACAACCTTTCCAAACTCATCCATAAGAATAATCTTAACAGAAGAGGTTCCCAGGTCAACTCCTATGTAATACATTACAACACCTCCAATATTCTAATGCTGTTTAGCCTTGATAATATACTGGTACACCCTAAAAAGATTCTTGTTCTGAGGGCCCGCTATCTCATATATCTTTTCAAGACTATCCTTCTCTTCTTCAAACACTTGCTCTTCATCTGCTATACCAGATATTGTTTCAATATCAAACCCGGTCTGATTAAGCATAACTTCTATTGACTGACGGGTAAAAAATCTAATATGTGTCTTATCAAGAATTCCCGAGTCTTTATAATTAAACTCACCCTTAATAAGAGGCACAAGAACAGATGCATGCATAATATTAGGAATACTCATAAGTATTTTTCCGTCCTTACTAAGATACTTCTTTAGTCTCTTTAAGACTTCCTCAGGGTAATACAAATGCTCTAATACATCTGCAAATATGATATAATCAAAATAGCCTTCCTCGTAATCAAGTTGCATATTCTGTATATCGCCTTGTACAATGTTAACATTATTACTTCCAAGTTTTGCTACATCCGGAACAATTTCTATACCTCTTACATCAGAAGCCGGATATAGGTACTTTATCCTATTTAATGTAGCACCACAACCGCAACCAATCTCCAATACACGTATAGGAGCATCATAGTTGTGAGTTATCAGCTCCACTATTTCGTTACGTGCATATGTATAATAGGATATATCAAACCCCCACTTCTGTTTAAACACATCCTTATTGATACTAATCAGCTTCTGTTCCTGTTCTTTTCCAAAACTTTGGCTTCCATAATGATATATAAAGCTATTCCTACAAACCAGTGTCTTATATCCTGCATACTGTAATCTTACGCCTAAATCATTATCCTCATAGTAACCATTGCCATACCTTGTGTCAAACAATCCCACCGTATCAAGTGCACATCTTTTAATCATCATAGCAAAGCCAGATAACCACACCTTGCGTTCCAAAACATTATTTCCCGGTATGTTATTAGCCTTTGCAAAAGTCAAACAATCATCTATACTTCTCAATTGTGCATCAATCATCTGCCCATTGGCAACATAATTAGAAACACTACCTGTGGCACCTACCGTATCATCCTCATACAGCCCCATTCTCAACCAAAATATAGAATTAGGAAAAACAATAGTATCATTATTTAGAAGAAATATATCATTATTCTGTGCAGCTGCTTTTATGCCCTGATTACATCCACCACCAAAGCCCTTGTTGTCTTTGTTGCATATAACAACCATATCTTTCTGTTCTAAAAGCCAGTCCTGCACACCGTCAGTAGAAGCATTATCCACAACTATCAGTTCATATGTTGATGGCATATTAGTTACTCTGATTGTATTGATACAATCCTTAAGCATAGCTGAATTATTGTACGATACAATAACAATTGAGCATGGATTCACTGTAGCTTGCTTCTTCAACTCTGAAAGCATTCCGTCAATATACTCCATATCCTCTTTATTATCACAATAAAACAGGGCATTCTCATAGCACAAATACGCTTTATTAATATTCGTTTGATAATAATAATTACCAAGCATAACATACAATTCATAATTATTGTGGTTCAATGCAAGCCCGGATCTAATACTATCAAACATTCCCTCTCTGTCACCATTATGCTCACATATAGATGCCGCAAGAATATATGCTTTGTCGCTATTACCTTCCTGCGTCACTAAAGCTTCCAATGCCACCGAAGCATCTACCCACCTACCATCATTAATCAATGATGCCACATTATCTATATTCATAAACACCTCTTTAGTTCCAAGGACTCTCTGTTTTGTAAAGCACACCTGCCGGCTGATTATATCCAATGTCCTCAACACCTAAGTACTTGAACACCTCGAATATAGCCTTGCCATAATGACCAAATGCTACAGCACCATGATGTGGGAAGTTCTTCTCGATAAGCACGTGTCTGTAGAAACGTCCCATCTGTGAAATAGCAAATATACCAATAGCACCAAATGAACGAGTTGCTACAGGTAACACTTCACCCTGGGCAATATATGCATTAAGCTTTGCATCAGCAGTACTTTGAAGTCTGAAAAATGTTATATCTCCCGGAACAATGTCTCCCTCAAGAGTACCATTAGTAACCTCCTCAGGAAGTGAACGTGCCATAATCATCTGATTCTTCATTTCACAGAAGGCAAGCTTTCCTGAGGCTGTGTTACCACAGTGGAAGCCCATAAATACATCTTTATGTGTATAATCGAACTTGCCCTCAATATCTGCCTTATAAATATCAGCAGGTACCGTGTTGTTAATATCAAGAAGTGTCACTGTATCCTGACTTACAACTGTTCCAATAAACTCACTTAAAGCACCGTATATATCAACCTCACACGATACAGGAATACCCATAGCTGTAAGTCTTGAATTAACATAGCATGGCACAAATCCAAACTGTGTCTGGAATGCCGGCCAGCACTTTCCTGCTATTGCAACGTATTTTCTTGAACCCTTATGAGCCTCTACCCAGTCGAGAAGTGTAAGTTCATACTGAGCAAGCTTTGCAAGTATCTCCGGCTTCTTGTTACCGGCACCAAGCTCTGCTTCCATACTCTTTACAACGTCCGGAATTCTTTCATCACCGGCATGATTATTGAAGCTTTCAAATAAATCAAGCTCTGAATTCTCCTCTATCTCAACACCTAAGTTATAAAGTTGCTTAATAGGTGCATTACAAGCAAGGAAATTAGTCGGACGAGGACCGAAACTAATAATCTTTAAGTTTTCGAGTGCATAAACTGCTCTTGCAACCGGAAGGAACTCATGAATCATATCAGCACATTCCTCTGCTGTTCCCACAGGATAGTCAGGTATGTAGGCTTTAACATTGCGAAGCTTTAAATTATAGCTTGCATTAAGCATACCACAATAAGCATCACCGCGTCCCTGAACAAGTCCTCCGTTCTCAGAAGTCTCCTCAGCTGCCGCAATAAACATCTTAGGACCGTCAAAATACTTAGCCAACATAGTTTCAGCTATTTCAGGACCGAAGTTACCAAGATATACACAAAGTGCGTTACATCCTGCCTTCTTCACATCTTCAAGAGCCTGCATCATATGAATCTCGCTCTCCACAATACAGACAGGACACTCATATATGTCTGCGGCATCATACTTTGCCTTGTAAGCCTCAACTAATCTTTGTCTTCTTGTCACTGAAAGTGACTCCGGAAAACAATCTCTACTCACTGCTACAATTCCTACTTTAACGCTTGGCATATTATTCATAATTAATATTTGCACGATAATACTCGTGCTCCCCTTTCTTGATTATATAATATATTAATGAGGTACTTACTACACCTCTATATTCTCTCCTATAAGGCCTTCCCAGGCTCCTTCTATCTTTGCATCCGGATGAGCAATCAACCACTTATTAGTTGCAGCAAGAAGCTTATCCTCCGCTATACACTCATCAACCTTTACATCATAGTTAGTTCCCTTTGGAAGCACTACCACGCATCTAAAGCCCTCACCATCAAATCCACAAGGTGCATAATGTAATGTGGTTGCATACATCTCCACAACCGTTCCTTCCGGCACCAAAAATGCTTCGACCAAAGACGTATCATATGTAAAATCTTCTTTAATATCCTGCTGGCATCCCAAAAGTAAAATCATATCCGTAACTGCAATATTAATTTCTGAACTTCTATGATACTCCAATGCATTAAGCTTATTGTTATGTCCATTGCAATAGCCAATCTGAACAGGCATATCACCGTATACATTCTTAGACATCACTTCATAGATATCCAAAGCCTCTAACTCACTATCTGATGGAACATAAATCACATCTTCCGGCAGGGGTGTGTTCTTCATTGCCTTACATATCGGCTCTACATCCATCCCCTTATACACCTTACCATACCTGGCAAATGCTTTGTCAAACACGCTTTGTATCTGCATACATATTCTCCTTTCAGGTCACGTATTAATCGGCAAAAAACTTTTAGAAAATATTTTGCCAAAAGTTACTTTTATGTTATCACTTGGTGAATATTTTTTCAAGTATGAATTGGTAAAAATAATAAAGAGGCATTATATAATTAGTTACACTCATTGCTTATAGGACGAAGTATATGTCTTACAGACCCGTTCTCACTTGTCGAAAAGCGTAACAGTGCTGTAAGACATATACTTCGTCCACCGCATTTGGTGTAAAAAAATACAATGCCTCTTTATTATTTTTATACATTTGTACACTTTATCATAATTCACTAAAGTAATAACATAGCGCCTAAGTCGATTAGGATGCCAGACACTACTCCGATAGCATAAAGTCCGCCAAGAATACATAAGTTTTCTTTAAGGTTACGGTTCTCTCTAAACAGAACCAGTATACCCACTCCTGCCCCCGCCAGAAGTCCTCCCATAAGAGAACCTATGGTCATTACTCCACCCACATAAAGCTGCGTAAGAACAACTGATGATGCGCAGTTAGGAATAAGACCTACCAGTGTTGCAATCATTGGACCAATAATCGGTTTATTAAGTATAATATTACCCAGTGCTTCCTCTCCTACAAAGAATATCAATGTATTAAGACCAAATGTCATAAGTACAATAAACAAAAATGTTGTTCCGGTATGCCATACAGCCGACCAAAATACGCCCTTATTGCAGTTGCAACGGTCACTGCTGCATATACCACCGATTCGTTGAATCATATTAAAGCTTTTTCTGGACTTTCTAAATATAATATCTATAAGAAAGCCCATTACCATACCTATAACAACCTTAATACCAACAAGAGCTAACACTGTTGTCACCGGAATATTCTCTGATAAAAGAACAGGTAACATCTCATCTGATGTAGATAAGAATATGGCAAACAATGTTCCTAGCGTAATCACTCTGCCGGCGTAAAGGTTAGATGCTACTGTAGAGAATCCGCACTGCGGAAATGCTCCAAGCACCGCACCTATAAAAGGACCCGCTTTACCTGACTTTCTCACCAGCCCCTTTGTTTTAGTGCTGGTCTTATGCTCCAGAAACTCCATTGCCAGATATGTAAGGAAGAGAAAAGGAAGCAGTTTAAAGCTCTCCTCCAGTGCATGTAACACAACCTCATCCCAAAAGCATTCAAAACTAAACTCTCCACCATGACCATGCTCATGTTCGTGATGAGAATGCATCATCAATGTTAAGCTCAACGTATTAAACGTATTAATAATACTGTTCACTTATTCTACCTCGTTTCCTCAGATTCCACTGAAACCGTCTGAGCCTTTTTCTTCTCCATCTTAGATGCTACTAACTTAACGATAAAATAACCTGCAATACCATACAATGTTCCAAGTACTACACTGGCAAGAACATCTGTTGGGTAATGCACCGTAAGATAAAGGCGCGATATAGCAATAACTGTTGCAAGCACAAGCGCTGCTGTTCCTTCCTTCTTATGCCACATAAAAAGTGCTGCCGCCGCTGCAAATGACGCAGATGTGTGACCTGACGGGAATGACCAGTCATCAATTCCATTAAATACACCAAACAGATTCTCAAATTCATCCACATTAAAAGGTCTTACTCTTGCAAACATATTTTTCATAACAAGATTACACATGATAAGGGATAATATAAGACCTACAGCAATAGACCAGCCTGCCTTACCATACTTTTTTCGAAATATCGTAACAAATGCCAAGGCCATAATAATCCATATAGCTCCCGCATTACCCAATGATGTAATAACATACATAATCATATCAAGCACCGGATTGTGCAACGATTCAAACCAATGTAATATCTCAAGTTCCATATTGTACCTCCTAATAACAATAATCTCAAAACGTCATACATTCAGTATTCTATATACTTTTTTCACATTTTTCAAGATAAAAATGAGTATTTACCTCATAATATATCATAAATTATTTAGATAAAAGCACCTCATTGCTTAATTCTTGCCTGTACTTAAGTTTTATGGTATCTTTAAGTATATGGTATTTTTTAGAACGGAGTATATTTATGTTAGACAATATAAGCAAATTACTAAATACAATAGATAACCTTGTATGGGGCATTCCACTAATCGTACTTATTCTTTCGGTTGGTGTATTTATGACCATACGATTAAAAGGTCTGCAAGTAACCAAGCTTGGCGTTGCATTTAAAAGTATATTTAAAGATAATGGCGGTAATGGTGAAGTTTCCGGATTCGCCTCACTATGCACAGCACTTTCTGCAACTATCGGAACCGGCAATATCGTAGGTGTCGCTACGGCTATTGTAACCGGCGGTCCCGGAGCTCTGTTTTGGATGTGGGTAGCCGCCATCGTTGGAACTGTCACCAAGTATTCCGAGTGTCTGTTAGCCGTAAAATATCGTGAAACAGAGTCCGATGGTCATATAGTAGGCGGTCCTTTTTACTACATAGAAAAGGGAATGGGCAAGAAGTTCAAATGGCTTGCAAAGCTTTTTGCTATCTTTGGCACAGGTGCAGGTCTTTTAGGCATCGGAACATTTACACAGATAAACGGTATAACAAGTGCCATCAGCAACTTCTTTGATACTGCAGGCTCCAAGACTATCAGCTTATTCGGCATAGAATATACATACACCATCGTTATTTCAAGCATTATACTTACTGCATGTGCTGCCCTTGTTATTATCGGCGGTATCAGGCGAATCTCAAGTGTTGCTCAAGTGGTTGTACCATTTATGGCAGCAACATATGTTATAACAGTACTCATTATATTGTTCACACACATAACAGAAATTCCAGCTGCATTTGTTACTATTATAGAAAGTGCTTTCGGTCTTCGTGCTATGGCGGGTGGTGCTTTAGGTAGTATGATGGTTGCTATGCAGATGGGTGTGGCAAGAGGCATTTTCTCCAATGAAGCAGGTCTCGGTAGTGCTCCAATTGCCGCTGCCGCTGCCAAGTGCGACTACCCGGCAGAACAGGGACTGATTTCAATGACCGGAACTGTAATTGACACTCTTATAATCTGCACTATGACTGGACTTTCAATCGTTATTACCGGAGCCTGGGACATGGGACTTAAAGGTGTTAACGTTACAACAAAGGCATTTGAACTTGGCCTTCCATTTCCTGCCGAAGTATCATCATTTATACTGATGATCTGCCTTGTATTCTTCGCCTTTACAACCATACTTGGATGGAATTATTATAGTGAAAAATGTCTTGAATACCTTGTGAAAGATAATAAAACTGCCATTAAAGTATTCCGCTGGCTCTACATCTTATGTGTGTTCGTAGGACCATTTATGACCGTTTCCGTTGTATGGACTATAGCCGATATATTCAACGGTCTTATGGCAATACCAAACTTAATCGCCATCGTGGCTTTAAGCGGAGTTGTTGTAGCTGAAACCAAGCGATACTTTGATGCTGTGAAGAAGTGATTGTGTTAGTATTCTACAACCACTTGAGCCCCTTTCTATAAGGTCGCGATGGGTATATATCTTCCAGACACGTTCCCACTCGTCGAAAAACGTAACAGTACTAAATTCAACGAGGGTGCAACAAAAGGTAAGCTTAATTCTAAAGAATTCTCTTCCCCTTTGTTGCACCCTCGTTTCATTAAGTGCTGACGTTTTTCTACGGTCTGGAAGACATATACCCTCGCACCTACAGAAAACTTTTCAAGCAGTTGCAGGATAGCTTACGTTCACTTCTTCACAGCAACGTCTCGAAGCAGTTCTCTTCGTTAAGCACTACAACGCCTTCAGCTTTTAGCAGTTTAGCTGTGACTCCGTCACCTTCTATAAGCGTCTTCGTAAAGGTTCCGTCATAAACCTGTCCGCTTCCGCAAGACGGACTACGCATTTTAAGTATTGCATAATGGCAGTTATATAGCTTTGCAAGTGCCACCGCCTCTTTAGCACCTCTTACAAAATTCGCTGTAACATCTTCTCCCGCTGAATTTTTTAACGCAACACCGTCTGTACTGTGTCCGGAAATAATTTCTGATGGAAGTCTTGGTGTTGTCATACCCCCAAACACCTCCGGACAAACAGGTATAAGATTGTACTTTTCCATAAGCTTTGGCAGCCTGTCTGCAAATTCCGGTATATTCTGACACTTGCCGTCATATCGGCAGTGAACTCCCATAAGGCAGGCACTCACAAGTATATTTTCCATAATACTCACCTCTATATCCTTCTCCACTATCCTGTCAGCTTACTCAATTCCAACAGCCTTCTTAGCCAGTCTGTCAGCCTCTTCATTGCCTTCTAGGCCCGAATGGCCTTTAACCTTTACAAAGTTTAACTTAATCTTGTCCTCAACAGACTTTACATAATCATAATAAGCAATAGTACCCTTCTTGTTACGCTTCCATTCACCCGTAGCCCACATTTCAATACCACTATAATCATAATATATATCAAGTGAACCTAAACCTAACTCAATAGCCCGCTTTATAGCTGCCATACTTCCAAGAACCTCACCTGCAACATTGCGCATAGATGCCATCTCTGCATCATTACCGCTTCCCATAAGCACTTCCCGTTCTCCATTGTACTCTATAAAACCGCCATAACCATACACGCCTGTTGCTATATTGAAAGAACCATCCACAAATGAAAATGCCTCCGATTTAATATCAGGCTTACTACCTCTTCCCATATATTCTTCTGCTGCTTCCATAGTTGGAAAGCTCTTGTACTCGGCCCCCGACACTCCTGTCACCATCGCCTTGCACTCATCCCATGTTCTATATATACCGGGAGTCAATCCCTTTCTAACTGCATAAAATTTTGTTGCCATATTATATTACACTCCACTTCCAATCATATCTGTTGCTCTGTTTTTTACTACATTATTAGGTGTATAGCCGGCTGAAATATTAGGATTCTTAATTCTTGCCATCAAAATATTCACTTGTTCTATATCAGCCTCACTCAATCCCTGAGTCATACGTTCATCTAAAATCATCTCTTTACCTGCGACAGAATAAGCTCTAAGAATCATCACCTCTAATCTGTGTAGCGGCGTAAGTCTGCCCGCTTCAACTCTTAACAATCCATCCAGGTTCATATCTCTTGCCATATATGAAATCTCTTCATTGGATACTACACTATCCTTCCCTCGAAGCATACGATATGGCAAAGCGATATTCTCCTCAACATTCAACCAGGATATAAGTCTGCAAGAACCATCTACCTTAGATATACATATATCCTTATCAGCACTTTCAAGCCCTGTAATAGCCATAAAGTTCTTATTATATAAGTTAGCCATAATCTTATACGCTATCAAAACAATACCAATCACAAAAACCACACATAACATAGCTAAGCCGACTTCCTCAATATGAAACAATACAATCGGCACACCACATCCTGCTCCTCCTGCTACTGCAACATATATAATCGGATAATTAACCAATTGCCACATCATCTTGCCATCATCAAGACCACTCATATATAAAGTTCTGTACTCATCCCTAAACATGTAATACAACTTCAAAGCAGTTCTTTTAAGTGACCTATAAAATGGCACAAGCAAAACAACAACCATAGCAAACAACGCTATGCTAACAACCTGTGGTCCAATAGCCTTTGGCAAACCTTCTATCTCCCAACCTTCTATAGTAAATAAACTGCCTACAAATACAATAAAAAATGTCTGCGCAAATGCAGCCGCAAAAAAGAACCAGAGTGACATCAATATCAGTTCCTTATTGCTTCTCTTCATGTGATTCTTTGAAATCTCACTTATAATTCTATATTTCTCTATTAAAAAAGGATTCTTCTCTTTATTCTTTGCCATAATGCCCCCTAGTCATCTGTTGTAGTCAGATTAATATTGTAAAATATATTTCATATTTTTTCAACACCCTCTTTACAAACATTTGTTCGAGAGTTATAATAAAGATGTACAGAACATACATTCGACTTTGATTTTGTTTATATTTACATTTATATTTTTACTTTTATATTGACCATTTACAGGAGGACCACCTATGATTATAAAAAACGACTTAGATATTATGGAAAAACTCACAATACTCACCGATGCTGCCAAGTATGACGTGGCATGTACATCTAGTGGCGTGTCAAGAAGCAGTGGCGGTAGCGGACTCGGTAATGCCGCTGCTTGTGGCATATGTCACAGCTTCGCTGCAGATGGACGATGCATATCTCTTTTAAAGATACTTATGACTAATGAGTGCATCTTTAACTGCAAGTACTGTATTAACCGCTCTTCTAATGATGTGGTACGCACCACATTTACACCAGAAGAAATATGCACCCTTACCATAGAATTCTATCGCAGAAACTATATTGAAGGACTTTTCTTAAGTTCAGGCATCATTCACAGTCCGGATCATACTATGAAGCTTATGCTTGAAACTGTGCTTCTTTTACGTACAAAGTACAACTTTGGCGGCTATATTCATTTAAAAGGCATCCCCGGTGCCTCTGCCGACCTTATTGAGGCTGCAGGATGGTATGTTGATCGTATGAGTATTAATCTTGAACTTCCCACAGCGGATGGCCTTAAGAAGCTGGCACCTCATAAGACGCGAAAAACTATACTTACACCTATGCGTCAGATTCAACAAGGCATCCATAGAAATTCACTGGCGGGATATATAGGCAGTAAATCACCACGGATGTCTTATGATATGCAGGCTCTGCTTGGAGAGAGTGTAACCACCGCCTCATCTGACGCTACTCCTTCCTTTAGTGAACCTGCCACCGGCAACTTTCACCCACCTGCAAGGAATCGAAAACCACAGCCCTTATATGTGCCCGCCGGACAAAGCACCCAGATGATCATAGGTGCCACTCCCGAAACTGACTTTCAGCTTGTGACTGTTGCGGAAGCATTATATAAGAACTATGACTTAAAAAGAGTTTTTTACTCAGCCTTTATCAATGTCAATCAAGACTCAGCCTTACCTGATACAGAAGGAACTAACGGCGTACCCCTCCTTCGTGAACACCGTCTGTATCAGGCAGATTGGCTTATGCGCTTTTATGGCTTTAAGTCTAATGAACTGTTGTCGGAGAACCGCCCTAACTTCAACACCCTTATAGATCCTAAGTGTGATTGGGCATTGCGAAATCTCGAACAATTTCCTGTAGAAATCAACCGTGCCGACTACAACACATTGCTTCGAGTTCCCGGCATCGGTGTAAAGTCCGCTATGCGAATAGTGAAAGCTCGACGCACTGCTAACCTTGACTTTAACGACCTTAAACGGATTGGTGTAGTACTTAAGAGAGCTCTATATTTTATAACATGTCGTGGCAAGATGATGTACCCTATTCAAGTGAATGAGAACTACATTACTAACGCACTTATAGGTGATGAACAGCGCAATCGCTACCAGATCGAACATCACAACAGCTATAAACAATTATCTCTTTTTGATGACTACAATATGAAGGGAGGAATTGCACTATGACCGCTAACAAAACTATATCCGATAGTACAACTACGGTTTATCTGTGCGAGGATAGCTTAGATGGTATATTTTCTGCCATATACACTGCATGGGAAGCCGGTACCTCTCATACTGACGTAAGGGTAAAAAACACTTCCACCATGTCATTCTTTGAAGAATACGTTGAACTTGATACCGACTATGAACTATCCGCTAAAGTATCAAACTCAATCATCCGGAAACTATCCTACGAACTCTACTACTATGTGTACTGTGCATGTATGTCAGATGATGCGGGCAAAGCCTCATACGTATATAAGTTTCTTCAACGGGCATTCCGCATAGGTCCTGGTGTTATCGATATGCTTACCGATTCATACACTGCAAAGATATGTGAATTAAAGCGCGCTGTTAGCAATGAAGCTTGTCGATACAGAGAATTTGTGCGTTTTGAAGAACTAGACAATGGCGTTCTGGCTGGACGAATTGCTCCTACATACAATATTATTGCTATGATTGCTAACCATTTCGCAGACCGTATGCCTTGTGAGAACTGGATTATTATAGATACCTCAAGGAATCTTTCTGTTGTCCACGTTTCCGGCAAAGGTTACATACTGACTACCGACATCAGTGAAGATTCTCTTTTTAACACTCACTCATACTCCGATGATGAGGATAACTTTCAGTCACTTTGGAAACGCTTTTTTGATACTATTGCCATCAAGGAACGCATTAACCCTAAACTTCAAAGGAATCTTATGCCCCTTAAGTGCCGTACTTATATGAAAGCTGAGCGAGGATAACTGCGAATATTGGATTTCTAGGTGAATTGTAAAACTGCTTACGGTAAAGGGGCGGGCAACATCCTCTCCCTACTTAGAGGATGTTGCCCGCCCCACACATACATTATTTATAACACCTTACTACCGTTTGCATAAAGTTTAAACTTAGCACCCAGCATCTCTGCCGCACGTCTGCACATCATCATACGACCTAAGAATATCTCGAAGTAATCATACATGGTACATATTGACTCATCCAACGATATATCAAGAGATATTACTCCGTTTTCTATATCAACAGATAACTTCGCATCTGTTACCGCATAATTAACTCTGTCATGAATATCATATGTAGCAAAGTCTGTACTTCTGACACGATTACGTCTTACATCCGTTTTATCTGCTATGATAAGTGCCGCTGATATATGATCCATAGCTCCACCTGTTGATTCATCATGATTAGCTATACTGGTAACTACAGTCACTCTGTCTTCTAGTGGCATATCCGTCCCTTTTAGTATCTCGTTAGCAAGCAGTGCGCCATACTCCGCATGATGCTTTCTATTAATAGAATTACCTATATCATGAAGAAAGCCTGCTATCTTGACAAGTTCTATATCATGGTCAGGATAATTATATGCCTTAAGTATCATAGCTGCTCTCTCTGCAACCAGTGAACAATGCACTTCTGAATGATCTGTGTACCCAAGCACCCCAAGATTATCGTTGCCCTTCTTAAGAAATGCTCTTACTTCCTCATTCTCCCTTATCGCCTTATAGTCCATACAACGCCCTTGTATACTGAACTCATATGAAAATTCACCACACATTTTCCTTTCCTGATTATCTGCTATATAATCTAATGTAAACACTATGGATTAATATAACCACACCTAGAAACTGTCCTTAATCCTCTCATAATCTGCAAGACACCCTACATCAATACGCTTGCCCGGCATCTCATAAGCATAAATCTCACAATACTGGCACATCTTTGAAAGAAGGTTCCCCGGTGCATCCACATTGACACCGTATGCTACCGCTTCACTTATGCAGTGCAAATCCTCTTTCGCATAGATATAAAATGGCGGAACTGCACAGTCCGAAACAGGCTCCTTAGGCTTTTCCTGCATAGTAAGCACCTTGCTATCATCATCAATAGCAATAACTCCTGTGCGCTGCAACCTAGCCAGCTCTGGCTCACGATAATACATAATACTGCTGTGCTTCTTGGTCACAAAGAAATCAACATACCCCTTTAGAGAAAAATCTAAAAGATTATCACCAGCCAGCACCAACACATCATCATCTATGCCACACTCTTTAATAACAAAATCCAAGTCCTTCACTGCTCCAAGTCTGTTATCATTCTCAGTGGAACCATCATCAAGCACAGCAATATCAAAGCGACGCGCCTGCTTATCAGCCCACTCCTTAAAATGTGTAATAAATCGATGATTAGTCACAACGACACATTCATCCACAGTCTGAATAGTCTCAATATCATCAATCAGTCTATCCATAATAGTTCGTCCACCAACTTCAAGTAATGGCTTTGGAAAATTCTCTGTTAACGGATACATTCTTGTAGCATATCCTGCCGCTAGTATAATACATTTCATATGTACACCTCTCTATTAAAGCATTTCTTTAATTCTAATCGTTATAATACATCAACTATCGACACGTTCCCATATTCCAGTGTCTACATTATAACGCTTCACAACTCTTGCCGGAGCTCCAACTAATACACAATAATCGCCATACACACCTCGAACAACCGCATTCGTTCCCACTATACACTGTTTACCTAATACTGTTCCTGCCTGAATCGAAGCTCCATAACCAATAAAACAATTTTCACCTATCTTCGTTTCCTTAACAATCAATTCCTGATGTAACACGTGTACCCCTATATCTCTGTACTCATGATTCGCATTTGTTATAAACACATTTCCTGAAATAGTAGTATTCTTACCTACCACAAAATTTGCCGCTGATACAACATGAAAATTTTGCCCAATTGATACATTATCTTCAATTACAATAGACGCATCATATTTCTTATCCTTCCAACTTGTAACAGCTTCCATTCTCGCACCATTTAGAACAACAACATTATTACCAATGTCAATGCATTTTTTTCCAACTATTCTAATTGGCTTTATAAGCATACTTCCTTTGCCAAAATGTCCAAACTGTAATCCATATACAACTCTCTGTGTAAGTATAATAATTTTGTTCTTAATTATAGTCCATTTCTGATCAGAACTCATAAATGCCTTGACTTTCCCAACCATTTAACCCTACCTACAACCTTTCTCTGCCTATTTACCGGAATCAAGCTCACTTGCTTTAATCTGAGAAGCACCTACACATATTGCAAAGAATACCAATCCCAAGGAATTATTCATAAATGGGTTCGAAAATGAAATCCCACATAAAAACACAATTCCCAACATCAAAAACAGATAGATATAATCATCTTTTGCTTTATACAACTTATACAACGATCTGATACTTCCTAATATCAACAGTACATATGGAATCATACCTAGCACACCTAATTTCATAAGCATTTCACACCACATGACTTCGTAATAAACGGACGATATTGTATAAGTAGGAGTGTTAATAGCATAACTACACCCGATTCCCCATCCAAACAAAGGTTTCTGCATAAAACCTTTTAACAACTCATATGCCTGAATAAACTTCAAGGACATAGTGTAACCACCAGTGAACCTTCCAATGAAAATATTAATTACACCAGTTATATAAGCAATAAAAAGCAAACCTACCGATCCCACAAAAAATATAATTAATTTCTTTTTAACATTGTCATTGCTATATAACAGAAAATACAAATAAACCATTATAAGTACTATAAATGCAACAAATGCAACCGTAAATGATGTCAGAACTGACAGTGCACATATAGAAAACATCACTATCAACTTAATATTCTTAGGTTCCTTAAACAAACGAATAAACAAAAGAATTAGCAACAAACATACATAAATCGTACCTTTGAAGAATAATCTTGGAATTCTTCCCACATAAGCCAACAAACCATAATCGAAACGAGATAGCAAGCCTGATATAACCGGATAAGTACCATACCCACCAATTAAGGCAACTAACCACACTAATAAACTAAATACAGCTAGTATTAACGCAGCTATCGAAAACAGATTTATAACTTTGTCTAACCTTTTCTTATCACCATCAAAGTACATTTGAAAGAAAACACTCAAAATCAGCGATATGTATCCCAAAAAAACATCAATAGAACTTCTAACATCGTTGACAACACAACTATATATAAGATTAGCAATAAATATAACAAATACGCCAATCAAAAGTATATTCTGCCAACTTTTTTTCAACTTACCCTTAAACAACCAAACTGTCTGCACTATAACTGCGCAAAACAATATTATATGTCTCAAACTAACCGGTCCTATACTTATAATTCTCCCCGACCCACCAAGAACCAACTCGAATATAAGCACTGCAACAAACACATCACATACATCTATTTTTTTCTTTTTTAATGCTTCGATCATACTCCTAAACCCCTTCAGTACAAATCATTGCCAATAATACTAATACATTAACACGAAAAAATTCTTTTTAACCACGATTTCAGTGAATAAGCGTCCACAATAGATGAATCCATCTTAACATAAGGCACTTCAAAAAAGCTTTCGTTAACAACAGGATTCTTTCTGTCAATAATACACACATTATTCTCGTCATAAAAATCATAATATTGTACATCAGAATTAGTTGTTATAAGCTTAGCCTCTGCTGCAATTGATTCTATAGTACGCATACTTAGCCCCTTTTGCGTTGCATGTGGCATATCCAATACCACTTTGCTTCTCTTGACAATATCTGCCGTTTCCTTTATTGATAAACTTTTATAACCAATGTAGAATGGTGTCTTTGCTATCTTTAGTTGCTTTATGCACTCCATTAACATATGTTTTCTAGTAGTTTTTAACATAGCATACCAATTATACTTCTCTTTGGGAACTCTGCTCAAAACTTTATCTAAAATCTGGATTCTGTCAGAATGCAGAAAACCTATAGTAGACACATCATATTCCAAGTTTTCATTATTGTATCTATAGTCATCACAATAAAAGAGTGGTAGGAACTCAAAACCATAATGCTCGCAATCAACTCTATCAAAAGAGATTATCCTATCAAATGCATCCTTAATTTCATCGAAATTTTCAACACGTTTAACATCATCCCACAAATATATAATTTTAAATGCTGTCTTTTGTCCATCCAAAAATTCATAGAATAACTCTTTATTTAATCCTCGTCCTACTAATACAAATATATAATCATACTGAACACTCTTATGTTCATCAAAAAAGCGTTCCTGATTCTTATAATTTAACTCTGTATTATGTCTCCCTTTTGAAATTTTGTTTAATATATAACCGACACCCCTACTCTCTTGTCCTAATTCAAGAACATCCACATCCGCATTGAGAGTGCTTTGTATGCCTTGCTTAATTCTATCTATATACTCATAAAACGGTATAGTAATAAATAACACTCTCATTACCTTATAACCTCCTTAATAAACTATAATATATCAGTGAATAATAAGTGAAATGCGCCTTTTAAATAATACGAACCATTTGTAAAAAATACTCTTGCCCGTTAAATTACAAAATGCTACAAAATCCTTTTTAAAAATCTTATATCTTATTATCTTTCCTTTTTTATTTCCTTTTTCGTCCGATGAAAATGACTGCCGGATATCTCCCGGTACAATCATAATTCTGTTACACTGCATATGAATAAGCCTTTCCATAAGCCAATGATCAATCATATCCAAAAACAGACGCTCTTCATATTCACCAATCTTAGATATAACACTACTATGTAATGTAAGACCACTATTTATGCAGAAAATATTGTCATAAACCCCAACCTCTGATATAAAGTGTTCCTCACCTTTATTGAAAATCTTCAACGACCTCATCGGAGACATAACTCTTTCACCACTAGTAATAATCCCGCTAATAATACGAACATCCTCACGGTTTGATAATATACACTCATATACATTAGAAAAATACTCTAATGAAAATTTCGTATCATCATCTATAAACATGATCCAATAATCATCTTCATCAACTCTTGATATTGCAATATTGTACGCTTTACTCAATCCAATATTACCGCCATTATCACAATATTCAATCATATCCTTGTATTTACCTTGACACAAAACAGCATTACTCTTTCTGTATTCCTCAGAAGAGTTATCCAATACCATAATACTAATATCCTTATTAGATGCCTTAAATTTAATCAGATTCTCAAATGTTCCAATATCCTCTACTGATTTATTATACAAAACACATGCTATATACAACTTTGCCATTTGCCACCTCAAAATATATAGTGATATTATTCGCCAAATTTCTTTAAAACAGGTCTTTGAATAAACTTATTGGATGCTATGGCAACCAACACTACAATAGGAATCGTCATAATAATATTGACATAAGGATTCATCCTGCCACCGAACATATAACATATTATCTGCTGTATTGGAAACGCCCATAAATAAACCCCATACGATATTTCATACCCTTTTGTTACATTGCCAATCTTCTTCTTTGTTGCAAATACAATATACAACATAGCATAAGACAATGTAATCAAGCCAAGCATCATACCAAACTTAAATCTACATGTTACTAGATATAATAGCATCGCAATAAGCGCAACTACAGCACTTAACTTTATATACTCCCTGCACACATATAATGCGATACCCATACCAAATCCTAAAATAGGATATAATATTCCACTAAGGGGACTATTGTTATATAACAAGTAACTATATAATACAATTCCTATACAATACATAACTATATAAAAAAAGAAACCCTTCTTGTTAAACATTTTAAGCTTATATGCAATAAACACACCTATATAGCACAACACTTCTAACTTTAACGTCCACAAAGAACCATTAATCTGAGATGCGTAAACATTATTTGTAAACACTCCAGGCAACTCGTGCTTACCCAAAAGAAGCGAATTGATTGGATATAAATATGTATCATAATCAGAAAAATATTGAACTATTGTAAGGTCTGTAAATATAGGTCCTATAACAAACATACAAAACAAACAGACACATAACAATTCTGGTATAAGCCTTAAAGCTCTCGATTTAAAGAATATATAAAAATCACCCTTTACTCTTTCCACACTTTTGGCATTAAAATAACCACTAAACAAAAAAAGTATAAGTACAGCAAAACCACCAAAATTCAAATTACCATTAGACACCAAAAAGAGTAAATCACCATTAGCACCTGTGGCAACAGGAAATGCATGTGCAGCAAGCACTAAAAAAGAAGCTATTAACCTTACGCAATCCCAATTGTTATTTCTGCCTACTGCTACTTCTGATAATTTCATCTTTACTACTCCTAATGTTTTATTAACAACTACACCAAGAAAAACATACCTATATTCTTCACCATTCCGCCATGTAAATACTTACCTTTAATAAGCTTATATCCTCTAACAAGCTTAAAACTCTTTCTTATATCAAAAAAATCTTTAACTACATTATATCTAGACTGGTCATACGCTGTATACTTGTCCATAAGCAACTCCGCCTGTTTAAAATACACATCTATGCGTTTCTTCGTTTCCTTAATATTTAGCCTATTTGATACATACGCAAAGAAATTCAGGTTCTCACCTAACACATTGTTTCCATGCTGTCTGTACAACATTGCAGCTTCCTTAACGCGTCCTATATGTCCAGAATATGCGGCAATCAACATACACAGCCAATCATGCATGCCATGCTCCAAATAGTCCCATTCCTTTGCACATTCAACTAACTTTCTGTTAATCATCATAACAGCACCTATGGTACAATTCTGTGTAAGCAGTGAATTTAACGATATATCCACATCAAGGCTGCTTGTATCTCTTATAAGATTCAATTCTCCATCAACTATTTCATAATCAGTAAACAATGCTATCGGCACATCGTCTCCTATATTTTCCTGTCTTTTCATCTCAGCTAATGACATCTCGATTTTATTACTCATCCACACATCATCCTGATCACAAAACATGACATACTCAGAATCCACATAGGTTAATAATCGCATAAAATTCTTATAAGCTGATTTACATACATAATCATCTTGCACCAGACATATCTTATCCTGATGCTTTTGCACATATTCATTAATTATATCTATAGTATTATCTGTTGAACCATCATCCCTAATATACAATTTCCATTCATTGTATGATTGAGCCAAAATGGAATCTATCTGCTGTGCAATATACTTAGCACCATTGTAGGTAGCCATAATTATAGATACTGTTTCTTTCATAATCACATATCCCAGCGTATACTATCCACGCTTTTCTAATATCTCTCTTATTTTTTTATCGTCGCCCCAAACAGCCTTAGAATCATACTTTCTATCCGGAAACTTTCCATAATCAAGCTGAATTTTATAATTATTTTCTTTTATAAATCTTTCAACTCTATCTGCCAACTTTTCCGGTCTGCCTGAACATATATTAATTATACCATTCACTTCACTCTGCTCAACCGCTGCTGCAACCTGAAGACAGAACTCATCATAATCAATAAAATCCCACTGATTCTGTCCTGTTGTAAATGGAAACAACTCCTTGCCCTCATTCTCTGCCGCTGTAATCTTAGAAAATATTGAGCAACCATACTTTGTATTTCCTACGATATAATATCCTCTTAACCACTGATATGGTATATTGGCATCATTGCACATAAGCTTTACAGTCTGTCTCAAAGCATCCTTGCCAATACCATACAAGCTCATCGGATTAGTTGGTGTATTCTCATTGATGCTACCTTCAAAAAATCCTATTTCGTGCATACTACCCATAACACTAACACGCTTCACGCCTGCATCAATCATATTCTTTATAAACATATAGTGATTAGGTAAATCCTCTATATGATTAAGTGCATTGTGCACAAAACCATTTCTCCAAGCCATATGTAATACAACATCCGGCTTTTCAAAATATTCATAGCGATTGGCAATACTAAACAGATCGCATTCTTTAATAACTGCTCTGGAATCCACATGCTCACAACTGTAATCTGCAGCTATAACATCAACTCCATCATCTAATAACTGTTTTACAACTCCTTGTCCAAGATAACCATTGGCACCTGTAACTAATACTTTCATACTTTCTCCTATTTAAGCACATTTTTTATCCAACCTGTAAGTGAATACTTCTCATATATTGACGCATCCAACTCTTCGTATGGTTTATCAAAAAAAGCCTTATCAATCTTAAAATTAGTTCTGTCTACAACCATAATATTGTTCTCATTATAAAAATCGTAGTTAACAATATCTTTGTTAGTTGTTATAAGCTTCTTCTTAAGTCCTATCATCTCTATAGTTCTCATAGTGAGTCCTGTCTGCGTTGAACTCTCAACATCCATAACACACTTTGAACCCTTGTATATAGCATAAGTCGTCTTAAATGGCAACTTATCATACTTAACATCTTTCATTGATACCTTCTTGAAGTGTTTGTTGCGCAATTTATTATAAAGAAACACCAACATATGAGGCATAAACACATACGAATAGAATGACAATCCCATATCTTCGCATTGCTTCTTTACCGCTTTCACAATCTTTATTCTATCTTCATGTCCAGTACCTATGAAAGACACATCATAATTATACTCGCTATTTAGCTCCTCTTTAGGAAGATAATCTTCATAATAAAAAAGTGGCAAGAATTGAAGTTTATCTTTGTTGGCAAGATAATCCTTTCTATCAAATGTATAGACCATATCAAAACAATTCCACTTCTTATCAATATTCTTTTTATTAGCAACACTGTCCCACATATACAGAATCATCTTTGCATCCTTAAAACTCTCTTTAAGCCATTCCAAAGCTTTAATGGGGGTGTTCTCACCATTTATTACAAATACAAAGTCATACTTCTCATGCTTCTTAGATTCTATAATGCTCTTATAATACTTTATGAACTTTGACTCATATGCTTTTATCTGATATCTTCCACATGTTTTACATATAAAACCATCATTAGGCTTATCATTATAGTAATCTACCACAAGTCCTAAATCTCTCATCTTCTTTACTATACCGTCTGAAAAACCACTTGTGGCAAAGAACAAGACTTTCTTTCCTACCAATGAATCCATAACTATTTCCCTTCACTACTTGCCGCCATTTCTTCCTGAACCGATATGTGCTCAGCAAATGCAACATCAATAGCCTTACTTGTATCAACACCTTCTGTACTTTCCGGTACAAATATAACCTTTATAGTTAACATAAGCAACTTAAAATCAAGAATAACAGACTGATTCTCAATATACATAAGGTCAAGTCTCAGCTTATCATAAGCAGTTGTGTTATACTTACCAAATATCTGTGCATATCCTGTAAGTCCCGCCTTAACTCTTGTTCTAAGTGCGAATTCAGGCAACTCCTCTGTACACTGTGCTACAATATTGTTATGCATAGCTCTTGGTCCCACAAGACTCATATGTCCGAAAAGAATATTAAACAACTGTGGCAACTCATCTATTCTGAACTTTCTTATAACCTTACCAACCTTAGTAATCCTGGAATCACCTACTGTTGCAAGCTTAACGCCTTCCTTTTCCTGCTCTACGGTCATACTTCTAAACTTATAGATATTAAACTCTTTTCCATAAAGAGAGCATCTCTTCTGCTTAAATATAGCCGGACCTCTGTCCTCCAACTTAATAGCTAGGGCTGTAACAAGCATAATCGGCGAAGTAACCACCACTGCTACCAACGACACCACTACATCAATAATACGCTTAACAACTGCTGTTACAGTGCTTCTGTATGAATAATCATACTTCATAAGAGGTGTATCCAAAAGATGTCTTGGCTCACAGTTAGCTATAAGTATATCCTCAATAGATGGCGTAAAATATATATTCTGGTCAGTCTCTATACAATGTTTAATAACACTGCCTTTATAATCACTTGAAACTTCATACAACATAACCGTATGATACTTATCACGACCACCAAGTCTATCAACGGGCATATCACCTTCTTTAACAGTAACCTTAATATCAAATAAATGCTTATACTTATTAGTCAGCTTATCAATATACAATGCCACTTCTTCTGAACTAACACCATCACCACATATCAATATAGTATCAGCCGGCTTAATACATATAGTCATAATCCTCTTAACTAACCACACTAATCCTATACTTCCAACAAACTGTGCTACTACAGCACCAACACCTGGAAGAATGTTAACATAATTGTTATACATAAGACAGCATATCGCATATAATAAAACGTCAGCTATACCAAAAGATATCACCTGAGACAGCACAGTCTCCGCAACCGAGCTGGATGCAATCTTAAAGCTTCTGTATAATTCACAAAGTGCCAAATATAAAATTGTGTATATTATAACTGCAACCACTATCCCCTGAACGGATAATGTATCAAATGAAAATCCATTGTAGTACAATGCCCATACCACTGCAAACATAGCAATATTATATAAACTAATTACAATCTTAGCTGTATAACTAATACTCTTGTTCTCCATCTCAAACCCTCTTTTATAACTCTTAGCTTTCGCATTACTAGTATTACCCTATTGAAATGCACCTATTACTCCATAGTAACATTCCATAGTATTATATACGCAAATCATAAAAAAAGCAAGAAATACGACATATTTAGATCACTGTATAATGTATTTTTACCTATGCAATATGCAAAAACGGATACTATATGTGTATAACCACACCACAGTATCCGTTTTAATATATATCATTGCACTTTTTTATAAAATAATCTTATATGCCATCCTTCTTATAAACCGCTTGAGCTTTCCTCCCTGACCACATCCTTTTGAATCTTGTCCTTTAACATCATTCAATAACGAGGTTAACAGATAGGTGTCTTTATCTCCCAATCCATAGTCACCCAACATTCCATATTCAAGAACTAATATGCGCATTAACGCCTTATACGCGTTTTGATACTGAGAATCAAATAAATTTCTATATTGCTCACCAAAATATTTTCTAAAATAATTGGCTGATATAGCGGATTCTATGTTTCTTCTGACACTAGTACTTCCCTGCCAAATGCCACCGGAATGAATTCTATAGTAAGAAAACAGTCCATCCATAGCATACAATGCACCTTTTTGCAAATGAATAATTCTTCTAAAGTCTTCACCACGCAATGCACATTCTTCAAATGTACCTCTAACATCATAATAGCATTCAGGCAAGCCATGTTTAAAAATCACATTTCTCAACATTATACTAGACGTATGGAAAAAAGGCATTTTGTTATTAATGTAATCATCGAAAGAATAACTTTTCCCCAGTTCTTCTTGTTTTAACAAAAGCTGTCCCGGTTGCCCATCCACAAGATACTGAGTATTAGCCGCACACATAACGTATTCTTTATGTTCATCAAGAAAATCTACTTGTTTCTGCAGCCTATTTTCATCTAACCAAACATCATCTCCATCCAAGAAACAAAAATACTCGCAATCTATCTTATCAAACAATCTATTACTGTTTCCAAGTGAACCCATATTATCTTCCGATAACATCAACTCAATTCTATCAGGGTACATCTTTTGATAATTTTTTAATATATCTACAGTACCATCTGTAGACGCATCATCCGCAACTACAATTTTATAGCTATGTGTAGTTTTTTGCTTCAAAACACTGTCCAACGCTTCAGCAACATACTTCTCCAAATTATAAGTTGTAATAGCCACTATTACTTTATGCATGCTTACCTCTCCTCGTAAATTTACGTACAAAACCGTTCATCAAGTCCATTGTATAATTAAACTCAGGTGTCTTATAAAAGAACAATAATATAGCAATTCCAGAAACAATAACTGCCACTATACCCTGTAACAGAAATTCAACATATATATTGTTCAACACAATAGCTCTTTCCAAAAAAGCACATACCACAAATGTAGATGCGAAACTTAACAAGACTTTAATCCACATAATTACGTATGATCGAATACTTTCTTTGAACTTATATTTAAATAGTACTACAGCTTTCAAACACATTTGAATAACTACTGAACATATTGTTCCTATAAATATACCAGCTATACCTATTTTTATTCCAAGCACAAAAGATACTATAAGATTAACGCCACTGCCTAATATGGCAATATTTCTATCCATCTTAAACAATCCCGAAACTTCCAGATACTGCCAAATCGGGTCGGATGTTATCTCTATAAACAGATTAATAATACATATATATACTACACTCCGCTCCATAAGATAATCATTGCCCAACCATATCACTATGAACTGGTCGCACACAAGTATTAATCCGGCAGAAATAACAACCGCTATGCAGTAATAAATAAATGTTAATTTTCTCAAAACTTCTATGCATTTAGAAGAATCCGTAGTGGCACTGAGATTACCTATACTTGCAGTAATACCGCTTGTTATCTGCGCTCTTATAGTTCTTACCACTCTAAAAATCATATTATAATTGCTATAATATCCAACTTGCAAAGTACTAACTAACGTAGATATTAACATATTGTCTGTAGAGCTGGTAATCTGCCACGAAACTCTCTTAATAAATATATTCTTGATATTACTAAATACCTGTTTCCTTTCTTCTTTGTCCAAGCTCTTACTGTAATTGATATAAGGATACTTCTTATCTACATATACAGACACTATTAAATTAGTAACCAGCGTACTCAGAATAAGCAACACAAGATACAATATAAAATTATGTGTGACAAACAACACTACACTAACTACAACCGTATAAACAACTTGCACCAACATATTTATTAATGAAGGTATATACTGTTTTTGATCCGCATTTAACAAAGAGACTTTGTAAGAAAACAAGTATGATACCGCCGTTTTAACTACAAACAGAAAAAACACTATTCTTACGTAATCCAGTGAAAACTCCACATCTGTTAATAACAAATGTACAAATGGTAATATAACTAAACCAACTGCCATAATAACAACAGCGATTATATTATACGCCTTCCTATACAGGCCCATCAGTTTACTTATTTTTTCTTCATCTTTCTCAGCAAGTGGCTTATACAAATTGTATATAATAGCCATTCCTACACCCAACTCTGCCAACGACATCATTGAGACAACTTCTGTAAAAAGGCCGTTAATACTAAGTATAGATGCCCCTAATGTCTTTACAAAAATCGTTCTTGTAACAAATGATAATAGTGTATTAACAACTGTGACAATCAAACCATAAGAAACATTTTTAGTGCTATTATATACTCTAGATTCACTTTTGCTCAACTTCCATCACCTACTTACACATTTTAGAAAAAATCGGCATCAAAATACTTCCTCCACCATATCCACTCTTATATGAATATAAGCTTTCATTCAAGTACTGTCCACCATTCTCTGTACTTACACCAAAACTAAACACTCTGAACCCTTCAGCAATAGCTTCCTGTATAAGATTGTGTACAAGATACAGATTAGGATACTCCCCTGTAAACTTATAATTCACATCCAAATACTGTGTATGAAATACATTCTTAAATTTATACACTAGTCCGAACGCTGCATATTCACCATCAGTAGTTCTTACCTCATATGGAATTATAGAACTAGGGAATCTTCTTCTAAGCTCAGATATCTCTTCCAAAGTATGAGTTATTGTTGCACCAAACTTCTCCTCCAATGTGCCACTCATGCTTTCCCACACTTCTGTCGCAATCTCGTCACATTTCTTAAAAACAAATTTCTGCCCTTTTACAGACTTCTTAACCTGATTTCTCTTTTTACTATCATACATCTGAAGTAATCCATCTTCATCTTTAATTCCATCCAGCATAATAATATTAGACAAACCATTCATCTCATATGAATAGCCATGTTTTAGCAACACATACTTCATCACATCAGATTCCTGCTTAGAATATAATGGTGGCAATGTCTTTAAATAAATCTCATCGTATTTATTCTCATAGTAATCAAGCATCATCTCAATCGTAAGATTAACTGTTTGATAACTATCCTTTAAACTAATAACAGGTCCTGCAAAAGTTGTTCCCGAGTGTGATACTGCTGTACCATCTCCTCTTGCAACCATTAGCATAACCCCCTTAACACTCCCTGACTGTGCATCCAACACAGCTACCGAATCCTCATTAAAGCGATTACCATGATACGATAAATAATCCAATGAATTAATAAACTCACCTGTTGTATTGGCACCCAATATAAAGTCATTGACTCTCTTCAACATTTTCTCGTCAAGCTCATTTAATTCAACTAACTTTAAATCCATTATATATATCTCCTTAATGATTAGTTAAAACTATTAACACACTCAATAACATACTGAATCTGCTCATCAGTCATACCATAGTACATTGGCAAACTAAGCTCCGTAGCACTTATCTCTTCCGCTACAGGGAAATCGCCTTCTTTATACCCTAAATCTTTATAACACTCTTGAAGATGTATCGGAATAGGATAATGCTTATTAGTAGCAATATCTTTTTCTTTAAGATACGCTTCTAACTCATCGCGCCTCTTACATCTAATACCAAATATATGCCATACCGGTTCTACATCATTTGGTACATATGGAAGAATAACCTCTGAATTTTTTATACCTTCTAAATAACACTTAGCTATTCTTCTTCGTTCCTCATTCATACGATTAAGATGTGGCAACTTCACTGATAAAAATGCCGCTTGCAACTCGTCTAATCTTGAATTGTTGCCCTTATATATATGATGATACTTATAATCAGAACCATAATTACCATACGCTCTAATCATATCTGCTAATTCTTTGTTGTTAGTTACAGTTGCACCAGCATCACCTAATGCACCTAAATTCTTTCCAGGATAAAAGCTAAACCCTGCCGCATCGCCAAATGTTCCTATTAATCTACCCTTATACAATGCTCCATGTGCCTGAGCACAGTCCTCCACCACATAAAGACTATACTTCTTTGCTATGTCCATAATAGGCTCCATATCGCAAGGTTGTCCATAGAGATGCACCGGCATAATAGCCTTAGTCTTCTTTGTAATCTTTTCTTCAATCTTTGTCGGATCAATGTTAAATGTACGAATGTCCGGCTCAACAAAAATAGGCGTTGCACCAACATATGTAACTGCAAGAACTGTAGCGATAAAAGTGTTAGATGGAACAATAACTTCATCACCTTCTTTAACACCTAAAGCCTTAAGTGCCAACATCAACGCATCCAAACCATTACCACTGCCCACACAGTAATCCATGCAACAATACTTGGCAAACGCCTCCTCAAATGCTGCATCCTCCTTACCATCAATATACCAGCTATTAGTATACACTCTTTCAAATGCCGCTCTTAACTCAGCATCTAATTCTTTCTCCATAGGAACAAAGCTCACAAAAGGTACCTTCATCACTTGCCATCCTCTCCGTTTTCTTTAACAAACTTAAGAAACTCATCATAATCACGAATATAATCCGACTCATCGTACACTTCTGACGCTAAAACCATCAAAACTGCATCTGACGAAAAATCAAACATTTCTCTCCACATATTATTAGAAACATAGAGACCTTCATAAGGTTTCTCCAAGGGAACAACTTTCTTTTCACTACCATTGTCCAATCTAATCTTACAACTTCCATGAATACATATCAAAATCTGCTCTAACGATTTGTGTGCATGATACCCCCTTGTAACTCCTTCTACAGTATCATACATATAATACACACGCTTAATCTTAAAAGGAATATCCTTAAATTCCTCCAATGCTACCAACTGTCCACGATCATCACCATGAGGCTGGAACATATATTTTATCACTTGCATAAGCTACTCCCTTCATACATCAAACATTATTACTATTTATGAATAATTGGTATGTATTCACTAATTGATCAATATACTCAACCGGCATATCAGTAGATGTATATCTCTTTGTTAATTTAAGCCATATCTGGTGTCGTATAGATGTTCCCATACGCAAATATACATATATCTTCCTGAAAACGCTTACTTTGACATCATACATATCCAATATCAAAGGCAACTTCCTATCAAACTTTTTACTTGGATCACACATCTGCTTCATAATGCTATTAGCAGCCTTCCAATCCTTTAATAATCGCTGTCTCCACACATCATTACCTGATGTAGATATTCCACTATCGCTTTCATACAAAGCCGTATTAAATTCATAGAATGACACTTTTTCCTCTTTTAAAATCATTATTCTAAAAGAGTTATCCTCAGCATATATTACCTTGTCCTTTATTATTTCAAGATAATAAATTAACGTATCCTTTTTGTACATATTCGCAGCACCGACGCATAAATCATTGTACAACAAGTAGAATTCTTTCAATGTATTAATATCCTTGTATGCTTTAACACACTGTGGATATGCTCTTCTTGCCACAGCATTAAACTGTCCGCTATCATCTCTGTTGTAACATATAACATCTGACATACACAATGTAGCCCCTTGTGACTTCATATACGCCAACCAATTACATAACACATCCTGCGAAGCAAGCATATCTCCCGGAGATATATCTTTTATATATTCCGCCTCACAACACTTGGCCGCTTTTAACAGGTTCTTGGCTGTTCCCACATTACATTCATTATCAACTAATATGTAGTCATCAAATCCCCTATATTCAAAATATCTTTTTATATCATCATAACGATTATTATCAGATCCATCATCAGATACAACTATCTGAAATTTTACATTCTCCTGCACCAGTATTGACTCTAATGTCATCAAAAGCTTCTCAGGATCAGGATTATATGTCAAAACAATTACTGAAATATCATATTGGCAGTTATTCATAATAGCTCCTCTCCTTTGTGTAATTGCATACACGCAAAACACCACTCCCCCATATTAAACACACACCATTATAAGAACTATTACAAAAAAAATCAAGTTGTACTTTTACAGGTACAATATAAAGCTATAAAAATGCCTTGCACGTTTGCCCATTACTAAGAAATCCCCCCCATTTTGGGGGGATTAGAAACACTCAAATATATTATTATAAAATCTATATACTTTGTTCTTTAAAATAATATTATGTAAATAAACTACTGTACTTATGCATCTGTTTGAAGCAAATCGTTATTCAAATGCATTATCACCAATCACAATCTGTTCATATTGTTCTATTGGCTTAACAAACTTTTCTTCAAACATCTCCTTAGAATAAGTGTGCACTTCTTTAAACAATATCTGTTCAAGTTTATCTACACCAAACAACGTGCGTTCTTGCTTTGCACGTTCTAAAACATATTTAAAATTAGCATCTCGTGACACTGATTGCTGTACTCTACTGTACTTAGCCTGATTGTAAACCAAATAATAATATACATTCTCTCTAGAAAACTGAAAATCATTGTTTCCAGTTAACTCCATAAGCATAATAACACTGTCATATGCTTTTCGATAAATATCGTCCTTCTCAACATCACCATTCTTAAATTCAATAAAACAATCAGCTCTGCATATAGCACCTGCCACTGCGGATGCAAATGTATCTCTGGTTCATCTAGTATCAGTACATCTTTATTTTTTAAAGCCCCTTTTTCAAGAAGCATCTTTATAATAACGAATGACTTCAATCCATTTGATAAGTTACATAACATAACCGGCTTAGAGAACTGAGTACTCTTAAGATAAAACTCGTCATCATGTTCACACACAATCTCTCCTTGAACAACATCTTCAAGCATGGCTAATATATCATTCAATTTTTCCTTAGCAAGAACAGATCCTATGACACCTTCCATAACATCTGTATTCTCTTTTCTTAGCAAACTTTCAAGCAATTGCCCAGTTGGATTAAGATAATCTAATGTATTCATCTGATCAATCACATATGGACTATCAATATACACAGCTTTATGTGCAATCCCTACCTCATCATAATAGTTCTTGCATTTATTCTTTTCAAATATCAGTTTAATAACCTTATCTTTTATATCCAACTCTATATGTGCTTTGCATTCCTCTTCACATATTAAAGAATTAATCTGACCAGAAAATACATTATTAAAATATCTTGACACAACTTCTTCAACAATTACATCATCATGTCACACTAATTGAGCAGGTATATTTTAAATGTTTCGTTTTAGTAAACTCATCCTGCTTTATTCCAAATCACAAAAGACGCGGTCGCACTCGCAACCACGTCTCATCACACATATTATCTTACAACACTGCAAAACAGATAACAACTTCACGATCCTACATCTCCACCCCATCCGCAGTCTTGCAAAAATGTATCGAAAACTTCCCTTCAAGCTCCGGAAACTTCGCCAAATACCCCTTCGTAATAGCATCCGCGATATGCTCCTTCTTAGCCGGGTTCACCAGGGCCATACTGCTACCATTAAATCCCGCACCTGAGAAACGACCACCATAGATGCCATCCGTCTTCTCCATAAGCTCCTGAATAGTCTTAAGTTCCTCCGAACCAGTCTCATAAAGTCTAATAGAACTTCTTCCCGACTCAAATATGCACTTGCCAAATGTGTCAATATCCCCGGCACGCCAAGCCGCAACGCCCTTCTTCACACGTAACTTCTCGTCATAAAAATGTCTTGCACGCTTGTCCCAGTTCTCAGGTAACTTACTTCTGTGCTCCTGATAGATACCGTAAGGAACATCACGAAGATATGTATCCTCATACTTTCCATACTCCATACCACTGTGAGCCTTAAGCATATATGCAGCTGACTTACACTCATCCACGCGGGTATTATAAGCAGAACCTGCCAGCTTACGCTCCACACCTGAAAATACAATCATAATCTCAAACGGTGGCATCTTAGGATTAACCGGAATAATTTCACTGGAATCATCCTGAGTGTCAAGGAACAATAAACTATCCTTCTTACAGTACACCTCACAACTCTGGTCGAGCTTACCTACATTAACCCCTATAAAATTACGCTCCTCCCATATAGCCATACTTATAAGCTCCGGACGAGTTAATGTAATGTTATTAACCTTACAAAATGCATTGATATATGTAAGTATAACTGCAGCCGAAGATGAAAGACCACCTGTAGGAAGAGTGCCTGTAACCACACCCTTAAAGCCCTTAGTGAGCTTATATTTACGTGACAGTGCAATAACGGCTCCCTTAATAAAGTCGCCCCACACATGCTCTCGCTCTAACTCATCAGCTATATTAAAATCTGTTATTCCTGAAAATGTAGTGCTAACAACGCTTACACTACCATCTTCAGTTGGTTCAAATTCGAGTTCAACGCCTTTATCTAAGGCAAATCCTGTTACCAGACCATGCTGGTGATCTACGTGTGCACCTAATGGGCAAACACGATATGGTGTGAAAATGTGCATATAATCGCTCCTTATTGTTAAATACTATATGATTACTCTATATTCATTACAAATTGCTTTTTAACAAAACTCTCTATTTTTTTGAATCCAAATGATATCTTGTTCCAATGATCATCTAACCACTTATTAATTGCCTTACCCATAATAGCTTCACGCAACAAATCAATAACAGTACAAATCAAAAATACACATATAATTTTTACAACAGAATGCACATACGGAAAACCATAATAATCTATATTAGGAAACAGTTTTTCCCATATTACCACCCTAAGTAACGAATTATCATGTATCAAATATACACCTAAAGATGTTGCAGATATTTTATTTATAATACTATTGTGAAACTTTACACTTATAAACACTAAAAATACAAATACTGCACATATATATGCTAATATTGTATTATAATCTCTAAAAAATGTTGCTCGCTTAATAAATATTCCTTTCTCAAAAACAACTCCTATTACATTCATAAATACCACCGATAATAACATAGCAATAACCGAAACACTCGCTATAATTATCGTTTTCTTCTTTGTAATTTTTTTCATATAAACTCTTATAAACGCTCCAGTCGCATACATAATAAAGAAGAACGATAACTCGCTAAACTGATATGATTCCCTAAAAAATGTTGGAATTATTGACCAAACAACTATAAATAACAACAGCATTTTAAAATACGACTGCTTATCCATAGATGCTAAAAATTTATTAACATACGGAATAAATAAATAGAATATCATATAATATACAAGATACCAATTTCCATATATAAATGGAAAAAAAGATTTAACCACATCCGTAATAGTCACTGGAATAATCTGCGTAGCATACAACACTAACGAAATACTAACAGAATAAAACATCATCTCCATAAATAATGGAACAATTTTTTTATAATGATTGCTCATATCTTTCTTAATCATATAATAACCTGTTATTATTGCAAATATTGAGCAAGCAACTTTTCCAAACATAGAAATACATTGTATATACATATATGGTATACTTATCACTTCATCATAACACTTTATATTATATTTCCCATGCACAGAATAGTGATGTGCAATTATCAATAATACACACAATACTCTCAATAATTCTACAGATGAATTCCTTTTTTTACACACAATCCATATACACCTCTTTATTTATATAAAAATTTATTTTTAAATAATTCTATTATAAATCATTTTGCAATATTACAATTTGTCAATAAGTTTACAATATAAACCATTAAAACGAAATAGCACGATAAAAAACTCAAAGTTCTATATCATTCACGATATCCATTCGCAAATTACTATACAACTCATCTGTACTATTCATATAATTATAATTCCACTTCACCCCTCTGTAAAAACATCATAGTGAACGTATATTCGCAAAACTTATCTTGTAAATCTTCTGGCACTATTTTTTCGTTCGTCAAACAATTCATATTATACCTAAAACACCTCTACTGTGCCTGCCTTTTCTTATCCATTTTTATTTCATTGTTAAATATCCAAAGGAAATATAATCCACATATATTATATGATAGGCAGGATGCTATCGCAGCACCATAGCCCCCCATAAACGGTATCAATACCGTATTTAAAATGACATTTAAACATACCGAAACCAATAATATTCTTAATACTATCAATTGTTTTCCTTGTGCAATATAGTAAGGATGAATAATTTTGTATATAACCATACTGAATGTACCCATGAAAAGTATTAATGTTATTTTGTATACTTCTAGGAATTCAACACCATACATAATAGCTATAATTATTTCTCCCAACATAGCAAAACCGATAATTGCAAATAGCGAAATTAGCAAACAGCCCTTAACTAACTTCATTATCTCATACTTGCTGTCTGATTTTACCGACTTATGTAACACTACATCCTTAAATGCATCTGGTATCAACCATAACATATTAGCAAGTGTAACAGCAACACCGTATATACCTGTCATATAATCTGTTGACATCCACTTCAGAAAAATCACATCCAAATGATAATTAAGGCTCATCAATAACAACATGGTCATTGATTTAAAGCTTAAACTGTATATATTCTTTAAATTTACTCTATCAAGTGATTTTATTTCTTGAATCTTAAACGTAAATTTATATCTCACCACAACAATTATTGATACCAACAATTCTTCCACCATATATAGAGTTAATGCAATATATAATGACTTCGGCATGAAAAAATAAAAAACTACAAGTAAAAGCATATATACAAATTTAACTATTGTATTTATTATATCTCTTGTCCGAACATCTTCGATCGCAGCAATATATAAAATATTGAACTTAAATGTCGATGTAGCCGCTATTAATAAAATCAATCCACATACTGATGAAAACAGAAACACGCATATCGACAAAACAACTAATATAAAAGCATGAAAATAACTTAAGCTTACAAATTCCCCTAAATACTTTTTTCCAGACTTCTTTTTATACGAACTAAATGTCTGCCCTAATCCAAATGAAAACACATACACCAATATAGTAACAATGCTAATATAATAACTATATTGACCTTTCAGAACAGGTCCTAGCATACGGTTAATTATAGCTGTTGTAACAAATCCTAATAAAACCACTATAATTTTGCTAAGCATTGCAATTACATACATGTTTTTTAATACTTTTTTCATAACAACTGCCCTTACACTTTAATATAAACTTTATTAATAACCCTAAATATAACAAATGGCACCAAAACATATTTAAATATATACGATAAATATATGCAAAAATCTGCTCTCAAGCAATATATAGTCATAGGCGAAACTAGTAAATAAGCAAATAAGAACCACATATTATCACTTGCTTTAGCGTATAAAAACTTAACCAATAACCCCATTGCAAAAAACGAACACGCTATACTTATAATATTACCATACAATAATGCGTCTCCAACAAGTGTAAATCCTTTTCCACCACCTCTCGCAACGTAGGATGCATAATATGTTGTATTGAACCATGTTGTAGAATTAACCACATCTGTTTCGATATTTATAAACGGAAAGTTAGACAAACAGTAAATCAATCTGTCAAATATAGCATTACCACGTACAAATGTATACTGCAAATCATTTGAATTAATTATATATAAATTCCTACCTGCACCATAAAACTCAGATGGAATCAATTTTATATTTAAATCTATATTCACAATATTGCCAAAATCCAAGAATATACTCTTCAAACTTTCAGATAATCCAAGTAACAACAATGCAATTACGCCATATATAATCATCTGTTTTTTTTCGACTCTCTTTATCATAATATGATACACCAAAACAATGATAAATACAATTCTGACAATCATATCACGCTCTCCTACAAAAAACATAACAAAAAGAGATAATATCACTACTAACATTAAATAGAATTTAGGAATTTTCCCCTCTACTTTTATGTTATCAACAGACAATGCCATTACTGCAATTGTAAAAAACTGAATAGCATACTTGCCCAAAGTTATAACCGGAGACCTCTCAAGTGCCAGTTCCTTCTTAGTTGAAGCGTCTGAAACATATGCATACACACACATCAATACAATGGCCACTACAGATACAAAAAGAATCAATTTAAAAACTCTTTTTGATGTTTCATTAAGCTCCGTATTTACTCTCATTCTTTTCTTTGTTGGCATAACAGCTAAACAAAAACATACTAATGCTGTCCACTGGTAAAAAGAAATTTTCCTCATTATATCTGTATCATAGTCCAATAACAATTTATCAACATAAAATGAATATGAGTATAAAAACCAAAACGGACAAAACCATGTATATGGATGCGCTATATCAAAATCAACAAACCACATTATTATTATTACAGAAATGAATTGCACTGTTACGTAAAATAAAGGATTCATTTCTGCTATAAATAAATAATTCAGCAATGCAATAGACACAAACATCAACAGCGTTACTATTGTATTAACATTGAATTTCGTTTTCATTTTCAATACTCCTAATAATCTGCTCCGCCCTTCTATCCCATGAATATTTTAACAAAATATCATTATATGCATTCGTAGAAATAAATTGCAGCAAATTTTTATCATTTTCAAGCAAACAGATTGCATCCACCCATTGTTGAATATTATCTGGATCGACCAACACTGCATTATATTTATCCTTTAAGATTTCCCTAAGTATTTTAAGATCTGATGCAACAATAGCCTTTGATTGAGCCATATACTCAAACATCTTAAGCGGAGATGTCCAATCCCCTATATTCTTATTTCCATCAACCAACACCTTCGGTTTATTCGGAAGCAAAGCAACACTACAATCAGAAATAACTTGTTCTATATCTCTTTGACATAAAAACCCATGCCAAATCAAATTATCATGTATAGATACCTTCTTATATTTCTCTATTTCACTCTCATCTCCTCCAATTATATGAAAAATATAGTCAGGCATAGCATTAGCTATCTGCACAACTGTATCAACGCCCTTACCAGGTAGAAAACTCCCTACATAACATATTTGAAAAATCTCTTTTTCACTATATTCTTTCATAACATCTGAACCATCTGGTAATACTATCGTCTTTTGTTCTTCTGATATCGCTTTTTTACAAATAAAATAGTCTCTCAAACTCTCTGTTATAAAAACAATCCTTACCATATTTTTATTATTTTTATTAAACCTTATCATAAGTTTCCCTACAAAATTATATGGGTAACTATGATACTCCATAATAACCTTTTTTCGCAAAAAGAAACTACATACAAAAGCTCCAATATACCACCTAGTATATACTAGGTCGGCGCTCTTTACATGCTTTGCCATATCGAACAATCTTCGTACAATATTCTTACGTGATGTTAACACAATGCTGAATTTATTTTTGACATTATAAAATTCATACAAGTCCAAATTAGGCTTCTTACCATCTATCCCTATCAAGCAAACATCCTCACAGTAAGATTTAAACGCTGAACACATTTTCATAACATGTACACTGTTGGCATTACGCGATGGTAAAATAGATGTTGATACATATACTATTTTCATTTATTGCTCACTTTCTAGTTTAAATTCGTTAAAAAATTTACTTCTTCTTTCTTCTATTACATCTTTAGCATAGAATTGCGACTCGTCATAATTTCTCATCGCTTGAAATTTCCGCTTATCTTTATCAAAATTTTGTATTAAATCGGCTATTTTCACGTGTGCATGATTACTATTTTTAAACACATATTCCTTATCTAATAACTCTGGTATCCCTGCTGTCTCTGCCCCTATACATGGCAATGCACAACTCATCGCTTCTATCAGCGCACGTGGTAAACCCTCTTGCTTGCTTGGTTGAATATATATGTCAATCGACTTGAGAAAGTTAAACACCTGTTCATGCGGCAAACCACCTACAAACTCCACCTGATTTACAACTCCATATTTATCAGCAAGTTGTCTTAAATACGACTGATCACCATTACCAACTAATTTATATATTATATTACTAACACCTCTTTTTTTCAATTCTGCAAGAGCTTTAATAACCCTATCCTGGCCTTTATACTTTACATCAACAGCAGCAACTGTTGCTATAATAACTTTCTTACCACTCTCTTCGATTTTTTCTAATCTGTCAGCCATGATTTTCTCATCATGTATAGTTAAGGAAACATTAGAGCAATTAACCTGTTTAGCCTTAGTCGGATATCTTTTTTGTAGAAATTCATTTGTCACATATACTACCCACTCAGCCTTTTTAACTTCATACTTATTAAGCAAATACACAGGTAGCGCTATTATTTTTCCTCTCCAATCATAATTCCACAAAGCATCCCACGCGCAACCAACCATTTCAATCAAGTAATTCTTTTTAAATTTTCTGCACATTCTAAGTATCTTTAACCCATTAAAACTCGGCATCCTTACTATAACATTCTTACTCTGCTTAACCAACTCTCTCATATCAGCACTTGAAATCGACTTACTTGATACAATTTTCACCTTTGAATCTGTAATTAAAGAATACTTATTGCAAGACTCACTTTCGTCAATAACTCGAGCCAATACAGTTACATTTCCAAACACATTTGTATATCTATTTAAAGCCTCATCATTCAGCCCACCTATTGAATAGTATTGTCCTTTAACTCTTCTAAATTTATGATCGTGTACAAACAATAAATCCGTCATATCATCTAACCTTCAGTACAGTGGCAGGCACTCCTACAACAATAGAATTCTCTTCAACAACTTTTGATACTACTGCACCTGCACCTACAATTGCTCCCTTCTTAATTGTAACGTTCCCTAATATGGTACTTTTCGCACCAATCCATACATTTTCACATATATTAATTGGTCTCTTTTCAAGTGGTTGTTCTTTAATTGGAACCACCAAATCACCATATCCATGATTAACAGACATTATAACAGCTCCTGTTGCAATAGAAACATCATCTCCAATACTTACACCACCATATCCTTCGATATACGACATTGGATGTATCGAAACATTATCACCAATCTCTATATTTTGAACATTATATATATATACATTAGTACCTATCATTACATTATCTCCAATTTTACGGAGCAATGTGCTCAATACTGCATATCTTAATGCAACACCTATCTTACCTCGTTTCGACATATGTTTCTCGTATATCGCCAAACGATACCTTCGTGGAAATATAGAATACCATTTAGCAATAAGTTTTAAAACCCACTTATACTTTACAAACAAATCACGACCTCTCATATTATCCACTCACCTTATATATACTTTTTTCTCGCAATTGTACAAATACCGTATCTGCTGGAATCTCACCATTCACAATACTGCCAGCTGCAATAACACAATTATCTCCTATTTTTGCACCTTTCAAGATAACTACATTGCACCCTATCCACACATTATTACCAATTTGGATAGACTTTGTCTTATATTTATTAGACTTCAATCCTCCATCCGCACGAAAATCATGATCATGGTCATACACATATACGTTAGGTGCAAACTCGACATCATTTCCAATTGATATGTTATCTCTACATGTAATAATACTGTTGCTTCCCATCTGCATATTTCGACCTATAACACACTTTGCATTTTTTCTTACTCGCAGTTTGGTTCCATCTCGCATTTTTAACATTTTTCCAATAGAAAGCTCTCCGCCATAATCCAAACTTATTTCCGACAGCGGTGATATCATATTAATCAATGAACCATGAAAATTTTTAATATGAAACAATTTTGTAAAACCAATCTTTATTACTCCCATCGGAACACAATACATCGCTCTCACAAACTTATTCATTACACCCCTATCTCCTCAACATATGCCTCAACCACAATCCGTCTGTCAAACTCTCTACAAACCTTCTTTCTTGCAGCCAAGCCCATATTCTTCTTTTCTTCATTACTTAAGTTAACGAACTTTTCCACACAAGCTATAAGACCTTCCGTGTCTCTTGGTTCGAATATATAACCTGTAACACCATCCTCTACAGTTTCCCTGCAACCACTTCTGTTAGTAGTGATTATTGGTCTGCCACAAGCTTCACTCTCTAAAAGCACATTGCTCATACCCTCCGGATAGAAGCTCGGATGTACTGTACAGTGAGCATTCTTCAAATACTCTCTTGTATCAGACACATAACCATGATACTTAATTATTCCTCTGTCCTCATAGCCCTTAAGTACATCTTTATATTCACCATCACATGGTCCCATAACATGAAATACTGTATTCGCATACTTATCATGTATAGTTTCAGCCATCTTTAAGTATTCTTCTATTCCTTTTTCCTTCATAACTCTTGCTACAAAAAGAAAATCAATAGTATCATCCGATGGATAGTCCATAAGAGCAAATCTATCCACATTAACACCTGAGCCCGGTATTAGTCTGTACTTACCGACAAGCATCTTTCTATCCTCAAAAAACTTTTGATTCTCACTGTTCTGAAAAAATACACATTTTGCTTTCTTAACCGACCACTTATACAAGAACACCATCAATTTCTGAAGCAATCCCGGATTCTCCACCGCTGTTCCAAGTCCCGACACATTGACTATATATGGTATCTTAAGAGAACCTGCTGCTATACCACCATACACACAACATTTGGTAGTGTATGCAAGAACTATATCAGGTTTTATCTCTTTCATTATTCTTTTATAGAATCTAAGCAGTTTATAGTCTTTTATTGGATTAGTTCCTCTTCTGTCTATGTAGGTTTCTATATGCTTACAGCCCATATCTACCATAAGCTTCGTCTTCTCTCCATCCGGAAGACTTATATACACCTCACACCCTTCTGCAAGCAGACGTTCAACCAACTCAACTCTGAAATTGTACAATACAAAATCTCTGTTAACCAGTATCAGAATCTTCATCTCTTTATCCTCTTACTCCTCTGTCGCTGCAACCTCTTCCTGCACATTTACCCTTGCATTCTTATTCTCAGCGATAGCTTTACTTTTCTTTTCTTCAAATCCTTCCGTACTTTCTGGTACGAAGATTATCTTAATAGTCAACAGTATCAGCTTAAAGTCCAGTATAAGCGACTGATTCTCTATGTACATAAGGTCAAGTCTTAACTTATCATAAGCCGATGTGTTGTACTTTCCATATATCTGTGCATAACCTGTAAGACCAGCTTTAACTCTTGTTCTAAGTGCGAATTCCGGCAAGTCTGCTGTGTACGCCTGAACATGTTCTATACGTTCAGGTCTTGGACCTACAAGACTCATGTCACCGAACAATATGTTAAACAGTTGCGGAAGCTCATCCATACGAATCTTTCTGATAACCTTACCCACCTTAGTGATTCGGTCATCTCCTGCTGTGCATGGTCTAAAACCACCCTTATCCGCATCTACTATCATACTTCTAAACTTATATATGTAAAATTCTTTACAGTTAAGAGTACATCTTTTCTGCTTGAATATCGCTGGTCCTCTGTCCTCTATCTTTATAGCAAGCCAGATAAGAAGCATAATAGGCGATGTAATGATTATGGCAACCAGTGATACCACCACATCTATAATTCTCTTAACCACCTGCGTCATAGTTCTCTCATACACATACTCATACTTCATAATCGGTGTATCTAATAGATATCTAGGTTCACAGTTGGCTATTACAATATCCTCCACAGATGGTGTGAAGTATATATTCTGCGTCGTATTGATACAGTGCTTTATAATTCTTCCCTTATGCTTTTCTGTTACCTCATACAGCATAACCGTTCCATATCTGCCGCGGTCTCCTATGGTGTCATACACAGCCTCAGACTCTTTCACTATATCACATACATTAAAGAGGTGCTCATACTTTGCCATAAGTTTGTCCCTGTACTCCAGCACTTCTGACTCCTCTATATGCGAACCATATACAAGCAATGTCATCTTTGGTGCTATACAACTCATCATAACTCTCTTGAACGCCCACACTAGCATAAAACTAACAACCGCTTGCAACACAACTACTCCCATACCCGGGAACACATTGACATACTTGTTTGCAGTCAAACAACACACCACATACAACAGCAAGTCCGCTATACCAAATGATATAACCTGCGAAAGCACTGTTTCTGATATGGAACTTGAAGCTATCTTAAAGCTCCTGTACAATTCGCATAACGCAAAGTACAATAAAGCATATATAATCACCGCCGTAACCGCACCTGCAGTTGCAAACTGCTGAAATGCAAATGCATTATAATATAACACCCACACCGCTGCAAACAGGGCAATGTTAAATATACTTATAATAGTTTTCGCTGTATTGCTTATCCTTCTACTTTCCATCTAGTCAATTCTCCTACCGCCTCTACATTCTAGGCTTTGTGCCTATCGCACTGTATACCATCAATATATTTTACCCCCCCCGAGAATTTTTGTCAACTTTTTTTCGACTTTTGCAAACAATAGGTTTGCAAACATTCTCTTTCTGCTATAACTGGGCTTTATACATATCAGGGCAATATATATCAATCACATTTCACAAATGTACACTTTCAGTACATCAGTGCGCACAATTCGACACACTAAATAAGTATACCCCTATACCCCCTAAAAATCAATACCTAATTACTTCCTATTACTATGTTTCCAGCTAAATGCAAGCAAAAACGAAGAGTCTGTGCAAGCACTTCTGTCCCTCTAACAGAAACACTCACACAGACTCTTCACTAAATCATAGCAATTTCTCTTCTCGCCAACTCATATTCATCAACCGATGTCTCCATCAGCTTACACGCCGCTTCTATACCACCAACATTCTTTGCCAGGGCCTCCAGGCCTCTAACATACTTCGCCAAGCCTTCTTTGCGACCTTCAATTCTTCCATCTTCAACCAAATCTCTTATTGCCTGACACATATCCCATTCCACTTCCTTTCCTTCATACTCTTCCCTTTGCTTCTCTATCCAATTTGCAAGACCTTTCTTGTCGTTAAGCAATGCTATCAGCGCATCAGCTTCCTCATCCGACATACTTGAAAAGTACTCCTTATTCGCTTCTGTATATTCAACAAGTTTTCTCTTATCCTTTTTATATTTTACCACACCTAACATTACTTGTAAATCAGTATTAAATATTTTCAATTCATTTATTTTGTTTAGCTCTACAAGATTAAGTTTATAGTTGGGAAGTAGTTTATGTAACAATGCTTTCCTCCTTATCTTTTCATACACATTATTCAATTAATCCACTTTGGAATCCCTCGCCGATCGTTACTGAAAACTTCAGCAAACTGGCTGATTAACTGCTATATCGCAGTTTTAAGAAATAGACCATAACTTGTCATATCATAACATCTGATGTCATACTACATCATAGTTCAAGAAAATGTTTTCTTGCTCCTTACCGAACCACTAAACATTTGCTAAAGATATTATACTAAACCACTCTTGTTATGTCAAGTATATTTTTAATACTCACCTTGAAATTAGCATCTCACATGGAGCATTGTCGTTTTATATAAAATCTGACTCTCCCACGCCAACTACACTCCGCAAAAAAAGCGGAACGCCTAAGCGTTCCGCCTGTCACTGCTTTTATTGTATTTCGCTACACTTACTGAACAACATGTACCACCAATGTCTTCTTATCTGAGTAATTCATATCAGAATCCGAACAGTACACTGTCATTGTATAATCTCCCGGCTTACTTGTATCGCACTTGCCGTCTGCAATAATACGCTTAAATAATTCCACGCGGGCATCCTTATCATCAGCTATATCAGCCACATAGGATACCACGTTAAATGTCTGACCTACTTTAAGTGTAGTTTCTGTAACTTTCAAAACCAACACCGGCTTTTCGCCATTAGCAATTGCTGTCTGACTTTGTGTCTGGTTCTGTGCAGGAGCCTGAGTAGGTGCCTTTGTTGGTGTCTGCGTAGGCTTCTGATTACCGCTTTGTCCTGAAGTTTCCTTTTCAGTACTGTTTCCGCCTGCTGAGGTATTTCCACCATTATTGATTGCATCTCCATCGGCTGAAGCACCGCCTTCTGACACATAATTTACTACACGATATGCTCTTGTTATATTATTGCTCTTATCCTTAGCAACGTAGCACACTTTTGCCTGTTTGCCATTCTTAGATATTACTATCCCCTCAACTATCAAGGAGTCCGTAACATCTCCATCTTTATTGTCCTTAGCCGTAACACCCTGCAGTAACACCTTATCCTTATCACCTTTTGTATAGGTAATACCGATGTCCTGCACTGCAATCTCCGGTGCTGTTCTATCAGACATAAATATAATCATACAACCGATTATAATCAGCGCCGTAGTAACCACACCCACACCTGCTAACCACCAGCCGTTCTTCATATATTTCTCCATTTCTGAGAGCATCATCCATAATATAGTAAGTAACTTATGGAATATATCTCACAACCAGTATATTAATTATCTTCATCCTCACCATCAGTGCCAAACATCGCAGCCTGAGAACCCAAGCTTTGCTGTGTTACAAGAGTTCTTCTCTTTGGCACAGGCTCACCTGCTGGTCTTGTAGCTCCTGTCTTGGCACCTGCCGGAACAGCTGCTTTCTTTGGTTTCGATACAGCCGGCACCTCTGCTTCACTTGAATCATCATCGCTACTATCGTCACCGTCGTTGCCATGATTGCCATACTTACCGTAATATTTGCCATAATACTTACCGTAATACTTACCATAGTAACCATTCTCACTTAAGTCAACCTTATTAAGCACTGTACCGATAATCTTTATACCTGTCTTTTTAAGCTGATCAAGCACATGCTGTGCAAACTTGTAGCTAACTGAATTAGCCGCAACAACAAGCACTGCCGCATCACATTTCTGAGCTACGATAGCTGCATCAATAACGTTTCCAAGAGGTGGTGTATCCACTATTACATAATCATACTCTTCCTTAAGGAGCTGCATCATCTCCTTAAATGTGTTGCTGTCAAGAAGCTCTGCCGGGTTAGGCGGCACCGGTCCCGAGAATATTACATCAAGTCCTGGACAGTTAGTTCTGTACACAACATCAGCCAACTCACTCTGTCCTGAAAGATAGTGAGTAACGCCCTTTATAGCTTTTCTAATCTTATAACGACCAACAAGAACTGATTTTCTAAGGTCTACGTCAACGAAACAAACATTCTTACCGCTCTCTGCTATAGCCAATGCTAAATTAAAGGAAATAGTTGACTTTCCCTCATTAGGACTACAGCTTGTAAGCATAATAACCTTGTTCTCTTTTCCCGAAAGCATTACATTGGTTCTTAGGTTCTTATAACTTTCTTTTGAGCGATAGTCTGACTTTTTAAGCTTTTCAATATTAATAGTTTTCATATCTGACTAACCTCTCTTTCCGAACATTTTCGCCATCTTACTCTTATTGTCAGGCTTACCATCATACTCTTCCTCTGTAATAGGGATAAGTGCAAGTGTACTAAGTCCAAGATACTTCTCTACATCTTCTGAATTCTTAATTGTATCATCTACGATAAACTTAATAACCACAATAGCCACAACCACAAGCATACCAAGCATCGCACCTATAAGTGTATTCATCATAGTATTAGGACTTGACGGTCCTTCTGGAACTCGGCCATTCTCTATAATCTCAACTCCTTCGATCTTCATAATCTCAGGAATTCTCGCTGCCGACACAGCTGCAAGTTCATCTACTATCTCTTTTGCAAGCACCGGATCTGCATCTGTAATCGTAACTGACAGCACTCGCGAATCTGTTGCTATAGCACATGTAATCTTACCAATCAGTTCATCCTGTTTCATATCCAGCCCAAGATTAGCAATAACCTGGTCAATAACCGGAATACTCTTTACTAACACCTGATAATCCTTAACAATCTGTGTAGACACCTGAATATCTGAAAGTGTTGTGTTAGAATCATTCTGTCTGTTAATTACATATAACTTGGCCGTTGACTGATACATAGGAGTAATCAAAAGCTTTGTTCCCACAAATGCTAACGCTCCCATCACCACAGCTGCCGCGATTATAATCGGAAGCTTTGATATCAACAACCTTATTATCTGCATCAAATCTATTTCTATTTCACCGTCAAACTTTTCCTGCTTTTCCATAGCTCCTCCATAATTAACATTATCGTCGTTAGGGCAGACACATACTGTCCCATGATAAATACTTATGTATTATAGTCGGCTTTCAAGAAAAAATCAAGTCATATGTATCATTTTGTCATCTTTTGGTGTATATTTCCGTTCTCTCAAACCACACAATTTATACTTTTTACAGCCGAATCACTTCAAAATAAGTCAAAGGCCTGTAAAAAGTATAATTTTCATATGCGCTACAATTATATACATATGTATATGCCGACATACACTATCTCCTTTCCCGCCATTTAACTCCATCCACCAACACATCAAAAAAATGCCGCTCAAAGGACTTTAAATCCTTCAAGCGACATTCTCTAAACATTATTATATTGCACCGATTAGTTCATACCAAGTGCCTTAAGAATCATATCAAGTAAGTTGTAGTTGTTGAACATAACTGCTGCAACAAGTGAAACTGTTGACATAATCTTGATAAGGATATCAAGTGATGGACCTACTGTATCCTTAAGTGGGTCACCTACTGTATCACCAACAACGGCAGCATCGTGTGCAGGAGAACCCTTCTTGTGGCCCTCAACACCGCCTGCCTCGATGTACTTCTTACCGTTATCCCAAGCACCGCCTGCATTACCTGTGAAGATAGCAAGCATAATAGCTGAAAGTGTAGCACCTATCAAGAGACCTGCAACGAACAATGGTCCGAAGAGGAAACCTGAAACAAGTGGGAAAAGGATAGAGATAATGGCTGGCATTCTCATCTCCTTCAAAGCACCCTGTGAAGAAATCTCGATACATGTCTTATAGTCAGGCTTAGCCTTACCCTCTAAGATACCAGGAATCTCCTTAAACTGACGTCTAACTTCCTCAACCATCTTACGGGCAGCCTTAGCAACAGCCTCGATAAGCATACCTGAGAAGAGGAATGGCAACGCACCACCAATCAAAGCACCTGCAAGTATAAGTGGATCTGTAAAGTTAAGGTTAAGTGGTGTGCTTGGATCCTGGAACGCATAAAGGAATGACACCATAAGTGAAAGTGCTGCAAATGAAGCAGAACCGATAGCAAATCCCTTACCAACAGCAGCTGTTGTGTTACCAATTGAATCAAGCTTATCTGTAATCTGTCTAACCTCTGGCTCAAGCTCAGACATTTCTGCGATACCACCGGCATTATCTGAGATAGGACCATATGTATCAACTGAAACTGTAGCAGATACGAATGCAAGCATACCGACAGCAGCCATAGCAATACCGAACATACCTGAAATAGCAAATGAAAGGTACAATGCAACACCAAGTACAATAAGCGGATACATACAAGACTTCATACCAACTGCAAGACCCTGTGTAATAGTAAGGGCTGCACCTTCCTTAGAAGCGTTAGCAATAGTCTGTGTAGGCTTGAAATCATAGCTTGTGTAATACTCAGCAATCATACCGATAATAACACCTGACGCAACACCAAGAGCTGCAGCGATACCAGGTGAAATAAAACCTAAATTGAAGCCTGTTGCTTCAAGAATCTCTTTTGATTCTGTTCCAAACAAAAGATAAGCACCAACAAACGCACCAATCATAGCGATAGCTGCCGCACTCCAAGTAGAGATATTAAGATCTCTGTGTGGATTATTAGAACCCTTCTTAAACAACACGAACGCAATACCAAGGCATGAACCAATAATACCGATAGATGCAACAACCAATGGGAAGTACATCATCTTATAAAGCATTGTCTCTGATACCTGAACATTCTGTGCAACATTGCTTACATAAAGGCTTACTGCAAGAATAATACCTGATGAAATAGCACCAACAAATGACTCAAGAAGGTCTGAACCAAGACCTGCAACGTCACCTACATTATCACCTACGTTATCAGCGATTGTAGCTGGGTTACGTGGATCATCCTCCGGAATATGAGCCTCTGTCTTACCAACAAGGTCAGCACCCATATCAGCAGCCTTTGTATAGATACCACCACCTACACGGTTGAACATCGCAACGATTGAACAACCAAGTGCGTAGCATGAAAGGCACTGTGTAAATACCTTATCTCCCTCAACCAACTTATCCATAGAAAGAAGGTCAAGTCCCATACCAAAGATAATATAAACAAGGAAAAGTCCTAAAAGAGCGAAACCACCTACGCAAAGGCCCATTACTGAACCACCCTTTAAGGCAACCTTAAGAGTAGCTGTCTGATCCTTTGTTACTCTGGCTGTGTTAGATACTCTTACGTTAGCGTAAGTGGCAATCTTCATACCAACCCAACCGGCCATAGCACTCATGCATACACCGATTATGAAACATACAGATGGCTCCCAACTAAATGTGCCATACTGTACAGAGAAAATAGCAGCAAACAAAACTGCGATAATCACTACTACTACAGCAATGATCTTATACTCGTATGTGATGAATGCATTAGCACCAACTCTGATGGCTGAAGCAATCTCTGACATACGGTCTGTTCCTTCGTCTAACTTCTTAACACTTACATAGTTAAACGCTGCATAGCCAAGTGACAATATAGCTGCCACAATAACTAATACCAATAAAGCTTCCATATCTGTTCTCCTCTTTAATTATAGTATAGTCTGCCGATAATTTGGAAGAAGTTATCAGCGTAATTTTGCACCGTTCTGCTGACGATGCCATACGCTAAAATATACCAATTTTCGACAGCTTAGTCAACATATTTTGTGCATTTTCAACTATATTTTTCTTGAAATGCAATGCAAAAAAGCGGTGAACAAAATATATGCCCACCGCTTCACAACTCATACAACTATTTTTGTTCCTTAACTCCTAAAAATGCGTCCACACCTATCTTTTTCACGGTTGACGGAACTTCAATAACCAGCATCTCACAGCCTTCAAAAGCTGCGTAGCCTACTTCTTTCACACTGGCAGGAAGCTTAACACTTTCCAGTACTTTACATCCGGCAAATGCATAATCCCCCACCACTTCAAGACTAGCCGGAAGCTCCACTTTAGTAAGTGTTACATTGTTATAAAACACTCCGGAGCTTATAGTCTTAACGCCATCCGGCACAGTATACGAGTTTTTCCCGCCCTTTACCTCTATAAGAATACTGTTTACCACTATATAATCTGAGTTTTCCAGCTGACTGCCTTCCCACATCGTATTCTTAAATGCGTTAGTTCCAACAGAAGTAACAGATGCAGGAATGGTAATATTCTCAAGCTTCTTACAGTTAAAAAATGCATTTTCACTAATCTGCACTATTCCATCTTCAATAACAACTGTCTTTAAGTTCTCAGCATCTCTGAAGGCTTCCCTTCCAATAGCCACAACCTTCTTTCCATCTATTGTGGCAGGAATAGTTATGCTCTCGTCAAACTTACCCTTTTCAGTAAGGCCTGTGATATATACCTCATCTTCCTTTTCTTCGACTGTCGTGTAAGTATATGCAGGAATATTACTGTTCTTACCGCATCCCATAGTCTTAGTCACTATAAGCACTCCTAAAACTATCAGTACCACGCCAAGTATAATCATAACCGCTGCATACTTTTTATCTATTTTGCCAAGATTTATTTTTTTATTAGCCACTTTAGCCTTTTTCATGGGTTCCTCCTCATTACTTATGCATTCTGAATGACTTCATATCATAGTTTTCAAGATTCTCTCTTACACCTCTGTCATCAGCCTGTGCAATAAGCTTATCCCTATCTTTCTTAAACTTCATCTCTTCCTTATGCTGACTTGGACCGCCTACACAGCCACCTTCACACATCATACCTTCAATAAAGTCTGCATCGAGTCTTCCAGCCTTAAGAAGTAACAACGCCTTCTTGCATTCATCCATACCTGAACACTTCTCCACCTTAATTGACGAAGTATCTGCTCCTGCTTCTTCCATACTCTTGATAACAGCTGCCGTTACACCGCCACCATTGCCAAATCTTTTGCCATAGGTACTTGCCTGCTGCCTTTCATCAGCCTGTGGCTCAAATTTCACTTCCTTCGCTCTCATAAGCGCTCTGAACTCACCGATTGTAAGCACATAATCTGCATTACCCCCTGCAGTCTTATCCTTAGCCTCGTCCTTCTTTGCAATACACGGACCTACAAATACAGTAACAGCCTCCGGGTCTTTCGCCTTAATCATACGAGAAACCGCACACATCGGAGAAACCGTAGTAGATATATGTTCAGTAAGCTCCGGATAATGCTTCTTTATCATATTAACAAATGCAGGACAGCAGGATGTAGTCATCTTCTTACCCTCATCATACGCCTCAAGCCACTCATCTGCCTCAGACGCAGCTGTCATATCACCGCCAAGCCCTACTTCAATCATATCCTCAAATCCGAGCTTCTTACAGGCTGTTCTGATACTTTCCATAGTAATCTCAGGACCAAACTGACCTTCCATAGCCGGTGCAAACATAGCAACAATGCGCTTGCCAGCCTTAATAGCCTTTATAACATTAACAATATCTGTTCTTGAACCTATGGCACCAAATGGGCATCTGTGAATACACTTACCGCAACGTATACATTTGGCATCATCTATAACGCATATACCATTCTCGTCCATTGTAATAGCTCCCACCGGACAAGCTTTCTTACATGGTCTTATAAGGTCCGCAATAGCATTGTAAGGACAGTTCTTTGCACACATACCACATTCCTTGCACTTATCAGGGTCTATGTAAGCCCTGTCTCGTCCCATAGTTATGGCACCAAACTTACAAGACTGCTGGCAGGCTTTTGCCATACATTTACGACAATTATCAGTAACTATATAATGTGATAACGGACAGTCTGCACAGGCAGAATCAATAACCTGCATAATATTGTCAGAAGGCGCTCTGTTATTATCGTTAGGGCACAATCCTTCCGCTAAACGCACACGCTGTCTTATTATCTCCCTCTCCTTATATATACAACATCTGAAATTAGGCTTTGGTCCCGGAGCAAGTCTATATGGAATCTGCTCTTTTTCCTCGTCAAATGTTCCTTCATAGGCAAGTCTTGCCGCTTCATAATTTACTTCGTGCTTTATCTTCAATATTGTTGCATCATTGGATAACATAATTTATCTCCTCCACTTAACATATAAACCAATAATATATAAACCAAATTGCGTTCACTATCATTATTTTCGCATACTTCATAAACGATAATATTATACAGGAAACTCTGCCATAAAATCAACTATAAAGCCCTAAACCCGATAATATATTTATTTATTGCAATTTAGTGTTGAACATTTCACCAAGAAAGTATAAAATTAGAGTATCAGAAACTTTTGAACGTGTACAAAAGGAGACATCATATGAATAACTCTAATAACAAAGATACAATTATCAACATTATAAATATTACAAGATACGTATTCCTTGTAGTTATTGGTCTTGTATTAGCTTACTTTATAATAGGACAGTTTTTTCTGCCTGATGAGCAGGACCCTATAGATTCTTTCACAACTATGAGCAATAACTGGAGATGTACTAACTCGTCAGGGAATACTGAAATTATCACTATGGCCGGCAGTATTGAAACCGCACCCGGAGATACAGTATCCGCCACCAATACATTACCGGATAACTTAAACGGAATTAACGCATTCTGTTTTCACGCTATGTGGCAGGATGTTAAGATATACATAGATGACGAGCTTCGTGCCGAGTATTCTACCAAAAACACCCGTGCATTTGGTAACGACAGCGCCGTCCGATTCGTATTTGCCAATATAGCTCCTTCAGATGCCGGCAAGGAAATTCGCATCGAAACCGTAAGTGGCACTTCATATTCCGGACATTTCAGAGGCGCTTACATCGGCGACAAAATGGGAATATTTATGCATTTGTTTACAAGATCAATCCCAAAGTCCATTATATCACTTTCGATGCTCATCCTATGCCTGCTTATGATAGTTATTTGTTCTATCCTCATGGTATTTTACAAAAAGCACATTCCACTTATATATTTGGCATGGAGCTTGTTCTTTGCAGCATTTTGGATTTTATCTGAGGTTGACTTAAGACAGTTTGTATTCCGTAATGTATCAGTTTTGTCTAATATGACATTCTGGTCACTTATGTTTATACCACCTCCATTGGTAATATTCATTAATGACACCCAGAAGAATCGCCATAAGAAGATTCATTTTGTACCTTTAGTTTATCAGACTATAATAATCATTGTCACTTCTATACTGCAGATATTTAGCATAAGTGATTTCAGAAACACTTTACCTTTTATTCATATTGGTATCGTACTTTCTATTACTTCGATTTTCGTGTCTATTATACTGGACATTATTAATAAACAGGTTAAAGAATACTATCCTGTAGCTTTCGGTCTCTTAGGTATTGTTTTAGGAGCACTGTTAGAACTATACTTCTTCTACAATACCGTTTACACTGTAGGAACCTCTCTTTCGGTTGCACTTGTTTTCTTACTTATTATGGCAGCCTTTAAGACCATACAAGATCTGCTACAAAGTGAGAGAGACAAGCAACATGCAGTACTCGCCAACGAAGCTAAAGCTAAGTTTCTTGCTAATATGTCTCATGAAATACGTACACCGATTAACACTGTTATCGGTATGAATGAAATGATTATACGCGAGAATGACAACCCTGCTATTGCTGAATATGCCAGCTATATTGAATCTTCGAGCAAAATGCTTTTAGGACTTATCAATGATATTCTTGATTTTTCTAAGATTGAGTCAGGACAATATGAGCTTATAGAAGGCTCTTACCATTTAGACCAGCTGTTACTTGATGAACTTAATCTGTTGGAGGCACGAGCCCATAAAAAGTGCCTTGATATCGTCCTCAACGCAGACCCTAGAATTCCTTGTGACCTGTGGGGTGACGAATTACGTATTAAGCAGATTATTACCAATATCCTTACTAACGCTGTTAAATATACCGAAAAAGGTAGCATAACAATAGATGCAAGCTTTACATGGATTGATAACGACACTATCAGCCTCTCTATCGCGATTAAAGACACCGGTGCCGGTATCAAAAAAGAGAACCTTGATAAACTCTTTGAAAGCTTTACACGTATTGAAGAAAAGAAGAACCGCAACATAGAAGGAACCGGCTTAGGACTTAATATTGCAAAGATGCTTGTAACTCTTATGAACGGGCAGATTGATGTTGAAAGTACATACGGTGAAGGTTCAACATTCACCGTAACCATTCCTCAGAAAGTCCTTTCATATGAGAAGATAGGTGATTTGAAGAAGAAGTCAGTTCTTTTGCAAAACTCTGTACAAACTTCGAAAGATACATCCGATAACAAGCCAACTTCTGGTTCGACTTCAGACACACCAACCAAGTCTTCTGCATCTGTAGCAGCCTTTACCGCTCCTGATGCCCATATACTTGTAGTTGATGACAATGAAATGAACCTTGCTGTTATCAAAGGACTTTTGAAGCGCAACCTTGTCCAACTTGATACCGCACTAAGCGGCAGACGTGCCTTAGAACTTGCTAGAGAAACTCAGTACGACATTATCCTTATGGACCATATGATGCCGGAACTTGATGGCATCGAAACATTAGAACTGCTTCGTGCTGACGAAACAAGTCTTTCTAAAGACTCACCGGTTATTGCACTTACTGCTAATGCTATTGCAGGAAGCCACGATATGTATATAGGCTATGGTTTCAATGATTACATATCAAAGCCTGTAGATGCGAATCATTTGGAGCAAACACTTATGTACTACATTGTCAGCACTAAGAAAAACATTACTGACAAAGCTAAAACCACAGACAATACGGAAACTACAACTGTGGCGGAAGCTACAGAATCAAATATAATTACAGACTCAAACGAAACTCAAGGAGGAATAACTACTATGAACAACGAAAGACCAACCAATATTATTGACAAGGCTGTAGGCTTAGGCTACTGTGGAGATTCTGATGAACTTTATGATATCATCATAGCTACATATTATGAGCAAGGACTTAGCTATGTTAATCAAGTTAAGGAATTCTATGAAGCTAAAGACTGGCACAACTACCGCATTGTTGTACATGCTTTAAAGAGTAGCTCAAAGAATATTGGTGCCATGAACTTCTCAGAGGAAAGTCTTAAGCAAGAAATGGCTGCAAAAGAAGAAAATGAAGCTTTCATCACTCAGACATTTGACGAATATTACGACAATTTCTTAAGCTTAATGGATACTGTTAAGAATATTATTGGTGCCTAATGGACAAAACTCTTAATATATCAGCATCCACGGAGGTGATTGTTATTAAGGTAACTTTTAATAAAGACGAAAAAATTGTACAAACTATCAAAGAAGGTTTAAAGAAAACCGGTGGCTATTGTCCTTGCCGCTTAGAACGCACAGAAGATAACAAGTGTATGTGCAAAGAATTCAAAGATCAGATTAAGGATCCTGATTTCGAAGGATACTGCCACTGTATGTTATACTACAAGTCAAAGGAGTAATTATATGTCAGAGATTATTATTACAGAGAACAACTTTGAAGCAGAAGTTTTAAAATCTTCTATGCCTGTGTTGGTAGACTTCTGGGCTGAATGGTGCGGACCTTGCCAGATGCTTGGCCCTGTTGTTTCCGAACTGGCAACAGAACTTACAGACTGGATGAAGGTAGGCAAGATAAATGTTGACAACAATCATTCACTGGCCGTTAAATACGGAGTTGTAAACATTCCTACCCTTATTCTTTTCAAGGATGGCGCACCAATTAAAACCATCGTTGGATATCACACAAAGGAAGAAATTATTGGACTAATACGATAATATTACAAAACGCTCCGGCTAACCGGAGCGTTTTCTATGCCCTTCTCTTTACCATCTCCATTCCTCTTCTCTATTTCCCCGTCACTCCTCTATTTCAATAACACTTTTTCTGTATTTCTTATTAATCACACTACCTTTTTAGTGGATTATTACAGAATTTCAATCTATAATTACAATAAAATAATGTTTAAAGAGGGAAGGTGTTCATATGAACAAACAGAAAAAAATAGATATGACCCAAGGTTCTATTGTAAAACTTGCTATATTATTTGCTTTACCAATATGCGTCGGCAATCTTCTTCAACAGCTATATAATACTGTTGATACTATAGTTGTAGGTAACTATTGTGGTTCAGAATCTTTGGCCGCTGTTGGAACAAGCGCACAACCTGTAGAACTGCTTCTTTGCATATTCTTAGGTCTTGGTACCGGAGTATCTATTCTTGTGTCACAATGTACCGGCAACGGTGATACAGCAAAGCTTAAAAGTGTTGTTGCAACAGCCATAACATTTTTGTATATATGCGCCATACCTTTATCAATATTGGGACTTTTTATCGGTCCTGTTATATTAAAGATTATGCAGGTTCCTGATGACGTATATGGTCAGGCTACTGCTTATGTCAATATCATATTCTTAGGCACACTGGGCAATATGGGTTATAATATGAATGCCGGAATATTACGTGGTGTTGGCGACAGTCGTTCATCGCTACTTTTCCTTATGATATCCTGTGTAGTAAACATAGCACTGGACTTAGTCTTCGTAGCAGTATTTCATATGGATGTTACCGGTGTTGCGCTTGCTACTATTATCGCTATGTTCTGCTCCTGGATATGCAGTGTCATCTACATAAAAAAACGTTATCCCGAGCTTGAATTCACATGGCTACCTAAGAAGCTTGATCGTGTACTGCTTAAAGAAGTAGTTGGTGTAGGTCTTCCTTTAGGACTTAACAATTCCTTGTATTCACTTGGACACATCGCTATGCAGGCTATTATCAATTCACAAGGTTCTACATTCATTGCAGCCTGTGCAGTGGCTCAGAAACTTACAGGCCTTGCCAATATGGCTATTACATCCTTGTCTTCAGCATCAACAACATTTGCCGGACAGAATATCGGTGCGAAAAACTATGTGCGTTTAAAGAAAGGCGGACTTAGAATACCTTTTATGTCAGGTGCTATAACATGTACTGCCGGTATATTAGGAACTATATTTGCACCACAGATACTTGGTCTTTTCACCAACGATGCTGCTGTATTAGAGCTTGCAGTTCACTACATCCGTATTGTATTGCCATTCACCTGGTGCTATGCTGTATTTAACGGCATCATCAATTATGTAAATGGCATGGGCAAAGTACGTTATACAACCATAGTTAATCTTCTTATGCTTTGGGCTGTACGCATCCCTATCGGTACTGCTATTCCATTCTTCTTTGACGGAAAGTATTGTGTTGCATGCGTGCCTATTAGCTTTGTCTTCGGTATGATTTGTATGCTTATGTACTTTTTCTCAAAGCAATGGAAGGAAGTTTGCAGGCTTGCTAAGACTCAAGAGTCCACAATTTAATACTTTTATAAGGGTTGGTTTTGGCCAACCCTATTTTTATGACTTTTCCCGAAAAAGCACCCCACGTATTCTGCATAACCTCAAAGGCTGTAAGCATCTGCTCCTTGTCAAGTGTCTTGGCAACAGTAACATGAGGCAACCATTGAAATGGTCTATAGTACTTACTTACACGTAAAAATGCTTCCATATCAGAAGCTACATTTGCAGTATACTTTCCAGTATCTTTTACAGCCTCATTTAAAGCCTCATTCACAGCTTCATTAAACGTAGTAGTCAATCCATGCAGATACTCATTGAGCACAGGTGTCACATACATAACGTCAGGCGTAAACTGCCCCACTCCCGCAAAATATATTTCCCCCGCTTTTGTTGTTAAACACACCTTATCCAACCTTTCTTTCATGCTCTCAAAGGTAATATCATCACATTGAAATGCACATACTGTAATATGAGGTGGCACACAGTTATCTGTCATAAATGTATTGCCACTTCTCATAGCAACACTCTCGATTATCTGTGATAATCTTTCTTCTGTTTTTTCATCAAAATATATAGATACATGGTACATACATAATCCTCCCACTTGTAATAAAATCATCCTAATATGGTAATTATATCATATATAGAACCTCATATTCTCCAAAATTGAATAAATTAAATATTATGTATAGACGTTTGTTCTTGTTTGTTATATAATATAATGTAGTTATCATTAACACATCATATCGTTTTTTATAATATTATAGGAGATTTATCATGAGTTTTACAATTTTTACTGATACTTCCGGCAATATTGATTCTGCACTTGCCAAGAAGTACGACATTAAAATCATTCCATTTTCATACTTTATTGATGAGGAAGAGTTTACTTGCCTTGATACTGAATCATTCAACGGCGAAGATTACTACAATAAAATGCTTAACGGTATGCGCGTTACAACATCCCAGATTAATCCACAAAGATATATTGATCACTGGGAGCCTATCTTAAAGGATGGCAGCGATATTCTGTTTGTAGGTATGTCATCTGGCATTAGCGGTTCCTACGAATCAGCAGGCATAGCAGCTAATCAGTTACTTGAAGATTATCCTGACAGAAAGATTATTCTTATCGACAGCTTAGGTGCATCTTTAGGCGAAGGCCTTTTAGCCGTATGGGCATATGAATTTAAAGAGAAGGGGATGTCATTGGAAGATACTGCTGCCGCTGTTTCAAAGATTCGCGACAATATGTATCAGGTATTCACTGTTGATGACCTTAAATATCTCCAGCGTGGCGGACGTATATCTAACGCTACTGCTATTGCAGGTATGGTACTTAATATTAAACCACTGCTTAAAGGTAATGAGCATGGCAAAATCGTTTCATTTGCCAAGCTAAGAGGACGCAAGAAGGCTATCGAGGCCCTTGCTAAGAAGTATGAAGAGTTGGCCATTGACCATTCTGACTTAATCGTTGGTATATCTCACGCTAATTGCCTTGAGGATGCCAATACACTTAAAGATATGCTTATTAAAATCGCCCCTCCTAAAGAGGTTGTTATAGTGCAACACGAGCCTGTTACAGGTTCTTATCTTGGTCCTGGTGCACTTGCATTATTCTTCCAGGGTAAGGAAGGCGCAAGACTTAAATAATTTCCTTTGGTATATTAGATGGGTTGAGTTTTACTCAACCCATCTTTTTATATACAAAAATCCCTCTCCCGGAAAATCCGAAAGAGGGAAATACTTATAACTATTACATATAAATCAATAATTATAACTGTGGACCAGCAGCAACAAGTGCCTTACCAGCCTCGTTACCTTCATACTTAGCAAAGTTCTTAACGAAACGAGATGCAAGATCCTTAGCCTTTGTCTCCCACTCAGATGCATCAGCATATGTGTTACGTGGGTCAAGGATATTAGTATCAACACCTGGAAGCTCTGTTGGAACCTCGAAGTTGAAGTAAGGAATGCTCTTTGTCTCAGCCTTCTCGATTGAACCATCAAGGATAGCATCAATGATACCACGAGTATCCTTAATAGAGATTCTCTTACCTGTACCATTCCATCCTGTGTTAACAAGGTAAGCCTTAGCACCGCTAACTTCCATCTTCTTAACTAACTCTTCTGCATACTTTGTTGGATGTAACTCCAAGAAAGCCTGACCGAAGCAAGCTGAGAATGTAGGTGTTGGCTCTGTAATACCACGCTCTGTACCAGCAAGCTTTGCTGTGAAACCAGAAAGGAAGTAATACTTTGTCTGCTCTGGTGTCAATACAGATACTGGAGGAAGTACGCCGAACGCATCTGCTGAAAGCAAGATAACGTTGTTTGCAGCTGGAGCTGGTGAAATAGGACGTACGATATTGTTAATATGATTAATTGGGTAAGATACACGAGTATTCTCTGTAACGCTACCATCAGCGAAATCAATCTTTCCATCCTCTGCTACTGTTACGTTCTCAAGAAGAGCATTTCTCTTGATAGCGTTGTAGATATCCGGCTCAGAGTCCTTATCAAGGTTGATAACCTTAGCGTAGCAACCACCTTCGAAGTTGAATACACCATTGTCATCCCAACCATGCTCGTCATCACCGATAAGGAGACGCTTAGGATCTGTAGACAATGTTGTCTTACCTGTTCCTGAAAGACCGAAGAAAATAGCTGTATTCTCACCGTTCATGTCTGTATTAGCTGAGCAGTGCATAGATGCAATACCCTTAAGTGGAAGGTAGTAGTTCATCATAGAGAACATACCCTTCTTCATCTCACCACCGTACCATGTATTAAGAATTACCTGCTCCCTGCTTGTAATGTTAAATGCAACTGCTGTCTCTGAGTTAAGTCCTAACTCCTTGAAGTTCTCAACCTTAGCCTTAGAAGCATTGTAAACAACAAAGTCTGGCTCAAAATTAGCAAGCTCTTCCTCTGTTGGCTGGATGAACATATTCTTTACGAAATGTGCCTGCCAAGCAACCTCAACGATGAAACGAACTGCCATTCTTGTATCTGCGTTAGCACCACAGAAAGCATCTACTACAAAAAGTCTCTTGTTAGAAAGCTCAGCCTGTGCAAGCTTCTTGAGCTCTGCCCAAACATCCTCGCTGATTGGGTGGTTATCGTTCTTATACTCGTCTGTTGTCCACCATACTGTATCCTTAGAATTCTCATCCATAACGATATACTTATCCTTAGGCGAACGGCCAGTGTAAATACCTGTCATAACGTTAACAGCACCAAGCTCACTTTCCTTACCTACTTCATAGCCTTCCAAACCAGCCTTAGTCTCTTCCTCGAACAATACTTCATATGAAGGATTGTAAACGATCTCAGTACTTCCTGTAATACCATACTTTTCCAAATTGATCATCTTCTAAAATACCTCTTTCTTTTAATACTTTCCGACATCACCAAATCACCCATGGTAATAATCTGTGTCCATTATACTAGATAACAATAGCTTTCGTCAATATTTTCACAAGAATATAATTATAAAATTTTTATCAATTCATATTCTTCTTTTAACTTATCTTTACTGCTTCTTTACATACTCAACACCATCTATAACAACAGTATCCTGTGCACCGGTATTTTGAGGAATTCCATTATTATATACTTGATAACGTGGGTCATTGCTGCTGTCATACATTGGCATCTGTCCGTCCATATAACCATTCTGCATATATGGCGCCTGTCCTCCCATATAATTATTCTGGGCATACGGCATCTGTCCTCCCATATATCCATTCTGCATATATGGCATTTGACCGCCCATATATCCATTCTGCATATATGGCACCTGTCCTCCCATATATCCATCCTGCATATACGGCACTTGTCCGCCTATGTAACCTTCACTTGCAAGCTTTTCCTTTATATGTTCAGGAACAATTGTTGCTTCTGCCTTGTTAATAATGTTAATGTCATCATTATAGTACTTAACAAACACATACTCGCCTATTCTATACTTGTTATAACTAGTTCCAATAGATTCTGTGTATCTTCCTGTAACACCAGTTTCTTCAACGATTACAACATCTGCATTAAGAATATCTCTTCCATTAACACTACTACCCGATGGTCTTATATCCACCACGATACCATATGTCTCCACACCATGAATATCAGTATCTTTATTAGCCTTAAGCTTTTTAACTCCAGTCCATAACACAAACAAACCAATAGCAACGAATATCAACATAAACAGTATTCCGAACACCGAACCTGTAGACAACATAACAATAAATATCAACAAACTAATCGCGGTCCATATAAGACCAAACATTATTTCAAACATAATTACCTCCTTTTAATATAAGATGCTCATTCGAACACTACTTAGCCACAAATGTAAACAAACCTGAATTGGCCAATGCATAGGTCTGTGCATATGACCCTTCCTTACCATACATAATTACCTTATGTGAATTATATACTCCATTAAATGCATACTCATGTATAGTTGTAACACTAGCTGGTATCTCTATCCATTCTAAGCTATAACAGTACTGGAAATCAAACTGTCCCAGTTCAGTCTTACAATCAGGAATCTTAATAGAAGTTAAAGCGTTACAATTGATAAAAACCATATTACCCATCTGCTTAAGTCCAGTCGGAAGCTCGACATTCTTAAGTTTCTTCCAATTGCCAAAAGCTTGGTCTCCTATTACTTCTACGCTATTCGGAATCCCCACACTTTCCATCAATTCCATACCGTTAAAAGCAGCTTTTCCAATAACTTTAAGGCCTTCCGGTAACACAAGAGTTGTCGCTGCCACACAGCCAAAGAAAGCATTATCGCCTACTTCAACAACACTTGTCGGAAGCTCTATCTTTTTAAGCTTCTCACATGTAGAAAAAGACGAATTTCCAATCTTTGTTACAGTATTAGGAAATTTAACTTCCTCTAACCCTTTGCAAAGGCAAAATGCCATCTCGCCTATATCTTTAAGTGCCGAATTAAAGTCAACCTTCTTTAAAGAAGTACACCCATAAAATGCACCATTGCCTATACTCTGTAAAGAACTTGGAAACTCTACATTTTCAAGCTTAGAACAACTCCAAAATGTAGTATCATTTATAGTCTTAATCCCTTCAGGTATCTTGATACTTTTCAATTCCGAATCATTCGTAAACACACCCTTACCCATTTCGCTCATAGTCTCAGGCATATTAACAGTGCTAAGTGACTTACAATCTACAAACACCCTCTCCCCCATCTTATTTAAAGACTTCGGTAGGGTAACCGTCTGAAGTGCTTTACATTGGTAAAATGCTCCCTCTCCCAAAAGATTCATAGAACCTGACATCTCCACCGTCTTCAAACCATCACAATACGCAAATGCCCAGCCATCAATAGTCTTTACGGAAGAAGGAATAACCAGTTTATCAAAAGATTTACAATTAAGAAATGCGCTATCCCCTATAGTCACAAGTTTACTCGAAAGATTAATCTTCTTAAGAGCCTTACAATTTCTAAATGCAGCAGCATCTATCTTGGTTACAGTATCCGATAACACAACTTCTTCTAACGCATGATATTGATTAAACAGTTCTTCTCCACAGTTAGTTATTCCATCCTCAATAACAAGCTTAGTAATTGTCTGAGAATATGATTCCCAGGGTGCTTTATATGCCATAAAACGGGATATCTCTCCCTTACCGCTTAAATAAAGTGTAGTTCCATCAAGTCGCCATGTTATGTTATCTTCCTTGCCACTTGTAGCTGAAGAAGCCGATGTACTTCCCTGCGCACCTGCCGGCTTAGTCGTAGCTTGCGTTTCTGACGACTTAGTTGCAGTTTGCGTCTCTGCCGGCTTAGTTGCAGTTTGCGTCTCTGCCGGCTTAGTTGCCGTCACACTTGTTGACTCTGTTGCTACGCTAGTTGATTCTCCGCCTGCGGCTGACTCCGTCGCAGAAGAATCTATCATAGCTTCTGTGGCTTTATTTTCTTTCTTATCCCCACAAGCAACAAGTCCCGTAACAACCAGCATCATAGCAACTAAAAGCACTACTCTTTTAAATAAAGTCCCTTTGCAATACATTTTCTTCATAAGCATATACCTCCTTTATGTCTTTACTTCGAGTATAATCGATGCAATTCTTACAACTGAATTAAATCAGACTCCTAATTCCATCGCATATTCTTTTAGCAACTATAGGATTATTCATAGTGTATATATGTATTCCGTCTACCCCTGATGCCAAAAGCTCCACTATCTGATTCACAGCATATACCATACCTGCATCAAACAAGGCTTCCTTGTTATCTTCGTACTTATTAAGAATTCGTTTAAACTTATCCGGCAATGTTGCACCACACAAGGTAACCATGCGTTCAATCTGCGCTTTATTTACCACCGGCATAATACCCGCATGAATCGGTACGTTAATACCTGCGATTCTACACTTCTCCACAAAGGAATAATATGCATCATTGTCAAAGAATAACTGAGACATAAGGCATTCAGCCCCTGCATCAACCTTCTTTTTTAGGTTTAATATGTCTTCTATACAATTCTTTGATTCTAAGTGACACTCCGGATAGCAGGCTCCACTCACGCAAAACTCGCCCTTACTTTTCACATAGGCAACAAGGTCACTGGCATACTTAAAATCTTTTTTAATCTCCACGTCAGGATTGTAATCACCTCTGAGCGCCAGTATATTATCAATATCCGCTGCTTCTAACTGTTTAAGGATATTATCTATGTCGTCCTTATCATGAGTTAAACATGTAAGATGAACTACCGGCTCAATACCATAATTCTGCTTTATTTTCCTTGCCAGCTCTACTGTCAGATTGTTAGCAACACTACCACCGGCCCCAAAGGTCACACTTATATAATCAGGATTAAGCTCTGCCAACACATCCAATGTGTCATCAATACTTTTAAGTGTGGTATCCCGCTTAGGTGGAAATATCTCAAAGGACACAGATGGCACTTCTTTTTTTATTATATCTGTTATCTTCATAAACGGCCTCCTTTACTTTCAACATTGTACTTCACTACCCTTATACAAAACATTTATTCAATATAACCAAATGTATATTTTCCCTGTCCGGCAGGAATCAAGTGCGCCTTTTTTTGGAACCGTTGCACATCAAAAGTATCAATATCAACCACATTAAACTGATATTCCACAATAATTTCATTTGATTCGCTATAATATGATCTATAAATTGCAGTAGATGCTATTTTATTAATGCCCATCGTAGATGGTGTACAGATTAAACGGTCGCCATCCAAACGATTGAGGCCCGGATTTAGGTTCTCTTCACTGATAGTATCATCAGTTATAAATGAAAACAATTTATTTAATGCTGCCACATCATATACAACACTTCCATCTTCCAACTTTTCCATAGGTTCAATAGGTTTTTCACTATTATCCTTATCGCTCAACCAGTATAACGAATTCTTCAAATAATCCTCTTCATTCATATACTTAGAACGGCTTACAACTTTAAGCAAATATATCAATTGATTACTATCCAAACCGCCCTTTAATAACTTTGGAAAATCTTCATCTAACACCACGCCTGAAGACGTTGTAGAATCATTATTTTTATCTTCGCTGCCATTATTAACATTATTATCGTTATTATTACCGCTATCATCATTAACAGACTCTGATACTTTAATATCATCATCCTTAATAACCGCTGTCTTTCCTGCATTTACCATATCAGTCTTAGCTTTTGTACCTACCTGTACACTTCCCTCCGTTACCTTAAGTACAGTGGTCTGTGTTTCAGGCGTATATGTAACTTCAAAAGTTGTGCCCTTTACACTGAGTGATGCATTAGGTGTCTCAACTTCAAAAGATGAACCATCAGATAATTTATTCTTAATCTTAATCAAAGATGTGCCGTACTTTAGTTCTATCTTTAGAGCACCTTTTTTTGCATTGCCTTTAGATACAATAGCAAAACAGGTATTCTCAGTTGCTGCAATATTCTTATCGTCATCAACCAAAAGTCCAATCAATCCGTCTTCCCCGGTTGTAACTATATCTTGAGATTTCAGATTCATATTGGCAAAAATATCTTTTTCAGAATCATCTCTTTTTAAAGCAACTTTACCGCTAAAAGACTCAACCTTAATCACTCTATGGCCTTTATTAGTAACAAACAGCATAATACCTATTACCGCAGCAGCAATAAGCACTACCGCCCCAATTAACACAACTATTTTTTTACCTTTCATTAAAAACCCTCTCCTTCGTCTCAATTATTCATCTTTTAGGTATAATTCTTTGGCATAGGCAAGTAATTGCTTATCCACCTTGCCATATTCAGCCTCTTCATCCAATATCTCAAAAGCCACTTTTACGCTTTTCGGTTTCTTGTATGGTCTGTCATCAGCAATCAGAGAATCATAAATATCCATAATCGTTAAAATTCTGGTCATTGTATCAATCTCCCCATCACGAATTCCCTTAGGATATCCTTTACCGTTTAGTAATTCATGATGGTTTGCAGCCATAGCCCGCACATCTTTAAAATGTTCTCCAAATTGTATATAAGAAAGTATCTTATCCGTATAAACCACATGACTTTGCATAATATTACGTTCTTTCTCTGAAAGCGTACCCGCTTTTATGTATAAATCTGCGATTTCGTCTTCTGTCATATAAGGTATTTCATTACCTTTAATATCTACATAAACACTTTCGGCTATATCATTAATAAGAGCCCACTCTTCTTCTTTTAAAGGACGCCCACAGTTAAAACCATCCAGATTATTTATAAATAATTCTATCTTTTTCTGTTTTTCATCCGCTTCAGCACAGGTTATGTAACCTTTTACTGCATCAACTTCTATGCGAAGTCGTATTATCTCTAACCTGTCTCGCAATTCTTTTTCACGATTACCCAACTTAGTAGGCTTATCCATAACTTCAAGAGGGATGTCCATCTTGCCCACATCATGCAACATAGCGGCAAGATACAGCTGCCTTTTATCATCCTTCGTAAAAAACAACTCTGTCTCTTTCTTCTTATGCTTTACATTGATAAAATCCAGCATTTCCATACATCTCTTCGCCACATTTTGAGTATGATTGGCATTGTATGGAGTTCTGCCTTCAATGGTCTCAGCCATAGCCTCTGCCATAGAAAAAAGCATTTCACGCATCTCAATCATTCTACTTCTTTGAAGCTTCATATAGTGATATATAATCGCCAGCAAAAAGACCAATACCACACCTATAGGAACAGCAAGCAGATTAAGCTTATATGAAGTCATCTTTAACAAAACAACTGCCGCCAAAGTATATCCAGAGATAGTAACCACAAGACCTATTAAACCACGAACAATCGGAAATTTTAATGCAAAATAACCAAAAGTCCCCACTAATACAAATGTTACCAGAAACTGAATCACTGCATTTACGGGATATATCATATGGTCATTCAAAAAAGCATAAATGTAGTTAGCCTGAATTTCCACTCCGTACATTTCTTTCGAATAATCAACCGGCACTCTGTAGGAATCCATAAGGCCTTCTTCATATACACCCACAAGTACGACACAATCATCAAAATAGTCTGCCGATACAACACCATCAAGCACATCAGACATAGATATGTTTTCTATCTCTCCAGATTTACTTACAAAAGCCGGCTCCACATAAACAGGATACTTATCTATGCTCCCCACCTTTGATGCAATTCTATAGGCAAATGAATCGTAAACCTTGCTATTGGACTGAATCTGCGTATAAGCCCTTCTGACGATTCCATCCTCATCATATATAGCATTGGTAAAACCATAATCTACAACTTCTGCCAATTCTTCGTAAGGCCGACTTTCCTCCGAAATGTATTGTGTACTGTAATACTCTCCATCATCCTTATGAATATAACTATCAAATGTCACCGTAGATGCCATAACAATATTGTCATATCGACCACAAACCTGTGCAAGTTTGACATCCGCCTCACTATGTTTTGTTCCACTAAACACCACATCCACACCTATTACCTTAGGTGCACTCTGAGTATCCCTATTCAGAATCTCAATCAAATCGGCGAATTTACTTCTGTCCCAGTCCGAATAGGGACCTAGCTGTTCCAATGTTTTTTCATCTATAGCGATAATCTTAATATCATCAGGTATAACTCCGGCATTCTGATACAAACCATCCTTAGCCATATTCTCCAAACTCATTGGAAAATTGCACATCGCTATAATCCCTGCTATAATGGCTACAATAGCTGCTATAACCGCCATAATAAAATATTCTCTTTTTTCGTCATTTATCTTTATTGTCATATAACACCCACATAAAACATCAAATTCTACTTTATATTCGTCCTGCTTGAGCTGAGCCTTTGTCATTATTACTTTTAATGTCCACTTTTACCGAAATCGATATTTGCCTTTTCCATGTCCGGTTACGGGTACGATTACCTCACTATCGACCAATAATTTTATCAACTCAGATGCTCTTGTTGATTTTAACCCGGTAATATCTTCTACAATCGTTCTACCAAAATATTCTTTTTTTCCGCACTTTGAAAATAGTTCTATCACGTAATGTATTGTCTTTTCAGAAATCGCATCAGAAAAAGAAAGTAATCTGTTTCGAATGTCCGCTTTTTGTGTTTCAATGTCCGCTTCTACGTCCTCAATGTTCGCTTTTAAACTTTCAATGTCCGCTTTTTCAAACATTCCACTGATATGCATAGAACGATTATGAAGCTCATTCTTTTCATCCAGCAATAAATTTCTTAAAAACAATTCCAAATACTCTGTTGTTTCATGAACACCGTTTTTCAAATCGTTATAGTTTGCTCTAACAAGTGCATTTCTAAAATACCATGCATGTTCAGCAAAGATATCATTCGTTGCGTCAAAACCAAGCGTTCTAAGGTATTTAATAAAAAATACTGCCGTAGTTCGTGTATTCCCTTCTCCGAATACATGTATCTGCCATAATCTTGATACAAAAATGGCCAGGTGATGGATAATCTCTTCCATGCTCAAGTTTTTATAACTAAACTTCTTTTCCTCTGAAAAATCATAATCCAAGGTTGCATGAAGTTCCGATGCACTACCATAAAGAACTGTTGCTCCATTAAGCACCCATTCTTTTTTTGTAATATTATAATCTCTCAGTTTTCCGGCATGTCCATAAATTCCTGTAAACAACTTTTTGTGAATCGAGATATACTCATTTGGTGTAAAGCTAAATGCTTTCTCTGATAAAAGCTTTGCAATCCTAACTGCAACCTTATCAGCCTCTTCCGTACGATCTTCTGTATCTGCTTTTGGATTTTCCTCATAATACGTATCAAGAAGCTCCTGAGCTTCATCAATCGAAATATCACCTTCAATATTTTTTATTGCAGTATCAATCAAATATTCAGATATTTTTAATCCATCAACCGCCTGAAGACCAATAGCTGTATGCCAGGCATATCCCTTGTCTCTTTTACTTGGTTCCGATTGTTTTATATACTCTTTAAAAGGATCTTTATCCATTAATTGTCACCAACTTTCGATTTTATTTCAATTCCAAAAAGCGCCTCAGTGCCCGTATAAATTGGCTATTTCTTCGAGAGCAAACACACGGTCTCCACATGATAAGTCCCCGGGAACATATCAACGCAACAACTCTTAACTACCTTATATCCTCTCTCCTGAAGCATTACAAGGTCTCTTGCCAGAGATGTTGGCTTACAAGATATATACACCATACTATCCACTCCGTAATCGATAATCTTCTCAAGTGCCTTTGGATGAATGCCGTCACGAGGTGGGTCAAGCACGATGATATCCGGCTTGTCCGTTATATTATCAAGAGCCTTAAGTACATCCTCCGCTATGAATTCACAGTTAGAAAGTCCGTTGATAGCAGCATTTTCCTTAGCAGCCTCCACTGCTTCCTCAACAATCTCCACACCGATAACCTTCTTGGCAACCGGTGCAAGAATCTGTGCGATAGTACCCGTTCCGCTGTATAGGTCAAACACAACCTTATCCTTAGTAGTTCCCACGTAATCACGCGCCTTTGAGTAAAGAACCTCCGCTCCCAGTGAGTTAGTTTGGAAGAATGAAAATGTTGATATCTTAAATGTAAGTCCTAACAACTCTTCTTCAATATAATCTCTGCCAAATACAATATCAGTTCTGTCATTTTTTACCACATCAGCAATAGAGTCATTAAATGTATGAAGGAATCCAACAATCTCTCCCTCCAACTCTAATGACTTTAGCTTTTCTGCCAACTCTGACATATCCATATCCATCTGTGTACTTGTAACTAAATCAACTAATATCTGCTTTGTTTTGACCGCCTTTCTTACAAGCAAATGTCTAAGGTATCCTTCATGTGTTGTCTTGTGGAAATATGGCACATTTTTAGCCTTAAAACACTCATACACACAACTAAGAATCTTGCTGTAATCCTTATCCACTATCCTGCAACCATCCACAGTTACTATGTCATACATACTATTTCTCTTATGAAGTCCCAGCGCAAGCTCGCCGCCTTTTTCTTCATCCCCAAAAGAAAACTCCATCTTATTTCTGTAAGCAGTATGCACCGGACTACCAAGTATACCTTCATATCCAAAATCCCCTTCAATCACAGAGGACAATATATCTTCAATCTGCTTACATTTAATCTTTAACTGTTCATCATAAGCCACGCTTTGATATGTACAGCCACCGCACACACCAAAATGCTTACATACTTCTCCTGCCTCAATAACAGGCATCTCTATGGATGACTTCTCTATAGCTTCAAGATATCTTCCCTCACACTTACCGCCGCGCTTCTTATTAACCATAAAGCGTATCTTCTGTCCCGGAATGGCATTCTTAACTATAACTTTTTCACCATTATCTTCCGGTTCCTCCGAGATAACTCTTACAGAGCCCTTATTAGGGAAATCTACATATTCTACTATACCTTCATATATTGAACCTTTTTTCATAACACTCTACATCCTAACAATTCTATTTATGTTTTAATATTTGTCGATTTTGTCCAGACTCTATCTTCTGCCAATCTTCACCAAATACAATTATTATTCTAACATAAAAATACCACCAGCCGCAACAACGACTGATGGTACTTTGCATTATTAACTGTTAATTATAATTACTTGTCTGTTACAGTCTCATCTTCGAATTCATCTTCAAAGTCATCAACGAAATCATCATCATAATCATCGTCAAAATCATCAAGATAATCCGGTGTGAAATATCTGTATACACCATATGCTATAGCTGCAATGGCAACAACCGCACCGAGAATTGCAAGACCTGCAATAATCCAGTTGCAGCACTTCTTTTTCTCATCTTCAGCTTCTTTCTTGTGAAGAAGCTCTCCAATCTTAGATGAAAGAATTATTTCTTCAAGCTTTTCTTTACTCATAATAGTTCCCCTTTCCATAACACGATTTTATTGTAGTTATTATATCATATGCTGCCAAATATTACTACTGTTTTTTTAAATTTGCGAAACCTGCAAGCATTTTCTTCACTCCAAAGTCTGCAAATTCAACAGTTACCATATGGTCTTTAGTAGCATTTTCAATAGCAATAACTTTACCTGTACCAAACTTAACATGAGATACAGTATCTCCTACACCATAGCTAAGTCCGCCTGATGTCCCCATAGGAAATTCTTTGCCAAAACCTACTTTTTTATTCGGTTCTGCTAAAGAAACATTTTTAACCGTACTGTAATCTGTCATAGTTCGTCTTGCACCATAGCTTGTATTGCTGTAATAGCTTGGCTTCGATGTTGACTTTCCTTCTATCTTCACCCTGGCAGAACTCTGTCCATAATTAGTAACCGTTCCACCACTGTATCTGTTAAGTGTAGACTTGGCACCTACCCTAAAATCATGCCTGCCTTCACTTCCTTCCGACGCAGCTCCTCCAAAATCAATCTTTGACTTATTATAACCTGTAGCCTGATTAGTAACCTCTACATCTGACTTTGGCATCTCATTAATAAATCGTGACACCTTATTCATCTGGGTTTCGCCATGCATCATACGCTGCTTCGCACTGCTTATATAAAGTTCCTGCTGCGCTCTTGTAATACCAACATAGCAAAGTCTTCTTTCTTCTTCAACCTCATCAGGGTCATCGGACATAATTGTCATATAGCTTGGAAACAAACCATCTTCAAGTCCTGTCATATAAACAATAGGGAATTCAAGACCTTTTGCACTGTGGAGTGTCATAAGAACTACCTTGTTAGTTGACTGGTCGAGATTGTCAATATCAGCAACCAATGCAACCTCTGAGAGAAATCCGCTAAGAGATTTCTCACTGTTTTCTATGGACTCATCAAGCTCTCCACTTTCATAGCTGACGATTTTATTGATTAATTCGTCAATATTGGCAATTCTGTCTTCTGCCTCTTCCCGCTCTTCACTCTCATAAAGATAATCATAGTAACCTATATCCCTAATAATGGTGTCTGTCAAATCCTTAATTGACATAAACTGTGCTTTAGCCTTAAAGCCAAGCATCATGGTTATAAACGGCTCAAGCTTGCTGTAACCTCTGCCTATATTAGGTATCTCTGATGCATTAACAAGTGCATCCCAGAATGTCATATCATTATAGTCTGCAAATTCCTGAATTCTATCAATAGTTGTAGCACCAATACCGCGCTTCGGAACATTGATAATTCTCTTAACCGCCTGTGAATCAAGACCGTTATCAACAGTCTTAAGGTATGCTAAGATATCCTTAATTTCTCTACGCTGATAGAAATTCACACCGCCAAACAATCTGTATGGCACATTTCTTGTAATAAGACGCTCTTCCAAAAGTCGTGACTGCGCATTAGTTCTATAAAGAATCGCAACATCACTGTAGTTCCAGCCATCACGTACTTTAGCACATATACTGTCAACCACTCCTTCAGCTTCCTTGTAACCATCCTCGTAAAGTGTAAATCCAACTTTGTCACCTTCTGCATTGTCAGTCCAAAGTGCCTTTGGTTTACGCCCTATATTGTTACTGATAACCTGATTAGCAACTCTAATAATAGTCTTCGTTGAACGATAATTCTGCTCAAGCTTAATAACCTTAGTATCTGCAAATGTGTTTTCAAAATTCAGAATATTGCCAATGTTAGCACCTCTAAACTTATAAATCGACTGGTCATCATCACCCACTACACACAGATTATTATACTTAGCAGCTAATTTACTTACCAGCTTAAACTGTACAGTGTTAGTATCCTGATACACATCCACCATAATGTACTTAAAACGGTCCTGATAATAGCCAAGTACCTCGTCGTCCTGATTAAAAAGTTCTACTGTCTTAAATATGAGATCGTCAAAATCAAGTGCATTATTTAACTTCAAACTTTTCTGATACTCTGCATAAGCCTGACCTATACGCTTACGGTTATAATCCTGACCTGCATTAAGTATCATCTCATCAGGAGTAACCATCTCATCCTTTGCCTTTGATATAGCATTAAGAATAGTCTTCTCCTTAAGCATCTTTGTATCTATATTAAGCTTTTTGCATACTTCCTTAATAACATTCTTCTGATCATCAGTATCATATATAGTAAAATTCGTGTCGTATCCTAATCTATCTATAAACCTTCTAAGAATCCTTACGCAGGTTGAGTGGAATGTGCTAACCCACACCTGATTACCGGACTCTGTTATATTCTCAACTCGCTCTTTCATCTCCGCAGCCGCTTTATTAGTGAATGTGATTGCAAGGATATTGTATGGCTGCACCCCGCACTCTTCGATTAAATATGCAATTCTGTGAGTAAGAACACGGGTCTTACCTGAACCCGCTCCTGCAATAATAAGAAGCGGACCTTCTGTGTGCTTTACTGCACGTTTCTGCATATCATTAAGTCCATCTAAATTCATATACTTCCTCATTTCTGTCTAAAAAGGGACTTTTGTTGAGTCATATTATTATATATGCAAAACACATATACCTTACAGACCCGTTCCCACTTGTCAAAAAACGCAACAGTACTAAACTCACAAGGCAAAGCATGGATGAATGATGAGATTAAAATCTCCTCTTCATCCATACTCCGCCTTGTATCGTTAAGTGCTGGCGTTTTTTTACAGTCTGTAAGGCATATGGTTTCGCCACATAACAATACCAACTTATAAAAAGTCCCTATTTAAACATAAATTATTAATTATATAAGCTTATTACCGCAGTTTGAACAGAATTTAGCTCCATTAGTTGCAGTTCCGCAGTTTGGACAGAACTTTGGTGCCACGCCTCCCGCAGGTGCACCGCCGGCATTATTCATATTCATGCCATTGTTCATACCCATATTCATACCATTCATATTCATATTATTCATCATCTGCTGACCAACTGCCATACCCATCTGAAGACTCATCATATCACCGGCAATATTGGATGTGCGTCCGCCACCCTTGCCAATATTATCAGCCATAGCCATCTGAGTATATCTGTTCATATCACCAACCATAGACTGTGAAGCAGCCTTTGTCTGCATACGCTGAACTTCCTCAGGATATGAGAAGCTTGAAATTGTAAAATCTGTGATAGTGATACCAAGCTTTGTAATCTGCATATCAAGGTCTTCCTGAATACCCTTTGCAATATCAAATGCATTAGCCTGAAGATTGAACATATCCTTGCCTTCCTTAGAAATCCACTTCATAAGAAGCTGATCAACTAAAGCAACAACACGCTCTCTAACATCTTCAACTGTGTACATCTGCTTAACACCGGCAACCTTATCAATAAGAGCCACATAATCATCCACCTTGAAGTTGAATGTACCAAATGAACGAATTGGCATACCACCTGGCAATGCTGGTGTTGGAATATTAATAGGGTTCTTAGTACCCCACTTAACCGTGAATTCCTTAGTATTAACAAATAATACTTCTGCTCTGATTCCACTGTTGAAACCAAACTTGAAGCCCTTAAGTGTTGAAAGGAATGGAATAATATCTGACTCAATATCAAAGCTTCCTTCCTCCTTAAAGATACCTTCCATAACACCGTTGTACATAAAGATAGCATCCTGACCCGGTCTTACAATAAGTCGACTTCCCTTCTTAATCTCTCTGTTAGTCCACTTCCAGAAAATGACGTCGTCTCTGTACTCTTCCCACTCAACAACGTTGGCAAATTGCTTATCAAATAAACCCATCTTAATCCTCCATCATGAAACGTCCTAATATTTCAAAATCCGGGTGTGCCTAAACACACCCGGCTATGTAATTGAAATTCAATCACCAAGTTAAATTATAAACCCATCTTAGCCTTCAATGCTGCTAATTCATCATCAACAGCTGCGTTGTTAGGCATATCCTCATACTTAGCTGCAAGATTGTCAATATCAGACTCTGCCTGTGACATATTAAGCTCTGCCATAGCATTAGCCTCATCAAGCATCTTGTTAGCCTTAGCTTCCATTCTCTCGAATGCCTGCATGCTGTTAGCTGCACCTGTTACGCTTGAACCAACCTTGTTAATCTTCTCCTGAGCCTTAGCTGCCTTAACTGTAGCCTTAATAGCATCTCTTCTTGCCTCAAGTGCCTCAATATCCTTAACAAGCTTGTCATGCATCTGACGCATCTTCTGTGCGTTAGCTGCCGCAATATTGTATGCATTCTGTAATGCTGTCTGTGTTCCTGTAAGCTGCTGCTTCTTCTCAAGGAATGATCTTGCATCATTCTCGTTACCTGCTACCAATGCCTTCTCAGCATATGACTGCATCTTAGCAATCTGCTCATTGCACTCATCAAGCTCTCTCTTAGCTCTTGTCTCCTCAGCCATAACTGATGCTGTCTCTGCCTTAACCTCACCAAGATCCTTCTCCATGTTTCTCATGTACTGATCGATCATCTTCTCCGGATCCTCACACTTATCAAGCAATGCGTTGATGTTAGATGCCATAATGTCCTTGAATCTTGTTAAAATACCCATAATTTTTCCCTCCATTGTCTTTCGACACATTAAATATTATTTCGTTTTTCAACGATACTGTAATTATATACTAAGTTGCAAAAAATGTCACTAGTTATTTTAATTCTTAATAACTGTTAATAATTTATTTATAATTATACACAATCACTTTATAATTATGCATACAGCTTTATAAATATACAATAGCCAAAAGGAATCTCACATCCTTTATGCTGCAAGATTCCTTGTGCCCTTATAATTATTCAAGATTAACCTTATTCTTAAGAATGTGTAATGATATAAGATTATATGCAACTATGCAAATCACAGAAATAATTCCTGCTGTCGCAAACACAACTTCAACGAATCCATCCGGTGGAACAGGAGCATTCATAGCTGCCCATATATCTTCTTCTCCAGCAAACAATATAAACATAGACACAATCATAGCTACTGCATTCAACACCTGATTAATAAGATATATCACAATATACGCAACAAATGCCATAACGCCTTTATTAGTATTAGAAAGACTTCCAATGTTAATACATGCATAAAATATGCTAAGAGATGAAATAACAGATAAAATACCATATCCAATAAATGCCCATGCTTCTGCAGCATACTCACTTGCAAATAAAAGCTCTATAATATCCTGTATATCTAACGTATTTGCAGTAATTACACTTACACACAACAATGCAATCAAAGCTCCTGCTGCAAGCCACACAAGCGGTACAATAAGCTTAGTTATATGCAACTGAAAAGCAGACACCGGAAGTGTGTGCATAAGATACCCTTCATCTTTAACAAGATTTTCATAGTATCTTGTAATACTCATTATAAAAATCACTCCGAACACAGCTAATACCGCCAACAACGTAGTAACCACACACATGGTTTCTATAGTACCTATAAGCATTCCGCCACCAATTCGTTCTCTAACAGATGTTACAATAAAAGTAACCGACGAACAGATTAACGTAAATAAAAACAGCTTCATGTACATACTCATTCTGGACATAAATTCCCACTTTATCAACTTACCTAACATGCAAACACCTCCCTAAACAAAGCATCTACGCTTTTTCCATTCTTTTCTCTTATGTCATCAACGCAAGATTGCAGTACCATCTTACCGTTCTGAATAAATATAACATCATCCAGTACATTTTCAACATCACTGATAAGATGTGTTGAAATAATAACGCTTGAACCTTCACTATAATTAGTAAGAATCGTCTTTAATATATAATCTCTGGCTGCAGGGTCTACACCACCAATCGGCTCATCAAGAAGATAAAGCTTTGCGTCACGACTCATAACAAGTACAAGCTGCATTTTCTCCCTTGTACCCTTTGAGAGATGCTTAATCTTTGAGTCCAAAGATATGTCAAGCTTCCCTAACAGGTCAATCGCTCTTTCTTCTCTAAAATCCTCATAAAAATCCTTAAAAAACTCTATAGTGTCCTTAACCCTCATATCAGGTGAAAAATATGTTCTCTCCGGAAGATACGAAACTATCTTCTTACTATCAATCCCAATTGCTTTTCCATCTATGGAAACCATCCCTGAATTAGGCTTTAACAAACCAGCAAGCGTCTTTATAAATGTAGTCTTACCACTTCCATTAGGTCCCAACAGACCGATTATGCGCCCGCTTTCAAGTTCTAAGTTAAAGTCCTTAAGAACTTCTTTTTTACCATAGCTTTTGTGTAAACCCTTAACTTCTACTAATTTACTCATGCTTATCTCCTCTCACATACTCACTGTACTGTTTAGCTGCTTCTGATGGCGTAAATCCAAGCTTTTTCATATTCTCTGTAAAAGCCTCCATATACTGTTTACTGAGTTCTTCCTGCATAGACTGTGTCCTCCCCTTAACATCTGATACATACCTTCCCGACGTTCTCTCCGAATACAAAAGCCCTTCTCTCTCAAGCTCCGATAGAGCTTTCTGTACTGTATTAGGATTAACTCCTGCCTCTATGGCAATTTCTCTTACTGCCGGCATCTTCTGTCCCGGTTTGAGATTACCAGCAGCAATCTGCGTCTTTATCTGCTCCATAATCTGCAGATATATCGGAGTTTCTGTATTAAATTTCCACTCCAAACAAACACCCCCCTTCATAATCATTTTTGTGCCTTCATGTTATTGCACAACTAATCTCACCAATGTATTATTGTATTAGTCACTTAATGCAATAATACAGTAATACAATTTTACATTTATGTCAATACCTATTTTTAAAAATGTTAAATTGTTGTTAAAATATTCTGATTTTCAACTCTTGATATATCGTTTTCAATACTATATAATGTAATTTGATTATTCATTTAGGAAAAGATGTGATATAAAGCAGCAAGCTTGGTATGACAATGGAGGATAATATGAACAGAGAAAACACTGAATTTCTTATGGACGTGTTAAAGAAACTGTCTAAGATTAATTATATAAAGCCTGGCGATGTACCTAACATCAACCTTTATATGGATCAGGTTACAACATTTATGGACGAGCATCTTAGCGACTGCAAACGACATGAAGATGATAAGATTCTTACTAAAACTATGATTAACAACTATACAAAGAATGACCTTCTTCCACCACCTGTGAAGAAAAAGTACTCTAAAGACCACCTTTATCTTCTGGCATTTATATACTACTTTAAGAACATTCTTTGCATAAGTGATATCCAGAAGCTCTTAGATCCACTCACAGAGAATTTCTTTGCCGCTGAGTCCGCATCAAAAAGCGATTTGGATGCCATCTACGACGAAGTTTATGAGATGTGTAAGTCACAGATAGGCACACTTTCAAGAGATGTTATCAGCAAGGCTAAGTTAGCTGATTCTACGGTGGAAGGTATGGAAGATTCCGAATCAAAGAATTTCCTTAATATGTTCTACCTTGTGTGTATGTTAAGCTTCGATGTTTATCTTAAGAAAAACTTAATTGAAACATTAATAGATGATTACAGTGCAAAGCATGCACCTGCAACTACTGAAAAGGAAAAGGACAAGAAAAAAGATAAGAAGTAAAACGATTTTATGGCGTGGGTTTATCCCACGCCATTAACATTATAAAAGGCTGCGTATATTCACAGCCTTTTCATTACTCTTCTTCAACCGGATCAAGTATACCCAGTCTTTCAAACACTTTATCATAACCGTCATTGCCATAATTAAGAGAACGATTAACACGACTGATAGTAGCAGTCGAAGCACCGGTCTTCTCTGCAATATCAAGATATGTCCTCTTCTCTCTTAACATCTTAGCAACTTCAAAACGCTGAGATAATGACAACAATTCATTAATAGTACATATATCCTCAAAGAACTCAAAGCACTCTTCCCTATTCTCCAAACAAAGTATTGCATCAAAAAGCTGCTCCACTGCTGGTGTCTTAATCTTATTGTTCATATAAAAACTCCTCTCAGGCACTATATTCCTACCAGAAAACATCATACAAATGTCTTCACAACTAACAGTAGTTTAACACAGTAAAGTTTGAAAGTAAAGAACAAGTTTTAGATTTATAACATTTTACTTGCGCTTTTATCTAACAATCCGGCAGTGCTTTACAACTCCCTACATAAATATGAGTTCATCAAGTCCATATCAAGGTTAGCAATAAGTCTTTCAGGAAAGTCTGTTTCTGCAATCAATTCTTCCGCCAATGTAAAGTTTAATATGTCCTCTTCTATATGAGCATCACTCGCCATAGATATACATACATTATGCTTCTTACAAAGTTTAAGCATAATTAAATCATTGTCTCTGGTTCCCTCTCGTGGCCCTGTCGGTTTAAGCGAAGCATTATTAAGTTCCAACAGTTTATGATATTCCTTTGCAGCTTTCACAACCGATTCCATATCTACAGGATATCTGTTATCATCCGGATGTCCCACTATATGAACAACAGGATTCTTAATAACCTCTATAAGAGCCCTTGTATTCTCCTCCACCGTCCCCGGTTTAATACAAGGAATATGAAAGCTCGCTATAACAATATCCATCTGGGAAAGAATCTTTGGTGACAAGTCCAGTTTACCGTTGTAATCCAATATATTAGCCTCACAGCCCATATACCGTCTCACACCAAACTTTTCTCTTGGCACCGTTCCCAGATTGTAGAAGTATAACATACCACAGCTACCCGGCATCTTTGGGGCATGCTCCGTAATACCAATATTCTTAAGACCTATTTCTGCTGCTTTTTTTGACATTTCATCTATAGTATTGTAAGCATGCCCACTGGCAAGTGTGTGGGTATGGGGATCAATTAAATAACGCATATCTTACTCACTTCTAAGCGCCACAACAGGATCCTTCTTCGCAGCCATCTTTGCAGGAATGAAACCAGCCAACATTGTAAGCACGATGCTGATGATTACAAGTATAACACCCCCTGAAACAGGAAGCTTCGCAAGATTACTAATCTCTGTTATGCCTTCAATAATAATATTTGCAGGGATACAAAGAATCAATGTAACTCCAATACCAAGCGCACCTGATACAAAACCTTCAATCATAGTCTCAGCATTAAACACTCTTGAAACGTCCTTCTTTGAAGCACCAATACTTCTAAGAACACCAATCTCCTTAGTTCTTTCAAGCACTGAGATATATGTGATAATAGCTATCATAATAGATGAAACCACAAGGGATATAGCTACAAAGGCAATAAGTACTGCTGAAATAGCAGTGATAATTGTACTTACAGAAGACATCATAATACCAACAATATCTGTGTAAGTAATTTCGTCTTCTTCTCTTCCCTCTGACTTAACCTTCTCATTATACTGCGCAATAACCTCTTCTATAAGCTCCTTGTTCTCGAAATCCTTTGGATAGATGTCGATTGCTGACGGGCTATCCTCCGATGTGATACCAAGAATTGTCTTGTTAGTTTCCAGTGTTGCATCTGTTGTCTGAGCCTTCAATGATGCCTTAAACATCTCAAGCACTTTTTCCTCAGGCATCTGGCTAAGCATGGCATTCATCTGTGCCTGCTCCGCTTCTGGAAGTGTTGCGATATAAGCCTTTACATCATCCATAGTAATCGGAGTATCCTTATCATTCTCAAAAGGAATACCTGTGAAAATATCTACATCCGGATTATCAAGCTGCTGCTTAACTATCTCTGTCTTATTGATTTCTTCAATCAAATGTAACATAAGGTCGTTTGTATAACCAATACCGCTTACAATTGATGTATTAACTGCATCCGGGTTCGGTCTGATGATACCGGATATCTTAATCTCCTCCGCACCATCAACCACATTTTTCATAAACTTCTCATCCTCAGTCATATCATCCCATGACTTAGTTGTCGCGTTGTACTTATACATATCTGTTGGTAAAAGAAGCTTAAATGTTGTACCAAGAATCTCATCATATGTAAATGACACCGGATCTGTCTCAAAGCCTTTTCCCGCTATAACATTTTTAAAAATCTCTTTAACTTCGTCAGGGTCTTTAAAACCTAATGAATACAGTGTAAAATCATCAATCTCATTATTCTTATCAACCACTATAACTACTTCGTTGTAGTTAGAAGGCCACGAACCGGCAATTACATCATACTGTTCATCAAGAATACTCTGATTATTAAGAAGCTGATTCCACACACTTGTGTTATTCATACTCATAGACATCATACCACCATCAGAGGCCGACATACCATACATACTTTCCATAATAGTACTTGGATTAAGCTGCTTCGGTCCATCTGAAGTATCTGTCATATACACATACAAAGGCACGCTATAACTGTACTGAATATCACTTACATAATCTTTAATATTAGTTGCATCGCTCTCAATATACTTCTTAAACTCTTTTAAGTTATTGCTCTTAACCTCTGCAACTGTAGCATTAACCACATCAAGCATTATGTCGTTACTATATACCTTATCAAGCTCATGTTCTTCCTTATCTGCTTTCTCACCTGCCATATTCTGAACAAGACTGCCTATATCCACAGACTCCGCCTGAAGCTGAATCGGATAACTTGAAAGTGTATCTCTCTGAACTCTGTCTATGTACACCTGCACACCATTAGAGATAGAAAGTATCAACGCAATACCGATAATACCAATACTTCCTGCAAACGCCGTAAGGAATGTTCTAGTCTTCTTAGTAAGAAGATTGTTCATACTAAGAGATAATGCTGTTAAAAATGACATAGAAGTCTTAGGCTTCTTTTCCTTTTTTGAAGCCTTAGCCGTTTCCTTATCTGCATCCTCTTTAGCCTTCTTAGCTGCCTTAATATCAGCCTCCATCTGCTCCTCTGTATATGGATTGCTGTCATCTATTATATTACCATCAAGGAGTCTGATAATTCTTGTTGAATATTCATTAGCAAGGTCAGGATTATGAGTAACCATAATAATAAGTCTGTCCTTAGCAATCTCCTTTAATATATCCATAATCTGGACACTTGTCTCTGTGTCAAGAGCACCTGTTGGTTCATCAGCAAGAAGAATGTCAGGATTGTTAACAATAGCTCTTGCTATGGCAACTCGCTGCATCTGTCCGCCTGACATCTGATTAGGCTTTTTATTAATATGCTCACCCAATCCTACTTTCTCCAACGCTTCCTTTGCACGTTTTCTTCTTTCAGCCTTTGATACACCCGAAAGTGTAAGTGCAAGTTCAACATTAGCAAGGACTGTCTGATGCGGAATCAGGTTATAGCTTTGGAATACAAAACCGATTGAATTATTACGGTACGCATCCCAATCCCTGTCCTTAAAATCCTTTGTAGACTTTCCATTAATCTTCAAGTCTCCTGATGTATACTGGTCAAGTCCGCCTATGATATTAAGAAGCGTAGTCTTACCACAGCCTGACTGACCAAGTACTGATACGAATTCACAGTCTCTGAATCTTAAGTCAATGCCCTTAAGAGCTTCAACCGACGCGTATCCTGTTTCATAGCTTTTTTTAATCTCTTTTAATTCAAGCATCTTTTTCCCTTTCACAAAATACTTTGACTATATTAATATTGCAATTTCGCTTTCTAATATATTCCATATGCTGTTTGTATTGCAACATTTAAAATATTATTTTTTTATAAAATACAATATTAGTTGGCATTTAATTCGTCCAACAGTGCATTTCTTGCATTATCTCTAAGCATAGTCCTATTGTAATAGTAGAATCTTTCGCATCCTACTTCCTGCACAAAGTTTAGACTATAGTAACCTGCTGCCAATTCAGTTACAAAAAGTGCCATCTCAGGTCCGGTCTTATACACTGTTTCCGCAAAATCAAAAGCATTTTCAAGCAATTTGGATACCATCCCTGCATATTGCTCTCTTTCATCATTTAACTTTGCAAACTCTGCCTTTAAGAACTCCGTCCAATCGCTATGATTGTCAAAGCACTCAAGCCTCCATACAAACAGCAACTTTAACACCGCATTTTTAATACTCTTCTGATTAGCGTCCAGATGTCCCGCTTCCAGCTTTTTATAATAATCAGCTTCATAGTCAGCTAACATATCCACAAACGTTAGCTCTTCATGCTTACTAAAGTTCTTAATCAGTTCAAAACACTCTGTAACCACACCATCTTTATTGAAATATTCTTTAAAATGTGTATTAAGTCCACCAAGCATAAGACTTACAACACTTATTCTCTCATCGAAGTGAGCTTCCATTAATCTTTTTATCATCACATCTGACGCAGTACCATCAAGTATATCTTCCACACTGTAGGCCTTTTCGTACTTGTAATACAGCGACAAATAATTAGCAAAATCCATTGCCACATCAGGATGTTGCAGATACTGCTCTATAAGCCCTACATCCACCGTAATATCAAGTTTCTCCGAAGCCTTTATCATATCAGATAAGTCTTCCCAGCCTCTTGCCGTCACAAATCTCTTACCGTCTATTGTTGTTTCTATCCTGTAGAAATTCTCCTGTCTGGCATCAAGATACGATAATATACTCTGATGTACCCCGTTAGCTCTTGCATACTCCTTCCACATAGTATAATCCGGCTCGATATTAATAAGCTTAACTCTGTCAAGTGTCACAACATCAAACTCCCTAACTGAACGGTTATACTCCATTGGATTACCTGCTGCCACAATAACCCAGCCTTCAGGTACTTTTGTGTTACCAAACATTTTGCCCTGTAAGAACTGTAACATAACCGGTGCTAAAGTCTCCGACACACAGTTAATCTCGTCAATAAAAAGAATTCCGTTGTCTAAGCCTGTTTTTTCCATAATATCATAAACAGATGCAATTATTTCACTCATAGTGTAAGTAGTAACAGAATACTCCTCACCTTCATAGACCTTCTTTTCTATAAAAGGCAGGCCCATAGCACTCTGTCTTGTGTGATGAGTCATTGTATATGCCGCAAGTCCCACACCTAATTCCCTTGCTGCCTGTTGCATGATGGCAGTCTTTCCTATACCCGGTGGTCCGATAAGTAACACCGGACGCTGCCTTACCTCCGGTATCAACAGTTCTCCATTATCATCCTTTGCCATATATGCTCTCACAGCATTTTTAACTTCTTCCTTCGCTCTCCTAATATCCATAACTACACCTCTATAATAACTGTTCTTCACTTATATCAAGCCTGATAGCCCATCCCGGAACTTTTCTGTCCGCATCATATTCTCCTAAGAATACAAATGCAGCGTCATAATCAGGCCTTTTACTTGGATACACACCATACCCATCTGTAAAATACAAAAGCCCTTTTAGCTTTTTGAGAGTTCCTTTCTGTCTTAGACTATCCACGTACTGAAACGCTGGTCTAAAATCAGTGCCGCCAAATCCTTTTGTCTCAAAGCTTTCTCTATAACTTTTTATATCATCCTTCGATTTAATCACAGCATCTTCCTGCACCTCATTGTCGCATTGAATAATATGCAGATTCATCTTATCAAAAAAGCTTTCACTACCGCTTATCACGTCAAAGGTCACATCCACAAAGCGTTCCAGCAAATCAAATGCGCAGGAACCTGAAGTATCAAGTACTATAACAAAATCTTCTATTCCAGACTCTTCTCTATATTCATTTTCCTCAATAAGGAGCATATTGCCATAAACTTCTATCCCATAGTTATAAAATCCATAGTCAAATGAATCCATATCAATATGCATATTCTCCCTAATGGTTGTGAAACGCTTTAGAAAATCTCTATAGGACATCTGTGAATGAGTTCTTGCTCCTAACGCGCGCCTTAGCTTTCCCTTACTGTCACCTCTGCCCTGCCCGGACATAAGTGCAGTCTGCATCTGCTTAGCAACATCGTCCCACTGCTCACTTTTCTGGTCATTCTCTGAATCTTGTCGGGTTTTGTCGTTTTTATCCCGCTTTTGCTTGTCATTATTAACCCAAAAGCTGTGATCATCCACATAGAACATATTAGAAGCGATCAGCTTCTCTGTATCAGCTTTCATATGACGCATAAGAACATAATATATATTTCCTGCGCTCATAACAGGGCATCTTTCTTCCAACAGCTTGTACACCTTTTCTCTATCAGGATTCTCCAGCGCCATAACGCAAGACAACTCTATACCATCTATAAGATAAGAAACCGCTATATCACAAGCAAGATCCCATATATCTTTATCCTTGTCACCACCTGTATAGACATGCTTAAACAAACAATGAAACACTGTATGAAGATAAGCCCTGTTTATGGCAGTCTGACTTTCCTTATATTTTTCAATAAGCCTGATAGGATTATAATACAAACTGCTCCCGTCAGTAGCTAAGAAGCTTATCATCTGATTGCAATTAAATTCAAGCTGATTAAGAGGGGCAAACAGATATCTCATACTGATAAAAAGCTCTTGTTTAGCAGCCTCCAATACCTTTTGCCCAAGCTCTGCCAAACGTTCTTTTCCTGTCATATTACGAACAATGTCCATTCCGTCATCCATATATTCATCAAAACTCGAATACCTTCTTTGCTGCTCCATAATTATCCCTCTGGAAGGCAAGCAGTATACCAAGCCCCTCTATTAAGGACTCTTCTCTCGCCTTATTAATACAATATTTCAAATCATCATTATCAAGATATTTCTCTGCAAGAAATTCGTTTAATTCCTCATACTTTTCTTCTTTTACAAGCTTTAACACAAACTCTATCCTATTGTCCATAAGATACTTTTTGTACTGACTTGCCGCCTCATCACTTAAACGATATGGCTTAGCAGTTCTTCCCATGGCAATCTTCATAGCCGACTCCTGCACATCTATATGCATAGCCTGTAGAAATATTTTATCGTACTCCGCATAGTTAATATCTTCTCCGGTAATACACTCTCTATACCTGATTCCTGAACCGGAAGTAACCTGTGTTATAATTCTTGCAGGCGTATTTTCCTCATAGTTATCAAGATAATACGGAAATACCACTTTTGCTGTTCCATCAGGATATTCTATAGTAACCGTAGTCTCATTATTAACCTCCGAAAGTATACCCTTTAGACATCGTGTATGATTATTCTTTCTTGTAATGGTTATGTCACTAATGTTATAGCAGTTCTTAAATGCTCCGTCGCCAATCTCCACCACATTATCACAAAGCATCAGTTCTTTAAGCGTTCTGCAATTGTAAAATGCATGGGCTCCGATACTTTCAACACTCTCCGGAAGGACCACTTTCGCAAGCTTCCTTCGCTCTGAAAAAGCAAACTTATCAATCCCCTTAACAGCACAGCCTGCAATATGCGACGGAACCACACATACCGATGCTTCTTCTGTATATTCAGTTATATATACATAATCGCCTTGTTGTCTATATTTAAAACAATCCATACCCGCTTCCTTCACATATCTTAACCACGCAATAATGGTGGTATTATTTACGTGCTTACACACATTTTTAATAATACCACCATTAAATTATTTACTCAACATTTTTCAGGGCTTCTTCCATCGGAATTCGCTTAACCTTGCCAAACTGCGCTACAGCAATAATTGCATAAGAAATAATTCCCGTTAAAGCTATTTTTACAAATATATCAAAGTCAACATGATACGGAAGCCAGCCTGAGTATGTTGCAAACATATAAACGCACACCTGCTCCATCAACACATTTACTAATGGCAGTGTCAGAATCAACGATGCAATAACAACAATACTTGTAGTTATAACATACAAGCTGCCCACTTCACCGTTAGTATATCCAAGTATCTTCGCCATAGATATGGACTGACTGTTTTTCTCTATTACTATCTTTGAAAGAAGATAGATTATAAGCATAAACATGCACACACCGAACATTGCGAATATATCAAGAATTGAGCCAATTGATAATTTTAACTGTCTTGAAGTCTTTGTCATATCCTCAGGAGTTATTTTGCTGGCAATATACAATTCGTCAATATCCTTAATTTCCTTGTCAGAGAAATATCCATTGAAATAATCTTTCTCCATATCAAATACTTCATTGTAGTAATCCATTGTCATAAATACTGCTATACCTGCAGGATAATAATAAGTACCTGATACCTTCCATGTGTATGTATCATCCTCATAAGGTGATTTTAAAGTAACACTTTCACCAACTTTTATTCCAAACTTAGAAGCAAATGCTTCTGATATATAAATCTCATCTTTTTTAAGTTTTAAATCTATATATTCGCTATCTGCATCTATACCAAATATAGTAACATTTTCACTTGCAAGTTTTCCTTCAATTGTCTTCAAGCTTCCTGCACAATATTTCTCAACGCCAGTTGTTTCAGTATCTAACGGAGCCTTCAAGATATATTGGTAATCGCATATGGTGTTAGCAAGAATCTCTTCCTGTGCATAATCCAGAAGTGGTTCAAAAGCAATTCCAAACATAAATATTATATTCGCAAGAAAGATACCAATAACTATCATTACGTAGTTAGGAACATTCTGAAGTATAATGCGAAGTCTGTATCGTTTCATAATTCCAAGCTTTGTGGAAAGCTTTACATTTTTCTTCTTTTTCTTTTTACTTAAGTCACGACGCAGGAACTTAAGGGGAGAAAGCTGAAGTTTATTAATCAATATAAGCACATTAATGGCCATCATAAGAATAACCGGAATAACTGTTGTCTGAATAAACGCTTCCGCATTCCATATGGTTTCATAAGTTGTCAGACAATAGCTTGCATAATAAATATCTGCAGCCGCATCCTTCATCCATGTATATCCAATAATATTACCTACTAATGCCGAAACCAGTGTAACTATAACCGGCATGGTTATGTAATGTACCAAAAGTTCTCCCTTTGTGTATCCTGACGCTCTAAGGGTTCCAATAACATTGGCTTCTCTTGCAATTGTATTACTTGTTGTTATAGCAAAAATAAACGCTATAATCACCACCACTATATAAAGGAATATAGCCATCATATTGTGATCTCTGCCAATATCGTCACCTGTAAAACGAATGGCCTGATTGATATACTGCGGTATATAGTTTGTCACTGTGGCATTCTCAACCAAAATCTCAAGGAAGTCTTCTGACATCTCTTTAGCTTCTTCATCATCCTTTGGCGCATCATCGTACTTCCACGAATAGCTATAGTGATATGACGCATTGCCCAGATTATCAAAGCCTTTCTCTGTCATAACACCAACACCAAATCTTACAGAGTCAAACATCATATCACTGGTGCTCGAATAAAGTGCACTATAATCAGTGAGTGCCACATATCCTACAACATCCAGCTCTTTCCCTGCAACCTTAAGCTTATCACCCACTTTAACTTTATTGTTAGTTGCATAAAGCCTGTCTATAGCAATCTCATCTGCACTATCAGGAAGTTCTCCCTCCATAATGCACACTTTATTGATTTCTTCACGATTCTTAAATATTCTTAATGTAGAATCGAAATCATCTGTCTTTCTTTCCTTGTAGAAATTCTCATAAATCGTAACATTTTCTTTTTCCAGCTTATCTATCAGCGATTCTTCTGCCTCAAACATTAACTCAAAATTACCATGTTCAATGTTGTACTTTTGAAAGCTCTCGTTATAAGCAACAGTCATACTTCCTGACGCAACTAACATACCGGAAACTATAGCAATAACACCTGCTATGAACAGAAAAAGCACAAGGTACTTTGTAAAGTCTGTCTTTAATTCTCTAGGCAAACGCTTTAAAAGAGGATTCTTCATGTCCGTACCTCCTACCACTCAAGCTCTGTTGCAGAAGATTTGTTTGTATTTACAGTATTATCTCTTATCATTCCATCACGGAGTCTGATAATTCTGTCTGCCATATACTTTATGGCATCATTATGTGTTACCATAACGATTGTATTGCCATACTTCTTATTAACATCTTCAATAAGCTTTAAAATTTCCTTAGAAGTCTTATAGTCAAGGGCACCTGTAGGTTCATCACATAAAAGAATGTCCGGATTCTTAACTATGGCACGTCCGATAGCAGTTCTCTGCTGCTGTCCACCAGATATCTGATTAGGCATCTTGTGCTGGTGTTCATAAAGTCCTAATGTACGAAGAAGGTCATCCACATCCAGCGGATTATCTGAAAGGTATGCACCTACTTCAATATTCTCTCTAACTGTAAGATTAGGAATAAGATTGTACATCTGAAATATATATCCCAAATGCTTTCTACGATACATAGTCAGCGCCTTTTCCTTCATATCAGCTATTTTCTTTCCATTAATAGATATATAGCCTTCATCTGCGCTGTCAATACCTCCTATTATGTTAAGAAGTGTTGATTTACCGGAACCGGATGGTCCAAGCAACACGCAAAACTCTCCTTTTTCAATGGCTACATCAATTCCTTTGAGAACTTCCATCTTGTTCTCGCCTTCACCAAAACTCTTTTTGATTTTACTGATTTCCAAAAACATAGTTTTTACTCCTTTTGTGTTTTATAGTGGGATACAACGAAAAAACCGGATATAGCAAACGCTATACCCGGATAAAGTCTTAATCACTTGTACCAACACTGGAGTTATAATAAATAGATAGACTCCATGTATAGCCCGTTTGCAATACATGAGTCTCGTTATTTAAGACAAGCCAGACCAGTAGGTCAGTATGTTGACTTGCCACACTTACGTGCCACTACTCCCTCATTGGAATATTTTGTTGTTATAGTTAGTTTAGACTAATTAATAAAAATTGTCAAGAAGAAATTGCATTTTTGTCCATAACATTTTATACTATAGAATAGTTGTGTAGTTTAGATATTATTATTGTATATAAGGAGGCGACCTTGAAAAGAGCCAATCACATTAAAACAATAACCAATCGAATACTTGCAATCACCTTAATATGTTGCATGCTTTTATCCGGCAATTCCACTTCTGCATATGCGGTTACTCAGAGCGACTTAGATAAAACCAACGCAGAACTTGAGGAATTACGCAAACAGCAGTCCGCTTTATCCTCAGATTTCGCTAATCTCACTGCTCAGTTAGACGCTTCCAGCCAAAAACTGGCAGGCATAGAGTCCCAGATTAACAGCAAACTTACTGAGATTGATAAGCTTGAAGATGATATAGCAACTCTTAGCGCTTCCATAGAGGACCAATATAAGGATATGTCACTCAGAATCAAGCACTCTTACGAGTGCGGTTCCGGCAACCTGCTGGATGCATTACTGGAAGCTGATGGATTTTCTGACTTTTTATCAAGAGCCGAATATATAATGCAGATTTCTGCCTATGACCAGCGTATGATGTCTGTTCTTTCTGACAATCTCAATTCACAGAAAGAAAAACAAGTAGCATTGGAAGGTGAGCTTGACAACCTTATTGCATTGAAGAATCAATCACAGGCCGAAAGCAATCATATTAAAAACCTTATGGCAAGCACCCAGTCAAAAATAAACACTTCAGGCGCAGATTTAAAAAAGCTGGAAGAACTGGCACTTGCATATGAAAAAGCTTTAGAAGAACAGAAACAGGCTCAGAACGCTCTTCCTGAGATAAGTATTAACCGTGGAAGTGGTTCTGTGGAAAATTACGACCAAACAGACATTGCTATGTTAGCTGCCATTATAGAGTGCGAAGCCGGCAATCAGCCTTATGAAGGACTTATCGCGGTTGGAAGTGTTATTGTTAACAGAGTCAAAGATCCACGTTTCCCTAATACTATTGAAGGTGTATTATTCGCACAAGGACAATTTACACCTGTAGCCAGCGGACGTTTCTCCATCGTTTTCTCTAGAGGTGCTATGACCCGATGCTATCAGGCCGCACAGGACGTATTAAACGGAACCATAAATACTAACGCACTTTATTTTCACCGTTACCGTCCCGAAAAAAACGAAAAGGGTACTGTTATTGGTGACCACATATTTTTATATAGCTTACAGTGATAATTTAATAAAAAACTAACGATTGGAAAGGAAGGAATATTACTATGAAAACAGGTATGGTTTTTGAAGGCGGCGCATTTAGAACTGTGTTCTCTTGTGGCGTTATGGATGCTTTTCTTGACCTTGATATCATGCCAAACTATATTATCGGCGTTTCCGCCGGTGCTGCTTATGGCGTTTCATATGTCTCAAAACAAAAAGGACGTAATCTTAAACTTATTAAGGACTATTGCAATGATAAGCGTTATATGGGTATCGGCAATCTTCTTAACCCAAAGAACAAGTGTTACTATGGCCTTAAGTTTGCATACGAAACCATCCCAACTCAGATTCTTCCTTTTGATTATGATACATATCGCAATAATCCGGTAGAGTTTTATGCCACTGTTACCAATATACATACAGGTCAGGCAGAACATCTTCTATATGATGTCAACCAGGTTCCAAGCAAACTACTTATTGCGACCTGTGCTCTACCTATGCTTTTTCCTATCGTTAACATTAAAGGAAAGCAATACTTAGACGGTGGCATCAGTGATTCTATCCCTTTTAAAAAAGCTTTAGAAGATGGTTGTGACAAGGTAGTTGTTGTTCTCACACGACAGCCGGACTATAGAAAAACCACATCCGCATCTACCAAACTGGCTGCTGCTATGTACAAGAAGTATCCTAAATTATCACAGGCCATATTAGACAGAGCAGATAACTATAATCGCTGTTTGGACGAGCTTGCCGAGTACGAAAAAGCCGGAAAAGTTATAGTTATCAGACCTGATTCTACAGATGGTTTCTCTCGTATGGAGCGTAACAAAGAAAAAATCCAAGCCCTGTATGACGATGGCTTTAAAAAAGGCATGGATTATGGTGATGCAATCAAAAAGTTTTTCGAAATATCATAAAATGTTTAACCCGGAATCCATTTCCGCTTAAAAATACAATTTATAAAGGAGAAAATTATGTTTACATTTAACAATGACATCACAGCTACACCTTGCGAACCAGGTGTAAGCCGTAAAATCTTATCTTATTCTGACGATTTAATGATGTGCGAAATTAGTTTTGAAAAGGGGGCAAAGGGAAATTTCCATAAACATGAACACCTCCAAATTACTTACATCGCAAAAGGAAGCTTCGAATTTACCATAGATGGTGAAACGAAAGTAGTTAATCAGGGCGACAGCGTTTATATGCCTTCTAACGCAGAGCACGGTGTTACTTGTCTTGAAGAAGGAATCTTAGTTGATGTATTCAACCCAAAAAGAGCTGATTTTCTTAAGTAATACTCTGTGATTTTACGCAATAGTTTTTATTATATGCACAAAATAATGGGCTGGCTATGAAATAGCCAGCCCATTGTATGTATAACTTTTTATCATCACTCTGCTTTTCCAAACTCCGCATCAACCTTCTTAAGCATCTCCATATCCATATAGAACTTTTCACCCATATAGTTGATCACAATGCCTGATGCACCAAGTTCCTCTACCAAACCAATGAGATCCTCAAACTTATAAAGCATATTATCACGATGGTCTCCGTAGCACTTATTCATCTCAAATCCATCTGTGAATGTTGGAACCGCTATAATCGATTCTTCACTTCCACGCTCCTTGGCAAGATCAATAAACGGATATGATATCTCAACTTCTTCCTCCGTTTCATTAGTAAGACAAGGAACGATGAATTCAGAATTCTTCATAACCGAGAACATCTTCGACTCGCGCAAAGTAAGCATCTCCATACGTTCTTCCTTAGGCTGATCCTTTCTTGACTCCTGGAAATAATCAATCATAGCCGACTGGAATGCAGGGTTCATAACATATTCATCATCATAATACTCATCATATGCATATATTTCTTCTCTACCTACCTTAAACATAATATCAGTTCCATCAGCAAATATAACTGTCTGATAGCCATTACGATACATATGTCCTATCTCATACTTAAATGTCTGTCTGGTTACAGAACCAGTTTCTACCTTATATCCCGCCTTATTAAGAATCTCTTCAATTGCACCATGCTTCTCGTAATTAAAAAGCACCACTAAGCATCCATCAACATAATACGGATATCCTGTAAGACCACTGTATACAACCCACAATTCATCCTCATTCTTAAGTCTGTCAACCACATAAGCGCGAACCTCACGAATAGCTGATGCAAAAAATGCTATATCATTATCAACACGCTTATCCGTTGCAAGCTGCAAACACTCCGGCAACACCTTGCCCGCCATATATACAGCCTCTTCAAGTGTAGCATCCTTCAACGCTGATATACCATAGTCTCCTGTATTAATTACATACTTTAATAACTCCTGTGCTCTTCTTGCTTCCATAATAATATTCCTTCCATAAAATAAAATCTTTGTATATTTTAACACATTATGTCAAAATTGGCAACTTATGTACCTGACATCCCCAATTCAAACTGCCCTATGTACTCCCAGGTACTTCCTTTGTCTGTAGACTGGTACCTGGCAACCGTGTTACCATTATTTAAGACTGCTTCTTCCCCCTGTGTAACATTCACTATAAGTGCACCACTCTTATTGTACTTCGGAACCTGAGCCTCTTTGAACACCTGATTCCAACGCAACTGAGAATCAGTTGGAACTCCCTCAAGCTTTTGCGCTTCAAATATTATCTTTGAAAATGTTTTGCCACCATCTCTTGTAAGGTACATATTACTATCCATACCTTCAATATGCTTGTAGCATACAAATCCATTTTTCTCATCAATGAACTTTACACCTTTAATAATACCTGTAGCAGGTCCTGTACCTACTACATTCCATGTTAAGCCTCCATCCACCGTTGAATATATACGGCTAGAGCCATAACTCTCTGTTTTATCATACCCAACGACTATAACACCCTGCTTTTCATCAAAAAACTCAACATACATATAATCCGATGTATATATTTGGTCAATCTCACAGGTAATCCACTCTTCACCCATATTATTAGTATAGAGAAGCGTAACTGGAACTTCCTCCCCACCATCTGACTTTCCGCCATACATAACCGCAGTTTTGGTTGTAGATATCATATACGAGCCTTCTCTCAATGACGCTTTGTCATCTTCCTTAATCAGAAGGTTTTCATAGGCAACCGGTACCGCAATATTAGTTTCTCCGCCATCATAAGATACATACAATGTGGAATCTTTTATTATATATCCCGTCAAAGAATTAATTTCTTCTTCAACTTCCTGATTATCCTGATTCTCTTCTTTCATAGATTCATTATACTGATACATGCCATAATCTTCCGGTGTCAACATAGAATCTACATATATAGTAGCTGTACCATCGTAATGATTATCAATATCAAACTTCACTACCCACTCACAACGCAACCTTCCCTCATCCAGAATTCCTTCCCATGATGAGAAATACTCCGTTGTACTATCCAACAGTTTTGCCGAAAAACTAATCAAAACCGTATTATTCATTTCATCCAGCACTGTAGTCTCATCCGTCCGAACCTGTCTTAAAGACTTTGTACCTGACAAGAACCGTTGTGTATACTGCGCAAGATACTCTCTAATCCATATATCACCAATCTTGTCAATACCAACACCGGCAAACTCCTTAGCAATAGAACCATCCGCAGTAATACTGCCATCGTTCTCCCCCTCCGCCTCTGTTGGTCTTTCAACAATATTCCCATCTTCATCAATACACACAGTAAACGTATACCTTGACTTGAGTTGTATCTTACTCTCCATCTTATCAGCATAGTTAGAGTAACACGCTATCACCACCACAGCCACAACTGCCAGCGCAAGCCCTATCTGTGCCAGAGCGTTGGCAAATTTTCTATCAATCTTCATAATACCCCCATATTTAAGCCAACTGCTTATTAATTCATTACTTCTTTGCAATCGATTCTTTCACAATTCCTGAATAATTTCGATAGTTACATAGCACAAGCATAGCCACAACCGCCAATACTAATGATACAATCACCACCACAGGATTAATAACCACGTTCCAGAAACTACTAACGGTACGAGTCACATACAACGAACCATAGCTAACTAAAACCGATAGTGCCATAAGCGTTCCAAAAAAAACACCTTTATTATTGTATAACAACTTAAATTTTTCATACATTAATACAGAAAAAAGCTCACCAATCGGTCTAAAAAGCATAGTCACCAACGATAACAGCAGACTCATCCCCAATGGTAATCCTATAACACAAAGAGCTATGGTAAAATACACCATATCCGTAATCATTTTGTAGATAAGCTTACCCAGAAAGTTAATCGCCGGACTAATAAGTACTATTCTTGTCATAATGTAATCTCTTTTATTAATTACCAAAACCACATTATTAACAATACTACCTGTCGCTGTACATATAGTAAAAAACAAGAACATGATGGTAAGATTCTTGCGCTCCGCTATCAACGGAAAGCTCCCTGAAAATAAATGATATGGAAGCCATACAAACAATGTTATAAACAACAGCTTCTTTATAAATTCCCAAACAAAAACAAACAACTGCGCAATAGCGCCCAAACAATGTTTCAACACATTGTTCCCTTTATCTACAACTTGCTTATCCAGTGCTGCACCAATCCCAGGTACACGCTTTAACAATAAAAGGAACTTCTCTGTCACTTCATTGTATCTTAATATCTTATCGGCAAAAAGCCTATTAATAACCATCATTAGCATCTTCTCCCAATATGTCTGCTATAGCCCGCATAACCTCCGGTGCATCAATCATATCACTTGTTATACTCTTAAGTTTGCCTCTATTTAACATCAGAATATCATCTGCTAAAAATCTAGCAATATCCAATCTGCCAGTAGTAACCACTACTATCCTTCTATTACATTCATTTTTAATTATATCCAAAAAATCTTCCACAAAGGCGTCGCTACAATCATCTAAAACCGCATCAAATAATATAATATTAGGTTTTTGTACAAGAAAAGCTGCAAGTTCTAACCGCTTCTTATCTTCAAAGCTATAGTCTTTAACTAATCTTCTCTTCACCTCATCAGACAAACCGACTTTATTAATATATACATCAGGATTCTTTGTACCTTTTTTTAACCCACAAAGATACTTTATATAATTCTCTCCCGTTATGTATTCAGGTAAATTTCCTTCCTTCGAGGCATAATATATAACATGATTAGTCCTTGTCCTAATAGTTCCACTGTCAGGTATGCACTCACCGCACATACATTTAAGAAGTGTGGTCTTGCCTGCACCGTTCCCGGCAAGCAGCGGATATATTTTCCCTTCTTCAAATATATAATCTATGTCAGCCAATACAACTGTATCGCCATATACTTTCTTAATATGATTAAGTTGCAACACTTTTCCTCAACCTTCTTCCTATGTTCTGACCATTATTATATTACATCCCACCTGCTTTTGCAATTAAGAGTGTATTGATTTTATATAAATATAATGATATAATACAGGAACTTTATGACTTTTATGTGAAATGAAAGGAGCCATATATGAAATTAATCAAAAAACACTGGCGACTCTTGTGTGCCGGTTATGTATTTATATATCTTCCATGGTTCTTTGCTCTCGAAAAGATGTATCCTATCGACTCTCCTAAGATGCATATTCTTAACACTGCATTTGATGAGTGGTTACCATTCTGCGAGTATTTTATCATACCATATATGTTGTGGTTCTTTTATGTAGTTGCGGCATGTATTTATATGTATTTTAAAGCGGATGACAAAGAATATTTCAGATTCGCAGCTTCACTTATACTAGGTATGAGTATCGCTATGTTTATATGTATGATTTATCCTAATGGCGTAACATTAAGGCCCGATATTAACACTGTATCCGATACATGGCTTGGCAATATCATTAAAGGATTATGGAGCACTGATACTTCAACCAACGTGTTCCCAAGTGTACATTGTTACAACTCTTTAGCAGTACATATTGGACTAATAAAGTGTAAAGCATTTAAAAAGCATAAGATTATCGGTGTACTTTCACTTATACTTTGCATCTCTATATGTCTTTCAACTATGTTCTTAAAGCAGCATTCTGTTTTAGACTTTATTGGTGCAGCTGTTCTTATGGGCATACTTTACTTCTTCTTATACGTAAAGAATCATGCAAAAGATGGCGCCAGCACTCATTCAACCACAAAGACAACTGCTATTGCAACAGAAGAATAATTACTAAAAGCCCGGTAAACTCAATGTTTACCGGGCTTAATACATACCTCTGTGATATTAACACACAATCAACAAATCATACAATAACTAGTAATTCTTAAACACTTCCGTCTCATGTTTAAGACCCTCAACAATCATACTGCTTTCTCCCATCTGTCTTGTAATTCCATTCATCTCTTCAACCAGAAGTTGTGTACTTTCCGCTGATGTAGTAACTGCATTAGCACTCTCTTCAACACCCATAGATATTCCTTCTATAGAATCTACTGTACTCTTCATAACTTCTTTAAGATTTTCTGTTCTTTGATTAAACTCTTCCATAGTTTCACTTACATATGTAGCATCCTCATTATACTGCTCACCAGCTCTCACAAAATCATCATAATCAGGAAGAACTGTCTCTTCAATAAACTTTATTATGTCGTTAGAATTACCTATCAGATCATACACAGCCTTTGTAACAAGTTCATTAATCGCTTGAATATTATTAGCTGTATCCCTGCTTGAATCAGCCAGCTGTCTAATTTCATCAGCAACTACAGCAAATCCCTTTCCGGCTTCACCTGCACGAGCCGCCTCAATCGATGCATTGAGCGCCAGCAAGTTAGTCTGACTTGAAATACTAAGTATCTCATCAGTCAACTCATTTACTCTCTCAACACTCTTACTTTCCTCTATCGCCATCTTGAGAGTATCCATAATATTGCCAATCATCTCATTTGTATTGTTCTTATTATCATAAGCTGTCTTAGCAAGCCTGTCAGCTCTTTCTCTCATATCATGTGAGTACGCATTAATCTCATCACTCTTCTGTGCAATACTTACAACTTCTTCTCCAACTGTGTCTGTATTGTCATTAACCGTCTGAATAGTAGCCGCAATCTCCTCCATGGTTGCAGACAATTGCTCCATAGCACTTGAAACATCCTGAGCACTATCATTAGAGGCACTAACGTTATCACTAACCTTCTTAACAACTGTATCAAGCTGTGTAGAACCTGCAACAATCTTTCCCATAACCTTTTGGAGAATCTCCATAAACTGATTAATACCTAATGAAAGTTTTCCAATCTCATCCTTAGTTTTTACCTTAACCCTCATAGTGAGATCACCATTACCTTCATCAATAAGTCGCGTAATAGTATTAAGCTGTTTAGTTGCATTAGCAAGCGGATTAACAATTCCCACCATGCACACAAGTATAGCAACTATGAGAAGAATTACACTCACCACAACACATACAACACTCAACACTAGTGCAAATGTATATGTATTCTCCATATATAGTGCTGCATCTTGAGCCGCCATCTGCTGTCTCTGCTTGATACTATCAAGCACTGTGGAAACATCATCACATATAACAACAAGATTGTTGTTAGCAATAATAGCTGCTTGTTCCTTCTGGTTGCTATTAACTAACTTAACAACATCTTCATAATATGAATTGAGAAGATTATACTGTCTGCTAAACTCCTCATATTCTTTCTTATCTTCTTCTGACATAATGGTTTCATACTCTGTCTTTAACTTATCCACGTTAGTTTGGGCCTGTGAAACCTTATCACTAGAAGCTTTCCTAGCCGTTTCATTGAGAAGCGACATATACACATAGGCCTCTTTTGCAATCACTTGCGTATTCTCTGCAATATCTCCGGTAATACGTATTTTCTCCATATACTGATTAGTTATTGCTGTTCCTTTTTCATTGATAGCGTTAACATTAAACAACCCTAACACACTGGACAACAATGCCAATAACGCTAATCCCACAACAGGCATAAGAATTTTGTACTTCACTGACTTCATATCAATTCCCTCCATGTTTAACCAATTATTCAATTATTCGCACATTCCCTCAATAATAAAATTGTACCACACTTGAACCCAAGTGTGGTACTAATTTTGTTAAAATTTTGTTAAATTTTACTTATTATTTGGCATTTATTAGAGATGTAACACTCTTTCCTTAATCTCCTGAGTACGTCCCTGATTCCAGAACTGTGTACCAATATATCCACAAGTTCTTCTTGCAACATTCATCTTATCCTGATCCTTATTGCCACAATTTGGACACTCCCAAATAAGCTTTCCATCTTCATCTGTAATAATCTGAATCTGGCCTGTGTATCCGCACTCCTGACAATAATCACTCTTTGTGTTAAGCTCTGCGTACATAATATTCTCATATATGTACTGCATAACCGAAAGTACCGCAGGAATATTGTTCATCATATCCGGAACCTCTACATAGCTGATAGCACCACCTGGTGAAAGCTCCTGGAACTGCGATTCAAACTTAAGCTTATCAAAAGCATTAATCTCCTCTGTTACATGAACATGATAGCTGTTAGTAATATAGTTTCTATCTGTAACACCCGGAATCTTACCGAATCTTTTCTGAAGATTCTTAGCGAACTTATAAGTTGTTGATTCAAGTGGTGTTCCATACAAACTAAAGTCAATGTTAGTCTCGGCTGCCCATCTCTTACATGTGTCTGTAAGATAACGCATAACCTTAAGAGCAAATTCTGTTCCCTCCGGATTAGTATGTGTAACGCCCTTCATGAACATTGTACACTCGCAAAGGCCTGCATAGCCAAGCGATATAGTTGAATAGCCTCCATAAAGAAGCTTATCAATAGTCTCACCCTTCTTAAGTCTTGCAAGTGCGCCATTCTGCCAAAGAATCGGAGCCACATCAGAAGGAGTTCCCTTAAGTCTGTAATGTCTGCACATAAGTGCTCTCTTACAAAGCTCAAGTCTTTCATCAAGAATCTCCCAGAAGCGGTTGATATCCTTTCCTGATGAACAAGCAACATCAACAAGGTTAAGAGTAACCACGCCCTGATTGAAACGTCCGTAATACTGTGGCTTTCCATCTTCTGTAAGATATGTTGTAAGGAAACTTCTGCAACCCATACATGGATAGCAGTGTCCGTCACCATTCTTATCCTTCTTAAGCTCAAGCATCTTCTTTTCTGAGATATAGTCTGGAACCATTCTCTTAGCTGTACACTGTGCAGCAAGCTTTGTAAGCTCCCAATATCTTGAGCCTTCACGTATATTATCTTCCTCAAGAACATAGATAAGCTTAGGGAATGCTGGTGTAATCCACACACCCTGCTCATTCTTAACACCTTGAATTCTTTGTCTTAAAACTTCTTCTGTGACAAGAGCAAGGTCATCTCTAGTCTGACCTTCCGGAACTTCATCGAGATACATAAACACTGTGACAAACGGAGCCTGTCCGTTAGTTGTCATAAGCGTGATAACCTGATACTGAATCATCTGTACGCCATTTTTAATCTCATCGCGCACACGCATCTCAGCAACTTCCTTTACTTTCTCCTCTGTATAATCAATACCTGCCTTATCAAACTCCTCGCGCACTTTTCTTACAAACTTTTCACGGCTCACCTGAACAAATGGCGCAAGGTGAGCAAGACTGATACTCTGACCACCGTACTGTGAACTGGCAATCTGCGCAATAGCTTGTGTAGCTATATTACATGCTGTAGAAAAGCTATGTGGTTTTTCCAACATAGTCTCACTGATAACAGTACCATTCTGCAACATATCCTCAAGGTTTACAAGGCAACAATTGTGCATATGCTGTGCAAAGTAATCTGCATCATGGAAATGTATCAACCCCTGTTCATGAGCATCTACAATATCTTGTGGCAAAAGGAGTCTCTTAGTAATATCCTTACTAACCTCACCTGCCATATAATCTCTTTGAACACTGTTAACAGTCGGATTCTTGTTAGAATTCTCCTGCTTAACCTCCTCATTATTGCACTCAAGCAAGCTCAATATCTGCTCATCTGTTGAGTTTGATTTACGCACCAACGCTCTCTTATATCGATATGTAATGTACTTTCTTGCAACTGAGAAAGCACGTAAATTCATAATCTGATTCTCAACTAAATCCTGGATTTCTTCCACGCTCAAAGATCTTTTCATCTCTTCACATATCTTCTCAACATTTTCAGAAATCTTCATAATCTGCTCATCTGACAATCTCTCATTGTGAACAACTTCATTGTTAGCCTTAGTTACGGCTGCCATAATCTTCTGAATGTCAAATGTTACTTCTGAACCACTTCTTTTGATAATCTTCATAGTCTGCTATTACCTCCCATCTTATTTAAAACCTTTAGGACCCGCTCAAATATATTCAAACATCCCAAACACTGTAAAAACCTTGCCCGAGGGCACTCCCCCACAGGCAAGGTTAATTATACAATATATTGGGTTTAAAGTCAATATGTGCAACTATATATAGTAATTATTTCCTATATATGGATATTCACACCAACTCCTTACCATGGCTCTGCAATCATTGAAAGATATGAGGCAAATATAACCGCCGTATCAACTTCATAATCAGCCCATTGAGCCGATTCCTTACATCTGTTAAATGTAATAATTCCTTTAATATCATCCGGCGTTCCAATAACGCACTGCAATGTAGAGAATATCCTTCTTCTCTTCATCTCCTCACAGAAATCAGGCACCTGTTCTAATAACTTACCAATAAAACCGACCTGTACATATGCCTTATCTCCAAGCAATTCCTTATACTCATCCGTAAACACATAACCTGCTGATTCAGAATCATTAAGAACTGCACCAACCGTGTACACACGATCCATACCACTACCATAATATATGTTAATACTATCTATGTTGTATGTTCGTCTCATATGTTCAAGAAGCTCCTTAATAGCCTTCGGTCTACTCTTTTGCACATCTGCAAAGAACTTCCTTACATACATAAGCTCCTTAACTTCACGTGTAGTATTCTGACCATTATTATCAGTCTTATCAAGGGAAGCTTCATATGACTGTCTATGCAAATCATCACGGAAGAATACATATCTGTCTCTTCCCTTCTCTTTTGCTATATAGAGACAATAATCCGCCTTCTTAAACAAATCTTCATAGTTCGTACCATTGTTAGGACAAATAGCCGCTCCTTGTGAGCACGTAATAGTAAAATCAGTGAAATCTTCCGCAAACTCCCACTTAATCTGACTCTTTATAGCTCTTAACATACTTCTAAGCATCTGGTCATCATGAATCTCAGTGAGAACAATCATAAACTCATCACCACCGATTCGTCCAACAATGCCGTCCTCTCCAACTACTTCCTTTAACTTCTGTCCAACTCGCGTAAGAACTTTATCTCCATATAGATGTCCATAGGTATCATTAACATTCTTAAAGTGGTCAACATCCATAATAACAATAGTAACTCTGCCGGACTTACGTTCTTTTATAAACTTCTTCGCATATTCTGTAATTGTCTTCTTATTATAAACACCTGTAAGAGAATCGTAGTGAAGCTCGTCCATCTGCTCTATAGCAGCTGCAACTGCATTGGGATTGTTCACAATAACTCTTCCAATCACACTTCTGTCCTTCTCATTAGTACCAAACAACGCGCCTGTAAACTTGAGTTGCTCTGTACCATCACCTTGTGTACGAACAGAACAATTAATCTTAGATGAAAATATCTGAGCATATTCTTTTATATCATTAATAAGCAACTGAAACTTTCCCTGTTCCTCTTCCGGCACATACTTCTTAGCCAGCATTTCCCGGTGCCACTCATCAATATCCATATTGTAAATCATCTCACGCTTCAAGTCGCTGTACTTAAACATCTTGAACTTATTGTCCGCCTTATCATATGTAAAAAACACTTCATTAGTCATACCAAGAAGCACACGCATCTTAGTAATCTCTGCAACTGCATTATCATTGATATAAAGAGTATCTTCTATATCAATAATCTCTATATCTGCATATGACTTATCATCGGCACATAATCTCAATGAACGCAGTTTCACAATAGCTATACGGTACTCGCCACTTCCTGCACGCAACTTGCAGTTCAGTCTTTCACCAACATTAGACTTATCCATAACAAATGCCTTAAACTCATCCACATCTGCAGGATGTACAAAATCAGTCATAGTGAATATACGAACACCCTCACTCTCAAAATAAGAAAGAAAGGATCTGTTGGCCGCATCAACATTAAATGTATCATCGATGGTCGCTAACTTCTTCTCCAGTTTATGCGCACTCTGCTTATTCTCAATCATATTATAAAATGCTCTGCTCTCTTCGCCCATTCCTGTACCACTTCCTCTCAGCGACGGTGCGTTGCCGTCAATCCCACGCATTATATATTTATATTATAGACCTTTGGTACCAAATAAGCAATACCCTTTAACTATTTTTTAACAAAGTTCTAATAACATTTTATAACAACTCTTTATCTGATGACTTGCATGTCATATAAATAATCTGTGTATCCTCAGATATGCTTTTCAAAAGCTCCAAAGCCTTTTTGTGCATAGTGTCATCCATTGATGAAAATGCATCATCCAATATAAGCACCGGTTTTTCATCTTTATATATACTGTCAACAATAGCCAGTCTTTCGCAAAACCACATAACATCCTTATAACCTGTACTAAAATAATTAACCTCCTTAGCCTCTGCACCTTCCAAAACACTGAGGGTAAGTTCTGTATCCATCAAAACTGTCTGAGACAATTTTTCATCAAATACTGCCAGATAATTCTTAAGAGATTCAACTACAGTATCCTTATAATTACTTATGTACGAATTCTTTGCATTATCCAGATACATCTTTGCTTTACTGATAATTTCTACTTTCTTTTTATACTCTAATATATTACTTTTATATTCTTGTTCCTTATCCTTTAAATCTTGTAGCTTCTCTACAGACCTTTCGTACTTTTGCGTTAGCTGCGCAACCTCATTGGCATACGCTGTTTTGGCTAATTGTTTTTCGTACTTTTCATAAGCCTCCTCTTTTCCGGACAGTTCATTATACTCCTGCACCAGCTTCAGCTCCTTCTCATAACGCTTACACAATGCAACCGCACGGCTATGCTCTTCCTTTACAGTCTTACATCTGCGCTCTGCCAAATTAGCAAAAAAACCAACCATTGAAGCAAGCACAACTGATGCCGAGCCTATCACCATACCATACCAGAACAATTCGTATAACATACCTTTAAGCGTACCCTTTTCTATAAGAACTGCAACCACGCCCACAAGTACCAATACAACACACAACGCTAATATTCCTATCACTATGTTTTTCAGAATTTTTGCTGTTTTAGTCCTCTTCTTAATCTTCTCATCAAGCACACCCTGCTTAACCTGTGTCTCCACTATAAGCTTATTCAATCTGCCTTCATCAGGTATACCCTTTGAAAAATGATCATCCAATAACGCCAGACGCTTCTTTGATGCATCATCCCACTCTGAATCTGCATCTTTTGGAACATTTTTAATCGCAGACCCATCTCCTTTAAGGCCTTTCAAGCGCTCTCCCAGATTATCCGTACACAGCTCCTGCTCCCGCCTTTTGGCCTCCAACTCCACAAGAGCATCCTCTGTCTCATAAAGCAATCCTCTTCTGCCGGTTCTTACGTAGTGTCTTTGGGCATCATCCAGTCGGTTAAGACCTTTATCACAGTTACTCATATCTGTGCCAAATTCCATCGACTCACCCAGCTTGGCATGAACACTGTCATTAGCACTGACTTCCATCCCTTTGGCACTAATCCACGCAGTAGTACTATAAGCCTCCCTATCAACACCAAACAGTTCTTCTCCAATATTAATTCCATAATCCTTTGACTCAAGACCTGTCTTTAAGTCCGTGAGCATATAAGTATCATCTTTTTCCTTCTCTCCAAAATATCTGGAAAGTCTGTAACTTTTGCCCTTTGCCTCAAAGCAGATATAGCCGCCGCATTTGCCCCCATTCCAAGGCATATACTTCTTACGCAGTGCATCATCTAACTGTTTTCTTGTTCTTGTCTGTGGCATACCATAAAACATAGCCTTTATAAATTCAGCCAGTGTACTTTTGCCGGTACCATTATCTCCACAAATATAATTAAATCCTCTTTGCGGTTCATACCTATAATCACTTAAAACACCAAAATTCTCTACATAAACTTCTGTTAAATACATTATTCCGTCACCTCTCCTATCAAAGCACTTAATCCGCAGCGTATTATAAGCCTCTTCATATCATCTGTCTCATCCGACGCCATAACTGCCCTTATAAACTCACCCTTTAACGAACGTTCCTTACTTATAGCCACTATATCAAGGACCATTGCGGTACAGTCTTCACCCCTGAATCCGTAAAACTTATCCCTGAAATAACTATTGATATAACTTGTATTGATAGTTGTTCCCGGCTCCAACTCTCCTTTAAGTCTCACCTTCACCATATCTTTTCCCGGTATACCTTCCAGCTCCTTAGCTATCTTGTCACATATCATAATGGTATCCATACCGCTTTCACCTGAATCACATGCAACCTTTACATCAATCTCGTGTACATGCCTATATCCAAATGGTATGTAATCATATGTAAGCCCGGCATCTTGCCCCTCTTTCGTTTCCAAAAGAACAAAGCCCTGCATACCACTCTCATCATATCCTCTAGCCTCCAGACAGCCACTATAGCACCACACACCCCTTGTATCTATGCGGCCCTCTCTATGTTTATGAATATGCCCCAATGCCAGATAATCTATAAATCGGCCTTCAAGCGCTTTCACATCAGGCATATCATCGTGAGCCACTACTATGTTAATATCACCCTCCAGAAGATTCTTTTTCTTGCCCAGCTTAGACACAACAAGATTCTCATATCTGAAACTATCTCCATCTCTTCCAAACACTTTAAGATTGTGATGTTTACCAAGCATATCTACGCATGCGCTCTCATCATGATTTCCAGGCAAATATATAAAATCAATATGACTGTACTTCTTTATAGTTCCGGCTATGATTTCTGCTGTATGTACAGATATATTCGCCGTATCAAACCAATCACCTGCTATTAAGATTATAGAAACGCCGTTGTCCACGCCGTATTGCACCATATCACACCAAGTTTTAAGCAACTCTTCTCTTCTTTCAGATGCTCTTATAGTAATCATATTGGTGCTCATTGCCGAATCAAGATGTATGTCTGCACAATGTATAATCTTCACCTGATAATCACCTCACCACATTTTCTCCTATCATAATTATACTCCGAAGGGCGCTTCTTGTCTACGTTCAAATGCAATTATAGGTAATTAGTACTAAATACAAAATATTGTGTTTCCTTTTCAAAAAATATGTGTTATAATACAACATATTGTTGGTCGCGGTTGGGGATTACGCGGTAATTACGTGACCTGTTACACATTTAATTATCTTTTATTATCAAGGAGGTTTTTACAATTATGGAACGTGTAAAGATGAACAAAGTAGAGGTTTCTCATGGAAACAGTATTAAGAAATTCCCGGTATACGAAATATACCTTGATGGTGTTATTGTTACTAAGGTTTCATCAGAGGCTGATGCTATAGAGATGGTTTCACGTTGGCAGGAGATTTACAAGTAATTACTAATCAATATTATTTAATAATTTAAGAACATAGTTAAGGCGCCCTTCACAACTAGGGCGCCTTATTATTCTATACATCAATCTATCTTTCTAATAAGGTTATCTATACACTCCTTTGTTGCCAGAACTTTTATATGATCCCCAGGAATAAAACAATAGTTTGCCGGTGGCATAACTATAATCTTTCCTTTTTGTGACACGATTGCCAAAATATTTACATCATATTGAGCACGGACATTAATATCCTTAATAGTTTTCCCTTCCCATGCCTTTACAATAGGAATCTCATATATTGAGTAGTCATCCGTAAGTTGCATATAATCAAACACATGATCAGCACTGCACTTAGAAGCAAGGCGATAAGCTACATCCTTCTCCGGATATACAACTTCATCAGCACCATTCTTACGTAAGAACTTCGCATGAATATCTCGACTGGCAACACTTATAACATACTTAGCTCCAAGCTCCTTAACAAGACTTGTAACTTCAAGACTATCTTGAAAACTGCCTCCTATACATACAACAACTATGTCAAAGTTAGAAAGTCCAAGTTCTTTTAAGATTTCCACATCCTTACAATCTCCAACCCTTGCACCCGTTACCTTTGGAAACACATCTCTTATATTAGATTCATCAATATCCACTACCATCACTTCATCTTCCAGTTCTACGAGTCTATTCACAAGATGATGTCCGAATTTTCCCATTCCTATTACTAATATCGACTTCATAATTCCTCCCTATTAACCAACATTGATTCGCTCTTCCGGATACTTCAATTGCACACTTTTCTTTTTATATGCAAATGTAAGCGCAAATGTCATACTACCAATACGTCCACAATACATTAGCAACATTATCACTATACGCGAAAATGCATTAAGTTCCCTTGTTATACCTGTAGACAAACCAACAGTAGCACTAGCCGAGAACACTTCAAGCAACAAGTCCTCCATAACAAAATTCTGAACCCCACATATAAGCAGCACTGCAAGCACAGAAAGTCCCAGATTCAACCCTAACACCATACTTGCTCTTTTGATATCTTCATCTCCAATTCTTCGTCCCAAGATATTACACCCTGAAGCATTACGAAGATTAGACCATATGTATACTACAAACACCACAATAGTTGTAGTCTTAATACCCCCCGCTGTAGAACCCGGACTTCCTCCTATAAACATAAGCAGCACTGTCAACATCTTACTCCCTTGCGTCATTCCCGCCAGATCAATCGTATTAAATCCCGCAGTCCTTGCAGAAACTGAAGCAAACAATGACGTAATAATCTTCTGATACATATTCATATCTGCCATAAGATTATTCCACTCCAGTGCCATAAAACACACAGCACCGCCAAACACAAGCACCGCTGTTGATATAAGTACTATTTTACTATGAAGACTATACTTCTTAAAATGTGTCTTATTAATTCGTATATCTTCCCACACAATAAAGCCCAAACCACCTATAATTATTAGGGCCATAATAGTAAAATTCACTACAAAATCATCATAGTAACTCACCAGCGAAGAGTATGCTTCATACTTTCCCATCAGGTCAAAACCTGCATTGCAAAATGCTGATACTGAATGAAACACTCCATTGTATATCCCTTCCCAAAAGCCCATCCTCGGAATAAACCGTATCGACAAAAGAACAGCTCCCACTCCTTCAAAAAAAAGTGTGCCCTTAACGATATTACGCACAAGTTTCACCACTCCGGAAAGACTCATAGAATTCACACTTTCCTGAATAAGATTACGTTTATTCAATCCAATCTTTCTTTTTAAAAACATTGAAAACAACACGCTAATAGTAATAAAACCTAATCCGCCAACCTGTATTAAAGAAAGAATCACAAGTTGCCCAAATACAGTCCAGCTCCCATAAGTATCCACAACCACAAGCCCGGTAACGCAGGTAGCACTAACAGAGGTAAACGCTGCATCAAAGACATCTCCCCATTGTCCATCTGAATTAGATATCGGTAACATAAGAAACAAAGTCCCCGCCACTATAACTAGAAAAAAACCTAACGCCATTACCTGCGCATGTGACATAGTATCAGCCTTAAATTGTCTCATAACTGGTCCACCCTATAACATTTTCTTAATCTTTAACACTATCATGGTTATAATGCATATAACCACAATCAAAGCACACACTATAGCGAATCCATATGGTGAGTCTGCAAAAGGCATACCCTGTCCATTAACATTCATTCCATATATACCTGATATAATTGTTGGTATAGCCATAACCAGTGTAATTGATGTCAAATATTTCATTACATTGTTAAGTCTGTTATTAATAACCGATGTTAGCAACTCTCGAGTACCATCAATAATATCTCTATAAATGCCTGTCATCTCAATAGCCTGTGAGAACTCTACCATACAGTCTTCAAGAAGCTCAACATCTTCAGGATACTGTTCAATCCTTTTGTATCTTCTAAGTCTTTCAAGAACAATGCTGTTTGAGCGAAGAGACGTAGCAAAGTATACCAGTGTTGACTCCAACTCGTGAAGTTCCACAATATCAATGTCATTAGTATTCTTTCCAACTCGTTCTTCTATCTCAGTTCTCTTTCTATCAATAGAACGAAGACAGCCCTGATAGAAATTGGCAGCTCTTAACAGAACCTGATATATAAAGCGCATCTTCTTCTTTGTGCTAAATTCCTTCACTCTTCCCTTCTTGAAATACTCAAGTATAGGTGTTTCCTCTCTGCACACTGTAATAATAGCATTCTGCTTAAGCACAATACCCAAAGGAATTGTAGTGTACATCTTTTTTTCATGACGCACCTCTGACGCCGGAATATCCACAAGTATAAGTGTATAACCATCTTCAAGCGAAATACGTGCTGTTTCTTCCTCATCCATTGCAGTTGCCAGATCATCAACTTCTATTCCATAAAGTTCTGCCACCTGTGTAAGTTCCTTAGAATCGGGATCTATTAACTGCACCCACACGCCGTCGGTGTAGTCATTCATTTTATTAAGTATTCTTTCATCTGTTCTGTATATATTAATCATACTTACCTCCCGATTATATCACTATAGTATTTTACCAACAACCTGCCATATAACTGGTCATCTTTAATTCTTTGCTTTTCTGCCAAGCACTTTGTCAAATTCCCCTGACAGCATCTGCAAGATATTTTTAATCATCTTACGGCTTTCCTTATCCATAGTAGCATATAATTTAAGTCCTGCACCAGCCGAATTAACCATATCCATACGCAAATCCGTAAGTGTAGTTGCGCCACTTGCCGAAATAATGGCAAACAACGCCTCAATAAACTCTTCTCTTTCCTTCTTATCCAGACCATCAAGCCAGTTACTCAAAGCTCCTCCCAGTACCTTGCTTGCTTTACTTACCGTCTCTACAGTAACAAAACCATTACCCATAACAGACCAAGACATAGGGTCATGCTGCATAATGCCTATCTGAGAACTTTCCACAACCATATAATCCTCTTCATGTTCCAAAAGCATACCTACAACTGAATGATATGGAACAATGGTCTTAATCATCGAAAGCATCTGTTGATATTCTACGCTTTCAACCATACCTTTGTCAAATCCCGGACCATCATTATTATATATTTCTATGATTCTTTTCTTAACTCTTTGACTACACTGTGTGGAAGCATATATGGCAAGATTGCCTCCCTTGGAATGTCCTCCTACTCGCACTTTCCCTGCTCCCATACGCACTGTATTGTTAAGATACTCAACTGCTGCCAACTGAGATGGTACCGGACTGATAAATCCCATATTAAAATCTTCCTTCCAGCCTATAAGCGAATCATCAGTTCCTCTAAACACTACATACGTAGTTCCATCCGAAAGCTTTACATGAAGTGCCGCAAACTGCATCTGCGCTTCCTCATCCACAATATCCACATAATTAGACAGCTTCACTTCACCATATCTTACACTTTCTGACATATCCTTAAATAAAAATGGCGCTTCCTTTACAAAGGACATACTCTCTTCCAGTTCTTTCATAGTATGCTTTTTGAAAAACACCTCTGCTGCCTCTTTAAGCGTAACACTTCCACCCTCTGCCGGTGATGGCACAATACCTCTTAAGTCCACATAGGCAAACTCTGATATTATAAGATTGTCTACATCACAAAATGGCGCCTGTTTAAATGTCAAATCGCCTCTCCACGCCATATAATCTCTAATATTAGCCATAACCTACCCTCACTTAATCAGATTCTTAAAATTCTCTCTAAGCTTAGTATATTCAGACATTGCACAATTCTTTCTGTTGTAAAATGAATAGTCGCAGGTAATATCCCAAAGTACGGGACACATACCATAGTTAACAGAAGCCTCTGCCACCGACGTAAGAAAACCTATAGCATCCTCTTTGTCCTTATTATCCATTATTACACCAAATTCTCCAATTATAACAGGAATTCCCTTATCCACAAAGGAACTCTTTAAAAGGCTCATATTCTTTTGAAGTTCAGCCTTATCCTCAGTCGTTCCCCAGGTGGTTTTCACCGATGCCCAACTTGTATTTTCCGTAAGCACGCAATAATTGGCCGGCGTATAATAATGAACTGACACTGCACATCTTCCTGCGGTATCCTTAGGCATTACAAACGCTTCATCACAAGTTAGTTCTACATCAGTCGCATACCCTGCTATCAACAGATGCCTGTCAGCATTATTCCCTCCGGATGCCCTTACCAGATTGACAAATGTCTGATTAATTTCATTAAGAAGCCCATAGGCTTCCGCCTTTCCTGATGCAGTGCCACTATACCTGTTCCATACAGTATCCCAACAGCCTTCTTCGTTCAAGGATTCAAATATAAGTCTGTGATCATACTCACCAAACTCCTTTGTAAGCTGAGTCCAAATCGCTTTATACTTAGCCATACAATTGTTCTTGTCAGATGGAAAGTTACTCCACCATCCACCATCCCAGTGAATATTTAGAATCACATACATATCATATTCCAGCGCCCAACCAACAACTTCCTTTACACGACTTAAAAGTGCAGGGCTTATAGTATAATTATTGCTCATAAGATTAGACCACGCCACTGGTACTCGTAATGTCTTAAATCCCTCTCTTGCATAACCTTCTATCATAGCCTTTGTTATCACCGGGCTTCCCCACGCAGTCTCATAATCTGTAACTGTTGTACCCTTAATCCAGTCTCCGCACGCCTCAAATGTATTGCCAAGATTGATACCTATCCCCATATCTTTAGTGACTGCCATTGTGGTCATATACTTAGGGCCTGTCTCTTTATCCTGTGAGATTGTCCCACTATCCTTAGAACCTTCCGTTCCTATAGACACAACCTTATCGGCAGTTTCACCACTTACAGTTTCGCTACCTTCTGAACTCTTTTCAACCTTTTGACTGTCCTCCTGACTTACCACCTTAGTTTCGGTTCCTGCATCTTCGTTCTTACCGCAGCCTGCCAATCCCACTGTCACTGCAACAACCACACATAGAAGTAAAGCTGTCACTCTCAATACACATTTTCTCACAAGTTTCCTCATAAGTTACCTCATCATATTATTCATACGCTTATCCACAAAGTTGTATAACAAACTGATTGCAAAACACAACACGCCTGCTACAAAGAAGCTTATAGCATATCCCAAAGTATCTGCATACTCTATATCCATAACAATAAGCTTGAATACACTAATCATACATAGCACGAGGCCATATACTCTTAGAGACTTGTACTTTAAAGCAAATCCTAGCGCAATAGATGCCACTGCAAAAAGAAAGCATGCTATACTCACAACATAATTAGTCGCTTCGTAGGAAGCCAGTAATACAAGCATAAATATCGTAAACTTAATACCTACATATGCACCACCAAAACCTGTCGGATGCTTATCCAGAAGGTTCTTGGAATTAACCATAAATATCCCCAAAGTTACAAGCACAACAATTATGTGAAGTGCCATCGGTAAATCTGCATTGATTGATGTAAGCCCCATAAACATCATTAGTGCGTTAATTGCATTATATAAATCTTCCTTCTCCTTTGCTCCTGTCCTTACATCTCTTGAAAAAGGACTCTTCATAATAGCAACATTAAACAATGCCACAACAATAAAGTTAACGGAATAGCAAACATCCCTTGATGATATAAAAAGCTCAAGCACCTCCATGCCCACGAAAGCAAAAAGCAATACTCCAAGCACATGCACAAATCCCTTATATGTAGAATTATACTGATCCTTACACACATACACCAAAGTGTACAATGTACCTACCAAAAGCACGCCTACAACAAACCACTCCATAGCATGAATATCGCGGGCAAAAGTAATATAATGATATGCGATTAATAGGGCATCTATCTTGCACAGATTATTTTCTTTCCAGAAACCGATAAGCAGAAGCGGAACTATAAGCATCGGCACCAGACAATGCAACATAAGCATTTCCACACAACAAACCGCTATAAACGCACTTGTTATGGCAAACACCTGAACCACAATCCTGCTACTGTCTTTATCCTCTTTTCTAAACTGTGCAACCGCACCTAAAATCATCATAAACGTATATATAATAACAGCACAAACAGTATCATTCTCTATTAGTCCAAACATACTAAAGCAGAAGAACAAACCATAAAAAGATATAATAAATCCCGACGCACACTCATTAGCCTTCCATGTACATATATAGCATACAGCTATGTGTGCCAGCACAAACAAAAGCAATATGATAAATACAATATGACCTCTGTCCACAACAAACATGGAACCCATATATATCACAAACAAACTGATAACATTGGCAATATGCGCACATACATTATCATCAAACCTTCTCTTAAAATGCGTTGCATACAACACTATAGATGTTACTATGTAAAATATTACAAGCACTGTGAACTTACCCACATCCTCTGTAGATATACAGAGTGCCACTCCAAATATTACAGATATAACTATACCTATCTGTCCTATAATCTGAAATACAAGATTGTTATATCTTGAAAGTACGCAAATTCCCACAGCCCACACTGCTATAAGAGCATATAACGGAATATCCGGAAGCATCTTAAAGTACATATTGCTGAGCAACAACGAAATATACAGTGCCCCCATACCGCATCCTGTCAGGGCAAGATAAAACTTATCCTGACGGTTTTTATGTAACTTAATACATCCAATACCACATATAATAAAGCTCACAACATACGTAACAACCATCTTAATAGTGTCATTAAGAGAAGGTATCAGCAATGTAGCAAACAATATGATACTTATAAAAATAAGCACTGACGCTACTATTCCCATAAAGGTTTTACCAAACTTTTTCTCAAAATCCTCCGGTTTACGTTGTGGAGCCTGCGGCAACGGTTGCATTAACGGTACCTGTGGCACATACGGCACCTGTTGTACATACGACATCGGCGCTGCATATGGCATCCGCGTCTGCATCTGATTATACTGCTGATATGGTGGTATCATCTGCTGCTGTGTCACTGTTTGCTGATACTGTACCGACTGTGGCACCGACTGTGACGGTTGATACTGCTGTGGTGCCGGATGTGGCGACACAGGCTGCACATTCGTTTTCTGTGTGACAGTTGCCGCACCCTTACCCTGACTCAACAGTTCCAGCTGCTTATTCATATACGCAAGCTCTGCTCTAAAGAAATTCAACTTATCCTGCTCAATGTCAGCGCTTTCCCCTGTGCTTTCTCCTATACTTTCCACAAGCTTTCTCAACTGTTCTCTATCTTCTAAAAGTCTCTTCTCATACTCAAGTATTTCGTTACGCATAGCACTCCTCCCCATGGCTAAATAATCATCCCAATGCTACATCGAGAGTCATCATAATAGTAAATCCAAGTGCAAAACACACTGTACCTATGTTACTGTGTTTACCCTCTGCTGTCTCAGGAATCAGCTCCTCCACAACAACATACATCATAGCTCCTGCAGAAAAACTGAGCATATAAGGCAATGTTGGAACTGCAATTGACGCCGCTAAGATAGTCAGAACCGCTCCTATTGGCTCAACAATCCCCGACAACACACCATATAAAAACGCTCTTCCTTTGCTTACTCCCTCAGCTCGAAGAGGCATCGATATAATAGCTCCCTCTGGAAAATTCTGAATGGCAATACCTATTGACAATGCCAACGCCCCCATCAATGTAATACTTTCATTACCTGATATCAGACCCGCAAAAACTACACCAACTGCCATACCTTCCGGAAGATTGTGTAACGCAACTGCCAAGACAAGCATTGTTGTTTTTTTTAGATTGGACTTAGGTCCTTCTGCCTCTTTACTATTCACATGCAAATGTGGAACTGCTTTATCTAGCACTAACAGCAAAAGAATTCCCAGCCAAAATCCTATCACAGCCGGCACCCACGCAAACTTTCCCATATCAGCAGCCTGCTCCATAGCCGGAATCAATAAACTCCATATAGATGCTGCCACCATAACGCCCGCAGCAAATCCAGCAAGACCTTTCTGCAGCTTTTCATTCATTTTTCCCCGCATAAAGAACACACAGGCAGCCCCCAATGTTGTTCCTATGAAAGGAAGCATTACTCCATAAAAAACTTCCATATACTAAACTCCTCTACAACCTGCTTTTATACGCTAATACCTATTATACTCACGTCTGCTAATATAGTTCCTACTCTTCCCCCACAAGTTTAACCACAGTTATATCATGCCCTGTAGCCGGCACAACTTTCTCAAACACATCACTAGTCTTAACCTTAATACTTGAAGTATTCACACAAGGATGACAACCAATATACTCACCGGACATAACATCCTCATCAACAAGAAGCTTCACTACACATTCCTTATCATTCATAAGGCCCATAACACTGGCTGCTCCTGGCAAAATATCAAGATACTTTTCCATATCCGAAGCATCCGCAAAAGACAATCTTGCACTATTAATCTGCTTTGATAACTCCTTTGTCTTAAACACTTTATCCCCAGGCATCATAAGCAGATAAAATGCAGTCTTTTGTCTGTTACAAAGAAATAAATTCTTACAAATAGTGGCATCAAGCACCTTATCAATTTCCTTACACACATCCATGGTAGCCGCAGGTTCGTGGTCCACTCTATAATATTCGATACCCAGTTCATCTAAAAAATCATAGGTACGTACTTCTCTATCAAGCCTTCTTTCCTTTGTTTTCGGTCTTCCCAATTCCAGATTCATCATATCTATCCTCCAAATGTCGTCCCTTTTCCCATACTACACGTATTTTAACATTTTTTTGTATTAATGTAAATGTTGATAATCATATGTATAGGTTTCACATGCAAAAAACAAATAAGCCTTCAAGGATTAGTTCTCCTTAAAGGCTTATCTTTTCTCTAATATTATACTGTTAAAACACCCACTGGTACAATATGGCCCACAATTCCCTAACATAATATGTAGGAAACAAATACCACAATGTGGATGCTGGCACCGACTTGTGACTAAGATTAAGACTATCAGCCACTTTACCTGCCCTATATAAGTGAAACTCGTTGGTTACGATAACTATCTCCTGACTAAGTCCCTCGCTCTCTATTATCTTTGCTGAAAATTCAAGATTTTCACGAGTAGTTGTAGACTTATCATCCCTATAAAGTCGAGCTTTATCAATACCCTTGTCCACAAGATAATTATACATGCACTGGGCTTCTGAAATCCCCTCATCCGGTCCCTGACCACCGGAAACAACGCATTTAGCCGACTCATTTTCGCACATATACTCATATGCCGCATCAAGTCTTGACTTAAGCGTAAGACTAGGGCTTGTACCATTGACCTTACACCCTAGAACAACCACTGTTACATCATCATTAGTTGGTCTGTCAAGTGCTGCTCTCACTATTAAAAATGTTTCAACAACTGCAAGAATCACTATAACCGCCATAGCTACCGTTATAAATCCCAAACATAGCTTACCGGCCTTAAACTTCCATAATCCTTTAATAAGCTTGACAACACCTTTTCTAAACACACCACATACAAGTAAAACCACTGCAATAACAATACCTGTGGCATTACCCATATTGATAGTTCCTATGAGCAGCAAAGGCAATCCGAATAGGAACAAACCTGCCAACCCTAATAATATCATAACTAACGAAGCAATCATCACTTTTTTACCAAATACATAATGCTACCCTCTGATTTAAATTTCATAATGTCCTTATACATTCCCCTGCTCTGTTCAATCAACACTCTGCTACAATCACCAGGAACAAGAACCGGCACCAATTGTCTGTCTTTCTCTATAGCTGATACCTTATAAGTAGCATATAGTTCCCCTTTCTCATTTACAATATCAAAAACATCGTCCACGTGCAACTCCCCCTTTAAAATATCCACCAAAAAAACAGTTGCATCTGATGTAAATGCATATGCATCCACAATATAAAACACATTGGCATATGCTTTGTTAACTTTCCTTGCAATTTTCATAATAAACAATTCCCTCCTAAATATTATAGTGATAATTTAATCATATTTTACTACATATCTAGGACATATACCAGTTTTAATTTGCAATTTTCTTATTTGCATTTACACATTTTGGAGTTGTTTATATAAATTCTCACAAGGGATAGACTAATTTAGAGGTGATTTAAATATGGATAAAGATTTATCTTTGCAATACAAAGCCATCGGGCTAAATATTTCATATTATAGAAAGTTACGTAATATGACGCAGATGCAACTTGCTGATAAATTGGATATAAGCAGAACGCACATAAGCAATATCGAGGCTCCTAATATGCACACTTCCATTTCACTGGACCTTTTACTTACTATCGCAATGGAGCTGGACATTCCCGCTTATAAGCTATTGGTTGTACCAAGCGAAATAGACCTTTAAATTAACACATACCCAGTCTGAGTTGACCTTATTTATTAGATATAAAGTCCTCAGGCTGGGTACGCTTTTGTACAGATTACTTCATTCTTAGATTATCTTACACGATAATACAAAAAATACCCAGTCCAACCGGACCGGGCATCCTTTTCTTAGAGCGCGAGACGGGGATCGAACCCGCGACCCCCTCCTTGGCAAGGAGGTGCTCCACCACTGAGCCACTCGCGCATATATCTGCTGTTGGCGCATCACCGCGTCAACAGTAGATATGTTACCACGTATCAATTCCTTTGTCAACACATTTTTCAAGATTTTAGAGATTTTTTCTTCTTTGCGTAGTACATTCCCGAATACACCACTGGCGCAACGGTCAATACCGCCATCACCACTATCATAACTATCATATTCACAAAGAACATATTGGCAAGAAGAACCAGACCTCCCACAACCCATAACCAACCGGCGAAACGGTGTGTTTTATTCCAGTTGTCTTCATCCTCTAGCGCCCAGGATATCTTATACCCTATGGTATAGTTTCGCTTGCTCTTTGGCATATAGTTCCCCAAAACAATAAATAATATGGCAATCATAAGATTCACCGCCAGCAATACATCAATCTCAACACCAAGATACGGAGAATATATTGCCACACCTACTATCACTGATGCAAAGGGACATATCCATAGCACCACTCCATACACTTTCTTACTTATGTTCTGCTTCTTTGGATCAATAGCAGTAGTAAACGCACAAAGCCAGTGAACTATAAGCATAAGCATAGGCAGGAAGAACACCGCCATAGTTTTTGAACTCCAGCCATCGGCCTGTCCATTTATATCAAAATGTGTTGCCACCTGTTCGGGCAGTTCATTCCAAAGCACCAATCCTACAATAATCGGCAAAAGTGTCACTATTGAAGTAATTAACAATAACCACTTACTTTTCTTAATCATATCTCTTTCCTCCTGCACTCTTTTTTACTATACATTTGCTGTGGACTCAGTTTCCAAAACATCCGCCTGCACCCACTTTGTCTTAATAACCTTGATAACAGCCACACATGCAACTGCTACTATTGTTAACAATGAATATATGATTATATATGCTGTGTTCTGCGTTATAACATTGCCCAGATAATCAGTTGATAAACCACTTATTATAGGTGTGGCAAAATCCACTAACGCATGGACTATCATGCAGATAACCGCTCCCTTAACAACTTTTCCCTGTTTCCAGAAATAGCAGATAATAAGTGACAACGCAAGATGAAGAACCATAGTCAGTAACCTTTCATAACCTCCTAATAAGAAGGTCATACTATCAGTATTAATAAGAGTTTCTTTCACCAACGCAAGCTGTGATGTATCAACTCCTGTAGCGGCCGTCTGCTCTATCATAGTATCAAACAACCCCGTATTAATCATTATGCTATATAAAATGTTATTTATATATGTCATACCTACAAGGAATATTGCCTCAATTCCGCCATGTCCAAGACCTGCCGCAAAGCCTTTTTCGTATGTAAGGCTCTTACTCATAATCTTAGCAGCCACCAGTCTGCCTACAAGCTCAAAGCCTGCTGCCGTAACAGCCAGAACACCACAATATATAACATAATTGTCCGCAACAAAATCAGCGAATCCCGGAGTCATCTGAATCAAGCTAAGAATCGGAACACGTATAATTATCTGAAGTACAAAGAAGCCCATAGCACCTATACCCCATGCAAGCCATACACCTTTCCCTTTATTCCTAACTCCATATATGATGTAAACAACTATAGGTAACACCAAACTAATTAACAAACTTATAATCATCGTTACAAAGGAACCTGCACTAACCATAACTAAACCTCCTTATCACCTTTAAGCTCTGAGAGCCACAACATTACTTCTTCTACTACGGAAGCATTAAGTTCATAATATATAAAATTCTTCTCCTTGTTCTCCACTACCAGATCAGCCTTCTTTAGTATACTAAGATGATATGATATAGTGGCACCTGTCATATCAAAACGACTTCCTATATCACCGGCAGACATACGCCCTGCTTTTAATAACTGCAGGATATCCCGCCTCACCGGGTCCGCCAGTGCTTTAAATGTTTCTGCGAATCCCGTAGCTCTCACCTCCTTACATACTCAAGCACATATAAAGTACTTTACAGCAGTATTTAGAAATTCTTCTAAATAGATATTATCATTTTATTCTGCTCATGGCAAGCGCTATTTAGATTTTTTTCTAAATAGCTTTTATACACATCTAACATTTGCCATTATTATAAATATAGTATAAAATTGAAACTAGTGTGTAGTACACTGCCCTATGATAAAGATATATAGCATAGGACACTACAAATACTTATAACAATATTTAAAATAAGGTTAGGTAACAACTATGAATGAAATAGAAGCATACTACAATAAATTTAACGAAGAAAAACGCCTAAACTCACGTCATGGACAGGTTGAATTCCAAACCTCCATGAAATATATCCACAAGTATTTAGATGAGTTCAACGCTCTTAATAACAGCGATATTAAGATTCTGGATGTAGGTGCCGGCACAGGGCGTTATAGCGTAGCACTTGCCAACGAAGGCTATGACGTTACAGCAGTAGAGCTTGTTAAACACAACCTCGGTATTCTTAAGTCAAAGAACAGCTCCGTAAAGGCCTATCAGGGAAATGCATTAAAGCTCAAACGCTTTGAAGACAATACATTTGACCTGACACTGCTCTTCGGACCTATGTATCATTTATTCGGCTTTGAGGACAAGCTAAAGGCACTTATGGAAGCAAAACGTGTAACTAAACCCGGAGGCATTATCTTAGTGGCCTACTGTATGAATGAATACAGCGTTATTACTTACGCATTTAAGGAAAGACATATATTAGAATGTGTTGAAACCGGCAGACTTAGCGATAGTTTCCAGACTATATCTGCCAAGGAAAATCTTTATGATTATATGAGACTTGAAGATATCGACAAACTAAATGTGGCAGCAGACCTTGAGCGCATTCAGATTATTTCGCCTGACGGAGCTGCTAACTATATGCGACCATTCTTAAATCAGCTAAGCGATGAGGAATTTGACTGGTTTATTAAATATCATATGGCAACCTGCGAACGACCTGACTTAATAGGCGCAGGAGCCCACACCTTGGATATACTGCGTAAAGGAGGATGAACATGGCACTTGTAGGAATTGATTTAGGAACCACCAACAGCCTTGTCTCTGTATGGAGGGATGGCAAAGTAGAATTACTTAAAAATAGTCTTGGCAATCTTATGACACCAAGTGTTGTAGGCCTCAACGATGACGGCAATGTGCTTGTAGGTGAGGTTGCAAAACAAAGAAGAGTATCTCATCCCGAACTAACTGCCGCTGAATTTAAGCGCACTATGGGTACTGCTACTACATACAAGTTCGGTGAAAAAACATTTTTATCTGAGGAGCTTTCCGCTTTTCTTCTAAAAAAAATGGTTAACGACGCAGCCGAATTGCTTGGCGAGCCGGTAACCCAAGCAGTTATTTCTGTACCTGCGTACTTTGACGACAATCAACGTGAAGCAACAAAACGTGCTGCTCAGATTGCTGGTATTGAAGTTAAAAGACTTGTAAATGAACCTTCTGCTGCAGTGCTTTACAGCCAGTGGAAAAAAGGTTCTGCGGGACAGGAAGGTATATATCTTGTTGTTGACTTTGGTGGCGGAACCCTTGATATATCTGTTGTTGACTGTTTTGAAAATATTATAGAAATCATTGCAGTCTCTGGGGATAATCAGCTGGGAGGCAAAGACTTTGACAAAGAACTTGCCCTTGACTTTTGTAACAAGACGGGGCTTGATTATGCTTGTCTTGACAAGGTTACTCAGCAAAATATTCTTTGGGCCGCTGAAAGTGTTAAACGAAGACTTTCAGAAGAAGAAAATGTTACTATGCATGTTACTATAAACAATAAGTCTTACGAAGCTGTATACACCAATGAAGAACTCCTTCGTGCAACCGCCAATGTTCTTGGAAAGATTAAAACAATCATCAACGATGCTATCAATGGTGCAAAAATTAATACTGAAAACATAGTAGATATTATACTTGTAGGTGGAAGTTGCAAGATGCCTATTGTTCAAAGGTATCTTTCTGCCCTTTTCCATAGAGAAATCACCGCTGATAATGATATTGATTATTATGTAGGCTATGGAACAGGTGTCCTTACTGGCATCATTAAACGCGAAGGCGATATAAGTGATATTGTTATGACCGATGTCTGCCCATTCTCTTTGGGTGTAGGAACAACTAACAAGGAACATACACATTTTTATATGAGTGTTATTATCCCAAAGAACACTATTCTGCCGACCTCTAAGTCCTCTGTCTACTGCGGACTTGAACCATTCCAAAAGCGCATTGATTTTGAGATTTTTCAGGGAGAGGAAATGCATGCAAAAAGCAACCTGTCTTTAGGAAGGTTTGCAATGGATGTAGTACCTAATGAAAACGGTGACACCATGGTAGAAGTAACATTCTGTTATGACATTAATGGTCTTTTGGAAGTACGGGCAAGGGATGTTATTGGAAATAGTACTTTTGAAACAACTATAATCAACAAGCAGTCTCAGCTCTCCGAAGAAGAAATAGCCGCTAAGCGTGCTGCTATGAACAATAATATGCGTCTAGAAAAGGACAAAGAAGAAAATAGAAGTATTATGGCATGGGCACAGCGTCTTCATGCTCAGGCAGATGAAGAACAAAAAGCTCACATTATCCAGATAATACGCGGATTTGCCACTGCTCTTGAACAGAATGATGTTATCAATGTAGCACGCGCCAAGAAGACAGTATTACAGCAGCTTCTTCAAATGGAAATACTTGTAAACCGTAATAATTTTAGTGATGAAAACATTATAGGCAATATGCTTGCGGATATGAAGGTTGACCGATTAAGCAAGCAATACAGCAACAACACCGATACCAAAACTGCAGATAATGATGACACTGATTCTACAAACGAGGGAGGCAATAACAATGAGTAACTGGGACATTCTTGGAATTCCTGCAACCAATGACATTGCACTTGTAAAGAAAGCATACTCAGAAAAAAGCAAGATATTTCACCCTGAAACTCACCCTGAAGAATTTCAGCAACTTCATAAGGCATATAGAAGTATAGTAACCTCTCTCCTAAGAGGTGCTAATATCAACACCAGCTCTAACAATGACATTGCCCGGGATTTTTCCAACGACACTCAAAACCGTATCAAAGTAAACATCATAAATGAAGTTCCTAAGAAAAAAACTGCTGCTGAGATTTTGGACGATATTAAAACAGAAGCTTCTTTAGAGCAACAACAAATTCAACAGGAATTAGAAGCCAAGGAAAAAGCCAAAATAGCGGCTTTGGAGACAGCTAAACAGCTGCTTGAAGATGAAGCATTTCTTTCAATGATTGATAATGTAACTAAGCAAAAAGAGGCAGAAACACGTAAGCGTTTCCGTCTTGAGGAATTTGAGAAAATGCTCCAAAGCAAACATTATCCTGACGACTGGAAGGCTTTCTTTACACGGGATGAATTTCTTGATAATCAATACAATCCTGACTATATAAAGGCCATTGCACAGGCCTTTGATGCCCGGATTAAACAGCCTGTTAATGATGTCGTGGATACAGTAGGTCGTTGTCCACAATATGCTTTCATATATATGGTTATTGCTTATGGATGTATGTTTTCTACTGTTGGTACCGTTCCGGTATCAGAAAATGTATACAAGCTCGAACTTATGGAGCCATTGCAGAAAGCTTTCCGCCTTTATGACTCTATGTTTTTATCATACGTTCTAGTGGAAAAGGAAGTAAACCTTTTAGGTGAACGCTTTGCATTTTACGTATATAGAAACATACTAGAATTGCTTGAGAAATCGAAACCTGATGAGGACGAGCTATGTCAGTGGATTGCTTGGGGAATGGCAAAAGAAAATCACACTCACATATTGGACATATGTCATTATTCACCAAGCAACGGCAAAAGGATTTCACCGGAAGCAACACGTTTCCATGATATTATAAAACGTTCACCACTTATATTTGAACTTTTATCATATCTGCTAGACAAACCTTCTACTCCACCAATCTTTAAAAAAGTGCTTAGGGAAGTTTGTGAGGCCTATATGAAAAACTTATACTGTTGCGAAGAAATTCGTATACTATATCTTATGACAGAAGAATAAGACCCAAAAATGCCGCTGACTCATATGAATCAGCGGCACTAATTATACTAGTAAATTCCCATCTGTTTCTCCGGTGGCACTATTATACCTTCATTAACCTGTGTAAAACGTATAACATTCTCCACATCCTTAACCTCAAATTTAACATTATCTGAACTAAGTATCTTGTGATACTCAGGGACTGTATCAAAGAATATTACATTGTATCCCAATGCTGTATACACGCCATTCAGATTGCATACGACTTTATTATCCTTAACAAACACAATCTGTATGAATGTATCGCTGGATGGCTCCTTAATTGCACTGCTTTCAAATCCAAGCACCTCTTCAATCCTATCCTTAGTCATCGTATGATTAAAGGAATACATAGCATCCCACTCAAAATTCGTGAGTTCATTAAACGTAACCGTCTTATGAGGTTCAGCATGCAACATAGCAGAATCCATCTTTTGATTGTTATAGAACACAACAGGATCTCCAACCAGCACATAAACGCCCCCTACGATTAGTGCAACTGCCACAACCAGTATCAACAAAAACTTTTTCATAAAATCCTCCCATTACAATAAAAAACCATTACTTGTTAGCCATCTCACATAACTCTGCAAGCATCTTTGGTAAATCTGTATCCATATTGTCATCAGTAAACTGACATGTTCCAACTGCCTTATGTCCACCACCATTGTACTTTAACATAAGACTTCCAACATTGACATCAGATGTTCTGTTAAGAATACTGTAACCTACCGCTGCAGAGCAGCCTGCCCCACCGCGTCCGCTTACTATCCACGCAGATATATTCTGTTCCGGATACATACTATATATCATAAATCTGTTACCTGTGTAAATTGGATTCACACCACGCAAATCAGATATGATAACATTTCCCTCAACACGTGTATACTTTCTAACCATATCCTTGAACTTATCTGTCTGCTCGTTGTACACAGCGATTCTTTCTTTAACATCACTCATCTCAAGAATCTCGTCTGTAGTCATAGTACGACACGCATCCATAAGCTTTTCCATCAACTGATAATTAGAAATAGTAAACTCTCTCCATCGTCCAAGTCCTGTTCTTGGATCCATAAGGAAACCTATAAGAATCCACCCCTTAGGATTCATAACCTCATCTACAGTAAGATTACCTGAGTCTACCTTATCTACAGCTTCCATCATATCATCAAACTGCGGAAAACGCTCTCTTCCTCCATAATACTCATATATAATACGCGCACATGATGGTGTAATACGGCTCTCTCCTTTATACTTTCCAGCAAGCTCGTTTCGCTCATGTTCACTTGAATGATGATCAAACCACAAGCCACAGCCTGGTACGTACGGTACATTGGCAAGGCAATCATTCTCATTCACCTCAACAAGTCCATCCTGAAGATCCTTCGGATGAGCAAACTTCCAACTATCAATAATACCTGCTTCCTTAAGTAATGCACCACATGCGAGTCCATCAAAATCAGAACGTGTAATAAGTCTCATAATTAGCCCCCTTGTATATTGTATGATAATAAATTCGCCACACTGGCAAAAACTACTATAATTATATGATACACCAAAGTTTTTTTCAACAAATTATTAAAAATTTATTAAATTCTTATGTTGATTTTTGTAGAATTATAGTATATACTTACAACGAAATTTTAATTTACTTTTAGGAGGTTATTATCTAATGGATAAGAAAACTACAGATATCGTTGCTTACCTTACATGGGTTGGTTTACTCATCGCATTCTTAGCAGGCGACAAGGAGAACAGCAAGTTCCATATCAACCAGAGCTTAGTGATTACTCTTGCAGAGGTTGCATTAAGCGTTATTATTGGAGTTGGTTCTATCATCCCTATCGTTAACATTATCATCGGCATTGCCGGTGGTGTTGCAGGAATCGCACTCTTTGTATTCTGGATTATGGGATTCGTGAATGCTTTACAGGGTGTTGAGAAGCCTCTTCCACTTATCGGTGGCATCCAGATTATCAAGTAATTATTTCATTGATTCGATTCATTGATTAACATTAATAACAGTGGGAGAAGTCATCAACTTCTCCCCTTTTTTACACAGAAAGGAGATTTTATGTTTAGTGAAGGATCTACAAGAAAAATAGTAGGCTTAATATTAGCCATCATATGCAGTCTGGTACTTGTACCATTTTTGGTAATCACTCCTTTATATTCAGCATTTATGGGACTGTTCAGTGCAGAAAATATCTCAACCGTACTGAAGACTGTTGATTATACCGAGGTTATTCAGGATAATCTTGAAATTTCTGAAGAAGACAAAAACACTGCCGAAATCATCAATACAGTAATGAAAACAGATGCTGTTGGTGATATGCTGGACCTTTATATTCAGGATTTGAACAATGTATCTAAGGGACAAGCTTCTAATGGATTCAATGAAGCAGCTATCAACAGTATTCTTACTGAAAACTCATCAGTAATAGTTGACGAATTAGTTAAGAATCCTAATATCAATATGTCAAGAGAAGAACTCCAGCAGGAAGTTAATACAGTTATTGCTGAACATTCCGATGATATTGTGGACTTACTGCCTCCTGTAGACCAGATGGCAGATGTATTTGAAGAAAACGATATGAATTTTGCAGTATTTTCAGCTCAAGGAAGCATAACACACACTGTATATATGGTCCTCATCGTAGTTGCATCCCTTATAATTTTCTTTGCAAAGATATACCGACTTAAGGGACTTGTTGTTCTGGGTATCGATTACATTATTGGAGCAGTGCTCTCATTTGGTGTTTCTGCATTGCTCGGTATGGATGCCGTTGTAGACTCTTTGAACGCAGAAACCGGTGGATTCGGCGATGTATTCCTCAATATGAGCAACGACATTCGTACTTGGTCAATAACTATCGGCGTACTTGCTATAGTATTCCTTTTAGTAGGAATTATCGGTGGTAAAATATGTAAAAATGTGGAATTAAGCAGAACACCAGCTCAAGCCACTAATCCATACGCTAATCCTGCTGCCGGCCAGTATAATAACCAGTATAACAATGGTATGAATAATGGCTATAACAATGTGAATAGCGGTATGAATAATGGTTATAGCAATATCAATAATGGTATGAACAATAACTATAACAATATGAATAACAATAATAACAATACAGGAATCTAAATCAAAAACGCTATGCAAACAGTCAATAAGACCTTTGCATAGCGTTTAATTAATATCCAGGCTTCTAGTATATACACGTTTCTTTCTCTACCAGCCTTTCGCCTTCATATCTAAGCTTTAATGTAAAAAATCTGTCGGTGGTATCCAACAATTCAAAAAATGCTTTATCCCCTTCCCATATACTGAGATTATTAACTTCTGACTTTGGAACCCACACAAGCTCCCCCTCATCACAATCTAAAATATCACCTTCATACTCCGTTGCGGTAAACAGATGCATATACTCCGTCTCCCAGCAGTCTGATATAAATGTCACCAAACCTCGATAGGCATACTTTGTAAGTGTAAGCCCCGTTTCTTCTTTTACTTCACGAAGCAGACACTCTTCCGGGGTCTCGTCTTTCTCGAAACCACCGCCTACTCCAACCCACTTGTCCTTGTTAACATCAACCGTCTTCTTAACACGATGCAACATAAGATACTTGTCGTCCTTTTCTATATAACAAAGCGTTGTCAGTCTCATCTCATACCTCCGCGTATCTTATCAATCCTGCTCTTTATGAGGTCTGTCACAGATTCCATACCCAGTTTTCTATCAACATATTCTTTAGCCTTAGTGACTTTTTGTATATAATACTCTTTGTCAGTTGCCAATCGTTTCATATACTGTGCTGCCGTAGCAACATTGGGCTCTGCCCAACGTGAACCTTTTTTATACGGTTCGCTAGTTTTTTTAAGTATTGAAAACGTATAATCAACCATACAAGCCACTTCATCATTCATAAATTCAGTATTGGCAGACCAATTAGTAGCTATACATACCGTTTCGTTAAGCATAGCTTCAGCCATAACTAATCCAAAGCCTTCTGCCCTATGAAGCGACACAAATACATCAACACAAGCTATAAGGCTATTTACCTCCACCTTGTCCATAATCTCATTAATATAATATATGTTGTTGTAACCCTCCACCATACTATTAAGCTTTTCAATATGTTCCTTGCGAGGATTATTCATCTTAAGCACCAGTCCTACAGTATCATCATCCGGTGAAAATGCTTTTTTAAAGGCCTCGATTGCACCTTGTGGATTCTTTCTTTCCATAGTACTATTAGTATCATACATGGCAAGAAAAAGAAACTTATCCTTAGGCAACTTAAAATAATCTCTGTCATAAGTCTTGTCTATAGGTGCAGTCACACAATAAGGCACGGTTATAACCGGCTTATTCGTCACTTTTCGCATGCATTTGCTTACAAATTCTGACGGAGTCCATATCTCATCAACCAAAGGCAAATATTTCTTCCAATCCTTCGGAAACTCCTCCAACTCCCATAACCAGAATCCTATATTGTATCGATAATTCCACGCCTCATTGCCCAATTCTCCCAATGCATACCCCATATCCATCGGTTGCACATGAAAAATGTTAATATCATACATCAACTCATCCGAAATCTTATGTTCCCAAGTGTGGTCATCATTGTTAACATTGCCAAAGTCAGGCATATAATGCTTTATAGTGTATTGCATACCAGCTTCATCTATCTGTGCCGCTAAGAGTCTTGAACTTTGTCCCAACCCCATCTGAGAACGTATACCTCCTATTAAGTTAATCCCTTCCGGATATCTGTCTGGCTCATATGGCACTATGTGATTATCTTTAAGTTGCTTCTTTATACTGCTCTCAACTAGTATATCTTTGACCTTTCTAAGCATCGGCATAGGAATTATCTTAGTAATAACACCACGCATTGACTCCGCTATATCAATTAACTTCTGTGATACATTCATATTCATCCTCAATTCTTAATACTAATATATTATATAATTATAACATTGTGCACTCTAGCCGTCAATTTGCACAGTATGAATTGCAAACACAGGAATTTAGTTAAACACAACAGCAAACATTGTTGCACAGAAAAAATGCACCATAAAAAATACAACAAAATATTACATAATATTACATAAGATTATTGACATTTGTTACAAATATGTTAAGATTATATTGAATTTTTTTCAAACAAAGAAGGGAGTATTGAAAATGGAAAATCAGAAGTCAAAAATGGTTGCTGGTCTCTTAGGTCTTTTCTTAGGAGCTTACGGTATCCACAATTTTTATCTTGGTAACACAAAGAAGGGTATCATTCAGATCGTTGTTACAATCGTAACATGTGGTATCGGTGGTCTTTGGGGATTCGTTGAGGGTATCATGATCCTTTGCGGTAAGGTTACTGTAGACGCTAACGGCGTTCCATTGAAGGATTGATAAACAAGTAAAAGTTCGCAACAAAAGTTGCGAACTTTTTTTATTTTGGGAGATACTTATGAACAATTGGAAACCTATATCAGACATACAACGCAAAGAAATCATAACCAGCAAAGGGGGCAAATGCTACAGCTACTTTGTACTGGCTAGCTGGATATATGGTATTATGTCTTCGCTTCTCCTTCTTCTTGCAGCAGGACACAATATCTTTGCTATGTTAAATCCAGATGAATACATTACTCTCACAAAAAATGATCTTATACCCCTTAGTATGATGATAGCCGGACTATTTATGTTGTGGGTTATGTTGACCTTCTTAGAGTACGGCATTAATGTTGTTGTAAGATTCTTTCGTATACACTCCAAAAAAGTTACTTACCAATACTGCCTATTAAAGACCGATGACTTTGATAAAAAACTTAAACATAACGAATACAAAGCTACACTCGAAGATGGAACGGAAGTTATTGGAAAATTGTATGACGATCATCCTCGCTATATCTACGCCACTACACGGGTTATAGCATACAAGATAGAGAATAACGAAAAGATATATTTTAGTATAGTAAAACACACACATTAATTATATGCTAAAAAAGATACCCTTTCCAAACGGATCGGGTATCTTTTTCTAAAGAGCGCGAGACGGGGATCGAACCCGCGACCCCCTCCTTGGCAAGGAGGTGCTCCACCACTGAGCCACTCGCGCATATCATATTAACTACGGTGCTTACCGCACCAACAGTTGATATAATATCACGTATCCACTACTTTGTCAACACATTTTACATAGTTTTTCATTGTTTTTTATTACGCTTTCATTACTTTTCACTTTATCAACTTCGATATCACCTTAAATGTATCACTTCCTGCACGTTCCAGCAGTTCAAATAATATGGCTTCACAGGTAGTTATATATGCACCTTCCTGTGTAGCTCTTGTTACTGCCCCTTCTTTATCAAAACATTTTCTTGACGCAACACAATCTGTAACCATATAGACATTGTACTCTTCTGCAATAAGGTCTATTATAGTCTGCAATACACATATATGTGCCTCGCAGCCACACACTATAACATTCTTCACATTAAGCCTCTCAAGAGCCTCTGCTATGGCATCATCCTTTATACAGCTAAATGTTATCTTGTCAAACGCATCCGGCATACCATCAATACTCTTTAGTTCAGGTACCGTTTCTCCCAAGCCTCTTGTATACTGTTGTGTAACTATAACAGGCACCCCCAGCTGTATGAGTCCCTTTAACAATATCTCTGACTTATGAACAAATTCCAACTTATTTTCCATAGCCGGAACCAGCTTTTCCTGATAATCAATTACCAACACAGCCGTTTCATCCGAATATATTCTCATAATCACACGCCTCCCTTGTGCACAAAAAGGTAGTGCGCACCCTTATGCACACTACCCTTTATAATCTACTTACTATCATCCTCCGGAATATATACTGTCAATGCCGCAGCAATAGCACCATAACCAATATGGCACGCAACACTTAAAGACAATGGAGACATAGTAAAGTCAAGCTGTGGATACTTCTCCTGCAAAACCTTTGCCCACTCCTCAGCTTCTTCTTTATTACCTGCGTAAGCTGCCTCAAGATGCACTCTACCAAGCTTGTATGCTTCTGCAAATCTGCCTTCAAGATCACTTTCTATAGCCTTCAAGATAATATTCTTCGCAGCTGATTTACCTCTTGCCTTTGCAAAGGAATCAAGCTTTTCTCCCTGTATCTGAAGAACCGGCTTAATGTTAAGAACCGCACCAATAGCTGCCGCTGCCGGTGTAACTCGTCCACCTTTCTTAAGATACTTAAGAGTCTCAAGTGTAATATATATACTAGACTGCATCTTCTCTCTCTCGAGAACTTCCTTAATACCTGCTGCATCGTACCCCTTTGATGCCAATAACTTCGCATCAAGAACTGACTGTCTCTGTGTAACAGATATTCTTTGGTTGTTAACAACCTGAACCTTGCCATCATAATTCTGTGCAAGAACCATAGCTGACTCACATGTTCCACTAAGACCACTTGACATAGGTATGAACACAACTTCATCATGCTCCTTCAACAACTCATCAAACCAATCCTGCAACTCTCCAATCGATGGCTGTGATGTAGAAATATCTGCATCATTCTTTAACTTGTTATAAAACTCTTCCTGTGTAAGGCTGATACCCTCCAGAAACTGCTTGCCATCAATAAAAAATGGCATAGGAACAACATATACGCCTAATTGCGCAGACTCTGTCTGTGTAATGCCGCTATTGCTGTCCGTCAAAATAGCTACTTTACTCATATACATTACCTCGTAAAAATAATCAACAACATATATATTGTACCTTATATTCATATTTGCTACAATAGTTTTTGACAAAATAATTTAAAGAAATGAGGAATATTGATGAAGGATGTCACTATAAAGAAGTTATCTGCCATTACACCCGATATGCTTGTTCAAATTAACGAGTTATGTAATATGTGCAATGGATATGAACCATATTACGAGACAGACTCTGATAGTAGTTATACAGGTGACTACTATATACACATCGGTGCTTTTGACGCTGACACCAATGATTTGGTGGGATTTCTTGGAGGAATTATACTTGATGACACTATAGATATAACAGGACTTGTACATCCTGACTATCAAAGACAGGGCATTTTTACGAATATTCTCGACAAGGTAAAGGGTTATAATCCGGATCCCACGCTAATCTGCACTATTCCGGATGAAACATTACATAAACTCAATGGTTCAAGCTTAAATCCAACTTATTCTCATTCGGAACTGTTAATGCTACTTAAGGATTCCACAAATATTAAATCAACACTCACCGGCTCTTATGAGTTCTTTTTTTCTGATGAGTATGATAATTATCTTATGTATGCAAAAGATAATGAAGAACCTATTGCCGTGTGCAACTTGGACTTAAGCGAAACCTTCACCAGCATATCCGGAGTTTTCGTTGACGAAGATATGCGCAACCGCGGAATAGGAACAACCTTTATGTCCGCACTTATTAAAGATTACTTTGAAGAATTTGACACTCCCCTTATGCTTCACGTAACCAGCAACAACACTGCCGCAGTAAAGCTCTATGAAAAATGTGGATTCCACACTGTAGAATCCATCCCGTATTATATTCTGTAATAAAAGTACGGGGGCTATCGGACAACACTGCCATAGCCCCTTATTTTTATTCCAGATTATAAACTCTCCACTGTTTTCTTCACATATTCTGCGATGTGCGGTGTTGCATCATTGCCATACTTAGCAATAAGGTTTACGATAGCATTTTCTACAACAAAACCATCTGCGATTGTCTCGTACTCTGCTTCCGGATAATTCACACCAATCTCAAGGATAACCGGTGTATCCGTTACCTGACGAATCTCCGCCACGATTCCTGAAATATCAGTAACGATGTCATCACGACTGTCTGTGGCATTAAGTGATGGAAGCACATATATGTAACCTTTTGCTTCCTTAGCAATCATACGAATACGGCTCTTGCTTGCCGGCGCAACCAAAGATATAATCTCCACACCATACTTATCAGCAATCGGAAGAATCTCCTCTTTCTCGTCATATGGCATATCCGGAATGATAATACCACTTACACCTGTGTCAGCACATTTGTTCATAAATGCTTCATAGCCGTACTTAAACACCGGGTTAAGGTATGTCATAAGAACTACCGGAACAGTTATCTTATCCTTTACACGTGAAAGCATATCAAATATCATATCTGTAGTACAACCACCTTCAGCTGAAAGCGCTCGAACATTGGCGTCCTGAACCACCGGCCCCTCCGCTATAGGATCTGAAAACGGAACACCAATCTCAATAACCGCCGCACCTGACTGCTGCATAGTTATAATAAATTCTTCAGTTTTATCTAATGATGGGTCTCCTGCCGTGAGAAAGCCCACAAATGCTTTTTTATTCTTAAATGCGTCTGTAATCTTACTCATGTAAATCCACTCCTCTATATCTTGCTATTGCTGCAACATCCTTATCACCACGACCTGAAAGACAGCAGATAATAATCTGATCCTTATCCATAGTCGGTGCTATCTTCATAACATGCGCTACCGCATGTGAACTTTCGATAGCTGCAATAATTCCCTCTGTCCTTGCTATGTATTCAAATGCTTCTACAGCCTCATCGTCTGTTACAGGTACATACTGAGCTCTTCCTGTATCGTGAAGGTTCGCATGCTCAGGTCCTATACCAGGATAGTCCAAACCTGCTGAGATAGAATAAACCGGTGCAATCTGGCCATACTCATCCTGACAAAAATATGACTTCATACCGTGGAATACACCAAGTGTTCCTGTTGAAACTGTAGCTGCTGTCTTATCAGTATCCACACCAAGTCCCGCAGCCTCACAACCAATAAGCTTTACCGACTCATCCTTGATGAATTCGTAAAACATCCCCATAGCATTGGAACCGCCTCCAACACATGCCATAACTACATCCGGAAGTCTGCCTTCCTTCTCTAATATCTGCTCTCTTGCTTCACGGCTGATAACGCTCTGGAAATCTCTTACTATCATTGGAAATGGATGTGGCCCCATAACAGAACCAAGCACATAAAGTGTGTCGTCCATTCTTGTTGTCCACTCACGCATACATTCATTAACCGCATCCTTGAGTGTTCTTGTACCAGTCATAACTGCATTAACCTTGGCTCCGAGAAGCTCCATTCGATATACATTAAGCGCCTGACGGATTGTATCTTCCTCACCCATAAATATCTCGCACTCAAGTCCCAAGAGCGCCGCTGCTGTTGCTGTAGCAACACCATGCTGTCCTGCACCTGTCTCTGCAATAATTCTTGTCTTACCCATTTTCTTTGCAAGAAGTGCCTGACCAAGTACATTGTTAATCTTGTGAGAACCTGTATGATTAAGATCTTCTCTCTTAAAGTATATCTTGGCTCCTCCCAAGTCTTTAGTCATCTTCTCTGCGTAATAAAGAAGTGATGGTCTGCCTGCATACTCTTTTAACAATGTATTAAGCTCTTCGTTAAATGCAGGATCATTTTTGTAAAACTCATATGCTTCTTCCAACTTCAAAATCTCATCCATCAGAGTTTCAGGAATATACTGACCTCCATGAATACCATAACGTCCTTTCGCCATGTTTAAATCCTCCTATATTTTCTATAAAGCAAAAAAAGTCCTTGACAATAGTACTTCTATTGTCAAGGACGGTATAAACTCTACCGCGGTGCCACCTTGATTTGTGGAATCCACACTCTCACGGAATACTAACATATTCCCAGCAACTAACGTATGCCCTCACGTCACGGAATACTCGGGAATCTTACAACTCCCTTTGACCATGCCCTCCGTGGTCCATTTGATAAACAGCTTTCTGCCGGTTCTCAGCCTCCCAGCTCTCTGTAAGCGCCTCTTTTACCTTTATCTCCACTTCAACGGTTTGAATATTAGGTTGTAATATTAGTCAAAGACTACTCTTATTATTATACGCAAGCAATCTGCATTGTCAAGTAAAATTTAATCGCTTCAGCTCATTACTTAACTGTATTACTTGGCTGCGATTACATCGCCCATATCGTACATACCTGCCGGCTTTCCTGCCAGATACTTAGCCGCCTCAATAGCGCCCTTTGCAAATACAGACTTTGAGTACGCTGTATGAGTAAACTCGATAACCTCGTCCTCACCTGCAAATATTACATCATGCACGCCAACAATTGTACCGCCACGAACTGCACTGATACCAATTTCCTTAGGATCACGCTTAACTCTTTCCTGACTTCTGTCATACTTATAGTATGTATCCTCAGGCATAACTTCCTTGATGGCATCTGCAAGCGCTAATGCTGTACCACTTGGTGCATCTACCTTCTGGTTGTGGTGTCTTTCTACTATCTCAATATCAAATCCTGCCGGAGCTAACACCTTTGTAGCATCCTGCAAAAGCTTAAACAATGTGTTAATACCCAGTGACATATTGGCCGACTTAAGCACTGCCACCTTACAAGCTGTGGCACGTACCTTTGCAAGCTGTTCTTCACTTAATCCTGTTGTACAAAGAACTACCGGAATCTGCTTAGACTCACTGTAATCAAGAAGTGCATCCACTGCCTTTGCAGATGCAAAATCTATGATTACATCTGCTTTGACATCACATTCTGCAATTGATGAAAATACAGGATATGAGTTATGTCCATCATCAAATGGATCAACTCCCGCTACTATCTGTGCATCTGCTTCCTTCGCAACAAGTCCGGAAATAACTCTTCCCATATGACCATTGCAACCATGCATAATAATATTAATCATATCTTTCTCCATTCTGAGTCTGCAGCCAAATGTATCAACTAGCCTGCAGCACACTCTACATAATCAAACTATTAGTTGAACAAACCAAACTCTGCCATAGCATTTTTCAAGCGGGCAAGGTTAGCCTCCTCCATAGGAGTAAGAGGCATACGAAGCGGTCCAACTTCCATACCCATAAGGTTAAGTGCATGCTTAACAGGGATTGGGTTAACCTCACAGAAAAGTGCATCTACAAGGTTGATAGCCTTTAACTGAAGCTGACGGCTGCCCTCAATATCACCTGCAAAGAACTTTGCACAGATATCATGAGTTTCCTGTGGAGCAATATTAGAAAGCACTGAAATAACGCCCTTTGCACCAATTGAAAGAAGTGGAAGGATAAGTCCGTCCTCGCCTGAATACATATCAAGACAACCTTCTGCAAGCTGCATTGTCTTTGTTTCCTGTGCCATATTGCCTGTTGCAGCCTTGATACCTACGATATTCTCAACATCCTTTGCAAGCTTAACTGCTGTCTCCGGAGCGATATTGCAACCTGTTCTGCCAGGTACATTGTACATAATAATAGGTAAGTCTACTGACTTAGCAACTGCCTCATAGTGAGCGATAAGTCCCTTCTGAGTAGCCTTGTTGTAATATGGAGTAACTACCAAAAGACCATCAACACCAGCCTTCTGTGCCTCCTTTGAAAGGTAAATCGCTGTCTCTGTGCAGTTAGAACCTGTACCAGCAATTACCGGAATTCTCTTCTTAACATAATCTGCTGTGAAACGAATAGCCTCGATATGCTCCTCGTGTGTAAGTGTAGAAGCCTCACCTGTTGTACCACAGATAATGATGGAGTCTGTTGAATTGTTAATCTGGAAATCCAACAACTCTCCTAACTTCTCGTAATTAACTTCTCCGTTTTCATACATCGGTGTAACGATAGCTACACCTGCGCCTGTAAATAATGCCATAATGTACCTCCTAGATAAAATGATTGAGAGTAACCATTAATATTCATATTTGATTGGTGGTTATCTCTGTAAAATAGGGGCTGACCGTAGACGGTCAGCCCCTTAAAGAATTCCTGTTGATTCTTTTATGTAGCTCCCCATCTTGCGATGACAGTCGCAAGGCTCTTAACCTTACGCCCAGCACCACACACCCGGCAAGTGTGCCACTTCGGCGTCATCACCTTTCACATATCTTCACCGGTTTCCGGAACCTCCAACTTGCTACTTATTAACAACGCAACCTCTACTTTAAAGTGATATTCTGTTTATATGCAAAAGGCTCATAATAAATACCTCTGCGATTACTAAGACTATAGCACGACAAATGTACATTGTCAACTGTCTACTTGGTTAGAAATTGACAGATAATAATTATATAACTTTTCTTTTTACTCTGACAGTGTACATCCTATCTGTATCTGTTGAATTTACTATTAAAGGATTGCGCGGAATAAGACCACTTAAATCGTTATCTATGCGTTCCTCCTTTACTCTGTATGAAACCAAGTACCCACCTTCAACCTCGAATTCATATCTGGTATGTTCCAATATAGGCGTAAGCATATTAGAATAACTTATATAATCTACAATCAATTCACTTTGCGAATATGTATATGTTTCTTTTTGGAATTCAATAATCCCCTTTTCTTCTATATACTGATAATACCCGTATGATTCAAGCCTATTATTCTTATAAATACTTTCGCTTATGGCCTCAACTCCATATTGAGTGAAAATAATTCCCGTCTCTTTATCGCCCTCTCTAATTATGACTTCATCACAAAAGCCTCTATTTACTGTGAGCAGATTGTTGTCTTTGTCGAAACCATATACAAAATATTCTTTTGAATTGGTTGGAATCTGTTTTACTATTCGTTCTCTCTTTACATTGCCAACAACAATATCTGTTATAAGACTAGGACAATAATATCCTCTGTGCATAAGCACACCACCCATACCAATTTCTTTTCTCACAACTTTGCTTGCACTAGCTTCATATAAAGAACGATATACTTCCTTAAATATAACAACTGTTTTATTTATTCGGTTACACTCTTGTTCGTATATGCTGTAATCCATGTTGGTTCTCCTTGATTAATAGTAGGTATTTTGTCAACTCCGCTATCAGTAGCTATAAGTAACACCTCATCAACAAACTCCACATCATTAATGTGCTCCCTGTATTCCACTTCTTTTAACAATTCACCATTACTAGCTTGCACAATATACATACGTGAATTATATGCTACAATCAACCTGTCGCACTTTGCTGACAATGCATATGATTCTCTCCCAAATCTCTTTATATTATTTAAAGTATATAAAGGTTCAAATACTTCTTTGTTCCAATCAAATATCATTATAGTAACTTTATCCGGAAAAAGCTTACCATTATCCACTTTAATACTGCTGAAATTAAATACCATTTGATTAAAATCATCACTGTATTTGTACGATATATCCTTAACATTGAACCCTAAGCATTGTTCTTTTATAAATTCAAATGTACTATCACCAATCTTATAAACCCTTAATAACAACTCATCAAAAATATGACCAACCGGGCTCCAATAGTAGTACATCACATAAAACTTATCCGCAATTCTAAAAATACAAGCATACCTAGTCATTCGCTTTTTTCTCTTGGGAATATCTAGTTCTACCTCTTCATTTTCACCTGTATCAAGGTTTAGACGCCACATCGTAAAACTTTTTGAATAAGTTTTGCTATAGTAGTATATGTAGTTATCAATAAACACAGCATCCCCTAAACCTTCCATCAAGTCTGTTTTGGTTTTATATTTCCTAAAATCACCATTAACATATGCACAAGCTCTATAATTAGAGCATGGAATAAATGTATTTCCATTGGCTTTATTATAGTAAACATAAGATGCCTTATCCAAACACTCAATTCGTTTAGCATTCATATCTACCAACTCGTAAACCTTCCAATCATCATGTCCATCCATTAAGTAGCATTTGCCAATATCGTAACTTGCTATCTGTGTAATATTATTAACCATTACCTATGTCCTTTATATTGTATATTATTTCATATTATATCACACAGTACAAACAAAAACCAGAAGCATGCGGTTCATCCACACACTTCTGGCTTATAAATTACTCTTCCTCTATCACATCAATCTTGCTTACGGAAACTTCGTAAGCGATACGCTTCTCTACTTCCTCGTCACTAATCTTCTTAGTGTACTCACGGCTCTGAACTCTACCCCATATCTGAAGGTGACCGCCTACCTCGATGCCTGATGCATAACGGGCATTGCGTCCCCAAGCGATACATGGTATGTAGTCCGACTTGCCATACGGACGATTAACTGCAATAAGAATATCTGCAATCTCACGACCTAACGGAGTCTTTCTATATATAGGTGGCTTGCATATATAGCCATCAAGGAATATCTGATTAGACTTAGACTGCTCCTCCGGAACCTCGTCATCCTCAACAAACTGGAACTCTCTTACAAATATAGAAAGAATCAGCTTATTCTTCTCACCTTCATGTCTGTTGTAAGAACGGAACTGTCCCGCTGCCTCAATCTTAAGACCTCTGTAATCCTTTGTTACATCCACCAGTCTCTCAGATATCATAAGAGGAATAATATCCACCATATCACTGAGTCTGTTGACCGACACATTCACGAGGTAAAAGCCCTCGCCAAATACTTCATGACTATACTCAAATTCTGAGACAATCTCACCTATAATAGTCACTCTGTTGTTTTCAATAACCTTATCAAGCATCTTGTATTTCTCCCTTCTTTTTGTCTGCCTCTAAACATAGGCGACAAGTGCTTTATTATGTGTTCTTAATATTTATATTCGCCGATTGTAATTAATATTACAAAAAAATGTGAACATTTTGTGTACATACCGTAAAAAATGTGATATTTAACATTTATTTCATATTTTTTTAATATTTGGTGTTGTATTTTATGAATATTGTGTTAGAATATAAAAGTTGCAATTTGATGAATCTTAGAAAGGATTATGTATGAAGACAAGACGTGAAGATATTAGAAACATTGCTATTATTGCACATGTTGACCACGGCAAGACAACTCTCGTGGACGAGCTTCTAAAGCAGAGCGGAACTTTCCGTGACAATCAGGAAGTTGCTGAGCGAGTTATGGATTCTAATGATATTGAGAAGGAACGTGGTATTACTATTCTTTCAAAGAATACCGCTATTAACTACAAGGACACTAAGATTAATATTATTGACACTCCTGGACATGCCGATTTCGGTGGTGAGGTTGAGCGTGTTCTTAAAATGGTAAACGGTGTTGTATTGGTAGTTGACGCATTTGAGGGCGTTATGCCTCAGACTAAGTTCGTACTTCAGAAGGCCTTGGAGCTTGAATTGTCAGTTATTGTATGTATTAACAAGATTGACCGCCCGGAAGCAAGACCTAGTGAGGTTATTGACGAGATACTTGAGTTATTCATCGACCTTGATGCTAATGAAGACCAGCTCGACTGCCCATTTATATATGCATCTGCAAAATCCGGCTATGCTATGGCTGATTTGAACGATGAAAGAAAGGACTTGCAGCCATTATTTGACTGCATCGTAAACAATATTCCTGCACCAGAGGGCGATCCTGATGCAGATACACAGATGCTTATTTCTACTATTGATTATAATGAATTCGTTGGACGTATTGGCGTTGGTAAGATTGATAATGGTAACATCAAAGTTAATCAGGAAGTTATGATTGTTAACCATCACGACCCATCTATGCGCAAGCGCGTACGTGTAACTAAGCTCTACACATTTAACGGACTTAACAAGGTTGAAGTTAACGAAGCTTCATATGGTGATATTGTTGCTGTTTCAGGCATTGCAGACATTCATATCGGTGATACACTCTGCTCTGTGGACAATCCTGTAGCACTTCCATTCCAGAAGATTTCTGAACCTACTCTTTCTATGGACTTTATGGTTAATGATAGTCCACTTGCAGGTAAAGAAGGTAAGTTTGTAACTTCAAGACACATTCGTGACAGACTTTTTAGAGAGTTGAACACTGATGTAAGCTTACGAGTTGAAGAAAATCCTGGCTCTGAGAACTCATTTAAGGTATCAGGTCGAGGTGAACTCCACCTTTCCGTTCTTATTGAGAATATGAGACGCGAAGGTTACGAATTCGCAGTAAGTAAAGCGGAAGTTCTTTACCATTACGATGAAAGAGGCAAGAAGCTTGAGCCAATCGAGCTTGCATATATTGATGTACCTGATGAATTTTCAGGTTCAGTTATTCAGAAATTAAGTCAGAGAAAAGGTGAACTTCTTGGTATGACTCCTATTAATGGCGGATATACAAGACTTCAGTTCTCAATTCCTTCTCGTGGTCTTATTGGCTACAGAGGCGAATTCCTTACTGACACTAAGGGTAATGGTATTATTAACACTTCATTTGAAGGTTATGAGGAATACAAGGGAGACATTTCTTATAGAAAGACTGGTTCCCTAATTGCATACGAAGATGGAGAAACTGTAACTTATGGCTTGTTTAATGCGCAAGAACGTGGTACACTATTTGTTGGAGCCGGTGAAAAAGTTTATGCCGGTATGATTATAGGTGAGAATCCACGTACCGAAGATATTGAAGTTAACGTATGCAAAACAAAGCATTTGACTAACACTCGTTCTTCAGGTGCTGATGAAGCTTTGAGACTTGTTCCCCCAAAGATACTAAGTCTCGAACAAGCTTTGGATTACATTGATACAGATGAACTTCTTGAAGTTACACCTGGTCACCTCAGAATCCGAAAAAAGATTCTGGATTCTACGCTCAGATACAGAGCAAACAAAAAATAACATTTACGGAGGTAAAAAAGATGGATAGCGATTTGGGAGCAAAGGTAAAAAAGTTGAGAATTTCAAAGGGTCTCACACAGGAGGACGTAGCTAAGGCTCTTGATGTAACTCCTGGCTACATCAGCAACGTAGAGAACGGCAGAAATCTTATGACATTGAGAATGCTTGCTTACTATGCAGAGTTAACAGGTGTTTCATTGGATTACCTTGCTGGTAGCGTTGACAAGGAATATGAGAATACAGCTCTTGACAATGAGATTATGGCACTTGTTCAGAAGATGGAGAATTCAGATAAGGAAAAGCTTATCTCTACACTCAGAATCTGGGCTAAGTAATTAGTTTGATATCTTTAATATAAAAGAAGCTATCGGGTCAATCCGATAGCTTTTTTTGTGTTAGAGGATATTAAAGGGGATATATTGTGATGCATGCGAGATGTGTCATATGTCTTACAAACTGTAGCTAAGCACCGGCACTTAACGAATACATGTTATGCAATGCATAACTGTATGAGTTTAGTACCGCTGTGCTTAGGTTCAAGCGAAAACGGGTTTGTAAGACATATAGGCACTCTCGCATTAGCGCAATTACTTCCTCTGTTTAATATTCTCTAACTCTGTATTACTTTCATCTTATAAAACTCACCCTTGAGCTCCATAAGCTCATCAAATGTGCCATATTCAACACATTGTCCATCTGCGATAACTGCAATCTTGTCCGCATCCTTAATAGTTGAAAGTCTGTGAGCTACAATAAATGTAGTTCTTCCCTCTGTAAGATTATTTAAAGCTTCTTGAATAAGCTTCTCTGATATACTATCAAGTGCAGATGTAGCTTCATCAAGCACAATTACCTTCGGATTTCTTATAAGTGCTCTCGCAATGGAGATTCGCTGTCTCTGACCACCTGAAAGCTTTCCACCATGTTCACCAACCATAGTATCTACCCCATCAGGTAATGATTCTACCAATTCCGAAAGGTTAGCAGCCTTGATAACATTGGCTAAAGTCTCGTCATCAATATCGTCTCGTCCATACGTAATATTGTCTCGTATGCTTCCTGAAAACAATATGGATGTTTGCGGAACTACCGCCAAATGCTTTCTATAGCTCCTCAAATCTATATCATCTATTCTCTTACCATCCAACAATACATTTCCTTCGGATGCAAAGTTGAAACCTATTACCAAATTAAGTATAGTGGATTTACCAGCACCGGATTCTCCTACAAGAGCTATAGTCTCACCCTGCTTAACTGTAAGATTCAGGCCATTCAGAACATTCTTATCCGTATTATTATATTTAAATTTAACATTCTTGAATTCAAATTGTCCAACTACAGTTTCTACTTTTTCTTTACCTTCGTTGTTTTCTATATCTTCTTCCAACAACACTTCTCCTATGGAATTAACTGATTCAATACCCTTAGCAAGTGTTGGAATAAGAGTCATTATAGACGAAACCTGCGCCACTATAGACGCGAAGTAGCTTTGATACAAGGTTATATCACCAGGAAGTATTCCACCTGACAATGCCAAATATCCTGTAAATCCCAAACATACTATCTGGAATATTTGGAATATAGCCCAGCCAACGGAACCGAACAATGACTGAACCACATCAAGCTTGTATCCCTTCTCCGCTACAGCCATCAGCTGACTACTCATTTTCTGAACTTCCTCTTCCTCTAGCGCATGAGCTCTGGTAACCGGTATAAGCTCTACCATTTCCATAACACGTGCTGATGTTTCTTCCATTTCCTTACGAAATTCAGAATTGCGTTTTTTCATAATTCCGCGGAAGAATACCATAGTAGCTGCAGCAATTGGTGTTGATATAAGGAAGAACACAAATACCAGCATACTCTTAGTAACTGTTACAGCAAGCGCTATAGTTATATTAAGCGCTATATTAAGTATGCTCAGGAAAAGTTGTGTGGACAACACTTCCACTGCCTCTACATCTCTCATAATCTTCGACTGAAGTCTTCCTGACTGAGTTTCTTTATGATATGAGATGGATAACTGCTGAAGCTTTCTAACAAGTGCTTTTCTAAGCCCCGTTTCACAATACCTTGTGGCAAGGGACTTATATCGTACATACATATAATTAGTCGGAATATTGAGAAGTATCAGCGCAATCATAATAGCCACATATATAATGATATTTCGTGTAGTGTTATCAGATGCTGTCGTTACATCATTGATAATATTAGCAGTGACTATTGGGAGTACCCACACAGGGCTATGCTTAATAAAAAAGAACAATATAGCAAGAAAAAACTTGCTGTAGTTACCCTTGTATAAACCTATAAGAATCTTTAAAGGATGCCCCTTATACTTTTTATAGCACTGAATAAACCAATTATCTACCTCAATTCCCTTTGGTGCCTTTAAATTCATAGCCATATCCTTTCTATGCTATTATGGGACTCTTGCTTATCCTCTATAAGCCAGAAGATTCTGCAAAAGCCCCACAATTGTATTATTCTTTGATTATTTCATCAACATTGGTTGCCACGATTGACTCACCCTCGCAGCCTGTAATACTAACATTTTTAAGAATAAGCCTCTCAACATTGGATGCAATTATACCCTGCTTTGAGCCTTCTTCACAAGCAACCATCATAGCTGCCACACCTGACTTTGCATTCTCAGCATATGTGAAGTTGATATTCTCAAATGTAAGCTCCTTAATCTTGCTCTCTGGCAATCCGCAGATATATGTACCAGCCACATGGCAATTCTTTGCATCTATGTTCTTGAACAACAATCTGCCAATAGAAGGAGTTCTATCATCCACCGGAAGTTCTTTCTGAGTACTTACATACTCTGTCTTTCCGTCAGGATCGCAGAAATAGAAACTATTTACAACGAATGGTGTCATAACATTGTCCATATCGATATTCTCAAATGAAATATCATCCAACACAGAAAGCTTACCGCGTCCTCGTCTTGTCTTAACTCGAAGTCCTCTGTCAGTGTTAAGGAACAAACAGTCCTTAATATGTACATCATTAACACCTGCCGCAATCTCGCTACCTACAGTAATCGCGCCATGACCGTCCTGCATGCAACACTGTCTGATAATCATATTAGATGTTGGTCTCTTGTACTTCTGCGCCTGATATATCTTTCCTGACTTAATGGCAATACAGTCATCACCAACAGAAATATGTGTGCCAAGTACAAGAACATCCTGGCAGCTCTCAGGGTCAAGTCCGTCTGTATTATGCGAATCAGCCGGAGCCTTAATCTTTACATCTATAAACTTCAAATGATCACTGAAATACGGATGAATTGTCCATGCAGGCGAATTCTGCACTGTGATACCGTGCATTGTAACATTGTTGCAGTGATTTATAAAGAAAAGTCTAGGTCTCCAAGCAATGTTTCTAACCTTGCAGTTATTCCACCAGTTTTCAAATGTTGTGCATCCATCAATTGTTCCCTGACCTGTAATCACAACATTGTTAGCATTGATTCCACAGATAATACCTGCGAACATATCTAGAGGATTGCCTTCCCACGAACCTAAATTATACTCGTCAGTCTCATCGTATGACTCAATAACACCTGGCAGAATAGGAAACTTTTCTCTGTCTGTAAAGGCTGAAAGAACCGCGCCTTCTGCTAGTTCTAATATTAAATCGTCCTTTAAGAAAATACTTGATATCTTGTAAACGCCTTCCGGCACCAAAACTCTTGAATTCTTCGGACAAGCCATAATAGCACACTGGATAGCATTAGTATCATCATGAACACCATCTCCATAAGCTCCAAACTCACGAACATTAAGCGTTACAAATTCATAGTTAGTCTTAAATGTAACAGGGCCAATCTCCTTGCCATCATAAAGCGCCTTCACTTCATACTGTGTATCCGGCTTAAGTCCATATATAGAACTAATAACCTTCTTACTGTCACAGTACTTCTCCCCATTAACATACAATTCGTATTCTTTCTCAGTGTAGAACTTTCCTGATTCTGTTAATTCAAAAACCGCATTTCTTGCTGTATTAGCAACCAATATTAACTCCATAATGCGCCTCCTTTGCCTCTTCCATAATCCTGATATTCTCGATTCTTAAGACTTTCACTATAACTCATAGCAAGCGCCGCCATATAGCCTGCATCTTCGCTCTTATCTTCTACCATAGCATTATCCAATGATGCTTTAAGTACTCTGAGTGCCATATCCTCATATTTTTCTGTGTGAAGTGCCTTCATGCGACATCCTTTAAGAACTGCATAAGAAGCCATAACAGCAGCCATATCAGCGTTAGTAAACACATCCGACTTAATGATATCTTTGACAGCCTCTTTGTAGAGAGCCTGCATTCTACGGAACATCTCATACATAGGCTGATCAATAACTTCCATTGTATCAATCAATGCCGCCGCAAACAACGCCACAACCTTTGCAGCTGTTGCATCCTGGCTCATCTTTGTAGCCTTCGCCTCATAATAATTAGCTCTATATGCATTGTACTGAGCAATAATATCATTGTAGCGCTCTTTTCCACCATTAGTACTTTCGTATTTCATATAAAAAACCTGACTTAAATAAGCCTGACAGATACACACGTCGCCATTGCATGCATCGCTTCCCTTATTAACAAATACACCTTCAGCACTTCTTGGCTGCTTAGCAATTAGTTCTGCCGCTTTCTTTGCAGCTTCTATGTATGAGGCATCCCCTGTTTTAGCCGCCGCAAAATAAAGCATATTCGCAAGTTTAAGATTAGCAAGATTACCTTCTTCCAACGCTCCTGTCTCTAACTTTTCCTTAAATTCATCTGCAACTTTTACAGCAAATGCACCATAGCTCTCATCACCTGTGGCTTTAGCAAGCTCTACCGCCGCACTGGCCGCATAAGAAAGCTTTATCGGAGCAAGTGTCATTGTATCAAGGCCATTCAACCAAGATTTAAATATCCCCTCTGTTTTATCGCATCGTTTAATCACAATATATACCTCCATTCATAACATTATCTTATTCTATTATACTGTAAAACCTACAATATTTCTACATATTTAACGTACTTATAGAAAATAAACACTGAAAAAAAGCCTGCCGCATAAAGCGACAGGCTTAAAAACATAATTATATCGATAATTACTCCTTAACCGCACCTACGTTAACACCCTGTACGAAATAATTCTGACAGAATGGATAAATAACAATGAATGGAAGGATAGCAACAAGTGTACCCGCATTCTGAATAGTCTTAGGGTCAACGGCACTTTCATCAGGAACGTCGTTCTCCATAATCATTGAACGAAGACGAATCTGGAAGTTCCATAACTTATTATCAACAACATAAAGCTTGAAGTTTGTATAATCGTTCCAGAACTTAACGGCAAACATAAGACCGATAGAAGCCAACGCAGCCTTTGAAAGTGGAAGAACGATTCTGAAGAAGATACCCATAGGTGAGCATCCATCAATCTGAGCCGCCTCAAAAAGCGATTCAGGAATACCTTCAAAGAAGTTTCTCATCAATACTAAGTTATATACATCGATAGCCATTGGAAGAATAACAGCCCACAAAGTGTTGTAGAGACCAATGTCCTTGATAACAAGGAACTTAGGAATCATACCACCATCGAAAATCATAGTGAACAACAACAAATATGCAAGGAAGTTTCTACCTGGCATTTCCCACTGAATGAGTACATAACCACCCAATGTTGAAAGCAAAAGACCCATAAATGTACCAACAACAGTTGTAATACATGAAATAATGAACGGTCTGTAGAGGTTCTGACGGCTAAGGATAGCCTCATAACCACCTAATGAAAACTCAGTTGGCAACCAACTAAAGCTATATGAAGCAGACGCATCTAATGAGTCAACTACTACCTTCCACATAGGTAATACAAGGATAGCACAAAAACTAATGAAGAAAAGTCCATTCACAATTGGGAATATCTTAAATTTCTTCTTTTTCTTGTTTAATACAATCTGATTATCCATTAAGCATTCCCTCCTTAAATAATACCGCGTCCGCGGACTTTCTTACTTGCCCAGTTACATCCAAGTACGAGGATCATACCAACTACTGACTTGAACAAACCTACGGCTGTAGAATAACCATAATCTGAAAGTGAAGAACCGAATGTCTTACTATATACGTATGTCTGTAAAACTTCTGATACAGCGATTGTACCAGGTGTACTTGTTACGAATACAGCCTCGAAAAGGTTCATAACCTTAGCAAGGTTAAGGATGAATACTGTAAGAATTGTATTCACCAATGCTGGAAGAGTGATATAGAGAAGTCTCTTCCAACGGTTAGCACCGTCAATCTGAGCAGCCTCATAAAGGTCTGGGCTGATACCTGACAATGTAGCAAGGAAGAGGATAGTTCCCCAACCTGTATCTTTCCATACAGACATGGCAAAGAATGTTCCCTGCCAGTACTTAACATCACCCATGAAGAAGATACCATTACCCTTCTCAACGATACCCATATCAATTAATAATCCATTGATAACACCTGTATCGTTAGGGTCAAGAATCATTCTAAAGATAGCAGCAACTACTACCCATGACATGAAGTGAGGTAAGTAAATAATTGTCTGTACAGTTTTCTTAAACCAGATGTTAACGATCTCATGAAGAAGAAGAGAGATGATAACAGCTGCACCTGTATTTAAAATCAATCTTGTTGTCGCAAGGAATAACGTATTTCTGAATGATGACCAGAAGAACGTATCAGTTGTAAACATCTGAACGAAATGCTTAACACCAACATAGAATGGGTCAGCAATTCGATACTGTGTAAACGCAAATCTTACACCAAGCATTGGCCAATAATAGAAAATCAAAATAGCAACCAATACTGGGATAAACATAAGATAGAATCCTCTGTAATACCACATCTTAGACCAAACACTCTGATTAATAGAGTTAGTAAGATACTTAGCATCAACACCGAGATCCTTCTTAAAATACTTCATAATATCGATAAAGCATCCTACAATAGCGATGATCAAACCGATAATTACTACAAAAACACCGAAACCAATAGCGTATGAATCTTCTCCGCTACCGTTCTGTAAAAGATCCATAAGTTCAACTTCTGTGAACTTCTTTCTTGTTGAATGATGTCTGTACTTAAATCCTACAAATGAAACAGCGTAAATAACACCAGCTGCAACTGTAGGTATGATAGACAAAACATCCTTTCTTGCTATAAGCAAGAGCACCGCAATAACAATAGCTGCGATGTAAAGATACCACATAAATGACGCTTGGATATTCATAAAGCTGTAGGCATCTTTTATTTCAGATGTGTTCTGAACGAAAGGCAAAAGCCCACCTATCATAGCAATAACTAAACCAATAACAGCTATTACCTTAAGATTACCAGCTTTCTTTCCTGTAAGTTCGCCACACTTTGGACAAACCTTAGCCTTTTTAGGTAATTCTGTATTACAAGACTTACATTGCATCTTCATACCTTCTTTCCTAGTTTTTATAATTCAAGCCTACCTCTTTAAAATAAATAAGCTAAAAATCAGAATCCAGACCGGGCGGCGGAAATGCCGCCCGAGAGAGGATTCTTTAATTGAGGTAATTAGTTTACCTTAACAGTTATAATTACTTGTTCAATGACTTAAGTACTGTGTCAACAAGTGAACCAACAGCTGCCTTATAGTCCTTGATACCCTGCTCTGCTGAGTATGAAGGATCAAGAGCTACCTTAGAGATAATCTCTTTTCTCTTCTTGTTGATATCAGCTGAATGTGTACCAAGCTCCTCTGTCATTGGAAGAGGTACTGCCATTGAGCAGTTATTTGAGAACCACTCACCGTTCTCCCAAACGAGAGCTGCAACCTTTGTCTGACCTGGGTCGTTCTCAATTCTACGAAGAGCAAGAACTGGGTCGATATGATTCTTCTTCATAAGTGTTGTTGGATCCTCTGGAGAAGCCAAGAAGTGGAACTCGCCTGCTGCATATGAATATGAAGCACCTTCCTTGCCATCCTTACCCTTAAGTGTGAATGTCTCAGCCTTGTCATCCCAGTGTGTTCCCTTAGCACCATACTGCCATGCTGTCTGGAAATCACCACCATCGAGCATTGTGTCGATGAAGTACTTGAATACACCTTCTGGGTTCTCGCAGTCAGCTGTAATACACCAAGCTGGAGCAAGTCTCTCTACGTATGTACCAAGCTCTGTGATTGGATCGATAGCAACCAAAGCACCGCTCATTGTAGAACCATCTTTTCTCTTCTTTCCTTCAAGCTTAGATCTAAGTGTCTCAGCCCATGTACCAGCCCAGTATGTGAATACACCAGACTCTGTTGTAGGATCTGTTGAGTAGAAGATATCTCTAGCTGCAGATGTCTTAGCACCGTCAGAACCCTTATTGATGATACCATCCTTAACACCCTTCTGAATTCTTGTAAGAGCGTCGATCATCTCCTGCTGCTGGAAACCATCTACATACTTACCAGAAGCATCCTTGTAGAATGTGAAGTTAGCCTTCTGGAACCACTCAGGCAAGTAGTTTGTATATGGAGCCTCGTCTGAAACGAAACCAGGTGAAGAAATAACATATGAGCTCTTGCTAGCTGCCTTTAACTTTGTAAGCAACTCATAGTACTCGTTGAATGTCATCTTCTTGCCCTTGATTGAAGATGGCTCAATGCCAGCTGCCTTCAACCAGTCTTCCTTAACATATGTACAGCAACCATTACCACGGTATGGTGAGAAACCGAACATACCCTTCTCGCCCTCTTCGTTGTTAACAACAAGAGCTGAAAGAACCTTGTCAGCACCGCTGATAAGCTTACCAGACTTCTTTGTCTCAGAATTATCCCAAGCGTCTGTCATATCCCAAAGCATACCAGATGCTGAGTAAAGAGCATAGTAATCTGAAGAAAGGATTACAACGTCTGGCTTATCATTACCATTGAATGTGTTAGCTACTGCATCATAGTAACCACTGTGCTCTGGACGTGTGAACTGAAGATCGATTTCACCCTCATCACCATAGTTCTTCATGAGCTTCTCAAGTTCCTCATAGAACTGGTTACCACCATTAGTCTCAGCAACGATTGTGTTATCAACCATTACGCTGATTGTCTTTGGCTTTGTTACAACGCCATTGTCCTTTGTGCCGTCTTCCTTGTTCTCCTTGTTGCCACAAGCTACAAGGCCCATTACTGTTGTAAGAGTAAGACCTACAGCAGTAAGCTTCTTAACTGTCTTTTTCATAAACTTTTAAACCCTCCTTAACGGTTTTGCCGGGACTCTCACCCAGCCACTTTTATTTGACAACTGTATGATAACATTTTTGTATGTTTTTAACAAGGTGTTTTTTAATATTTCTTGTATTTTTTTTGTACTTTTTGTGAAAACCCCGTATTTAAGCCATTTCTCACGCACAGAAAATTTAAATTTTGTTCAATTTTTGTTAACAAACTTCTCGAAAATCATTTTCAAGGAAACATTTTTCGACATATGCTTTCTGTAAAATTTGTACTAATAACCCAATTTCTTTTTACTTTTTTATTACAATTTGACTATAAAATCATATTTTTTCCAATTTTCATAACTTGAATTGTGCGTATTTACCACTGTTAATTTTTTGTTCACATTTTAAAAGATAATCAGCTCCTTATCCATAAAGCCATATTCATACGCCCCCATATCATCAGGCTCCACTGCTCCTGAGAAGCTTTCTGTGACTTTTTTTATAAATGCGCCATAAGTTTCTTCCTTAACCATCAGCTCCATACGCACATCTGCTCCATATTCAGTATCAAGAATAGGTATGTCCAGTTCGCCACATATATATTGAAGCTTTCCTATATAATTGTAATCCACCTTCACGGAAACTTTATGTCCCTTATACACATCAACAATTCCACTGGCCTCAAGTCCTGCTTTAGCCGCTGCCTGATATGCCCGCACCAGTCCTCCGGTTCCAAGCAGTGTCCCACCAAAGTATCTGGTAACTACTATGAGACAGTTGTGTACATCACTTCTGTCAATCACTTCAAGTATAGGCTTTCCCGCAGTGCCTCCCGGTTCGCCGTCATCACTGAACCTTTGAAGTTCATTGTTAGCCCCCACAATGAATGCCCAACAATTGTGACGCGCATCCCAATACTTCTTCTTTATATCGTTAATGTATTCCGTTGCCTTTTCTTCGCTGTCAACGTCAAACACATGAGCTATAAACCTTGACTTCTTCTCTATTATCTCATCTGTACCGCCTATTTTTACACGTTTCATATGATGTTACCTTTCATTATATTATTACCATTTATTATGATTAATTTATTGCGATTTGTCAAAGACTTCTAAATGTGTTATAATCATCAGGAATTCATTTTAATGAAGCATATGCTTCAGAATGGAGGTCAATATGAATTATGGAAGTAATGGCATAACACAAAAGAAAAAGCTGCTTAACTCTTCCACTACTAAGATAGGAACTAAGTTTGGAATCACTTCTGTCAAGGTGCTACTCATATGTTCTGTGGCAGTGATTATCTCCGTAGGCTGTCTGGGACTAGGTGCAGTTCAGGGTATAATCGCAAGTGCTCCTGACATATCAACCATTGATGTTACACCCGATGGATTTGTAAGTGTTATATACGATGATGAAGGCAATGAAATTCAGAAGCTGTCTACATCCGGCTCGAACCGTATATCCGTCGGCATTGAGCAAGTGCCTGTTAATCTTCAGGAAGCTTTTATCGCCTTAGAGGATGAACGTTTCTACGAACATAACGGTATTGATGTAAAAGGTATCATTCGTGCCGCTGCAGTAGCCGTAAAGAACGGCTCTCTTTCACAAGGTGGAAGTACTCTTACGCAGCAGCTTATTAAGAACAATGTATTCCAGGCCTACAATGAAACTACTATAGAAAAGATTAAAAGAAAGCTTCAGGAGCAGTACCTTGCCGTTAAACTTGAAACCATTATGGATAAGGAAGAAATCCTTGAAAACTACCTCAACACCATCAATCTGGGTAATGGTTACTATGGTGTTCAGGCTGCTGCCAATGGATATTTCGGCAAAGATGTATCAGAGCTTACATTGAGTGAATGTGCAGTTATTGCATCCATCACCCAGAGCCCGGCATACCTTAATCCAGTTAAGTACCCTGACAACAACAGAACCCGTCAGACCAAAGTACTTAATCATATGCTTGAACAGGGGTATATTACAAAGGAAGAATACGACGAAGCTCTTGCTGATGATGTTTATGCAAGAATCCAAAGTCTTGACCTTGAACTCGCAGATGATGAAGCTTATTCTTACTTCGTAGATACCATCATCGAGCAGGTCATCAGTGACCTTATGGAACAGAAGGGTTACAGTGAAACACAAGCATCTGACCTTGTATACAGAGGCGGACTTAAGATTAATTCCACTCAGAATACTGCTATGCAGGCTACTGCTGATGCTGAGATTAACGACCCAACCAACTACCCTATGGGAACTTATTTGTCAGTTTCTTCTTATAACTTAACTATTAGAGAAGCCGACAAAACTATTTCCTACTACTCACACTACAAAGTACTTGAATACTATCAGAAAAAGAATAACACTAAAGAATTTTACCTAACATTTAAAACAAAGGAAGAAGCACAAAAGCATCTCGATGCATTCCGTAATGCTATGCTAGCCAACGGTGGAACTGTTGTAAGCGAAAATGTATCATACACTATGCAACCGCAAGCTTCTTTCTCTGTTATAGAGAATTCCACAGGCCATGTCAAAGTATTAGTTGGCGGTCGTGGTGAAAAAACAGGCAAGCGTACTCTTAACAGAGCAACTGATACAAAAAGACAGCCTGGTTCAACAATTAAACCTTTAGCCGTTTACGGCCCGGCACTTGACAATGGTATTATCACCTTGGCTACTGCCATTGATGATGCTCCATATTTTTATTCAGGAGAAAACGGCAAGCTTGTAAGCAACAATGAAAAAGGAGTGTACGATGGTCTTATGTCAGCACGTTATGCACTGATACACTCAACTAACGTACCTGCTGTAAAAACACTGACAAAGATTACACCAGAAGTAGGTTTTAATTATGCAAGCAAATTCGGATTATCAACACTAGTTTCACCAAAAGAGGCAGTTAACGGCAATCATGATATGGTACAGGCACTTGCATTAGGTGGTCTCACTTATGGAATTCACAATATAGACCTTACCGCAGCCTACGCCGCTATCGCCAATGGAGGTGTTTACACCAAGCCTGTATACTACACTTCCGTTGTTGATTTCGATGGCAATGTTATACTTGACAACTCTAAGCCTGAAACACACACTGTTATTAAAGAAACCACTGCATGGCTCCTTACTAACGTCCTTAAAGATTCTGCAGCCTATGGTTACTCAGCAGAATCTATTGTGCCTGACATCGACACTGGCGGAAAGACAGGAACAACAACAGGATTCACTGACAGGTGGTACTGTGGAATTACACCATACTACTCTGCAACTATTTGGGTAGGTTTTGATGATAATTCCGGAGATATGTCCAATCTCTCACATCCAAAAATGTGGGGTGATATTATGCGCAAAGCTCACGCTAACCTCGAACCAAAGTCATTTGAACAGCCCGCTGGCATTGTTCAGATGCAGGTGTGTGCCCAGTCCGGTAAGCTTCATGTAGATGGACTTTGTGATACAGACCCTCGTGGTTCACAGCTTGTAACAGAATACTTCTCTTATGATAATATGCCTATCGACACCTGTGACACACATATACAAGTTAAGATATGCAACGCAACAGGTGAGGTGGCATCAACCAATTGTTTAAGCACTACAACCCGCACCTACATTAAAAAAGCTGAACTGTTACATGCTGTAGGTGCAGATGGCGTAACAGAACTCATACCTAAAGATAACAAATATGCCATAACCGAGGCTGAACTTTCACATATCTGCTCAGTTCACGGTAACCCTACCGACAGTTCTGACACAGATGAAGACAATGACTCCGATGACAACAGCAGTGATAACAACTCCAGCACCGACACTGACAATTCAAACACAAAGCCTAACAACGAATAACCAAAAGGGGCTGTTTGTATAATTCATATGCCCTTGCTGTTGACGCAATATACGCCTTACAGACACGTTTTTCTACAGTACTGTAAGGCATATATTGTGTCATATAAGCAAGAGGCTGGCAATTATACAACAGCCCCTTTATTTCTTCTTCATCCTAGGATTAAACAAAAGGGATGCTATATATCCAAACACCAGCGCCGCAGATATTCCTACTGCTCCTGCTGTAAAGCCACCTTTAAATATTCCTAGAAAACCTGACGCATCAACAGCTTCTTTTATACCTTTCCATAAAGTATTTCCAAAGCCAAGAAGCGGAACAGTTGCTCCTGCTCCCGCAAACTCAGCAAAGGGGTCGTATATTCCCAACGCCCCAAGTATGACTCCCGTACATACCAACAGCACCATAATCCTTCCCGGCATAAGCTTCGTTTTTTCCATAAGAATCTGTACTGCGGCACATATAAGTCCGCCTATAACAAACGCTTTAACAAATATCATATTTTCCTCCTAACAACTCTCAATTACGACACCGTGAGCAATACCCGGAACACTCTTGCCCTCATTGTAACTCACTGTTGAAAGCAATGCTCCCGTAGGAACCAAAAGAACCCTCTTCCATTCCCCTCTCAGAAGCTTATCAATTACATATCCGCAGAATATAACCGCAGAGCAGCCGCAACCGCTGCCACCTGCCTTGGTGTCCTGCTCCTTAGCATCATATATCTCTATTCCACAGTCCATATGTCGATTAGCAATGTCATAGCCCTTCTCTTTAAGCAGGTCAATAAGAATCTTCTGCCCCACAGTTCCCAGATCACCGGTTATTATCTTGTCATAATAATTCTCATCCACTTCCAAATCTTTTAAATTAGCCGCAATAAGCGCTGCTGCAGCCGGGGCCATACATGCTCCCATATTCATAGAGTCCTTCACACCATAATCAACTATAGTTCCAGTGGTTATAGCCGCAATCTTAACACTTGTCTGCTTAGATGTAACCATAGCCGCACCACACCCTGTAACGGTCCATGTAGATGCAGGCGGACGCTGATTACCATACTCCAGCGGAAATCTAAACTGTTTTTCCGCACTGGCAAAATGACTGGACGCCAATGCTACCACTGACTCTGCAAATCCACCGCTGACTGCCATGGCACCCAAAGAAAGAGCTTCGCCAAATGTAGAGCAGGCCCCATACAATCCAAACAATGGTATTTCATATTTCTTAAGTCCAAAAGATGTAGCGATCAACTGCCCCAACAAATCTCCTCCCAGTAAATATCTCACATCATCTTTCTTAATATTACTCTTGTCAAAAAGCTTGTCCACTGCCAACTCCTGCAACTTACTCTCTGCTTCTTCCCATGTATTAGCATTAACCATAGGGTCATTGGCAACTATGTCGAAGCACTCCCCCTTCGGCCCCTGCCCCTCTTTTTCTCCTACAACACTGGCAACAGCCTCTATATACACAGGCTTATCAAATACCACACTCTGCTTTCCTTTAATCATACTTCCCCCTTAAACACATTTTCCCATTAGTCGTCGAGTGCTCACCCAAACACACCTTGACACATTTACATCATACCCGCTACCTTTAACAGCCAATATATCAAGCCCACAAGCCAGCTTACAAATATACCATAAAGAATAACCGGCCCCGCAATGGTAAATATCTTGCAACCAATACCAAACACCTGACCCTCTTTCTTATACTCTATAGCCGGAGCCGCAACACTATTGGCAAATCCCGTTATAGGCACAAGACTTCCTGCACCACCCCAAGTGGTAATTAAAGGATACACACCAAATCCTGTCAGTATAACGCTTGTAAGCACCATACATATAGTAGTAAACAGTGCCGCATCATCCTTGCCAAAGTCAAGCCACTTAAAAATCTCTGTAAGCAACTGTCCATACACACATATAAGACCACCTGTAACAAATGCTTTGGCACAGTTCTTCACACAGCTGGCCTTAGGCGTAACCGACTCCACATACTCATTGTATTTTTCGTTACGTTTCTGTTCGTTAACTACATTATTATCTTTCATATAACCCCTCCTTATTCGCAATATATATCTCTATAAACATATCCTTACATTGTACATCTGTTTTATATCACAACTTGGCCTCTTAACCATCACTCATACAGCACCAGATAATAAATCAACTGCCCCACTGCCTTTCCAAGCCCTATCATAAGAACAACCAGCCCCAGTCCCGCACCAATCCTTACTCTCCTTATAAATATAGGTAATGCCTTTGTTGTCTCTGCAAGGCTTACAACAAACAGCCCCACATACATCCCGGCAATAACCCCCACTACAATCAAACTTCCAACAATAAGCCATACAGGAACACTTCTTCCAACAACTGTATCCGCAAGCTTTACATCAAATACCGAAAGCACTGTACCAGTGACAGCTCCAGCTATAATTACTTCCTCATAAAACAGCAGATGTTTTGTCGTCTTGGTAACTGCCGCCACTCTGTTAATGAGTCCCACAGCGGTTATTACTGCAAAAAATCCTGCAGCCGTAAGGGCTCCTGCCCCCACTCCAAACAGCGCAAACCCGAGAAAATGCAGTATTTCCGTCATAAGTGCACCTCCCTACAACTTATCATAAACTCTCCTCCTTGCCCGCTGCAGCACTTCTGTCAATCAGCGCTGTATCCACGTCACCTTCGTACTTGTCCATTTCAACTTCAATAGGTGTGGGATCTGTGCCAAATCTCTTGCCACCAAAATGGTTATAAAACACAATAATTCCTGCCGCCAATCCCACTGCATAAGATATTTCAAGAATATGACTTCCATCCAGCTCCTGCCCAAACCGTTCATACACAAGTCCAAATATTTCTGTAGTACCCACATCATTGTTATACGCCATAATGGCATATGTGCTTCCAACAAATGTAAAAAGTGCCACAAAGCCTATAAGAAGCCCTTGCAGCACTTTATTCCCCGGCTTCTCTTTGATGTAATCCACAATAAAGTCAGTCTCTCCTATATTGCTTATCTCCACCTGAGGGCATGCCTCATTAATCAGCTTAATAACAAGCATCGTCGAAACACAAACTCTTTTCTTTTTTACATCCGGTATGGACAACAGTTTTAATGCCTTCACCTTATTTACAACAGTGCTCTTTGCACAGTATAAGGTTGCAACATCTCCAATCGTCACATCCCTCTTAGAAACCTCAACATTTCTATTAATCTGTAAATACAAAACCTCACTCATATACAGTCGCAAACCTCGCCTACAATAATTCACTGCTAGTTTGCCACGTATTGAAAAAAATATGCAGGATTTACCCACACATTTTTGCCATCTTCTGCAATATCCTCTTTTCCATACGGGATACCTGAACCTGCGATACTCCCAGCTCTGTTGCTATCTCAGTCTGAGTTTTATCAAGATAATAACGCATATAAATAATCTGCTTTTCCTTATCCTCTAAACAACCCATCATCTGCTCCACCATAATGCGGTTCATTATATCCTCACTTACATCTCCTTCTTGTGGAAGCTTGTCCATCAAGGATATGTCACTGCCATCTCCCTGATATATAACCTTGTGCAGAGATTCAATCTCAGCAGATGCATCCATAGCCTGCACCAAGTCCTCCTCCGACACATCAATAACTGCCGCTATTTCTTTAAGCGTAGGCTCTCTTTTCATATCTTTTTCCATCTGCTCTCTTGCAAGATATGCTTTATAGGCTATTTCCTTTAGGGACCTGCTAACCTTAATCATACCGTCGTCCCTAAGAAAACGCTTTATCTCTCCTGCAATCATAGGAACAGCGTAAGTAGAGAATCTTACATCAAATGCCATATCAAACTTATCAATGGCTTTAATAAGCCCTATACTGCCTATCTGAAAAAGATCATCCTGCTCATAACCGCGTCCCGCAAAACGTCTGACAATGCTCCATATCAGCCCCATATTCTCAAGTACAAGCTGTTCCCTCGCCTCTTTATCACCATTATGTGCCCTTTCAATCAGTTCCTTAGTATGATCCATATAACCACACCCTATTCACTAATCTTCCACACCTATCCTTTTCTTCATAATAACAGTGGTCCCTGCACCCTTCTTAGAATGAACAACCAGCTCGTCCATAAACGCTTCCATAAAAGAAAATCCCATACCGGAACGTTCCAACTCCGGCTTTGAAGTATACAGCGGCTCCATAGCCTGATTAATATTGTCAATACCCACACCTTTGTCGCTTATCTCAATAGTAATCTCATCTTTATTGATCTCGCAGCACATAATAACCTCTCCCGGTCCTCCATCATAACCGTGAACTATACAGTTAGTAACCGCCTCAGAAACAGCTGTTTTAATATCTGTTATCTCTTCCACCGTTGGGTCCAGCCTTGTGCAAAATGCTGCTGCCACCACTCTTGCAAGACTTTCATTTTCCGACTTTGATTCGAATCTTATTTCCATATGATCTCGCACTTCATCCTGCAATTCTTTTCCTGACTCATTCTTCATATCTTCTGCCATCTCGCCTTTCACCTTGTTTCTCACTTTGTCACACCTCCATTTCCCTCTCTAATCATACAAACTGCCTCATTTACATCCCTACAAGATACAACCAGCTTATGCAATCCCGAAATCAGCAATATTCTGTTAATACCATCTCCGGCACCGGTTATGTATATGGCACCTTTTTCCCTTATCTTCTTGTAGCGTCCCATAATCAATCCGATTCCTGCACTATCCATAAATCCTATCTTGCTAAAATCAAATATCACATTGTTTACACCGCGCTTGTCTATAACATCATCAATCACATTTCTCATCTCATCTGCCAGATGATGATCAAGCTCTGCCGTCATACTGATAATCAGTCCATTATCAGAAACAATGTAGATATAGTCCGCATGTATTCTGCACTCTTCTTCCTCATATATTGCATCCATACCCATATCTTCCTTCCTCTCTTAATTAATAATCTTTCAACCATACTACAACTTTCCTCGTGCGAATAATGTCATATACTGCAAAATGCATAAAAAAATTCCCTGACAGGATATATTCCTGTCAGGGATTATCGTTACGGTATTATTTAAGATTTCTCATAATTAATGAGACTTTATATAGGAATCTGCTTCTACATAATATTTGCTTGTCTTAAATTCATCCACAATATACTTAAAGTACTTCTTAGCCTCTGCTGTATTGTTTACTGAATCATATGACTTCGCTGCATAGTACGCAATATCTGCCCTTGTACTGTCACATTTATATGCTCTTACAAAGAATGTTGCTGCCTCTGCATAATTGCTGGAATCGTACCGGGCCTTTCCCTGATTAAACAGATCTGTTGCAGCCGCAATCCTTGTAGCTCCCGACAATGTAGTATGAAGCTTCTTCGCCTCATCCGTCGGCAACTGACTTACATCTATAGCAAGCACCGCTTCCGCTGCTCCTGTGGTATCCTTCGCCAGATACAAATTAGCTGCTTTAATAATCGAAGTTAATAACTTATTGCTACCATCTTCGCCACCAACAACAGTCAGCTGCTCCTCCAAGACAGCCTTCTCCGCTTTGACGCGTTCCAACTCATTATTCAAGGCGTTAATCTGAACACTGCCTTCTGACAACTGCTCGCTATACTCCTTAATACTGTTATTATACTCCGCCGTAAGCCCTTTATATCTTGCCGGTGTTATAAGGAACCATATAAGTCCAGCTCCAATAAGCACACCTACAAGAATATTAATAACAGTAATTGCACCGTTAGTAGGCTCTCTATAAGAAGAACGCGGAATAATTACGTCATTACCGCTTAATGCTTTTGCTGTATCTATCTTATCATTCTTCTTTGAACGGAATGCACTATCCTTCTTCTTTAACTGAAGCTCTTCCTCAATCTCATGCATATAAAGATGTGCAAGCGTATTATTATGGTCTATTCTAAGCACCATACTAAGCGGCTTTCTAGCTTTATTCCACTCACCTTCCTTCATATACAAAAGTGCCAAAAGAAGCTGAGCTCTTATAAGCTTTGGATTTTGCGCAACAATCTTCTTAAGCTGGATTGTTGCCATATCATAGCTTCCTTCTCTTGCATAATTCAACGAAAGATTATACTTCTTTATGGCTATTGTAATCTGCTCAAACTTACTTTGATTAGACTGTATCTGCTTTATATACCCTCCCGCCGGATTGTTCTCGCTTTTAAGATTCTTACTTACAACCCACTCGCTGAGCGCTTCTACTACATTGCCCATCTCGCAATACACAAGTCCAAGAAGATTTCTTGCATCAGTATTGTTCTTATTAATAGCAATACTCATCTTAAGACTTTCTACTGCACCGGATAAATCTCTAACCTTCGCTTTTGAAAGTCCTGCATTGTAGTATGCGTTGGATATAGCAATAGACTTTTTGTACAAAGCTACATCTACACCACACTGCGGACAAGAATTACCTTTAGCCAGTGTGGCACCACATTTATAACATCTCATAACTTTCTCCATTCCGACCTTTACCTAATTAGTCCTTGGATGCTCTTTCGAACACACCCTGATTACTTATCTGATACCTCTTCAACAATCTTACCGATTAAATCTGTCAGGTCCGGAGTATCAATGTTATATATTGCATCCTCCGCATCATCCACCTCAAGGATTGGTTGAAACTTCTTAAGTTCATCTTCAAAATCAATCATACTGTTCTCCTTTTCTACATCCTTCCAAAGCCTTTATATCCCCCACAAGATACAAGGAACCTGCGCAGAAACAATACGCATCTTCCTCGTCCCTCTTTAAGAGGACATACTTATATGCTTCCCCGATATTGTCAAATTCTTTTACTTCTTTATCCGTGTACTTAACAAATGTATCTTTAATACGCTCTCTAGCCAGCTTTCTACTGCCATCAATCTGGGTTATAACATACATATCAAATACCCCCGACTGACATAATGTCTTTATCATAGAAGTATAGTCTTTATCATTAACCACTGAAAAGAACAGACACGCCTTATTGTCACAGGCTATAGCTTCTGCTGACTTAACAAATGCTTCAATCCCCTCCGGATTGTGAGCACCGTCCACATACACACGCGTAGCTACCTCCTCCATACGACCTGCCCAATATGTCTTCTCCACCGCCCTGTGCACTGCGCTCTCATCATAGCTTATAGCACCGGCACACTTAAGATATGCCACAGCTGTTAGCGCAACCGCACAGTTCTCCGGCTGATAAACAGCCCCTGTCGCTATGGTAAAACAATCACTCTTATAATACCTATTATGCAGTGAAAAATCAATAGACTTTCCTGTGTTTTTAATAATTCTGATACCCGCTGCGCCAACTTCCACAGCTTCTGAATCCACCTCATCTGCCCTTTGTCTTACAACAGCTGAAACAGTCTCATCCTTATCCATAAACACCACCGGCTCACCTCTTGATACAATCCCCGCTTTCTCAGCAGCTATCTTTTCAACTGTATCACCTAATATTGCAGTATGTTCAAGACTTACACCTGTTATAACATTAAGAAGCTTTCCTTCAATAGCATTGGTGGCGTCAAGTCTTCCGCCAAGCCCTGTCTCAATTATACAATAATCAACCTCTAGTCTTTTATAAACAAGCAACGCAATCCCAAACAAATAGTCAAAGTAAGCCAGTTGCACCCCAGTCACACTCTCAGACTCTTTAACCTTCTCATATGCCCACAAAAAAAGCTCTTCACTTACCAGCTCACCGTCAATTCTTATACGCTCCCTTATATCAACAAGGTGCGGCGACGTAAACAATCCAACCTTATATCCACATTCCCTAATTATACTGTCAAGATATGCACACACCGACCCTTTACCATTAGTTCCTGCCACATGAATTACTTTAAGTCCCTTTTCAGGATTGCCAATGGCTGACAACATATGCTCGACACGCTCCTTACCTGTCAATGGCATAAACTGTGGAATATTATTCAGTTCTTCTATAGCCTTCTGATACTCCGTACTGCGCTCCCAACGTTTCTCAATTTGCTTCTCTGCCTGCTTCTCCATCTGCTTCTCCGTCATCCTTGCCTGTTTCTTCATCCTTATACTCTGCCACAGCATCCTTTGTCCCGATTTTGGTAATAATGCCGTCCTTAACTGTTATGTATGCAGTAGTCTGCTTGCTCACCTTTACTCTAAGCTTGCCTTCTGACACCTGAAATGCAACATAATCCTTGTACTTCTTAAAATGCTCACTATCGTGAATCTCCTTAAGAAACATTTCTATAACAAGACGTTCTTCTGTCCAGAAATCCTCTGCAACCTGCTCAAACACCTCCGGCGCAAATCTCATTCTGTAAAAATACGCCATCCACTTCCCTCTAATCTCAGAAGAGAGTGCCTCTACACGAACCTTCACCAGTTCATTAGCGCCGGCAACCTCATCTTTAGTTTCCTGCAACTTTGTTCTTAAAGCATCGTGCTTTACGGCAAGCTCGTCCACGCGCTTCTGCTGTTTTTCCAAGTTAACACGTGCTCTTTCTACCTGTCTGTTAGTTTCATTCACATCATTGTAATAATGCTTTGTCTCATCCTCCGGCATACGACCATTTACATATGCATCTTTTTGACTTTTAAGCTTTTCAAACTTACCTTCAAGCTCCTTATATTCCTCTTCAAGCTTTAAACACTTTTCCCTTGCTGCTTCAAGGTTTTCTTCGCTCTTTTCATATGCGCTCTCGTTCTTTGCAAGACTTTCTTCCATCTGCTTTCTTTTGCCAATAAATCCTCTAAACTGCTTTTCAACAATATCATTGTCCAGCTTCTGTGCATCATTCATATAGGATGGCAACAGCTTCTCATCCACTAACCAGGAGCCATTATACTTACTTCTTGAAAGCCACACTAACTGCGCAAACAATACCTTTGACATACTGCGAAGCACCTTCACCGCACCTACTACCGTAGATGTATGCATAAACACTTCGTCAAAACACTCAAGACCTAAGCTCTCCACTACATAAGTAAGATACTTAACCTCTCGCTCCAATCTGAGCACCCTGCCTATGCCTGCACCACTAAATTCCTTTGGCATAACAAGTCTTTGAAGATTCCTTTTCTCATCAATCCCCACTCTATCTAAAGCTTTCTGGATACGTCTGTCCGTAGCCACAGCCTCTTCCCTGTTCTGATAAACCAGAATTCCGTGAATAGTCGAAAGAAGCGCCTTATTATATTCTATGCTGACCTTTTCTAATTTATTAGCAAATATGTCATATTTTTCAACACCATAAGTAACCGCTGCTTCTCCTACAACCATAACTGATATGACATCATTAGAAAGCATACTATCATCCGCAACTCCCAGCCTTTCAATAATCAGCTGTCGCAGTCTGTCTTCAAGCCATACTCTGTCTTTCCCCACAAGGGCATCAGCTTCTTTACGCACCATGTCCGCCACACTTACAACATCATAAGAAAGCGACTTTTTACCGCCAAATAATTCCACAAAGGAATTAGCAATCTCCGCAATTCCGCCAACAACCCTATTACCTGTCTCTTTTGCCGCATTAGTGAAATTCACCTGAGAGAACAGTGCAACTTCCATACGTATTTCTTCATCACTAAATGCTTTGATTCCATCAAATATATTAGCCATACCATTCTCCCTCCCTGTACTTGCTGTACATACTGTAATCACAACTTATCCACATACTGTTATATGTACATCACGGCTTATCCACATATGACATATCTACACCACAATTTATTCGCTATACTTACGCCTCATAATCTTCAAAAGATACGTATATATCTTCACAGCCTGCCACTATATCATCAAGCATCTCATCAAATGCTTGAAAATACTCCGGCTCCACCTTTCTAAATTCAGCCGTATTCACAAATACAATCTCTGTAGGTCCCGCCATCTCGCTTAACACGTCGCAGAACGCATCCAAATTATCTCCAAAGTATTCCGGACATTCAAATACACTTCTAATGCACTGCCAGAATCCTTCTCTTGAAACAATTCCACTTAAATCAACAATAATTCTTTCCATAACCGCTCCTTATCCGAAACATTTTATCTGTAATAATTTATCCCAATAGTTCATCGATAACAATTTTTGAACATATCTATCCGTCGTATTTACGGAGTACCATACAGCAATGTGAAAGATGCGTAATGATTATCTGTATAGTACACCAGACCATCATTAGAAAATATAATGCGCTTTGCCCCACGACTGCTTGCACCATGTGTATCTATGTCGCACTCTGTATACTTTCTGCCGTTCTTCTTAGGAAGCAATCCTTCGTAATTACCAAAGCTATCGCCACCGATAGCCTTGTCCTTGGCATACTTCTCTACCGAACCACCTGTCCAACCAAGCTTTTTCGCCTCCGCCTTAGTTATGTAATTACTTGGAAGCTTACCATATGTATGAATATAAAGAGCAACTTCATTCTTTGAATAGTAATAACCGTCCTTGTCTATCTTGGACTCAGTTTCTTTAGTTGCTGACTGAGCTGCCTTGGTTGACGCCTGTGTAGCTTTAGACTGTGTTTCTTTACTGCTTTGCGTCTCTTTGTTCCCCGACGTCACGTCACTGTCAGACTTAGCAGTTGTGCTTTCACTCTGGACAGCCTGCGTCTTTGTTTCGCCATTAGACGTATTATTGTCCGGTGTTTCTACACATCCTATAGCAAACACCATAGCAATAACAACAAGCATAGACAACATCAAGCTTTTAAACTTATTAAAAAATCTCATAACATTTCTCCCTTTATGTTAATTGTAATCCACTCTTAAGCATAGCATATTTTGTAATCATTGGCAAAATATATTTAATAGCATATATCTAACAACGAGCGCATCATGAAACATAAGGGTGCAAAGCCTTTTTATTAAATATGTCAAGTATATTTTTATTACTTTTATAAACCATTAAGATCCGCCGTTTCCCGACCGTTGTAATCATCAAGTATTGACCGTATCTTTTCTCTTATAATTCTTGAATTCTCTCCAGCCTGAACTGACAGCACACCTTCAATAATCAGTTCCATTATAAGGCTCTCCTGCTCTCCGGTTTTCTGAAGTTTTCTTGACACCGGAATACATAGCCAGTTGGCAATAAGCGAACCATATAGAGTGGTTATTAACGCTAGCGCCATACCTGCACCTAATGAGCCGGCATCATTCCCCATAGAACGCATCATTTCTATGAGTCCTATCAACGTACCAAGCATCCCCCACGCTGGTGCATACGCTCCTAAGTCCTGCCAAAAATGTATCCTCTTTCGATTCTTTTCATCTTTATGGGTCAATTCATTTTCAAGGATGCCCCGAACCAGATCCGGCTCCGAACCATCAACAACCAACCTGATCCCCCGACTCAAGAATTCATTATCAAGATTCATAGCATATTCATCTAAAGATAACAAACCTTCTTTTCTCGCCATGTCTGATATCTTAAGAATCTCATCAGATACATATTCCGTTGTTACCTCAGGCTTTTTGTACGCATAAACAATACTTTTCAGTCCGTCAATATAATCCGCAAAGGAATCCGCCGTTGCAAGCACCGCAAACATCGCACCACCGCCGGTAACTATTAACGATGGAATATGTATGTAATTGACTATAGAAGCAAGTCCACCATTAGTTGCCACCCCAAACAGCACAGCGCAAAAACACAAAATCAGTCCTGCCGTACCGGCTTTATTAATTCTTCCCATATCTAAGCCCCCTTATTGTCTTTCGCCTAATGCCCATAATCTCGCTGAAAAAGGCAATATAATCAGGTCCAACACAAACCCATATAACACAGGCAACATTGCTACCGCAAAATTAAGTCCAATAATACCCTGACCGTGAACATTAACTGAATTGACCAGTACTGATATCACAGAGAAAGCAGCTGTTATAATCCCGGCCAGGGGCAATGTAATTAACACAAGCTTGTGTGCAGCCACGGCTTTAATATACTGCTCTGCACTAAACGTTTTATTAACTGTACACACTGCAAAGGATACTATAAAATCCTTACAAAGACCCGATGCTAATAAAACAATTATAGTTATTAACATAATAATAATTAAAGATGGCAGATCGATATACCATGCAAAATCCCCCGAAACTAAATAAATGCTCCCTATCAGCACAACAATTAGCGCTATTATTCCTGTTATGCCTCCAATCAAACTGTTTATTGCTTTTCTTTTTTCATTTTCTGTCTGCTTAATAAGATTTACCATATTTTCTTCCGCCTTTCCGTGATAACTGTCATCCGACAGCTTTTCTCCCGACAGAAGTTCATTTACATTGATACCAAGCTCCTCACACAACTCCATAAGAATAGAATTATCCGGCATACTTCTTCCAGTCTCCCACTTAGAAACCGCCTTATCACTCACACCCAGCTTCTCGGCAAGTTGTTTCTGCGTTACTCCACACATTTTTCTTCTATCCGCAATAAACCTTCCAATCTTTTCCTGATTCAACATAATGTACCTCCGTCTGTTTTCTTTAATGTTTACAAGCCAAATATACAATAAATCTCTATTCTGCCACACCCACCGGCGGTAGAATTCACTCTACCGCTAGTATACACCCATTATTTATATATAGCAAAGCGGCGAGGAAACCCTCGCCATTTTACTCCTTCTATTTATTGCACCTTATTTATATCAAAGATTTGAGACCGCATATGTTACACATGCAATAAGAAATAATCTTACAACTCTATATAATCAACATCATTTTCAGCCAAATAAAAAAGCAGCGTTACGCCTTATACAGACATAACGCCACTAGCCGTTATATTAACTTTCATAATTACGACCTATCACTATTTCCTTTTCATTATCCTCATTATAGATGATAAGCTTGGTAACACCTACAGTTTCTGGGTGTTCATCATCTATGTAATGATAAGTAAATCTAATCGTACACTTTTTCCCCTCTTCATTTTGTACATTTTGAAATGTAGGCGAACAAGAATAATAACAAACCTTACCGTCCCTTTTTCTCCGCTCTCCTCCTCCTTCATAGTATTCATGCGAAACTATATCGCCTTCAAGATACTCAAACATTTGCTTTATTGCTTCTTTAGTTTCATCTTCGTAATTCAATCGGATATCTTCGCAGAAAATATTGAACAAAGCTTCTTCATCACCGTCTTTGATAATTTCCATCCATCCTTTTGCATTCTCTTCTATCTCATTATGCATTAAAAATGTACATCCCGAAACAGTCAATATAGCACTACACAACATTATAGCAAATGTCTTTTTTACTATGCCAGCCATCATTCCCCTCCTCAACAGTCTTCAATATTCACAACCGCAAACCTACCCATTACATTCTTGAGTATAGTTCATCTTATATATATTATACAAAATATGGTGTGAAATTCAACGTATTTTTACATCAACGCACCAATAACAAAAAGCCCCACAAGCGAAGCATTACACTCCACTTGTGAGGATTATAAATCTTATATATTTACTTAACTCTGCATAACATTTCGCTTATTAGCAAACACCCTGAGCAAGCATAGCGTTAACAACCTTCTCGAAACCTGCGATGTTAGCACCTGCAACATAATTGCCTTCCATGCCGTATCTCTTTGCAGCGTCGTCAATGTTGTGGAAGATGTTAACCATGATTGTCTGAAGCTTAGAGTCAACCTCTTCGAATGACCAGCTAAGTCTCTCGCTGTTCTGGCTCATCTCAAGTGCTGATGTAGCAACACCACCTGCGTTAGAAGCCTTACCACAGATAAACCATACTCCATTGTTCTGAAGGTACTCTGTAGCATCCATAGTTGTAGGCATGTTAGCACCTTCGCAAACAGCCTTAACACCGTTAGCAACTAACTGCTTAGCATCATCAAGCAACAACTCGTTCTGTGTAGCACATGGAAGAGCGATATCACACTTAACACTCCATACACCACGTCCCTCGTGATACTCTGCACTTGGTCTTGCAGCAACATACTCAGTAAGTCTTGCTCTCTTAACTTCCTTAATCTCCTTAAGAAGCGCAAGGTCAATACCCTCTGCATCATAAATCCAGCCTGTTGAGTCTGAACATGTAACAACCTTAGCACCCATCTGCTGTGCCTTCTCGATAGCATAGATAGCAACGTTACCAGCACCTGAAACTACTACTGTCTTACCTTCCATAGTCTCACCCTTAGACTTAAGAAGCTCCTGTGTAATGTAAAGAAGGCCATAACCTGTAGCCTGTGTTCTTGCAAGTGAACCACCGTATGTAAGACCCTTACCTGTAAGAACTCCCTCGAATACACCTCTGATTCTCTTGTACTGACCGAACATAAAACCGATCTCTCTTGCACCTGTACCGATATCACCGGCAGGTACGTCAACGTCAGCGCCAATATACTTGTAAAGCTCTGTCATAAAGCTCTGGCAGAATGCCATAATCTCTCTGTCAGACTTACCCTTAGGATCAAAGTCTGAACCACCCTTACCACCGCCGATTGGAAGGCTTGTAAGTGAGTTCTTGAATATCTGCTCGAAACCTAAGAACTTAATAATACCTAAGTTAACTGATGGGTGTAAACGCAAGCCACCCTTGTATGGTCCAATAGCGTTATTGAACTGTACACGGTATCCTCTGTTTACCTGAACCTGTCCATTGTCATCTACCCAAGGCACACGGAACATAATCATTCTGTCAGGCTCTGTGATTCTCTCCAAAATAGCATTCTTTCTGTAAAGCTCCTCGTTTGCATCAACAACAGGTCTTAATGACTCAAGAACTTCCTTTACTGCCTGTAAAAACTCAGGCTCATTTGCATTCTTCTTAGAGACTGCTTCTAATACTTCATCAACGTATCCCATAAGTTTAAACTCCTTTTTTTGACGCCGTAGCGATTTATGTAAGTATTATATTTAAAAAACTTAATTTCTGCAAGTTTTTTCTTAATTAAATTTTATAAACTTCGTATTTTTTAAACATTTTTAATTAAAACATCCTTTATAATCCTAATTTTGAGTTTCTCACTTTACTTTATTAACCTAATAACGCAATAAGCATTCTAATTATATCCATGAATAATCCAGCTTACAACTCACACAATAATCACATAACATTTTTGCAGACAGGAGGATTAAAAATATGGCTAATATATTTACCAAAACCACCCGTGATATAAGTTATCTTTTCAGCAACGAAAAAGCCACTGACACTAACGGCAAAAAACGCAAAAAGCATGCCATAGCCGTCCTTATCGGCTTTATCTTTGCTGCAATCCAGTTATCACTTGCGATTACATTATCTGTTAAATTGTCTATGCTTGACCTGCTTCCGGACAAATACTTTATTCCAATCATAATCATTCTTTGTGTACTTTTTATATATTGCACACTTGCTCAGTTTAGTCACAGTCACAATCTTGGCAAGATTATATCATTGCTTTCATCAGCTGCAATGGTTGTGGGAATTATTGTTATTTCTGACCTTTCCCACACATTTGACAATATAACAAAAACTCAGAATCAAACTAATGTTATAGACATTATTGTACCCATAGACAGTGCATTTGATGAGCCTAAAGACCTAGACTTGGGCTACGTTGCCATCAACACCATGTCAGATGGCAATATGATAGAAAAGGCTGTCCGTATGTGCGAGAAAGACAATGATATTTCCATAAAAACTCACTCTTATAACACTTGGGAAAAATTGTTGGAAGGTCTGTATTCCGACAGCACTATAACTTCCGCAATCCTTTCTGAATCTATGTACGAGATTCTTAAAGAGCAATATCCTGACCTTGCTGAAAGAACTAAAGTACTGGGAACCATCTGTATAGAAACCGAACTTGTAACAAACGATTCTGTTAAAAATATTACCGAAACGCCATTCGTTGCTTATATCTCCGGCAATGATTCAACAGGCAAAATAAGCGATTCAGGAAGAAGTGATGTAAATATTCTCGCAGCAGTAAACCATACCACAAAGCAGATTCTTCTTGTTTCCACCCCTAGAGATTACTACATTAATATCACTAACTCTGACGGCAGAAGCGGTTTCGACAAGCTTACACATGCCGGCAACTACGGTACTAAAGCTTCTATTAAGGCCCTTGAGGACCTATACAAAACAGATATCGACTATTATTGCAAGGTTAACTTTACCGGATGCACTGACATTATAGATGCTCTAGGCGGAATAACCATTGATTCCGAGGTGGAATTTACCAGCACTCTCAACACCACCCCATCTAAATATCATTTCGTCAAGGGCAAAAACTACTGTGATGGCGCTAAAGCGCTGGCATTTATGCGAGAGCGCAATGCATTTGCTGCCGGTGACTTTCAACGTGGACGAAATCAGCAGGCTGCCATATCAGCTATAATTGCCAAAGCCACATCACCTGCAATTTTAGCCAACTACGCCTCTGTACTTGATGCCGTTTCCAACATGCTTGTAACTAACATGCCGGCATACGCCATAAGTGACCTTATAAAAGCCCAATTAAACAATCCTACAGCCTGGGACATAACCACTTACAATGCCACAGCCCTGTCAACCTCAATCCGGGATTGTCAGGTTTCCGGGGTTAAAAATGTTGATGTGGTAATCCCCGACTACGAAAGCGTAAACGAAGCTATACGTATGATTAACGAGACGCTTATGTCGCAGTAAAGAAGTATGTAAATATTTAACACAACTGCTAAAAAAGGGCGAAGTATATGTCTTACAGACCCGTTCTCACTTGTCGATAAACGCAGCGGTACTAAACTCAGCCAGGTCAATGTCTTGACCTGCTTCGTTAAGTGCCGGCGTTTATCTACAGTGCTGTAAGGCATATACTTCGCCCATCGCAGTTGTACAATATCCACGCTTACTTCTTTACTGCAACATAAACTTTTCGATTACATACGCTACTCCGTTTTCGTCGTTGGATGGTGCTATGTAGTCTGCGTATTCCTTAATATTGGGATATGCATTATCCATAGCTACTCCAAGTCCTGCGTACTTTATCATAGAAACATCGTTCATAGCATCACCGCAGGCTATAAGTTCTTCCTGCTTAATATCAAGTATCTCAAGAAGTGCCGCGATAGACGCATCCTTAGCAACATTTTTAGGTACAACTTCTAAGAAATAGTCCTCAGAGAAAAACACATCCAGCTTGTCGCCGTGTAACTTCTTCAGCTCTTCCTGTACCGGCAAAAGTTTCGTATGCTCACCCACTACCAAAAGCTTTGCAACAGGATAGTCCACGAAGGAAACTACATCCTCTACCACCTTAATCTTGGCACTGTTGCATATTGCTTCCTTTATAACATATTCATCTGTATCGCTCTCCGCAAGGATTCTATCCTCAAAGTATGTAAGGGGTTGCACGTTACATTCTCTTGCAATCCTGCATATATCAGCTATACATTCTGACGGAATCTCTCTGCTATATGTAGTTTCACCTGTCTTGCAGTTAACTATCTGACCACCATTGTAGGCAAGAACGTAACCGCCTCTTTTCTGAAATTCCAGCGCATCAGCCACCGGCATTACTCCAAACAATGGTCTTCCTGACGCAAGAATCACTACCACGCCTTTATCCAATGCCTTCCATATAGTTTCTTTATTGACCTCTGAAAGCTTCTTATTGCTGTCCATCAGCGTTCCATCTAAATCTAACGCTATCGCTTTGTATGCCATATCAATTCTCCTCTTAACTTCTAATTGTGACGTTGCGCACAGCATTTATCACATAGTATATCTAATCTACCACAACAGCTATCGGTTTGCAAATACATTTCTACGTCACCCGAAGCTGTGTAAATGAGTCTATCAGATTTAATTTTCCATAACCCAATGTGGTGTTGGGGTAGTTTTGGTTGCGTTCCCTTGTAGCACCTCTTATCAACATGTACTTTACTTCTCCTGAGCCGATTCTTGGCATATAACCATTAGTTACCCCCCAGCTAAATATAAGTGCAGCAGCTCCTGCCACATGTGCCGCCGCCACAGAAGTACCGCTTCTATATGTGTATCCTCCTCCAACTCTTGGACCATATACATTAACTCCCGGCGCAACAATATCCGGCTTCACCTGCCCCTGAGACGTAAAACCTCTGCTACTGTCTGCATAAAATGCCCCTGTTATATGGTCATATGCTCCTACCGTTATAAAAGATAACGCCGCTCCAGGTTCTAACAATGTAGTTGTAGGAGTAGAGCCCAGCAAAAATGTATCGCCACTTAAAAATGCTCTTATGGGCATCCACGCATTATAAACTCCTTCAATATTAGTGAGACTGTACACATTTATTTTCCATATGCCGGGAGTAGGCATATCAAACCTTATAAATATAAGCTCGAATCCTGACTGACGCTCTACTATCCTATAGTCAACAGAAACCTCAGTGCCTTCTAACAAAAAGCGAAACACATTGTTACTTCCCGGTCTTGCAGGTATTCTTGGAATAGTCTCCCCTGAAGGTGATACGAGGTCCACTGACAATACGTCCAACGTACTTGCCCATACCTCTAGTACAAAACCTCTTTCACCCTCTCCCACATTGATTTCTACAGCAGAAGGAGCACCTTGCGAATTCACTCTCCCAAAGGTGTGAAGCCGCTCATTACCTTCATTACCAATGGCCGCAACCACGGCAACTCCCGGTATGTCTGCTGCATCTGCCAAAACACTCCCCAGCGGTGTGGCACCGGTTCTCGGTCCGGAACCGGTTGCAACGCCTATATATATTACCAAGGGCAAACCTCTTAGCTCAGCATACCTAAGAAGAAAACTTACCCCCAGCATAATATCATTTTCCTGATAGGCAACCGCTTCATCATTAATCAAGTAATAATCTCGAAGATACTGTTTCGCATGCTTTAACTTTACCATAGCAATCTCTGCTTCAGGCGCCGCTCCAGTGAAGTCAGTCAGCTCTCTGCCGCCTGCTGCTATTCCTGCCACATATGTACCATGACCGTCTTCATCTCTCGAGGGAACGATTGCATATGGATCACCTCCGGATAACTCTGCATTTAGGGCAACATCTATTTCTTCTTTGGTGTACATAGTGCCATACGCAAATCTACCTTCCAACTGACTTCTAAAGGTCTTTTCCGCTTCACTTCTTTCCGCTTCCTGCGTTTGAATGGTTTGATCCCATATAATTCCTATCCTTGAGGACACAGGCGAATCTTTGAATATATCCAGTCTGTAGTCAATTCCCGTGTCCACAAATCCAATTATAACACCTTGCCCTGCCACATCAAGAAATGGCTGGTTCAATGTGGCTGTTATGCCGGAAGCATCCATACTTGACGAATCCATAAGTCCATAAAGCTTTGGCACTGTCTGATACCCTAACTCACTTATATTCATCCTCATATCCGCCGAAAGTCTTGCGTATCCAATTCTCCAATCCTCATTTACCTCAGCAAAACAAACCTCTTCACTTAACTGTTCAACATCCAGCTCCTTTAGGTTGTACTCTATGATAAAATCCTGAATATCCTCTGACACAATAAGCTCACTGCAATCCATAACCCTTTTGCTCCCTGCATATGCTGTTCTTACAATATGCGTGAGGAAGGCGGTATTATGCCACTCTAAGAAAAAAGCTATCAATAAAAGAAATTGGCATCATCCTATCCCAGTCTAATGCCAATTTTCTCTTAATGAATACATCCTTTGCTTTTAATTATTCTCTTTCCGCTACGTTGATACTCAAAATAAAAGCAATTAAAACACTACAACCCAAAAGCAACACAATCCATAATATAAAGTCATTGTCATCACCCGTTTCTGGAGAGACTTCCTCAACGATGTCTTGTTTTTCATTTATTCCATTAATACCATCATCAACAAAAATTATCTCTTCACTCTCTTTTCGATTACACACCGTACATACTCTTTCTTTAATACCATTTTCAGATACATTTGCAACTTTAGTTATCCTCCACTCGCTGTAAATATGTACTGTCATAGCATCAATTTTATTTCCTTGCGAAATTTGTTCCCCACAGTCAACACAGTACCCATCTCCCGTGTACCCTTCTTGAAAGCATATAGGTTCTTGTGCATTTTTAACTTCTATTGTATCATGCGGACAACCTTTTACATCAAATTTTGCTATTAATTCATTGTTTTCTGTAATGCAAATTCTATATATCTCATCTGTAGATACTAGGTTCTCTCCTTTATACCATCCTATAAATTTATGCCCTTCCATTGCAATCGCCTCGACCTGTGCAAAAGAACCATACAAATGACTTCCAGAACCTACAACCACTCCCTTCTTTGTATCTGACGACACCACATCCAAATAAAATTTATTGTCTAATACGCTTTTTCCTAATAAATTAGAATTGCTATAAATCTTATTGTTCTTTGGATCCAATAAGATATAATCTGCCGTTGAACCATTTGGAGTATCTTCCGACAACTCCAAACTGCTATAAGCTGGAATTATCCCTGTTAAACACTCTCCTTTATTTAGCTTTATATCAAAATAGTTAACATTTCTTGTATAATCACCAATTGATGCACAATATTCAATAATGGATATATTTACTTTGTCATTCATCCTAGCTCTAACAGAGATTCTGTATTCCATATCCACTGGCAAAACAATATATTTTTGTCCATCCTCATCTATTCCATATACATACGAAGAATCATCTATCGTCATCGGTTGCTCATTGATAATGGATGCAACTTTCTTTCCATCTTTGTCAAATGCCTCAATATCCACTTCACAATTTATTCTTATAATTCTATATCCACCGCTATTGAATTCCATGTTTGGATCTTGTGAATAATAACTGTCCATAGATGCCAACCAAGCAAAGCATAACTCTGGATAATGTGCTTCAACCAATCCATCTACATTCATCACAGCTGTTGTAGAATAATTAGGATGATTAATAACTACATCTAGTAATAGATCTGCCAAATTTTTACCAGCCCTATCAATAGCATCTTTGTCATAGTTTGTTATACCAGCATCCTGTATAGCCTTCTTTAACCAATTAGAAATCATTTGAAATGCATCATCTTCATTACCAAAAGGATTAAACCATGCATTCCAAATATAAGACACTGCCAAATCATCCCAATTGGTTTGTGCTTGCTCCATGAAGGATTCAATAATAATTTCAGTCTGAGCAGTAGTACAACCAAACATCACAGAACAAATTTCTCGAATCTCATCTTGATACTCTGACACATAATTGCTCCGACTTTTTATAAATTCCTTTGAAATTATATCTACATAATTCACTAAGAACACTCTCTGAGACATATTATTTTTCATATCATCTTGAACAACAGATTTCTGGCTTTTATCTGTCAACAAATTTTTCAATTCAATTTTTTTCATCTGAAAATCATCAACCACATACTTATCTGTATTTGCAAGCGAATTATAAATCTTGAGCATTTTATTCCTTAAATTCCTATATTTAGCCGTAGATTCCGCAGAAGGCAAATATCTAACAATACCATATCTTGTAAATCCTAAAGAAGCTGGTGCCACATACGTAACAGGATCACTGGAATTAATAATATTGAATATGTTATTATACTTTTTATCGTTATTCACTTGGGATACAGATACACCTGCCGGAGTTTCAAAACAATATGTATACACATCAGCACAAGTATATGTAACATTTGAGCCGAGCATAATACCACTATCAATCTCTGCTCCCATAAGGTTAGCTACTGCTGCAGCACGACTATACCCTGTAATCCAAATTTTCACATCTCCTGTTATCTTCTGTTCACTAATATACTCTTTCATATAATTAATAACGTTATTTTTAGCTGTGTTAAATCCCGTATGATTACCTTCACTTCCTATAGTAAAGTTACTTGCCCATTCACGCTCATAACCACCACCTCGAATAGCCGCAGCTATTAAAGTATATTTTTTCCCGTTTGCAATTATTGGCTTATTGCCAATAACAACACCTATTGAATCCGTAGTTGGTTCTGTAGTAAACCAGTAATTAGTTTTTATATTTGCTTCTGGAACACCGATATCTTTTAACAGTTGTCTGGCATTAACACTTTTATTACTATAATCAGCTCCTCCCTTACTACTTCCAAATGCAGACATAGCAAAACTTATCGACATTGTTGCCAGACTTGGATTATATTCATATGAACTTTCTGAAAAATAGTCATTTGTATAATAACAAGTCGCCGTGTAATCATCCCCAGATTGATATGTGAATGTGATTTTCTTAACTACATTAGCCAGTTCATCCGACACTTCACCTAAAATAAACACCAAATCGTCCGGGTCGTCCACAGGATAATAGTATTCCTCTGTACTTGCTAAATCTTTTACTGTAAGTTTAAAAAAATCTGCAATATCCGTAAAATGTTCTGATATTATTTCTGCTGGCTGAAACAAACCTATCGTATACATATTAACATTATTGTTTTTTAAAATAGCAGCCTGCTCGTATGCCGAATTAGCGTATGCATATAACTTTACTTTGTTATCAAGTCTTTTCCATCTGCTTCCTATGGTGTTTTCATCATAGATACCCGAATAACTATATTCTCCTGTATTAGTCATTCCCGTTGTGAATAATATAACATTTTTTACTGCATTGTCATCATCAATGCTTTCTAGTAACGAATTCGCCGATGACAACCCAGCAGCAATAGATCTTATCGTACCATAGTCTGTAATATCATAAACTTTTTCTTTTAACAATTCTATATCCTTTGTAAATTCAGACACAATCTCAGCACTATCCTTATATGATACAATCGCTACATAATTATCGCCCTTTGCATTACCTATGCTTTTTAAAAACTGACTCGTTGCCTCTTTTACATGTGATATCGCCGTATCTGCCGTATATCGGTCGTTTGTACCTACAAAAGTGGTTTCACCTGATGTATCTAATACAAGCACTGTATATCTTTTAACTGCAACCTCTTTTTCGGTAGCCAAAACTATATTCGGCATAGCACACAATATAATTACTATTGTCATCACAAATGACATTATTCGTTTTTTCATAACTCTAACTCCCGCCTTTTGTACTATTTTTCACTAGCAAACACATATACCTTTTGATTATCCACTATCCCTTCTTTTTCCACTATATTCATATCTCCACTAACACAAAATGCCGGACGAACACCGTTTAAATCATATGCATTTGCATCAGTAATCACATTACTTGGACTTATGACATAGGTACATGAAGTAGCATACGTATTCGCAGTTCTCAACCACCAACCATATGCTTCCCCATTACAATAAGCAACTCTATTTTCCAGATTATCAAAATATGTTAAAGCTATGCCTTCATCTCCCATACAAAGATTTTTATCCAGATCCAGTTCCTTGCAGGAAAGCAAAAACACCTTTCTATTTATAGTTTTTGTATCTCGACCTGCTGTTCCTAATGCACTTTCACTCGCTATCTCCAAATCTACCGCTTTTACATTCGCCGAAAGATCACCTAACATTTCTATGTATTCATTATTAAGATACTTATCCATTTCGCAGTCTTCATATAATGAACTATAATCATTAATTCTTCTCGGTGTTTCCATTACATCCTTTCTTAAAAGCAGCGTATTACCATAATAGTCGTCTGTTAAAACGATAAACGGAACATACTGTCCATTTTCTTCTACATAAACTATATGATTACTCTTGTTATTTGTGTAGGCTATATCCGATACATTTTTCACCGATTGCTCTTTGTTACATGAACATAGACCGAACAATAACACCCATTGCAATACCATCGCTATTGCTTTCTTAATGTACATAATCCCCCTCCTTTATATATTTAATAGTCTAAAGATTATTTTACACTTATACCACATTTAAGAATTTAGCGTCAATATATATTTGCATAATATCATAAATTGTCACACGCCCTAATATCAAGCCGCAACACTAAAACAACAAAAAAGGCTGCCACCCCACGATAACCCTCGTAAAGCAACAGCCTCAGTGATATAATCCAATATTCTGTTATAGGTGTATACTACTCAAGACAGATATATACTACTCAATAAGCGACACATCGCAACCTCTAAGGCCGATAATCGGCGCTCCTGTCTTATCAATATACTCTTTAGTAATGGTTACACTGCCAATATTACTATCCTTTGGAATCTCATACATAATATCAAGCATATACTCTTCAAGGATAGAGCGAAGTGCTCTTGCTCCAGTCTTTTTCTCCATAGCCTTATCAGCTATCATCTCAAGTGCTTCCGGCGCAAATCTTAACTCCACCTCATCCATAGCAAGAAGCTTAATATACTGCTTAAGAATAGCATTCTTTGGCTCCTTCATAATCTTTACAAGCATATCCTTCGTAAGTCCTTCAAGCGAAAGAACTATAGGAAGTCTTCCAAGAAACTCAGGAATCATACCAAAGTTTCTAAGGTCTTCTGAGTCAACATTTCTTAATATGTTAGGGTCATCATCATACTTGTCCTTAAGCTCACCAATAAATCCAATAGTGCTCTGCTTATTAAGACGCTCTTTGATAATGTTCTCCAACTCCGGAAAAGCACCGCCACAGATAAACAATATATTCTTAGTGTTCACAGTAGCAAGGGGAACCATAGCATTTTTACTTGTAGCACCAACAGGAACCTCTATTTCACTACCCTCAAGAAGCTTAAGCAATCCCTGCTGAACTGACTCACCGCTTACATCACGGCTTCTGGTTTCCTTCTTCTTAGCGATCTTATCAATCTCATCTATGAATATAATACCCTGCTCTGCTCTGTCCACATCATTGTCCGCAGCCGCAAGAAGCTTAGATACAACACTCTCAACATCATCACCTATATAGCCTGCTTCCGTAAGGGATGTAGCATCTGTAATAGCCAAAGGCACTTTAAGTATCTTAGCAAGCATCTGTACAAGATATGTCTTACCACTACCTGTAGGACCTATCATAAGCACGTTAGACTTCTCTATCTGAATATCGCCGGAATCCCCTGCCGCAATTCTCTTATAATGATTGTACACTGCAACAGAAAGCGCTTTCTTAGCATACTCCTGACCCACAACATACTCATCAAGCATAGCCTTAATCTGATGCGGTGCCGGCATATCCTTCAACTCTATAATAGGTTTCTTAGGCTCATCTGACTTTTTCTTCTTTAGCTTCTGCTTCTTAGGCACTTCATTATTCATATTACCCAAGTCTCCAAACATAAAGCTGTTAAAGTCGCCGCCCATATTCTTAAACATATCGTCATAATTAATGTTACTACTGTTAATAGCATCAAACGACTTCTGCATACAATCCGGACACACGTACATATTACCCGGCATAGCAATCATCTTGCCTGCTCTGCTCTCCGTACGACGGCATATAGAACACACCTTCTCATACTCATCGTTATCCCCTGAGTCCTTTGTATTGTTTGTATTGTTTGTATTATTATCTTTTAAATCCTTATCATCCATATCACTCATAATTCCCTCTCTTCTGCCAATAACGGCAGAACCATCATCAGCACAATTAATTATCTTTTTGCAAAATCTACACTCCACAGTATACATATTTTCTGTGCATTTTACAAGTAAGAAAGACTTAAAGAATTATAAAATGAGGTATGAGTCCTACGCCCTTATCAGATAATAATATGTCCCAAGTAGTTCCTACGGCTATACACTCCGACGAATCCATAGCAGAGAAATGTTCACAATAGCAGGTTCTCATTTCTCTTGGCTTCGTCTTCGTAGCCTAAAAGTCACAACTTGGGACACATTTTATCTTCAAGGGCTTAGTATCTCACACCCCATTTCTACTTAGTCTACTTATTCTTCTTATCCAGTGTTATCTTTACGGTCTTTAAGATGTACTTGTTACCATCCAACTGGTAGTACTCTATATCAACTGTTTCGCCAGCTTTGTAGTACTGAAGTATAGACTGCAAGCCTGACATAGAAGATACTGTCTGGTCATCAAAACCTACGATTATATCATACTTATCAAGTCCTGCCTTCTGAGCCGCAGAACCCTCTACAACAGAACGTATCTGTACACCCTGTGGGAAACCATAATACGCCGAAAGCGTACTTGTAATATCAACTCCACTAATACCTATACTTGAAGCTTCTTCTGCACTTACTTTCTTCCTTGTCTCCTTATTCATAAGAGAATTAATAAGCTCTCTGACATTGGAAACCGGTATAGAGTATGCCATACCCTCAACACCATCTGACGAAGTCTTTGCAAAGTTAACCGCTATAACCTTACCATCTGCGTTAAGAAGCGCTCCACCGCTATTACCTGAATTAATAGCAGCATTAGTCATAAAAAGTCCTTCAAATGTTACATTATCAACTGTAATGGAACGATTGATGGCACTTATGATACCATTAGTTACTGACTGGCCTTCTCCCAATGCATTACCTATAGCAACAACTTCCTGTCCCAGTACAACACTGTCTGAATCTCCTAGCTCTGCAATAGCAATAGCACCAAGTGTCTCTGTCGGTATATCAGTAAGTGTAACTGCAACTACCGCAATATCCTTGTCAGACTTAGAACCCTTAACCACACATGAAACTGCCTTGCCATCTGTAAATACACATTCAAGATTGTTAACGTCGTCAACAACATGTGAATTAGTAAGCACCAAAAGCTCAGTTTCATTCTTACCTACAATAATACCTGTTCCACTTGTCTTCGACTCATAGCTCTGTCCATAACCGCCGAATGGATACGACGATGATGTAGTTGTAACAGTTCCCTGCAAAGCAACCATCGCAGGCATAACAGCTTCTGCTACGGCTGTAACATTCATCTGTGCCACCGCTGAATCATCTGTATCGCTCATCTCAGGTGATACTGTCGTAATGGAATCTCCTACCAGCGGAATATCAATATCTATCTGAGACTCGTTTTCCTTACCATCTGTTGCTTCCTGCTGTGAAATTCCTAAGTGATATATACCAACCATAACACCGCCGGCAACTGCTCCAAAAAGTGCCGCCGAAGCGATTATAATAGCAACCTTCTTGAAAAATCTGCCAACCGAACCTGAACCCTTTCCCTTCTTTTTATTAGAAGAAGCTGTTGAAGCATTACTATAATATCCTGCCTGACCTGACTGATTAGTTCCTGTTCCATAGCTGTAAAACTGCTGGTTATATCCTGTATCTGTATAAGCCGGATGTCCGTATGTCACTTGAGACTGAGCATTGCTACTACCCTCCGTCGTATTGTCGGTATTATTAGTTCCATTGTATCCATTATTTTCAAACATCTTGTTACTCCTTTCACATAAAATGAACACATCCCGCCTACGTTTCTTAGTCTACCAACGAAATGTGTTCATAATGTGTTTTACTTGTTAAAAAATGTTGAATTACCAGATTAATTGTAATCCTTTATAATTACTTACTGTCCAACTACTTCCATAACAGCCGCTCTAAGAGCTTCAAGCTTCTCATCTGCATCTGCAAGACTGCTTCCCTTAACACCTACATAGAACTTAATCTTTGGCTCAGTACCTGAAGGTCTTGCACAGCACCATGCATTGTCGCTAAGGTCATAGTAAAGCACGTTAGAACTTGGAAGTCCTGTGCTTGACTTCTCACCTGTAGCCATATTAACACATTCATCCTTCTTATAGTCTCTAGCTTCAAGAACATCCCATGCACCAAACTTCTTAGGTGTATCAGCTCTTAAATCATCCATCATCTGTGCAATCTTAGCTGCGCCTTCTGCACCCTTCATAGTGATAGCAACCTGACCCTCTTTGTAGTAACCATACTTCTCAAAGATATTAATCATCTGATCCCAAAGAGTAATACCCTTTGACTTATAGTAAGCTGCTGCCTCACAGAGTGACATAACCGCAACAATAGCATCCTTATCCCTTGCATGAGTACCAACAAGGCAACCATAACTCTCTTCAAAACCAAACTCGTACTCATATGTACCATGCTGCTCGAAAAGTTTAATCTGCTCACCAATAAACTTAAAGCCTGTAAGAACCTCTATAAGCTTCATATTGTACTCTGCCGCAATAGCATCTGCCATATTAGTAGAAACGATAGTCTTTACAAACGCGCCATTGTCATGAAGAATACCCTTCTCCTTACGCTGTGAAAGAAGATACTCTGCAATAAGCATACCTGACATATTACCTGTAAATGGCATATACTCTCCAGTCTTAGAATCCTTTGCATAGATACCAAGTCTGTCTGCATCAGGGTCTGTAGCAAGAACTACATCTGCATCCTTCTCCTTAGCAAGCTTCAAAGCATACTCGAAAGCCTTAGGATCCTCCGGATTAGGATAATCAAGAGTTGTAAAGTTAGGGTCTGGTTTCTCCTGCTCAGCCACTACATATACATGCTTAAATCCAAGTTCCTTCAAAATTCTTCTAACCGGAACATTACCTGTTCCGTTAAATGGTGTATAAACAATCTTGATGTCATCTGCAACCTGCTTAATAACATCTCCATTAATGCACTGCTTCTTAAGAGCTGCGATATACTTGTCATCCATATCAAAGCCAATAACATTGTAAAGACCACAAGCTCTTGCCTCATCAATATCCATAGTCTTCACTTCATTATAATCTGTAACAGCCTTAACTTCATCAATAATCTGTGTATCCTTAGGAGCTGTAACCTGTGCACCATCCTCCCAATATACCTTGTATCCGTTATACTCCGGTGGATTGTGGCTAGCTGTAACAACAATACCTGCAACACAACCAAGCTCTCTCAATGCAAATGACAACTCTGGTGTAGGGCGAAGTGTTGAGAACACATATGCCTTAATTCCGTTAGCAGCAAGACAAAGTGCTGCCTCATCTGCAAACTCCGGTGACATTCTTCTTGAATCATATGCAATAGCTACACCTCTATCTGCAGCATTCTCCTTAATAATAAAGTTAGCAAGACCCTGTGTAGCCTTTCTTACTGTGTAGATGTTCATACGGTTAGTTCCGTTGCCAATAACACCTCTAAGACCACCTGTACCAAACTCTAAATCCTTATAAAATCTGTCCTCAATCTCCTTCTCATCATTAGCGATTGAAGCAAGCTCCTTACGTGTTGCCTCATCAAAATACTCGTTGGCACACCACTCCTTGTAAGTATCCATGTAACCCATACCATATACCTCTCTCTCTTATCTTTATTGTTGCCGCAGCACGGCGTATACACGTTACGTATACGACAATTATACTACTTTCGCAGACTTAAATCAATCATTCATTAATGATTCTTTAAAAGCTTTAACTACAGCTTGTAAAGCCTCCTCTTCATCAGGCCCCTCTGCCATAATTTCAATCTCTTCACCAGTCTTAACCCCTGAGGCTAATATTGATATGACACTCTTGGCATTAGCTACCTTTCCGCCTTTGTAAGCAAAATGTATTGTTGACTTGTACCTGACAGCCTGATCGCACATAGCCGTTGCTGGTCTTAAATGCACACCCAACGCACTGTCTATAATAACCTTTTCACTAACCATACCTACTCCTGAACCGACTTGCTTTCTGCACTGCCATCTGATATAACCACAAGTACCTTGTAGTCACCCTCTATCTTACAATCAACATTAGTACTAAGATTCAATACAACCGAATGAGTGCCCGCCGACAGATTACTTACATCCACTGTAGCAGTAACATTAGTTGCAGATATCTTTGACACATTAGCACTGGTTCCGGATATAGTTATAACAACTGAATCATCACCGGAAACCGTTGCTGTAAGTCCGTTCATTAAATTGTTAATCTTAATAGCAGATGTAGGTATTGTAACCTGTCTGCTTGCTCTCTTTTCTACAGTCACATTGACATTAATAGTCTCATTAGCTACAAATGTAACCCCTGCTGGTACATACCCGCCAAGTCCAACACTAAATGTAGCATTTTCCTTGAGACCCTCAATGTTAATGGCCGAACTTGGAATTGTAATATCAGTTACCTGCTCAAGTAAAGATGCATCAGACGCCACCAATGTAACCTCACTGACATTAGCCGTTGCTCCCATGAATATATATCCATCCGCAATCTTACCCTCTGTTCCCGCACATTTAACAGAAACCGTCTTAGACACCCCAACCTTAAGTGAAAATTCAACTTCCTTGATACCTACATCAAGCGTATTTGTAGTTATCTCATTGCCATTAACATCATATAATACAATTGCAGACTTCTTTGTTGTACTTGCCTTAATATCACTGATATCACATACTGCCTTAATATGGTCAATCTTTGCTATCTCTGATGCAGGGCCTGTAACTTTAACAGCCTCCGGTGAAACCTTCTTCTCAAGAAGCACATATCCGGATGCAGGTCTTCCTGTAACTTCAGTTCTAATAGTAAACTCTTTAGACTCTCTATTCTCTATATCAAGCTTTATAGCTGTTGTCCTTGGAGTAACTTCTATATTAGATATAGTTACACCATCCTTAACAACACGAACATCAATATCCGCATAATCTGCAAAGGCTGTAATCTTCGATAAATCTGCTGTCGCTACAATATCACTTGACTTAATATCAGTAATTATACTTTTAGGTCCGCTAACATAAACTGCTATCTTACTACCATCAACCACTTCATATGCATACCCCTTATCAGTAAGACTCTCCTGATTAATAAGCTGCACACTTACATTGCTTATAGTGACACTTGTAGTAGGGTCGTATATATTAACTATAACCGTCCAAAGAACTATAGCACACAATACTGAAAGAATTTTAAGCGACAGATTCTTAAATATTTTTTCCTTCATTCTTCAATCTTCCTCTCCACAACTTGAAAGACTTTACATCAATAGTTTTTCTTCTTACATACTCCAACTTACTTCTAAGTGATTCCTTGTCAATGTTACGTATAAGCTGACCGCCCACTGCCAACGAAACCATACCTGTTTCCTCTGAAACAATAATCGTCATACTATCAGTACTTTCACTTATACCAAGACCTGCTCTGTGTCTAGTACCAAGCTCCTTACTAATAGATGTATTATCTGAAAGAGGAAGATAACAGGTTGCTGCCACAATTCTGTTTCCTCTTATAACAACTGCACCATCATGAAGCGGCGTATTATGCTCAAATATATTAATAAGCAACTGCGCTGACACAACTGCATCCAGTTCAATTCCTGTTCTTGCACAATCATCAAGCAACATATCCTGCTCCACAACCATCAATGCACCTGTCTTAACTGCACCCATATCATAAGCTGCGTCAACCAAAGCATCCACAGTCTCGCTACTAAATCTCTCTCCTTTTTCATGACCGTCTCCAAAGTTAAAAAATCCGAATATAATCTTCTTGCGGCCTAATTGTTCAAGGGCTCTTCTAAGCTCCGGCTGAAAGATAATTACCAGAGCAATAACACCCACACTGATTGTCTTACCTGCTATCCAAAGAATCGTTCTAAGGTTAAGAATATACGCTAAAAGAGCAAATGCTACAACAACGATAATACCCTTAAGCAACACCCACGCTTTAGTATTCTTAATCCACACCATAATATTATACAGCACGAAAGCGATAATAATAATCTCTATTATGTCAGTCCACTGCATATTGGGCAAATATAACTTTGAAAGATAGTTACGAAGCATACTGTCTCCCATTACCATAGCCTTACTCCTTTCCTCACATTGTAACTAAATTTATAAGAAAATATCTTCTTCCTCTGAATCCAAAACCACAGGCTTTTTTTCCTTCTCAGTTCTGTTTATAGACTTGATATCCTTTGTCTTTTTTGTATTCTTTCTGTTAATCTGCTTAACCTGCAAATCAACATCGGCAATATTTATCTTAGGCACTGCCTTAACATAATAATAATACTCATCATCTTCATACTGAACATACTCTGTACGCTTATAATCAAGACTGAAGAACACCACCTGACACACATATCCTAATACCGCACCAAGAAGTGTACCTATTACCATAAGCACAAGGTCTATCTTTGCAGAAAATGCTATCTTTCCGGCAATAAGCAAAATAAACTGTGTTGCTGTACCCGCAATAATAGCATATGTCCAAGCATTGTTAACTGTAAGCTTCTTTATAAAGTAAACAACTGTAATAGCAACAGCGAATGCTATAACAAGTACTATCCACGCTCTATTTCCAAGAAACGCGTCTGCAATAAACGAAATCTGCTTAAAACTGTCCAATGTAGTCTGGTTGGCTATTGCCGCCTCATAAGCACTGGCTGTCTCTATGATATAATATATAACTATACCAAATGCCACAGGAATAACTGATGTCACACCCATAACAAGTCCCATGGCTACCGGCAATATGAATGGTACCTTAATACAGCACAACATAACTGTTATAATAAGAATATGCCCCTGCTTTGGCGCAAATCTGAAATACAAAAGATACATAAGTGCCACTACACACAAGGCTATTGCAGCAAACTCCAGTGAAATAGAAAACAAATGTAACAGCATAAAAAGTGACAACGCAACAACCATAAACCCAATAGGTAAGAATGCACAAACTAACGAAACACCAACAACAACCAAAGGATTCTTGAGCTGCGACATATATCCTATATTAACATTAAGAAGAATAATCGACACTAATGCCAGTATGAATTTAACTGCCGGCAACACAAACATATTGTACTTATTGTATAACTTCTTAACTTTTTCCTTTAACACTAATAAATATATCATGAATGCCCTCCATTAACCTCTGCTCTTCTGAACATTGTAAAAACGTTCCAGCTTGCTTAATCTTGAACTGTACTTCTTTAACCCTTTTTTATACTGCTCATAACGGTATGCACTTACAACACCCGCTATAATTGAAAACACCAGTAGCATAACAACATAATACACACACATTTGCTTTCCCATAGCTACATAATCAAGGTCATTGGCCTGCGCAAGCATATCTTCCAAGTTACACATAACAACCATCACCACAAGAATTACATATGCAATTGTAGTAGTTATAAGACTCTTAAGTACACCAAATGCTATAAAATCTGTCTTATAGTACTTTGCTGTCTTTAGAGACTTTCGTCCCTCGTTCTTTTCGTATATTGCCATCTTCGTCATCATCTTGACTTTGTTTTCATTAAGCAATCAACTCACCCCGCTTGCAACATATTTAACATATCGTTAGATATCCTTTTGATTATATCACATTTATGCCTGATTGTATATTACAATTTGTGAATGTCCACCATATACTGCGGACGGCATAACTATTCGTACCATTCTGTTTTCTACCGTAAATGTTCTATCCGTTGTAGACGTAACATAATTTGTCCATACTTGTGAATGTTCTGTAGGCAACAATGCTGCAAGCACCGACTTTATAGTCGCATCAAATGTATTATTACGCTCCTTCACATACACAATCGTAACATTAGGCTGTGTAATAATCTGTCCATAATACTTCCCATTTTCTTTATACACATACAAATTAGATACGGACTGATTAAATCCCACGCTCGGAAGTTGTGCACCAATCTCTGTGCTGTCATAACCGCTTCCATCTTCCTTATTTGGAATAGTTACTGTACCTCCGTTAGTTGTTCCGCCACTACTACCGCCGGATGTATTACTGCCACCCGGCAAACTGTTACCGCCACTGCTTGTACCACCCGACGATGTATTTCCACCTGATGTACCAGCGCTGTTTCCATTTGACGGTTTACTTCCACCGGTTGTGCTACCACTATTTCCACTGGAAGAACTGCTACCACCTGGTGTAGTGCTACCTCCTGATGAAGCTCCACCACTTGATGTTCCACCTGAGCTTGTTCCGCCCGAGCTTGTTCCACCTGAACTTGCTCCTCCTGAACTTGTTCCACCTGATACACTGCCACCACTTGTATTTCCTGATGTACTACCATTTCCAGCGGATGTTCCACCACTACTTCCACTTGACGTTCCGCCTGAGCCTGTTACACCATTTGATACACCGCCTGACATATTATCGCCGGTTGTGTTACCGCCACTAGTTGCACCACCGGAACTATTTCCTGATGAACTACTGCCTGACGAATTGCTGCCTGATGAATTGCTGCCTGATGAATTGCTGCCACCATTTGGTTTAGTACTTGTGTTCATAGACACGTTATAAATAGGCAGATTGTTAGATGACCCATCTGTTACCTTTGATATACCTTCGATAACTACCGCGTCGGACACATTCCCAACTGTTGCTGTAAGTACAGCTGTACCTACACCATTCACAGTCACTATACCGGCTCCATCCACATTAAATATTTCCTTATTGCTTGAAGACCATACTAGTGCCTGCTCTGTATTAACCGGAGTCACAATAGCTGTAACTATGAATTTAGTCCCTGCTTCAACCGCAGTGTCTGCTAATTGAATCTCAACTGTAGCCTGCACCTTCTCAATATTGTTATCAACGATCTCACCTACGTTATCAAGCTCCAAATCACTTACATTAACATTGGCCTTGTCTTTTTCCTTCTCGGACTTGATTGCCCCACTTACAATATATGCAGTTATACCAAGAATAATAACCGCCAATAATGCCAGCACCCACACAACCCACTTTCTGAGTTTAAGCTTCTTACCTGTTTTTTTTCCATTGCTCATATGTATCAACTCCATAATATACTAATTCACCCGTATATTATATCATAGTCCAAGCACCTTTGCACGCACATTTGCTTTTTTCTATAAAAAGCCCGAAGTCATATCATTAGACTTCGGGCCAGATATTATATATTATTTGAATATACACCTACTCTTCACGATGATTGTGCAAAAGCTTGTGCTCTTTACCCTTGAGGATACTGTCATACACAGCCTTTACAAACGGATTCTCGTTAGAAAGCTTAATCTGTGACTCTTTATCAATATTGTACATACCTTCGTAGCGTCCTGCACGGGTTCTTGGTCCGATAGGAAGTGGCTGTCCGCCACCTGCAATACAACCACGTCGACATGCCATAACTTCAACGAAATCATAATGCACTTCTCCTGCCTTCATTCTGTTAAGCAGGTCATCAGCATTCTTAAGTCCGTTAACTATAGCAATCTTAACCTCTCTGTCGCCAACCATCACAGCTGTTTCCTTAAGACCTTCCATACCACGAACACCCATAAAGCTTATTTCTTCAAGATCCTCAGACTTGTGACTATTTACGAGTTTTCTAAGCACAGCCTCCGTTACACCGCCTGTAACACCAAAGATAGCACCTGCACCTGAAGCAAGACCAAATGGCATATCAAGAGCTTCTGACGGCATCTTTGCAAGATCAATACCCGCCTCCTGAATCATACGGGTAACCTCATTAGTTGTAAGAACGTAATCAACATCCTGCACACCATCTGTAAAATGCTCTGGACGAAGTATCTCATCCTTCTTAGCAGTACAAGGCATAATGGAAACTACAATAGTTTCTCTTGAATCTTCCGGATGCATTCTTGCATCTTCCTTAATTAAAGCACCAAACATCTGCTGTGGTGAACGGCAGGTAGATATATTCTTTCTAAACTCAGGATGCTTCTTCTCACAGAACTTAACCCATCCCGGACAACATGATGTAAAAAGAGGTAGATTTTCCCCTTTCTCGAGTCTTTCAAGAAGTTCCTGCGATTCTTCCATAACAGTAAGATCCGCTGCAAAGTTAGTATCATATATCTCATCAAATCCCATACGTCTAAGTGCTGCTACCAGCTTACCCAAAGAGTTCTCTCCCTTTGGAATACCAAACTTATCACCTATAGCAACTCTGACAGCAGGCGCAATCTGTACAACCACTCGCTTAGTCTTATCATACACAAGGTCCCACACAGCATGCACATTAGACTTAATAGTAATGGCACCTGTCGGACATACAACTCTACACTGTCCGCAACCCACACAATCTGTCTCTGACATTGGCTTACCAAATGCAGGCATAACTCTCATATTAGAACCTCTATGGGCAAAGTTAAGAACGCCCACTCCCTGAATCTCTTCACATGTACGTACACAATCACCGCAAAGAATACACTTATTAGGGTCTATTACTATGCAGTTAGAAGATGTATCCTTTGGAAGCTGCTCCTTTGTATTTTGGAAGCGCACATCATCAACGCCCAACTGTCTTGCCAGTTTCTGCAATGTACAGACACCGTTCTCACGACATGTTGTACAATCGCGACAATGTGATGCTAACAAAAGCTCAACTATAAGCTTTCTATGGTGCTGAAGCTTTGGTGTGTTAGTATAGATAACCATACCATCTCTTGGTGTCTCTGAACATGACGCCATAACTCTTCCTCTGTCATCCTCCACCACACACATACGGCAGGCACCATATGTAGAAAGTTCTGAATGATAACAGAATGTAGGAAGGTCAATACCCGCCTTTCTAATAACTGAAAGGAGATTCTTCTCATCCTCAAATGGGACTTTTCGATTATTAATTGTAATATACTTCATCTTAAAACCTCCTTACTCCACATATATTGCGCCAAATGCACAGTTACCCTGACAGGCACCACACTTAATACACTTTGTCTGATCAATAGTAAACGGTTCCTTTATCTGACCGCTTATAGCTCCTACCGGACAATTTCTTGCGCATTTTGAGCAACCCTTACAAAGTTCAGGGTTAATTATATAGTTACGCATAGCCGTACATGTGTGAGACTTACACTTCTTATCTACCACATGCTCTATGTACTCATCTCTAAAAAGCTTAAGTGTACTCATAACCGGAAGTGCCGCACTCTTTCCAAGTCCGCACAGTGCTGTTTCCGTAATAGTCTCCGCAAGTTCTTCAAGCAAATCCAGATCAGAAAGTTCACCCTTTCCGGCAACTATACGCTCCAAAATCTCAAGCATTCGCTTAGTACCTTCACGACATGGAACACATTTACCACAGCTTTCATTCTGTGTAAAGTTCATAAAGAAACGAGCAACCTCAACCATACAAGTGTTGGTATCCATAACAACAAGGCCACCTGAACCAATCATAGCCCCCATCTTCTTTAACGAATCAAAATCCAGACTAATATCCAGGTGCGGTGTCATAAGACATCCGCCTGAAGGACCACCAATCTGAACAGCCTTAAACTCACCATCGTTCTTTATACCACCACCGATATCAAATATAACTTCTCTAAGTGTCGTTCCCATCGGAACCTCAATAAGTCCTGTATTCTTAACACTTCCTGTAAGGGCAAATGCCTTAGTTCCCGGACTGCTCTCCGGTCCAATACCCTTAAACCAATCCGCACCCTTCAAAACAATCATAGGTACATTGGCATATGTCTCAACATTGTTAAGAACTGTCGGTTTATCAAACAATCCCTGCTCAACTGTACGAGGCGGCTTAACTCTAGGCATACCTCTATTACCTTCGATAGAAGCTGTAAGGGCACTACCCTCACCACACACAAACGCACCTGCGCCTCTGTTAATATGTAACTTAAATGAGAAATCTGTTCCCATAATATTGTCACCTAACAGACCACATTCTGTTGCATCTGCAATAGCTTGCTTGAGTCGGCCAATCGCCAGCGGATATTCTGCACGAACATAGATATAGCCCTCCTGCGCTCCTACTGCGTAGGCTGCAATAGCCATACCCTCTATCATCTTATGAGGATCACCTTCCATGATACTTCTATCCATAAATGCACCAGGATCTCCCTCATCACCGTTACATACCACATAGCGCACCTTCTCCGCCTGCCTTGCAACCTGCTTCCACTTGTACCCTGTCTGGAAACCACCGCCTCCACGTCCACGAAGGTTAGATTCATAAATCTGCTCTATAACCTCATCAGGTGTCATATCATGAAGTGCCTTTGCAAGCGCCTGATAGCCGTCGTGTGCAATAGCATCATCAATATGCTCCGCATCAATATGTCCACAGTTCTCAAGAACCACTCTTGTCTGCTTCTTATAAAACGGTATATCTTCTTGCTTCTGGTACTCCACACCGTTCTGCTTATATATAAGGCGACTGATAACCTCACCTTTCTTTATAGTGCTTTCAAAGATTTCTTCACAGTCCTGAACTGAAACCTTTGTATACAAAATACCCATAGGTTCAATACGCATCAATGGTCCCATCTCACAGAAACCATGACAACCACTTTTTTTAACCTCCATAGGTCCATCACCATGAGCAATCTCCGGTCCAAAGTGAACTTCAACATCAGGACAGGCTGCAATCAGCTCACACATTTTGTCGTAAATCTCACCTGAACCACCGGCAAGGCATCCTGTACCTGCACATATGAGAATTCTGCACTTGCAGTTAGATGCATACTGCTTAGACTGGTTGCGGAGCTCATTTAACTTTTCTCTACTATCTATTCTTTGCATGCATTATTCTCCTCTCAACTCTTTAATAAGTGCTGACGCCGCATCCGGTGTCATAGCCGGATACACCTTATCATTGACCGTAAGCACCGGTGCAAGTCCACAAGCACCAAGGCACGATACTGTCTCAAGTGTAAACAACATGTCTTCCGTTGTAGGCTTCTCCTTCGTCACCCCAAGCTCTGCATACAAACGCTCCAGTATAGCTGTCGACTTTCTTACATGACAGGCTGTTCCATCACAGACCTTAATAACATATTTACCCTTTGGCTCAAATGAGAAATTCTCATAAAATGTTGCAACGCTATAAGCTTTAGATTCTGTTATGCCTATCTTATCCGCAACATACGTAAGCAATTCAGGTGGCAGGTAGCGATACTCTGCCTGAATATCTTGAATAATAGGAATTAGCGATGATGGTTTTGCTCCATGCTCGCTGATGACCTGGTCCGCTTTTTCATAGTAGCTCTTATCTATCATAATTTCCCTCCTTAACAGTCTGTTTAATTTGCAATAGTCTCCCAATCGCAAAAGATTGTTTATATTTTAACAAATAATTGGTAAAAAATCAACAATTACTATCACATTTTTACATGTATACAATATACAGTCATTAAAGAATCTATATTACTTAGTATCTGACTCACAACCTATACAAAAAGGTCCGGTCTATACTGACCGAACCTTACATACAAACTCATATTAAACTTAGACAAGTGTACTTATCCCATCCCAGCACACTTCCCATCTACTATCAGCATAACTTTATACTATACCAGAACATACTCCGCGAGTATCTTTGTAAACAATCTGTAATAATGTATTGCTGACTGATCCCATGACACTCTTGAACTAACAGACTCAAAGCTTATGATACAAGGCTGACCATTCTTATCTTTAAACTTAAACTGCATAAAAGAAAGCACTCCTTGCGTCTGTAGCTTCTCATATATATCCTTATGTCTGAATTCCATATATGATATGTTATTGATTATCAGAAAGCCTTCTTCATCAAGCATCTCTTTATACATATCATAATCCACATAATCCTGGGTTTCTGAAAGAACTACATCTGATGGTCTCATCTCTCCCGCCATATATACAACCTTAGCTGGCGTTCCTGCATACAACAAAATCCTTTGCACCGGCGAATTAACAACAATATCATCCAAAAGCTTATCAATAGGATAATCTTCTCCCCTGTGCACCTTATCCATAATAACACAAAGCACCTCGCTAATGGACATATCACCTCTGTTGTTGATACGCTTATCACTCATTCGTGACTCTTTAATCTGTGCTAAAGTACCGTGCTTCTCAAAGTCATAAATAATATATCTGTTTCTGCCCTTCTCCTTTGCTCTATACAATGCAAAGTCAGCCAACATAAATATATCCTCATAATTATCCGCATCCTTTGGATATGCCGCACAGCCTATAGAAAGTGTAATAGCAGGTTTCCCTTCTTCATTAGGAGGGAATGTTGTATTAACCATATTCTTAAGACTTCTCAAACGCTCTCTTGCATTCTCCATATCCTGAACATTATTAAATAATACAAAAAATTCATCTCCTCCGAAACGCCCTACAACGCCTGACTGACCTACTTCATTCTCAATAAGTGCCGCAACTTTCTTAAGCACCTCATCACCCTTCTGATGACCATATGTGTCATTAACCTTCTTAAAGTAATCCACATCAATAATTGCAAGTGTTACATTAGGAACCTTCTTAACATCAATTGTATTAATAACCAGATTAGTAATCTCTGCCTTTGTCAGAACCCCTGTAAGAGAATCTCTCTCTATCTTCTTTCTGGCACTGGCTTCACGCTCCTGTCCAAAGTGAATGCTGCCCGCCGCACATACATACTCACCGTCACTATACACTGAGCAGCCTTTTATATATAACGTCATAGGCTTTCCGTCTGTAGCAAAGATATAGCTGCTGATGGTAAGCTTAAATTCTCTCTTGCCTTGTAACATAGCACTAATAAATGCATTAAGCTGCTCTATTTCACCACTTGAGGCTCCATCACGAATCTTAGATACGAATTCCTCCAGCGTGCAATCCATAATCACATTCTCAAAATGCGATACGGTATATATCTTCATCTTGTTACTGTCTACATCATACTCAAAATACGCATCATTGTACAACTCCAGCACAGAATCTCTTACTGCAACACTTTTCTTTAACTGACTAATCTCCTTTGAGAATTCAGCTAAATTGCGCAATCTTAATTCTACGCAACCACTTTTTTCACAAGGCCACAATTCAGCAAGGAACTGTCCTCCGCCTTCTATATCGGAAAGTCTCAGCACAAAATGTGTACCATCATTGGATGCTACACTGTTCCTAAACAACTCTATGTCTGTTGCGCTTACAAATCTATCAAATGTATAATACAACTTACTATTAATATACGAATAGAACTCTGTATTCGCCGATACAATATCATATGTTTTTTGTTTTATAATAACTTTATGTACACATGAACCCATCATATAACTAGCCTTTCCGATTAGAACTACAAAAACGAGATATTTATCATATAATACCACACATTTTTGACAAATGCTACCAAAAAAGTTATTTTTTTATCAATTTATTATCTATTTTGCACCATATTGTCACAATTACTATATGCCTTGTTACTGTCTTATAGAAATAGTCTTAATAACCGGCTGTTTTTCCTGTGCAATAGAGCCATTATTATCCGTCGGTTCTGACTCTTCACATATTTTATCAACAATATCCATACCCTCTGTTACATATCCAAATGCAGCATATTCACCATCTAAGTGTGATGCATCCTTATGCATAATAAAGAACTGTGAACTGGCACTATTATTATAACTTGAGCGAGCCATAGAAATAGCACCTCTTGTATGCTTAAGATTGTTCTCATAACCATTAGAACTAAACTCTCCAACAATAGTATCTGCCTGACTATATGCATCTTTTGGCGCACCACCCTGCATCATAAACCCTTCTATAATTCTATGGAATGTAAGACCATCATAGAACCCATTTTTTGCAAGCTTCACAAAATTAGCCACCGTGATAGGTGCCGCATCACCGTCAAGTTTAACCGTAATAGTTCCATAATTTTCTATCTCAATATCTGCATAATACGTTCCAATCGCTTCTGCCTGCTGGGATGTGCTTCCCTCTTCTTTTTCAGCTTTTGGATTAGAACCTATAACAAGAATCGTAATAATCACACCGATTACAAGCAGTACAACAAGAGTTGGAAGTATATATTGCTTTATACTAAGCTCCTCCTGTAGCGACTTCTTTTTATTTCTATCCTGATCCTTAATAATCTTATTACTCATATATAGTATCATCCTTTCCGGCGCAATATCCCTTACACCGCCATAATATCTGCAGTACACTGTATCATGCACATGCAGTAATAATCATAACATTTATTCCCTACAAAAACAACCCGCCTGCGCAACATCACACAGACGGGCGAATACTTTTAAAAATTATTTCAAAACAAATCTGTTAATAGATTGACTCAATGTCTTAGCAATGCTGTCAAGTTCCTGAGCGTATGTAGCAACCCTAGCCATAGTCTCATTAACCTGTTCTGCTGATGCTGTTACCTGTTGAGACGCAGCAGCTGAAGTTTCTGATACAGAAGCTATATCATCCATTCTAAGCACAACTTTATCCTTTGCAACATTCATCTCATCATTAAGACTCTCTATCTCTTCCACTGCTTCCAGCAAGTTCTCTACAGCGCCTTTAATCTCACCAAACAGTTTTGAAGACTCCTGAACAGAAATCTGCTGCTCATCCTGAAGGAGACCATTCTCCCTAAGACTATCCTCCACCTGATTAGAATTAGCTGTAATCTCTATCAAAATCTTCTTAATCTCTTCCGTTGATTCGTTAGACTGATCTGCAAGTTTACGAATCTCATCCGCAACTACCGCAAAACCTCTTCCTGCCTCTCCTGCTCTTGCCGCCTCAATAGATGCATTCAACGATAAAAGATTGGTCTGTGATGTAATATCCGCAATAGCATCTGATATATAATTAATCTTATCAAGTGATTTCATCATCTCAGACATAGTAGCTATAGACTGCGTAGCATTAACTTTTGCTTTCTCAGATTTCTCAGTAAGCTTTGCCAATATCTCTGTTCCCTGCTGACTAAGATCCTCTGTATTTCTTGACTTATCACCAATAATCTGCGCCTTATTCTTAGATACCGAGAGACTATCTGCAAGCTGTTCAACTTCCATATGAGCCTCTGCAGTACTTTCTGCCTGCTCCGAAGCACCATTCGCAATACTGTTAATAGCATCCGTAACCTGATTAGCAATCTCCTTAGTATCGTTAGACACTTCAAGCACTGAAGACGCAATACCAAGAATAGATGACGTATCATTCTTAACCTGCGCAATCAACGCAGAAACACTTTCACGCATTATGTTGAAGTTATTTTCAAGTTCACCGAACTCATCTCTACGCTTTACTTCTAATTGATGGGACAAGTCACCACTTGCCATATACTCAGTAGCCCTAGTAAGCTTCTTGAGCTCTTTCGCAACCATATACGCTATTAATAATGCAACTGCTGCAGCAAACACTGTGCCAATAATCAATGCAACAACTGAAATTATAGTAACAGACGCAAGATCATCCGCATTTTCTTCTGAACCTATAAGACCAACAAGATACCAGCCCGTAACAGAATCTTTGATAACTGTAACACTATATTCTTCTCCGCCAATCTTACAAGTCTTACTTGCCATTGGATTATTATCCACAAATTCACCATTAGCAACACCTGTATCTATAGTAGCCATAAGTTCACTCCAGGCCGCAATCTCCGATGATTTGGAAAAAAGTGTGTTCTTGTCGTTGTTCATTATGATATTACCATCTTTGTCTGCAATAATCGTATATCCTGTATTCATAAGCTGAATACCATTAACATAATCCTTAAGTGCAGATGCATTAATATCCATGGCAACAACACCCACATCCTTTTTACCGGCTTCCAAATCCTGCGAAACAGTAAACACCTCTACACCATCTTCATTGACATAAGGCACTGTAAAATTCGCAAAAATAGTCTGTCTGCCCTCTAGATCCTGACAATCCTTAAACCAGTTCTTGTTTGATAAATCAACGTTCTCTTTTACAATATAATCACCAGTCTTCTTTCCATCTTCAGATATAACAAGCTTCGCCTGTATGTACTTGCCACTCCATGTAGCATAATATGCTCTCTCCGACTGTGAAATAACCTTCAAAGAACTAAGCAATGCATCCTCAACCGATGCAATATTAGCATCCGTGTAATTCTGGTCAATTTTCTTAAGCTCATTTCTTCTACACATAATATCAATTGGCAAACTGAGTGTTTTCATATATCTCTGAAACTCATTAACAGCCTCATCCATAGTCTGCTCACTTGTCAATTGCATATTATTTTCCAATGTTGACTCCATCTTAGTCCTTGTCATAATATTGCCAATTAATAATGCAGCAAATACAACAATAACAAAATACAAAACTAACTTTAATCCAAACCTTGTCTTACGCATAAAATCCTCCGATATCATATATTAAATAAAAAAGACATTGCAGACCGCAAAAAAACAGCCGCAATGCCTTACACGTTGCAACTGGCTGACATCTTACAGTCCCTATAGCTTTGCGTCACAGACTTTCGTACTGCTTTGCCCTATAAAATTTATTGGATTATAACTCATTATAATTAAAAAATCAACACATATTATTTATTTTACTTCTTTCGTTTCCTCAGCTATTGATTTCTCAAACCTTTGAACATCCTCCTTAGTCACTCCTGACTCAGAATATCTGGCTTTCTCGTATATGTCCGTTATAACGGCAGCCTTTTTATCATCATCAGTAATATATTTTCTCGTAATATCAGAAGGTGCCTCCTTTACCTTTCTTATAAAGCTTTCACCCATAACTTCTTTCTTGTAAAGCTTACGAACTGCACGGGATTTTTTGTCACCGTCAAGAACCTCTTCCACCTTGTACTTAACAATATGCAGCACATTTCTCTTAGGCGCTTTCTCCTCCTCTTCCGGCTTCTCACCCTCATCTTCATCATCTCCCGGATGCCATGCCATAAACTCATCATCACCTATCGTATAGTTGCCCCTCTTCTTTCTAACAGACTTAGAGGCCATCTCTACCATAACAACTACTATAACCAGCATTATTAAGAAAAAGGCTCCAAAAGATAACCAAACCTTCCACTCATCATCTACAACTTCAACAGGCATAGGGCTAAAACTTTCAGGTTTTGTGACAAACTGCTTACTTACAGTTTCTCCCATAGTCATTTCAGTACTAGGTTTTGTTGAACCTCCTCCCGCTGGCTGCGTTTCTGTAGTTGCCTCTATTGACAAAGTCGCCAGCACATCAGATGGTATTTCCCCATCATACTCCTTATCAAGGAACAATTCAGATACACCAAATAATCGGTATATTAACATTTTAAGAAAATGTAGCACATAATTGCCATAGGGACCTTCATACACAAATGACATAATAGTCACCACTGCCATACCAAGCAAAGTGGCAAGCGTATTAAACACTCTGCGTATCTGTTCTCCCGGATAATTAGTATCATACCCGTACTCTTCCCTTAACTTAGCAGAACTTGTGGCGTAATTTCTTACAATCATAAGAACTACCATTATCGCAAAACCAAACACGCATACATATTGCCATATAAGCGCCTTACTAAACTGCGCCACCAAAGAGCACACTATTGGAACAAATACAACCGCCAACGGCAAGCCTTCACTATCGTCCAACTTAGTTCTTACATATACTACCCTGAGAGAATACAGCGTCATCAAACCTATAGTTATAACAAGTAAACCCTTAAGCATAGTTTCCGTAATCATATCTTTGAATGGTAACAGACCTATGTCAATCCACATCCACATTAACCAACCATAAACCAATGCTCCCACTATATGTGCAATTATATTAGAATAGAAGTCTCTTAATCGCCTTCTGAATATAATCGTTATCACTCCATAAACAAGCAACATAAGCCCCATTACAAGAACAACTGTTGCATTTTGCCTCTGGAACATAAAACACTCAATGCCAACAATAATAATATATTGCATAACCAGCTGAATCAGCAGATTACATAAGCGCTCTTTGTTTCTTTCCAAGCATCATCAGCCTCCCTATCCAAAATAAATTATATACTACTAACACAGTTAAAGCTGCTATATCAAACACCCAATTACCAACAAGTCTTGAATCTATATAAGTCTCGCCCTTCTGTGGAAGATAATACAGGTCAACATACTTTCCCTTTTTACCATCATCCCATGGGGATATATTAAGCTCCACATATATGTACGATTCCATCGGTTCAATTCCTTCCTTAATGGCTGCCTTTATCCCTTCTTTATCCTGCTTTAGCTCATTGTTTCGTATGTAGTCCGCCCCTTCTTTATCATATTCAAGGATAAGGTAAACCTTTTCTGATATGTGCAAACATGTAAACAGTCCCACATTTTCTTCATTTTCCAGCTCCATTTTCTTCTGTTCTTCCCTATCAGGCATGTCATCTTTTTCTACCTTAACCTCGGAACCATCTGCATATGTCCATCTATATATGTATCCGTAATCATGCAGGTCATTACTCCAACCATAATACGCTCTCTCCTTAACTCCATTAATCTTCAGATTAATGGATTCAGTAAGGGATGGCCATAAGAAAATCAGCGCAATAAGCCCCACCGCAATAAACAGAAGGCTTACTACCATCTTCCTGTTGTACTCCTTAACTAACATCTCATTATCATAATAAGTAGCCGCTGCATCCCAACCTGCCATATGGTCATTTATCTTTCCACTAAGCACATCCGCCTTATACTTTTGATTCATATCTGACACTTGAACCTTACGTTTTTCAGGATTGTCTATCTTATCCATAGCAGATTTATACATTGACTTTTCAAACTTCAAGACCTATCACCTCTTTTCCTGCCCAATACCATATCTTATCCACACTTATCACTCCCATTCGTAGATGCAAACCCTCTTCTCCAAACCATAAAACGCAATCTTCTCCTTTGCCTCTTCAAGAGACAATGTATCACGTTTACTAAACATAACTATCCACAATACCTTACAGCCGGACTGTGCAAGTTGTAGCACTTGTGATTTTAAGCCCTTGCTCAAGTCTCCCACAGGCGAGATAAGTATAAATGTAGCCTGTGACACCATACCTTCTGCAAAATAACCTTCTGCTTCATCATTGTCCACAAGACCATCTACTCTGGCAAAGCTCTCTAACACATCTTTTTCATATGCTGCATCATTTCGCTCAGGAAGACACATCGGCACTCCCGTATATGCATCTTTAGCATTGCTTACGAAGCTTACAGGAATATTATTCCTAAGCATATTTACATATATGGATGCCGCAACAGATATAGATTCCTCCTGCATAGTATTCGCATCTTCATAATACGAATCCGGTAACTCCATAATTATCCTAACTGTAGCACGTCTCATATCATCATAGGTATTAACCATTAGCTCGTCCATTCTTGCAGTGGCATTCCAGTTGATTCTAGCCATTGAATCCGTGTCTACATATTCCCTTATATCACGAAACGCCAATCTATCCTCTACGATTCTTGGATTATATTGTCGTTCTCCCTCTGTCAAAAAAGCATATATTGGCACATTGGATACATCCACCAGCTTAGGATACACTATAAGCTTTGAATATTGCGGCACACTACAGCCTAATGTCTGTCGCACTAAAAAGCCCTTGAACATCATATATGTATTACCTATATTGTAGCAGCCTCTTTCCGAACAATAATACTGGTTATGTCTTATAACCTTCTGCTTATAAGAAAGCGAAAATACGCCGCTTTGATTCCTGTCAACTGTTCCATTTCTCTCTATATCATACTTAACATGTATAAATGGCAAAAAGAGTCCCTTTGTGTTAGAAATCTTTTCCAACAATTCTATTTGATCCCCGTGCTGTGCCTCTTTCTTTGAAAATGCAATACGCACCCTTAACCCTTTCCACCATACGTGCTCATACAGTTTTTCCAACAAAAGACCCACTACCAATATTATTCCTAATACAAGTAACTCCGGCATCCTTTATCACCTCTCCCACTCTTCTGTAGGTACCGGAATAGTCTTAAGCAAATCCTTAATAACATCTGCTCCGGTAGCACCTCCTGTTATATTACGTGCTCTCATCTTAAGTCTGTGTGCTACTACAGGCGCCATCATATGCTGCACGTCCTCCGGCACACAATAATCTCTTCCACACACATACGCATAAGAACGTATAGCTCTCATAAGGGCAAGTGTCGCTCTTGGACTTGCTCCTATCTCTATGTACTCATGCCCTCTTGTGGCATTTATAAGCTTAACCACATACTCTCTAAGCACAGGATGAACATATACCTTCCTTGCCTCTTCTCTCATAGCAGCAATATCTTCACCTGTACACACTGAACTTATTCCGTCAAATGGCGAACTTGCAAAGAACCTGTCA